>JBIIJP010000005.1:0-159358 GCA_044233645.1 Methylocystis sp. | reverse complement strand
ATCCCTTCGACCTCTCCATGCCAATCAGTGACATGGAGCAGGACGGTCAGGACCGGTACACTTTTGCGCCGCCAGCAGAGCCAGCGCCAACCCGGTTCAGTGGTACACTTTGTCTCCGCGATTTATAGGACCAACGATCATCTCTATTTTTTATAAACAAAAATAAACACATCAATCCAAATACCATTGTTGAAAATATTAATGCGTTCGCATCGCTTGAAGATACAAAACAGTCATCCATTTTTATTTATCCTATTTCTCTGCATTGAAATATAACAGGGTATTAATTCTTAAAACAGTTAAGAATTTTCCCGCTTGTTGCCTCTTATATTTTGTCTATTTCGCTCAGTGGTTTTATGAGGCTTTAAATTAGACAAAGAGCACGACAAGAGAGAAGTGCTATTAGACTGGAATTTACGAGAAGCCGGCCCAGCGTGAGGAAAGTCTGGCAGGTCGGGGCCGAGCGGCGCCAGACTGAAAAGCCAATCATAAATATCGGCATATCTTTGACCGGCCGCGTCGATCACCGTGTCGTCGGGCAGAACGCGGCCGAAGAATTTCCGAAAAGACATCCAGCGCATGTCCGGGGGTGGCGTCGGCATCGACCGGCAGGGCCACAGGCGCAAGAGCCAGCGGCGGCGGCCGGAGCGATCCATCGCCCGCAATTCCGCCACCGCATAGGATCCAGCATCATCAAGGTCGACGCCCGCGATCGCCAGCCGGTCCCGCGTGTCCTTGTCCATGACCCTGCACACCGCTCGCCAGAGTTTCGTGGCCAATTCCGGCGGAATCGGCGGCGGGGGCGCATCGTCACTCACTCGTCGTCGCCGAAGGTGGTCGACGACCCGACCGAGCGGCCCGAGGGATCGTCATAAAAGGTCTGGTTGCCAAAGCGGGTGGACGATCCAATCGGCCGGCCCTGGGCGTCATTGTAGAAGGTGATATCGCCGAAGCGGTCCGCCGAGCCCATCGATCTGCCGCTCGACTCGGTGAAGAAGGTGGTCTCGGTCGCGCCGGCAGGCGTGGCCAGGGCAAGAAGCGCAGCGATTGCAAACAGCGTTTTCATGGTTTGGTCTCCGGTTGAGACCGGATTGATTACGTAAACATCGGATGTGCGCCAGAGGGAATGTGAGAGAGCGGAGAAATAGAGTTGCAGAGTCGACTTTGCTGTATTTCGATCGTTCAGTGTGATGGAATTCGTTGTTGCCTCCATTAAGCGCACTCTAATTTGAAGTATTTTGGTCGGGATGAATAACTCTTTGCGACGCGTCTGGACGCTAACCGACGCGGGCGAAAGGGGGGATGTGTAGGTAGTTTTCGTCAGTTGTGAGAAATGAATTTCGAAAAGAAATCAGCGAGACAAGTGCTTAACAATGGGTAGGAAATTCTGCTCATTCAACACCGAATTCTTTCTGAGCTGCCCGTAAATCGCCAACACATGTTTTCCGTATAATTTCCGTATGAAGACTAGGGGATTAATTAAAAAGGAAATAAGTATCTGATTTAATTGGCGCTCCCTAGGGGACTCGAACCCCTGTTTTCGCCGTGAGAGGGCGACGTCCTGGACCGCTAGACGAAGGGAGCGTGTTTTGGCTGTATAGACCGCGTCATCCCAACCGGCAAGCCGCGTCGGCATGGTTTCATCCCCTTCGTCGATCGTGATAGCCAAAGGGAGCAGATTGAAGGGGAAAGTTTCATGTCGCAGGTTCTTTGTCAGGATACGCCGGTCCCTGGCGGCCAGGCGCCGGCGCATTCTTTTGGCGCGACGCTGCTCGAATTGGGTCGTCAGGCCCGTCAGGCGGCGCGGGCGGCGGCGCTGGCGCCAGCCGAGATCAAGAACCTGGCATTGCGCGCCGCAGCGGCGGCGATCCGGACGCGGCGCGACGCCATACTTGTCGCCAATCGGCTTGATGTCGCCGACGCACAGGCCCGTGGAACCGCCACCGCCTTTCTGGATCGTCTGATGCTGGACGCTGAGCGGGTCGAGGCGATGGCGCGCGGCGTCGAAGAGATCGCGGATTTGCCTGATCCTGTTGGAAGGGTGCTGGCGCGTTTCGAACGGCCAAACGGCCTGATCATTGAACGGGTCGCGACACCGCTTGGCGTGATCGGCGTAGTTTATGAGAGCCGCCCCAATGTTACGGCGGACGCCGGCGCCCTTTGCCTCAAAGCCGGCAACGCCGCGATCCTGCGCGGCGGTTCGGAGAGTTTGCGTTCGTCGCGCGCAATCCATGCGGCGCTAGTTGCCGGACTCGTAGAGGTCGGACTGCCGCCCGCAACAATTTCTTTGGTTGACACGCCGGATCGCGCCGCTGTCGGAGCCATGCTTGCCGGACTTGAGGGCGCGATCGACGTCATTGTGCCGCGCGGCGGTAAAAGTCTTGTCGCGCGTGTCCAGTCAGAAGCCCGCGTGCCGGTATTCGCGCATCTTGAGGGCATTGTGCATGTTTTCGTTCATCGCGACGCCGATCTTCAGATGGCCAAAGAGATTTTGCTGAACGCCAAGATGCGACGCACCGGCATTTGCGGGGCGACAGAAACTGTGCTGATCGACAAGGCCTGCGCCGCAACGCATCTTGCGCCGATCATTCAGGCGCTGCTCGATAGCGGTTGTGCCGTGCGCGGCGATGCGGCGACGCAGGCGGTCGATGCGCGCGTGACTCCAGCGACGGAAGAGGACTGGCGCGCCGAATATCTTGACGCCATCATCGCCGCACGCGTTGTCGACGACATCAGTGCGGCGATTGACCATATCGAGAGTTATGGTTCGCACCATACAGACTGTATCGTGACGCAGGACGATGCGGCGGCGCGCCGCTTCATGGAGGAGGTCGACTCGGCGATCGTATTGCATAACGCCTCGACGCAATTCGCCGACGGCGGCGAATTTGGTTTCGGCGCCGAAATCGGCATTGCAACCGGCCGCATGCACGCGCGCGGCCCGGTAGGCGTCGAGCAGCTCACCTCATTTAAATACCGTGTTCACGGCTCGGGGCAGGTTCGCTGCTGATGAGCCGGGGCGAACGGCCTATCCGCCTGCCGCCCCATGCGCCGGGGTTGCGGATTGGCCTGTTCGGCGGCTCTTTCGATCCGCCGCACGAGGGACATCTGCTGGCGTCGCGACTGGCGCTCACGAGATTGAGGCTTGATCGTCTGTGGTGGCTGGTGACGCCCGGCAATCCGCTGAAAGAGACCCGAGCGCCGGCTCCGTTGCTCGCCCGTCTGTCCGCAGCGCGGCGACTGGCGCGGGATCCACGTATCGTCGTTACCGATATCGAGGCGCAATTGGGACTACGATACACGGCCGATCTGATCGCCTATCTGCGACGTCATTGTCCCGGCGTAAGATTTGTCTGGATCATGGGAGCCGACAACCTCCTTCAGTTTCATCGCTGGCGCAAGTGGGAAAGGATCATGCGGCAGGTGCCTCTGGCCGTCATTGATCGGCCAGGGACGACCCTGAAGGCCTCGTCGGCAATAGCTGTCAAGAGACACGCAGGCGCGCGGATGCCGGAAAAGGCAGGACATCTGCTCGCAAGCGCTGGACTGCCTGCAGTGGTTATTTTGCATGGACCGCGCAGCAATCAATCATCGAGCGCGCTGCGCGCTCTGAACGAAACAAATCCTGGAAAATCGGTCAGCTCCTGCGCAGCCGACCCTTCACGCGCGAACAAATAGAAAAGCCGCGCGTCAACTACGCGCGGCAGTCTATGGAACAGAAGACTTTCAGCGCTTGCGCTCGAACATCGGGAGCACCCAGTTCTTGTAAGCCCAGAAGCTTGCAGGAATGCCGATGAAAATCGCGACCCAAAGCATTAGCGAGTCGTCACGATTGGTTTCATAGATGTCTCCGCCCTCGACCGTCGACATGGTATAGGGGTTACGCACAAACAGGGTGATCGCAAATGAGCCCACGACGATGGCAGCGACGATATAAATGAGGCTCTTTGGGATCAGGAACACCGGTTGCTGCGGCCTCGACGGAGCCTGTTTGTGGGTTTCAGACGTAGTGTTTTCCTGGGTGTCTTCGGTCATGAAAACGCTCCTCGCGAAATTTCTTCCTAGTCTATATGGGGCGGCTAGACGGCGTGACCATAGACATCGTAGTCGTCGGCCCGCTCGACCTTCATGCTGACGATGTCGCCGGGCCGCAGTGGTCGCCGTGAGGCTACAAAGGCCGCGCCATCGATCTGAGGGGCGTCGGCCTTAGTACGTCCCTTCGCTGGCGCGCCCGCGGATCCGCCGCCGGCCTCGTCGATGATGACCGCCAGCCGCTTGCCGATCTTGCGTTTCATCAACCCGGCGCTGATCGCCTGTTGATGCGCCATCAGACGGTTCCAGCGCGATTCTTTTACCTCCTCAGGCACGGGCGGCAGTCCGAGATCGTTGGCTGGCGCACCGGAGACCGGCTCGTACTTAAAGGCTCCAGCGCGGTCGATCCTGGCCTCCGTCAACCAGTCGAGCAGGAACTGGAAATCTTCCTCGGTCTCGCCGGGGAATCCAACGATAAACGTCGAGCGTAAGGCGAGATCGGGGCAGGCGACCCGCCAGGATTTGATGCGATTAAGGGTCTTTTCCTCGTTGGCCGGTCTTTTCATCGCCTTCAGCACATTCGGCGCCGCGTGCTGGAAGGGAATATCGAGATAGGGAAGAATTTTCCCTTCCGCCATTAAAGCAATAACATCATCGACATGAGGGTAGGGATAAACGTAGTGCAGGCGCACCCACACATCGAGATCGCCGAGTTCACGGGCGAGATCAAGGAACCGGGCGCGCACGTCGCGGTTCTGGAACTGGCTCTCCGCGTAACGAAGATCGCGGCCATAGGCGCTGGTGTCCTGCGAGATGACAAGCAACTCCTTAACACCGGCTCGGACGAGCTTCTCCGCCTCGCGCAAAACCTCTGCAGCCGGTCGAGAGACGAGCGGGCCGCGCAAGTGCGGGATAATGCAGAAGGAACAGGAATTGTCGCATCCTTCAGAAATCTTTAGATAAGCGTAGTGACGCGGAGTCAGTTTGACGCCCTGTTCGGGAAGAAGATCGACAAACGGATCATGCGCAGGCGCAGCGGCGCGATGCACGGCCTCGACCACGCTTTCGTATTGCTGCGGACCGGTGACGGCAAGCACATCGGGAAAACGTCGGGTGATGGCCTCGGGCTCGGCCCCCATGCAGCCGGTTACGATCACTCGTCCGTTTTCGGCAAGCGCAGCGCCTATGGCCTCCAGCGACTCTGTCTTCGCGCTGTCGAGAAAGCCGCATGTATTGACAACAACGACATCAGCCCCCGCGTGGGTGCGCGATAGCTCATAACCTTCAGCTCGCAATCTTGTGACAATTCGCTCGCTGTCGACTAGCGCCTTAGGGCAGCCAAGTGAGACGAAGGATACGCGCGGGGCGCGGCTATGATTCGACGCATCTTGATCGGGTGTGTCCTGCATCAGGGCGAATTGCCACGCCGGACGGCCGTTGGCAATGCGTTATCCAGCCCGCACCGGAATTGATGGATTTAGGCCAGCAGCGCGCCAACCAGAGCGTAGAGGGCGACAACGGCGATAACGAGGGCATGGATCATGGATACAAACTCCGGCCCGCAGGGCGCGAGCATACAGAATGGGAGGCAACGCCATACTGGCCGTTCCGGCTGACGTCCATGTTGGCGACCTAGAGCTAGGTTCTGCATCTTAATAATAGTTTAGCGCGGCCCGATTATGGCGACGAGTCAGGGACTTTGACGCAGCAGCCGCAGTTTCTACGAATTGCGAAATACAGTTAAAACAGTATTATACATGTCGTTAAAGCTTTATTAGCCGTCCGCGCGCGTTACGACGGTTGGAGTCTACGGCTGGCCCCGGTAAAGATGTGACGCCAACGGGATTCGACGTTTTCTCAGGATAATCCGCTTTGCCAACCTCCATCATTCTCGGGACCGGGACCTATGCGCCCAAACGTGTGCTCACTAATGCCGAGCTGGAGACAATGGTGGCGACCAACGGCGACTGGATTGTCAGCCGTACCGGCATTCGCGAGCGTCGGATCGCCGCCGAGGAGCAGGCGACCTCAGACCTTGCGGCTGCGGCAGCCCGACAGGCGCTGGATTTCGCCGGCCTCGCACCCGAGGACGTAGATATGATCATCGTCGCCACCGTCACAGGCGACACGCCGACGCCCGCGTGTGCAACGCACGTGCAAGCGCTACTTGGGGCAAAAAACGCCTGCGCCTTCGATATCGGTGCCGCCTGCGCCGGCTCGCTCTATGGTCTGACCATCGCCGATCAATTTATCCGGTCTGGCGCGATGAAACATGTTCTGGTGATCGGCGCCGAAACGCTGTCGCGTTTCGTGGACTGGACCAATCGCGAAACCTGCGTGTTATTTGGCGACGCCGCCGGTGCTTTACTGCTTGGTCCCACAGAGGAAACTGGCCGTGGCCTTTTGGCCTCGACCTTACGCACAGATGGAACATTGAGCGGCATTCTCGGCATATTTGGCGGCGGTAGTCGGAGGCCCTTGTCGCCCGGGTTATTAGACGATAACGGCGCCAAAATTAAAATGCGCGGACGAGAGGTATATAAATTCGCGACACGCGTTTTGCCCGAGGTAGTTTCCGAGACACTGGCGAAAGCAAACCTCACAGCGGCGGATGTAACTCATGTTATTAGTCATCAGGCCAATCTGCGCATTCTCGAATATGCCCTGACGACGCTCGGCGTGCCAGTAGAAAAATGCTGGATCAATATCGATCGCTACGGAAATACCTCAAGCGCCTCAATGCCGATCACGCTGGATGAAGCCAATCGCGCTGGCAAACTCAAGAAGGGCGATGTGATAGCGATGATGGCGATGGGGGCCGGCATGACATGGGGCGGCGCCGTTTGGAGGTGGTAGACAGAAATTACTCGCTAAAAATGATGTCGGTATCGCACCTTTGTCGGCTTTGAGCAGGGGGACCTTCCTGTCTCTGATGGGAGCGCTCAAGATCCAGAGCGATGAGATGGGATTTATTGTTGAGCCTTGATCGGAAAATCTGATGTTCGTCTCACATTAATTCTTGAAATTGAAGCCGACGGTCCAATCGGTATGGATTAGCTTGAACTCAGTATATTGAGGACTTTGACGATTTGAAGTGTTTGTGTCCCAATTGAGTCCTCACAAATATTATGAAAATCGTCAATGCGAAATTTATGAGCTTGCCGGGCCTCGATGCAGGCCGATCGCCGTAGATCGTTGCCTCAAGGTTATTGACTAAACCCGAATACCGGACGTCACTTTCAATCATTCCCCATGTTAGTGGATCTGTTTTTCGTAGCTTGGTTATAATGGAATAGAATTTGAGTTGATCGTCTCGCCATGCCGATAGAGCAAGAAGTGCGAATAATCCAAAAGATACAAATAAAACCCGCCAGAAGGTCATGTCATTCAACTGGAAAGATACGAACAGATAACCGATGGCGCTCATCATTAAGAAGGAAAGCAGGAAGGCTAGGATAGGCCAAAAGGATAGTAAGTTTGAAAATTTGATCCCTTGTGACGATTTTCTCTCTTGAGAAGAGGAGACGAAAGCGACACGCCGCTCGGGGATAACGGCCTCGCGCATCTGTCGATTGGATACGTCGAACCAACGAATTTTGACTGATGGCGTAATGGCAACAGACTGTGAAACTGGTCGAATTCGCCACCGATAAACGATCCGACCGAGTGGACCCTCATCCGTAATGATAGTCTCGCGTTGGACTGGACCAGCAAATGTGATGATACCGGGGGCACGGAAAGAGGGAAGATTAGGTAGACGGTCGGCTGTTAAGCCATCGGCCTCAATGGTTATGGTGCGTTGCGCTGTTTCCTCCACCTTAATGTTGTCAGGTTCGGGGCTCCATTGGTCTGTAATGCGAAGATTTTTCGCAGGTATCCAGTAAGTATCGTTTCCAGCTAGAGATTCGTGAGACCTAACGTCTATTGAAACAGGTTGTGAAGATATCTCGGTTTCTGTTCTTTCTCCATGTGAGTTAAAATACGTTACAAGTCGTTTAAATGAATTAATAGTTAGCTTCCCCGGCCGCAAAGGATATATCATGAGCACACGGGTGATCACCGGCATCCAGAAACCTTCAATCAGTTCCTCGCTAGTAGAGTCGACCCCAAATTGTTGCCAATCGAAATCTGTTAGATCCGGCTGTATTATTCGATCATTGGCGACCGGCGCATGAAAAGCTGAGCGAATTACCAGACGCAGCGGTTCACCGACGTAAGGCGCATCCCCGCGAATTTCTACCAAAGCTTCAATTTTATTGTATGGGAGATCGTTGACCTGTGCGTTTGTCCTGAACGCAAACGTCAGGAACAAAGCGGTAACTACCCAAAAAAACCGGCTGATCAAATTAATCGTCCTCCGGTATGGGGCCCCCTGAATTCCTCAGTCTTCGGGCCTTCTCGGCGATTATCTTTGCTTTGAGGAAGCGGCCGGGATCGTCGGAGAGCGTTTGCAACCATTCAAGACTTGGGTGGATACTCGCTTCCTGTTGACGACGACGCATGCGACTCTCGCGTTCCTGCAGCAAATCCGGGTAATTCGGCTGAAGATCGCCTGAGTGCCCTGCGCCGCCGGAAGTCCCAGCAGCGCCGGCATTCATGCCGGTGTTCTGCTCGCCTTGCCGCGCGATAGAAACGCCATCTTTCGTAACCTTGCCTCCCGCGCTGGACTGACCTTTCGTTTCGTTGCCGGATGCCAGACCTTCTCCGGAGCCGCCGGGTCCACCATCAGTGGGCGGACGATCACGGGAGCCGCCAGCCTTGATCGCACGAGATGTAGAGATAGCACTGGCGGGTTGCCCTGCACCAGTCCTTGGCTCCATGTGAATGGCGGCTTCGACAAGCGCTTTGTTAAATGCAGCGTCAGAATCTCCAGGATCTGCTGTCAGGGCGCGTTCATATGCTTCTATAGCTTCAGTATAGCGACCAGCGCGCGTCAGGGCGTTGCCCATGTTATAGTCGCTGGAAATATCCTGCGCGAAGGAAGCCGCAGCTTCGCTCCATCTATCGGCTGTATAAAGCGCAACCCCTTTCCAGGCTGGATCGGCAAACATACTGGCGGCAGCTATCGGAAAACCGGAGAAAAGCAGCATGTGCGCTAAACATTGAGCGCCGAAAAAAAACAATTCCGCCGCGAAGCAAATAATTACGATCAGCAGCGCTGACTTTCTCATTCTGCCACCTTGCGCAAGAGGCTAAATAAAGGGATAACGGCCAACCCAAGAATAAAACGACCAAAGTCACGCCATTCCAAAGAGAGACGAGTAACTTTCTCGACGCGTTCGATCCTTCTCGTGGCTATGGCCTCGGCAATTTTCTCCGCCGCAGCGCCCTCACCTGAAAGTCCACGGCCTTCGCTCGCCAGTTCCATCATTGCAGCTCGCAAAACAGTTCGGCGAACGCCATCTTCAACATTCTCAGCAATGAAGAGGCTGTGCAGACTGTGTCCGTCCCTCGCAAGTGACCGGGCTTCCTGCAGAGCCTGCGCATTAATACCTTCTCCGTCGCCAATTATTACAACATCTCCGGCAAAAATTTGCGTATCTTGGAGTAGCTTACGCGCCAGCGCCAGCGCCCGCTCGGGATGAGATCCGCCATCCGGAACTGTTTGGTTGTCGACAGCAAAAATGAGAGCTTCGATGGAGGCCAAATCATAAGTCAGCGGGCTGGCTAAATAGGCATCGCCCGCGTAAAGCACCAGACCTGCTTGCCGCGCACCACTGCCAGATAGCGCTATTTGCGCGGCCGTGGTCATCTTTGAAATATTAGTCATGCTGGATACGTTCATAATAATAAGTGCAGCATCAAGATTACGGAATTGGTTGGAATCGGCCACTTTTTGAGCTGGTCCGCTTAATGCGATAATGATCAGAATGACCGACCAGATAATATCGGCATTTTTGGTTCCTTTCAAAGTCAACCCACTTTTCACTATGAGTGAATTTAATAGTAGCGGATCTATCGCACGTGGCCAATCGCCAAGAGAGAGGTCAAGGCTTCTGGTAAATTTAAGGAAGAGTAATAACATTGGTATAAACATTAACCAGTAAGGCCTTAACAGCGCAAGCGAACCCATAACGATCATTTTGTTATTCTCGATTTTATGAGAAGCAAACTACAAGCAGTCAAGGAAACGAAAGCCGGATAAAGCCACAATTCAGTGTAGACAACGCTTGGTGGAGCGAGCGCTGTCGACGTGACCATGGATTCGATTATTTTCATTGCCTGTTCGAGTTCGACTCCTGAGTGCGCACGAAATGCCGCACCGTCGCCTATCTCTGCGACTTTTTGAAGCGTAACAAAATCGACGGCGTCGCGCGAATCGGGATGGGTTAATGTATCCTCAACACCAAGTCCGATAGTAAATATTTTGATGCCGAGACGTTTGGCCAAATCCGCTACAGCCGACGGATCACTCGAACCAGAATTGTTTGCGCCATCGGAAAGAAGAATAACAACTCTGGTGCGAGCCGTCGAATTCACGAGGCGCTTGAGCGCCAGTCCGAGCCCTTCACCGATCGCTGTCGAACGGCCGACAAGACCGATTTCCATTTCCTCAAGGCTTTGTGCAATGGCTTTGGTGTCGAAACTTAAGGGCGCTGCGGCGAGCGCTTTCTCGGCGAAAATAACGAGGCCGATGCGATCGCCCTCCCGACGTAATACTAGTTCGGATGCGACTCTTTTAACAAGTTCCAGTCGTGTCAAGGAAATCCCACCAAGCTCAAAATCTCTTTTCATCATGCTGCCGGAAAGATCGATAGCAAGCATCAGGTCCCGGCCAGACATTGGCAAAGCTGCTGTAGAATTCGCGATACGAGGCCCGGAAAAGCCTATGACGATGCCAATCCATGCAAAGATAATGGCGACCATGCGTCGAGAAATACGATCCCGACCCCCACTGTACAATTCTGCGCTTAATTTATCTCTGATTGAAGCTGGTAAAACTATCGCGGCATTGATATGCGGCTTGCTTTTCGAAAAGGCTATGAAAATCATAGGTATTGGCAACAGTAATAGCGCGAGAGGATTCGCTAGTTCAATTGTATTCATTTTCTTAATCTTGCCAGAAGTTGGCTGAGTTCATTGTCTAGGCTCTCAATTATATCGCTCGATATGGGTTTATATAACTCTTCTCCAAATATTCGACCGGCTCCTTTACTGAAAAAACTTGTCTGAAAAATTGTATCCAGATGCGATAGCCATTCATCTCCATGAAGAAATTCTGTTCCTGGATCGGTCAAGGCAGCAACTTCGCGAAGCGCGCGCGCCTGTAAAGCCAGACGATCCGCTACAGTATGATATCTGGAGTATTTGATGATTTTAAGCGCTTTACTAAATCTAGCCTGATGTTCAATAAATCTGTAATAGATACAGATCGCACAACCTGTTGCGGCAATGGCGCCGAGCAGAGTCATTGTTGTAATTTCAAAAAATCCGTCTGATAGAGGCGGATGAATATCACGCAGCTTTCCAACGAGACTAGCGTGGTCAATCATGTAACCTACCCAATATCCGAGCAATTTCCGACGGCGGAAGTTCGGCGTGTATGCTCAGGGATTTTGCTCCGAGTCCCGCAAGCCGCACCGGCCAGTCGTTTGTCAGTTTTCTTACTGATCTGCGCGAGATTTGTAGCCGCCCGGCTTGTCCCTCGCTCGTTTGGTAGGGATAATCTCCGGGAAGCGGCTTACGTTCAAATTTATCTGAGATCAGCAAAAATATGAGATCACGGCGCCGCGCCATCAATGAAGCAACCATCTCGAAGTTCTCGCCCGGCGCATCAAGAGCCGTAGCAATGATCAATCTAGCCGAAAAAAATGTTCTCTGCGCTATTTCTATTACTTCGGATAACTTGGGCTCGTAACTCCCCTTCCAGTCTTTCGCCTCACGATGTGCGGCAGCAAGTTTGGCAAGAAGCTCGCTAAATTTATATCCATTATGCGCCCAGCCAAGGAATTTGGTTTCCACGGATGTTGCGACAACAATGCCAACAAGACCATAATCGCCAATTGCCCGCCAACCGCATATCGAAATTGCCTCGGCTGCGACCACAGAACGCAGGGCGCGTCGTGTGCCAAAATGCATGGACGGTCTAAAGTCAGCAAGAAAAAGTAGTTTGTTGTCGCGATCTTCATGGGTAGTTCGAATATGTGGAACCCCTGTACGAGCAGTCTTGTAACAATCCAGGCGGCGGATGTCATCTCCTTCCGTCCATGGTCTCACATCGTAGAGGATTGATCCGCGACCACGTCTGGCGCTTAAAATTGCCCCAGACAAAGAGCCTAAATTTCTGCGTCGCTCTCTCGTTCCAGTTACGATCTCTCTTAGCCGGAGCAAATAGTCAGTATCGATATCGACACCAGGAATAAGTCTTTGCTCAATCATGTGGGTGGCACGCGATCGAGATAGTTTGCAATAATATCTCGCGCCGTTTCACCTTCCGATAACGCTCGCCAGGAAAGTATTGTACGGTGAGATAATACATCAATTGCAAGTGCGCGGACATCTTCCGGTGAGACATAGTCGCGTCCGTGAATGAATGCTCTTGCTTTGGCAGTGGCGGCCAGCGCCAGGGTGCCACGCGGAGAAGATGGATGTTCAATTTTTAACGACAATTCAGTTTCTATATCTCTATTGCGCGGGGCAGTTACGAGGCGGACGATGTAATCTTTGATGGCGGATGACAGAAATATTTTTCTTGAAGCAGTTCTTGCGGCAAATAGCGCTTCTTTGCTCAATGGTTCTATTTTCATATCGGGTTCGTCAAGGAACTCCTCATCGACAAGATCCAATATTCTTCTTTCAGCGATTTCATTGGGTAGTTCGACTTTAACCTGCAGCATAAAACGATCGAGCTGTGCTTCGGGTAGGGGAAAGGTTCCTTCATTCTCGATGGGGTTCTGTGTTGCAATGGCCATGAAAGGGTCGGATAATTTTCGAGTTTCGCCAGCAATGGTGGCTTGTCTCTCCGCCATCGCTTCAAGCAGCGCCGATTGCACCTTGGGCGGTGCGCGGTTGATTTCATCGACGAGGAGAAGAGAATGGAATATCGGGCCGGGTTTGAATTCGAAAATACCAGAGTCAGGCCGCCAGACAGAGGCTCCGGTTATATCCGCCGGCATGAGATCTGGGGTGCACTGGATACGCGAGAATGTCAGGTCTAGCTTGCTGGCAAGCAGTTTAGCTGCTCTCGTTTTCGCCAGCCCGGGTGGGCCTTCAATGAGGATATGTCCATCAGCCAGAAAGCATACTAATAGTTTTTCTACCAGATCTTCACACTCAATAAGGTTCCGGTTGAGGAAATTCTTCACTTCCTCAATGCGAGTGTTATGTGAGTTTTTTTCAATCTCCTGACTGGGAGAGAAATTTATGCTGCCACACATCTGGTTCAAACTTTTCCTGTCTGGCCTATTTGTCAGTAATTTATAGTTTCACTCGAGGGTAAACATCTGTCGAGCAATTTTTTTTATGACTATGTCATTGAAAATTCTAAAGTATGTCACATATATTAAAGCTTAACAATTTAGTTCATAGGACGTATCGCATTGAATTATTTGGCTTTTGTTTTTTGGCCGCCCGATTTTTTTGTAAATCGTTTATCAGTAAATAATTCATCTATTCCTCAGTGAAATGTATGTTTTTATCATTTCTCCAACCAATGACATTTTTGGTCATGATTCCCTTATAATTGCCTTGGTTTTATTTGCAGAATTCTGGTATCCAATTTAATTGGAACTTCATGATAATGCCTTGTGCCCTCATGGTTTATCATATTGACGACAATCCGTGATTACTCTTGGGCTGTTCGAATATGGTCAAAGGTTATTAAAGTGAAGAGCATTTGTGATCAATGTTATATTAATAGCTCGTATTCCTGTTAAAGGGAACTTTTGTCAAAACGGATATCATGAGTCTTTGTTCAAATGTGACTAGTCGGACTCATAATTATTAGCATCTTGCGGAAGCTGATTTTTCACTGATGGACATATTATAGAAAGCAAGGCTCTCAATTGTGCATATACAGATTACTCTGTTGTTTATGCATTGAGCTTCTTTTGTATTATAAAATCTAACCGTAAAAAAGGAATGTCATAAAGATAGATGGACAAGTCATATGCTTATTGACGTCAACTAATAAAGCCTGATCTTGCCCGGGAAGTTGGGATATGGGCCTAGTCGATTGTTATTTCCAGTGTCGTTCTGAGCAGTAGCCTCGTATTCCTGCATTTCAGTTACAAAGGAAAAGACGGACAATGTCAGACGCTCCGTAAGACAATTTCTCACCATTATCGACAAAAGATTACAAATGGTGTGGCTTTTCGATCACATGGAGTAAAAAATATTAGTCCATGCTATTAGCTACATTGAAAATTAGGTGGTTCCAAGCTTTAGTAATCACACTCTGAACCGATGCCGGATTTGGAAACAACAAAAGCATCGAACACAATGGCGGACTTCTCATGAAAAAGTTTTTACTCTCGGCCATCGCTCTGGCCACTCTGTCCGCTTCGGCGCTGGCCGCCGATCTGCCCTCTCACAAGGCCGCGCCCGCCTACGTTCCCCCGCCGCCGCCGCCCCCGATGTGGACGGGCTTCTCCGCCGGCTTGAACATTGGCGGCGGCTGGGACGCCGGCAATGGCAACGGCAACGCCTGGAACCTGCTGGGCCAGAACGGCGGCGTCACCAATGGCATGTCCGGCGGCGTCATCGGCGGCGGACAGGTCGGCTATAATTATCAGCTCAATGGTCTGGGCGGCGGCATGGGCGGCGGCATGGGCGGCGGCACGGGCGGCCTTGGCGGCATGGGCCTGCTGATCGGCGCGGAAGCCGATTTTCAGGGCACCTCGATGGGCTCGAACGGCAATGGCGCGAACTACTACTGGTTCGGCAACTACGGCGATCGCACAGGCGTCAGCGTTCCGTGGTTTGGCACGGTGCGCGGCCGTCTCGGCCTGACCGTTATGCCCACCCTGTTGCTTTACGGCACGGGCGGCTTCGCCTACGCCGACGTGCAGCGCAACGGCGGGCTGTTTGGCTGGAACAATAATTCCGCGACCCAGACTGGCTGGACGGCCGGCGGCGGCGCCGAATGGATGTTCATGCCAAACTGGTCGATCAAGGCCGAGTATCTGTATACCGACGTCTCCGGCGGGAACAGCAACTACTGGGGCGGCAACTGGGGCGCCAGCATCAACAACGTGAACAATCACACCCGTTGGAATACGGTGCGCGCCGGCGTGAACTACCACTTCAACTGGGGCGCTGCGCCGGTTGTTGCCAAGTATTGATCTAAAGAGCGTCCGACGCCCAGAATAGTTCACTTCAGGGGAACGGACAGTCGAAATATAATGAACCCGGTCAGAAATGGCCGGGTTTTTTTAATGCCGAAGTTATGTGTCACTAAATTTTATCCCTGATCGGACTTTTTTATTACCAGTTAAGCGATGGTTCCTTCGCTTCTCGTCATACAGACCTTTTGCAATGCGTTGCAATTCCGTCAGCTTTGTTTCAAGCGGTTTGCGCCCTCATACATGGACGCAACATTAGAAACATCTTCCCTCATCCAGATATCAATACAACTTGATCTCATGGCCAAGGCCTGCAATTAGATGAAAATATTTATTATAGGCTACGAGCATTTTTTCACTTGGCGCGACATGGCAATTTCTCTGATCTTGGATGTTTTTAAGGAGCCTAACCCAGCCATCTTGCTCAAATGTCCGTAGTTTTCTACGAAGTTGCGGCTCACTGTGGGGAAGGGAGTGATAAATTTCTTTGAGGCTCAATCGATGCGTATTTTCACTATTTTCAAGTATCTGGACTGCAAGATCGTAGCCAATGTAAGTTCCGTATAATGGCAAATTTTCATTGGTCCAGGTGCGAAGATGTTTTAAAACTTTGGCGTTATGCACATAATCCATTTGCATGCATCTCTCCTGCAGAAGTGGGCATCAGGTAATTTGACGTCTGTGTCCGAAATGGAGAGGACACAGATTTCCCACTTAACCGGGCACGATGTGAGGCATGAAATATTTTCGTGCATCGCTCGATTGAGGTTTTACTATCTTCGCCCGAGACTTTACATGCACATTAAAGGCAAACGCCCGGCCCGCCTGCGCCAGTCTTTTTTGCCCTGAAATTTGATGGTGACAAAATAACTGATATCCATGCAGCATGACTAATTTCTCAAAATAATCAACATGATTGGTTTTTCCAGGTTCTGAATAAGAAACTATAAGACTCAACATCACGCTCTCCACATCACTGCTTGCCAAAGGCGTTTCGTCACGCCTCACCTGTTCACTGAAGTTAGGAAAAGCGCATGTCGATTTCTGTCATGAGAACGCAAGATGAACATTGGGCATTCGGAATTGGAAATCATCAACTACAAAAGATTTTGTGCGATAAGTCGACTTGCCAAGGTTTATTCACGGCATTGCCGGAAAATCCTTGCGTCGATAATTTTCAGTTAATTTTCTGAGGCTTTCCGGTTCGATCACCTCGACGTGATGCCCCCAGCAGTACAGATGCCAGCACATTTCCAGCAGACCTGAGGCTTTAAACCTCACGATCACAGAACCATCTGGATATTCTTCGAGCGACTGGGTTGGATGAAAAAGATAGCTTTTGGCGTTTTTGGCGGCTTCTGAACTGAATTTCCAGATGACCTCTGCGTATTCAGAGTCGTTCTGATAAACGCCGAAGGATTTGTTAGCGAATTCGTTAAGATCGAAATTCTCCGGAATGACGTATGACTCGTCCGTGACATGTGCGGAATGGATGTTTTCCAGCCGATATGTCTTTAAAAGATCCGACGCCCCGTCAACCTGTTTGCCGACAAGATAATGCCTGACTCCGTATAGTAGACCAAATGCTGCAATTTTCCTTGAACGCGGCGTCTGGTCGCGATGAGAGGAATAGACAACTTCCAGCACGCAACAGGACTTAATGGCTTGCGTCACGGCATTCAGGATATTTTCATCCGTCTTTGGCCGTGGTCCCGGACGCGCTATAAATCCGCGAGCCTCAAGTAATGCTTCATGATCCGTTTCTATTCTAACTTTCGTTTGACGAGGCACCAGGGTAAGTATTTTATCTTTCAATCGTCTCAGTTCTCTGGCTTCAAAATCCATGCCTGACTGTTTGAATTGATCCATCGCTAAATCAACTGCAGCCAGCTCTTCGGAGGTAAGGTTCAGAAGGTCTCTAAAATGACCGCCCTCAAGCCGCCATCTCTTTCGGCCTTCATCGTCGGTTTTTGCTACGACATCCGGAAAGGCCCTCTCAAGAGCTCCGATCATTCTTTGAGCGGTGCGATAGGAACAACCAAATCGCTCAACTACATCGTCCAGAGTTATGCCGCTACGCTGGCCCGCCACCATTGAGGCGAGTTCTAAAAGCTGTTCCGCCTTAGAAAAAGACATGCTTGAGTTCCATAAAGCCATCTGGATGACGCCAATATGTATAATATATTTTTCACCAACAATTATCCGACCGATATCTCCCTAGGCCTTCAGGTAGCCTTCCTCAATCGATGAGATCCACAAACCCACGTCCGGCGCGATCTTCGATCTCGACAATCCAGAGGTCGGGATCGAAATCGATCTCGCGATTAAGTCTTTCCTCCGCCTCAGTCGGCTCGATCCATTCCTGTTGGTGCGCACGGCTGAATTGGCGATCAACCCCCTTCGGCGCCTCTTCGCTTTGGGCCGCCGGCGCAAGGATGGCGGCGCGGCCATCAAGCCGATCAATTTTGATGAATAATGCGCCAGCCTCCGGTGCGCCACGACGTCTCAATAATGCAAAGGCCCCGTTAATTTCCGCGCGTCGGATCAGGGCAGAAACAAAAAAATCGCTTCTGAGCCGCATTTTCCGATCATCGCTCCTGCCAAGGTCCCTGATTGCGTGACTATTCGCTCTCCATGCCGGCGCGGCTTGCAAGCAGCGCGGCGATTTTGGAGGTTAGGGCGCCTTTGGCGATCAATCCATTGTCGTGCTCGAATTTTTCAATTGCCTGTTTTGTCGCCTTATTGAACCTACCGTCCGCTCGTACAACGTATCCGAGCTTGAGCAGAGCCATTTGAGCCATCAATACGTCGGTTTGCGCCGGTTCTCTCGGGCGCGGGGCTCCATTCAATAACTCTGCGATTGGATCATGTTTTGTCGTTTCTGCAGGTTTTGCTGACGTCCTTGCTGGTATTTTCGCGGATGAAACTACATCGTTGCGAACTGTCTCGAATTTGAGCGCCTGTCGGGACATCTCTGCTTTCGGCTTTGCCGTCTCGATTGGCGCTGCGCTCGTTTCGGCCGCACGTATGGCCGTTGACTTTGCGACGGCCAAAGCCGGTGAAGGCGGCCTTACAGTCGCTGTCAGAAACAATGGGGCCGGATGCCTTACGTCCTGGAAGAACAGAGCGTTGATTGGCACACCAATCGCCGCTAGCGCACAGATGCCAACAAGAAGGGCGTAGCCAGTGCGTTGGAGACTGAACTTGCGCGCTTTTGCAGATTTGAGCCGCGGCGCAGTGAGCTGAGCGGGGCGTTGGGTGACGAGCGGCTCCATTACATCGAGGCGCGTTCGGAGATCTGTCATGCTGGCGTCACGCAATTGTCTTCACCATTCCCGGTTGTGCGCTCATATTTTCAAGCAAAGCAACAATTAGGCTTTTGTCTTTACCTATGCAGATCCGGCTCCAGCGGGTGTCAATCTGAAGTTCATGATTGACGAATGGTGTTGGCAGCCGATCTCTGGCTCTCGAATAGCCATAGAGTCGCAAGATGACGTTAAGTGAGTGCTAAAGGGGTTGGCAAGAGCGGCTTTCAGATCGAGCAAGGAGGGATATTGTCTCGTCATGGTTTCCAGATGGTTTACCAAACAGTTGGCTTCCGTCATCTCCACGAACAGATTTACCAACGCTCAACTTTGAGCAGGCATGAGTAGCCGGAGAAAGTGTTTTGACTGGCGACTTTCCACCACCGGCGGAGACGAGATCGTGTTTTTTCTGCTGAGATGCCTGATCTGCATTAGTGTGGTGTACGCCCTGGCGTTATCGGACCGAGCCTCATCGCCGACGATGCATGTGAGCTTTGCTGGTTTAAATGGATCTACACCGTCAGCGACCCCGGCCCGTCGGCCAAGGCTGACGGAGACGACAAAAGCCATGTTTGAACAGGGCGTCGACGCGCTAGGCGTGGTTGTGCGTGATCGCTGTCTGTCCTCGCCGCAGGCCTGCGTGGAGGCGGCGCGGAAATTAAACGACTTCGGCGCCCGTTAGTCCCGCCGAAGCCCAGAGAAATTTTGCCGAATCGGCCAAAAGAAAATAATGAAGGCGTAGCAACGGTTTTTCCGCGAGCGGCAGGAAAGCTTTCGCCACAGGGAGGTTCGCATGGCCGAGGAGTCCGTTTCTCCAAATGAGGAGACCGTTTCGCGTGACGAGTTCCTGAATATGCAGGAGCAATTGAAGATTGCGAGAGCCGAACGGGACCGACAAGCCTTTGAAAAAGCTGAGATCGTCTCCCGGGCCAATGGCTTCGCCCGTGAGCGCGACGATCTGAGAGACCGTCTTGCCGCCATGACGGCGGAGCGTGACCGCTTGGCGACCGAGAAAACCGCCGAAGTTGATCGAGCCAGTAGCGCCGAACGGCGTGCAGAGGAGACCGCTCGACGGCTAACAGAAACCGAAGTGGATGTTGCGCGTCTTCGGCAGGCGCTGGCCGAGCTCCCCTCCAATGATCCTGCTCAGGTGCTTCTTGCGGTGCTCAGGGATAAGAGCCAGTCCGCAATATCCTGGGCGCGAGCTCAAATTCCTGCGGAAAGCCCTCTCTTGGGGTTTTTCGATAATTCGATTGAGGCGGCTACTATCGTTGGTAAGCGCGCCATAAGTTTTTCCAGCGAAGTCTATCTCTGGGCTAAACCCCGTTTTATCGAATTTTTACAGCGTCTTGGTCAGTCGGCCGGAAACGGTGCGGATAAGAAATAGACCTTGCTTGTTCACGAGGGGGCGCGGTTCTTGACGCGCCCTTTTCTTTGCTGACGCGCACTGCTATCCCGGCTCAATGACCGTCCATAAATTCGAAAATATCCGCAACTTCTCCATCGTCGCCCATATCGACCACGGCAAATCCACGCTCGCTGACCGGCTGATCCAGGAAACTGGCGCACTTGCCGCACGAGAGATGGTCGAGCAGGTGCTCGACTCCATGGACATCGAGCGCGAGCGCGGGATTACCATCAAGGCGCAGACCGTTCGCCTGCACTATCGGGCGCAGGACGGGAAGGATTATATTCTTAACCTGATGGACACTCCCGGCCACGTCGACTTCGCTTATGAAGTGTCTCGATCGCTTAAGGCGTGCGAAGGGTCTCTCTTGGTGGTCGACGCTTCACAGGGAGTCGAGGCCCAGACTCTTGCCAATGTTTACCAGGCGATCGACGCTGGTCATGAGATCGTGCCAGTGCTTAACAAGATCGACCTGCCTGCCGCCGAGCCCGATCGCATCAAGGAACAGATCGAGGAGGTCATTGGTCTCGACGCCTCCGATGCAGTAATGATCTCCGCCAAGACCGGCATCGGTATTCCGGACGTGCTCGAAGCGATTGTCACCAAATTGCCGCCGCCGACCGGTGACGAAAAGGCTCCACTCAAGGCTCTGCTGGTCGATAGCTGGTATGACGCCTATCTCGGCGTAGTCGTGCTCGTGCGCATCTTCGATGGCGCGCTGAAAAAGGACCAGAAAATCCAGATGATGGGCACGGGGGCTCATTACGAGGTCGACAAGATCGGCGTTTTTCGTCCCAAGATGCAGGATGTCGCAGCCCTTGGTCCCGGCGAAGTTGGTTTCATTACTGCGCAAATTAAACAGGTGGCCGATACACGCGTTGGCGACACAATCACCGACGATAAAAAGCCCTGCGCAGAAGCATTGCCGGGCTTCAAGCCGGCGCAGCCAGTAGTGTTCTGCGGTCTTTTTCCGGTCGACGCCGCTGATTTCGAGGATTTGCGCGCCGCAATCGGAAAACTACGGCTGAACGATGCAAGTTTTTCCTATGAAATGGAGACATCCGCTGCGCTTGGATTTGGTTTCCGCTGCGGTTTTCTGGGGCTGCTACACCTCGAAATCATTCAGGAGCGGCTGCAACGCGAATTCAATCTCGATCTGATCGCGACGGCGCCGTCGGTGGTATACAAAATCCTTCTTACCAACGGCGAAGAGATTGAACTGCATAATCCTGCGGATATGCCGGATGTGGTGAAGATTGAGGAGATCAAGGAGCCGTGGATTCGCGCCACGATCCTGACTCCCGACGATTATCTCGGTTCGGTGCTGAAACTCTGTCAGGACCGGCGCGGCGTTCAGGTCGATCTCAATTACGTCGGCAAGCGCGCCATGGCGGTCTACGATCTGCCTCTCAACGAGGTAGTGTTCGATTTTTATGATCGTCTGAAATCGATATCTAAAGGCTACGCCAGTTTCGATTACGCCCTTACCGATTATCGAGTTGGCGACCTGGTCAAGATGAGCATTCTGGTCAACTCCGAACCGGTTGACGCTCTGTCGATGTTGGTCCATCGCACCCGTGCTGAGGGTCGTGGCCGACAGATGTGCGAGAAACTCAAGGAACTGATCCCGCCGCATATGTTTCAGGTGCCAATCCAGGCGGCGCTGGGCGGCAAGATCATTGCCCGCGAAACCGTGCGCGCCTTCCGCAAGGACGTCACTGCGAAATGTTATGGCGGCGACGTAACACGCAAACGCAAGCTTCTAGAGAAACAGAAGGAAGGCAAGAAGAAGATGCGCCAGTTCGGCCGCGTCGAGATTCCGCAGGAAGCATTTATTGCGGCGTTAAAGATGGAGGACTAAGCTTCCCCCGGCCATGATTATCCTCGCGCCAATGCAATCATCATCGAGCCAAGCAGCATTACCAACGCGCCAAAGACTCGACCACCGGTATCTTCCTGCAAGAATCGGCCGCTGACGAGCACGGTGAACAGCGCCGACAGGCGCTTGATGGCGATCACATAAGGCGCAAAGAGGACCGTCAGCGCCCACATTTGCACAGTGTTGCCGATACACATGGAGGCACCGGCGAAAAAGGCGTAGCGTAATGCATGAGGCGTCACGGGCGGACGCGGTCCAGCCAGCCAGTAGATCAAACAGAAAAGTGCGATGCAGATTGTGACGCTGGCGATCCAGATAAGGGGAGATGACGCCAGCACCCCGAGTTTATCGATATTGGCGCCAATGCTCCAGAGCGCGGCAGTGGCCGTCATGGCGCGTGCGCCGGGGTCAGCGATGAAAAGTCTGAAATCTAGCCGCTGCCGACCGCCTGACTGATTTGTCTTTCCCGCGTCGAGAAGACCCACACCGAGGACTGTGAAGACAACGCCCCCCACGCCGAGTAGCGGTGTTTGTTCTCCAAGCATAATCGGTGATGTAATGAGCATCAGCACCGGGGTCAATAAAGTCAAAGGCGCGACAAGCGAGGCGTCGGCTAGACGGAATGCGCGGATGTAGAACAGATAAGAGACGATATTGATTGCGCTGTCCCAAAATAGTAGTGGCCAGAAGCCCCGCTTGATCAGCTTTGGCCAGATGACTGCCGGCGTGGAAACAAGTTCAGGGTAGCTAACAAGCGTAACGGCGATGAGCACGATGGCGCTGAGACCCCATTGCGCAAGCAGAATGGCCCGATCATCTGCTTCACGCGTGGCGGCCTTGGAGCCAAGGTCGGTCGCGGTCTGACAAATGGCGGCGCTTAGCGCTGCCAGCAGGGCGAGGAAAGAAAGTTCCATATCTTTTCAGCGCGTCTCAGATTAGCGCATTAGGCGTGGAGCGGCTTTGTCGCTCGAATGAGCGTATCAACCCCGTCACGAAAATCAACACGCACATCGCCGAAGCCAATCTCGCGCAATTGCTCCAGAGAAGGCGTGTAATACATGATGATTTTTGGCGACTCATCGCTCATCAGATGCACGATCCAGTCTTCAAGTAGATCGAGACGATCAATCTGACGAAATAATTTGAACCAGCCGCGTACGATATTTTGCGTATCGGCGAGATGGGCGTCAGAGTCATCAATGGCGTAGCGGTCGCCATTGATCAATACGCCGCCAGGCCGAAGTACGCGGAACACTTCTTTGAGAGTCCTGGCGCGATAGTCATCATCAAAATTATGAATGGCGTAATTAGAGGCAACAAAATCTACGCTGGCGTCTGGCAGGGATTTCAGCGCAGTCAGCGCATCCATCCCCACGAGGGCAAGACGGGCCTCTTTTAGGTAATCGGAGAGATTAACACGAGCTTGATTGAGCATCTGCGGCGCGCTGTCGACCGCCGTAAGTTCGAGATTGTTGCGCGCGGCCAGCAGGCCAAGCGTGCAAATTCCCGTTCCGCAACCAATCTCAAAGCCTTTGATATTCTGTCCGGGCCGCCAGCCGCCAATAAATTCTCCGATGCGGCGCGCCAGCGTCGCGGCATTGGGACACATCAGCCTTAGCAGATCATATTCTTCCGCGATCGGACCGGTGAACAGATTTTCCTGAAGATTCATGGACATCGTATTGAATTTCCCAAAACCGCCCAGTCGGCGGGCAGACTACTCTTTTGGCCAGACGGCCATTCGTTTCTCCAGAAAGGCGGCGATTCCCTCGCGAGCGTCTGCTATCATCATATTTTCGACCATGACGGCGCTGGCATGGTCATAGGCGGCAGCCAGCGTCATATCGATCTGTCGGTAAAAGGTCTCTTTGCCGATTACAAGCGCTCGAGGCGATTTGGAAGCGATACGCTGCGCCAGCGCCCGAGCCGCCCCGCGCGCGCCTTCTGGCGCGAGATGGTTGACGAGACCAAAGCGCAAAGCATCTTCGGCGCTGAAAACATCTCCGGTAAGCAACATTTCCATTGCGTGTTTGCGACTGATATTTCGCGCCAGCGCAACCGATGGCGTCGAACAAAACAGGCCTATATTGACGCCTGGCGTGCAGAATTTGGCTTGTGAACCTGCAATCGCCAGATCACAGGTGGCGACAAGTTGACATCCTGCGGCTGTCGCCATGCCATCAATGGCCGCAATGACAGGTTGCGGCGAACAGATAATGTGCTGCATCAGCCTTGAGCAGGCGTTCATGGTTTGCGCGTAAAAATCGCGGCCGCCGTCCTCATCGTTTCTGTGCGCTTCTAGCTCGCGAAGATCGTGGCCAGAGCAATAAACCGGACCATCTGCTTGCAAGACGATAACATGAACATCACGACGCTCGGCTATTTGCGTCAAAATGGATATGAGCGAATTAATCATCGCCAGAGAAAGCGCGTTGCGGCAGCGTACATCGGAGAGAGTAATCGTTGCGATTTTGTCGAGGGCTTGAAACTGTGCAAGCGGAAATGTGTCCTGCGTCATCATCAAACTCCCTGAGACCTTTATTGACCGGCGACGTTTCGACCATACAGTCGTCTCCTCCAGTCTTCCGTTTTGCCGCTACTCAGACGGCGGCGCGCGAGATCGCGCCAGTTTTGCGATAATTCAACGACACTGGCCATCTCCGCCAGGGCCTCATGGTTTTTCACATCAAGATACAATAAATGGTTCAGTCGGGCGAGCGTCCAGGCGGGTTGAGGACGGTCAATGATCTGCATGACATCGCTATTTTTTGCGACCCCAGGTTCAATTACGCGATAATACCAGCCTGCGCGACCGCTCTGCTGAACGCGTAGGGCCATATCTTTTATGCTGAAACGTAGATTTAACGTCAGGCAGGGCTGACGCCCCTGACTAACCTGCAAGCGCGCCGTCCCGAAACGCATAACGTCGCCGACGCAGATTGTTTCTTCAGTCCAACCCTGAGTGGAGAGATTTTCGCCGAAGGCGCCGGGCGAGCGGAGCAGGGGATGTTCACCGATTTCTTCTCTCCATGCGGGATAATGATCAAAGGCGTAGTGGTGCAGGGCTTTTTCCCTGCCGCCGTGATGCGCCCGATCAGCCTGCGCGTCGTTAGACAGTCCCAGTGCGCTGAAGCCCCAGGGACCGTCAAATGGTTGCTTGTCTATCGCACTGACCCTGCCGCTATCGCCAAGGGGGCTGATCCGGCCAGCGAGCACGATCGGCTGGACATCGGTCAGTTTCACGCTGTGTCCGGAGCTTTCTCCGCAAGCAGTGAACCGATAATTGCCCCCAGCGCCATATCTTCCTCCTGGCCGAAACCGTGATGGCGGATAGCTCCATCGCGACCAATGATAATAGTCGCTGGCGTACCGCGCATCTGGTATCGACGCATGGTAACAGGAATGGGATCGCTTTCGCCAGTCTGATCGACGCCGATCGGAAATGTAAGGCGATATTCATGAATAAACGCCTGGAGAGAAACAGGCGTCATCGCTGCGTGATGCTCAAAGACCGTGTGTAGTCCGATGAC
Source organism: Methylocystis sp. (assembly GCA_044233645.1). Lineage (GTDB taxonomy): Bacteria > Pseudomonadota > Alphaproteobacteria > Rhizobiales > Beijerinckiaceae > Methylocystis. The sequence continues at coordinate 133,922 of JBIIJP010000005.1, read as the reverse complement.
GGCTAGATCAGTATTGCAGAAGAGTGAATGCGCGCGCTGGGCCTGGGGCGTGCCATGCGAGACACAACCGGGGCAGAGCATCTGAAAGGCATGCAGGAGAACGACACGTCCACGCAGATTATGAAGAGTTAATGTTTCCGTAGTGTTGAACCAGTGAGAGACAGCGAGTTCCGGCGCCAGCATAAATGGTCTCCATTATTGAAAATCTTCCTCACGCAGTAAACTTCGAGGCTCTGGACCGGAGAATTCCTTGCGACATTTGGCGCTGAGTTGAGACATGTTGGATTCGAGACAATCCTCGATTTCGGAAATAAAGGGGATCTCCTCGCCGCATAATCTAAAGGCGTCATCCATGCAATCCGATTGAGAATGAGTTAAGGCGAAAGTCTGATCCGCCGCGCAGCAAAATATAGTACATAAAATAGTTAAATTGAGTGATTTGCTCATGAACAGACGCCTCCGCTTGGCGACTTTCCTTGTCAGCAGCGAATTTATGCTGGAAGCCAGGCAAGGTCTAGTCAAGAATAATTATCGCAGGATCGAGAGTTAAGGCACTCAAGCGGGCTCATTTAGAGAGCCAGATGCGCGCTTGCTTTAAAATTGTCGTGACCAATTTATGCTCGACCTTTCTTTGCATGGTTACCGCATAAATATTTTCCCGCAAATCATGAATTTCTCCTATCAGTTTTAGTCCATAGAGACGTTCGATTTCCGTCTTAAGGATCACTGGAGCAAATATGACTCCAGATCCCTCGGAGGCGAAGGTTTTAAGCAGGGCGCTATCTTCGATTTCAGCGACAATCCTGGGGGCGAGCCCTTGTTCATCAAACCATTTGTCCAAGGTGAGCCGCAGGGTGGTGTTGGTCGTTTGCAACATAAGTGGCGCATGCCGCAGAGACCAAGGGAAATCCTCTACATATTGCTCCGCCAGTCCCGATCTCACGAAGGCGGCGATAGCGGATTCGCCGATTAAGTGATTGTATACACGTGCGCCCTGAGCGGTGGAGACGGGCGCATCGGTGATCACCAGATCAACTCCGTGAAGGATTAGTTCCGAGAGCAAGCGCTCCTGCTTGTCTTCGTAACAGTTTATTTGCGCCGCTGTCGTGTCGCGTAATGCAGGTTCAATGATCCTGTAAACGACTAGCTTCGGCAGTGAATTAACTACGCCGACGGTCAATCGCTGGCCGCGGGCTCCGGCGCCGCTTTTCAGCGTATGCGTTAATTCTCTACCGAGGGTGAAGATTTCTTCTGCGTAGTTGAATACCGTACGTCCTGTTTCGGTCAGAACCAGACCGCGTCCCTCTTTGCGGAACAAAGGCGTTCCGATGGCGCTTTCGAAAACAGCAAGCTGTCCGCTAATTGTTGGCTGGGCAAGCCCGAGCTTCTGGCAGGCGCGGGTTACCCCGCCCTCCCGGGCCACGTTCCAGAAATAGAACAGGTGCTGATAATTTAACCGATCCATGACTATCTTATATCGTAATTATAGATAATATGGAATAAATATCTGATTTACTGGTTATTTTTGATGGATGGCATGTCCCTTTATCAGAGTGAAGTGCGATTAAATTTCTAATAATTGGCAAATTTTTTTCTCCACTTTAGGTCCAGTCATTAGCCCGTGAATGATTCCGACGCTACTTCGGTTAGATGAGTAAGTTTTTTAAATACTTGAAATTAAAAGATTAAATTCAATCAAGACTGCCCCGATTCCAATCGAATTAAACAATGTATAAAATTTATAATATCTATTTTTAAATATCAGAAGAAATCCTATTTTAAATATGCCCCTTAGCGGGCGCAAATTTCACGGGGTGGGCATGCAAAGGCTCATTGACGGGGTGCATCATTTCAAATCAAACATATTCGGCTCTCAAAGAGAGTTATTTGAGCAGCTCGCGAAGGGCCAGACGCCTCAGACGCTCTTCATAACTTGTTCTGACTCACGCATAGACCCAAACTTGTTAACCCAGGCGTCGCCTGGAGAGCTTTTCATCATGCGGAACGCCGGTAATCTTGTGCCGCCTTATGGCGCCAGTCAGGGTGGTGAGTCGGCAACGGTCGAATTCGCTGTCGCTGGTCTCGGGGTCACAGACGTCATAGTGTGTGGTCATTCCCACTGTGGCGCCATGAAGGGACTCCTTTCGCCGCCCTCGGTTAAAGATTTTCCCGCCTTTACCCATTGGCTGAGCCATGCCGAGACGACGCGAAGATTGGTTTCGGACAAATATGCGGATCGCGATGGAGCGGCGTTACTGAACGTAACAATCCAGGAAAACGTTCTTGCTCAACTAGAAAATCTTCGCACGCACCCGGTTATCGCTTCAGGTTTATCGATGAATAAAATCAAATTGCATGGTTGGATTTACAAGATCGAAACCGGAGAAGTTTTTGGCTTCAAGCCTGAGAGCGGACAATTTCAGCTTCTCAACGCCCAACCCGCCACGGGTCGAAAGCAGGAAGACAACTTCGTCTTTGTCGACGTATAGCAGATCCATGGAACAAAATCTGGACATGTGCCAGCCGTTTTTTGGTCAAGTAAATAAAATCAAAGATCAAAGCCGAAGGAGTATTTTCAGTGAGCCTCTCGAACATGAAACTCATTGAGAGCGGTCAATCCATCCGTGACGATCTTCTCGCCTCCTTCGTCGTTTTTCTCGTTGCATTGCCGCTGTCGCTGGGACTTGCGCTTGTCGCTGGGTTTCCTTTCGAAACAGCTGCGGCAGTAGGTCTGATCAGCAGCGCGGTTGGTGGTATTCTGGTTGGCATGTTTTCTGGCAGCCCGCTGCAGGTCAGCGGTGCGGCTAATGGTGCGGCAGTGACGGTCGCAGCCTTTGTGAGCGATCTGGGATTTGAGGCCGTTGGCGTCATTATCACGCTTGCGGGAATCATCCAGCTCCTTGCCGGCGCACTCAAGCTCGGACCCGTGTTTCGCGCCGTATCGCCTGCATTGGTTCAGGGAATGTTGGCAGGAATTGGCGTGCTGATTTTTGCATCACAATTTCACGTCATGGTTGATGATACGCCTCCTGGTTCGGGACAGGAATTTGGCGGACTGATCAACCTGTGGTCTCTATACGAGGCGATCTGGAAAGGTCTGACCATTGAGGCTCACCGTCCGGCGGCCATGCTTGGATTACTTACAATCAGTTTGCTCGTTGGATGGAATCGTTTTGCTCCGGCGGTTCTTAAGTCCATCCCTGCTCCCTTGCTGGGTGTGGGCGTTACGACAGTCCTCGCCTACTGGCTTGATCTAGATGTGAAATACGTGCCGGCCCCCGATCGGCTGACCGACGCCATCTCTCTCCCGCATCCGTCGATTTTCCATCGTATATCCGAGGCGCAGCTATGGTCGGCGGCATTCAGTCTGGCCTTCGTTTCCGGCGCAGAGTCACTACTCACGGCGACGGCGCTTGACGCCATGCAAAGACATGCTCCACGCACCAAATATAATCGTGAGCTGATGGCTCAGGGAGCCGGTAATGTCGTGTGCGGATTTTTAGGAGTTTTACCTGTGTCGGGGGTGATCGTCCGAAGCTCGGCTAATGTTATGGCAGGAGCCAAAACACGTCTTTCGGCTATATTGCATGGCGTCTGGATTCTGGCGTTTATCGGCTTCTTCCCGCACGTATTGCGAATGATCCCGGTCGCGAGCCTCGCCGCTATTCTTGTCTATGCAGGCGTCAATCTTATCAAGCTTGCTTTCCTGAAAAACCTTTGGGGGCAAGACAGGGTTGAGGCCGCCATTTACATTGTAACCCTATTAATGGTTGTGGCGACAGATGTTCTCACGGGAATAGGCGTGGGCGTTGTATTGGCTCTCTCGCGCTTGTTGTATAACTTCTCGACTCTGGAAGTTGACGTCGACGAAAATGTTTTAACGGGTAAAACAGATATTTATTTGAGGGGAGCTGCAACATTCATCAGATTACCCGCTCTGACCGATGCGCTTGAAGCTCTTCGTCCTGACGCGCAAGTCCAGGTTCACCTGCATGACCTGACCTACATCGATCATGCATGCCTGGATCTTCTTGATAATTGGCGCAAACAACATCAGGAAACGGGCGGTGACCTTTCGCTTGACTGGGAGGCGTTACAGGGAATATTCCAAAAAAGGAATTCAACAGTCGATAGAACAGTTCTGCGCGAATTATCTGTTGATAAAGAGCCACGTGGCTTAACATCCCTCTTGTGACTTGGATCAAGGACAGCTGCAAGGTCGCGCAATAGTCACAATTAACTTGTGACCTGAGGCATGTTACATTTAAACTTTCGCGCTCAGAATTCGTGGTCCAGTGGCATGACTTCATGGAAAAGCATTCCTATTGTAACCCTTATTTTGGGGGGGTGCTTCTTTTTGTCTGCCTGCGCTCTCTCACAGGGCAGTGGGAACGGCGGTCGCTCAATCGGCGAGGATCAGGCGCAGCAGCACTGCCTTCTGTATCGTAAATTCGCCGTGATCACGAAACGCGAAGGTCAAGATGACCTTGGGCGACAGATTGTTGACTTCAAATGCGTCCCTTTGCCGAAAAACATTCCACAATTGAACACTGGATTTTACGATCCGGACAACGCCTGGTTTCTGGAAAGAAAACACGACAATGACTGGCCTGTCGGCCAATAGACTAAGTGCGGTAAGGTTAAGGTTGACTTTATCGAAGAGGTCCCGGGCTGCCTGTCGTCGTGTGATCAAGGTGGGCACGGACCAGCGGTGGCGATATCATTAGCATTACGCCGCCCAACATGACGGTCGCCAGAAAGCAATAAATAAATGCATCGATGATTGGCGCTCGGATCATGTTCCATTCCCTGCCGTCTGACAGATAGCAGGGAAAATCTCGCCAGATACAACAAGCGTCAGTGTCGCATGCCAGTAAATTAAGGGCGGCATTATGCCGCCGCACGCGCCGCTATCAGGACTTACTCTCTGGTTTATGATCTTTATCAATCAGCAATCTTATTGAATCTCCAGAAAATCACCTTTTCGAGCAGGAAAAAAACCTATACGCCTGAGCGAGGCGTCGACTAGATCTCTTTGACGTCGATGGCTGTCCATCTGATCGATGATTGCATCGAGCAACAGCTTGCCAAGTTTAGCGGGATTACCAGCGCGATCACGAGGTTTTAGATGACGCTCGATAGCGTCCCATGCTTCCTCATAGGCTGCGAAAATCACCTTCGATTGGACTGGCGAGCAATCTCTTGTCTCGGCAATAAGGTATTGAAGCATGGCTTCGATCTCCCGTTTGCGCCCTTGCAAGAGCGCTCTTGGCAAGATGGGACCCTAGAATTGTGGTTAATTTTTGCGCGTGTTCTGCCCACGGGATTTGCTTGCCTCTCCGACAGAGAGGGGTCTGCAAGAGGAGCGGGGTCAATAGATCGGTCAATTGGCGTAACTGTCTGGTTTATTCCAGATTTGACCGGACAGCAGGGCGTCCGTTACGCCCACGCTATAGCCAAAATGTTTTACCGCGAGCACTGGCGTTTTCGCCTCCGCCATAACCTGGGAGGCAACGCTGCCGAGAAGCGTCAGCGCGGCGCGACTGCGGCCGCGCGTGCTGATAACGATAAGATCGGCTCCAGTCTCCTCTGCTTGTCTTACTATCGCATGCGCAGCATTACTGCTCTCTTCGAAGACTGGCGTGACACGAGGGCCTTGCGAGTCAATCCCCGTCATGAAACGTTCGAAATGCGCCAATTCTTCACCTTTTACGATCGAGTCATGCTCCTCGTAGCGCAGCACGGATTGATCAAAATAAACATGCAGAGCGTTGACTTCAGTCACATCAGCTTTGGCGGCGACGCCAATTGCTTGCCGCAGGCTGTCCGCCGATGGCGCAGAGAAATCCACCGGAGCGAGAACGCCTGAAATTTTCGGCGCAGAACCCTCGGGGACCATCCAGACGGTGGTATGTGACTCCATGGCGAGACGACGCGCCAGAGAGCGCTGTCCGCCTGTTTTGGCGCGATGCCCAACTAGCGCAAGGTCAATATTTTGGCGCTGGGTGTAATTGACAAGCGCCTCAAGGCGGCTGTGGGCTTCAAGCAAAATTACATCGCCGATCGCGTCTTTAAATTCGCCTGATAGACGCTCGCTTGTAAGATGTGCAAGCTTATCTCTTTTCTCGACCAGAGTGTTTTTAACTCCATCGCCAACCGGAGCGACATGAACGAAGGACAATTTCGTAATGACCCCAATCTGCACAAGAAATTTCGCATATTCGATCAAATCGACGTCTTCCGTTCCCAAAGACAAGGTCGCTATTGCATTTCTGTATTTGCAGGGTGTGACATGAGTAGTGACGGCTTGCGAGAGATTGTTTTTCTCTTTTTCCTTATTACCGCTCTCTGAAAGCGCTGGCGCTTTATCAAAAAAGTCGCGAGTGCCGAAATAGAGGATCAGTGAAGTCAAAACGCCGGTCAAAAAATCCGTCGCCGGCACCATCACAGCGGTATAAACCATGAGCAAGGCGTGGAATCTATTATGATTTAGAACTTCTTTGATCTCCGATACTTTGATCATGTTTGAGGCGACCCAGAGCAGAATGCCGCCAATACAAGCCATCGGGATCATCTCGAGATAATCTGCGATGAGATAGGCAAGAGATAGTTTTAGCCCACCTTTGAAATAGCCTGCGAAGGGCGTGACGGCGCCCGCCTTGATGCTGGTGGCGGTCCGAGCCAGCGCGCCCGTGCAGGGGAAGCCGTTCACCATTGGCGTGATAATCTGTACAAGCCCCTGTCCCCAGAATTCCTTGTTCGGATTAAAGGGCGTACCGCGATTATCGGCCAAACGATCCGCCATGGAGGAGCAGAGCAGACTTTCAACGCCGGAAACGAAAACAATCGCTGCGACAAAATAGAACATGTCGAACGCCACGCCGGCGCTCATCTCCGGGAGGCTTGGGGGGGTAAAGACAAAGAAATTCGTCGGGATCGTCCCATAGAGATCGCGAACCAGGATAAGATCTTTGCCCGATAAAACGGTGCTTGCCAGCCAGGTGCAAAGACCGATGGCCAGCGCCGGCGCCGGGATAAAAATCGAAATGCGCAATAAAATTTTTGTCAGGGCAAAGGTCAAAAGTCCAAGGGTCATGGCCCAGATGTTGATTTTGCCAAGATTTTGAAACATTGAGGAAACAGTTGCTTCAAAACCGCCCTGAATATCGGCGTCTTCATCCAGCAGTTCGGAAAAGTCCGAAATTCCGAGCACCGACTCGATGTTCGAGGCGGCAATCGCTACCGCGATGCCTGCCGTGAAGCCGACGACGATGGAATTGGGAACAAGTTTCGCGTATTTGCCGAGACCAAGGAGGCCCATCCCCATTAAAACGCCGCCAGCGATAATCGAGACCAAAACAAGGAAACCGTGTGCGTCGGCCAGCGTGCCTCCGCTTGCTTCGCCGTATTTTCTCACAAGTCCGGCAATAACAGGAATAAAGGCCGCAGTGGGGCCGTAGACCTGATATTTCGAACCGCCGAACGTTCGGCCGACTACGCAGGCCAACGCGCCGGCGATAATGCCCTGTTCCGGCCGCAGACCCATCGCCATGGAGAAGCCCATGGCCATCGGGATCGCCGTCAGGGCGACAATCAAGCCGGCGCTGAAGTCACGGTAGGTCGTCTGAAGCCAGGTGTCGCGTTTGAAATCTTCAAAGCGGCTATCCCAGAAGGTATTGAATTCACGAAACCGCTCCCACATGGTTTGCGGTTTTTCGAGATTCCGGGAGACGGATGAGGAGCCGACGCCATGTTCGGCAGTTGTATCTTTTGATAGCGCGCCCATCGTCAGTCCTATGGGTTATCGTCGCAGTACAAAACCGTCTGCTGCACGATCTTTTCATCCTTCGCTATAAGATGTTGGATAATATAGAAAAACAAACTCTGTCACCGTTTTCGTCTAGCCGTTTTCCAGATCTTGCAGCTTCCTCAGTCATTCATACGCAACGGTGGTGGCTGTCTAAACGTCCAGAGACGGAAAACTTTGTTGGTCCAGTAATCCGAACAGACCATTCAAGCGCCTAGCCTTGATGTCACTGCAATCCTGGCGTCAGATCAGTACTGCTCAAAGTTCGACTTCAGATAAGGACGTTCATATTGGGATAAGGACAGATCGGTTTATTTTAGAAACTTTGTTTGGGGCATAACTCCGCGTCACCGGCTCAATAAACGATCTGGCGCTCGTGCATGAAGCCGCTAGGTGAAAACCTCTTCATAGCCTTCATACATTGTGCACTTTAATGCATCTTCGACACAACAAGAGTTAGCCTCCAAAAGATGATCTGCGTATATGAATGTATGATGACAGGCGCAAGGGCAAGTTTATTATCAATAATCTTAGAGATGATCGGGCATATCTGGTCTTCGGCTGGAAGTTTGGGTTTCATCGGCGAATGAGGAGAGCTTCTTTCTCCAGAGGCGGATTTTCGTTTTCCTGTCCGGTGGTTCTACTTTGACAAACGAGGGTGCTATAAGCCCATTCCACTTATTCCAGGCAGATGAGACGATCTCCGATGTCGAATTCAAGGCTGCAATATTACGCTACGTATTGGTATAATGATTTGTTTGCTGGTATCGTCGTCTTTCTGGTGGCGTTGCCGCTGTGTCTGAGCATCGCCCTTGCTTCCGGCGCGCCGCCATTCGCGGGTTTGGTCGGCGGGATTGTTGGCGGCGTGGTCGTATCCCTCGCCAGTGGTTCCCAGCTGAGTATTTCTGGTCCTGCCAATGGCGTCGTGATTGTCTCGGCCGTTGCAATCGCCAGTTTTGGCTACAGAGGGTTACTGCTTGCGGTAGTGCTGGCGGGTTTCCTGCAACTAGCGCTCGGAATGCTACGCGCCGGCTCGATCAGCGCCTATTTCCCGTCCTCGGTGGTCAAAGGCGTTCTTTCGGCGATCGGTCTCATGCTCATTTTGAAGCAGTTGCCTCACGCCTTCGGATACGACTATACGGCGCAGGATGACCTTTCCTACTTTGAAGAAGGTGGGGCGACGCAATTTTCGGCGCTAGCGGAGAGTTTGCGCGCAATTTCTCCCGGCGCTCTGCTACTGACTTTGTCCTCCTTAATCATTTTGATCGTCTGGGAGATGAATTGGATCAAGAAAAGTCGCTGGCTCTCGCTAGCGCCTGGCGCGTTGGTCGTCGTCATTTATGGCGTCTTCTATAATATTTTTACCCGGGCCTTTGTGCCGGGCGTCGCCATTGCTACTGAACATCTTGTCAGCCTGCCCGTATATGCGAGTCCGATGGAATTCTGGAACTCAATTGCTTTTCCGGATTTTAATTTGATTACGAATGTGGAAGTCATTCATGCGGCTGTCAGTCTTGCCGTGATCGCTAGCCTCGAGTCTCTGCTGAGCATCGAAGCGACAGACAAACTCGATCCCCTGAAAAGAACTGCGCCGACGGATCAGGAATTACTGGCGCAAGGAATTGGCAATATTCTCAGCGGACTGATTGGCGGTTTACCGATTTCGGCGATCATCGTCCGCTCCTCGGTGAATATAAACGCTGGCGCGCACACGAAAATCGCCTCCTTCGTTCACGGTTTGCTGATCCTCGCCAGCGCCTTCTTCCTTTCCGAATTTCTCAATCTGATCCCACTATCGTGTCTCGCCGCCATCCTGATTGTTACTGGATACAAACTGACAAGTCCCTCTCTTTACATAGATGTCTATTTGCGCGGTTACAGCCAGTTCATCCCCTTTATCGTCACTGTATTTTCGATTCTGGCCCTTGATACCTTGAGAGGCATCGTTATCGGTCTGCTCATCGGGATCGTTTTCGTGGTCAAAAATAATTTCCAGACGGCCTTCACCCTTATCCGGCACGAGAACAGTTATCTGTTGCGTTTGCGCAAGGATGTCTCATTTCTGAACAAGGCTCCCCTCCGCAAACTCCTTGGCAGTATCGAGGATGAGACAAACCTCCTGATCGACGGCTCCAGAGCCGATTATATTGACATTGAAATCCTTGAGGCCCTCGAAGATTTTCAGAAAGCTGCAACCGATCGCAATATTCGGGTTGAGTTCAAAAATGTCAGGGGACTGCAGGAAACGGTTGAAAGGCCTGTATCCACATAAATCCCTCGCAGAATTTTAGAAAATTTTAGTGCCATCGCGTCATCGCGGCTTGTGCAGACCCTCTGTCCACCCAATGTCCCCACGGCGAGCGCCGCTGGCCCTTTTGCCCCGGCTGAGGTAGTCATGGCTCTCACACGGGGGAGCTATGGGCACGGACTCGGACGGATCGGCGAAGGGCGGATTTTTTTCGCGGATATTTGGCGGTGGCAAACCGTCCGAGGCGCCTGATAAGCCGGACGCAGCGCCGGCCGACACGGCGTCAATAGAGCCGGCCGAGAAAACCTCGTGGTGGTCTCGGCTATCTGGCGGCCTCTCCCGTACGTCCCAATCAATCGTCCAGGGCGTCGCCGACGTCTTTACCAAGCGTAAATTGGATTCTTTGACGCTGGAGGAGCTGGAGGATGTCTTGTTGCGCGCCGATCTCGGCGTCGCTGCGGCGACCCGGATCACTCAGGCCGTCGGCAAATCGCGTTATGAAAAGGACATCGAACCCGAGGAGGTGCGTCGTATTCTGGCCCGCGAGGTCGAAAGCGCTCTAACGCCAGTAGCCATTCCATTCACTGTCGACGATGCCCAAAAACCCTTCGTGGTTCTTGTGGTAGGAGTCAATGGTTCCGGCAAGACCACCACCATCGCCAAACTCGCCTCGAAATGGACGGGGGAGGGCAAGAAGGTTGTTCTGGCGGCGGGCGATACGTTCCGCGCCGCTGCTGTCGAGCAATTAAGGGTCTGGGGCGGGCGTCTGGGAGCCGATGTCGTCGCAGGGCCTGAGGGCGCCGACGCCGCCGGTCTGGCCTTCGACGGCATCCGGCGCGCCCGCGAGAGCGGCGCCGATATCTTGCTTATGGACACCGCCGGTCGCCTGCAGAATCGCGCTGAATTGATGGCCGAACTCGAAAAGATCGTTCGGGTGATGAAGAAAGCAGAACCTTCAGCGCCTCATGCGGTGCTTCTTGTGCTCGACGCCACGGTTGGTCAGAACGCAATCCAGCAGGTCGAGGTTTTCGAACGGGTCGCCGGAGTCACAGGGTTGGTGATGACCAAACTCGACGGGACTGCGCGCGGCGGAATCCTTGTGGCGATCGCCGAGAAATTTGGCCTGCCGATTCACTTTATCGGCGTAGGGGAGGGGCCTGACGATCTCGAGCCTTTCGCTGCGGCCGATTTTGCCCGCGCCATTGCCGGGCTCGATGAACAACAGACGCTCGAAACCACGCCCGAGGGCTAGGCAGGCCATGAACGATAATGTCACCATGAAAGATGCGGCCGTATCGCCGCAGGCTGTAGCCAAAAAGAAGCTCCATCCTGCGCTCAAGTTCGCGCTCGAGCTCGGGCCGGTCATAGTCTTTTTTGTAGTCAACAGCAAATACGACATCTTCGCCGCCACCCTCGTTCTAATGGCAAGTGTGCTGCTGACCCTTGGGATTTCATGGGCGATCACCCGACATTTACCGGCGATGCCGCTGGTCACGGCGGCTCTCGTGTTGGTGTTTGGAACATTGACCGTCCTTCTTCATGATGAAAACTTTATCAAGCTGAAGGTGACGATACTCTACACACTGTTGGGCGGGGCGCTAATCGGCGCGCTCTATTTCGGTAAATTGCTACTGCCGATTGTTTTCGACATGGCGATCCACATGGATGACGCGGGTTGGCGTAAACTGACCTGGCGCTGGGGGTTGTTTTTTTTCTGCCTTGCCGGATTGAACGAAATCTTTCGCCGGGTGCTGACGACGGACCAGTGGATTTTTTTCAAGACCTTCGGCATCCTGCCGTTGACAGTCGTTTTCGCCATCGCCCAAACGCCGCTTATTCTGCGGCATGAGATTCCAGCCGAGAAAGACGATACGGACTCTCATTTCTGAGGATCGAAGCAAGCAAGATTTCGTTAACATTACCGGTTAACCTGCGGCTAACCATAAAAACGGCTTTTCGTTTACGATGAATATTCATGGTTTATTTTAACCATGTTGTTCATCGCGCCCCGTATGTCTGGCGGGTCGATAGCCGTATGGTTCCTGGTCATGAGCGTTAAATATGCGTCCTCTCGCCTCACGGCGCGTAATACAGTGCTTGCTATTTTTGCTATTGTGCTTGCCGGGTATGGCCCCGCACCAGTTGTCGCCGAACCCTATGCGTTAACAGCGGCGCCAGCGCTTCCCGATCCCGCCTACATACCCTCGGGCGGCGGATTACTGGACGATCTTTTTGGAGAAACCTCTGGACCCTACGCCTATTACGCAACGCCGGAGTCCGACGAGGCTTCTGCGCATAGGCAGCGCGCGTCCTATTCTCCTGACCAAAGCGAAACGGAGACGGGGACGGCGCGCGGGGTTGTCGATCCGGCGTTCCTGCGCGCCGAGGTCGATTATCGCACATCGGAACGGCCGGGCACCTTGGTCGTCGATACTCCCAGCCGATATCTTTATCTTGTCCAGGGCGGCGGAAGAGCGATCCGCTATGGCATTGGGGTGGGCCGGCCGGGGTTTGAATGGTCGGGCGTCAAGACGGTGAGCCGCAAGTCCGAATGGCCAGACTGGACGCCGCCAAAAGAAATGCTCAAGCGCCGTCCCGATCTGCCGCGCCACATGCGAGGAGGCGCGGATAATCCTCTTGGCGCTCGCGCTCTCTATCTGGGCGGGTCGATGTATCGGATTCACGGCACGAATGAGCCGGAAACGATCGGTCATAATGTCTCCTCGGGCTGCATACGCATGATGAACGAAGATGTCGTCGATCTTTACAATCACGTCCGGGTTGGCACAAAGGTGGTGGTGCGCTGATGGCGCGCCGCAACGGCGCTTGCAATCGACCGTGCTTCGCGTCATGACGAAGATGATCATAGTTGCGATGGACGATTTCCATGCCAAGCCTGTCGCGTTTTTTGATGCTGGTCGGTCTTTCGGCAGCGCTCGTTTATGGCGCGATGCAGGCGATTGTTGCGGCGGTGACGCCGCAACCTCGCGAAATGACCTATACGATTCCGTCGCAAAAAATAAACAAATAGGGTCTGCGGCATGAGCCGGCCAGACTTTCGCCGCCTCGACGCCTTTCTTGATATGCTGGCCGCCGAACGTGGAGCGACGCGCAATACGCAAGAGTCCTACCGTCGCGATCTTGTGGATTATTTCGCATATCTTGTATCTTCCGGTGGCGACGCGCTGTCTGTGAATGGTGAGCAATTGCGCGCCTATCTCGCCTCTCTCTCACAGCGCAGTCTGTCGCATGCGACGATCGCGCGGCGCGTCTCGGCACTCCGTCAGTTTCACAAATTTCTCTTCGTCGAAAAACTGCGAAGCGACGATCCGGCGGTATTGTTAGAGGGACCACGCCAGCAACGGAGCGCGCCGGGCGTGATGTCGGTGAGAGAAGTCGAACGGCTGCTGGCTGTCGCCTGGGAGGGGGGTAATGACGACAAGCGGCCGTTACGCGAGAAGCTTCGCGCGATCCGTCTCCATGCGTTGCTGGAGACGCTTTACGCCACCGGCTTGCGTGTATCGGAACTGGTGTCTCTACCCAAAAGCGCGGCGCATACGCGCGAGATGTTTATCGTCGTGCGCGGCAAGGGCGGACGCGAACGTCTCGCACCGCTAACGGGCCGCGCCAAGGCGGCGTTGTCGAACTATCGTGAACTTCTGACTGCGACAGCTCCAGGATTGGCCTCAGGGCCTTATCTGTTTCCTGCCGACAGCAACAGCGGTCATCTCACCCGGCAGGCTTTTGCACGTGATCTGAAGGCGCTCGCCGGCGCCGCAAATTTGAGCGCCGCGCAGGTCCATCCGCATGCGCTGCGGCACGCCTTTGCCAGTCATCTGCTGCAAAACGGCGCAGATTTACGCGTCGTGCAGGAATTGCTCGGCCATGCCGATATCTCAACCACTCAGATTTACACCCATGTGCTTGACGAGCGGATGCGGGCGATGGTGCGCGATCTTCATCCCTTGTCGGACAGCTGACTCCAGATCATATCAATAATCTTGTTGACCGCAGAGCCATCCTGCTCTAGAGAAAATCCGCTGCGTCGCAGCATGAGGCGCTCCAGCCGCGTAATTCGGAATAAGCCTTTTTTGGCGTCCGACCCCCGCTGTCTTGTCTCCCTATCCCTGAAAGACGGCCCGATACGCGGGGCTTGTCCTCGATCGCCCGTCGTCGGTTCGAACCGACGGCGCAGGCGTACTCGAAAGTATCGCTTTGACACAATTTTCCGATCTCGGCCTTGCCGAGATTTTGCTCCGTGCTCTCAATCGCGAGGGCTATGAAACGCCAACATCCATCCAGGCTCAGGCTGTTCCACATTTAATGCAGGGACGTGATCTCCTGGGAATAGCCCAGACCGGCACAGGCAAAACAGCCGCTTTCGCCCTGCCAATTTTGAATCGTCTGGCGGAGGATCGTCGCCGACCGACTCCGTTCACTACCCGCGCGCTTGTTCTGGCGCCAACGCGCGAGCTGGCGGCGCAAATCGCCGACAGTTTTCGCGCTTACGGTCAGTTCATGCGCCCGAGCGTCGGCGTCATCTTTGGCGGCGTGTCGCATCGTCCGCAGATCGAGATGCTGTCGCGCGGTCTCGACGTTTTGGTGGCGACGCCGGGTCGCTTGCTTGATCATATCGCCTCGGGGCGGTTCCGGCCAGCGACGACCGAAGTGCTGGTGCTCGACGAGGCCGATCATATGCTCGATCTCGGCTTTATTGTGCCGATCCGGCAGATTGTCGGCAAACTTCCCAAAAACCGGCAGACACTGCTGTTCTCAGCGACGATGCCGAAGGAAATCGCCACGCTAGCCCATGATTTGCTGAATAATCCTGCTCAGGTTGCTGTGACGCCTGTGGCGACCACCGCCGAACGTGTCGCACAGCATGTCTATCTCGTCGATGGCGGCGCCAAACGTGAGGTGCTGGTCGAATTGATGAGGAATCCCGATCTGTCGCGCGCGATTGTCTTCACCCGCACCAAGCGCGGCGCGGATAAGGTGGCGCAGCATCTCGAAGCCGCCGGCGTCGGCGCCGAGGCGATTCATGGCAACAAAAGCCAAAGCCAAAGGGAGCGGGCCCTCGACGGTTTTCGACGCGGCCGAACGCGCGTACTCGTCGCCACCGATATCGCTGCGCGTGGCATTGATGTCGACGGCGTAAGTCACGTGGTGAATTACGAACTGCCGGAAACGCCGGAAGCATATGTGCACCGGATCGGCCGCACCGCGCGCGCCGGCGCTTCAGGGCAGGCGATTTCTCTGTGCGAGAACGGCGAGCGGCAGTTGTTACGCGCCATCGAAAAGCTGACGCGCCAGAGCCTGCCAGTCACGGATCGTCGTAGCGCTGAGGCGCGACAGGATGAGAGCGCCGGACGGCCAAACGGCAAGAGCTCGCGCGGAGGGCTGCAACCCAAGCGCAATGGATCCGCACGGCCGCGTCGGGATGCGTCCCGCTCCGACACCAAACCAACGGGAGCCAGGCCGACGGGTGCGATAGCTCGTCCGGAAAAACGAGAGGAGGCCAGCGGAGGATTCCGCTCGCGTCCGCGTCGGTCTCAACGCCGCGAGGCCCGCGCCACAAGCTAGGAACACAGCGAGGCCGCGCCAAGGAGCGCGGTCTTTGATTTTATCCAACTGTGTTATTTGCCGTTGTTATACCAGCCCGTCGCGTAGCCGGCGCGGTAGGAAGCTTGAAATCGCGGATCAAACTCGCTCTCGTGTCGGCGGAAGGAATCCGATTGACCTCCTGCGCGATCAGCCACGCCAGCCTTTATCCCGTCCTTGTAGGCGTCGCATTCTGCGCCGGAGAGTCCGCCCGGACAACCCGCGCCGCCACCGGCGTTGCGCGCAACCGTAACTGGCGTTGCGAGCGGCGGCGTCGCCGCCTGATTGCAGGCTCCCAACAGGAGCGTAAATGAGAGGATAGAGTAAATTGGCTTCATGGATGGATCCGGCAGCCTGATGCGGCCTATGGCGATGTTGGTTTAGCTTGGCTATTATCGAAACAATTGGTTAAGGAAAATATTACGTCTTGGCGTCAATAGCTTCTATGACGGCGATGGCTCAGGACGCAAGTGCAGGCGAAAGAGGGCGCTGAAATGATACGTCAGTCAATCCGGCGTAAAATTCTGGCGATTACCTTTGTCCTGATTTTGCTGATGAGTGCGGCATCGGTCCTTTCCTTGGTATTGGCAAGGAGGGTCGACGCGCATTTTGATCGACTCACTGGCAACTACATTCCTGCTTTCGGACATCTGGCGCAAGCGAATATCCGCTCGCTGGAGCGTGCAGTCTATTTGCGCCGGATGATCATTGAGAAATCCAGTCCGGGGTCGGACACTCCCTATGAGAGCATGAAAATAGAGTTCATCGAAAAGGGAAAATCTGTCGAGAAAGAGATCGCCAATTCGCGTGAGCAGTTGCAGGCGCTGATCAAGACCAGCAGTGGCTTCGATGACGCTGTAGCTTTGGATCGAATCGACGCACGGCTTGATGATTGGCTCAACGGGCAGCGACCAGCATTGAACAGGGCGCAGAACGATCTCCTCCAGGGATTAGAGCAGAAGCATGTCAAATTCGATCGTCAAAAAATGTATGAGGTTGATAGGCTCAGGAATGGGCTTAATACAAAAATTGACGCCATTAGAGATGATTTGCTGGAGCTAATCAGCTATAACACTCAACTAACCCTCAGCGCGCAGAAATGGGTGTCGCGCATTTCATTGGCGCTTACGCTCATCGCGGGGTTGATCGGATTGCTTTTCTCAATCCTGGTAAGCAATGGGATTGTCGGATCTATTCGCCATTTGCTGGAGGGCGCGCGGGCGATCCAGGCTGGAGAGCTTGATTACAAAATCTCAGTTCTCTCCAGTGATGAAGTTGGACATTTATCGCATGCCTTTAATGAAATGGTTGAGCAATTACGCGCCAAAGAACGCATCAGGAAGACATTCGGCACCTATGTCGATTCCCGCGTTGTCGAGAGTCTGATTACCGGACCGACGACTGCGTCGGAAGGTCAGCGCCGAAACATGACGGTGTTATTCTGCGATCTTGGGGGTTTCTCTCGGGTTAGCGAACAGTTGACGCCGCAGGCGCTCGTTCGTGTTGTGAATCGATATTTTACAATTATGTCAGCGCCGATACTCGATCATGAAGGCGTAATCGATAAATACATTGGCGACGCCATCATGGCGTATTGGGGACCACCGTTTAATGAGGAAAAAGATCAGGCGCATTTGGCCGTTAGGGCCGCGCTTGATATGGGTGCGCGGATTGATGAGCTTAATCTCGCACTTAGCGATGAGATTGGCTTGCGTGATGCAAGCATGTCCTTCGATATCCGGGTTGGAGTCGCAACGGGTGAGGTTGTCGTCGGCAGTATCGGCTCAGAAAAGATGAAAAATTATACGGTGATTGGCGATACAGTTAACACTGCGGCGCGTCTGGAGAACATCTGCAAGATCTACGGCGTCCGCGTCATCATCGCCGAAATGACTGCGCTCGCGGCGGCAGATGATGGGGAAATGCGCGAAATCGATTGTGTTTATCTTGCTGGACAAGATGTACCGCATCCCATTTATGAGGTTATGGGCGCCAAAGGGGCCATACCGGAAAGTCGTATGCGTCTGAGAGATCTATATGCCGGTGCGCTGGTCGCCTACAGACGGCAAGACTGGATCCGGGCCTCCGATTTGTTGGCTGCCGTGCAGGAGATCGACCCAGACGATGGCCCAAGTAACGTCTTGCTGGGCCGGATCGCCCGGTTTCGCTCACAACCGCCGGCACAGGATTGGAACGGCGTCTGGCGGTTTGACCAGAAATAATTTTTTAGATAAAAATCATTGTATTCATATACATATGTGAAGTTGCCGCAGTCAGTGACGAGCCTCTGGCGAACTGCCGTTTCAAGACCCACATCATCGAATAAGGAACGGTCGAAAACCAATTCGCGGCCGGAATTTTATTCAATATGGAAGGACGGGTTTGATGAGCGAATATGAGCAGGGGGTGAGCCGCTCTGGTCGTTGGCTGACGATAGGGGCTGCGGCGCTGGTCGTTGCTCTGGGAGCCATTCCAGCGCGGGCGGACACAAGGGTTTTTGGGTGCAGCATCATCGAGCGTTACAGCCAATCCCAGGTTCACACGGCGCTCGCTCATGCGCGCGCTTTTGTCGACGCAGGTGAGATCAATAGCCTTTATGGCCAGTATGTAAGCCTGAGAAATGAATGTCGCTCCAATCCAGGCGCGCGACGGGTCGTTCATATTTCGTCGCGGATGGGGCAGCTGATCGCCGGCGATTGATTGAGCCCTTCGCTGATGATGACAGCCGCCCGGCTTTGCGGCTGTTTATTCGGATCGATTTCGCACCCTGTTCAGGTTTTTTTTACTCTAATTGAGCTACGTTGGCCTGTATCAACTTGTGCAGGTTTGCCATGTCCAGAAAATATTATCGTCTTCTGAAGAGCAGTATGCGCGGGCGCGATCCGTTTTTTAACGTCGTCACACTGATCGTGCTTGAACTTGTCGCGCTCGCCTATGCGGCTTCAGTTCTGGCCCATGCCGCGAGCGCCTGATCGGCGTCTTAGCCAGAAGACGGCCTTGCATTCGCAACGGGAGACCGCGCGAGACGATCTCCCACAATTGAACGCTTCATATCAACGGCAGTTTTGGAATTTTGACGCCTTACAGGCTTCAGCCGCAGTCTTGGCAGCGGCGATTTCCGCCGGGTTCATGTCTTTACCAAGATAGTCTCGCAGCGCGCTCGCCTTGCGATCTCCATCTTCTGCGGCGATCGTCGCCCACATGTAGCCCAGTCGGGTATTTTGCTCGATTCCTTGCCCGAAACCGTATTTCACTCCAAGAAAACCCTGAGCAATGGCGTTGCCTTGCGCTGCTGCTTTCGCGAAGAGTTTGAAGGACTCGGCGTAATTCTTCGCGACGCCCTTGCCCTCTTCATACAATAGCGCAAGGTCGACTTCGGCGCCCAACACGCCGGCGTCGGCGGCTATGCGATACCATTTTATCGCCTCGGCGTAATCCAGACCGACGCCCTCACCCATCGCATATTTGTGGCCGAGATTGAAGGCGGCGCGTGGATCGCCCTGTTCGGCCGCTTTTCGGTATAGTTTGACGGCTTCGACTTCGTCTTTGGAGACGCCGTCGCCCCTGGAATACATTTGACCAAGATCGATTTGAGCGCCCGCAAGACCGGCGTCGGCCGCCAATCGATAGAATTTCGCCGCTTGCGCGTAATCGCGCAACACACCCAATCCATTGGCGTAGAAATACCCCAAGCTAAACTGAGCTTGCGCATTACCCTGATCTGCGGCCTTACGGAAAAATTCGATGGCCTTATCGTAGCTGCGTCTAACGCCCCAGCCGTTCTCGTGCATCAGGCCGAGGTAATACTGCGCCTTTGCGTCGCCATGCGCGGCGAGCGGATCGAGTTCGCGGAGGGCGACGGCGTAATCGCGCTTGTCGAAGGCGGAAATGCCGCGCTGAAGATTGGGCGCTGTCGCCGCCATGACCGCGCCGTTCATCGCCAGCGCGCCTAGCATCGCAATGGCGAACCGACTGGATAAGCGGTGTATCATCAATGTTCCCCGAAGTTTTCTGGTGTGGCGTCGATCACAAGCCGCAACTGAGGAATAGAGTCAATCCGATATCGGATCGCCGCCGGGCGCAGATGTCGCAGCGTGCTGTTCGAAAGGCTGGCGGAAGACGGGGAAAAGCGCCATGAGCACAAGGCCCAGCGAAAACAGGCACCAGATTGCCGGCACTTCGTTAACGTTACCGGTCAGGCGCGCGGCGAGTAGGGGACCGAAAATCGCATGGAATAGCGTAAATCGCCATGCGCCATACAGCACGGGCACGAGGAAGGCGACGATCATATAGGAGGGGAAGCCCCATTCCATGCCGATCATGCGGTCAACCCCGACCATCAGCCCGTTGTAGGGAACATTCCAGGCCAGATGCCAATTGCCGGAGACCGTGCACAGACCCGTCCCGCAAAGATTTACCATAGGCTCGCAATGCCCTGCCCAGGCGAAGGGGTAGAGTTGCAGCAACATGATTGCGGATGAAATCCCGCAGGCCGTGTAAACCGGAACGCGGGCGCGGTGGCGAATGGCTGGGGAAACCAGCTCAAGCGAGAAGGCGTTGATGAAAAAAGGCTGGAAGACAATGTGCATAATGGAGAGCAGCGTGACGGTCTGGTTAATCGGATTGTCGCACTGGTTGATGACCATATAGCCGGCGAATTGCAGAGCCTCCATCAGTGTGAACCAGGCGATCGCGACAGAAAAAGCCGTGGGTTCTCCCCGTCGGACCGTTACGCCGGTCGCCACGACCCCAACGCCAACAATCGCCGCCGAAACTCCCGGTCCCCAACACATCGTCCGCGTCCCCATTTGATTTTTATCAGGATGCAGAGGTTTACCGGGTTTTGCAACCGCAGCGCGCTGACGGACGGGTCCTCCGTCGGGGTGCTGGAAGAGACGCTTGATTCTCTGCGTCGCCTCCCGTAACCTTTGGCGAAATTACGGGGTGCAAAATGCGAGGCTTTCCCGTCGTATATGTGGCGCCGGGGACGGTGCGGAGCTAGCTCCGCAGTCCGTTCGAGGCGCTTGAGCAAGGCCCCGAGAGGGCCTTTTTTATTGCCCGCCCCAAGCCAAACTGGAAGCGAAGACCATGTCTAAGGAAATGACCGGCGCTGAAATGGTGGTTCAAGCCCTTGTGGATCAGGGCGTTGACATACTTTTTGGCTACCCGGGCGGCGCCGTTTTGCCCATCTACGATGTCCTGTTCCATCAGGAAAGAGTCCATCACATCCTCGTGCGTCATGAACAGGGCGCGGCCCATGCCGCCGAAGGCTATGCGCGCGCCTCCGGCAAACCCGGCGTGTTGCTCGTCACCTCTGGACCGGGCGCAACCAATACGGTGACGGGCCTGACCGACGCGCTGATGGACTCTATCCCGCTCGTTTGCATCACCGGTCAGGTGCCGACGCATCTGATCGGATCGGACGCCTTCCAGGAATGCGATACGGTCGGCATCACCCGGCATTGCACCAAGCACAATTACCTCGTCAAAAATATCGCCGACTTGCCGCGCATTCTGCACGAGGCGTTTTATGTCGCTACCAGCGGCCGTCCCGGTCCGGTGGTGATCGATATTCCCAAAGACGTACAGTTTGCGCGCGGGATTTACACGCCGCCGGCCGGCGCCGGTCACAAGACCTATCATCCCAAACTCGACGCCGATATGGATGCGATCCGCACGGCGGTGCGGATGATGGCGGCGGCGAAACGTCCAATCTTTTATACAGGGGGCGGCGTGATCAACTCCGGTCCCGCCGCCTCGGCCATGTTGCGTGAACTGGTTAGCCTTACCGGTTTTCCGATCACATCCACATTGATGGGTCTAGGCGCCTATCCCGGCTCGGGCGCGAACTGGCTGGGCATGCTCGGCATGCACGGCACATTTGAAGCCAATAACGCCATGCACGACTGCGATTTGATGATCGCCGTTGGCGCGCGGTTTGATGATCGTATCACCGGCCGGCTCGATGCTTTCTCGCCCGAGTCGAAAAAGATCCACATCGATATCGATCGCTCGTCGATCAACAAGAATGTCAAGGTCGATCTGCCGATCGTCGGGGATTGCGGCCATGTGCTCGAAGCGTTGGTGCGGGTGTGGCGAGCGGAGGCGATGCATGCCGAAAAACAGCCACTGGATCATTGGTGGGCGCAGATAGAGGAATGGCGCGCCCGCAAGTCCCTAGCCTTTCGCGCCTCAGACAAGACGATCAAGCCACAATACGCCGTGCAGCGGCTCTACGCGCTCACTCGCGATCACGATGTCTACGTCACTACCGAAGTGGGCCAACATCAGATGTGGGCTGCCCAGCATTTTCATTTCGACGAGCCAAACCGCTGGATGACCTCTGGCGGACTGGGTACGATGGGCTATGGCCTGCCGGCGGCGATCGGGACGCAACTCGCCCATCCCGATGCGCTGGTGATCGATATCGCCGGCGAAGCGTCGATTCTGATGAATATTCAGGAGATGTCCACAGCGATCCAGTATCGTCTCCCGGTCAAGGTTTTCATCTTGAATAATGAATACATGGGCATGGTGCGCCAGTGGCAAGAGTTGCTGCATGGCGGGCGTTATTCTCACAGTTATTCGGAAGCTTTGCCGGATTTCGTGAAACTCGCCGAGGCTTTTGGCGCGAAGGGCATTCGCTGCTCCAATCCCGCCGCGCTCGACGCCGCCATCATGGAGATGCTGGATTACGATGGTCCCGTGATCTTCGATTGCGTCGTCGACAAGGTCGAAAACTGCTTCCCGATGATCCCGTCCGGCAAGGCCCATAATGACATGCTGCTTGCCGATCTTTCCGACGACGCAGGTTTGGAGATCGGATCGATTATCGACGAAAAGGGCAAGATGCTCGTTTAGCCGTGACGCGCAGCCTGCGCTGACCATGAAGGATTAGAATGAACGCTCCCGCTTCTCCGCCGTCGCCCTATTCCTCGGCGACCCATAATGCGAAGATCGAGTCGCATACGCTCTCCGTGCTTGTTGACAACGAGCCGGGAGTCCTGGCGCGCGTCGTGGGCCTGTTTTCCGGACGAGGCTATAATATTGAGAGCCTGACAGTGGCGGAGGTGGCGCACGCCGAGCATCATTCGCGAATCACCATCGTAACCTCCGGGGCTCCAGAGACCATCGACCAAATCCATCATCAACTTGAGCGGCTCGTGCCGGTGCGTCAGGTCACCGACCTGACTGTGTCGAAACGCTCGCTTGAGCGCGAACTGGCGATGATCAAGGTGCGCGGTCGCGGCGAGAATCGCAGCGACGCCTTGCAGGTCGCAGAAGCTTTCCGCGCCCGGGTCGTCGACGCGACGACCGAGAGCTTCATTTTCGAACTGACCGGAAAACCGTCCAAGATCGACGAATTCGTCGATCTGATGCGTCCGATCGGGTTGGTCGAGGTGTCACGAACCGGGGTCGCGGCGATTTCGCGCGGACCGGAGCCGATTTGAGCCGCGAGGTTTTTTGACCTTCGCGGCGCTGCAAAGTAGAAGAAGCCCCGCCACCGAAATTCGTTGCCGGCCCTGCGGCCGGCCCTAGCCATTCCTGGCGAAAACCCCAGAGGGATCAATAGCATGCGCGTTTATTACGATCGGGACGCCGATATCAATCTGATCAAGGGCAAAAAGGTCGCGATTATCGGCTATGGCAGTCAGGGCCACGCCCACGCGCTAAATCTCAAGGATAGCGGCGTCGCCGAGATCGCTGTGGCCCTGCGACCGGGCTCCTCTTCGGCGAAAAAGGCCGAGGGCGCCGGGCTCAAGGTCATGACCGTTGCCGACGCCGCCAAATGGGCCGACGTCGTCATGATGCTGACGCCTGACGAATTGCAGGCGGATATTTATACCAATGAGCTTGCGCCCAATCTCAAACAGGGCGCCGCGCTGCTTTTCGCACATGGGCTGAATGTGCATTTCAACCTGATCGAGCCGCGCGCCGATCTCGACGTCGCGATGGTCGCGCCCAAGGGACCAGGCCACACCGTGCGTGGCGAATACCTCAAGGGCGGCGGCGTGCCGACGCTGGTTGCGGTGCATCAGGACGCCTCCGGCAACGCCAAGCAGATCGCGCTGTCCTACGCTTCGGCGAATGGCGGCGGTCGTGCGGGCATTATCGAAACCACCTTCAAGGAAGAGTGCGAGACGGATCTCTTCGGCGAGCAGGTCGTGCTCTGTGGCGGTCTGGTCGAATTGATCCGTAACGGCTTCGAGACGCTGGTCGAGGCCGGTTATGCGCCAGAGATGGCCTATTTCGAGTGTCTGCACGAGGTGAAGCTGATCGTCGATCTCATCTATGAGGGCGGCATCGCCAACATGAACTACTCCGTGTCGAACACAGCGGAATATGGCGAGTACGTCACTGGTCCGCGCATCATCACCCCTGCGACCAAGGCCGAGATGAAGCGGGTCCTGGACGACATCCAAACGGGCAAATTCACGCGCGACTGGATGCTGGAAAATAAAGTCAACCAGACTTCCTTCAAGGCGGTCCGCGCCCGTAACGCCGCCCATCCCATTGAGGAGGTTGGCGCACGACTGAGAGCGATGATGCCGTGGATCGGCAAGAACAAGCTGGTCGACAAGGATCGCAACTAATCAAGTGATCATTATTGTTAGAAGCGTCTCCGGCTTTGCGCCGGGGACGCTTTTTATATTCACGCGTTTCCGGAATATGCGGACATCTGTAATACTGACGGTCTCATGCTTCCTGGATGCTATCGCCCGTGTTTCGTCAGTTGAAGTTTTATTTGCTCAATGTCTTCGCGGATCGACCCTTCTGCGGCAATCCGCTGGCTGTGGTCGAAAACGCCGACTCTCTTGCGTCGGCGGAGATGCAGGCGATTGCGCGTGAGTTTAATCTCAGCGAAACGATTTTTTTGCTTGAACCGCGCAATCCGGTTCACACCGCGCGGGCGCGCATTTTCGCCCCTCAGCGGGAACTTTCCTTCGCCGGTCATCCCACTGTCGGAGCGACCGCGCTGATCGCGCAATCGCGCGGCGGCGACATACTCATGCGCAGCAGCCTCTCGGTAATGATCGAGACCGAAGTCGGCGTGTTGCGTTGCGAGGCCCGTCGCGCCGCCGACGCTCTGGTATATGCGCAGGTTGCTTTGCCTTCGCCGCCGCAGTCGCCGCGCGCCGCTCCCTCCGTCGCTGCGCTCGCCGCAGCGCTTAAACTGCCCGAAGCCGAGATTGGTTTTGGCGCCCATCGGCCCAGCGTGTTCGAGGCTGGCGCCACCTTTCTCTTCGCGCCAATTAAATCCCGCGCGGCATTGGAGAGCGCAAAGCCCGATCCGGCGCTCTTTTCTCTGGCTTTACGCGAAGCTATTGGCGTCTATCTCTACACGCTGGACACCATAGAACCGGCGAGCGCCATTCATGCGCGCATGCTGGCGCATGGGCTGGGTTTCGATGAGGACCCAGCCACAGGTTCTGCAGCCGCCGCCTTTGCCGGTGTCGCGATGGCCTTCGAGCGACCGGAGGAGGGCGAACACGAAATCCGTATCGAGCAGGGCGACGCGATGGGGCGTCCATCGCGCATCAGCTTGTTCATGTCGGTCGAGAACAACGAGCTTGCCGATGTCGCCATCGGCGGTCTGGTGCGTCCTTACGCCGAGGGGGTTTTGCGATTGTGAGTGAGCCCGTGCGCATTTTCGAGGTTGATCGTCTCATGTGCCAGCGCGTCGATTTTGACTGGCCCTACGAGCGCGACAATGCCGACGCCATCAGAAGCCACTGGATGACGCGTTCGCGACAGACGCCATCAATTTTCGACGGTCGTGTTTTGCTCGCCAACCGTGTCGAGACGAAAACCGATGGGGATGACTCCCTCCTGAGATTGGAGGTGTTCGAAACCAGTTTTTCGGCGTTTCTGGCATGGCGCGATACGGGGTGGCCCGACAGATCGGTGTTCAACTGCTTTTCGATGGCGGCCATTCGATCCCGCGACGGCGGTTTCCTGGTGGGTGAAATGACCAACGATCATTCGATGTCGGGCGCCCTGTATTTTCCCTGCGGCACACCGGATCCTTCCGATGTGGATACGACCGGCGGCGTTGATCTCCTTGGCAGTCTAACTCGCGAATTGACTGAGGAGACAGGTCTTGAGGCCGACAGAGGCCAGTTACGGCCGTGCTGGACCATTATTGTCGACGGGCAAAGAATCGCCTGTGTCCGTACGATCGACTGGCCAGAGCCCGCAGCGTTCCTGGTCGCCGAGGCCCGCAGGCGGATCGCCGCACAACAGAAGCCCGAACTGGCGGATGTTCATATACTCAACGCCCTGTCCGAACTTTCCGATTCCCGGCTGCCAGCGTATATGACGGCTTTCCTCGCGCGGGGGCTTGGCCGTCCGCAGGGATGAATTTCTCTCTGTCGCCGTGTAGATTGCCGACTATGTCTCGTATGAACACATCAGGGTCTGTCGAACTTCCGATTAGCCCGATTGACGCGCGTGTCTCCGCCATTCTTGATAGTCTGGGCGGTCGCTCAATTGTTTTCGTTGGCATGATGGGGTCTGGCAAAAGCGCCATTGGCCACCGTCTTGCTGCGCGACTGGGATTGCCATTCGTAGACGCAGACGCCGAGATTGTCGCAGCCGCCGCCGGTCTGACCATCCCTGAGATTTTCGCCAAATACGGCGAAAGCTATTTTCGCGATGGCGAACGTCGCGTCATTATGCGCTTGCTGAATGGCCCCCAGACGGTGCTCGCCACTGGCGGGGGCGCCTTTATGGACCCGCGCACCCGATCGCGGATCGCTGAACAGGGCGTATCTATCTGGCTTGACGCTGATTTCAAAACGCTCTTGAAACGCGTGCGACGGAAAAACGACCGGCCATTGCTTCACACAGCCGATCCCGAGGGAACATTACGGAGGCTCCTTGAGGTTCGTACGCCGGTTTACCGATTGGCGGATATTCGGGTCGAGTCGCATGAGGCGCCCCAGGAGGTCATGGTCGACGAAACGATGGAGGCGCTTGTGCGCGGCCTCGCCGCTCTGGATCATGCATATCGCTCGTCGAGAGAACAGGAATTTGCAAAAGTGATGTCGCATCTTCATCCGCACCGTGGAGCTATGGAGTCGGATGCCGGACACCGTGAAACTGTTCATGTCGCGCTTGCCGGCCGCGCCTATGACATTGTGATCGGCGCCAATCTTGTGGCCGAGGCTGGCGCGCGCATTAAGGCGATTGCGCCGGGCGCGGCCTGCGCCATCGTCACCGATGAAAACGTCGCACGTCTGCACTTGCCGGCCCTTCAAGAGAGCCTCTCCGCAGCCGGCGTCAGACATTCAACTATAGTCGTGGCGCCCGGTGAAGCATCGAAGTCCTTGCCGGTGTTTGGTCGCGTCTGCGACGAGGCGCTCGCGGCGAAGATCGAGCGCCGGGATATTATCGTCGCTTTTGGCGGCGGAGTCGTCGGGGATCTTGCGGGCTATGTCGCGTCAAGCGTCAGACGCGGGACGCGATTTATTCAAATTCCGACGACCCTGCTGTCGCAAGTCGACTCCTCCGTGGGCGGGAAGACAGGGCTCAATTCAGCTTATGGCAAGAATTTGATCGGCGCCTTTTATCAGCCGGCGCTGGTGATGGCCGATGTCGATATGCTGAAAACCCTGTCGCCCCGCGAGTTTCGCGCGGGATACGCCGAAGTCGTCAAATATGGTCTGATTGGCCACAAACGTTTCTTCGAATGGCTTGAGGCCGACGCCGAAGCCGTTTTTAATAGTCGCGCCGAACAGATTTGCGCTGTCGCCGTGAGTTGCGAAAGCAAGGCGGCGATTGTCGCCCGCGACGAAACCGAACAGGGCGATCGCGCTCTGCTCAATCTCGGTCACACGTTTGGCCATGCCTTCGAATTTCTGGCGCATTATGACGGGGCGCGCCTGGTCCACGGCGAGGGCGTGGCGATCGGCATGGTCTGCGCCGCCCGCTTCTCCGCGCATTTGGGCTTGTGCTCGGCGCAGGATGCAGACCGGATCGAAGCTCACCTCGTCCGCGTCGGCCTGCCGACGAAAATCGCCGATATTCCCGGCTGGCGCGACGATGCGCAGGCGATAGTGGACGCTATGTATCAGGACAAAAAGGTTGAGGGCGGCGCGCTGACGTTCATCCTGATGCGCGGCATTGGCGAGGCCTTCGTCGCCAAGGGCGTGGATGCGAAAAATGTGCGCGCCTTTCTCAGTGACGAACTGACTCGAAGGTAACACGTATGCATGGTCTTGGCGCCGGCATTCCGGCAGGCGATTTATGGACTGATATCCTGATCGTCATTCTGTGCATTTGCCTCTCTGCTTTCTTCGCCGGCTCTGAAACGGCGCTGACAGCCGCGTCGCATGGACGTATGCACACGCTGGAAAAGGAGGGGGACCGCCGCGCGGCCGCCGTCAATCGGCTGCTGCGTCAACGAAACAGAATGATCGCCGCGTTACTATTGGGCAACACGCTGGTCACGATCGGCAGTTCCGCCTTCACAACGAGCGTGCTGAATTCGCTGGTCGGTGAAAATGGCGCCTTTTATGCGACGATCATCATGACGGCGCTGCTGCTTGTCTTCGCGGAGGTGTTGCCCAAAACTCTCGCCATCAACTATCCCGACGCCATGTCCTTGCGCGTGGCGAAATTCATCAGTCCTTTCGTCTCGGTTTTTGGTCCCGTGCTGGCGGCGGTTGAGTTCATTGTCCGATCGGTGTTGAAACTTGTCGGCGTCGATATTGGACACGGACGGACCATGTTGTCGCCTTATGAAGAGTTGAAAGGCGCCGTCGATATCATGCACGAAGAGGGAAATGTCGAGCGCGCGGCGCGCGACATGTTCGGCGGCGTGCTCGATTTGCAAGTGCTGCATGTAGCGGATGTAATGATCCATCGAACCAAGATGCGCACCATCGATGCTGATCTGCCGCCGGTGCAAATTGTCCGCGAAGTGCTGTCATCGCCGTTCACCCGGATGCCGCTTTGGCGTGAGCGGCCCGATAATTTTGTCGGCGTCTTGCACTCCAAGGATTTGCTTCGCGCCCTGGACGCCGCCGGCGGCGATGCCTCCAAAATCGACATCAACGAGGTGATGTTCGCGCCCTGGTTCGTGCCTGAGGCGACAACACTTGAAGATCAGCTCGAGGCGTTCCTGAAGCGCAAGACCCATTTTGCGCTGGTTGTCGATGAATACGGCGAGGTGATGGGACTCGTCACGCTGGAGGACATTCTGGAGGAGATCGTCGGCGATATTCGCGACGAGCACGATCTCGCCGTTCAGGGCGTTCGGCCGCAGCCGGATGGCTCCGTGCTGGTCGATGGGGCCGCCCCGGTGCGCGACCTTAATCGTGTCATGGCGTGGGATCTCCCCGACGAGGAGGCGACGACCATCGCCGGATTAGTCATACACGAGGCTGGCGCTATTCCCGAAGCCGGACAGATTTTCAATTTTCACGGCTTTCGTTTCGAAGTGATGCGACGTGTGCGCAATCGTGTTACGGCGCTGAAGGTTACGCCGCAGGATAGTCAGTCGGGATAGCCGATCATCATTTATGTCTCCGCCGTCAGCGTAACGCGCAGCCCTTCCCGTTCGAAAGCGATGTCCGCATCGCCGCAAAACTGACGGGCCAGCACATTCATGATCAGGTAGTGTCCAACGCCATTGGGCTGCGGCTGTTCAAGCAGAGGCCCGCCGCGCTCTGTCCAGACTAGCGTCAAGCGCTCTGGCGTATCCGGCGCCATCGTCCATGAGATGTCGACAACCCCGTCATCTGTCGAGAGGGACCCGTGTTTTTCGGCGTTAGTCAGTAATTCATGCAACGCCATACCGAAGGCCAGCGCGACCTCCGAGCGGAGATTGATGTCAGGACCGTTCATTGCGATACGGTCCTTCCATTGGTTGTCGATGACAATTTCGGCCAGCTCGCGCAACGGCGTCTGCGCCCAGGATTTTCGCACCAGCAAGGTCGAGATGCGGCTGAGGCACTGCACGCGCTCGTCAAATGCGACGCGAAACCCTCTAAAATCCTGCGCCGTGCGGGCGGTGATGTTGGCGATGCCCTGAATCATGGCCATCGCGTTGTTGACGCGGTGATGCAGTTCCAGATCCATCACACGGCCATGTTCGCGCGCGGCCTGAATTTCATTCTGATCGGCGGCAATGCGGCTGCGCTTCTCCAGCAGGCGCAGGCGCATCTCTTCCATGCGTCTCGCAACCTCGTCGATCTCTGCGACGCCAGTCGGTCGCCAGTCGACGGCCGACTCCCTGCCAATTTCCATGGCGAAAGCGGCGAGGCTTTTCCGCGCCGCGCGCGCTTTTTCTCCCGCCGCGAAGAGGAGTGCGATCGCGCTGATCGACAGAACCAGAGCGCCAGCCAGCAGGATGCTTGTCACATCGCCGCTGTCGCCAGCGCCGCCGGCAGACTCGGCGGCCTGGGCCGCCGACCTGCTCATAAAAAGGGCGCTCGCGCCGATGGCCGTCAGAGCGTTTGGGCTGCCTGTGGGCTTGAACAGATAAATCTGAGCATTGATCAAGCGGGGCAGGGCTCCGGGGCGTGGATCGAGGTAATTGTGAGCTAGGGCTATCGCGAGGTTTTTCTATACTCGCTCGTGCGGTCTGGACCCGCCATAGCCGTCGTTTCGCCGGTAAGGCCCAGAAGTTCCGCCAGCCGGGCGCGGGCGCGGTTAAGCCTGCTTTTGACCGTCCCGACGGCGATGTTGCAGATTTGCGCGGCCTCCTCGTAGGAGAGTTCCGTGACTCCAATCATCAGAAGTATTTCCCGTTGATCGGCAGGCAGCAGATCGATCGCCCGCTGCATGTCGCGCATGGACACAGAGGACTCTTGCCCTCCGCCAACAGCAATCTGCCCGGCATGGACGTGATCGCTGTCCTGCACCTCTCTTGAGAGTTTGCGATATTGATTAAAGTAGGTGTTGCGCAGGATGGTGACCAGCCAGGCTCGAAAATTCGTGCCCTGTTCGAAAGATTCGGCGTGCGACCAGGCCTTGACCAGTGTTTCCTGCACCAGATCGTCGGCGACCGTGGCCGAGCCAGACAGTGATAGCGCGAAGGCGCGTAGATAGGGCATCTCCGCCACCATCATGTCCGAGAAGGCTTTTCCGCTCATTCTTTTCCGCGCTGTTTGGCCTCTAGACGCGCGAGCAAAACTGCGAGTTTGTCAGGTATAGGTTGATGCACGAGGTCGTCGCAGAAGCTGCGGAACACACGACCAAGCTGTTCCTGAACTTTTGGATCGAGGGAGGGTGTCTCCTCCGCCAGCTCTTCACCTTTCTCCGGGGCCGGTTGTCGACGCCCGTTGGCGGAAGAGTGACCGTCCTCGTTAATCGTCATCGAGAATTCCGTAACCTTCCTGAAAGGGGGGAGCGGCGAGCGCCTTCATTTACAAGCGCTATGACATAACCCGCCAGAGTGGAGAATGTTCCCGTTCCTTCGGCCAAGTTCCGACCTGTGGCGGTTTCTTGCCGTAAGGCTTGCGAGCCTTTAAGTCAGGGATCAGTCTTGCAAAGGGTTACGGCTGTCGACATGAATATTTCCAGAGAGATCGCACCCCATCTTCCCTATTTACGGCGGTTCGCCCGCTCGCTTTGCGGCTCGCAAAAAAGCGGTGACGCCTATGTTGTGGCCACGCTTGAGGCGCTAATCGACGATACGAACTCCTTCCCGGAGGGCGTATCTCCCAAGGTAGGTCTTTACCAGCTCTTCATGACCTCCTGGGGATCGATTCCGCTCAACACTGCTGATGATCCGGAGGAAGACCTTTCTGCCGCGCAGCACAATATCAGCCAACTTACCCCCCGGTCGAGACAGGCTTTTCTCTTGCGGACCGTAGAAGGTTTCACACCCGAGGAGGTCGCGACGATACTTTCCGTCACGCCGGCCGAGGTCGAAGCGCTGATCGCCGAGGCGGGTCGGGAGATCGCGCAGCGTGTGGCCACCGATGTGCTGATCATTGAGGATGAGGGGCTGATCGCTCAAGATATCCAGTTCATCTGCGAGGATCTGGGTCACAGGGTAATCGGCGTCGCGCGCACCCATGGCGAGGCGCTTGAGTTGGCGAAAATCCGGAGTCCCGGCCTGATCCTGGCCGATATTCAGCTCGCCGACGGCACCTCCGGCCTGAATGCGGTAAACGATCTTCTGGCGCTGGCGGACTCGCCCGTTATCTTCATCACGGCCTTTCCCGAACGTCTTCTCACCGGCGAACGCCCGGAGCCAGCCTTTTTGATCAGCAAGCCTTATCGAATCGAGATGGTGAAAGCGACGATCAGCCAGGCGCTGTTTTTCGATAAAAAAGTTCGGCGGGCCACCTGACTGAACCGGTTGCACGCGATGCTCCCATATTCCCTGATGATTCATGGCGGCGCCGGCGCCATCCATAATCCTGAGCGTTTCGAGCCCTCTCTACGTCGTATCGTCCTTGCCGGCTCCCAACTGCTTGAACAAGGAGGAACGGCGCGCGACGCTGTCAGCCTCTGCGTGAGACTTCTTGAGGACGATCCCCTCTACAACGCCGGTTTTGGTTCAGTGCTGAATGCGGAAGGTCACGCCGAATGCGACGCAGCGATCATGGACGGCCGCGGTCTCGCGGCCGGAGCCGTTGCGGGAGTCGGACGGATCAAAAACCCTGTTCTGGCCGCCCGCGCCGTGATGGAGAAAAGCCGGCATGTTTTTTTGATAGGCTCGGGCGCGGAGGCATTTGCGGCGCGCCACGGCGTCGTGATGGCGCCACAGAGCTACTTTCAGACCCCGGAGCGACTGGCTGACCTTGCCCATGCGAAAGCGCGTCAGGAGATCGAGCTGGATCACGTCGCGTCGCCAGCCGAGAAACTTGGTACGGTCGGCGCGGTTGCGCGCGATTACGCTGGCGATCTCGCCGCAGCAACATCGACAGGCGGCATGAGCAACAAATTGCCGGGTCGGGTTGGCGACTCGCCAGTGATCGGCGCCGGCGTTTTTGCCGATAACGCCAGTTGCGCAGTATCCTGCACGGGCGTCGGCGAGCATTTTCTGCGCACCTCGCTGGCCCGGACTGTCGGTTTTTTGATCGAGGATCTTGGTCTGGCGACGCAGGCCGCGACGGATGAAGCGATGCGTCGTCTGGTCGAGAAGGTGAGCGGGGTCGGGGCCCTGATTGTGGTCGGACGCGATGGCGTTTGCGCCCGCGCCCAAAGCACGACGGGATTATTGTCCGCGACGGCCCGCGATGGCGTCATCGACGTGCGGACGCAGTGACTGCTGGCGCCGCCGGTCAGCCTGACAGGCTAGCTCGCTAAAAGTTTGCGCGTTGCGCCGCGCAACCATGTCCGCGTCGCGGGATCGGCGCGCGGTGACAGCGTCTTGCGCACATGCGCGTGGTAGGCGTCGAGCCAGTCGATTTCGGCTGGTGTGAGGAGTTTCGCATCAATACTGGCGAGATCGAAAGGGGCCAGCGTGATTGTCTCGAAGCCGTACATCTCGCGCTCCGCGCCTTTGATTTGGCGTTTCTCGACGATCACGAGATTTTCGAGCCTTATTCCGTATTCGCCGACACGATAATACCCCGGCTCGTTAGAGAGGATCATGCCCGGTTGCAGCGGGGTGACGTCGAGCCGTGATATGCGTTGCGGGCCTTCGTGAACCGAGAGAAAAACGCCCACGCCGTGTCCGGTGCCGTGGTCGTAGTCGAGTCCCGCCTCCCACAGAGGTCCTCTTGCGAAGGCGTCGAGTTGCGCTCCCGTTGCGCCTTTTGGGAATACCGCGCGCGCAATCGCAATGTGACCCTTGAGAACGCGCGTATAATGTTCACGAAATTGTTTTGACGGACGTCCAATGGCCAAGGTGCGCGTCACATCCGTGGTGCCATCGATATACTGCGCACCGCTATCGACGAGGTAAACGCCTTTGCCGATGCGCAGATTGCTTTTTTCTGTGACGCGGTAATGCGGGATCGCCGCATGTTCCCCGAAAGCGGAGATCGTGGGGAAGGATATGTCTTTTAGATCGCCCCCTTCGCGTCGAAATGTCTCCAGCGCTTCTGCAGCGGAAATTTCAGTTAAACCGCCTTTTGGCGCGACGTAGGAAAACCAAGCGAGAAAACGTGTGAGCGCCAACCCGTCGCGGATATGCGCTTCGCGGGCGCAGGCAAGCTCAGATTCGTTTTTAACCGCCTTCGGCAGAGCCGCGAGATCGGCGACGAGCTTTGGCTTGCCGCCAGACTCGCGCAGGATATCGACAAGCCTTGAGGGAGCCGTCGCAGCGTCGAAGAGAATACGCGCGCCGTCGCGTCCCATTTGCGCCAGGGCGTCGGTCAACGCCGAAGCTGGTCGCAGATCGAGAAATTTTTCCAGTGCGGCGCGAGTTTTGACGTCGATTTTGTCGGGATCGATAAACAGTGACGGTTTGCCGGTCTTCGGCAGCAGCGCGAAACACAATGCAATCGGCGTATGCGCAACATCCGCCCCGCGAAAGTTGAAGGTCCAGGCGATGGCGTGGGGATCGGAGAGCAGGGCTCCGTCGGCTTCGCCAAGTTTGCCGCGCAGACGCTTTATTTTCGCGTTGACGGTTTCGCCGGCGAGACGCGTGGGATAAAGCGACACGCTCCCCACGGGTTCGGCTGGACGGTCGAGCCAGATCGCGTCGATGGGATTATCGTCGAGTGGAACCAGCGTGATGCATTTATTCTCCAGAGCCTTCTGAAAACGCTCGATCTGGCCGCTGGTGTGCAGCCAGGGATCGTATCCGATGCGGGAGCCGCCTCTGGCGTTTTCGGCAAGCCAGGCGGAAGGCGGGGTGGCGGATACGTCGAGCGGGGTCGTCACGCGCGGATCGATTTCTCCCCGCACCTGAACAACGTAGCGTCCATCGACGAAAATCGCCGCTTTCGTCTCCAAAACGACGGCGAAGCCGGCCGAGCCGGTAAATCCGGTCAGCCAGGCGAGCCGTTCGGCGGATTTCGGGACATATTCATTTTGATGGGCGTCTGCGCGGGGCACGAGAAAACCGTCGAGTCCCCGCCGGGCAAGCGCGGCGCGCAAGGCTCTCAGGCGCGACGCGCTCTCGTTGACGGCGGCTGGATCGGCGAAGGATTGGAATTTGGCCTCGAACATAGTGTCAAGCTAGTTGTGTCGCCGTCGCGCGGCAACCGTCAATCGTCGTCTTCCATGTCGTCTTTGTCGGTTTCCGGCAGCTGTTGCGCGCCGCCCCTGCGCAGCAAAAGCGTCGCCCATCCGTCGATGTCGATGCGTTGGGCAAGGGCGAAACCCTGTCCGCGATAGGCCGAGAGCACCCCCGCCACATCGCGGCCGAGCAGGCCGGAGAGCACCAGCTCGGCGCCGTCGGCCGCCGCTTGGGCGATTGAGGGCGCGAGCAGGCGCAGGGGTTTCGCCAGAATATTGGCGAAGATCAGGTCATATTCGCCAGTCAACGCCGGATGGCGCAGTCCGGAGGCCACGACCGGCCGCACAAAGGCGCCGGCGGCGTTGGCCAGGGCGTTGGCGCGGGCGGTTTCTACCGCGACGGGATC
Source organism: Methylocystis sp. (assembly GCA_044233645.1). Lineage (GTDB taxonomy): Bacteria > Pseudomonadota > Alphaproteobacteria > Rhizobiales > Beijerinckiaceae > Methylocystis. Next base: position 98,770 of record JBIIJP010000005.1, on the reverse strand, counting down.
AATGTCGCCGCAGGCCACAGGCTGGCGCAGGAGTCTGGCGGCGGCGATGGCGAGCACGCCGGTGCCGCAGCCAACGTCGAGGACGCTTTGCGGCCGCCGGCGCTTGAGGACGCCATCGAGCATACGCAAACACCCCAGCGTCGTGCCGTGATGGCCGGTGCCGAAAGCGAGCGCCGCTTCGATCTCGACGCCCACATCGTTGGCGCGCAGGCCGCCGCGATCATGCGAGCCATGCACCACGAGCCGGCCGGCGCGCACTGGCTTCAGACCAGCAAGGGCGTTCTGCACCCAATCCTGTTTGACGATCTGCTCGAAGCGCGCCGCCCGCGCCGTCTCGTCGTCGCTGACGGCGGCGATCAGTTCGCGCATGCCCGTCTCGTCCGGCGGATCGGCGAAATAAATCTCCACCGCCCAGGTCTTTCCGTCCGGCTCCTCGAATGCTGCGGCGGCGGTCTCGGTGGGATCGAATGTTTCAACAAAGATGTCGGCGATCGCGCGGGCGCGACCTTCGTCACAGGCGAGACGCAGCACATGGCTGGCGCCATTGGGGGGCAATCCTTCGAGCATGAGCGCGCTTAGCATGCCAGGGAGAAGGCGTCACCCGCCAGTCGACCGCGCCCCGCCAGGGGCTCTGCGCCCTTGCCCCGCGCCTTGGCGCCTGTATTGTCCGAGCGGGGCGAAGCTACAGACCCGCGCGGAGCATGACGGAAAAACTCACCATTTGCCTGATTGGGCCGAAAGCCAGCGGGAAATCCTCATTACTCGCCTCGCTCACGGAATGCGTGGCGCAGGGCGCCTTTGGCTACTCCCCGCGGCTGCGGCCGGCGATTGGCTCCATCCGCGAGGCCGATTTTCGTGCGGTCGAGCCCGAGATGAGTCCCGCCGATTTGCTGGTCCACCAGGAGGGCGATTACGAACGTCTTCAGCGCGACTTCGCGCAGGGCGGCGTCGCCACCGATACGCTCGACACCTACGAATATTACTTTCGTCTCACGGTGAATGGGGAAGCGCCGCCGGCAATTCTCACCCCCGGCCCCTGGCTGCTGGAGATCGTCGACTCCGCCGGCGAAATCGCCGCCCCGCCGGATGGCGTAGAGATCGCCATTCTCGACGACGTGAAAACCAAGCTCGCGAAAAAGTTACTGGCCTGCGAGGCGGTTGTGCTTGTGTTGCCGCTGGTGCGGCTCGATGACGCTCCCTGGATCGGCGCCCTGACGCGATTGATCGATCGTCTTGCGCTGGCGCCGGAGAAAAAGCTGCGGCGCTTCGTCGTCGTTTTTTCGCAATATGAGCGGCTGTTCGTGCGTCTGGGGCCGAGCGCCTTTACCTACGCCTGCGATCCTTTGGTGGCCCGCCATGCGCTGCGCCGCGCTTTGCGCCGCGCCCAGTGGCTGGAGCGCCTGCGCGCGCTTGAACAGCGAAGCGGCGGCGCGCGCGTGCGCTTTACGGTCGCCTCGGCCTATGGTTTCACCAAGCGTTTCCAAAATCCCAACATCGATCCTCATCAGCCCGGCGAACGTCGTTTCCGTCGCGCCGGTCTCGAAGGCGCGCGCGCCGCCGGAGAATACTGGCGCCCCTTTCTGACCGCCGAGCCTTTCCTTTACGCCGCCCTCGGACTGGACAGCGCCTTCACCTTCTCCTTCGCGCAGCTCGATGCGCACGGGCCGGAAGACGCCGAGGCGTCAATCAAGGCTTAAAGCCTCGCGGGTAAAATCCATCCGTCGTCAACCGTCGCCGGATGCATCGTCCCGTGAGTTCGAAAACTTCTTCTCCCGCCGAGGCGGCGATCGCCATTCGGCGCCTGCATTATGGAAAGCTTGTCGATCCGGCGACCGGCGCGGTGCCCGCGGAGGCCGGTTATGGCGTCACGCGCCGTTCCCTCGATCTCGATCCGGCGCTCGACGGACGCCTCTCGCCGGCGCGGCTGATCGGCCGCCGGCGGTTCGAGCCCGACTCAGTGGAGCCTCCGGCGCAACGCACGGGCTGCTTTGTCGCCCGCGCGACGGCGGACGACGCCATGGCGCTGCTGCGCGCCCGCTTCCGCCCCGAGGATGGCGAGGAGGGCGGCGCACGGCTGCATCAGCAAGCCTCAGCCTGGATCGTCGCTTTCGAGGACTGGCGCCGCGCGCCCGCCGCCTGCCTCGCTATCGCGGCGGGCCACTTGCGCGCCGATCCCGACGCTATCGGAGAAGCGTCGGCCCTCCGGCTTGCCGAGGCGCCGGCGCGCTGGCGGTTTCGACGGCTTGAGGCGGAACAGGCGCGTCACGTTTTGATGCGCGCGTCCTGGGGGAGCGTCCTGCTCGAATTTTTTCTGGCGGCGGCCGAGTCGGACAAAGACGCCTGCCTGAATGTCGGCGCGCTGGAGTTTGCCAGCGAGACGGCGTTTCTGACGGCCGTCGGCTTCGCCCTGCAAAGCTTGCCGGCGTCCTATCCGCGCTGGCGCGACATCAGCGTCGCCAGCGGATTGGCGCACGCCGCGCCGGGCGTGTGTTTGCGTTATAGCCTTGATGGCAAAATGGCCGTGACATTGGGCGTTGCGGCTTAAAAAAATCTAATGCTTGATCAATTGTATTTGATAAATGGATAAATTTAGAGGCTTAAAGAGCATGAGTCTGATTATGTGTTATAATAATGTTTATAGATCGAATTTTCGGCGATTTTTAATGATTGTCGAGAAACCAGATCCTCACGATGCATCGCCCAATACCCCATGATCTATCTGCAGGGTTGATTGATTATTTTGGCGCAACTTCAGTCTTGGGGAGCGTTACTGGCATATCAGCAAGCCCTTTGCGCCCGCGCTACCCCCCGCCTTCCGCGCCAGCCTCCGCCCCGCTGGCGTCGACCAGATAGCGCTCCAGCGCCGTTGGCCGGCGCCGTCGGCTGCGGGCTGCGATCGGGTCGGCGTAGAAGGCGCGCGGCCCCGCGCCTTCTTCGCCCCCATCCAGCGCCTGTCCCAGCGAATGGCGCAGGGCGCGTCCGCTACGCGGTTTGAGCGCCGCATACAGGCGTTGCTCGACCTGAGAGATGGTAACGTTATCGACCACATAGGCGCCGCTGCGCTCGACATGCGCGATCTCGTCGCGCACTAGCCGGTTGAGGATCGCCGTCAGATTGTCGCGCACCGTCGGCGGCAAGGCAACGATGCTTGGCGCGCCGGGATCAATCTCGCTCATGTCGCCGGGCAGGGGCCGCGCGACGCGCAGCATCGCTTTCATGGCGCGGATCTCGACCGGCTCGTCTTCGTCGTCGGTCATATCGAGCGGCGCCGCGAACTGTCGTCGCTCACGGGCCTCGAAGCCGCGTTTGAAAATCTCTGACAGGAATTTCATGATGAAGACGAAGGCGTCTTGCGCCATGGCGACGCAAATCGCCATCGTCGAGTCCGGCGTAAAGCTCCAGAACGCTTCGCGCGCCAGTTCGAATTTGTTGCGCTCCGAGGAATGCGCGCGCAAAAACGCGTCGCTCGTTTTGAGAAAACCGCGCACGTCCTCGTCGCTCAACCCCAGCGTCTTGCCGGCGACGACGCAGCCGTCGACCGCCGCCTTTGCGGCGTTGAAGCCATCGGCGGCGGCGTTTTTATCCGAGGCCGGCGCCTTGCGAATATTGCCGACGATGGCGTTGAGTTCGTCGCGCAGGCCCGCCTCCATGCCGCATTTTTGATCGAAGGCGGCGCGGGCGGCGAGCCGGTCGTCGCGCGCCGAGAGCAAATCGCGGGCCTCGCCCTGTGGCTCGCAGGCGAAATCGCGGGCGATGGCGGCGGGGGCGGCGTTGGCTTGCCGCGCGGCGGCGAGGATCGGTTCGCACAGGGGTTTGGCCGCGCGCACGCGCGCCCAGGTGGGATCGACCCGCAACTGATCGCGCAGCGCAACGAGGTCGCGCAGACTGGCGTCGAGATCGGGCGCCGCCTCCATCTTTGCCGCGGACCGGCCGGGGCCATTCTCCGCCGTCTCGGCTTTCTGTTGCAGGGGGATCAGCGCGGCGACAAGGGCGTCGCGTTTTTTCAGCGCATTGGCGCGTTCGGCCGTCGGGCCTGCAAGGGTTCGGCGAATCGTGGCCAGCCGTTGCAACGCTTCCTGCGCCTTCGCGCGATGTCCCCGGCAGTTGGGGCCACAGGTCGCCCCCTGATTATCCAGACCATGGGCGGCGTCGACGGCGAGTTGCTCCTCCTGCCGGGCGGTGGCGGCGAGCTGATCGATCTCCCCCTGTTTGGATTTGATGATGTCGTCGAAGGCTGAGGCGCTTTTTTCGAGGGTCTGGATTTCCTGACGAGTCTCCGCCATTTGCCGGACCGCCGCCCGCGCCGACTCCACGTCGAGAGCGGCCTGCCGGGCCGCCTGGGCCAGCACGGCGCGCTGCGCCTCCTGATTTTTGCGAATTGTCTCGCGGAGCGCCGGTCCCGCCTCGCGGGCCGACAGGATCAGCGAATCGAGACTGTCGAGATAGGCGCGGAAGGTCGGCGTGACCACAAGTCGGGCCGCCTCCGTCGCCTGCACGGCGGCGATCTGCTTGGCGGCCGGCAACATCACTTCAGCAGCCAGTTCGTTGGGTTGCAGTTCGGCGACGATCTTGCGCGAGGAAAGCTTGAAAATGTTGTTGTAATAATATGTGAAAGAGAAAAAGGCCGAGATCGAAAAGACAAAACAAAAGACCAACGCCGTCACTAGCGTCTTGATGATCATGCGTTCGCGAGCCATGCGCCGGTGGGCGATCAGCGCGGCGAGATCGGCTCCCAAAGACCATGAGGTCGAGGCCAGCATGATCAAAATCGCCGAGGTCGCGACCAGCGTGCCCAGAATCCCGACTGGATCTCCCGGCTCCTTCTGCATGATGTCGATCATGCCGGAAGACGTTGTGTAGAATACCCAGGCCAAAACGGGCAGAGCAACGGCCATACCGACCCGACCCAGATCGATGCGTCCGGCCCAGAGGCGCCGCACCGGCGTCGCAATCAGCTGAAATATCGATTTTTTCTTCGGCTCCGCAGTTTCCGGGGCCGCAGACGTCGGGGCCATCGTCATGGCGTCTCGCGCTCCGGGGAAACAACGGGCGACGGCCTGTGCGCTCGGTTCATCGGTCGATTGCTCCGCTGGGGTCGCCTGACGTTCTTCTCCTCGCCGCTCTCATGCCCGAAAAGAGACTGATTTGGTCCCTAAGGCAAGGCGTCGGAGGGGAAATTGGCGGTGGGTCCGTCGATTTCCCCACTGCGTCGTTTCATGCTAGACGGCCAAATGGCGAACGCTCGCGGTTCTTCCGCGCCGGCGCCTTTTGTCTCGCAGTCCCTTGAAGGCTCGCGTATCACAACAGGAATCAGCCGTGTCCATACCTTTCCGCTACGTCGCGAAAATCGGCGCTTATATCGTTAAACAACACCTGATGGGCGTGAAGCGTTATCCGCTCGTCCTGATGCTTGAACCGCTGTTTCGCTGCAACCTGGCCTGCTCGGGCTGCGGCAAGATCGATTATCCCGATCATATTCTGAACAAGCGACTCTCGGTCGAGGAGTGCCTCGAGTCGGTGGACGAATGCGGCGCGCCCGTCGTGGTGATCGCCGGCGGCGAACCGCTCCTGCACAAGGATCTGCCGCAGATCGTCGAGGGTATTGTCGCGCGCGGCAAATTCGCCATTGTCTGCACGAATGCGCTGCTGCTCGCCAAGAAAATCGATCAATACAAGCCGAGCCCCTATTTCACCTGGTCGATCCATCTCGATGGCGACAAGGAGATGCACGACAAGGCGGTGTCGCAGGAAGGCGTCTACGAGCGCGCCGTCGAGGCGATCAAACTCGCCAAGGAGAAAGGCTTCCGCGTCACCACCAATAGCACCTTCTTCTCGGACGCAGACCCGGAGCGTGTCGCCAAATTCCTTGATGAAACGACTGCGCTGGGCGTCGACGGCATGACGGTGTCGCCAGGCTACGCCTATGAACGCGCGCCCGATCAGACGCACTTTCTCAACCGTCAACGCACCAAGGAACTGTTCCGCGGGATTCTGTCGCGCGGACGCGGCGGCAAGGCCTGGGAGTTTCAGCAGTCCGGCCTTTTCATGAACTTCCTTGCCGGCAACGAAAGCTATTACTGCACCCCGTGGGGCAATCCGCTGCGCACGGTGTTTGGCTGGCAGCGTCCCTGCTATCTGCTGGGCGAGGGCTATGTGCCGACCTTCAAGCAATTGATGGAGGAGACCGACTGGGACTCCTATGGCGTCGGCAATTACGAGAAATGCGCCGATTGCATGGTGCATTCCGGCTTCGAGGCGAGTGCGGTCAACGACGCCGTGCGCCGTCCGTGGAAGGCGGCGGCCGTCGCGCTGTTTGGCGTGCGCACCGATGGACAAATGGCGCCGGATATCTCGCTCGAGAACCAGCGTCCGGCGCAATATGTTTACGACGAGAACGTCGCGCGTCTGTCAGAGACTCGCGAGCACGAGGCGAAGCTGCGAGCCGAGCAGCGGTCCGACGCAGCCTAAAGCGGCAAACGCCGCGCGGGAGTCCAGTCCCGCGCGGATCAAGTCCGGAACCTGCCAAGGCGCGCGGATCAGTTCGCGCGTTACATAGCCCTGATCGATATCGCCCTCTGGCGTGACCGCTTTTGCGGCAAGCGGCGGAAGCGATCGCGTCGCCGGGTCCGCGACGACGCGCAGCGCGGCGAACGGCGCGCCGTTCTCTATCGCGAAGGCGGCGGCGATATGCGTTTCCATATCGACAACGACCGCGCCGGTTTGAGCTCGAAGCGCCGTTTTCGCCGCGACATCCATCGCCATCTGATCAACGCCGGCAATCGCGCCCGAGACTGGCGCGCGACCCGTCCCGGCGATCGCTTCATCCATTGCGGCGACAAGACTCGGGTTGACAGCGGAGCGCGCGCCCTGCGCGATGATCTCGCTTGCGACAACACAGTCGCCGGGGCGTAAACCCGGATCGAGCCCGCCGGCCAGGCCAAAGCTGATCACGGCGCCGAAGTCCTGCCCCTTCAGGGCGTCAAGCGAGCGGCGAAGATGCGCGGCGTTAGCGCCGCTGCACAGCGTCACGACGCCGTCCGCCGCTGCGCAGGCTGCCTCGCGCTTCATGCCGGTGAGAACAAGAACCGGCAGATCGGCGCGCCGCAGTCTGCGACGGCGTAAAAAATCGAACATGCCTACAATCCGACCCGAACGACGCGGTCATTAGCGCGTTTCAGATTGCGATAGCGCGCCAGCGCCCAGAGCGGGAAGAATTTCGCGTAGCCATGGTAGCGCAGGTAAAAGACGCGCGGAAAGCCTGTGGCGGTGTAGCGCGCTTCGTTCCATAGGCCATGATCTTGCTGGTGCTGCTGAAGATACGCGACGCCGCGTGCGACGGCCGGATGATCGACTTCGCCCGCCGCCATGAGCCCGAGCAAAGCCCAGGCGGTTTGCGAGGCTGTCGAGGGCGCTGGTTCGTAGCCCTTGTAATCCATCTTGTAGCTGGAGAGGTCTTCGCCCCAGCCGCCGTCCGGGTTTTGAATGTCGGCGAGCCATTTGACGGCGCGACGATAGGATTCGTGATCGTGCGGCAAGCCAGCGGCATTGAGCGCGCACAGCGCCGACCACGCGCCATAAATGTAGTTGGCGCCCCAGCGTCCAAACCAGCTTCCGTCCTTTTCCTGTTCGGCGAGCAGGTAATCGACGCCGCGTTTGAGCGCATCGCTGGTTTCGATTGTGTCGCCAAGTTGCGCCAGCATCGAGACGCAGCGCGCCGAAACGTCGGTCGTCGGCGGATCGAGCAAGGCGCCATGATCGGCGAAGGGAATGTGGTTCAGATAATGGTAAGTATTATCGGCGTCGAAAGCGCCCCAGCCGCCGTTCCTGCTTTGCAGGCCAATAATCCACTCCCGTGCCCGCGAGATGCGTTCATCATAGGGTTGAGCGTTTTCGCCATTCGTCAGGCGATCCATGGCGGTGGCGACGACGGCGGTGTCGTCGACGTCCGGGTAATAGGCGTTTGCGTATTGAAAGGCCCAGCCGCCCGGCCGCACGTCGGGACGTTGCGCCGCCCAGTCGCCTTTCACATCGAGAATTTGCAACGGCGCCAGCCAGTTACAGGCGGCGCGGGCGCTTTCGCGCGCATCGGCGTCGCCCGTTTCCAGCAGCGCGTGGGCGACAAGCGACGTGTCCCACACGGGAGAAACGCAGGGCTGGCAATAGGCTTCAGAGTCGTTGACGACGAGCAGGCGTTCGATCGACTCCCGCGCATCCTTGACGCGCGCGTCCGAGGCGGGAACGCCAAGCACGTCATACATCAGCAGAGAGTTCACCATCGCTGGAAAAATAGCGCCCAGCCCATCGAGGCCATTGAGTCGCTCGGTCGTCCAGCGTTCAGCCGCTTCAATAGCGCGCGCGCGCGCGCGTTTCGGAAAATGGGGTTCGGCGATACGCAGGAGCTTGTCGATTTCTCCGAAGATATGCGCCCAGGGCCATGTCTGATGCTCGCCTTTGGGCCAGACTTTCACTTCTTCCGGCGGCGTGACGAACAATTCGGCGATATGCACGCCGCGTGGATTGAGGGCGCGCGGCTTTTTGGCGTTGAGGACGAGCAGCGGGACCAGCACGGTGCGGCCCCAGTAGGAAATCTTGTCGAGATGAAAAGGAAACCAGCGCGGCAGCAGCATGATTTCGACCGGCATCACCGGCACGCCGCGCCAGGGAATTTCGCCATAGAGCGCCAGCAGGGCGCGCGTGAACACATTGCTCGTCGCCGCGCCGCCATGAGCGAGGATCGCCGCGCGCGCGCGCGCCATATGCGGGGCGTCGATGTCATCGCCGATCATCTTCAGGGCGAAGTAGGCCTTGACGCTGGCGCTGATGTTGAAGTCGCCGTCCTGAAACAGCGGCCAGCCGCCATGCTCGCCCTGCGTGCGACGCAGATAGACGGCGATCTTGCGTTCGAGTTCGCGGTCGACAGGCTCGGCGCGAAAATGGCGCATGAGCACATATTCGGCGGGAATCGTGCAATCGGCCTCAAGCTCGAAGCACCAGTGGCCGTCGCTTTTACCCAGCGCCAGCAGCGCCGTCTTGGCGCTCTGGATGCTGGCCTCCAGCACATCGGCGGAAAGCGGTTGAACGGGCGTCTCGATACGCGCGGCTGCGGTCATGATCCAAACCTCGTCATTGGCGCACTGTCAGGACGGGATTGCGTCGCGTTCAGCGCCGCGTCCGGCGAGGTCGGCCGCTCGATAACCTGAGCGGATTGTTCCCTCGATCGTCGCGGGCAGTCCCGTCGCCGTCCAGTCGCCGGCGAGAAACAGATTGGCCCAACCCGTTACGGCGCCGGGGCGGCGCGCGTCCTGGGCGGGAGTCGCGGCGAAAGTCGCACGCTTCTCCTTGACGATCTGCCATGGCGGCAGGTCGGAGGCAAGGCCAGATGCTGCGCTGCGATGGTCCAGGCCGGCGGCGGCGGCGACCTCGGTCCAGATTTGCGCAGCCATAGACTCTCGCGGCGCATCCATCAGACGATCCGCGCCGCTGATTGTCACCGACAGGCGATCCTCGAAGGCGAACAACCATTCCGACAGTCCGCCAATCAGGCCAAGCAAGCGCGGCTGACCGGGGGGCGGCGCGAATTTGAAATGAACGTTGAGGATAGCGCGGTGATCGTCCGGGGCCTTTAGGCCGGGGATGGTCTCGAGCGCCGCCCATGCCGGCGCGGCGAAAACGACGCTATCTTGCGGGCCGAGGGCGACGTCTTCGTCGCCGAAGCGCAGCTTTTCGACCCGTCCATCGGCGAAAACCAGATCGCGCAAGCGTGCGCCGAAGCGCGGCGCGACACCATGGGACTCCAGGGTTTTCAGGGCGGGTTCGACGAAGGCCTCGCCCAGCCCCCTGTGTGCGACCAGTGGCCGACAAGCGTCGCCCCCCGCCGCCAGCGTCTCGCGCAGCACGGCTCCGGCGAGCGTGGCGGAAGATTCCGCTGGCTCGGTGTTGAGCGCCGAGAGCAGCACCGGTCGCCACAGCTTATCCCACAACACCCCCTCGCACCGCATGGTCTCGCCAATGGTCGCACCCTTTCGGGCAAAGAGCAGTCGGCCGGCGTCGAGATAATCGAGCGGCCCCGTGCCGGGCGCGCGGCGGTTCGCGAAAAACACCCACCACGGCAGGCGGGAGGCGTTGGGGCGAAGCCGCCAGCGAGCGCCGTCCCGCAGGTCGAGGAAATCGAAAACGCACGCCTCGGGGCCGGTCAGCGCGTCGATGGCTCCGATCCGACGCGCGTAATCGCGGGCGGCGGCGTTGCCGGACAACAGCAGATGATTGCCATTGTCGATCATCAGGCCGAGCGTGGAGTCATGGTAAGAGCGACAGCGTCCGCCCGCCATGCGCGCTGCCTCGTAAAGCGCTACGCGACGCCCCTCATCCGTCAGGCGCACGGCGCAGGAGAGCCCGGCGAGGCCGGCGCCGACGATATGAACGACGCCGCTCACGAGAAAAGATGACGCAACAGCGCGGCGACAAGTTTCAGGCGCGACACATGCACCGGCGGTCGCGGCGGGGCGAAGCCGCGCGCGGCGAGGTTGTCGAGGATCGAGCGATAGCCGACCGACATCATCACAGGGGCTTTCAGCGCTGATTTCGGCAGACCCGCCATCACCAGATCGGCTTGCGCATAATGTTCGCGGGCGCGTTCGAGCACCGGTTCGCAGGCGCGCGGCAGCGACGGATGCGCCAATACGGCGTGCGGCGCGCGTGTGTCGACGCCAGCTTCCTCCAGCGCCTCGCGCGGCAGATAGAGACGCCCGCGCGCGGCGTCTTCGTCAAGATCGCGCAGGATATTGGTGAGCTGAAGCGCACGGCCAAGATGAAAGGCGAGGAGTTTGGCGCCAGTCGGCAGTTCCGTCGCCCCTTCTGGCACGAGGCCAAAGGCGTGAACCGACAGACGTCCGACAGCGCTGGCGACGCGGTCGCAGTAGAGATCGAGCTTTTCCCAGTCGGGCGCGCAAATATCCTCGTCAACATCCATTTGCATGCCGTCGATCACCGCCTCGAAATCGGCGCGATCAAGATGGAAACGCCGCACGGGCTCGGCGAGGAACGCGACGCGCGGCCGAATCCGGCCGGCGTAAAGTTCGTCAAGATCGAAGCGCCAGTTGTCGAGCGCAGCGCGTCTTTCGTCCCGGTCGCCCTCGTCATCGGCGATGTCGTCCACCGCCCGGCAAAAGGCGTAGATCGCAAACATTGCGTCGCGGCGGGCAGGTTCGAGAATCCGCATCGCCAGATAAAATGAACTTTTTGCCGCAATGCCGCGGGTCGGCGGCGGCGGAGCGTCCTGTATTGCGCCGAGGCTCATTGGGCGACGTCCATGGCGAGACGACGCGGACGCATCATGCGTCGCGCCAGCGCGGCGCCGGCGCCGCGCGCGCCGGTCAGCGCGAACCCGAGCTTGCCGGCGTGAACCTTCTCGCTGAGCGGGTCAGCGACGCGCAATCGCGCAACCAGCTCTTCAGCGAGCGCCTGTATCGCGCCGGCATTCATGGCGAGACGCGTATCGTCGATCAGATCGGCGAAGGGCCGGGACTGATCGAGCAGACGCGCGGTCTTTTCGTTCAAATCACGGATCGTGGCGCGCAGCGGCTCCGGCGCGCGCGCCGCCGCAAGCATCTCCACTGTCGCGCCATGCGCGGCCAGCGCGTCCTGCGTGAGATAGACGCGATTGAGCGAACGATAATCTTTTGCGCAATCCTGAAGGTGATTAATGACTTGCAGGGCGGCGCAAAGCGCATCATTCGCTGGCCATGTGCGTGCGGCGTTTTCACCATGTACATCGCAGACGAAACGCCCAACCGGCATTGCCGAATAGCGGCAGTAGTCGATCAATTCGTCCCAATTGTCGTAGCGCAGCTTGGTCACGTCGCGCCGGAATGCGACGAGCATATCGCGCGCATGTTGCACATCCAGACCACGTTCGGCGCAGATAAGTCGCAGCCGGGTCGCGACCTCCTCGTCCGGACCGACGCCCGTCAGCGCGTTGTCCAGTCTGTCGAGAAGCGCGAGCTTCTCATCGCCGCGCAGGGTCGGGTGATCGGAAATATCATCGGCGGCGCGAACGAAATTGTAGAAACACATGACTGGCGCGCGATAGCGCGGCGCGAGGATGGACGCCACGGGAAAATTCTCGTCGCGGTGCGATTTGCCGGAGCCTGTGTCGGCGATGTCGATCATGGCTCCGTAAATGCCTTGCTCCGCCGCAGAGAGCAAGACAAACCCCATTGTCCGACCGCCGCAGCCGGGTCGATTTCCCCAGGCCCGCGCCGCGAGACGGTCGACAATGGGCGGAGATCAGGCGATTTTTTCGCCCTGCGCCGCCTGGTAGCGGCCTTTCCAGTCGCCGCCACGTCCGTTGACATGTCGCCAGACGGAGAGCGCCGTAAACCAGGCGTAGCACCCAGCGACGATTGGCAGGGCCAGGGCGCGGCCGGGAGAGAGGCCATAAAAGCGCAGCGCCGGCATGTAGGCCAGCGTCTTGATCAGCCAGGCGAGCAGCGCGAATTCGGCGGCCGGCGAGCCGCCGAAGACTGCAATCAATGGCGGCGCGAGATAAATGCCGGCCATCCCCGCCAGCGCCGCGACGGCGCGCGCCGGGGAGTAGCCGAGCTGGGCGTAGGCCGAACGCACAATCATGTGTTCGATATCGGCAAAGCGCGGATAAGGCCGCAGGCTATGGACGTCGTCGGTCAGGCCCAGCCAGATCGGACCTTGCGGTTTCATCAGGCCGCCCAAAGCGCAATCGTCGATCAGCGCGTCACGAATCGCGGGCAGGCCGCCGGCCTTGGCCAGCGCCGCCGGACACACCAGCATCACGCCGCCGGCCGCGCCGGCCACGGAGCTTTCGGGGTCGTTGATGTGGCGAAAGGGGTAGAGTTTCTGGAAAAAGAAGACAAAGGCAGGGATGAACCAGCGTTCGACGCGAGTCTCGCACCTCAGCTTCACCATCAACGACGATAAAACCGTGCCGCGCGCCGTGGCGCCCGCGACCAGCCGGGAAAGCACAGGCGGCGCAAAGGCGATATCCGCGTCGCAGAACAGCACAAAGTCTGGTTGACGGGGCAGGGCTTGAACATGGACAAAACCCTGGTGCATGGCGGCCAGCTTGCCGGTCCAGCCGGCGCCGGGACCAGCGGCTCTCAGGATTGTCAACCGATCCTGGGCATGAAGCTTTTCGGCGCAGGCGCGGGCGACGGCGGCGGTGCCGTCGCTGCTTTGATCGTCGACGAGGACAATCTCGAAACGTCCGGGGAAATCCTGTTTCAACAGTGAATTGAGGCTTGCGGCGATCACCTCGGCCTCATTGCGCGCCGGCACGATGGCGATCACATGGTCGCCGGACGTCGCAGCCGCGCCCTCGGGCGCAAAGCGCCGATCGTGTTCGGTCAGCCGCCAGAAGCCGCCCCGGAAGGCGATCAGATAAATCCAGGCCGACAGGCCAAACAGAGCGATCAGGGTCGGGAGCATCCGTCCTCGCCGAATCAGGGTTTTTCTGTGTTTAAGTCTGGCTCTCGAAACTTGGCTTGATAATGGCGTCTGTCGAAACGCGGTGTCGTCAGGGCGACCGAGCGATGATGGAGATTTCGGCGAGGATCGCCTCGGCGGCGGCGCGCGGATCGGGAGCGCGGGTGACCGGACGACCAACCACTATATGGTCGGCCGACGCAGCGATGGCCTGGGCCGGGGTCATGATTCGTTTCTGATCGCCGGCGTCGGCGCCGACCGGGCGGACGCCGGGCGTCACCAGCAGCATGTCGGGACCGACCAGCGCCCGGATCGCGCCCAACTCCTTCGGCGACAGGATCAAGCCGTCGATCCCGATAGCTTGCGCCTGTTTGGCGCGCCGCGCGACGAGGTCGGCGACGCCGCAGGCGTAGCCCGCTTCTCTCAGATCGGCGTCGTCCCAGGAGGTCATCACAGTGACGGCGAGCAGCTTGAGGCGATCGCCCGCGCCGGCGCGCGCCGCCGTCATGGTTTGCGGAAAGGCGTGAATGGTCAGGAAATCCATGCCCATTTTGGCGATCTGTCGCGTCGCACGCTCAACCGTGGCGCCGATATCGTGCAGTTTGAGATCGATGAAGACCCGTTTGCCGGAGTCTTTGAGATCGCGCGCAAGATCGAGGCCGCCGCCATAGGCTAGCTCCATGCCGATTTTATAAAAGGTGACTGTCTCGCCTAATTGCCCGACAAGCGTTCGCGCCGTTGCAACGGTGTCGACATCAAGGGCGACGATCAGCCGGTCGCGGTCCCTGTCGTCGGTCATGCCGAGGGTTTGCCGCCGTGTCCCGCCTTGCGATAGCGCCAGACGCGCGCCGGTGGAATATTCAGAACAATCGGCGCAGAGCCCTTGCCGACATAGGCGCCGCTGACGCCGCGCGCATGAAGCGGCATTGGCGATTTGGTCAGACCATACGTAAACTGAATGAACAGGCCGGTGTCGCCCATCAGTTCAAAGGCCTGATGCAGCAGTTCGACGCGGTCGCGCTCCGGCCGCACGAGCAAGGGCAGGCTTGAGACGACGCAGGCGACGGGACCGTCGAGATGACCAGCAAGAGTCTTTTTTAAACCGTAGGCGTCGCCCTGAACGACTCCGACGCCGGGATAGCGTTCGCCGAGCATCGTGCAAAAACGCGGTTCATATTCGACGAGGAGCAGTCTTTCGCTCGGCACGCCGCGCGCAACCAGCGCTTGTGTGACAGGGCCCGTGCCCGGCCCCAGTTCGATCACAACGCCGGGACGATCCAGTTCGACGAAGCTGGCCATGCGTTTGGCCAGCGCCGGACCTGAGGGCGAGACGGCGCCGATCAGGCGCGGATTTTCGATCCATTGACGAATGAAATGGGCGCTGTCGGCCAGCGCGGATTTCTTTTTCTGCGACACGGAGTCGAACCCTTTTTGCAAGATTTCCTGCCTGCGGCCTATACGCCGAAGTCGTCAATGGCGCCAGCACCCTCGGCGGCGCAGGCCATCCATGGCGATGCGGGCTCTGCGCCCGGCCGGGAAAGATAAAAGGATTAGGCGAGGGAAATTCCCGTTCGACTCTTCCGCCGGCGCTTTTGCCAGCGGGGGCCGGTCTTCCTCTTTGTTCGCATAAATCCGGGTCAAACCAGAAAACCTATATTCCGAAATGACAGTTGCCAATTTTCTGGGCGCCGTGGCAGAGTATCCTGAATGCGTTCATCCCGGACGACCGATCCCTCTCATTGCTCTCGCATGCAGCGTGCGATGATACGGGATCGGCCAACTAATCGGCGAGGCCGCATGGCGCCAAGACAGGTTCCGCACCAAAAATTAGGACCTTAGGAGCCTCCTGCTTGAAGCCGGATGGGATTTTCAGGTTTTATCTGCGACGTCCCATACCGCCCTTTCCGCTGGCTCCGCCAACGCTGCCGTCATCGGGAGCACTGCCGGCTCCGCCGTTACCTGCGGCTCCGCCATCGGGAGCCCTGCCGGCTCCGCCGTTACCTGCGGCTCCGCCATCGGGAGCCCTGCCGGCTCCGCCATTACCGCCATTCCCCCCGTTACCACCAGCGCCGCCCGCAACGCGCATAACGTCATCCATGTGAGCGCTATCGACGCTTGCCGCTGTCCGGTCGGCATCTGCGGAAAATAAATCCCATTCGGTCTGTATATGCGACCCGTAAGCATAGGCTACGTCGCCACCCTGTCGAACGCCGACATTTCCGACGGACGCCAGCGCAGGCGCGCCGGTTACCGCAAGGCTCGCCACAACGGCCGCTATCGATTTGGTTCCGGATACTTTCATGACTACCGTCCTTGAGCAAATTTTAATTATTGATTTCTGACGACCCGCCAGAGCCAAGGAGATCATCGTGCACGACTGTGGTCAATGAAAATATATTTACGCGCCAATTGCAAAGCTGATGCATGGAGCTCTGGCGTTCAGGGCATCGCCCATCGATTCGAACCGTAAATGCAGTGCACAATCATAATCCGATTAAACGAAAATTTACTTCGGCGACATCTTTTCCGGTAAAAGGATATAGATATCTCCCTGTTGCCAGAGAGTGCGAAACCGATCCTTTGCAAGAAGAAGCACTCTTTGTTCTTCTTCGGCAGGAAGATTCATCTCGCTGATAACTTGCCTTATGCTCTTTGCGCCTTTCGTACGCGAGATGATCTCGGCAAGTGGTATGGCGAGCTCATAGGAACGGCCTCCGCGCAGGCAAATTACGTTTTGTTGCATCGAGTGATCGCCTTTTCGCACTACCTGTGTTGATCTGTGCGGAATGACGATGCAATCATAGAAAGCGCTCGTCTCGAAAGGTATGCGCGCCTTTTCGATATATTCAGGATGTCCTGCAGCCCAGCGATGCGTCCCTCTGGACTGGGTCAGCAGGTCGCAGACATGTGCGAGCGTCTCCGGGGACAGATCCAGCAATCTCTTCCGCAAGGGATGGGAAGACGGCAGAATGCTATCCAGGCTGTATTCGCCGGGGTCGCACCATGAGAGGAACGCCAGACCCGCCTTGCGCGTCAGCTCATAGACCTCGCAAACATCATAGGCCCGATCCCGACGATGCAGGAATGTGTCGACATATGCCGCGTCACTGCCAAGGTCATTAGCTTTTCTGATGTAGTTATGGACGACATGTTCTTGCGGCAAAACTTCGATGGTCGCCTTGACGATGTCGACGTCCTCCTGAGTTTGTTGCAAATTCAGAAGTCGAAAAACTTCCTGAAGCATGTAAACGCCAACCCGCAAGGATTTGCCGTAAACCATCAGATTCATCACGCCCTCGGGACGTAGAACCTCCCGTAGCGCTGTGAGGCCGCTCTCCGGTTCCTCGAGATGGTGCAATACGCCTGTCGAAACGATGAAGTCGAAGTCCTCTCCCAGCTTTGGGACTTCCATAATATCGAGTTTTGCAAGCCGCAGGTTTGAGAGCCCATGCCGATCTTTCAGCTTTTGCTGATGGGCGAGACTGTTCTCGGAAAGATCGATGCCGATGACGTTCCAGCCGGGATTGCGACATGCGTAATAGGCCGCCTGAACGCTCCCGCAACCCGCTATCAGAATATCGAGTTTTTCCACATTGCGTTTATGCGGCCAGAATAGCGGATGATAGAGCAGGGGATCTCCGATCTCCCAGTATGAGCCATCTGCAATTGCAATGCGCATATCCTCAATCGGGAGAGGATAGACCCAGTTCGTGTATTGATTCTCATTAGTATCCATAAACTTATCCACGGGTTGGGAATAAACTGCTTGCGTTGCAAAATTTGATGCGGCTCGCCATTCCGGGCTAGAGCTTATTCCCAGACTTCCTTGCCGGTCCTCAATCACATCATGAGGGGCCTTTTCGCGCGCCAACGATGATTGACCGGCAGATGGGGCGCCGCCCCAGTCAAGCTTGGCGGCGATCCAGACGATGACCCAGCCGACAACTACCCCCCAAACAAATCTTTCATGCGCGCAAAAAAGCCATGCTCTTCGGGATGCGTGTCCTGCGATGACTCGCGTTCGAATTCTGCGAGCAATTCCTTTTGTTTTTTACTGAGCTTTTGCGGCGTCTCGACGCTGATCTGCACATGGAGATCGCCGTGATCGCGCCCGCGCAGCACAGGCATGCCTTTACCCTTGGCCTTGAGTTGCTTGCCGGACTGGGTTCCCTCCGGCACCTTGAGCTTTACTTCTGAGCCATCAAGGGCGCGAACCGTGATCTCGCCGCCCAGCGCCGCGCGCACCATGGAGATCGGCACACGGCAGTAAAGATCGGCGCCGTCGCGCTGAAACAGGGGATGGGGCTTCACAGACAGGAAAATATAAAGATCGCCGGCGGGGCCGCCACGCAGTCCGGCTTCGCCCTCCCCCGACAGACGGATGCGGGTGCCATCCTCGACGCCCGCCGGCACATTGACCGATAGCGTTCGCTCGACCGTCTTGCGGCCGGCTCCAATGCATTCCGGACAGGGGTTTTCGATGGTCTCGCCGCGTCCCTGACAGGTCGGGCAGGTTCGCTCGATGGCGAAAAAGCCCTGCTGGGCGCGCACCCGCCCCTGACCGCCGCAGCTTTTGCAGACACTTGGCTTCGAACCCGCTTTGGCGCCCGAGCCGCCACAGGTCTCACAGGCGATGGAAGTCGGGATTTTCAGAGTCGCCGGCTTGCCGGTGAAGGCCTCTTCAAGCGTAATTTCCATATTGTAGCGCAGATCGGAGCCACGTTCGCGCCCACCGGTGCGCGTGCGTCGGCCCATGACGTCGCCGAAGAGATCCTCGAAGATGTCGGCCATCGACGCGCCAAAACCGTCGCCGCCAGCGAAACCGCCCATGCCGCCCATGCCGCCGCCTTCGAAGGCGGCGTGGCCGAAACGATCGTAGGCGGCGCGTTTTTGCGGATCGCAGAGGCATTGATAGGCCTCGTTCAGCTCCTTGAAACGCGCCTCTGCGGCCGTGTCGCCGGGGTGACGGTCGGGATGGCATTGCATCGCCGCTTTACGAAAAGCGACTTTCATCTCGACTTCCGTACAGGTTCGAGAGACCCCGAGAATTTCGTAATAGTCGCGTTTGGCCATGCGAGTGTCAAAATCGGCGTTTGAGAATGTCAGGGAGCGTTTGGCGGCGCGGGAAAAGAACGCCCGCCAGACGCGACGAAACCCGGCGTTGATGGGCCGGGTTTCGCTTCGCTATCGCATTGGAGCGGTCAAGACCATCCCCATAGACTTATTTGTCGTCGCCGACATCCTTGAATTCGGCGTCGATAACGTCGTCTTTGGGGGCCTCGCTCGCGCTGGCGCCGGCGGCCGACGCATCGGCCTGCTGGGCCTTGTACATCGCTTCGCCCAGTTTCATGGACGCCTGCGCCAGTTCATTGGTTTTGGCCTTGATGGCTTCGGCGTTCTCGCCTTCCAGCGTCGATTTGAGCGCGGTCACTGCAGCCTCGATCGCGCTCCTGTCGGCAGCAGAGACCTTGTCGCCATAGTCGGCAAGCGATTTCTCTGCGCCATGGATCGCCGCCTCGGCGTGATTTTTGGCGTCGACCAGTTCGCGGCGCTGCTTGTCCTCGGCAGCGTGAGCCTCGGCGTCCTTGACCATTTTTTCGATATCCGCGTCCGAGAGGCCGCCAGACGCCTGGATGCGGATCTGCTGTTCCTTGTTGGTGGCCTTGTCCTTCGCCGTGACGTTGACGATTCCGTTGGCGTCGATGTCGAAGGTCACCTCGATTTGCGGCATCCCCCGCGGCGCCGGCGGAATGCCCATCAGATCGAACTGGCCGAGCAGTTTGTTATCGGCCGCCATCTCGCGCTCGCCCTGGAAGACCCGGATGGTCACCGCCTGCTGATTGTCTTCAGCCGTGGAGAATACCTGGCTCTTTTTCGTCGGGATCGTGGTGTTGCGGTCGATGAGGCGCGTGAACACGCCGCCCAGCGTCTCGATGCCCAGCGACAGAGGGGTGACGTCAAGCAGCAGCACGTCCTTCACGTCGCCCTGAAGCACGCCGGCCTGAACCGCCGCGCCGATGGCCACGACCTCATCCGGGTTGACGCCCTTGTGCGGCTCCTTGCCAAAGAACTCCTTCACGACTTCCTGGACTTTCGGCATGCGGGTCATGCCGCCGACAAGCACCACTTCGTTGATCTCGCCAGCGGACAGACCTGCATCCTTGAGCGCCTTGCGGCAGGGTTCGACAGTGCGCTGGATGAGATCGTCGACCAGCGACTCGAATTTAGCGCGCGTCAGCTTCAGGGTCAGATGTTTCGGACCCGTCGAGTCGGCGGTGATATACGGCAGGTTGATGTCCGTCTGGGTCGCCGAGGACAGTTCGATCTTGGCCTTTTCCGCCGCTTCCTTGAGGCGCTGGAGGGCAAGCTTGTCCTTGGTCAGGTCGATGCCCTGCTCCTTTTTGAACTCGGCCGCCAGATATTCAACAATCCGGTTATCGAAGTCTTCGCCGCCAAGGAAGGTGTCGCCGTTGGTCGATTTCACCTCGAAGACGCCGTCGCCGATCTCGAGGATCGATACGTCGAAAGTGCCGCCGCCCAAATCGTAGACCGCGATCGTACCGCTCTGTTTCTTGTCCAGGCCATAGGCCAGCGCCGCCGCCGTCGGCTCGTTGATGATGCGCAGCACCTCAAGACCGGCGATCTTGCCAGCGTCCTTGGTCGCCTGTCGCTGGGCGTCATTAAAGTATGCCGGGACGGTGATCACGGCCTGGGTGACCGTCTGGCCAAGAAACGCCTCGGCTGTCTCCTTCATTTTCTGAAGGATGAAGGCGGATATTTGCGAGGGAGAATATTGCTTGCCTGCTGCCTCGACCCAGGCGTCGCCATTGTTAGCCTTGACGATGCGGTAAGGAACAAGACCGATGTCTTTCTTGGTCATCGGATCGTCGAAGGTGCGACCGATCAGGCGCTTGATGGCGAAAAAGGTTTTGTCAGGATTGGTGACGGCCTGGCGCTTGGCCGGTTGGCCGACCAGCCGTTCGCCGTCGTCGGTGAAGGCGACAATCGAGGGCGTCGTGCGCGCGCCTTCGGCGTTTTCGATAACCTTGGGGCTCGACCCTTCCATGACGGCCACGCAGGAATTTGTCGTGCCAAGGTCGATGCCGATGATTTTACCCATAATACAAGTCCTTTCAGTCACTATGTGCGGACCCCGAGGCGGTCCTTTTCGGCAAAAATGGACGACGGCTCGCCATGAGCCCGCCGCGCAATCCATCGCCGTATTCAGATGACAAGATTGTGTCCGCCGCCCGCCGCCGCAAGAGCCGTCCGCCGCCCGTAAACGGAATCTTTCGACTTGCGGGGTCCCTGAGCTGCGGGTGTGCGCCCAATCCGGCCTTGACGCGGATTAAACCATAATAAATACAGCCTTATCCAAAGTCGCACGCTGGCGCGTCGCCGGTTGGCGGGAACAGGCTGATGCCCCACTTTATCATTTTCGTAAAGCCCTCCGGCTCCCTGAAGCGCGTCGGGACATTCGCTGCGGCGATTGTTTGGCTGCTTGGCGGCTTGGCGATGGGCGGTTGCGGACGCTCGGACGAGACCGCCAAAAAAGAGCCCGATCGGCCAGTGCTGATCCAGCCGGCTCATCTGCTGCCGCAGGGACAGGTGCGCGACTTTGTCGCCACCATTCGACCGAAGGTCGAGGCCGATCAGGGTTTTCGCGTCTCCGGCAAAGTCGTCAAACGTCTGGTGCAGGCAGGCATGCGGGTCAATGAAGGCGATGTGCTGGCGCTGCTCGACGAACGCGATCTGCGTCTCCAGAAGGAACAGGCCGAGGCCGAGCTGGCGGCGGCGAAAATGGCGCTGGCGCAGGCGGCCGGCGACGAACAGCGGACGCTGACTCTCCACAAGGACGGCTGGACGGCTCCCGCAGCGGTAGACCGAGTGCGCGCCGTCGCCCAGGAGGCGCGGGGTCGGGTCATGCGCGCCGAGCGCGCTGTCGAATTGTCGCGAAATTCGCTCGCCTATGCGACGCTGCGCGCCGACAGCAATGGCGTGGTCACCCAGACCTTGATTGAACCCGGACAAGTCGTCGCCGCAGGCCAGACGGCGATCCGCATCGCACGGGCCGGCGAATTCGAGGCTGCAGTGTCGCTGCCCGAGGATTTTGCGGCAGTGGCGGACGCAGGCGAGGCCACAGTCACCCTCTGGTCCAAACCCGACAAGCGCTATCGGGCGAAATTGCGCGAACTCAGCCCCGCCGCCGATGCGACGACTCGCACCTTCGCGGCGCGATACACCATTATCGATCCCGACTCAGCCATCTCCCTGGGCATGAGCGCAGTTCTTGACATTACGACGCCCGGCGCCCGGCCGATGGCGCGCGTGCCGCTTTCCGCGCTGTTCAATCAGGGGCGAGGCCCGTCTCTCTGGACCATCGACGCCGATAATCGTCTGAAACTTTTGCCGGTAGAGGTGGTGCGTTATGAAAGCGACGCTGTCATCGTGACCGGCGTCAAGGAGGACGAACCGATCGTCGTGCTGGGCGCGCACAAGCTGGAAGTCGGACGCAAGGTGCGCACGACCCTGCGGCCGACCTAGGCAATGGCGATGCGCCGTATCAATCTTTCCGAATGGGCCGTTCGACGCCCGACGTTAATTTTTTTTCTTATCCTCGCCGTGAGCGTCGCTGGGATTTTCTCTTACAAAAAAATCGGACGCGACGAGGATCCTTCCTTCACGATCAAGCTCGCTGTCGTCACAGCCAAATGGCCGGGAGCCACGACCAAGGATATGAGAGATCAGGTCGTCGATCTCTTCGAGAAAAAAATTCAGGAGTTGCCATACCTCGACAAGATCGAGACCTACGCCAAGCCCGGCTTCATGGCCATGCAGGTGAACTTCAAGGACTCGACGCCGGCCAAGGAAGTGCCGGCTCTTTTTTACCAGCTTCGCAAAAAGCTCAGCGATATTCAGGGCGATTTGCCGCGCGGCGTTATTGGCCCGCAAGTGAACGATGAGTATGGCGATGTGGATTCGGTGCTTTATGCGATTAGCGGCGAGGGGGCCGATTACGCGCTGCTGGACAAGATCGCCGAGGTATTGCGCAAACGCTTCCTCGAAGTGCCGAACGCGACAAAAGTCGATGTCGTAGGCAAGCAGGAACGACGCATTTATGTCGAGTTCAGCGGCGTTAAGGCGGCGACGCTGGGGATCGAAGAGCAAGCGATTTTCGACTCTCTCGCCAAACAGAACGATGTCGCCGACGCCGGCGTGTTCGAGACCGGCGATAACCGCGTCCGGGTGCAGGTGACGGAGGCGATGAAGGGCGTTGACGCTATCGCAGCCGTGCCAATTGAGGGGAATGGAAAGGTCATCCGGTTGGGCGACGGCGCGAAAGTCTACGAAGGCTTCGAAGATCCGCCCCGGACGCTGGCGCGCTTCAACGGCAAGCCCGCAATCATGGTCGGCGTCGTCATGGCCAAGGGGGCCAATATTCTCGAATTCGGAGAAAATATGCGGGCGGCGGTGGAGGACGTGCGCGCCCAGACGCCGATTGGCGTCGATATCGACCAGATCGCAGATCAGCCCAGAGTCGTCGAGGCGGCGGTCAGCGAGTTTACGCGCTCTTTTCTGGAGGCGCTGGTGATCGTGCTGGGCGTCAGTTTCGTTTCGCTCGGGTTCCGCACCGGCATTGTGGTGGCCATGTCGGTGCCGCTGGTTTTGGCCATGGTTTTTATTTTCATGGACGCCAAGGGGATCGATCTGCAACGCATTTCGCTCGGCGCCCTGATCATTGCGCTCGGCCTTTTGGTCGACGACGCGATCATCGCAGTCGAGATGATGATGGTGAAAATGGAGCAAGGCTACAGTCGCTACAAAGCGGCGACTTTTGCATGGGACTCAACGGCTTTTCCGATGCTGACCGGCACGCTTATCACGGCGGCCGGTTTCATGCCGGTGGGCTTCGCAAATTCCGGCGTCGGCGAATACACCGGTTCGATGTTCTGGGTATTGCTCGTGGCGTTACTCTCCTCATGGCTCGTGGCGGTCTTGTTTACGCCCTATCTCGGCGTCAAGCTTTTGCCGGACTTCGGCAAGCTTCATCCCCATGTCGATCCTGACGAAATTTACAATACGCCCAACTACCGGCGGCTGCGCGCCATTGTCACCTTGGCCGTCGATCATCGTTACATGGTCATCGCCGGCGTGATCGGGATTTTTCTTCTGGCCTGCCTGGGCTTTGTCGTCGTACAGAAGCAATTCTTTCCCTATGCCGAACGTCTTGAGCTGTTTATCCAAATTCAATCGCCGGAGGGTGCGTCAATCACATCTTCCCGGCGCGCCGCGCAGGAAACGGAAGAGCTGCTGAAAAACGATGCTGACGTCGATTACTTCTCGACCTACATCGGGCAGGGGCCGCCGCGTTTCTGGCTCGGCCTCAATCCGCAATTACCGAAAGAATCCTATGCGGAAATCGTCGTTTTGGCGAAGGACCCGGCAGCGCGCGAACGCCTGAAAGCGAGGCTCGAAAATGCGGTGGCGCAAGGCGCAGTGGCGCAGGCGCGGGTTCACATCGAGCGCTTCAGCTACGGTCCGCCGGTCGGCATGCCGGTGTTGTTTCGCGTTATCGGGCCGGACGCGCTGAAGGTGCGGGACATCGCCTATAAGGTGCGCGACATCATGCGCAGCGACCCGGGAGTTGAAGAACCGCATCTTTCCTGGAACGAACAGACGCCCGTCATGCGTCTGGTGATCGATCAGGATCGCGCCCGGTTGCTGGGCGTGACGCCGCAGGATGTGTCCAATCGGTTGAACCTGCTGATCTCCGGCGTCACGGTGACGAAATTGCGCGACGGCGTCGATCAGGTGCCCGTTGTCATGCGCGCCTCGCCAGAGGAGCGCGGCGAACTTGGGCATATCGCCGATCTGGTCATCTTCACGCGCGACGGGAAACAGGTGACGGCTTCTCAAGTCGCCAGAATCGTGCCGGACCACGAAGAGCCGCTGATCTGGCGGCGAAACCGAAATATGATGGTTAAGGTTCAGACCGGCGTTAAGGACGGCGTGCAAGCTCCCGACGTTTCCAGCCGTATCTGGCCACAATTGGCTCAGATTCGAGAGGCGTTGCCGCCGGGATACCGGATTGAGATGGGCGGCGCGATTGAGGAGTCGACCAAAGGTAATTCGTCGATTTTCAGTATTTTTCCTATGGTGGTTCTAATCATGCTGACGCTGGTCATGCTGCAATTGCAGGACTTCACCCGCGCAGGCCTGGTGATGATGAGCGCGCCGCTTGGAGTGATTGGAGCCTCGTTGGCTCTCAACGTCGCGCATGCCCCCTTTGGTTTCGTGGCCTTGCTCGGATTATTCGCCCTTTCGGGCATGGATATGAGAAACTCCATCATTTTGGTCGATCAGGTTCGTCAGGATCTCGAAAACGGCGCGACCTATCGCGAAGCGATCATCGGCGCGACCGTGCGACGGACTCGTCCTGTGATGCTGACCGCTCTGGCTGCGATCCTTGCGATGATTCCGCTCTCTCGTTCAGCCTTCTGGGGGCCAATGGCGCTGACAGTGATGGGCGGCCTTTTTGTCGCGACGTTTCTGACAGTCTTGTTCCTGCCGGCATTGTACGCTGCATGGTTTCGCCACCGTTTGGATGCGAAGGGCGCGGCGAATCCCGACGCCGCCGCCGCAGCCGCCGAATTGGGACCTTGAGCCTATTGCGGCGCCAGCCCAGGAGAAGTTCAGCACTCTCCATTGCTTCGCAGCAAAAAATCGTGATGATGATTTCTCCACGACGCAACCTCATGACTCAACTTTCGGATATGCGATGAAAGTCACCCTGGTTCAGATGAATTCGATTGACGACAAGACCGTCAACCTCGCTAATGCGCGCGCGCTGATCGAGCAAGCGGTCCGGCAGGAGCGTCCAGACTGGATTTGTTTACCGGAGGTTTTCGATTTCATGGGCGGCTCTCGCGCCGAGAAAATGGCCGCAGCCGAAGAACTGCCCGGCGGCCCCGCCTACGATATGTGCAGCGAACTGGCCCGCAAACACAAAGTCTTCATACACGCCGGCTCCATCCTCGAAAAAATTCCGCATGAGGATCGTCTCCACAACACCAGCGTCGCCTTCAACCGCGAGGGCGAGGAGGTGGCGCGCTATCGCAAGATTCACATGTTTGACATCACAGCCCCGGACGGCGCGAAATATCATGAGAGCGCCGCCTTCAAGCCGGGAGATGCGGTCGTGACCTACGATTGCGAAGGCTTCAAGATCGGTTGTGTGATCTGCTACGATTTGCGCTTCCCTTATCTGTTTCAGGCGTTGGCCCAGCAGAATGTCGATATTGTCGCGCTTCCGGCCGCTTTCACGCTTGTGACCGGCAAGGATCACTGGGAGGTGCTTTGCCGCGCCCGCGCGATTGAAATGCAAGCCTATGTCTGCGCGCCGGCCCAAACAGGTTCGCACAAGGCTGGACACGAGACCCGGTTCACGTTCGGGAATTCGCTGATCGCAGATCCATGGGGGCACGTTGTCGCCAAGGCCTCGGAGGGTCCCGGACTGGTGTCCTCTCATATCGATCTGGATAGAATACGTAAAATCAGAGCGATGATCCCGGTCGCGCAGCATCGCGTCAAATTGCCGGCTTGAGATCGGGCGCTGGCGATGTCGGACGCATGCGAGTGACGCCTGAGGGGGCGTATTCCAGATTATCTGACCTCCGCCGCCTCACCGCAATTTGGTCTATTCAAACTTGACTCTAGGGTATTTTCACGCATTGATTGTTCGTACGGTCGCCTTTTCGTCAAGCTGGGGTGTCCGTATTGCCCTCATAAACTCTTACGGTTCTGCGTTCGCCCGCCATGGTCAGAAAAAGCGCTCCTGGGAATACGTTGACTCGCGCAGCTCTTCGAGAAGCTGTCTATAGCTGTTGCCCGACGCTGTCCCGCTCGGAAGCGCGAAAGATTCTCGATGCGACCTTCGAGGAAATCAGTGAAGCCCTGCTGCGCGGAGAGTCTGTAAAACTCCGATCCTTCGGCACTTTTAACGTCCGCTCCAAACGCGAACGAATCGGTCGTAATCCGAAAACAGGCGTTGAAGCCAAGATCACGCCACGGCGCGTTCTGACATTCAAAGCCTCCCCCGTGCTTGTCGCCCATGTCAACGGCGACGCCATCATTCCCGAAGAAGATTAATCTCTTTACCAGCTCCGGCCGCTCCGGCCGCTCCGGCGGATCGGATGAGCCTCGGCGGCCTGCTCCGCTCTCGCCCTATCTGCGCCTCTTTCCTCGAAAGCGCCTTGTTTCGGGCGGAAACACTTCGTCATGAGCGCAAATCCGTTGCGTGGCGAAGGATCTACGATGCACAATTTGAGTCTGGCTGTGGCCGGTTTCGCCGTCATGGCCGCGGCGTGCGGCTTGCACGCGGGCGATCGCGATTTGTTCATTTTGGCGGCGGCGGCGGCCCTCTGCGCCCTCACGACGCGTCGAGCCGCCTCGATTTCGAGTTTCATGAAGATTTTCGTCGGGATCTTCTCGACCGAGACGATTGTCTTTGGTCTCGTGCGCCTCTTGCAGGCCGAGGGACTCTGGCCGAAGGCATTGGCAGATTACGCTCCGGCGGACATCATGGCGCTTACGGTGGCGATTTTCTCGATCCTCGTCTATCTCGTGTCCAACATCGGCGTGGTGCGAGAAATGAACCGCATCGCCGACCTGTTCTTCGACTCCCATGATCGCGGCGAGGGTCGGGTCTGGCCGTTTCCAGCCTTTGGCGCCCGCGAAAGCGTCATCGCGATCGCCATGATCGTTGTGCTAGTACTGATCAATCAGGCCCAGGTGGGCATTTCGGTGCGGCTGTCTATCTTTAACCGTGACTGGTTCAACGCAATCCAGGAAAAAAACGCCGCCGAGTTCTGGCGGCAGTTGCTTTACATCTTCACGCCCTGGGCCTTTGGTTATGTCGCATTGGCGGTCATCGAATTCGTCTTGCAATCGATGCTTGTCATACGCTGGCGGCGATGGTTGACCGAGCATTATGTCGAGCGCTGGCTTGGCGGTCACACGCATTACGGCATGGTGCTGGCTGGCGGCGACACCGACAACCCCGATCAGCGTATCGCCGAAGATGTGAACCGGTTCATTAGCGGCGGCGAGGATGGCTATGGCGTCTATTCCTACACGATCCTTTTGATTTCGACTGTCAGTTCGCTGGTGTCTTTTTCTGTCATGCTCTGGGAGTTGTCGGGCAATTATCCGCTGCCCGGCACCAGCATTTATATACCCGGTTTTCTGTTCTGGGTGGTGCTGGTTTATGCGGCGCTCGGCACCTTGATTACGCATTTGATAGGTCGTTCGCTGACCGGACTTTATTTTGACCGTCAGCGTCGGGAGGCAGATTTTCGTTTCTCGCTGGCGAGATTGCGCGAATACAGCGAACAGATTGCCCTGTTGTCAGGAGAGAAGACAGAACGTTTGTCGCTTTTTCATCGCTTCAGCGGCATTGTGCTGAATTATCTTGCTATCGTGCGCAAGCGCAAGGAACTGATGGCGTTTACGGCATCCTACGGACAGTTGTCGCCGATCATTCCCTATGTCATTACGGCGCCTTTTTACTTTGCCGGAAAAATTCAGCTCGGCGTGATGACGCAAACTGCGAGCGCCTTTGGCCGCGTCGAAGGGGCGCTGACCTTTTTTATCAACTATTATACCTCTCTTGCGAACTTCAAATCCGTACTCGATCGGTTGAGATCCTTCGATGAGGCGATCGACGCTGCGCGCGTCAGTGCGAAGAAATCGCAACATGTGAGACGTCAGGAGGGCGCGGCGCTCGCACTGAACGATCTGACGCTGTTGTTGCCGGATGGTCGTCCGATCGTCCACACGGATCGTCTGACGCTTGCAGCGGGTCCAGCCGTGCTGCTCACGGGTCCCTCGGGCTCTGGAAAATCGACGCTTTTCCGCGCCATATCGGGCATATGGCCGCATGTCTCGGGCGAAATCATTTTACCCAAAGACTCCCGTGTGATGCTGGCGCCGCAACGTCCCTATATCCCGATGGGCGCGCTGGCGGCGGCGATCGTTTATCCTGCTCCGCCTGAGTCCTATTCGCGCGTCGAGATCGAGGAGGCGCTGCGCGCTGCGCGTCTGACGCCCTTCATCGACCGCCTGGACGAGGACAATAACTGGAGCCAACGTCTGTCGGGCGGAGAGCAGCAACGCGTCGCCATCGCCCGCGCGTTGCTGGCACAACCGCAATGGTTGTTCCTTGACGAGGCGACATCGGCGCTGGATGAGAAGCTTGAGGGCGACATTTATCGCACGCTGCGCGAACGACTGCCAAAGACAACCATTGTCTCCATTGGGCATCGCTCGACGCTGGTGGAATATCATGATCGCCATATTGAAATGACGCCATCGGTCGATGGATTGTTCGCGCCAGTTGACAAGGTCGATGCGTGAGCGCGGATAATAAAGGCTCGGGTCGTGAAGGCGGTCGGTCGCTCAAGACACGCGTGAAGACCGCGCGCAAACGCTCGCTATCCTCTACCTTGTGGTTGGAGCGACAACTGAACGACCCTTACGTCGCCCGCGCCAAACGCGAAGGTTACCGCTCCCGCGCCGCTTATAAACTCCTTGAGATGGACGATCGGTTTCATCTTTTCAAACCGGGCGGCCGCATTGTCGATCTTGGAGCTGCCCCTGGCGGTTGGTCGCAGGTCGCCGCCGCTCGCGTGAAAGCCAGTGATGGACGCGGCAAGGTTGTCGGGGTTGATCTGCTCGATATGGAGCCGATCGCCGGCGTGACCTTTGCCGTAAAGGATTTTAATGACGACGATGCGCCGGACATGATCAAGGCCATGCTGGGCGGCGAGGCTGACGGGGTGATGTCGGACATGGCGGCCAACGCCACCGGTCATAAACAAACCGATCATTTGCGTATTGTCGCGTTGGCCGAGCTGGCGGCCGAGTTTGCCATGGAGGTGTTGGCGCCGGGCGGATTTTTCGTCGCCAAAGTGCTGCAGGGCGGCACCGAGGGTCAGCTGCTGGTCCGACTTAAACGCGATTTCGCCACGGTGCGTCATGTTAAACCCGCTGCAAGCCGCGCCGATTCCGCTGAACTCTATGTGTTGGCGACAGGTTATCGAGGCAGGCGCGCGGGCGCGGCCCCCGAATAAATTTATCGGGCGATTTCTAGACTTTGAGCTTGCGACGGTTCATCAACTCGTCGCCGGCGGTTAGCGGCAAAGACCGGAAGAAGATCGGGGCAAGGGCCGTGATGCCCGCCACGATACAGAACGCAGGCGAGAAATCGTCAGCGACGATCTGACCGCCGCCATGAAACCCACGTGAGGTTTCCAGCGCCGCCGCGCCAATAGCGACGCCGGTCGACAACGCAAGTTGCTGACCGACAGCGGCGAAACTGGCGGCGTTGCTCATATCCCGTTGCGAGACGTCCGCGAAGGCGATGGCGTTCAGAGCGGTGAACTCCAGAGAGCGAAAGAACCCGCCGATGAGAACGACAAACAAAATCGTCGACTGCGGCGTTGCGGGAGTAAAAAAGGCGTAGCTGAACAAAAATCCTGCCGAGATCAGTGCATTGACGATCAGCACGGACCGGAAACCGAAACGATTGATGATGGGTTGCGCCGTGGTTTTCATCGCGATAGCCCCGACCGCGCCGGCGAAGGTCAGCAATCCCGATTGTAGCGGCGTGAGGTGAAAACCTTCCTGCAATAATAAGGGCAGCAGGAAGGGCGTGGCGCCCAGGCCGACGCGAAACAGGAAACCGCCTAGAATTGCAGCCCGGAATGTCGGAATGCCTAAAAGTCCGAGATCAAGGATTGGGTAGACGGTTTTTCGGGCGTGACGAACATAGGCGACAAGGGCCAATGCGCCGACGATCAGGATCAGCGCTACAACCGGCGTGGCGACAAGACCCCGCCCGCCGATTGTAAAACCAAAAACGAGACCGCAAAGACCAACGCCGGACAAGAACGCGCCGCGTCGATCGAGCGGTCGCTGGTGGGTCTCAGTCAAATCGGGAACATAACGAGTCGCCAGCATGACGCCGAGCAGGCCAATCGGAACATTTATCCAAAAAATATATCGCCAATGCGCATAGGTCGCCAGAAAGCCGCCGAAGGGCGGACCGATCACGGGACCGATCAGAGCTGGGATCGCCAGCCAGGCCATTGCCTGCACCAGTTCATGGCGCGGCGCCGTGCGCAACACAACCAGTCGTCCCACCGGGACCATCAACGCCCCACCCAAACCCTGAACGGTCCGCGCCGCGACGATGGTTGCGAGCGAATTGGAAAAGGCGCAGAGAATCGACCCGATGACAAACACGACGATGGCGGCGCAAAAGACACGCCGCGCGCCGAATTTATCCGCCGCCCAACCGGAGAGAGGGATGAAAATCGCCAGTGACAGCAAATAGGCGGTGAGCGCCAGCTTGAGCGCGATCGGATCTTCATGCAGATCGCGCGCCATCGCCGGGAGCGCCGTCGCCAGAACAGTGCTGTCAAGTTGCTCCATGAAGAGCGCTGTGGCGATAATCGCCGGTGTGACGCGCGACGCAGGCAGGGCGAACTCACATATTCATGTAACGAAACGGTTGAATACGCCTACACTTTTTGATTGTGCTTTGGAAGAAGCATCCACTGAGCGCAAAAGATCAAGGCTCCCGTTCGTGTTATGAACGTAAGTCTTTCGCGCCGGATTAGCAGAATCCGGGCCGAACCGTCAGTTATTGACGGGTAAAATTTACATACAACCTTTTGTGATGCAGAGCTTCGGAGCCCGGCCGGCAATTCAACAGGAGCGTACAATGACTTCGGTTGCGCCTCTTCGTCTCTCGGCTCTGTTCATCTCAGTGCTGGCCATGTCGGCGGCCGCCCATGGGCGTCAGGCAAATGAGTCGCCAAGAAAAGCTGTTTCTTTACCCTATCCGCCGCCAAACTTTCAGGGGGGCGTTGGTCGAACGACAGAGAGTTCAAAGAGCACGCTGCAAGGAACGGCCAACGAAATCGTTGTTATTGGCAACGGGGAGAAGGAGAGTTTCGATTATCTGTATTCTATCAGGGATTAGCTCGGCGGCCCCTTGCACTATAATCACATGCCCGTTCCGTGGTCGTGGGCGCTCAATACGCCATTTCAATGGACCAAGCGTTACGCATCGCATTTTGGCGGAACGCGTAACGGACTCGTGACGAGTTGGCCTTAAAGGATAAGGGATGCGGGCGGATTGCGCGATCAGTTTCATTATGTGATCGTTATCCTGTCGACAATTCTTGAGGCCGCAGGGGTTCCGGCGCCAGAGTCGATTAATGGCGTCAAACAGGAGCCCATCGATGGCCCACATTTCGGATAGCGCCGAAGTCAGGGGCAAGCGTGCAACTCAAGTGTACGAGTTGTTCGGTAACCGCGCAATTTATCATGACGGTTGGATTGCCTCCACGACTCCACTGGTTTTTGCCTGGCGGCCGGAGCCAAAGGGACTGACGCCAGACAGTTTCGATTGGGAGCTCTATAATCTCGACGAGGATTTTAGTTAGGGAAAGGATCTTGCAAAAGAAAAACCGGCGATGCTGGATAAATTGAAGAAACTCTGGTGGAGCGAGGCAGGCCGAAATCACATCCTGCCACTTAATTTTAGCCCGCAGGCGACCGTGGAAGCAACATTCCAGCGCCCCAGTCTGACGCGTGGGCGATCACATTTTGTTTATCGTCAGGGCGTTACGCGAATCCCGGAAGCCGCTTCACCCTTCACAAAGGATCGCTCGTATGAAATCGTTGCAAGAATAAATATCC
Source organism: Methylocystis sp. (assembly GCA_044233645.1). Classification (GTDB taxonomy): domain Bacteria; phylum Pseudomonadota; class Alphaproteobacteria; order Rhizobiales; family Beijerinckiaceae; genus Methylocystis. The sequence goes on along the minus strand of JBIIJP010000005.1, from coordinate 66,547 downwards.
CCACGGGCGCCGGCAATGGCGTCATCGTTACGCAGGGGGTCGCTTCGCCGGGTGGGGACTTGTTTTGATCGATGGAAAAGCCAACTGGATTTATCGGCGCTCGCAAAACCCCGAAGCGGCGATCCGCATTTCGGACCCGAATCGACTGTCTTCGGGCGATCACGTCGTGGCCGTAAAATTCGATTATGCGGGCAAGGATGGGGAAGTGGGGCGCGGGGGAACCTACACGCTCACGATCGATGACCGAGCTATCGCTTCAACCCGGATAGACCGAACAGTTCCCTATATCTATTCCGTCGACGAGACGCTGGATATCGGCGAGGATCACGGAACGCCGATCATTGAGGATTATGCCGATAGAATGCCTTTCATGTTTGACGGCAAGATCGACTCGGTCGCCATAGACCTGGGGCCGATGCAAATTGGCAAGCGTAGCGATCCGGAGAAAAACGATCTTGAATAGCGTTGCCCTGGTCATCGAGCTTGATGTCGGACAAAAAAATTCATCCTGATCTCTAACTGAAAATGCAAGATAAATGGCGAGAAGTTAGCGGTTGTGTCTGAAGGTGTCGGCTACCTTTGAACTCCGCAGGATCGTCAATTCCCTTTGACGAGCCTTCCAAGGAGAGGCGGTGTGCGGGAGCGAGCCTGTATCGGAAACGACTTGCTCCCGCTAACCCCTCTTTATACTGACAGTAAATATGCCGCCATGAGATACACGCTCGTATTCGAAACTGACACGCTCCCTTTTTTCATTGGAGAATTCAAAACCCTTGATGAAGCATATGGCGCTGCTCAAGGATTAGTCGAATATTTTCGAAACAAAGGATATCCCACGCTAAACCAGTTCCGCATTCGCCAAAAAACTTGACGCGCGTGATGAGTTTTCAAGCATCACGAAAATTTAAATCTTATTCCTCACCCGAACGAATTATACGAAAAACCCAGACTCCTTAACCCTTCAGGATGATCCCCTTAATCTAACTCATATGAGCTTTTGTCCTCTAAAACTCGTCTGTCCGTGCTTGCCGACAATCAAGTGGTCATGAATGACGATGCCAAACGGTTCGGCAATGGCGACAATATCCTTGGTCATACGAATATCCGCCGGGGAAGGCGTCGGATCGCCGGAAGGGTGATTGTGCGCCAGGATGAGAGCGCTGGCGCCCAGCTCCAGCGCTCGTCGAATGATTTCGCGCGGATAGACGGGTGTATGGTCGATCGTGCCAACGCCCTGAACCTCGTCTGCGATGAGCGCGTTGCGCTTGTCCAGAAACAAAACCCGAAATTCCTCGCGATCGGCGTAGGCCATCGCTGTCCGGCAATAATCGAGCACATCAACGAAAGAGGAGAGCGTGCGTCTCGATTCAATCTGGCCGCGCGCGAGGCGGGTCGCCACCGCCTCGGCGAGTTTGATCTCCATGATCGCCGATTCGCCGAGGCCGTCGATTTCGCGCAGGCGCTCAGGTCGCGCCGCCGCTGCTTCCGCGAAGGAGCCAAAACGTTTGATCAGCGCCTTGGCGAGCGGTTTCACGTCGCGGCGGGGAATGGCTCGAAAAAGCACCAGCTCCATCAACTCGTAGTCCGCCAGCGCCCCGGCGCCGCTTTCCATGAAACGCTCGCGCAGACGCTGACGATGGCCGAGGTAATGCGCCGCCTCTTCTTTGAGACCATCCAAATTGACTGACGGCGGTTCGGCGGACGCGCAGGCTGTCATATCGGGGAGGCCGCGCCGCCCGAAGGATTGTCGAGGCCGCGCGGCGAGGCGGTGAAAATCTCTGCGCCGGTTTCCGTCACGCCGATCGAATGTTCGAATTGCGCCGAGAGCGAACGATCGCGCGTCACGGCAGTCCAGCCATCGGAGAGAATTTTAACCTGCGGCTTGCCGAGGTTGATCATAGGCTCGATGGTGAAAAACATCCCCGGCCGCAAGGGCGCGCCCTCGCCGGGCTTGCCGTAATGAAGAATATTCGGCTCGTCGTGAAAAACCCGGCCCAGACCGTGGCCGCAGAAATCGCGCACCACCGAGCAGCGCTCGCTTTCCGCATAACGCTGAATAGCTGCGCCGATATCGCCGGTCGTCGCGCCGGGTTTGACGGCGGCGATGCCGCGCATCAAACTCTCATAGGTGACGTCGATTAGCCTTTGCGCCTTTCGGGGAATTTCGCCGACAGCGAACATACGACTCGCGTCGCCATGCCAGCCATCGAGAATGAAGGTAACGTCGATATTGACGATATCGCCCTCGCGCAATGGTTTGTCGTCGGGCACCCCATGGCAGACGACATGATTGATCGAGGTGCAAACCGATTTGCGATAGCCGCGATAATCGAGCGGCGCCGGATAAGCCCCGTGGGCAAGAGCGAAATCAAACACGAGATCGTCGATTGCCTGTGTGGTCACGCCGGGTTGGACATGCGGGATCAGCATATCCAGCGCCTCGCCGGCCAGACGCCCAACCCGGCGCATGCCGTCGAAATCGGCGGGACCGTGAAGTTTGATCTGGCCTTTCTGGCGACCGGCGGGGGCGAGATGCGACTCGATAAAGGTCATGGGCCTCTGCGAAATGCTGGGTTTGCGGGTATGCGCACAAGGTAATGGTTCGCTGCGCCAAAGCAAGCGCTGGATCGTACCGACGCCGGGACGACGCCGGGACGACGCCGAGACGACGCATGGCGGCGGCGGAGCGGGCCGCTTTTGCCAATATCTTGAAAAATATGCTTGAACTTTATTGACGACCAAGCCTGCTGGCGTTCCGGCTCTTGGACTTTCCCGACATCCCCGTCATAATCGCGCTCCGAAACGACAGGCGGAGAGTAGGCGGATGAGTGAGTCGGCGGTGACGGCGGCGGTTCTCGTGATCGGCGACGAGGTCCTCTCCGGCCGCACGCAGGACGCTAATACCCACTACATTGCCAACTACCTCAGTCAGATCGGCGTCGATCTGCGCGAGGCGCGGGTTGTGCCGGACGTCGAAGAGGAGATCGTAGCCGCCGTAAACGCCCTGCGCGCCCGATACGCCTATGTGTTCACGACTGGCGGCATCGGGCCGACGCATGACGACATCACCGCCGACGCCATCGCCCGCGCCTTCGGCGTCGAGATTGATGAGGACCCGCGCGCGCTGGCGATGTTGAGGGAGCGTTTCGCCGAGGCGGATCTCAATCCGGCGCGGCGACGCATGGCGCGCATCCCCAAAGGCGCGGCGCTAATACCCAACGCCATTTCAAAGGCGCCTGGTTTCTGGATCGGCAATGTCATCGTCATGGCCGGGGTGCCCTCCGTGATGCACGCCATGCTCGACACGGTCGGACCGCAACTCAGGACTGGGCGCCGAATTCTTGTCGAGAGCGTGGCGGCGGGATCAATCCCGGAGGGGGCCTATGCCGCCGGGCTGGCGGAGATCGTGCGCGCCCATGCCGACGTCTCCATTGGCTCCTATCCCTCCTTCACCAGCGAGGGCGTGCGCAACCAGATCGTGTTGCGCAGTCGCGACGCGGAAGCGCTGGCGCAGGCCGTGGCCGAGGCGCGCGCGCTGATTGACGGACTGGCCTCTCTCGCCGGCCGACGATAGGACGCAAAAATATGAACGAAGTAGACGTCCCATCGTCGACAAGCGTCGCGATTTCGTGGACTCGGTTTCATCACGATGCGCGGCGACTCGCCGTGCAGTTGTGTGCAGCTGGCGCGTTTTCGGCCATTGTCGCGGTGACGCGCGGTGGGCTGGCGCCAGCGGCGATTGTCGCGCGTGAGCTTGGCGTACGCGTTGTCGACACGCTAGGCGTCGCCAGCTACGACGCCGAAACTCTCCGGGGCGGCCTGACCCTGACCAAACCGCTGGCTGAGATGGTTCGCCTGCGCCCGTCATCCGATATACTGGTCATCGACGATCTTGCCGATACGGGCGAGACAGTGCGCGCCGTGCGCGCGCTTCTACCCAACGCCCATCTGGCGACGCTTTACGTCAAGCCGCAGGGACGACCGACGGTCGATAGTTTCGTCGCCGAATTTCCGCAAGACTGCTGGGTTTATTTCCCCTGGGATCTGGACGACGACAATAATTACCGGTCGCCGATACGCATGGTCTAACATCAAGTAAGCATCGCACGAATGCGAGCCATCCCTCTTTCTTCAGATGAATTCCTGCAAATTGCGCACAAGCTTGACGAGCCTTCGGATCTCGCGCCGCAAAAAGTCCTGTAAATCGGAGCGCAGGACGGGCGTCTCTCCTTGCAAAGCGAGACTCCAGCCGCTGCGGCCAACCCGCGTCGCCCAGCCGCGATTTTCGAGTGACTTCAGCTTGCGCCTCACGGTTTCGCGGGGAATGCCTGTGAGTTCCGAGAGGCGCGCCGCGCTGAGAGCGCTTCGCGCGGAGCCCTCGGTTTTTTTGGTCGTCGACTGCCCTACCTCATCGCGCAGATTGGCGCGCGCCAAAACCACGCAAACGAGCATCTCCTCGAGATCGCCGTTGAACAAGCTTGCGCTGTCCTTGAGGTGAGCGACCTGGAATTCAATGAAGTGGTGCTGGAATGGGGCGTAGAAACTTTGCAAGACCCGTTCCGACACGCGCTCGACGTCGTCGAAATCCGATGGCTTGATCATCACAGACACAAGAAAGCCCTCACTCACCCCGGCGACATACTATATATATGGAAAATTTGTAATAATCTATGTTTCCATTGTTCATCACCTTAGCTCCCCCCAAACATTCAATCCTCTCTGCGACAATAAGACCCCTGTCGTCGCTCCAGGATGGGAGTCGCGCATCAGAGGTGAGGACAAGGCCGGCAGGCGCCTGAAATTCCGCTTGTCGAGTTCCGCGCCTGCGACTTATAACCCCATGGGTTAGCGGGCGTGGCGAAACTGGTAGACGCAACGGACTTAAAAATTGAGTGCCCGGCCGGGAAACCGGCGGTGCAGAACCGCTCAAATTCGGGGAAACCTCCACAAGTGGCGATCCCGAGCCAAGCCCGCCAGTTGCGGCGGGAAGGTGTAGAGACTAGACGGGCGGCGCCTAAGGCTTGGTTGGACACGCGTCCGACAGCGATGGCGAAGGGATAGTCCAGACCCCAAACCCGCGTGAGCGGGGCGGCGAAAGCCGTAGCGGGTATGAAAATCCGTAGGGCCGAAAGGCCTGTGCCGGTTCGATTCCGGCCGCCCGCACCAAATTATCCCGCGATAGGACTGTTATTCTCGCGTAGCGCAGAATTTGTTCGATCCTGATCGAAATTCCTCACTGCTCGAACCGGCGACATATTACTTCTCGCCCCTCGTTTCGTCATTTTATGCGACATCCATGGAGATCCGAGTTTTTTGATACGTTTGAAGTGCTGGTTGTTTCATTCAGCCAGTTGCAAAAACCGGCAGGATTCTTGCCAAGGTAATGCCACGCTACCCCACCTCCCCGGTTTCGCAGATCTTGATCCTGGGGAGACATCGATTTCGGCGCTTTATCTATCCATTGGCCAGAAAGCCAGACGTCGTGGCCAGGGGTTTTTCCATCCTCTGGAGATCGAATCATGAAAACGGTTCTGGTGATTGCCTACCTTTTGAGCGGTCATGTCATTGATAGGGAAACGTTCGACGCGGCCAGTATGGAGGAATGTCAGCAAACACGCCAGAACGCGCTTTCCGGCGTTACGCCCGTCACGACGCGTTACGGCGCGGACGTGCAAATTGTCGCCGAGTGCAAAAGATTATCGAACGAGCAGGGGGCGCTTTCCCATCTACGTCCGTCTCTGTAGACGACCATGATCCTTCGGCGAGCGACATCGCGCCAAAATCTGTGAAATTCTGTTAGGATACGCCGGCGCTTTCACTCCGTCAGCACAGTGTCTCGCCTATGCGCCTCGCCTCGATCTATCGTTATCCCGTAAAAGGGCTGTCGCCCGAGCCGCTCGACGCCGTCGACCTGATCGCTGATGGATATTTTCCCGGCGACCGCCTGTTCGCCTTTGAGAACGGCCCCTCGGGCTTTGATCCCGCCGCGCCCGAGCACCAGCCGAAAATAAAATTCCTGATGCTAATGAAAAACGCTGCGCTCGCCGGCCTGACGACGCGCTACGATCTGGCGTCCAACGAATTGAGCGTCATTGATGCGGGTCGCGAAGTCGCCCGCGCCAATGTCTCCGATCCAGCGGAGCGCGGGGCGCTGGAGCGTTTTTTCATGCAATTTCTGGGCGAGGCTATTCTCGGCCCGGTGCGGTTGCTGGCGGCGCCGCAGGGTTTTCGCTTTACCGATTCCAAATCGGGTTTCGTATCGCTGGTCAATCTGGCGAGCGTCGCCGACCTTGAACAGGCTGCCGGCGCGCCGGTCGACCCCCTGCGGTTTCGCGCCAATCTTTATGTCGCCGACGCCGCGCCATGGATTGAGTCGACCTGGCCGGGACGCCGGATCGGCATCGGCGGCAGCGTGCTTGAGATTTTGAAAATGACGGATCGCTGCGCTGCGACCGGCGTCGCGCCGGGAACGGGCGCCCGCGACATGGATCTCGTCCAGACCCTTCGCGCGCACTACGGCCATATCGATTGCGGCGTCTACGCCCGCATCGTCAGTGGCGGGCGCGTCGCTACTGGCGACGCGCTCGATTATTTTGACTCTTAGGTTTCGATCGGCAGTTCGCTTGTCGCCTCGACCGGCGTTTCGGCGCCGTCTTCCTGCGATGTGCGCGGGCGCCGACGGCGGCGCGAACTCAGATGAAAATTCACGCCATCTGATTCCTGCGCTTCAACGCGCTCGCCTGCGTCAAAAGCCTCCGGCGCCGGGGCTTCGTTCGGGGCTGGACGCGCAACGGGGGCTGTAATGAAGGAAGGGAGCGCCGTTGCTGCGTCGACTGGCGTATCCGGACGCGGAAAGCGACGGTCGCCGCGACCGTTGCGATCGAAGCTCCCATTCTGCTGCTCGCCATACCGCGGGCGCTCCTGTCCTTCGCCATATCGGCCGCGTCCCCGCTGCTCGCCGTAGGGCTGGCGATCCTGACGCGGGGGACGGGAATCGCGTTCGGCGCGCATTTCCGGCATCGGACGCTCTTCGAAAGGCTGCGGTTGGGGCAGCGGCGGCGGCGGCGGATACTGGATCGGCGGCTGTGGCTGGGCGGCATAGGGCTGCGGCTGTTGACCCTGTTGATAGGCGGCCGATGGCAGGCGCTCGGAGAGCGGCGCGAAGCGGTCGGGCAGGGCGGCGAAATCGTCGTCCTCGTCGATCTCGACTTCCGCGTCCGTCTGGGCGCGGGGGTAGCCCGGCATGCCCTGCGCAGCCTGGGCGGCGGCAATCAGTCGGAAATAATGCTCCGCATGTTGCAGCAGGCTTTCCGCCATCACCAGATCGCCTGACGACTGAGCGTCGCGGGCGAGCTGGAGATATTTCTCGGCGATGTGCTGCGCCGTGCCGCGAATTTTTACATCTGGTCCGTTGGACTCGTAGGAGCGGGTCAGAGGATTGGGTCCCTTGCGGCCGCTGCTCCGTCCGCGCATTCTTTTATTCTGACCTGGTCTCATAGAACCCCCGAAAAAATACAGGGCGTTTCTCGCCCCGGCGAAACGCGGGCCAATCCGCTGTCTCGCATCTCGCGTCGTCGCGGTGCGGGAACGCCGCCTCTCGTATCGACGCCATAAAACGCCAGTCGAAACCGCCGCAGACTTGCGGTCGTTTCATGCTCTGCGCCTGAAGCTGATCGGCCGGTAAAGGCGGTGCGACCGCAAACAGTGGCGTAAGTGCTGTTTACCCGCGCGCTGGTTACGACCCGATGCGCCACGCGCTATGGGTCCTCGATCTACGCCGCGGTGACTGTTTCGTCGTCGGCGCCGGCATTACACTGCCGGTCGCTGGTCTCCGCTTACGCGGCGGGGAGCCGGTCACTCAGCTCCCTCAAACCCGACTTCGACGAATACGGGTATCTTGACCTTATAACCGCTCACGGCGGCTACGCCAAGGGGGCGGCTCGACCGGTAAGCGGCAAAAACCCCGGATCTCGCATTCGAGAGATCAGCCCTGCGTCCAGCGGGCGGCCACAACCCGATCGCGCCCGCCGAGATCCTGCGTCCGGCCGGCCGGCGTCAACCCCTGAGCCGCAAGCAGGGCGGCGACGTCATCCGCCTGCCTGACGCCAACTTCGAACAGCACATGCGCCCCCGGCGCAACGAGACGCGTCAGATCGGATGCGATAATTCGATAGGCGTCCAGTCCGTCGGCGCCGCCGTCGAGCGCCAGGGGCGGATCGTAGAGCCGCACTGCCGGATCGAGACCGGCAAGGTCGCCGGTCGCGATGTAGGGCGGATTGGAGACAATCAGATCGAAGCGTCCGGCGGCGAGGGCGTCCCCCCAGCGACCGCGCAACACCAGAGCGCGGTTGTCCAAGCCCAATCGCGAGAGATTTTGTGTTGTCGCGCGGCAGGCATACGGCGATAGATCGACTGCGACCGCACGCGCCTGCGGCCATTCGCAGAGCAGCGCACAGACTATAGCGCCAGATCCCGAACCGAGATCGAGCATCGTTTTGGGCGGCGCGTCGCGGCAAAGCCGCAAGGCTGTCTCCACCAGGGTTTCGGTATCGGCGCGCGGATCGAGCACATCAGGAGCTAGTGTCAGATCGAGAGTCCAAAATCCACGCGCGCCAAGGATGCGCGACACAGGCTCATGTTTCGTACGCCGCGCGGCGAAGGACTCAAGCCGATTTTCTTCCTCGCCGGTAAGAAGTCCATTCGGCTCAATCGCAAGTTCAAGACGCGTCAGACCGCAGGCGGCGCGCAATAAAATCCGCGCGTCTTCCGCCGGCGTATCGACGCCGGCGGCGTCGAACTGTCGCGCAAGCGCGGTCAGCGCCTGCGCCCGCGTCCGGGCCGCGGACGGCACTCTTCTATACGCCCTTCGCGATCAGCGCCCCGAGACGTTTGACGAAAGCGCTGGCGTCGACGGGTTGTTCGCCATCGGCGACTCGGGCGAGATCGAGCAGCAGATACATGCCGTCCGTTGAGACTTCACGGCCTTTTTCAGCCAGCGTCGTCGACAACATTGCGACAGCGGGATGTTTGGCGTTGATCTCCAGCACAGGCTTTCCAAGCATCCCCTGCTGGCCATGTTCGGCGAGCAGACGCGCCAATTGTCGGTCGAGACCCTTGTCGGAGGCGATCAGGCAGGCGGCGCTCTCCGTCAGACGAGTCGATACGCGCACGTCCTCGACATATTCCGCCAGCGTTTCCTTTAGGACTGTGACAAGCGCGCCCATATCGGCCGGCGGCGCCGTATCCGGCGCATCGGATTCTACGCGCGGTATGGCGTCGATATCCGCCTGTCCCTGTGTCACCGATTTGAACGGCTTGCCGTCGAAGCCAAGCGCGCTCGTTACCCAGAAGGCGTCAACCGAGTCGTCAAGCAAAAGAACTTCCACGCCGCGCGCACGGAAACCTTCGATCTGCGGACTCGCCGCCAGGCGTTTCACATCGTCGCCCGTGATATAGTAAATCGCTGTCTGGTTCTCGCGCAGATCGGCCACATAATCCTTTAACGTGCGATTTTTGCCATCGCTTTTGGTTGTCGCAAAGCGCGCCAGGGCAAACAACGCGTCGCGACGCGAGGGATCTTCGTGCAGGCCTTCCTTGAGCACGGCGCCGAAATTCTCCCAGATTTTGGCGAATTTTTCTGGATCGTTTTCGGCAAGCCTGGTCAATTCCTGCAGCATCCGGGTCGCAATCGACTTGCCGATGGCGGCGATCGCCGGACTTTTCTGCGCCATCTCGCGCGAAACGTTGAGCGGAACATCGGCGCTGTCCACGACGACGCGCACGAAGCGCAGCCACGCCGGCAAAAGCTCGGCGTCGCGCGAGATCAGCACACGACGCACGTAGAGTTTCGATTTGCTCTTGCGGGCCGGATCGAACAAATCAAGCGGACGCGAACCGGGAATGAAGGCAAGCACGCTATATTCGGTGCGGCCCTCCGCGCGCCAGTGAACCGTAAGCGCCGGCTCATCGAACTGGCCAGAGAGCTGTCGATAAAAATCCGCATATTCTTCGTCGGTGATGTCGGATTTTGATTTGGTCCAAAGCGCAACGCCATCGGCGATGCGCTTCGCCTCTTCGCCGGGGGCTGCGATCAGATCGATGGGCGTCGCCACGGCGCCGGAATGTTCGCGCACGATCGTTTCAAGCCGCCAGGCGTCGAGAAACTCGTCGCTCTCTGAATTGAGATGCAGCGTCACCCGTGTGCCGACAGCCGGCGCCCGAGCCGGATCGAGCGGCGCAATCGAATATTTGCCCTTGCCTGCGGAGGTCCACAGCCATGCCTCGGTCGACCCGGCGCGTCGCGTCGCGACCTCGACCCGGTCGGCGACCATAAATGCAGAATAGAAACCGACGCCAAAGCGACCAATCAACGAACCGGCGGCGTCAGTCTTTTCGGCGCCGATTTTGTCGAGGAAGGCGCGGGTGCCGGAATTGGCGATGGACCCCAGCGCCGAAATCAACTCCTCGCGAGACATGCCGACGCCATTATCGGAAATCGTCAGCAAACGTTTGTCCTTGTCGAGAGCAAGGGTAATAAGCGGCGCTCCCGCCTCGGCGGCGAGAGCGGCGTCGGATAACGCCTCGTAGCGCAGTTTTTCGCAGGCGTCCGCGGCGTTGGAAATCAGTTCGCGCACAAAAACGTCGCGCTCGGAATAGACCGAATGCGTCATCAGCTCGAGGAGCTGTTCGACATTCGCCTCAAAACCATAATCGGCGGCTTCGGTCGTCTCGCGGGCTGCGGCGTCGGCGGAAGCGGCGTCGGTCGTCATGCAATCTCCGTAGGGTTGGGCGCCGGAAAAAGGCGCCGGGAGTTGGGAAGCGGGAGCCGCCGGGGCGGGACCCAAGCCTGGAATTCGGGGCTCGTAGCTGGATTTGCAAGGGGCGGCCAGAGACGCGACTGCCGGGCCATCCGCCGCGATAACAGGCTTGCGCCTGTCGATGGAGCGGGTCAACATGCTGGAAAGACAAAGGAGTCGCGGCGCATGGCCGAAACGGATGCTTCTCACCCGCCGTCCAGGCGGCCTGCGCTGGCGCTTGTGTCTGGAACCGGCTGCGCGGCGTCGCCGCCGGTCACGGAGAGCGTTGGGAAGTCCGCCGTCATCTCTTTTGATCGTCGCGAACTCAATCTCTTGTTTAATCTCTATGGCGCACGGGTCGCCGCTGGCGAATGGCGCGATTACGCCCTCGATTTCATGCCGTCAAAGGCGGTGTTCTCGATCTTTCGCCGCGCCAGCGAAATGCCGCTCTATCGTGTCGAGAAAAATCCCGAACTGGCGCGTCGGCAGGGCGCCTATTGCGTGGTCGCCGCCAATGGCCAGATCCTCCGGCGCGGCCACGATCTGGCGCGGGTGTTGCGCGTGCTTGACAAGAGCCTGAAGCTGGTTGGACGTGAGTGAAAAAAAAGCCCCGCCGGAGCGAGGCTTTTTTCCTCAATCGTCGCCGATCAATTGTCGCGGTCGCCGAACAGGAAGAGCAGCGACTGGAACATGTTGATGAAATCGAGATAGAGCGACAGCGCGCCGAAGATGCTCTTCTTCTGAGCGACTTCATAACCATCCGTCTCGAAATACATGTCCTTGATCATCTGGGTATCCCAGGCGGTGAGGCCGGAGAAGATCAGCACCGACAGGATTGACAGCGCGAACTGAAGGCCCGTCGACTGCAGGAACAAATTGACCAGACCGGCGATCACCAGACCCCAGACGCCCATTACCAGGAAGGAGCCAAAGGCCGAGAGATCACGCTTCGTGAGATAGCCGTAAATGCTCAGGCCGCCGAAAGCCGCCGCCGTGATGAAGAAGACCCGCGCCACCGACACGCCAGTGAAGACGAGCAGGATCGACGACATCGACAGGCCCATCACCGCCGAGAAGGCAAAAAACATGTTGCGCGCCGAAGCAACGGACATACCGCTCATCCGCGCGCCGAACATGAAGATGAAGGCGAGCGGCGACAGCATGATCACCCAGCGCAGCGGCGAGGTGAAAATCGCCTGACCGAAGGGCGTGAGCGCCATTGCGCCACCCGTCTTGGTAACCGCCATCATGTAGACGCCCAGAGCGGTCGCGCCAGTGATGGCGAGGCCGATCGTCATGTAGTTGTAAACGCCGAGCATGTAGGCACGCAGGCCCTGATCGACCTCGACCGCTGTAGACCGGCCGACGCTCCGCTCGTAACCGACGCCCCATTTGCCGTCGAAGTTGGACATTTTACCCTCTCGTTGTTGCTCGCGCCGAGACTGGCGCACCATCGTGGAAGTCCCACGAAACTACCGTCAATATGGCGGGCTCGCGGGGGGGAGGCAAGCCATCGGGAGATGAACTCTTTGTAAGGTTCGTCGCGCCGTCGCATCGCCCCCGACTGCTGCGAGCCATACACTCGTGCGTGGCCGGGAATTGCAGGTGGCCCAAGTCGGCGGCTTGAGCGCGAAACGTCGAATTTTCGCCAATCTGCATTCAAAAAAGAATGCGTACTTGCCCTACGTCAAGAATGCGCTACCCTTCCCCTTTTGAGAATCCAGTCAAGGCTGGGCGCTCAAGACTTTTTCCTGTGTCGTGTGGCGTTGAGACGCGAAAGACCGGGGGTACTTATGAAAACCGCGAAACTTCTCTCCAGACTATTTCGCCCCTTAGCCCGGGGAGCCGGAATAATAAGTTTGATCGCCGGAGCCTTGTGGATCTCCGGGCTTCCTGCTCATGCTCATGGTCGTCTGGGCGCCGCTGAAGGACGCTGTCGTCTGTTTGTCGGTCCGGATGTGATGAATTTCACAGGTTACCTGCCCGAAGCCTCAAAAAACGAATTCTGTGAGGATATCCCCTCGACAGGCCCTATAATCATGGTCCTTGATGCGATCCAGGACGAGCTGCGCGACATGCAGGTCTCGATCCGTATCGTCAAGGATGTCGGCGGCGAAGAGGCGGAAAATGAAAACATCGACGCCGTGACCGTCGCCTACAGCCCGCCGAAAAAATATCCCGGCGGCACGATCAACTTTGAACATGATTTCAAGGAGGGGGGATATTATGTCGGCATCGTCACCGTGATTGGCGATCACGGCGAAGCCTGGACCTCGCGCTTTCCTTTCTCTGTGGACCGCACCTTCATGCGCGATCTGCCGTCATATCTCATGATGACCCTTGGCGTTTTGGCCCTTTCCACGATTTATCTTGTCCACCGCCGACGTCAGACCGCCACGGTGAAACCGATCCTCACGACGGGCGGGGGACCGGGTCCGAGCGGTCCTGGCTCAGCTCCGCGTGAACCAATCGCCGAGGATCCTGCGCCAGCGATCGACGTTGGTAACGAGGGCCATGAGGCGACGCCAGCCGAATAGCAAGCTGACGATACCCCGGGATAAAAGCGGCGCTGTGCGCCGCTTTTTTTTGGCCTTTTTGTTCTTCTCTTGTTCTTGCCTGCCTTTGCTTTTAAAGCTAAGCTGAAGTCAATGGGTTGATGGAGACGGAGCGAGGAAATGGCGGTTCGAGTGGCGACGGTCGCTTTCGAGGGCGTCGAGGCGCGGTCCGTCGACGTGCAGGTTCAGATCTCCAGCGGTTCGGTAGTGTTCAATGTCGTCGGCCTTGGCGACAAAGCGGTCGCTGAGTCCCGAGAACGGGTAAGGGCGGCGTTGATCGCCTCTGGACTCGCGCTTCCGGCCAAGCGCATCACCGTCAACCTCGCGCCGGCCGACATGCCGAAGGAGGGCAGCCACTACGATCTGCCGATTGCGCTGGGCGTGATGGCGGCGATTGGCGCTATTCCCGCCGATGCGCTGGAAGGCTTTTGCGTCCTCGGCGAACTGGCGCTGGATGGGGGGTTGACGCCAGTCGCCGGCGTATTGCCGGCTGCCGTCGCCGCCAATGCCCGCGGACAGGGGCTGATTTGTCCATATGATTGCGGTCCCGAGGCCGCCTGGGCCTCGGGCGATATGGAGGTCCTGGCTCCCCGGTCGCTGATCCAGCTCGTCAATCATATCCGTGGCGCGCAGATCATGGCGCGACCGACGCCAGCTGTGCGACCGCCGGCTGCGGACATGCTTGATTTGCGTGACATCAAGGGTCAGGAGAGCGCCAAGCGGGCGCTGGAGGTTGCTGCGGCCGGCGGCCACAATCTGCTGATGAGCGGCCCGCCCGGCGCCGGCAAATCAATGCTGGCGGCGCGGCTGCCGTCGATACTGCCGCCGCTCGCGCCGCGGGAATTGCTCGAAGTCTCGATGATCCATTCCATCGCCGGGCAAATCGCCGGCGGCGAACTCACCGATCGCCGGCCTTTCCGCGCCCCCCATCACTCAGCCTCCATGGCGGCGCTGGTCGGCGGCGGAACCCATGCCAGGCCGGGAGAAATTTCACTGGCCCACAATGGCGTGCTGTTTCTGGACGAATTGCCGGAATTTCATCCGCAGGTTCTCGACAGTCTCCGTCAGCCGCTGGAGAACGGCGAGGTTGCGGTGTCGCGCGCAAACCATCGTGTCGTTTATCCCGCCCGCTTTCAGCTTGTCGCAGCGATGAATCCCTGCCGCTGCGGTCATGCGCGCGATCCCGGTTACGCCTGCCGACGTCAGCCCAACGAGCGCTGCGAGGCGCAATATCAGGCGCGTTTATCGGGACCATTGCTAGACCGTTTCGATCTTCAGATTGTTACGCCCGCCGTATCAGCCGCCGATCTCGTTTTGCCGCCATCGGCGGAAGGTTCCCGCGAGATCGCAGCGCGTGTCGCCCGCGCGCGCGCGCGCCAGCGGGCGCGATACGATGCGCTGGATTTGCCCGGCGTTGTCGCCAACGCCGCCGCGCCGGCTGGCGTGATCGAGGATGTCGCGCAACTCGACGTCGGCGGGACAAAACTGATCCGCGAAGCGTCAGAAAAATATGCCCTCACCGCGCGAGGGTTCCATCGCGTGCTGAAACTTGCGCGCACCATCGCCGACCTCGACGGGGCCGAACAGGTGTCGCGCCCTCATCTCGCCGAGGCGCTGGCCTATCGATCGGGTCTCGCAGCCGGCCGGCTCGCAGCGTGAGTTTACCGGTCATCATCGCCAGCGTTGTTGTCGCGGCGGTCACTCTGATGTTCGGACTAATCTGGCGACGGAGCCAGCGACGCGTGAGCGATGAATTCGACATCTTGCGCGATCAAATATGGGAATTGCGCGCCGCCGCCGCCGAACGCGACCGCGCCGAAGCGTCCAACGAAGCCAAATCGCGATTTCTCGCTATGGTCAGTCATGAGATACGCACGCCGTTGAGCGGGGTGATCGGCCTTGCGCAACTACTGGCGATGACGCGCCTTGACGCAGAGCAGGCAAGCTATGTCGAAGCGATCGAGGATTCTGGACGCGCGTTGGGGCAGCTGATCGACGATATCCTCGATTTCTCAAAAATCGAAGCCGGCCGTCTGGATGTTCGCGCCGAACATTTTGATTTGGCGCCGCTTGTCGAGGGCGTGGTCGAATTACTGGCCCCGCGCGCTTTCGCCAAAGGTCTGGAAATCGCCAGCTGCATTGCGCCAGACGCCTATCGGAACATTGTCGGCGACCCGGCGCGGCTGCGTCAGATCCTTCTTAATCTGATTGGCAATGCGATTAAATTCACCGATCACGGCGGGATCGGGGTGGTGGTGACGTCTACCCCTGCGGGATTACGGTTTCAGGTTATCGATACAGGCCCCGGCGTGCCTGTTTCGGCGCAAGCAACGATATTCGAGGATTTCGCGCAAGCCGACTCATCGACGACTCGCCGCGATGGCGGCGCAGGCCTGGGATTGGCGATCTCTCGCCGGTTGGCCGTTGCAATGGGAGGCGCCCTCGTTTTACATGAAACTTCTGACGACGGCTCCATTTTCGAACTCACATTGCCCATGACCCGCGTCGAGGAAGAGCCGCTCGCGTATTTGGGCGGAAAACGTTTCGCGGTGATCGCGCAAACTCGCTTCGTGGCGCCCTTTCTCGCCAAAACCCTTCGCGCCGCCGGGGCGTCCGTGGATATCCTCGATCCGTGCGCTTTCACGCCCGATCAGAAAGCCTCTTGTCCTGTCGGGCTGTATGATGCGGCGATTATCGATTGCTCGCTTGGCCAGGAGAGAGTGCGTCGACTGGCCTTTGCAGCTCGAGGGGTAGGCGCCTCTCGATTATTCCTGATGTTCTCGCCGCTCGAACGTCGAGCCTTTGGCGAAGCCGCCTTGCATGATTTCGATGGATGGCTGGTCAAGCCAGTGCGCGCGGCGACGGCCCTGGCGCGGTTGAACAGCGCGCCATTGCCGCAGGCGCACCCAGCGACGATGGAGCCCCTGCGCGCGCTTTCGGGCCTAAGAGTTTTGGTTGCGGAGGACAACGATATCAATGCGTTGATCCTTGCGCGCCATTTTGACAAGCTGGGCGCCGAACTGCGCCGGGCGCACAATGGCGTCGAGGCCGCGCGCCTCGCCAGTGAAGAGTCTTTCGATCTGATCGTCATGGATTTGTTCATGCCTGAGCTTGATGGGCGCGACGCAACGCGCGCCATCCGTGCTCTTGAAGAACAGATGCAACGACCCAGAACGCCTATTCTTGCCCTGACGGCGAGCGCGCTGGAAGATGACCGCCGCGCTGCGTGCGCCGCTGGCGTCGATGCGGTTCTCACCAAGCCCATTGACTTTGTCACGCTTGCGGCGACGCTTGAGGAAATTCGCGCCGCTGCGTCTCAGTTAAAAGCGACCGCAATTTAATCGGCGGTCGGGGGCAATACGCCGAACTTTCCGCCCCGATAATCCTCAATCGCCTGACGCACGTCATCCATTGAATTCATCACAAAGGGTCCCAGTTGCACGACGGCTTCGTCGATGGGTTCGCCGGCGAGCAACAGAAACTTGGCGTCGCGAAGTCCACTGACGGCGATCTCGCCGCCTTCATGCGCAAAAACCACAATCTCCGCCTCATTGATGGTTTGGCTGCGATTGACGCGCAATCCGCCGTCGAGCGCCGCGAGGGCCAGCGAATGCCCTTCCGGCAAGCGAAAGGTCGTCGTCGCGCCGGCGTCGAGCCTGACATCCCAGATATTCATCGGCGTAAATGTCTGCGCCGGTCCGCGATGACCGCCATACTCGCCGGCGATAACGCGCAACAATCCCGCGTCGCCTGGCAGGTCGACATGCGGGATGACGTCGTCTCGAAGCGTCTGATAGCGCGGCGCCGTCATTTTGTCGGCGGCGGGGAGATTGACCCATAGCTGGACAACTTCGAACCTGCCGCCGCTGCGCGTATAGGCGAGGGTGTGCATTTCCTCATGCAATACGCCGGAGCCGGCCGTCATCCACTGCACGTCGCCGGGACCGATCACGCCACGGGCGCCTGTCGAGTCACGATGCGCGATCTCCCCGTCAAGCACGATTGTGACAGTCTCGAATCCGCGATGTGGATGCGCTCCGACGCCCCGAGGAGTAGAGGCCGGCGGAAAATCCGCTGGCCCGGCGTAATCCAGAAGCAGAAAGGGACTGACGGATGCGCCCTGCGCCTGATGCGACAGGAGGGATCGCACTGGAAAACCATCCCCGACCCAATGACCGGCCGGCGCCGGATCGATGCGCGTGATTTCCCTCATGATTGTCTCCTTCCTGTTCGGCGCAGCCTTGACGAGGGGGGCCGGGGACGGCAACTAAACGCCCCGGCGGTCAATCGCCCGACCCAAACGAGGACGCAACCATGGCGTGGATCATTCTGTTGATTGGCAGCATATGCGAGGTTGGCTGGCTGATCGGCATGAAATACGCCGACGGCTTCACGCGCCTTTGGCCATCGGTGATTATGGTTTTCTTCATGGCCGCCAGCGTTGGCTGTCTGGGTCTGGCGGTCAAGGAAATTCCCGCCGGCACGGCCTATGCGGTCTGGACCGGCGGCAGCGTCGCGGCGGTTACGGTCGTCGGCGTGTATCTGTTCGGCGAGCCGGCGACATTACTGCGCATCGGCTCTATCCTGCTGATCCTGATCGGCATGGTCGGCTTGCGCCTGGACGGCGTCGATCCCTGATCCGCTGAGGCGCGATCAATAGTCTCGAAACAAAAGAGGCGCCGGAGCGCCTCTCGAACTTCGTCTCGGGGAGGTCGTGTCGCCTCTTAGTCGAAATAGCTTTCCAGCGTTCCGCGCCGGCGCACGTCGAGGGTCGCGCAATGGAAGGCGCCGCCGAATGCCGCGTAATGCAGGAAGGGCACGGGGATTGGCTCGAAGCCCCATTTCTCCATCGCTCGCATCATGCCTGTATGATGCGGATCGACGATCACGCGCTTCTCGTCGATCATCAACACATTCATGCTCAGCCATTTGCCGCACATGGAGGTAATAGCGAGGATGCGATCGTTGATCGGATCGGGCTCCGGCGTGACAAGAATGTCCCATTTCTTGAGAATGTCCGGCAGTTCGTTCGGATCGAGATATTCCGGGTTGATCAGCAGCTTGCCGGGACCGAGCGGCAGGATCGTGGTGTCGATGTGCATCGGGTTGGGGCAGCGGCTTTTGATCTCATGGACGCGATAGCCTTCGCCGAGGTGCCGGCGCAGCCAGTCGACGCCCATGGCGTTGGTGACGTTCGATCGCGTCACGAAGATATCCCGGCCGCAACGGAAGAAATCGGCGGCGTCGAAGACTGGCTCGAATTCGGTCAGGATGTAGCGGATCGGCTCGCCCTTCTCGGGCAGCGTGAAATTCGGATCGAACAACTCATCGGTCAGTTGCGGCTTGGGGGCGGAGGTCCAGCGGGCGCCGCGGCGGAAATAATCCTTCAGGATCGTGCGGTAGGAGTGGGTCTCGAAATATCGGCAGGGCCAAGCCATAGGCGTTTCGAGAATTTCGTCGCCGATCACCAGCATGCTGTCGCGGGGGCAGGAGTTGCAAAAGCCGCGCGACGACCAGTCCGGGGTCGAGAATTTGCGCTTGTGGGGGTAGGCGTCGGGACGCGTCACCTTGACGCCGAGCTGCTCCAAAACCTTCACGAAATTATCCAGTTCCCGTTGCGCCGGTTCGATCATGAAGCTCGGGAAGCGAAAACCGGCCGCCAGCGCTTGAGCGCGCGCGGCCATACCCGGAACGTTGCAGGTCACCACCGGATGAGCGGAGGGGATGGTCGAGCCTTCGAGGCGACCGACGATGATCTCCTCAAGCGGATCCCACTCGTTGTGAGAGTTCACCGGACATTCGGCGGATACGGCCAGTTCGGCGGCGGAGGCGTGAATGTTCATCTCTTTCGCTCCTCGTTCCCGGGATGGGGTCGATTGTCGAGGTTTCTGCTAAAAATACGCCGCCTTTTAAGCCCCTGCGCTTGAGGCGTCTACTCCCAGTCGCATCGGGCGCTCTTGCCAGACAGCCCGGCCTTTGCTTATAAGGCCAGCTTCCTGAACCGCCCGGCCAGTGATGGGCTGCCGTGGCGGTTCTTTTCGCTCGCGCGATGCGTTTTCGTCGGACCACTTCCGGACGAAGACGTCCAAAAAACAGGGCCAAGAGCCCAGGAGAGCAAAATGCCCAAGCTTAAGACGAAATCCGGCGCCAAGAAGCGCTTCAAGATCACCGGCACCGGCAAGGTGGTGTACGCCCAGCAGGGTAAGCGCCACGGCATGATCAAGCGCACCAACAAGCAGATCCGCAATCTGCGCGGGACCAGCGTGCTGTTCAAGACCGACGGCGACAACGTCAAGAAATATTTCCTGCCGAACGGCTAACCAGTTCACCGATACAATCACAGACTCTGCGCAGTTTCTGATCCAGGAGTTTCGTCATGGCTCGCGTTAAACGCGGCGTAACGTCCCACGCCAAACACAAGAAGACTTTCAAGGCCGCCAAGGGTTTCTACGGCCGCCGCAAGAATACGATCCGCACCGCCAAGGCGGCTGTTGATCGCTCGATGCAATATGCGACCCGCGATCGCAAGGCGAAGAAGCGCGTATTCCGCGCTCTGTGGATTCAGCGTCTCAACGCCGCAGTCCGCGAACACGGGTTGACCTACTCGCGTTTCATCGACGGCCTCGCCAAGGCGGGCGTCACGGTCGACCGCAAAGTGCTCTCGCAGCTCGCCATCGAGCAGCCTGAGGCATTCGCCGCGATTGTCGCCCAAGCCAAGAAGGCGTTGCCCGCCGCCGCCTGAACCGGCAAGAAAGGCCTAATTCTCTATAAATCGCCCGTCGGCCCCTCCGGCGGGCGATTTGTCGTTTCGGCTCTGCTGGAGCATCGACGGGCTTCCCCAGGACGTTTAACACTAGCGCGGCCGGGGTTCGTCAATGACCGGCGGCGTGGGGATGGATCATGAGTGAGACCTACGATCTCATTGTTATTGGGAGTGGTCCGGGCGGCTATGTGGCAGCGATTCGCGCTGCGCAGCTCGGGCTCAGAACGGCAGTCATTGAGCGCGAGCACTTGGGTGGCATCTGCCTGAACTGGGGCTGTATTCCGACAAAGACCCTCCTCCGTTCGGCCGAGATTTACAGACTGGCGCAAGAGGGCGAGGTTTTCGGAGTCGAGGCGGCGCCGAAATTCGATCCAGCCCGCATCATCGCCCGCTCGCGGGAGTCGGCGGCGCGTCTTAACACCGGCGTCGGTTTTTTGCTTAAAAAGAACAAAATCGACGTGATATGGGGTGAGGCGCGGTTGACGGGAGCCGGCGGCGTCACGGTGGGTGCGTCAACAAAACCGCCCGTAGCTCCGCAACTGCCTGCGCCAAAACCGGCGCTGGGGGCGGGAGATTATCAGGCCAAGAATATTATCATCGCCACGGGCGCTCGCCCGCGACTGCTAGCGGGTCTGGAACCAGACGGGCGTCTGGTGTGGAGCTATTTCGAGGCGATGAAGCCCGAGGCGTTTCCCAAATCCCTACTGATCGTCGGCGCCGGGGCAATCGGCGTGGAATTCGCTTTCTTTTACAACACCTTCGGCGTCGCGGTGACGCTGGCGGAGGCGACGGCACAAATCCTGCCGGCCGAGGACGCCGAGATCGCCGCGTTGGCGCGAAAGTCTTTTGAAAAACAGGGGATCGCTATCCGCACGTCGACGACCGTGGTCGCGCTCGACAAACAGGCCGATGGCGTTGTCGCGACGCTCAAGGATTCCGACGGTAAAACCGAAACGGCTGCGTTCGAACGCGTCCTGTCGGCCGCGGGCGTGGTTCCCAATGTCGAAAATCTTGGTCTGGAGACGCTTGGGGTCGCGCTGGAGCGTGGCGTTATAAAAACCGACGGGCTGGGGCGAACTTCTCTTCCCGGCGTCTACGCCATCGGCGACGTCGCTGGCGGTCCAATGCTGGCGCATAAGGCGGAGCACGAGGGCGTCGCTTGCGCCGAGGCCATCGCCGGCAAGAACCCGCACCCGCTCGACAAATCGCTTGTGCCGGGTTGCACCTACTGCCATCCGCAAATCGCCTCGGTGGGTTTAAGCGAGGCAAAGGCAAAAGCGTTAGGCTCTGAGTTGAAAATCGGTCGCTTTCCCTATCTCGCGAATGGCAAGGCGATTGCGCTTGGCGAACCCGACGGACTGGTGAAAACGATTTTCGACGCCAAAAGCGGCCGACTGCTGGGCGCGCATATTATTGGCGCTGAAGCGACGGAACTCATTCCGGGATTTGTCATTGCAATGAATCTCGAGACCACAGAGGAGGAGCTGATGCGCACGGTATTCCCGCACCCAACGCTCTCCGAGACCATGCTGGAAAGCGTTTATAGCGCCTGGGGACGAGCCATCCATATTTAGGCGGCGCTTGAAGCCCGGCGGATGGGACTTACATGCACAATAGTCCCGGTGGAGGTTCCTCATGAAGCGCCTGCTGTTATCCCTCGTCATAGCCTTGTGCGCCACATCCGCCCTGGCGATGATGAAACCCGGCGCGAGTGCGCCGGACTTTACGATCGAGGCGGCGTTAGGTGGAAAAGAGTTCACATTTTCGCTGAGGGACGCGCTGAAGAAAGGTCCCGTTGTCCTGTATTTTTATCCGAAATCCTTTACGAGCGTCTGCACGGTGGAGGCGCATGAATTCGCGGAAGCAATGGAGCAGTTTGCTGCAATGAACGCCAGCGTCATTGGCGTCTCAGGTGATGACATCAACGTGCAAAAAGAATTCTCCAAAAAAGAATGTCGCGATAAATTCCCTGTCGGAGCCGACTCAAGCTTTCATGTGATCAAGTCCTATGATGCAGCCTTCGAGTTGCCTGTGGCGGGACCAGTGTTCGCCGATCGTATTTCTTATGTGATCTCGCCTCAGGGCAAGATCGTCTCGGTGACGCGGGACTCCGGAGCCCATGCGCACATCGAAAATGCCCTGAAGGCAGTACGGGAGCTCACAGGGAAGAATAAAATCTAAACCATGGGATTGCCGCCAGCGCGGCGGCTGGGCCTGTCGTGGTTTTTGAGTTTTTTCATTTTTGTTATGTGGCAAAGCTATCATGGCCAGTGGAACCAGTGGAAAAAGAGACTGAACCGGTATTTCCTCAATCGTTCTGAAAATACGCTATACGAGCGCGAGGCCCGCTTGCCAGATCGGCGCGGGCAAGTTCTTAGGCCCCATGCCGCGATCTTGCTCTAGACCGTGTAGAAGCGGTATTCCTCTCTGGTCGACTGTTCCCACCCGACAGGGACACTAGGCTCAGGGATGTTTGTCCGGGCAGGAAGCGGCATGCTGGAAATCGCGGTCCAGATGGACCCTCTCGAGCGGATCAATTTCGCAGGCGACTCGACATTTGCCCTGATGCTCGAGGCCAAGCGTCGGGGTCACAGGCTTTGGTATTACACGCCGGATCTGTTGTCGCTCGACGGTTGTCGGCTCATCGCCCGCGCCCATCGCATCGACGTTTTCGATGATCCCGATCGTTATTATTCGCTGGGCGAGGCGCACGAGATCGATCTCATTGAGATGGACATTGTGCTGCTCCGTCAAGATCCGCCCTTCGATCTCGCCTATATTACATCGACTCATTTTCTGGAGCGCGTGCAATCGCGTGTGTTGGTCGTCAACGATCCTGCACATGTGCGCAATGCGCCAGAAAAAGTCTTTGTGATGGATTTTCCTGACCTGATGCCTCAAACCATTTTGACGCGCGATCGCGCCGCTATCGAGGCCTTTCGCGCCCAGCATGGCGAAATCGTCATGAAACCCCTCTATGGTCACGGCGGCGCGGCAGTTTTCAAAGTCGGGCAGCGAGACCCTAATTTTGGTTCGCTCTTTGATATGTTTCATACGATGTTCCGTGAACCCTGGGTCGTACAGCGTTTTTTGCCGGAAGTCGCGCAGGGCGATAAACGCATTCTCTTAATCGATGGCGTGGCGATGGGTGCGATTAATCGGGTTCCCGCGCAAGACGACATACGCTCCAACATGGTGCGCGGGGGCGCTGCAGCGGCGACGCAACTCGATGCCCGGGAACAGGAGATATGCGACCGGCTCGGACCGGAACTCAGCAAACGTGGGCTGATTTTTGTCGGCATAGATGTGATCGGGGGCTTTCTAACCGAAATTAATGTCACGTCGCCTACGGGTTTGCGCGCGCTCAAGCGTGTTGGCGGTCCTGATTTAACCCCGAGGGTGTTCGATGTGATCGAGCAACGTCTGACAACATTACGCGCTGGCCTATGAAACAGATTGATGTCGCCATCGCCCCGCGAGACGTTTTTGATCGTCTCGCGTCACCGAATAGTTTCGTCGGCTTGCGCGAGAGGCTTGGTCCGGCGATTGCGTTGATCAGCGCCAGCGCCTGTAATGAGACCGAACGGCGCACCGTCGTTATTGAGCTGCTAAGGGATACGTTGGCGCAAGGTCGAGCGCGAGTCCGTACGCGCCTGGAAGCTGGCGGACGGGGCACATTATGTGGACGGCTCCTGTCCGAACTTGAGGATGAGCTGATTGGCGCCATTTACGATTATGTTGTCGGTTACGTGCATATCGCAGATAATCCAACTTTTGCTGAGCGCCTCGCTATCGTTGCAGTTGGCGGTTACGGGCGCGGTATGCTGGCGCCTGGCTCCGACATCGATCTGCTGTTTCTTTTGCCTTACAAACAGACGCCATGGGGCGAAAGCGTCATTGAGGCGATTCTTTATATCTTGTGGGATTTACGTCAAAAAGTTGGTCACGCGACCCGTTCGGTTGCAGAGTGCATCCGCCAGTCGCAGGCTGACATGACGATCCGCACGACCTTACTTGAGTCGCGCTACATTCTGGGCAACGCCGAATTATTTGGTGAATTGCAGGAAACATTTGACCGGGAAATCGCCCGCGCGGATGCTTCAGAATTTGTCGCCGCCAAGCTCGCAGAGCGCGCTGCGCGGGTCAAGCGCGCCGGCGCCTCCCGTTATCTGGTCGAGCCAAACGTCAAGGAGGGCAAGGGTGGCCTGAGAGATCTCAATACCTTGTTCTGGATCGCGAAATACGTCTATCGCGTGCGCGAGCCTCGGGAACTTGTCGCTGCCGGCCTGTTTACCGCCGCTGAATACAGTCTTTTCGAGCGCTGCGAAGAGTTTTTATGGCGCGTACGATGTCATTTGCATTTTGCGCGCGGACGGCCTGACGAACGCCTGACTTTCGATATTCAGCCGCAGCTTGCAGAGCGCATGGGCTATCATGATCGCGCCGGCCTGTCGCGCGTCGAGAGATTCATGAAGCATTATTTTCTAGTCGCCAAGGATGTCGGCGACCTCACCGCTATTGTTTGTGCGGCGCTGGAAGCTCGTCAGGCCAAGCCGAGGGCGATTTTCGAAAGATTTCTACAACCATTTCGTCGCCGACGAGCGAAAGGAAAGATGGGCGATTTCATCATTGCCAATGACCGCATCTCGATCACGGACGATAATATTTTCAAGCGCGATCCGGTTAATATCATTCGCCTGTTCTGGCTGGCCGATCATCATGGTCTGCCGTTTCATCCCGACGCTCTGCGCGCCGTGGCGCGTTCGGTGCGTGGCATTGACCCCGCCCTGCGCGCTAATCCTGAAGCGAACCGGCTTTTCCTTGAGATTTTACTCTCACGCAACATGACGGAAATTGTGTTGCGTCGGATGAATGAAACCGGAGTTCTGGGACGCTTTGTTCCGGACTTTGGTCGTATCGTCGCGCTGATGCAATTCAACATGTATCATCATTATACGGTCGACGAACATTTACTGCGCGCCGTTGGCGGCCTTTCAGATCTTGAGGCCGGAAGATTGCCTGAGCAGAAAAAAATCATCGGCGAAGTCCTGCCGGAGATTGTCAACCGCAAAGTGCTTTATTTGGGATTATTCCTGCATGACATCGCCAAGGGGCGCAAGGAGGATCATTCCATTGCTGGCATGGATGTAGCGCGTAGCCTTTGTCCCCGTCTCGGCTTTACGCCGGGAGAAACCGAAACGGTTGCCTGGCTTGTCGAGCACCATTTAACAATGTCCAGTTTCGCCCAAAGCCGCGATTTATCCGATCCCGCCACAATCGAACATTTCGCGGCAATCGTTCAGACAATGGAGCGGCTAAAAATGCTCTTCGTTCTGACGATTTGCGACATTAACGCTGTCGGTCCCGGCGTGCTTGACGCCTGGAAGGCGCAGTTGTTGCTGACGCTTTACTGGGAGACGGAGGTCATCCTTCGTGGCGGCCATTCCGCTGTCAATCGCAAAAGTCGAGTCGCGGCGGCCCAGGCGGAATTGCGCGCCGGGCTGAAGGATTGGACCGACGCCGATTTTCAGGCCTACACCAAACGGCACTATCCGGCTTATTGGCTCAAGGTCGATGTGGCGCGGAAGGTCCGCCACGCGGACATGCTGCGGGCGCTCGACGGCTCCGAAGCGCCGTTGGCCACGGATGTTCGGCTTGACGCCGAACGGGGCGCCGTGGAACTGACCGTGATTGCGCCAGATCATCGACGCTTGTTGTCGATCATCGCAGGCGGCAGCGCCGCCAGTGGCGCCAACATTGTCGACGCGCATATTTTCACCACAATGGATGGTTTGGCCCTTGATACGATTTTTTTCTCGCGTGCATTCGATCTCGAAGCCGATGAGATTCGTCGAGCCGAACGTATAGCGACACTTATCAAGCAAGCATTGCGTGGCGAGGCCGTAATTTCCGATGTGCTTCGCGCGCGCGGGGAAAGTCGGCCTGTAATCGCAGATTTTCCTGTCGCGCCGGATGTGGTGGTCGACAACAGCCTGTCAAATGTTTACACTGTAATTGAAGTTTCCGGGCTTGACCGTGAGGGGCTGCTCTACGACCTGACCAATGCGATTTCGAAACTCAATCTCAATATCGCCTCGGCCCACATTACCACTTTTGGCGAGCGTGCAGTCGACGCATTCTATGTGACAGATCTCACTGGCGCGAAAGTGATCTCTCCGCAGCGGCAGGCGACCATCCGACGGTTGCTGTTGGAGGTTTTCCCGCAAGGGCGGGTTTCAAAGGCCCGAAATTCTCCTGCCCGCCCGACTTCGCCTTCCCCTTCGCCCGGCGTAGTGGTGACTTGATTTCGCGTCGCCCAGAGCTGATATCGAAGACTTTCACCTCCGATCCCATGAAGAATGGACAAAAGCATGAATGGACACGGCGACGAGAAGAGACATGCGGCTCAGGATGGACAGGAGACCGCGAGCTCATCGAACGAGTGGCATCAGTCCACACTCTCCCAACCGGGAGCTGAGGCGCCAATTGACGCGCCGGAACCCTTCACTGAACTCGAAAATCTCTATACCGAGAACGCAGCTTTGAAGGAAAAAGCATTGCGCGCCATGGCGGAAGCCGAGAATGTTCGTCGTCGGGCCGAGCGCGAGATTTCCGACGCAAAACTTTATGGAGTCACGAGCTTTGCGCGTGAAATGCTCGCCTTCGCAGATAATTTGCGTCGAGCCGTGGAAAGCGTGCCAGCAGAGACGCGAGAGACCCTCGATCCCGCTATTGCTGCTCTGGTGGAAGGCGTCGAGGTTACGGAAAAAGACTTTCTGTCGCGTCTTGCGCGTTTTGGCGTCAAGAAAATCGATGCGCTGGGGGCACGGTTTGATCCAAATCAACACGAGGCGCTATTCGAGATCCCTGACGAGGGGCAACCCTCCGGCACAGTCGCCCAGGTTGTCGAGCAGGGATATACGATCGGCGATCGCGTGTTGCGGCCGGCGAAAGTCGGAGTGACGCGCGGCGGCCCGAAGGGCTGACCGGGAGCCGCGCCATGGCGAATGGCCCTGATGGCGGCTCCGAAATCGCGCGCTGGCGCCGGGAGGGCCTTGTCAACGCCGTCGTCTATCGCGGCGGCGAAAAAATCGGCGATATCTATCTGGAAGACTCAGGACAATGGTCACAATGCGAAGGCCATGTCGTTTGGATCGGACTCTATGAGCCTTCCGCCAAACTTTTGGATCTGATTGGCCAACAATTCTCGCTGCATCCGTTGATGATCGAGGATGCGCTTTCAGCACACGAATTGCCCAAGATCGAGGAATACGACCAATCGCTCTTTCTGGCGGCGCGAACCGCGCAGTTGAATAATGGTCGTATAGAATTCGGCGAAACCTATCTTCTTGTCGGACTGGGTTATGTTGTGAGCATCCGGCATGGCGCCTCGACGAGCTACGCAGCAGTGCGCGCGCGCGCCGAGGCACGACCGGCCAGCCTCGTCGAGGGCGAAGATTACATCGTTTATGCTATTCTGGATTTTATCGTTGATAATTATTTTCCTGTTCTTCAAAACCTCAACGCAGAGGTGGAGCGTATTGAGGACGATATTTTATCGACGACAATCACAGCAGGGGATATTAGCTCTCTTTACACTTTGCGGCGTGATTTATTGAGCTTGAGAAACGCGGTCATGCCGCTGGAAGATGTATGCCGATGGCTTGAGCGGAATAATATTATGATTATTGATAGAAAAATGCGTCCGCATTTTCGCGATGTGCGCGATCATTTGCGGCGCGTGGCCGAACAGATAGACACGCTGCGCGAAACGCTTGCTTTCGCCTTTGAAGCACGACATCTGACAGCACAGATGCAGCAGACAAATATATCCCGTCAGCTTGCAGCCTGGGCGGGCATACTCGCCGTGCCGACCGCCATTGCTGGCGTTTACGGCATGAACTTTGAACACATGCCGGAGCTGAAATGGGAGTATGGCTATTTCGCCGTGCTTACGCTGATTGTCGTTGTTTGCATTTGGCTGTATGTCCGTTTCCGTCGCGCCGGTTGGCTGTAGGCTGTCGTCATGGTCGCTCTTTACCTTGCAGGTCCCGAGGTCTTTTTACCCCAGTCGCGATCGGTTGGGGCGAATAAGAAAAAAATATGCGCGACGCTGGGGCATGAAGGCCTGTTCCCCCTCGACGCAGATTTACCTGTGGCGTGTGGCAAGGACCTCGCGACGCATATTTGCCGCGCCAATATCGCCATGATCGAGAAAAGCGCAGCTATCGTGGCGAATTTGACGCCATTTCGCGGGCCAAGCGCTGATGCCGGGACCATTTTTGAAATCGGCTATGCGCTGGCGATGGGAAAACCGGTTTTCGCCTACGCCAATGTCGTCGCGGATTATCGAAAGAGGGTCGTCGACGCGTATGGCCCTCTGGTCTTAAATCCCACCGGAGAATGGGCTTGCGATGGCATGGCTGTTGAGAATTTTGGTCTGATCGACAATTTGATGATTGCAGAGTCCATCGCCGCTCAGGGATGGGATATCGTCAGACACAAGGCGGAGGCCGACGCTCTTTTTACTGATTTGCGGGGATTTGTGATCTGTCTCCAGCATGTCTCTATGCATTTTAGCAATTCGGCGGACAACCCCCAATCAGGAAGAAGTATAGAGTAAGTTATGGTTATAGGTGATTCGCAGGTATGACAGTCTGTGGTCGCCGAAATCTGAGATAATCCCAAGGATCTCGATTTATCGATGCAAAGACCTGCACATAATTTTCCAGGGACGCCGATAATTGATATCGATAGAAATTTTAATCTCTATGGGCAGTCTTCGGTAGAATTTGATGATGAAGGCATCAAATATCTTGTCAACGAGTTTTGAACATCTGGTCAGAGAAAATGTCACTCAATTCATGAAATCAGCTATCGAGCTTGTTTCAAGCCACAGCTACCGGAGTTTTTTATTAATTATCTTACCCGCCCAAGCGATTGGGTTTACGATCCTTTCATGGGACGGGGTACTACGCCAGTTCAAGCCTCTCTTATGGGAAGAAAGGCCGCAAGAAATGATGTCAATCCACCTAGTCGATCGCTCGCCCGTCCGCGGCTGCGAGCCGTTTCATTGTCTCAGGTCCTAAGTCAATTACGCCAGATCGATTGGGGCGCAGGTCGTGTTGTAGATAAAGACTTGCTCGTTTTTTACTCGCAAAAGACATTGGCGCAAATCACTGCTTTAAGAAACTGGCTTGATAAAATCGCATCGATTGGCGACGACGTCGATCCTGTTATTGACTGGATTCGTATGGTTGCTCTCAATCGGTTCACCGGCCATTCCTCTGGTTTTTTTTTCTGTCTATACCCTTCCGCCAAATCAGGCCGTTTCAGTTCAGTCGCAGCTGAAGATTAATGAGAAACGAAACCAAACGCCTCCAGATGGAGATATTTCCAGAGTCATTCTAAAAAAACACAAACACTCCTTGTTGACGGTCAGCCCAAATAGGCGTCCGAATTTCGACTTACGACCAATTTAGCAAGTCGGACGCCCGAGATTGAGAACGCCTCTATTGATCTTGTTGTCACCTCTCCTCCGTTTCTGGACGTTGTTCAATACGCAGATGATAACTGGCTTCGGTGCTGGTTTGCCGGGATCGATGTTCAAACTGTCGATATTTCCCATCACCGCGCCCAAGCCCCATGGTAACTGATGGTTAGAGAGACTCTTTGCGAATCAGCGCGTATTGTCCGGCCAGGTGGACATGTCGCCTTCGAGGTAGGAGAGGTCAGAAAAGGTCGTGTTCTTCTCGAGAGACTTGTATGGCAGGCTGCTGCAGCTCTCCCATTTGAGCGACTTTTCGTTATGGTGAACAGGCAAGAATTTACAAAGACGGCGAATTGTTGGGGAGTTTTGAATAATTCCGGCAGAACTAACACAAACCGCATCGTAATCTTACAACGCCGATAGGAGAGCGTCTGGCGATGCAGGACAATAAGCGCATTATCATTCTGGAAAATGTACAGGATAAATGTAGAAGCCACTCAAAGGAGTCCCTTTCGATATTGTAATAAATTCTCTTTGTGATGGAATTGTCATTGAGCCCAAAGGCCTGAAGCGAGCCAAAGAGAATTCCTTACGAAACTTTCATCTCCCGGAAATTGCTCGGCAACGGGACAGTCTCCATCTTGAGGTGCAGGCGGCGGGGCGTTCCCGGTCCCGCTGCAGCAGATGGAGTTTTCACAATGCCTGTTTCGCATTTTCCGCCGTCGACAATGACCATGCGCCGCTCGCGCGCCTCGCGTGTTGCGTTGATGGCTGCTGTCGCCGCTTTCGCGCTTGGCGCCGCTGGCGGCTGGCCGCTCTCGCAAGCCCATGCCGAAGCCCTCTCAACGTCCTCGACGGCGCCAGTTCTGACCGCGCCAGCATCGTTTGCGGATGTAGTCGACAAGATTAAGCCGGCAGTCGTCGCTATCAAGGTTAAGGGGGTCGCTGGCGATGACGATCAGGAGCAGATCGCCGGCGTGCCTGGCTTGCCCGAAATGTCACCGGACGATCCGATGTTCCGTTTCTTCAAACGGTTCGGCGAACAGCAGCGTGGTAGTCATGGTCACAAGCACATGACAATGTCGCAGGGTTCCGGTTTCATCATCAGCGCAGACGGCTATGTCGTGACTAACAATCATGTCGTTGATCATGCTTCTGATGTCGAGGTGACGCTGGACAGTGGTAAAACACTTTCGGCCAAAGTCATCGGCACGGACAAACGCACCGATCTGGCCTTGCTCAAGATCAGCGATGGCGAGAAACTGCCCTTTGTCGATTGGTCGAGTGGCAACCCGCGCATTGGCGACTGGGTGATTGCGGTCGGCAATCCCTTTGGTTTAGGCGGTAGCGTTACCGCCGGCATCGTTTCGGCGCGAGGTCGCGACATCGGCGCGGGTCCCTATGACGATTTTCTGCAGATCGACGCCCCGGTCAATCGAGGCAATTCGGGTGGACCGGCCTTCGATATACATGGGAATGTCATTGGTGTGAATACCGCGATCTACTCGCCTTCTGGCGGTTCCGTCGGCATCGGATTCGCCATTCCGGCGGAGGTTGCGAAGGATGTCGTCGCGGCGCTGAAAGAGAAGGGCGCGGTGGCGCGCGGCTGGATCGGCGTGAAGATCCAGAATGTGACACCGGAAATCGCCGATAGCATGGGGCTGAAATCGACCAAAGGCGCCCTCGTTTCGCAGCCGCAGTCCGGCGCGCCGGCAGAGGCTGCCGGTTTGAAGGCGGGCGATGTGATCATCGCTGTTAATGGCGAAACGATTGATGGTCCGCGCGAGTTGGCCCGTCGTATCGCCGCATTGGGTCCGAAAAAGACGGTCGATCTGACATATTTGCGCAACGGCGCCGAGAAGAGCGCAAAACTGACGCTTGGCGTATTGCCTGACGAGAAGGAGGCGCGCGCCGACACCGAGAAAGACGGTGGCGAAAGCGGTTCGTCGGTCGCGGGACTAGGCGTCGAGGTGGCTCCGGCCTCTCAGGTGCGCGGCGCCGGCGGCGCAGGTCTGGTTGTCACCGACGTCGATCCCGATAGCGCCGCCGCCCAAAAAGGCGTTCGTCGCGGCGATGTGATCGTCGAAGCCGCCGGCCGACCGATCAACTCTCAGAGCGATCTCTCGTCGGCGATTGACGCTGCGCGTCAGGAAGGCCGCAAATCCGTTTTGCTGCGTCTTAAATCCGCAGACGGCATGAAGTTTGTCGCTGTCCCGACCAAAGCCGGCTAAGCGCCGGGAGATACTTGCCGGCGGGCCTTATGCTCCCGCCCACAGCAGGCTCCCGGCAAGCACAGAGACGGAGGCGCCGGTCCCCTCCCTGCCTTCCGTCCCTAGCGCAGGCCGATGCGGTGGCATCGGCCTGCGTTTTTTTGCAACATCGGCTATGATGCGACTCATGCGCATATTGATTATCGAAGATGACCGCGAGGCGAGCGATTATCTCGTCAAGGCTTTTCGTGAGCAGGGCCATATCGCCGATCACGCCGCCGATGGCCTTTCCGGCTACGCCGCCGCCCGTGAGGGTGATTACGACGTCTTGATTGTCGACCGCATGTTGCCGAAGATGGACGGGTTATCGCTGATCTCCAGCCTGCGCGAACAGAAAGTCGAGACGCCTGTGCTGATCCTGTCGGCGCTTGGACAGGTCGATGATCGGGTCAAGGGTCTGCGCGCTGGCGGCGACGATTATCTCCCCAAGCCCTACGCCTTTTCTGAATTACTGGCGCGCACCGAAGCACTGGCGCGTCGTCGCGTCGGACCGAAGGGGGAGGAAACACATTACCGCGTAGGCGATCTGGAGCTGGATCGGCTCTCGCACGAGGTGCGCGTCGGCGGCCAGGAGATTATTTTACAGCCCCGAGAATTTCGTCTGCTAGAATATTTAATGAAAAACGCCGGTCAGGTCGTTACGCGCACCATGCTACTCGAAAATGTCTGGGACTATCATTTCGATCCGCAGACAAATGTCATTGACGTGCACATATCGAGACTTCGCTCGAAGATCGACAAGGGACGTGAGACGCCTCTGTTGCATACCATCCGTGGCGCCGGATATATGATCCGTGACAGCGCTCGGTAAGCTCTTCCGGACGACGGCGTTCAAACTGTCGGTTGCCTTCCTAGTGCTGTTTTCGGTTGGCGCCGGCCTTGTCCTTGCTAGCGTTGGCGCCCGCGTTAAGGAAGTGCTCGACGAGCAAATCGAGCAAACGGTTGACGCCGAAATTCGCGCGCTATCGGAGCAATATACGCAAGGGGGCATTCGCCAGCTCACCGATGCGGTGGAACGACGCGTACGCGCACCGGGCGGCTCGCTCTATCTGCTTACAACCCAAGCGGGCGACGTTATCGTCGGTAATATTGATCCGCCGCGGTTCATCCCTATAGAGAAGGACGAACTGGTCGAGACCATCTACCAGCGCCGTGGAGAGCCGGAGATCGCCCCACATCCAGCCCTGCTGAGGCTATTTGTTATTCCCGGCGGATTTCGCCTGTTGATCGGTCATGACATCGAGGATCATCAGGTTCTGCGTGATATTTTGCGCAATGCGCTGGGCGTCTCTCTGTTCTGGCTTGTGCTCGTGGGCGTTTTCGGAGGTCTTTTTGTTTCCTACCGGATGATGGAGCGCGTCGATATCATGTCAGCTTCGGCTCGCCGGATTATGGCCGGAGATATGAACGAACGCCTTGCAGTTTCTGGCTCCGGCGATGAACTCGATCGTCTTGCGGAGAATTTTAACGCTATGCTGGCGCGGATTGCCGAACTCATGGCTGGTTTACGTGAGGTATCGGACAACATCGCTCATGATCTCAAGACGCCACTTACGCGAATGCGAAACCGCGCAGAATCCGCGCTGCGTCATGGCGACGATCCGGAAAAACAGAAAGAGGCTTTGTCCGCCATCATCGACGAATCCGACGATCTCATCGCTGTCTTCAATGCTCTCCTTATGATTGCCCGGGCCGAGGCGGGTTATTCGACGGACAATCTTGTCGCCTGCGATGCGGGAGGAGTCGTTGGCGATATGGTAGAAATGTATGAGCCCGTGGCGGAAGAACAGGGGATGACCCTCGCTCTCAAGACTGAACCTGGTCTGATGGTGACCGGGAGTCGCGAGCTGCTTGGACAGGCTGTCGTCAATCTGATCGATAACGCTCTGAAATACGGTCGGAGCCAAAAAAATCCGCGTGTAGACGTCAGCGCCAGTCGCGCCGGGGACCGGATCGAAATCGCCGTCTCCGATCATGGTCCTGGCGTTTCAGCGGCGGACCGTCAACGTCTAACTGGTCGGTTCGTTCGTCTGGAGAATTCGCGTACGCAGCCGGGGTCTGGACTTGGTCTCTCGATGGCTGCAGCCATCGCCCGGCTTCATCATGGCGTCTTGCGGATTGAGGATAATGAGCCAGGCTTGCGCGTGATCCTGTCGATTCCAGCAGCTGGGGTGAAATAGCGCCTAATTCTTTTAAGTCCATTTACTGACTTTGGAATCTTATGCCGCTGTTTGTTGCTGTCGAGATCGTTCGCCCTGTATCATTGCCGGGCGCGATTGGAGTGGACTTGAGGGCAAGCAAATCATGGCGATTGTGCCAACTCCCGGACGCGAGCGAATCTTCAACGCGCCACCGTGAAGATCGATCAATGCGCGTGCGATGGCTAATCCGAGACCGGAGCCTTTCATGCCGTTTTCGAGCACGGCGGCGTTTTGCTCGAAGGGTCGGCCCAGACGTAATAAGGCCTGTGGATCGATCCCGCGCCCGTTGTCGGCGACATAGATCGCGACTAAGTCACCGCAGCGACGGGCGCGAATATGCAACATACCGTCATTGTCTGTGAATTTCACGCTGTTCGACACAAGCACACCGAGCGTCTTGACGATGGCGGAGAGGTCGCCGACGCACCACAATCCATCGCGACAATCAACATCGAGACGCAAACGCTTTTCGTCGATCCGGCTGCGCCATTGCGCGGCAGTACGCCGGATGGCGTCAGCGATACGCACTTCTCGCTCGGCAAGACGCATCTGCCCGGCTTCCAGCATCGACATGTCGAGAATATCACTCAAAACATCGTTGAGATAACTTCCGCCCCTATGGATATTTTGACAATACTCAAGGTATTTTGGCGAACCGAGAGCCCCGAAGGGTTCGGCCTGCATCATTTCGGCGAAGCCAATAATGGCGTTGAGCGGTGTACGTAATTCGTGACTCATATTGGCAAGAAATTCAGATTTCGCCAGATAGGCAGCTTCGGCGACAGCTTTCTGGTGATGATATTCTTCTGCAAGCGCCGCTAATTGCTGGGCTTGTATCTCCAGCAATTGGCGGGAATGAGTCAGATCGGAGACGCTGGCCGTCAACTGACGCTCGGACTCGCGTAGCAGTTCCTCCTTGCGTTTTAGCGAGGTAATGTCAGCGCCGACGCTGACATGGCCACCATCCTTGGTTCGCCGTTCGTTGATTTGCAGCCAGCGGCCGTCTGCGAGTCGGGCTTCATAAGTGCGCGCATCTCTGGACCGTAACAAGTCGGAGGATGTCTCTGTCTGCGTCACGGGCGCTCGCGCCGTTCGCATAACTTGCGCATAGCTGGCGCCGGTGACCGTATGCTCCGAGGACAGAGCGTAAAGATCTATAAATTTTGAATTACAAGCAATAAGACGGTTTTCCGAGTCCCATAAAACGAATGCTTCTGAAATAGACTCTATAGCGTCGCGCAGACGCGAACTGGCTATGGCTTTATGTTCGGCAAGCGCGCGTTGCTCTGAAATGTCGACAGCGATGCCGACAAGATGTGGTTCAGTTTTGCTTCCGGACGTTTTGTCTTCAATCAATTGAGCGCGAGCCCGCAACCAGATCCAGTCGCCATTGGCGTGACGAGCGCGAAACTCATGATCTATTGTCCGGGTTTTTGAAGTGAGCGCCAGATTGGCGACAACGGAAAGATCTCCGTCTTCAGGATGGATCAGAGCATCGAGTTCCTCCAAAGACACACAACGCTTTTCGGCTGGCAGGCCAAGCAGTTCATACATGGAGTCAGACCAGTAGACTCTCCCTCTTTGCAAGTCCCAATCCCATAATCCACAACGACCGCTGGATAGCGCAGTATCCAGACGCCGACGGATCATCGCGTTAACCTCTTCTGCTGTCTGACGTTCTCGCGCCTGACGAAAATAACCGAAGACGATCGCCAGCAACATCGTCGTGGTCACGGCGAAAAGTAAGGCGTAACGCGCCGCCACAGCCCGCCAGTTGTCAAGAACATTATCGATCGGGTGAATCATTGCGATTTGCCCGAAGGACGTCGGCAGTTTACGCACGGTGGCGAGCGCCTGAGAGCCATTCGCCAACGTCACGCGCATCACCTCGCCGTTCGTCAAAAGCTCGGCGATGTCTTTGTTAGCTCCGAGAATATCCGTGAGCGTCGCCATTGGCACTGGCAGTGGTGGAAAAGCAGCGGCAATCCGACCCTCTGCATCAATGGCTAAAGCACGGCGGCCGTGCGTCAGAAGACGACGCGGTACGATACGATTGAAACTGTCGCCAAGCGATGGCGAGGCGTCAGGCTTTAGTTCATCCCGCAGGTCACGTGAGACGACACGGGCGAATATGTCCAGATCGTCTATTGCCTCGTCCAGAATATGATCTTGCAGGGATCTCGTGAGGGTGACAACGAAAGTAGCCAGGCAAATCAGACAGATCGCACAGACAACAACCGCCAGAATTTGCGGCCTGGAGCCGTATTTCGGGGGCTTTTCGTCGCCGAAATGGTAGCTGCTCCAGACCGCATCGACGCGACTCATCCTTTTGGCTGCCTTGACGCGCGCCATCAACCCCTCTCCGAATTGTCGGCGATCTTGCAGGCAGGCCGGAAGCCTCCCGAATCACCTCCATTCGAATCTCTCTCGTCTCTTTTGTCCAGAGCTTAATGAAATGTAAATGGCGTCGCCTTCCATGCGGATCAGGCGAGCGCCCGGGTGGCGATATCCCTGACATCGGTTGAGAGCTCGGGCTGTTCGAGGATACGTTTCAGGCGTGGCTCGATCAGCGCCCGGCGCCGCGGCTCCAGCGTTCGCCAGGAACGCAGGGACGACAGCAGCCTTGCGGCGACTTGCGGATTTCGGGGGTCGAGCTCAAGCACCACCCGCGCAAGGAGATCATACCCTGACCCATCGAGAGCGTGGAAACGCGTCATGTTACCGTTCATGAACGATCCGAGCAAAGCCCGCACACGATTGGGGTTGGACAGCGAAAATTCAGGATGTGTCATCAGCGATACCACACGATGAGTCGTCGTTACCTCCGGGATCATTGCCTGAAGGGCGAACCATTTATCGAGCACCAGCCCATCGCCGGCGTATTGTCGATAAAAATGTTCGAGGGCAGTTTCGCGCGCCTCGCCGCCGATAAGCGACAATACGGAAAGCGCCGAGAGACGGTCGGTCATATTGGTCGCACCGCCGTATTGTCGTTCAGCCCGCACACAGCCTGCCTTCGGGTCACCGGCAGCAATGTAGTCAAGGGCGACGCTGCGTAACGCCCGTCGGCCGGCTCCCGCCGCGTCTGGCGTATAGGGGGCTTTGTCGGCCATCAACGCGTAAAGACGGTCAAAGTCGGACGCAAGTTCCCTCCCGATTTCAGCTCGCAGTCCCATGCGCGCGGTAAAGAGAATGTCCGGGTCAACATTCTCCCGCGCCTCGCGGGCAAGATCGATTTCCGAAGGCAAGCCCAAGGCCTGCGCGGCGAAGGCTGGATCGGCTTCGGCTTTGATCAACAGGCTTCTGAGCGCGTCGACATACCCTGGCGCCGCAGGAGTCGGGGCATTGGCGCGCGCTGCGTCGATGCGCGCAAAAATGGCGCGTTGCGCGAGTGTTTGAGCAGCCTGCCAGCGATTAAAAGGATCATCGTCGCAGGCGAGCAGACGCTCAAGGTCGGCGCTGTCGGGCGCGGGCTCCAGCCGCACTGGCGCTGAAAAACCCCGCAACAGAGAAGCTGCTGGATGAGATGGGACCTTTGTAAATACAATTGAACGCGACGACGTCGACAGCTCGAAAACGCCACGCTGCAACTCTTCGTCCGACGCATCTGGGCTCATGAGAGGTATTTTTTCGCCATTGTCGCCAAACAAGGCCAAAGCAACGGGGATTACGACAGGCTTTTTGTCAGATTGGCCGGGAGTTGGATGCGTTTGTTGTTTCAATGTCAGGCTGAATGTTTGAGCGCTGGGATCGTAAACGCCCTCAGTCGAGACAATTGGCGTGCCGGCTTGGCTATACCAATGTGCGAATTGCGTAAGATCGCGACCGGACGCCTCTGCGAAACAGGAGAGAAAATCCTCCACCGTCGCCGCGACGCCGTCGAAACGTTCGAAATACAAATCCATACCGCGTCGGAAAGCGTCTTCTCCGATCAAGGTGCGAAGAACACGCACGAGTTCGGCGCCTTTTTCATAGACCGTCGCCGTGTAGAAGTTGTTGATCTCGTGATAGAGTTCTGGCCGCACTGGATGCGCTAGCGGACCTGCGTCTTCCGGGAACTGCGCCAGCCGCAGGCCTCGCACGTCGCTGATCCGCTCGACAGCGCGGGAGCGCTGGTCTGCGGAGAACTCCTGATCGCGATAGACTGTCAATCCCTCCTTCAGACAGAGCTGGAACCAGTCGCGACAAGTGATGCGATTGCCTGTCCAGTTATGAAAATATTCATGGGCGATGACCGCCTCGATGCCGGCGTAGTCGTGATCGGTTGCTGTTTCCGGGGAAGCCAGAACATATTTTTCATTGAAAATATTGAGACCCTTGTTCTCCATCGCGCCCATGTTGAAATCGGAGACGGCAACGATGTTAAACACGTCGAGATCATATTCGCGACCAA
Organism: Methylocystis sp.; assembly: GCA_044233645.1. Taxonomy (GTDB): domain Bacteria; phylum Pseudomonadota; class Alphaproteobacteria; order Rhizobiales; family Beijerinckiaceae; genus Methylocystis. Next base: position 28,079 of record JBIIJP010000005.1, on the reverse strand, counting down.
ATTTCTCCTCGTCCCAACGCATAGATCTCTTGAGCGCGTCCATGGCGTAGGTGGCGCGGGTTTCCTTTCCGTGCTCGACATAAATCGCTAGGTCGATATTTCGACCAGTCATCGTCGTAAAGACGTCGCGCAGAACGCCAAGATTGCCGCCGACGAGTGCGAAAAGATAGGACGGCTTGGGGAACGGATCTCTCCAGACAGCGTAGTGGCGGGTTGAGCCGGGGATAGCGCCCGCGTCGAGAGGGTTGCCGTTGGAGAGCAGGACGGGAGCCTCCGCCTTGTCTGCTTCGATCCTGGTCGTATAGACACTCAGCACGTCCGGTCGATCCAAGAAATAGGCTATTCGGCGAAAGCCTTCCGCCTCGCATTGGGTGCAATAGGCGGAGCCTGAGCGATAGAGGCCCGAGAGCTGGGTATTCGCGGAAGGATTTACCTCGGTCTCAATTTCCAGGATGAAAGACCTTTCTGGTGTGGCTGTCAGTACAAAACGATCCGGCGTCGCCGAGTATTCCTGAGGATCGAGCAGTCGGCCATCCAGTCTGGCTCCCAGAAGGGTCAAGCCATCTCCGTCCAGCGCTAGCTGAGCCGCCGGATCGCCCTTTGGGTTCCGGCGTAACGCCAGTCTTGCAAACACTTTGGTCGCAGTCTGGTGCAACCGAAAATCGAGATCGACAGTTTCGATCAGGAAATCCGCCGGCCGATAATCGATGAGGCGAACGGGAACATTGGCGGCATGACGCATAAGTGTCTCCGGAGAACATTCGACATCACATAAATAGTGTATATATGGCGTCGAACAGCCATGGCGATGGCCCTTTGCTCTCGGAACCGACAAGTGACCGACGCAGCCATCAGAGCCTTGAAACAACATTTACCTTCGGTTGCCTTGGATTTCAGCAGGGCGATCGACCGTGAAAGACAGATCGCTTGCCATGGAAGGGGCGGGGCAGGATATGCTGAGAATTTTTGCTTCCCCCGCGCGCTATGTTCAAGGAGCGGACGCAACGGTCAAACTCTCCGAGCAATTGCGGCATCTTGGTCTCGGCGCCCGATCGTTGATCGTCACCAGCAATTCGCCACGTCAGTCGCTTGAGAGAGTATGGAGAAAGAGCTTTTCCGAACATGGCCTGGCTGTTGAACTGTTCGACTTTGGCGGCGAATGCTCCCATACCGAAATCATTAAAGGCGTTGCTGCCGCCAGGGCTTTTCAGGCCACGACTATCATTGGAGCCGGCGGCGGCAAAACGCTCGATATGGCGCGCGCCGTCGCCGGGGCTATGGATCTGCCAATAGTTTGCTGCCCGACCACGGCTGCCAGCGATGCGCCCTGCAGCGCACTATCTGTAATCTACTCCGACGCGGGAGTTTTCGAGAAAATTGAATTCTATCGTCGTAATCCCGATCTCGTGCTGGTGGACAGCGCCGTCATCATTCGCGCGCCGGTCCGGACATTAATCGCAGGTATGGGGGACGCGCTGGCGACCTGTTTTGAGGCCCGCGCCTGCACCGGAGCTGGAAAACCCAATGTGCTTGGCGGCGCGACGACTCTGGCGGCGACGGCAATCGCCGAACTCTGTTATCGAACGCTCTTGCAGGATGGAGTCGCTGCACTGATGGCGGCGCGGGAGGGCGTGGTCACGCCAGCGTTCGAGAGAGTGGTTGAAGCCAATACGCTCTTGTCCGGACTAGGATTCGAGTCTGCCGGCCTTGCCGTCGCACATTCTGTGCACAATGGTTTGACGGCGTTGTCTGAGACGCATGATTTCATGCATGGCGAGAAAGTCGCCTTCGGCACGCTCGTGCAACTCATGCTTGAGGAGCAACCACCGGCGCTTTTGCGGGAGGCTTTTGGCTTTTGCGTTGATGTGGGTCTGCCGGTAACGCTGGCTCAGATCGGGCTGGACGAATTCACGCCCTCACAAGCGATGATCGTCGCCACCCGCGCTCTGGCGGCGGGCGAAAGCGCGCATAACGAACCCTTCGCTGTGACGGCAGAAGCGCTTGCGGACGCGATTTACGCAGCAGACAGTTATGGTCGAGCCTTCGATGTAAAAGAACGTCGACAGTTGGCTTAGGCGATGGCGGCATGTCGCAGATCTTTACGACGCTCCGGACAATATTTTTCTAGTTCGCGGCGATGATCACATCCTGTGGGCTAAAATGGGCGACAAGCCTGTGGCCTTTCGCGACGTCTAATTTCTCGGCATCCTTCAGCGGAATTACAGCGGTCAGCGTTTTAGCGTCGCTAATGTTCAGCAGAATCTCCCAACTCCTGGGTCCCTTGATCAGACGCAAGACCGTCCCGCAGATATTGTTTTCCTTGCCAGCATGATCGCCCGCCGAGAGTTTGATGGCGTAAGCCTTAACAAACGCCAGCACGCCCTTACCCTCCTCAAGTTCAAGGTCGTCGACCGCCGCGTTGGTTACATAAGCGGATATTTCGGCTCCTGTTCCAAGACGTAATCCTACCTCTACATCGACCGGACCTTTTTTGATTTTTTCGATGACGCAATGAAACGCGTTGCGACTTGAAATGCGGGCGCCGAAAGTGAAGAGCAGCATTTCTTCATCGCCTTGTAGTCCCGTCTCGGAAATTCGGGATGATAAGCGCGCGAGCTTTTCTTCGATTTTGTAGAATGTCTCGATGAGACGCAAGCCTTCTTCCGTTACATGCGCGCCGCCACCGCCGCCGGAACCACCCATCTTGGTTACAAAAGCCGGACTGGGCAAAAGATTATTTATGGCATCTACAGAGTCCCAAGCAGTCTTATAGCTGTAGCCAACCGCTTTCGCCGCCTTGCTGATACTGCCATGTTTAGCGACGGCCTCAAGAAGCTTGATCCGATCCCGGCCGACCAGAAAGCGTTCGCCGCTGCGAAGCGACAGAGTGGCGTCAATTTTGGGTTTTCGCATCAAGGGCTCAGGTGAAAGAAAAAAATTCCAAGAATAATTATATACTTCAAAAATATTATTTCAAAGAACTGGTTTTATTGATTTTTTTAAATAATGAGCAGATTGCCATCGCCAAGTAAACATATTATATAGCGTAGGACTGTCGTTTAAATGATCAAAAATACCTCGAAGCAGGATCTCGGTTTTCGCCGCTCGGAATGAACAACATGATCAAGATCGGACGAAGCAGTCTTCTTATCTTTGGCGTTCTCCTATTCCTCGATAGGCAGGACGTCCGGGCAGATACTGTGAATATCGCTGTTGCGACTAATTTTATCGATACGGCGAAAGAGATTGCTCGGATTTTTCGGGACAAGACCGGACATGAAGTAATATTGAGTTTTGGCGCGTCTGGACAGTTATACGCCCAAATCAAAAATGGCGCCCCATTTCAGGTATTTCTATCTGCTGACGAGCAGTGGCCGAGAAAGCTTGTTCAGGAAGATCTTGGCGTTGCAGGCGAGGAATTCACTTACGCGATCGGGAAGCTGGTCCTGTGGACAAGCAAGCCGGGAATAATAATTAACGAAGAGACCCTGAAAAAAGGAGATTTTTCGAAAATCGCCATCGCAAATCCAACCATAGCTCCCTACGGAGGCGCTGCTGTGGAAGTGATGAAAGCGCTCAATGTTTATGCCACGCTTCAAGCAAAGATCGTGCAAGGCAACACGATCGCGCAAACCTTTCAATTCGTGAAAACAGAAAATGCGGAATATGGTTTTATTGCATTGTCCCAACTCTCAAACCTGAAAGTGGGCTCATCATGGATCATTCCTGAGAAATATTATCGGGAGATCCGCCAGGATGCGGTACTTCTGAAATCGGGTGAGCAAAACAATGGCCCAAAAGAATTCATGGCGTTTCTCAAAGGTTCGATTACCCAATCAATTATCCAGAAATTTGGATATGGAACTCACACGCTAACTGGCAGAAATGAATGAGTATTGATCTTCCTTCAGATGTATGGTCGCAAATCAATCTTTCCATTATGCTTGCTTTAATCACAACAACTCTCCTGCTTATCTTCGGCACGCCCCTGGCATGGTGGCTCGCTCGATCGAGAGTCTGGTGGAAGGAGGGGGTTGCATCCTTCATCGCCATGCCCCTGGTGTTGCCGCCTACTGTTTTAGGCTTTTATTTGCTTCTTGCGCTCGGTCCGAATGGCCCCGGCGGATTGATTGCAAATCTGTGGGGCGGACGCACGTTGGCCTTCACATTTCCAGGATTAATTATAGGCTCTGTACTCTATTCGATGCCATTTGTCGTTCAGCCGATCCGTAATTCCTTCGAAGCGATTGGAGATCGTCCACTGGAAGCTGCAGCGACGCTGCGGGCGACGCCATGGCAGGCTTTCTGGAGAGTCGCTGTGCCGCTCGCTCGTCGCGGATTTCTAACCGGCGCTATACTCGGCTTTGCGCACACACTAGGCGAATTCGGCGTCGTTCTTATGATTGGCGGCAATATTCCCAATCAAACCAAAGTTCTTTCCGTGGCTATCTTCGATTATGTGGAGTCCTCGCAATGGCGTATCGCCCATCTCCTGGCTGGAGGAATGGTTATTTTTGGTTTTATTTTAATGTTAGTAATGATGATGATCGACAATAAGATCTCGGACAGACATGAATGATTTCAACTGAAAATATCCATATCGCGTTTCGGGATAGCCTGGGTCGTCTTGATTTCAATGTCGCCTTCGAAGCGCCGATGAAAGGCGTCACAGCGCTGTATGGGCCATCAGGTAGCGGTAAAACAACCATTCTGAGATGTATCGCCGGGTTGCATCGGGCGCGTTCGGGCAGTTGCAACATTGGCGGAGACATTTGGCAATCAGCTGAATATTTTAAGCCGGTTTATGAACGTCCAATTGGCTATGTTTTCCAGGACAACAATCTGTTTCCTCACCTATCGGTTCAGGAAAATCTGTTATTCGGGAGCAAAGGCGGCAGGAAGGCTCCCGGGCTGAATTTTTCTGAGGTTGTGGGAATTCTGGACATAGAAGATTTGCGTGATCGGATGCCATTGAAACTTTCCGGCGGCGAGCGTCAGAGAGTCGCTATTGGTCGTGCTTTGCTGTCCGATCCCGGGCTTTTGCTAATGGATGAACCCCTATCCGCTCTTGATGCAGCTTCGAGGGAAGAAATCATACCCTATATTGAGAGACTACGGGCGTCTCTCGACATCCCTATCTTCTATGTCACGCACGATATGAACGAGGTTGACAGGATCGCTGATTTTCTTGTGCTGGTCGAGAATGGCGCTGTTCTTGCCAGTGGACCGCTTTCGCAGTTGCAGAGCGAACCATCCCTCATGCTGGCGTCGACCCAGCATGCTGCGGTGAGCCTGAATGCTAGAGTGGTCGATTACGATCCAGAATTCAAAATCGCCCGTTTCGCCGTTCAAGGGGGTTTTTTGAACGCCCCTACGCAAATACTGGAGATTGGCGACAGACGACGCCTGAAAATTTTCGCCGGCGATGTCAGTCTGAGCCGGGATCGATCTGACCACAGCTCAATCGAAAACCAAATTCCAGTCAGGATCCTGGACATCCACGAGATCGAACCGGCGCAAGTTGTAGTATTCCTTACGCTAGGTCATGAAATCGCGGGAGAACGTCTGCTTGCACGAATTACTAGGAAGTCATGGGTATCGCTCGGGCTCGCGATTGGTCAAGCCGTCTTTGCGCAGGTAAAGGCAGTCGCGCTAATCCGGCGCAGTATTTGATCCATCAAATGCCTGTCAGGATTTCTGGCCTGATGATCCGACCTGGCTAGAGGCATATGAAACGGTTTTTCGGTTCGGAAAACTCCGGGGCTATGCATCAAGCCACCGATATGCTGCAGTTTAGGGTCTCCATATTGCTCTTGCCAATCATATAATGAAGGTTTCGATGATGGACGATAATAGACATCCGCAATCATGGACGGTGAAAAGCAATAATTCGTCTTCGGGAATCTTTCGATCCTGTCTGATCTTTACGCACAAGACGATCGGATTGATCCTCGGCGCGATCTTCGTGCTCATTGGATTGAGCGGCGCCGTTCTGGTTTATCGCGAAGCTCTTGACGAAAAGTTGAACGCCGGGCTGATGCTCGTAGAGCCACAACCAGGGCAATACTATCGCCCAATCGATGATATTTTTAACGCAGCTAAATCCGCCATGCCGCCAGAGGCAAAGCCCGAGCGCATCATGCTGCCGCGTCATACAGAGGCGGCGGCGATTGTGACCTACATATCCGAGACGGATGATCTCGACACCTTCGCCTATGAGCTGTTCGTTGATCCCTATACGGCGAAGGTGAAGGGAGAGCGGTTGAAAATCCACGGGGAGGATCGTTTTTCTCAGCCGCTCATTGCGCTTTTGATGGATTTCCACTGGACACTGTTGCTCGGAGCCAACAACGCATATCTTACTGGTATCATAGCAGGGTTTGTTTTCTTGACGATCCTCATTGGGTTCTATTTGTGGAGCCCAGTTAATGGCAATTGGCGATCGGGACTGAAAATCAAATGGCCAGCGTCGAGTCAGCGAATCCTCTTCGATCTACATCGCACGACAGGGTTTTATCTCGGATCAATCCTCTTGATTACCCTGTTTACCGGCGTAGCGATGATTTTCAAACCTTTGACAAGAGAGATTGTCAGCCATATTTCGCCTGTAGAAGGAAAGATCGATTTTGGAAAATCAAAGCCGTCCGGCGGCCGGCAGCCGATCAGCCTCGGTATGGCGGCGCGTATTGCCGATACTGTTTTTCCCCAGGGCAGGTTGCACTGGATACTGCTACCGACGGATCCAGTCGGGGTCTATGTTATCGGCAAGCAATCAGCTGACGAACCTAACCGAAGCAAAACATTCCATAATGTTGGCATCGATCAGTATAGTGGCGCCGTCACCCGGATCCAGGATCGCGACGCCTATCGATTTGGCGATAAATTCATGGAGTGGTTATTTCCACTTCACAGCGGAGAATTTCTAGGCGATGTGGGCCGCCCCATATTTGTCTTGTTGGGATTTGCGCCGTTAGTGTTATTTACGACCGGTGTTTGGCGATGGACGTCGAAACGTCGCGCCCGTAAGATTTAAATTTTATTTGGATAATAGAGCTATTGAGCATTCTTACTGAAATTTATAGACAAAAACTGATCAATCAATTCCCGGCGGTGATTGGCATCTCAACCACATCTTCCTTGTTTTTGGCCTCGCCGAACGCTGCCTTCAGCAGATATTTGCCTGAGTGCTCTATTGTACTTCCAATCGAGATCATACCGCTGGGATAAGTTTTTGATGGAATCTCGTTCAAAAGCTGAAGTTCGCCTTTGGCGTCGTATTTGTAAAATGAAAGCGAGATCGGCTCATCCCGAACCTCCTTTTCCATCAACGTTAGCGCAAAGATCACTTTGCCCGTGCCCGGCACGCGATTGCAATATTCTGCGTATTTGCGGAGATCGTCCGTGGCGCCTCCTGCATTATCGGCGGAGTCCGCCAGAAAATATGTAGTTAGATGAACGGAATAGAAGTCGCTGACTTGAAGGCAGTCAGAGATTGTACGATCCCCTGCTTTTTCGGCCGGTTTATTCAGTTTTTGTTTCCAGTAGTCATCCCATGCCTGGACAAGCGGCGGCCCCCAGAATTTGAAGGTGAAAGCTCCGGCATTGACGCCAATTAAGAGGAGGATGGCTATTGCCAGTATCGGAATCAGGCGTCTTTGGTCCATCTGACTTTCCTTTGCCGAAGATCAACTCGACTTCACGGCTGCACATCGAACTCCCAGGCCCCGCTGACCATATGGCCGTCGGCGGATAGGGCGCGATAGCGTACCGTATATTTTCCGGGAGTCATTGGATTGACAGTCACGGAAACATGAGCTGGATCAGCGCTATCGATGGCGGCGTCGCGCTTGTCGATCCGTTCTCCGGAAGAACTGATGACTGCGAGTGCGGCGAGTGAGTCACGAATGCCTGCGTCATACCAGACATCAACCTTGCCAATATCGCCCGACGCAACGCCGCCTTGTGGCGGAGAGGTTTTCACGATGATCGCATGTGCTAATAAAATTTTCGGTTCAACTGAACCAGACAGTTGATGATGCGGCTGGTATAACTCTGTTCCGTAGCGGTTTATTTTGCTCGTCGAAACATTAAGTTCTGACTTTGATTCAATACCGACAGGAGTATATGAAGAGGCCTTGCCTGCTTGCGAGATGACCAAAACGAAACACAAACAGTAAATCGGGATCCTCAGACCGTTGATCTTAAAGCCTGAATGCCGCCTCTTTTTGGTCGGTTTATCATTTCTACAAGTCGTTATCTTCTGCCACATGAGACGGGTCTTTGTTTGCAGGAAGGAAAGAGAGAAAGCACGCATTTTATAAACAAAGCCCTCGGCATAATAAACTGGTCCAAGCTTCCCCATCCTCGTCGCCAGTAATAAGTCATTTTTTCCTTAGCTTTGGTTGACCTTCATTTAAACGACAGCATAATATCTTTTCTATAATATTGCATACGATGCAATCTCCGGCAAGGTCAAGCAAGAGCATAATAATGTTAAAAATCAATATTGTTTGCAGTTTGGTTGGGCTATTTTTGAATGTTTGTATCAATGTTGGGTGCGCCAATGCGCACACGGCTAATATCTCCAGTAGCCGCATCGTGCCCGAACCTAATGCGCATTACAGAGTCGACGTTGGTTTTCTTGCATCGGATATCGAACGGATGCTAGCCGACAACAAAGATACCTTGGCTGGCGTCGATCTGACCGAACCCGGATTGCTTGAGGGTTACATCGGCAAATTTATTCAAGGACGCATCAATTTACAAAACCAAACTGGAGTTACATGCGACAGCACAGTTGTCGCCGTTGGCGAAGATCCTGCCAATCCGGGGGAATCGAGAGCCGTCATTCGTTACGATTGCAGCAAAGTCGAAGGAAATATTTTTTATAATCCTTTTAAATTGATCGAGGCTCAGGGCGCTCGCGCTAAACACTTGATTAGCATTGGCGAAAAAGATATCGGGACCAATCTGACAGAAGCGCAGCGCGCCGGACGGGAGCCGGCGCCGGGTCAAGTCATGATCTTTCCGGGCGACCGGCCCATAGACCTGTCAGAACCTTTGTTGGGTCCCTGGCAATTGGCGCCAAAGTTTTTCTTTGCCGGGATGGAGCACATCATCACCGGTTACGATCATTTGTGTTTTCTGCTGGCTGTTGTCTTGTGGGCAAGTCGTATATGGCCGATTGTAAAAATCGTAACGGCCTTCACGCTCTCCCATTCGGTCACCTTAACGCTAGCAGCGCTGGAACTGGTGAATTTGCCGAGCGACTGGGTTGAAATCGCCATCGCAGCCTCGATTATCTATGTGGCGCTTGAAAATTTCTATACGCGCAGCGTCGACGTACGGTGGAGGGACACTTTCACTTTTGGCTTCATTCACGGCTTCGGCTTCGCCAGTGGGTTGATTGAACTGGGCGTTCCCCAGCGCGCCGTTGCGCCAGCTCTGGCGAGTTTTAACATCGGCGTCGAGATCGGGCAGATCGGCGTTGTGCTGATCGTCATGCCGCTGCTTTTTTTGATCGATAATTATGTCACGTATGGCGCGCGGAGCGCGAAACTCGTTTATGCGCTCTCTGGCGCGATCGCACTGTTGGGCGCCTATTGGATGCTGGTGCGCCTCGAGATTGTCGCCCGATAACGCCGGAGCATTACGCCGACGGCTGGCGTATTCGCCACGTCTGTTGCGCAACCGACTTTCCCTTGTTAGCTTTCTTCATCCCTTGCCGCAGAATGGCTTAGTGGAGGAGCGTGGCGTTATGGAAGTTTATGATTTTAGCGAGTTGCGCCGGTAGATCGCCTGCGCAGGCTGTTTTGTGGTTTCTGTCAAATCCAACAATCTTTCCGCTGGGTGTCTGTCCAGCGATCATTGTCTTTACCAATCGACGACCGGCTTGACGGCGTCAAATGTTCTTTATATGTTCTTATCTTCCCGAGGCGTCAGGGCGCATCTGTCCGTTGTCCCGGGGCTTCGTTCAAACAATCGCGTGCAGGGTGCGTCATGTCGTTGTCGTCCCAACAACGGCCCTTTTCCGTTTGCGCGGCGGGGCGTAACGGGGTTTTCATCCCGCTTGCCGGCGGCACGGTCGCGGCGGGGTTTCCCTCGCCAGCCGATGATTATCTCGATCGTCCGCTCGATTTCAATGAATTGCTGGTCGAAAACCCAGCCGCGACCTTCGCGGTACGCATCGCCGGTGAGAGCATGACTGGCGCCGGCCTTTATCCTGGCGACATCGCTGTTGTGAATCGCGCGCGCACCCCCGTGAGCGGCAATGTCGTTCTGGCGTTGGTCGACGGCGATTTCACCATCAAACGTTACCGTAAACGCGGCGCCCACATCCGTCTGGCGGCCGAGAATCCGAAATTCTCTGATATTTTGATTGCGGAAGACGCGACCTTCGAGGTCTGGGGCGTCGTCACCCATTCGATCCGCATGCTTTGACGCCCCTGATGCGCCCGATCGCCCTCGTCGACTGCAATAATTTCTATGCTTCCTGCGAGCGTGTGTTTCAACCGGCGTTGCGCGGCAAGCCGGTCGTTGTGCTGTCGAATAACGATGGGTGCGTGATCGCCCGATCCAACGAGGCCAAAGCGCTCGGGATCGAGATGGGCGCGCCCTGGCATCTCAACCGCGACAAATTTTCTGACGCTGGAGTGTTTGTTAAATCAAGTAACTATACGCTTTATGGCGATATGAGCGCACGCGTGATGAAGACGCTGCTATCCTTCTCTCCTGTCCTGGAGATCTATTCCATCGACGAAGCCTTTCTGGGTCTCGAAGGCTTCGGAGATCGGCTGGAGGATCATGCGCGGACTTTGCGTGCGACTGTGCTGCAATGGACCGGGATTCCGGTCAGCGTTGGGATCGCGCCGACGAAAACCCTCGCCAAGGTCGCCAATCGACTGGCGAAGAAAGATCCCGCGTCGGGCGGCGTTCGGGTTTTGATGGCCGTCGCCGATCAGGAGCGGGCGCTGACGCAGCTCGAATTGACAGATCTCTGGGGCGTAGCGCGGCGTCTGTCGGAGCGGCTCAGGGCGCAGGGCCTTACGACGCCGCTGGCGCTACGTAACGCCGATCCTAAACTTATCCGCCAAACCTTTGGCGTTGTTGGTGAGCGGATTGTCTGCGAGCTTCGCGGCGAGTCGTGCATTGATATTGAGGAGGTCGCGCCGAACAGGAAAAGTCTGATCGCCTCGCGCTCCTTTGGTCGGCCGATCGAAACTCTTGCTGAAATGCAGGAGGCCGTCGCCGTCTACGCCAGCCGAGCCGCAGAAAAAATGCGCCGGCAAAATCTCGTAACTGCGAATTTGATCGTCTTCGTTGAGACAAATCCGTTTCGAAAGCAGGATCGGCAATATCGTGCGAGCCAGTCGACGCAACTCCCCATCGCGACCGCCGATACTGGTCGGTTGGTCGCCGCCGCGCTCGGGGCGCTCGTCGCCATCTGGCGAGAGGGCTACAGATACAAGAAGGCAGGGGTCATGCTGCTCGATCTCTCACCGGCCAACGCAATCCAGGGATCGCTATTCGCCGCGCCCGACACGGTCGAGTCGCAGGCGCGGATGAGGGCGCTCGATGTCATCAACCGACGCTACGGACGGGGAACGTTGATTATCGGCGCGGCTGGCGTGAAATCGGCGTGGCGGCTGCGCCGTGACCATGTCTCGAAAAACTACACGACAAGCTGGTCGGAGTTATTGACGGTATGAGCATGAAATCTGATGAGTCGGCGCCGTTGCGCAACTGGCGTCCGGCGATGTTCAGAAGTCCGGACGGCGCCAGGGGAAAACTGGCGAACGCATGGGAGTTGCTCGATGGCGTCGGCCAGCGGGTGGCGCGCATCACGCTGGAAGAGGAGGGCGCAGAAGCAGGCCGCTGGCGCTGGCTGGTGCTCGTTCATCCCCATGGCGCGCCGCTGGGAGAAAGCGGCATCTGCGAGACGGCGGCTGCGGCTCAAATGATTTGCGAACAAAAGGTTCCGGACTGGACCATCGCTCGTCTGCCCCGAGGCCGCCGCCGTATGTGGTGAGCGATCTCCTCGGCGCACAGGCGAGCAGGGCGGACATTATCGGCTCTGGCGTCGGCGAGGGGTGATAGCGGGTCAACGGCCAGAGCTTTTGTGTGGATGGCGAAAATTGATGGACAATTGACTAACCGAAGGCGCATTGTCGTGAAATTGAATGGTAATGACTTAATAGTGAAATAACATCACGATGGGCGTCATGGCGAATGGTGCTCAAATAAATAAAAAAATCTCTTCTGCCGTCGGCAGTCATTCACCTTCTGATGTGTCGTCGCAATGCACCGCCGGCATTTTCAGTCTAGAAACGATTTTACGGAGCGTCAAAATGATCAGCCATATTGAAAAGCCGATACTGGAAAAAGAATTGGCAAGAATATATGCCTCAAACAAAATGATGGAATCAGAACAAAATCTTGTTCACTCAATCATTCAACAGATTAACCAAAACAAAAACTGTATCGAAATTGATCAAGATGATCGCTACGCTCTAATCAATATTTTGACAAAACACAGGGATTACCCAGAGGCACACTGATTAATTTTATTTTCTGGATTAGCGAACATATTTTCGTTCATGAAACGATATCGACGAAAATAAATGAAGTGAGCAACAATGTATTATGATAATTTTTATATTAAGAAATAGCAATTTAATCATGGGTTTTCCAAAACATAATTGTTAATTCTCTAATAGTTTTAAATATGATTATTCATCAAGATACACCCCCCATCACCAAAATTGCCAGAATGGTTTCTTTGAAAGCTGAGAGGTTTTTGAAATATCAGAATTTTGGTCAGGTTGACTGCCTACGGCGATGGCAAGTTTGGAAGAGAGATCGGTGATTTCTTTCTGAAAGTTTACTTGATCCGTGATGTCGTATTGAACGCCCAGAAAATAAACTACCCTGCCTTTGTCATCCAAAAGAGGTTTAACATTCAACCTATTAAAAAATAATTCGCCATTTTTCCTGTAATTCCTGAGCGTGACTTCGATCGGTTCACCTTTTTTGATGGCTGCCCGAAGCGTATCAAGTTCCGGCTGGTTGCGATCGGAGCCTTGAAGAAAACGGCAGTTACGACCAACTATTTCCTCTTGTGGATATCCACAGATGTCTTCGAAAGCTTTGTTGGCGTAGACAATCGGGGAGTCTTCAAGATCGGGGTCCGTTAAGGTCACACCATTCACGCAGGTATCAAGAATCTGGGTGAGAACGTGGGGGATAACGCCGTTATCTTTTTGAACAATGAACATATTTGATCTCCATGTAGTGATAGCCGGGCGGCGGGTGACTCAGGCCACGCGCCCTTCGAGCAGGTTCTTAATGTTTTCAGCCGTTTGTTCTGCCCCGTCCTGCAAAGCTGTCTTGATCAGTTTCTGGAAGGGACGCATAACAAGATCAATTTCTTTCAATTCGAAAGTGAAGGTGACTTGAGTGCTGTCTCCCTTTTTATCGAATTGATAAGATGACCGAAACGGCTCTGTGGAACCGGTGATTTCAAGTTCTGTGTTTTGAGTGAATTTCGTCACATCAAACATGGATTCACTGTCTATGCCTCGATCCCGTGTGACCTGTCTACCTTTGGTTCCCTGATGAATAGGTGGGGGTGAGAGCTGTTCCAATTCGACAACCTGGGGGCACCATTTTTGATAATTCTCAAAAAAACAGTGAGCTACAACGTGATATGCATCAGCAAGGCTACATTTAACCAAGCTTTCGGAGCGCCCCTGGATGGGGCCGGAACTTGCTAAACCCAGCATCGAGAAGTTTCCCTTTCTACCGAAATATCAATATGTTGTTTGCGCCTGTCTCATTTGCCGGCAAATGATGTCGGGCAAGTTGGATGACGAGCGCAAGCACCCTCTTGAAAAGGACATCTTGGGCGCAAATTTCATAAGTAAAGGATTTTGCTGCATTGCGTCACGGAAATATATTGTCTGCCAATGAGCAAAACATCATGGACACTGCTGGAGCCAAATATGCAGCATTCATATGGTATCGAGGGATATCTCTTCGCCTCGGCGGTCATGCTGTTTATCATCCTGCTGATCATCGAAAAGAAATATCCGTATATGCCCATACCCAAGGAGGCGTTGAAGTCATCCTTCAAAACCAATACAGGTGCGTTCCTAGTCAATAATTTGATTATGAGTATATTGTCTCTTTCGAGCCTAGTGCTGGTAGCCTCCAACTATTCTCAATACGGCTTGCTTGGCGATATGCCGGAAGGGCTGCTGAAATGGTTTCTTAGCTTCGTACTCTTCGACTTCGCGGTTTATGTCTGGCATTATTTGGGCCATAGATACGAATGGCTGTGGCGGTTTCATAAAATTCATCATAGCGACAAAAGCTATCATGTCACCACAGGCTTACGGTTCCACGTTTTCGATCAAGCAATTGAAGTCTTGGTCAAATGTCTCTGTGTAGTCATTTTTGGCGTGCCGGCCAGCATTGTTGTTGTTTGTGAGCTAGTCAGGATGTTTTTTGTCCTCTTTCATCATGGAAACTTCACATTCCCCGGTGAAAAATGGGTGTCGTACATTATTATTACTCCTTACCTACATCGCGCCCATCATTCTACACTTCGGGATGAACATGATAGCAATTATGGAATTGTTCTCTCCTGTTGGGATATGATTTTTGGCACGCGCAAGGAACTCGTACCCGCCAGTATTGGCCTTGATTTGATCGAAGCAGAAAACCTTGTGCAGCTCTTCAGCCTGGTGTTCCTTACAGAACGCAAATTGGCAAGGTTTCTTCACCTCCTGCCACGACGGAAGTAAATTTTACAGACACGATCATGGCAATAGAGTTCTGAACCAAGCTTCCGGAGGACTGAACCAATGCGATTTATTCGCACAAAACTTTCTTTTTCGAGGGTGATAAACTGTCTGCTGATAATCGCTAGTTGTATGATGTTTTGGGCCACATGTATTGTGCCCGTCATTGCTACCGAGACAAAAATGTTTACATGCAGACAGAAGCTTTCAACAAAAGGGGCAATGATTTTCGATAACGTTCAGCGTAAAAGAACATCAGATTCAAATCTGGAAGAGATCTGGAAGGAAGAGACGAGGGATCTGATCACGGCGAATGTCTTTGGAAGAGAGGAAGCGACAAAACAAGCGCTGGAAGCATTAAATTGCCTGCGTATGGCAGAATAATGTAAACCTCTGGCTCGGTAGGTGGTTACGCATCTCGCATGTTCTTAAATCTGTGTCGGGACGTTGCTAGTTTCACTGGCGACATTTAATACTTTGATCTGTTTCTGAAGTAATTGATCATCAATTCTGAAAACCAGAGAAATGCATCCAGTTCCTATCCGCGTAATTGCCGGGTTCGCCTTGTCTCATGATAAAATCATGGCGCATTGTTGCGATTGGTCCGGAGCGGCGCCATGCTAATGTGGAGAAATTTTTTACTTATGTTGCGTGGTGCGCCGGAAAAAAGGAACAAACCAGTTACTGATGTGGCCAGTAGCGTTGCGGAACGTCTGCGCGCACTTGACCTTTTTGTCGTCAGCCAGGCGCATGGCCCGGGATTCTGTGAAATATTCGCTTCCTCGTCCCCACGGATGATCGTCGTACCGGACAGTGCTGAGGCGTCGGGCGTCGCCATTCTTCTCGCAGCGGCCTATGCGCCGCCGACAGTCGTCTTCGAACGCATCAATTCGATCACGCCTGGCCTGGGAAGACGCATGGTCGCCGTCGTGCTGGATGGTTTGCGCGCGCATCCTGGCGTCTTCCTACACTTGCGAGTCAACGATCTGTCGCCGTTTCAGGCGGACGGGCGGCGATGGTGGGAGCACATTGCCGACGGATACAATGATTTCGAATGGATCATCACCCATGATCCGGACACGACACATCGTGAGGAACGCACCACGTGAGCGAAACCACAGAAGACACATCGTTCGACGCGCTAATCGACCCGGCGGAATTCTTGCGACGGCAGGAAAGACTGCGCACCTTGACACTGGAATTTGGCTATGATCCCGGCAAGGTGAGTCTCGTCGCAGCAGTGAAAACCTTTGATTATCTCGGACAAAGTTTCACATCGGAGGGGGAAGCGCTGCCTGATGGCGAGATCGTGATCTATTACGATCCGAGGATGAGCGACGCACGCATGGCTTGCTGTCTCGCTCATGAAATCCAGCATGTGAAATATTTTGCTGTCGCGCGAGCCTACAATCAGGAAGGCGCAGATGGTCCGTTGCATCGACAATTTGCCGCTTACACGTCGGAAAGGCTTGCGGCTCGGGGAGGGGTTTCCCTTTATGCTAACGAACATTGGCAAACATGGCGAGGCGAATGTCCGCCGCGCTTGTTTTCACATGAACTTGAGGAAGGCGGCAGCGAGCCAATCAACGAGACGATCGCCGAGGTTGCGAAGGCGCTTTATAACTGGGGTCCGAATGTCGCTATCGACCCGGTGTGGAGAGAGTTGCAGGGGGCAATCAACGCAGTTTACACTCAGCTTGTCGAGGGCGGGGAAGGCTTACCCCCACCAGAAAATCGCGGCGATGATCACGTAGAGACCGATGAGCGCGGCGCCGTCGACCATATCGGCGCGGCCATCGACGGTAACGACGGTGACGACCAGGACCGACAGGAATAACGCCACCGCGAGAATGGGCGGGATGGCCAACGTGAAGGCGTCGCCGCCCAACCAAAAACTGACCAGCACCAGCAGAGGGACCAACGCCACGGCGATTTGTAGCGCGCTATTGAGGATAATGCTCACCGCAAAGTCGGCCTTGCCCTCCGCCGCAAGACGCACCCCAACGACATTCTCGACAGCATTACCGGCGATGGCGACAATCACCAGGCCCGCAAAAGTCTGGTTGATCCCCAACATTTCGATCGCCGGCTCCAGCGCCTCGACGAACCAGTCCGAGACCAGCCCGGCGGCGGCGCCGCATAGTGCCAGAACCAAGAAGGCGGTCGAGATCGGCCATGCGTGGGCGCGTGCGTGGGCTTCGCTCGGCACGGCGCGCTGTCCTTGCGTAAGCATGGCGTCGGTATGCACGAGGAAAACGATCAGCAGGACAATTGCGCAGACGATCGCCAGCGGTTGCTCATGATCCCCGGCCGGAAGATGGAGTTCCTGCGCAAGAGTCGGTAAAACCAGTGCCGACACTGCGAGGAGCAGCAGTGTCGAGATCATGCGCGGCGACTGGCTCTCGAAGACCAGCACGCCGTGTTTTCGGCCGCCGACAATAAACGCCAGACCTAACAACAACAGGACATTGCCAAGAATTGAGCCGATCAGTGATGCTTGCACTAGCGTCACCAGCCCCGCCTTCAGCGAGAAGATACAGACAAACAACTCCGGCAAGCTTGCCACCGCCGCCTGCACGACGCCCGTAACGGCGGGGCCGAGGTGATTTCCGAGCTGATCGGTTGCTTCGCCGATGACATGCGCGATACCGGCCAGCGCCAGGGCGCAAACAGCAAAATTAAGGATTGGCCCGAAGGTTGGCGCCTCGAAACCGCTGTAATGCAGGCCGCCGGCCGAGGCAGCCAGCGCAGCGGTTGCGGCCATGACGGACATCGTCTTTCGTTCGATCACGACCGTCGCGGCTCCGCTTTTGTCCGCCACTTTTATGTGGCGGCGCATTCCTCGCCAATTTGGTTTTTTTAGCGTCGCCAGCCGCGCCGATAGCCGCCCGCCCATCCGCGCCGGTATCCGCCCCTCCAGTAACCGCCGCGATACCCATAACCCCCGCCAAAGCCGTAACCGCCCCAGGCGTAGGGCCTGGGACCCCAGCCGCCGCCCCATTGTCCACCAGGCCGGCACCCGCCAAAGGGACCGCGATGCCCATATGGGCCGCAACCGCCCCAGACCATGACGACAGGCGCCGCGACTCCCGGATCGCGCCATATCGGCATGGCGCACGCCGTAACCGGCGACAGATAGAGAAAACCGAGCGTGACGAGGATGGTATGGAACGATTTTGGCAACATCGCCGCTCCTGTCTGATTGTTCAGGTTCGACTATAGACTGGCTGCGGCGGGACGCTCAAGGAAGCTGGGACGCCGGGCCCTAGCCCAATTCGCGCTTGAGGCGTGCCAGACTTGTCTTGATCCGTTCAGCAATCTATACAGCCGGTTCCGCGCCTTATCGGCCGGCCTAACGCGCGCCCATCGTCTAGAGGCCTAGGACGTCGCCCTTTCACGGCGAAAACAGGGGTTCGAATCCCCTTGGGCGCGCCATACCTCTTTTGTTCTATTGATCAAACAATCACTTCCGAAAAGTTAGCCAAAATTCTCGGACTTGGTTAGCCATTCATGTTCCGCGATTGTTTCTCAATTGCGGCGCGCGACAACCGTCTCTGATCGACCGCGCGCGTATATCTTTCGACCTCGCCGAGCGTTTTGTGACCCGTAATCGCCGCCACCTCGTGCGGCGTGCATCCAGCCTCAGCCATCCGCCGCGCCGCCGCTTTCCTGAGACCGTGAGCTACACATTCCACCGGAAGGTCGGCTGCCCGAATGGCGGCGTTTATCCATGCCCCATACCCAGCCACCGTGAACGGCCGGCCAAATTCCGTGAGAACGATCGTATCCCTGGACTTGGGCGAAGCATCAAGGATGGATTTAAGCTCGGGGTGGACCGGGAGGTCCAGCTTGGTTCCCGTCTTCTGTTGGGTGACGAGGATCCCTTCTCCGTCATAATCCGCCCAGGTCATGCGATGAACGTCTGAGCGTCTCTGACCGGTATAGAGGTGAAGCGCAAAAGCCAGCCGCTGTTTGGTGCCGACAGGCCAATGACTTTCAAATTGAGAGATTTGAGCCTCGGTCCAGGTATGGATTTCTCCGGCTTTGAAGCCTTTCATTCGATATGTTGGATCACTCGTGATCCAACCTCGCGATATCGCGAACACCATCAGCTTCTTGAGACGTTTGAGAAAGGAATTCGCAGCACCTGGACGATCAGCCATGGATGCGATCAGGAGATCGACATGTTGACGTTTCATCTGATCAACACGACGATGGCCATGTTTGGCGGAGAACTTGTCAAACATGTTCCGGTAAACGGCGGCGGTAGAGAATTTCAGGCGCTTAAAATCGGTTGATTGTTCATATTCTGCGATAAGTCTCGAAAACGTCCCAGCTTCTCCACGCAACTTTGGCGCAGGTTCTTTTGCAAGAGCCTCTGCAGCTGCTTTATATTTGTCCATAAAGTCGGGCGCGTCGGGCGGCGGGAGCGCCATACGCCTGTCGCCACGGCGATAGTAATATCGTTCCTTGCCATGCCGATCGGCATAGGAGTGGATATAAGGGATCAGGATACGTGCGCCACGTCCGCCCATGTGTCTACCATCACCTCATCTGTTTCACCCCCATCACGGGGCAGGCTTTTGAACGCCGCGTCGATTTCATCAACATCCCAGATACGACGGCCATTCAGGAGTTTTGGGCGGGGCATACGCCCGTCCATCACCATTTGGCGGAATAGGCTGACGCCAATCCCAATGTAGATTGCAGCGTCGGCCGCCCCGAGACCACGACGAATGGGCAAACGAGAGAAACGGTTTTTCTCCATCAAAGAACTCTCTCGTTCACAAATTGAACATGAGCCGAACCAATAGTTTGGGCTCGTTCTTCGGCTCCCGACTGAAACCCCGCGTCAAACCTTGAGAAAACTATTTTGATCAAGGAGTGTTTCATCTCACAACATCCTTTCATTTTGCGCTGCACAATAATGCCTGACTCAGAAGCCTCTTGTCTCATGAGATCGGACTTGGGATCGTCTGCATTGTGAATGGCCTTTGCTTACGCCGCTTGCGTTGAAAATCTCGGGTCCGCAAGCTCCGAAAGCGTTACACAACCAAAAAAGATCGGGAGGAAATAAACCGAAAAGGCACCCGGTGCTTCAAACCGGGAAGGCGCCAGTTCCGACTGAAAACCCGGACGCCACACCATCCATGGCGTCATGGTCCAGAGCGCCGAAAACACAATCAGGAAGACGAAAAAAATCAGGTCCCAATGAATTTTGATGGTGGGCAATATCGCATCTCCATTGACCTAAAGCTCAATGAGATAACCGGAATAGCGCAATGCTCAAGAGCTCTGAATTGCTGATCGCAGCATTAGAAGCGCTAGCGGAAAATATCGCTACAGCGCGTAGTTGTCTTGCTGCGGCGGGGCTACACTTGCGATCTGCGCGACCTCGCCGATAGCGGCCGATTGCTCGATTACGAATTATCGATGGCGCGCGACGAAGCCGGAAAAGGGCAATTGTCGTTCCGGTTTTCGGCCTGTGGAAAAGTCGTGCGGCTTATCGTGCTAATAGATCATAGCACGATCGTGCCATCGGGCATAAGACGATCGTGCTATCGGGTCGCAAAACCTCCACTAACCTATTGTCGGAAAACAAATCCTGGCTCCCTTAAATTATATTCTAAAATAGATTCTAAAATTATACGCGCGAGGGCTGGGGATAAGGCCTCTCCTGAGACGTCACTGAGGCGGCGAGTCTCAGGGGCATTCGGTGACGGGACGGGGGCGAATTTTTCGCCTGCGCGATCCACGCCGTCGACGCCATCGCAGAACGCGCTCGAAGCAAAACATCCCAAAACCATCGACGCCTTCAAGCTTCCCGACGTCGTCCATGCGCCAAATCGCGCAACGCCGAGGAATACGCGCCGCGTTCTGAACGAGCTTCAGGCGCGTAAAAGAATACCGCTGCCGGGAGAGACCTCATCATGGGCGTATCGATCATTTTGATCGCGATCTCCAGCTCCATCTGGCGGGCGAGATCGCGGGCAAAGGCGCGCAAGTCCGTCATCTCCGCCGCGTCCTCCGGCGCGACGATGAAGCGGAAGTGATGGCGGTCGCCGGCGCAGCGCTCGACAAAGGCGCGCTCGTTTGCCGGCTCGCCGCTGGCGTCGAACATGACGGCGCGGTCGCTTTCTTTGGCGACGCCCTCCCGCTGGAGATAGGCGATATGTTTCGTCATGGACGCCGAACGGAAGGCCGCGCCCCGATGGCGGACGATCCGCGCCTTGATCGCGCCGCGTCGTGAGGAGGAGGAAAAGAGGGAGCGGCCATAGGCGTTGCGTCCCCTGCCGAAGGTCGAGCGGCCCGCCGCAGTAGCGTTCCTGTTTGCTCCAGCGGAAAACCTGCCGCCGGTTTGTTTGCTGACCGCGCGCAGGACCTGAGTGAAGAAAGATGTTGGCGGCCCGCGCCGGCTGCGGATCTTTCCCGGACGCAAGGTGAGGTCATTCTCGTCGTCGCGCATGGATCGTATTCTCGCGTGGAAAAGGATTGCCGGGCGTCTGGATTATCGTTGCGCAACAGGGTGAATGGTAAAAATCAGGCGCCAGCCGCACGACCGACAGGCGCCGGCAAGCACGCGTCTCGACAGAGACTTGTGCGACGCGGGCGCCGACCCTTTTATCTTGCCGTCTTCAAATCCTGCAGTTTCGGTCGTATCTCGTAGATGTAATTGTCCAACGCTTGCAGTCTGAAAAACGTTCAAAGCGATCGACATTTGGCGCATGCTCATCGGCTCGTGACCCTCGGAAAAA
This sequence comes from Methylocystis sp., assembly GCA_044233645.1. Classification (GTDB taxonomy): domain Bacteria; phylum Pseudomonadota; class Alphaproteobacteria; order Rhizobiales; family Beijerinckiaceae; genus Methylocystis. The sequence goes on along the minus strand of JBIIJP010000005.1, from coordinate 6,523 downwards.
GACCTGTCGACGACGGCGCGATGGCCGAGAGATCGACGGCGACGCGATCACTGGACGCGCGCGCCAGGGCGCGATCTTCGCGCGTCGCTGGATCGGCGGAGGGGCCACCGAAGGATCGCTTTTCGTCTGTCGGACGATCGGCTGGAGACCGCACGGTTGACAGCTGCTCGTCCATCAATTGGCCGGTGGCTAATGGTGCGGGGGATCGTTTTTCGTCCGTCGACTGGTCGGCTGGAGACCGCGTGGTAGATCGTTGCTCGTCCGTCGATTGGATGGCTGGAGATCGCACAGTGAAGAGCTTTTTGTCTTCCAATCGGTCGGCAGATGATCGCACGGTGGATCGTTCTTCGTCTCTCGATTGATCGGCTGGAGACCGCGTGGTGGACCGCTTCCCGTCCGTTGATTGGTCATCGGACTGCGCGAATATCGATCGCGGAAACAGCGTCGAGCGCAGCGCGGCGATGTTTTCATCAGCGGATGCTTCGGCATCGATTGTGGCCCCAGAATCGATCCGCCGGCCGACCGTCGAGACGTAGTCCACCGTCTCGGCCGGCAGCGACCGCCGACCCATGAGATGATCTTCGTAGCGAACGGGACCGGCGTTATAGGCGGCAAGAAACCCGCGCGTCGCGTAGCGATCATGCAAGTCGCGAAGATAGGCGGCGCCGGCCAGAATATTGTCGCGCGGATCGAAAGGGTCGTCGCCCAGACCCAGCCGATTACGCAGCATAGTCCATGTCGCCGGCATGATCTGCATCAGCCCCATGGCGCCTTTTTTGGAGCGCGCGCGGACATCGCCCGCGCTCTCGGCCTACATCACGGCCCATATCCAGTCTGCGGGAATCCGGAAGCGCCGCGATGCTTCCGCGACATGGGACCGGATGGCGTCATCCGCGCGGAGCGGCGTCATTCTCTGAACGCTTTGACCCGCCCGCTAATCGGCTTCTGCGACATGGGGCTGGATCGCATCATCGACGCGCAGCGGCGCTATGTTTTGCGCTCCTTGACCCCCCAAAAAATCGCCTTTGGCTTGCTCACAAGAGATCATGGACACACACAGGATCAGGCCGAAAAGGGTCCGAAATAACGACCGTCCAGACTGTCCGGGACGCCGGCGTTGACGAGAAAAACTTCGTCGTCGCCAAGCCTTCGGCAGCCGCGCCACTGCGGCAAGGCGCGATGCTGTCTGTCGCGCAGTTTCGCCCGCGCGATCTCGCGACCCGCGACCAGGATGCCCACATTCAGCCGACAAATCCGCGTCCCGGACAACGCCGGCACGCGCTTCAGTAACAGCGCGTTGATAGGCAGGTAGCCGCACGCCGCCATGAAGCGCGCAACTCTCTGTCCGTCGTCAGATGGTTTGGGACATTTTTTAGTTTTCGGAACGGAGGCTCTGGTTCATTTGGGTGCGGGTTAAATTAAGCGGCTTTTAGTTGATGCTGCAAGCGACGATTGTGGATTGTTCGTTTCTAGCCCATCCTATTCATGAGTTCGCGTAAATTTCAGCTCTCTGTGCCGAGCGCGCGGATCATCGTTCCGATTTTCACGGCGGATTTGGCAGAACTTTTGAACGCGTTGGAGAGTAGCCGGGATACAGCGAAAGGGGCGTGCGGCCCCATCGATCACGGTCCGCCCGGCATCAGAAGCGCCGCCGGCAAAGCGCGGAAGAGATCGACTTCCGGACAGGCGGCGGCGAAAGCGAGGCGCACCCGTGCAGCGGTTTCAGTGACGCGCGCAGCGATTTTCAGCAGATGTAGCCGCAGGGTCGCAAACTCCGCCTTCGCCAGATCGCGCGGCGCGGGTATGGCGTCCCGCACGGTGAGCATCAGCCAGTAGGCCGCCGTGTGCAGAACGAGCCGGGTCTGGTTGGCGAGCGCCGAGCGGCAGGAGGTTCGATCAGAGCAAAGCTGCGACTTATGCAATTTGATGAGGTTTTCCGCCTGTCCGCGCGCGCAATAGAGCTGTCGTATAGCCATTCGGGCGCGCCATAGGCGAGATTGGTGACGATGAAGCGGATATCGAGCCCGAGCCTTGTCGCCTCAATCCGCGCAATGGCGCGCCGTTCCCTGTCCCATGAGCTGGCTCTGTGTCGCGTTTCGGCGTAATCGCGGACGACATCCCTGTCGCGGACGGCGCGTTCGGTGCGGACGGCGTCAGCGGTCTCATCAACCTTTTTGGACAGCGGCTTCGTCCCGGAAAGACCAAAGACGTATTCGACGCCGTTATCTTCACACCATGCCATCGCCTCGGGTCGGGCATAGTGGCTGTCGCCGCGCAACAGGATGCGCGTCTCTGGCCAGCTCTTGCGGATGTGGCGCACGAGCCCGCGTAAATGCGCGCGAACCTCAATGCCGGACGGTGTCTTGCCGGGTCGCAGGATCACCGCGACCGGGCGCGCTTTCTGCGTGTCGTAGATATGGATCGGCAGAAAGCAGCGCTCGTCATAATGCGCATTGAAGAGCGACAATTGCTGATGTCCGTGGACGACATCGCAGGTGTCGTCGATGTCCAGTATGACCCGGGACGGCGGCCGGGCGTAAGATGCAATCCACTGATCGACGAGCGCATAGGTGAGACGGATCACGTCACGCAGGGTTGGCGTGTTTTCGAGCCGGGACAGCGTCGGCTGCGAGGCGAGATCCCGCCCCGTATCGGGCAGCCGCCCGCAGGCCAGCTTGAAGGCGGGGTCGACGCGTAGCAGATCAAGATCGTCGGCATCCTCATAGCCGCAGCAGATTGCAAAAATACGGGCGCGGATCATATCGGCGAAACTGTGAGCGATACGCGTCCGGTCGCGGCGATCCGGGATGCGGCGCGCCAGCCGCTCGGCAATCCTGAGGCGGCGTTCGGCCAGCGAGAGAAGCATGACGCCGCCATCGGAAGTGAGACGCCCGCCGTCGAAGGCGGCGGTCACTTTTTTGCGTGAGACGGCTGGAAACGAGAAGGCGGCGATCGTATCGTCGTTCATGGCGGGCGTGGCTCACAGAGGCTGAACGAAAAACTTCGGCGTAGACAACCAAAGTTTATTCGCTTTCAGCACTTTACGCTACGCTCGCCAACCTAAAATCCACCCGCTCGCGAATAAGACAGGCTAGATCCTTTCCCTTTCTTCCATGATGGCCTGTCCTCGTTCAGAGTAGACATCCGCCGGGGTGAGATTGTTCAGGCTCTCATGCAATCGTCGAAGATTGTAATCGTCAATGAAGGCGTCGACTTGCTCCTCCAGTTCGCATGGTAGATCGTAATTGTTCAGCAGGATTCTGTTTTTCATCGTCTGATGCCAGCGCTCAATCTTGCCCTGCGTCTGGGGGTGATAGGGCGCCCCCCGGATGTGCTCGATTTTCCTGTCATCCAGCCATTGGGCCAGATCGGCAGAGATGTAGGAGGAGCCATTGTCCGACAGCAATCGAGGACGATGCCCGACATTGACTCGGTCCAGCCCGCTTTCGGTCAGGGCCTGATCAAGCGTTTCCGCAACATCTTCCGCCCGCATCGTCGCACAAAGTTTCCAGGCGACGATATATCGGGAAAAGTCGTCCAGAACCCTCGACAGGTCATACCAACCCCAGCCCGTGATCTTCAGATAAGTGAAGTCGGTTTGCCAAAGCTGGTTTGGCGCCGTCGTCTTTTCCTTGAACTCCTCCGCCGCCTTGATCACAATATAAGCGGGGCTGGTGATCAGATCCTTCGACTTCAGAAGGCGATACATGGAAGCCTCAGACACAAAATAGCGCCGCTCATCCGTAAACCGAACCGCCAGTTCGCGTGGCGAGAGCTCCGGACATCCAGCGCCATCTCGATGATCTGCTCCCGCACCGCGTCCGGGATGCGGTTCCAGACCCGATCCGGTCGTGACGGGCGATCCGCGAGGGCCTCAGGGCCGCCGCGTTGATAGCGATCATACCAACGATAGAAGTTTGACCGCGCTATGCCCAGAGTCTCAAGCGTTCGTCGCGCTGGCAGATGAGAGTCTTCGACCAGCCGAATAATCTCAAGCTTTTCAGAGGGAGACGGTTTCATGCCTCGTTCTCCCCATCCGCGTTCATGCTTTTTTTGAGCAGGCGGTTCTCGAGGGTGAGATCGGCGACGGCCTCTTTCAGCGACAGCGCCTCGCGACGCAGCGCCTTGACCTCGTCGGACGTCGCCGACCGCGCCGTATCGCCCGCCAGACGTTTTTTACCCGCCTCAAGGAACTCTTTGGACCATCCGTAATACATCGAGGAGGCGATCCCCTCGCGCCGGCAGATCTCGGCGATGCTCTCCTCGCCGCGCAGGTCATCGAGAACAATGCGGATTTTCTCTTCAGCCGAGAAATGTCGACGGGTTGCGCGACGAATATCCCGGATTACGTCTTCTGCCGGCTGCTTAACCGGCACGGCTTTCTGTTTCATCTTCGCTCCTTGAGGGCTACGATGAACCAGAAAACCTCCCTTCCTCAATCACAAATTTTGTCCCAAAGGCTCTGAACCGGGACAACCGAAATCGTCAAGCGAAACGAAGCTGCTCAAGGGTTCGACGTTCTGGCGAGACGATGGGTCGTGGAGCGGACATTTGCAAGGCTGGGAAGATGCCGGAGGCTCGCCAAAGATTGGGAATGTCTGAACCGTAAAGCTCTTGCATTTATGTATCTGGCCTCAATCAGCATGATGATCAGAAAATTATGTAATTAAACGTAATGTCTTCGGACCGACTCTTAGAGACAATCCTCAGCCTGTGGGTCCGACAGATTGAACCATTGCTGGAGGAAGTAGATCCTGAGCATTCGCTCAATGCCTATGGGCAGGCGAGCTCTTTGACCGGATGGATAATGAGGCTTGATCAAGCTGCACAGCTCCCGCCACGGGACGACAGCCTCCATCTCGCTCAGAAAGCGCTCACGCTGCGGTTGCTCATGGTGGGCCTAAAAACCGATTCTGATGAAAGTCATTTATCGAATGGCAACTTCGCTGACAGCGATAATCAAATCAAAAGCGATTTGCCAAGATCAGAGGATTTAATCAGATGGGGTGGTTGCCGCCCTCCCAGACGGCATCAAGATGTGCCAACGATGTGAGTATAAGAACTCACTGAGCGGGAAGGGAGGCAACCATGAAAAATAATAGGATAATCGGGGTCGATCTGGCAAAGAATATTTTTCAGCTTCATATTGCATCAATGACAGGCGATGTTCTGTCTAAAAAGAAACTTTCGAGAGAAAAGTTTAAAGTATTCATGCAGGATCATGAGCCTGCTATTGTTGTCATTGAGAGCTGCGGTAGTGCGCATTATTGGGCCGAGACGCTTACCGAGATGTGACATGAGGTAAAATTGATTGCGCCTCAATATGTGAAGCCCTTCGTGAAACGTCAGAAAAATGACGCCGCAGACGCTGAAGCAATCGTTATTGCCGCTCAGCGCCCAGAGATGCGTTTTGTTGAGCCCAAGACAAAAGAACAGCGGGCGAAAGCGGTGTTGTTTCGCTCACGCGAGCGGCTCGTTGCTCAACGTACCGAACTCGTAAACGCTATTTGTTCGGTTCTCTACGAGTATGGGTTTGTGATACCTCAAGGAATTGCGAATGTTCGACGCGTTGAGAAAATCCTGGATGCGCAAAACTACGGACTACCTGACCTCGTGCGCGAGGAATGTCGAGATTTGCTGCTTCAGATTGCTGAAAAATCAGATCGTATAGCTCAAAAAACTCAGTTGATTAAACAGTTTGCCGCTCAAACAAATGTAGCTCAGCAACTACAGACGATCCCCGGGGTCGGACCGATGACCGCAATGGCTATTGAGGCATTTGCACCACCAATGGAAACATTCAAGAATGGGCGGGCGTTTGCTGCCTGGCTGGGATTAGTCCCGCGACAGTTTTCTTCAGGCGGCAAAGAGCGCCTTGGGGGCGTCTCCAAAGCAGGGCAAGCCGACATAAGACGCTTGCTTATTATTGGAGCAATGACCCGCATGAATTGGCTGGGCCGAAGGTCAATCACCCCGGGGTCCTGGTTGTCCCGTATGATAGCCCGAAAGCCGAAATTGCTCGTTGCAATCGCATTAGCCAACAAAATGGCTCGAATGATATGGGCCATGCTCAGGAATGGAACGAATTATCGAGATCCAGTGCAGGTATTGGCGGTGTAAGTAAATTGCTGCCGTGTCTACACTGGTAATGGGAGTGTAAGAAGTCGACTTACTGAATGGGCAAAATGATCGAAAGATCTGGGTTAGGAAAACCTGTGAAACTCTGAGAGCAATAAAGCTCGATAATCAGATAAGGACCTGATCCGCAGATCACCATACCGGCCAGCGGCTTCTCGTAATGCTGCTTTCAAAGGCCTTACAGAAGACCGCACTTGATCACGGCGCCCACCAGAAAAAACTTCTTGCATTACGGGCGGCAACCACAGAAGAGGTTCCTTAGTCCCCTGTGAACTATTCATAAGCCGCTGATCTTATTTTCTATGCGGACTCTTGCAAGTATTTATATTTGCAAGAAAGTGTGCTGGACGGCGCCATTTTCTTGCAAATTGATCTTGGATTGAGA
>JBIIJP010000018.1:0-53255 GCA_044233645.1 Methylocystis sp. | reverse complement strand
ACGGCGGCCGCGAATCCCGGCGCGAGGCGATGGCGACGGGCAAGAAAGGCGGCGCGGATAGCTTGAAGATTGGGGTGGTTTTCTGTATATTCTAGCTTGATATTCCCGCTCGGATATATCGTCGCCTTGCGCCCGCCCCGATTGCCCCTCGGGTCGGGCGTTTCTGTTTTAACAATCATTTTTATTCATCCTTCATGGGACGCGGCGCCATCACGGCGCGGCTTACGGTTTACGGCCGGCATAAATTACGCGGCCTTCAGTTCGGACGTAGACTTGACGGGCGCGCTCATGCCCTCAAGCGCCCATGCGTCGAGGTCATCGGGCGCATACAGGACAATGTTAGAGAATTTTCGAAAGATCGGCCCGCCGCCCAGCGTCGCCAGCTTGGCGAGCGTCTTCGCAGAACCGTGGCCATATTTTTCGCGAAGGTATTCGGCCGCTTCTTTCCGCCGCAAATATTGTTTATTGCTCATAGCCGCTCCTGTGTTTGGCGCGGCTATTTCATTTACTGATTTTTTCCCGAATTGCGCGGGGAAAAAATTATCGAAAAAATAAAAATCGCATTACCCGGAAAATTTCGCCTCGATCATGGGGAATAGAAACGCCTCGCAATAGGCCCTTTCTCCGGCCGCGTCCGCCGCCGCCATAGCCACGTGCTTGCTTGTTATGGGGTCGACAGCTCCCAGACACGCCATGAAGGCAAGCGCCATGCTTGCCAGCCATGCCGATTCCTCTGGCCCCCATGGTCCCCGTGCCTTTTTTCGCAACGAGTCGGCTTTACTTTCGAGGGGCGGCGACGTTCCTCGCCCAGTGTATTGAAACAATCCGCGATCCTCTTGGCCTTTGCTCTTAAGTCGCTTCTGGAGTTTGTCTTTTATACCTTCGAGGTCGATCATCTCGTCTTGATCTCCATAAAAACATGCTGCGACCAATCGCGACGCCTCCCTGTCTGTTATCTCAAAACCTGCCATCGCATAGACTAGCGCAACAGCGTATCGGGCAGGGTCGTCGCGCAAGGGCAAATCAGGACGCCCGACGCGACGCGCTGGCGGCTCAGGCGGCTTTTCCTTGCGTGGCCTTCCTCTGGGGCGCTTATCGTTCATGGCGACGTGATTCCCATGGCGGCGGCGATCCGCGCCGACACGGCGTCGGCGGCGGCGACAAGGGCGGCGTCTGGGCGGCGGATATAGTGTCGGCTCGTTACGCCCCGGCGCGCATGGCCCAGCAGTTCGCCGATGGTCGCGTCCGAATAGCCCTCATCGGCCGCGACGCTGGCAAAAGTCCGGCGAAGCGTTTGCGCGCGCTCGGCGTGTAGACCGGCCGCGTCGAAAATCTTTGCGATCGGCGTCTTGAGTTCTGCCCTACCCGTCCCGGCCCGGTTCGGGAATAAATAAAGATCATCGAATTTCGGTAGGGCGCCAATGTGCGCCCGCGCCGCCGCACCAATGGCCCTTGTCGACTTTCCCGTCTTCGTCGCCTCGAGTCGCAAACATGAATTTTCCGCGTCTATGTCGCGCCAGCGCAATCCGGCGGCTTCGTCCGCACGCAAACCGGTTAGAGCAATCAAGATCAGCACGTCGCCCGCCATCGGCGAAACGTCGCGCACTTCACGGATGGCGGCGCCCAGCGCGGCAAGCGCCTTGTCGTCGAGGAAGCTATCCCGCGTCGCGTCCGCCTCAGTGACGACGCCCCGCGCGGGATTGACGCCCGCGACCATTTTGCGCCGCGCCGCCCATGTCCAGATTCCACCTAAAAGCCCTACAGCCCGCTTGGCGGCGGTCGCGCCGCCGGTGACGCGCGCAAGCCCTCTCTTGCCCGTTTTGACCGTTGCGGCCGTCTTTCCTCCGGCGATGTCATCGTGCATCCGCTGCAATATGTCCGCCCGGCCGGCGAGCGACGTAGCGACGTGATGACCGATAAGCGGGACAATATGACGGGCGATGCGCCCCTCGTCGACGGCGAGAGTAGACGCGGCCTTTGCGCGCCTCTTATTAGTGATGACCTGCCCCGCCCGCGCCGCCTCGATATAAGCGGCGCATAGATCGGCCACGCTCAGGGCGGCCTTGGCTTCCTGCTTTTCGGCGGCCGGGTCTTCGCCATCGTCGACGGAGATCAGCAAACGGCGGGCGCGATCTCTGGCCTGCTCTGGCGTCACCGTGCCCAGCTTCGCAAAGGTGTAATATCTCTGGGCGCGTCCGCCCGGCCTGTAGAGAATGAAAAAAGAGCCGCGCCCCGATGGTTTTATGCGTAGTCCAAACCGGGACAATTCAGAGTCCCATACGAAAAGATCGCCGGCTGCGTCGGGCTTCAGGCTATCGACAAGCCGCTTGGTAATCTTGGCCTTGATCGACGCCATCCGCTCCAGCCTTGCGAAAAAAGTAAGCCGCCAAATTTTGACAATCGGGTAAGCAATAGGTAAGCACTTGGTAGAAACTCGCGGCAAACAACAAAAAACGACGGTAGATGCAAGGTATTGATTTGTCAATTTTTTGTAAAGTTCTGGAAATTTTCAGAAAGCCCCGGAAAGCCGCCAGCGTGACCTTGCCAAGGTTGGGGTCGAGGGTTCGAATCCCTTCGCCCGCTCCAAATAAAACAAAGACTTAGGCAATGCCCCGCCGGGTCGAAACCCACAATTTAAGCGCTTCATGACCCTTTACTGAGGGTCGCCGACTTGAAAATTTTCAAAACGCGCGCAACTCGTGTCATCTTGCTAAATTTGACGGCGTGACTTGAGGTGACCGTTCGGTCCGTCTTCTTTCAAGAAAGCTCTGAATGGCGAATCGTCCTCTTGCTGGAGTTATCGGTCTGCTCGGGGCGCTTGCTGCGGGTTTGATAACGGTGGGGATGGCGCGGGCTGACGACGAAATCGTCGATAGCGTCGCCGGGGTTATCAATGGCGATGGGCCGATGGTCGCTGGCCGCATGCGGGCGTCGACGCAACGGCCAAAACAAAAAAACAGGCGCGCCACGCCTGAAACCGCCGGAACGCCGATCTGGGAACAGGACGGTCCGGCGATTGACCGCGCCGGCGTCGACGGACGCTGAACGTCAGCCGTATTTGTGAAGCCGGGCGAGAGCGGCTAAGCACGACGCAACACGTCGCTGGACCGAACATGCTCGTCACCCGCGCTGCCGCCAAGATCAACCTGTCCCTGCATGTCCTCGGCCGTCGCGCCGACGGCTATCACACGCTCGAAAGCCTCGTCGCCTTCACCGGGGCCGGCGATACGCTCGCCCTGCTCCCGGACGCGCCGCTGAGACTCGACATCGCGGGTCCGACGGCCGTTGCGGCCGGCGACGGCGACGACAATCTCGTGCTGCGCGCCGCGCGCCATCTTGCCGCCAGAGTGAAAGGCTTGCGGTTTGGCGCCTTCCGGCTCGACAAGCGACTGCCGGTCGCCGCCGGGATCGGCGGCGGCTCATCGGACGCGGCGGCGGCGCTGCGACTGCTGGCGCGCGCGAACAGTCTGGCGCCCGACGATCCCCGTCTGCTGGAGGCCGCCCGCGCCACAGGCTCGGACGTTCCCGTCTGTCTCGCCGGACGGGCGCGCATGATGCGCGGCGCCGGCGAAACGCTTGGACCAATCTTGCGTCTGCCTGTGTTGCCCGCTGTGCTGATCAATCCCGGCGTGCCGGTGGAAACAAAACCGGTCTTCCAGAGCCTGGGTCTGAGACCCGAGGAATCGTCGGGATACGGCGCGCATCTCGACATTCCCTCCGACCTGAGCGTCGCCGATCTGATCGAGCGTCTCAACCATTGCCGCAATGATCTTGAGGACCCCGCCTGTTTGCTGGCGCCGGCGATCGTCGACGCGCTGGCGGTGCTGCGGGCGGCGCGCGGCGCTCAGCTCGCCCGCATGTCCGGCTCCGGCGCCACCTGTTTCGCCCTCTTCGACACGCCTCACGCGGCGGTGCGCGCCGCGCGCGTTATCAGGGCCTACCATCCCGGCTGGTGGGTGAAGACGGCGGCGCTGCGATGAGCCGGAACAAGACGCCGCCGCGACGCGCGCCGCTCGGCCCGTCGGCTGGGCCGTTCCGGGCTCCCTCGCCGGATATTGTTGTTTTATATGGCTATCACGCCGTACGCGCGGCGCTGACGGCGAAACGGCGCAAACTCCTGTCCCTATTCGCCACCGAGGCTGCCCTGCCGAAAATCCTCGACGCTGCCCACGGCGCCGGACTGATCCCGCGCATAGTGGAGAGCCGCGACCTGGATCATCGGCTTGGTCCGGAGGCAGTCCATCAAGGGCTGCTGCTCGAATCCCGGCCCCTGCCCGAGGCCGACATCGCCGATATTCCCGAGGACGCCAAACTGGTGCTGGCGCTCGATCAGGTCACCGATCCGCAGAATGTCGGCGCGATCCTTCGCAGCGCCTGCGCCTTCGGCGTCGATGCGCTGGTCGTCACGGAGCGACACAGTCCGGCGTTCACCGGCGTGCTCGCCAAGACCGCCTCCGGAGCGCTGGAGCATGTGAGCATTATCGGCGTGGTCAACCTCGCCCGCGCGCTCGATCAGTTGCGCGACCGGGGCTTCGGCATCGTCGGCCTCGACTCCGATGGCGTAACGTCGATCGAAACCCTGCCGCTCTCGACCCCGCTGGCGCTGGTGCTGGGCGCCGAGGGCAAGGGTCTGCGCCGCCTCACCCGCGAACGCTGCGACGCCGTCGCCCGTCTCGATCTGCCAGGGCCGATCCGAAGCCTCAATGTCTCCAACGCCGCTGCGGCTGTGCTCGCCGTCGTCCGCCTGCGGCTGAGGGGGCAGACTCATTCTCCCCCTGCCTGAGGGAGAGACCGTCGCGAGGCGCCGGATGAGATCGAAACAAGCGCAAAGCCAAACAGCCGGTTTTGGGACGGGATTGATTTTGCCTCCGCCTTGGAGAATACAGGCCGTGCGCCGCCGGGCTCTTGGCCGGGAAGCGACGACTGCGCCAGAGCGCCTGCAAAACGCCGACTTAGCTCAGCTGGTAGAGCAACTGATTTGTAATCAGTAGGTCACGGGTTCGAATCCTGTAGTCGGCACCAATAAATTTAAATACTTATGAAAAATCTGGTTGCGACCGCCGGGCTCTGAATATTCGATGTTACACCGACGCCACACGGCAGAGGCGACGGTGGAATCGCCCATCACATACGTTCAAGCAGATGGCGCGCGTCGGAGACTATCTTTAGGGATTTTCAGCGACTTGAGAAACGCGCCTTTCGGCCGCCTATCGCCGAAGATCGCCGGATCAGGTGGCGCGGCGAAGCGGAGACTCGATAAGCTCCTGTCGCGATTCGCCGCCGGCTTGATGACCGATTGCGTGCGTGAGGCCGGATTGATCGCAGCTTTGTTTCAATCGTCGATGTCTTTATGCATTGCCATTGATTAAACCAATGGCTGAAATGTTCATTTACTACAACTTTTGAGAGTATCGGTCGCCGCCTTTCAAGCCTATGCCTCCCGGTAGCCACAGGAGGCCCCATGACCGAGCTATTCATCAAAGCCAATGCCGACGAAACGCCATCTGGAAACGAGATCGCATTTCGAATGTTGTTCTGGGCTCTTGCGAGGGTCGAAAATCAGGACGTGAGAAAGCTCTTGATCGAAGCCATCGCCTTGCTCGCCAGTGACGATTGAGCATTATGACACCAGCCAGATCCGGGCGGCCGATAACAAGGCGACCGGATCGTCGGGAGCGCGCCAACACAGGCCCGTGGATCAAGGCGACGACCTTGATAATCCCCACCGGATAACCCCCACCGGGCCACAGTCGGGACACAGGCGCGCGGACGGAACACGGGGCAAAATCCTGTGCGGGGCGCCCGGCGCCTGCGCAAGACCGCGACAGGACGACACTCGCCGCGACGCTGGCGCAACGCTCATTGGCCATCCCCTCTGGCAAGAAACCGCCCTGCAATCGCCCCGGCCGTCCTGACACTTGCTGATCGACACGACTTGTGCGCGCCCGCACATCCGCCGGCTCTTATCGCGCTTATCCTTCAATCATCGAATTGACGGAGGCGGAAATGACCAGCATCGGCAGCAAAATCTTCGGAACGATCATCGGCAGCGCCATATTCTTCGGCGTGGGGATTGCATTGGCTCACGCGGCTGTCATCGGCTGATCCGGTTTTTACTCGACTTCTGAGTTGTCCATCCTTGTGAGACTTGCCGCCGGCCAATGCGTCGGCGGTTTTTTATTTTCAAGATCAAGGCGCCGTCACCGGGAGACCTCCAGGCAAGATTGCGTAGCGATCTGAGCAGCGCGATTGATTTCGTGTGTCAGGCGGCTCGTGCCGCACATAGTTTTATGTTGGACGAAAACCATCCTGTCCCCTTCTTTCGACCGCGCCCTGTATGGTCAGTAACGCGACTCGACCTTTCTTTTCTCGACGGCGAAGCGCGGGCTCTCGATCAGTACAATAGGGCCGTCGCTCTGTCTGGCGCTTTGGTCTGGTCATCGCCCGCTCCATCTGCGGGTATAACATCGCCTTCCCGCATTTCTTTGGCTTTCGCCTGCGGCCTCTCAAGGCTTGTCGCCAGTCGGGCGGATAAGCCGCTAATGAGACGCCTCCGCCGCATGATGAATTCGTAAAATTCTCGGGTGATACTAAGCGAGACAGTCTGCCGGGTTGCATAATGATATTCAGCCGTGGCGCTCAACTTCGATTGTTCACCCTAAATCAGCGCATCGGATATGTTGCAGCCTAATCGTCGCATATCGTTTGATGACCCAATGAATTGTTTCTTTTTTGGATGTTAACCAAAAAATAAAATCAGAAAACGTCAAGCTCAAACGTTACAGTCTTGAAATTATTTTTGCATGAAAAAGTATTTCATTTTGTTTATCCGAATCTCAAACATTGATTTTTTGATCCTTTTGGTGGCGTTGCTTAATCGCCCAGGCCGGGGCCGAATTCCCGGAGTAGCGGGCAACGCCGCCATTTCGAACGCCATACATATGCGCCTGACCTCTTCCGCGCGTCTCGACGTAACCATCGCCGCATATCTGAACGCTACGGCCGTCTAGGCTCTCGATTTTGCAATCGCCCGCGCTGGCGTTATCCGCCAAAAACGCGAGGACGAAAACGCAAGCGCGAAATGCTGTTGTCACTGCTACGGCTCCGCCTGTCGTCCCATTTCTGTTGCGATATTTTCCTATCCTCGCACGGGAAAGACTGTATCGCCTTATCATCACAGATATGGGTCTACCGCCATTACGTCGCAAACAAAGCAATCGACGCCGGGACGATCATCCTCCCGGACTCGATTCAGTCTGTGTCATATCCGCCACAGGTCGCCGGAAAACGCCAGCGACGACCGGCCGGGAACCTAAAATTCATTGCAGTTTCTCTCCAACTCGTCATTTTATGCTTTATCCGATTTCATGTTCAGCCCTTACAACCGTCGGCCTTCAAGACAGTAGGCCATCACAACCGAAAGTGTCGCTTATGAAAAAAGTTCTTCTCGCTGCGGCGTCGCTGGCCGCTTTCGCCGGCTCCGCTCTTGCCGCCGATCTGCCGACGCGCAAGGAGCCGGCTTATGTTCCGCCGCCGCCGCCGATGTGGACCGGTTTCTATGTCGGTCTGAACGCTGGCGGCACGTTCGGCAATAATTCGGCGCCGAACGCAACGACGTGGAACATCTATCAACCGGCCGGCAACGCCTCGCTCCTTTCTGCGGCGCTGCTCTCGGGCTCTGGCTACAATAACGGTAACGCCGCATTCATCGGCGGCGGCCAGATGGGTTATAACTGGCAGATTCCCTATGGCGGCATGGGCTTCGTCTTCGGCGTCGAGGCCGATATCCAGGGGATTGCCGGCAGCGGCGCGAACGGCAGCCGCTGGACGGCGGCTAACACTGACGAGCTGGGCGTTCCCTACAGCCTGCTTTCCAACCAACAGGGCAGAAGCACGCTGGATTATCTCGGCACGGTGCGCGGTCGCATGGGCTACCTCGTGACCCCGACGCTGTTGCTCTACGGCACCGGCGGTCTCGCCTACGGCGGCCTCAATACCAATGTGTCGAACTATCAACCCTGGACCGACGCCTCAGGCCAGGGACGGAATTACCTTATCGGCGGAAGCGGCTCTTTCTCCAACACGCAGGTGGGCTGGACCGGCGGCGGCGGCGTCGAGTGGATGTTCCTGCCGAACTGGTCGGCCAAAGTCGAGTATCTGTATTACGATCTCGGCCGTATTTCCGGCACCGTCATCAACAATTACTATGGCGCGAATGCAGCGGCGGGTGACAACGGCATTATGTCTGCGTCGACCTACCAGGGACGCGCAACGGGCAACATCGTGCGCGCTGGCTTGAACTATCACATCAACTGGTCCGCTGCGCCAATCGTCGCCAAATACTGAACGTCGAAACGACCCGCATAACCAATCGCCCGGCCGGAAACGGCCGGGTTTTTTATTGCGCGCACCGGGTAACGGGTCGGTTTCCAGACCTTGCCATGCCGAACCGGTTCATTCACCATTCAGGCCGCATCGGCCAATGAGAGCCGTCACCGCTCCGGCCCTGGAGCGATTGGGGAGAAAACAGATGAAGTCGCCTTTCCTTACCGCCACGTTTGTCGCCGCCTCTGTCCTCGCCGCCAGCGTCGCATGGGCGCAGGCTCCGGCCGCCCCCGCCGCCGGCGCGGCGGCGCCTGCTGCTGGCGCAGCCGCCCCGGCCATGGGCGCTATGGATCACGCCAAAGGCATGATGGATCATGGCAAGGGCATGATGGATCATGGCAAGGGCATGATGGATCACGCCAAGAAAGGCGCCGCCGACGCGATGGACAAAATGGCTCCGGCGGAAAAGCCTGCCGAAAAGAAGTAAGCTCATTCAACGAACGGAAAGTGGGCGCGATGCCCGCTTTCCTGCAAATTGTTGCGTTCAAAGCCTCCTCTGGAGGGTTGTGCGTCCGGCGTGTGCGCCGGCGCACTGTTCCGGCCCCCAAATCGCCCTACCCTCTTAGCAATGGTCGTCGAATCGGCGACTGACAGAGAAGGATCATGGCGATGATCGATACGCGCACACATATCTTCGCTACTCTTTTCGGTCTGGCGATGTCTCTTGGGCTGTTTGCGGTCGTGGCGTCAGGTCTCTCAGGCTGACGCGCCAATCTGTGACTGCGTCCGTCGCGCGGGCGGTTCGGGAGCCAATAATGTCGTTTTTTCGGGACGGATGCTCTCTCCTTGCCACATCAATCCGGCGCAACATACGCGCCGGATTGCTTCTCATCTCTTTGACCCCATACGGCGCATTTGCCGACGTGCCCGACTCAAACAAAGCGCCCTTCGGCGACTGGCGCAACGACGCGCCCGGTCAGTGGCGTAAAATCACGCCCAATGAGTTGCCTGAGCCCTACGCCAGTGCGCCCGTAGCTGCGCCGACGCAGGCAGTACCCCCGACTGCCGACTTTCGACCTCAAGCGCCCGCCGGGTTTAGAGTGGAACGGCTGGCGGAGGGGCTTGCTGGGCCGCGCACAATCCGCGTTGCGCCGAATGGCGACATTTTTGTTGTCGAGAATAACGCCGGAGCCTTGCGGGTTTTGCGTCCCGGCCGCGCGAGCGCGTCACTGACGCACAGCGAGGTTTTCACCGCCGGTCTCGACAACCCTTCCGGCATGGCCTTTTACCCGGCAAATTCGAAACCCGATTTTCTGTATGTCGCAACCGAATCCCGCATCATTCGATTTCCCTATCACGACGGCGATCTGAAAGCCTCGGGGCCGCCGGTCACGATCGTCGACAATCTGCCCAAAGGCGGCCACAGCACCCGAGACATCGCATTTTCGCGTGATGGCGCGACGTTGTATGTCGCGGTTGGTTCAAAAACCAATGTCGCGGAAGGCGTCGCAGAGCAAGCGCCTTCTGTCATCGCGCATTCAGAAATGGGTGAGATCCACGGGGTCATGGCAAGCGGCCCCGAACGTGATCGCGCGACGGTATTGGCCTTTAATTCTGAGGGCGGCGAACGCCGTGTTCTCGCATCCGGCTTGCGTAATTGCGCGGCGGTAGCGCTCAAACCGGCATCGAATGATCTTTGGTGCGTGGTCAACGAACGCGACATGCTGGGCGACGATCTGCCGCCAGATTACGCGACATCCGTAAAACCCGCAGGATTTTACGGATGGCCATGGTTTTACATCGGCGCACATCGCGACCCTCGCCATCCCGAAAAGCGCGCCGATCTGATCGACAAGGTCATAACCCCGGATATTTTGCTGCCGCCGCATGGCGCCCCGGTCAGCGTCGCCTTCTACGATGGCGCGCAATTCCCGACCGACTATCGTGGCGACGCTTTTGTGGCGCTGCATGGATCATGGAACCGCTCCCACAAGTCAGGATACAAAGTTGTGCGGCTCGAATTCGTCGATGGCGCGCCGACTGGTCGTTTTCAGGATTTTCTCACCGGATTTGTTCTCGACGACTCCCGCGTCGCCGGCCGGCCGTCTGGACTGGCTGTTTTGCCCGATGGCTCCCTGCTGGTAGGCGAGGATGGCGGCGGCGTCTTGTGGAAAGTCACCTGGGACGGCAAGTGACGCGCCCAGCCTCTGGCCTTTTCATCTTCACGCGGTTACGTGCGAGCGGACGATCTCCGCTACTTAAGGATTGCCTTTATAATGACAGGCGCTGCGCCACCTTCACCCTGCCCGGACACTGTGGAGGCTGCGAGCACGATCGCCAAGGTGCGGCGACGATTGCTGCCCTTTCTGGCTGTCTGTCTGGTCGCCAACTATCTTGATCGCGTCAATATCGGCTTCGCCGCGCTGCAGATGAACAAGGATCTGGGCCTCTCGCCTATCGTTTTTGGTCTGGGTTCGGGAATTTTCTTTTTCAGTTACGCCGCATTTGAAGTGCCCAGCAATTATTTACTGGCGCGGTTTGGCGCCCGGATATGGATCGCGCGCATCCTGCTGAGCTGGGGCGTCGTGTCCGCCCTGATGGCGCTCGCCTGGAACGAGACGAGCTTTCTCTTGCTGCGTTTATTGCTGGGGCTTGCCGAGGCGGGCTTTGTGCCCGGCGTCGTGCTCTATCTTACTTACTGGATGCCGCATCGCTACCGCGCTGTCGCCTTGAGCGCCTTTATGCTGGCTATTCCCGTCTCCAGCGTGATTGGCGCGCCGATCTCGGGATTTATTCTCGAATACATGCAAGATGTCGGCGGCATGAAAGCATGGCGGTGGCTGTTCCTGATCGAGGCTCTGCCCTCGATTGTATTGGGCTTGATGGCCTATTTCTGGCTGACCGACGATCCCGCGCAAGCGCATTGGCTTGCGCCATCCGAACGAGGCTGGTTGCAGGAGACGCTGACGGCGGAACGCGCCGCGCATGGCGAGGCGATCGTGCATGCAAGTTTCCGCTCCTTGCTCACACGCGACGTCGCTTTGCTGAGCGCAATCTATTTCGGCGTTGTGCTAACGCTCTATGGACTGGTTTTCTGGCTGCCACAGATCGTTCACGATTTCGGTTACTCCCCTCATGTCGTCGGCCTTCTGAGCGCCGCGCCTTATATCGTCGGCGGTTTATCGATGTATTACTGGAGCCGGCATGTCGATCGACAGGGCGATCATATGTTTCATGCCGCGCTGGCGTCGCTTTTGTCATGCGCTGGTCTGGCTATATGCGGATTGTTGTCGTCGCCGTTGCTGACGATTATCGCGCTGTCGATTTCTGCGGCGGGAACCTTCTCAATGTTTCCGATCTTCTGGACCCTTGCGACCCAACGGCTCAGGCCCGCCCAGGCCACAGGCGCCATCGCCTTGATCAACGCGATCGCAGCGCTCGCGGGATTTCTCGGACCTTATCTAGTCGGGTGGATCAAGGATGCGACCGGCGCCTTTCATTACGCTCCGCCTATTCTGGCGATGGGTCCGCTGATATCGGCGCTCTTGCTATTGCGCCTGAGATATGGATCCACGTCGATCAATGTTTCGTTACCTGATCGATGATTGAGGCTCACTGACTATGGATCTCTACGCCCTGCCTGACGATTTTCGCGACGCGTGGATCATACGCGCACGCCAGCTGCTGGACTCCTTTCGTCGCGCGACGGGTGAGGAACTGCTCCCCCGTAACGGTAACGCTCACGACGAGGCCGACAGGTTGTTCGCGGCTCCTTTTGTCGTCGTGGCGCATGGGCCGGAGGCTGACCCAATCCTTAATTACGCCAATCGCGCAGGACTGGTTTTATGGGAAATGTCCGCTACGGACTTTATCCGCACGCCCTCACGCCTGACAGCCGAACCCACGCTGCGAGCGGCGCGCGAGAGGTTGCTGGCGGAAACGGCGCGCAAGGGTTTTGTCAGGGGCTATGAAGGCGTACGCATCGGCGCAACCGGTCATCGTTTTCTTATTCAGGACGTAACGATCTGGAACGTCGCCGACGCCGGGGGGGCGCCGGGGGGACAGGCGGCGACCTTTGCCAAATGGCGTTTTCTCGACGCATGACACGGCTTCATGCAGGTTGAAGCTTTCTGTCGTTATACTCATTACAATCATTTACTCATGTCACCGCACGCCCGGCTTACAAAGGAACAAAACCCGTGTCGCCCTATCTTCAATTTGCGCTCATCCTGGGTCTGGCTGTCGTCAACGGTCTCTTTGCGATGGCTGAAATGGCCGTTGTCTCCTCACGTCCCACGCGGTTACAAACACTTGTCGATCATAACAAAAATGGCGCCGCTGTTGCGCTGGAGCTAGCGTCCGATCCAGGACGCTTTCTCTCCACACTGCAATTGGGCATGACACTTGTCGGCGTGCTCTCCGGCGCCTTTTCCGGCGCGACGGTCGGCATCAACCTGTCTCAATGGCTGGCCGGACTTGGTCTGCCGATCGGTGTCGCCCACTTTCTCGGGGTTGGTTTTGTAGTCGCTACGACAACCTATCTCACAGTGATTGTGGGCGAACTGGCGCCCAAACGTATCGCACTGAAGAATCCAGAGGCTATCGCCTGCGCCATCGCGCCTTTCATGGCGAAAGCGTCCGTAAAGATACGGCCGCTTGTGCTCTTTCTTGAACGTTCAAGTGACGTGCTGTTGTTTATGGCGGGCCAGTCGGAGGACAATCTCACCACTGTCACCGATGAGGAAATTCGCAAGCTGGCGGAGGAAGCCGAACATGCCGGCAACATCAAGGCCGGTGAAAGCCGGCTGATTTCACGCGTGCTGAAACTGGGTGACGGCGACGCCAAAAGCCTGATGACTCCGCGCGACAAGGTGGAGACAGTCGATCTCAATGCGCCGCTCGACGCCGCTATAACGCAAATCGTACAAAGCCCATTTCGTTGTTTCCCTGTTTACGACATAAATCCGGACCGTATTATCGGACTGATTTGGGCCAAGGATTTGGTGAGGATGGACGAGGCGCGGCAGACGAGTCTGCGCCCATTTATACGAGAGGCGCCGTCGATCCCCCAAACTGCCGATATGCTGATCGTGGTTAATGTTCTGCGACACGCCCGCATGCACATGGGCATCGTGCAGGACGACGATGGCGTCTTCGTCGGTCTCATCACTGCCGCAGATATTCTTGAATCGATTGTCGGCGCCTTCGAACGACAAAACCGGCAATTGACCATGGATGACAATTGATCAATGACAACAATTGTCAATAATCCGTCTGGGACCGGTCATGGACCTCGCCAGATCACGGGTCCTCTCTTTGCTGCGCCGACGCCCTTTGACGCCAACGGCGACGTTAGACTGGCGGCATTTTGTGACTTTCTTGCCTTTGTATCCACTTGCGGCGTGGATGGTCTGGTTATCAATGGCACGACTGGCGAATTTCCATCTCTCGACTTCGCAGAACGCTGTATGCTTTATGAGACAGCGCGAGCGAATTTTGCCGGCGCTCTAGTCAACAATATTAGCAGCACAAACGCCCGCGAGGCGAATAAGCTGGCCAGAAACTCGATTGGCGCGGACGCCTTGCTGATCCTGCCGCCCTTTTATTACGCCGGCGCAGGAGATGCGGGACTAATCGAATTTTTTCGACGCGCGTTGGATGGCGTCAAAACTCCCGTGTTTTTGTATAATTTTCCGCGTCACGTAAAACTTGCCCTGACGCCGGCGCTGGTTGAACGGATCATGGCGATCTGCCCAATGATTATTGGCGTCAAAGACTCCAGCGGCGACCTCGACGCAGCGCGCGCATTCAAAAATCTGGCCGGGATCAGACAGGTTTTTGTCGGCAACGATCGTCAGGCGCTCGCTGTTCTGGAGGCCGGTCTTGATGGCTCGATAACGGGAGCCGGCAATCCCTTTCCGCAATTTCTCGTCGGCATTCGCCGCGCATGGGCCGCCGGCGATAAAATGCTGGCGCAGCGTTTCCAGCAAGATTTCGATGTCTGGAACGCTTTCCGCAAGACCCTCAATGTTGACGAGCCGGCGTTGGTCAAATCGGCGCTGGCGCAACGCCTGCCCGGCTATCCGTTGCATGTCCGACCGCCACTCCGCGCGCTCACGGCGCATGAACTGACGGCGCTGGGAGAAATGCTTAAACGTCTCAACGAGGCCAGTCGGCTTGCCGTCTAGGAGCGCTTCGCGCCCCTTCAGTGCCCCTTGCCGCCAAGTTTGAGAATGACGGCGCCGACAATGATCAAGGCGATGCCGAACATTTCGAGCAGACTCAGCGTCTGACGATAGAAAATCCAGCCGCCGAGCGAGATCAGCACGATGCCGACGCCCGACCACAGCGCATAGCTGACGCCGAGCGGGATCGTCTCCAGCGTGCGCGACAAAAAGTAAAACGCCGTCAGATATCCGACAACGACAACCAGAGACGGCAGCGGATTTTTAAAACCCTGCGCCGCCGGCAGCGCCGTCGAGCCAACGACTTCGGCGACAATGGCGATTGCAAGATAAAGCCACGGCATGTCGTTACTCTCGTGCTGAAGGGCGCACGGATGCCCCATAGCGACGCCGGATATCCTCCAGCCGCTCTGGCGCGACGCGCACCGAGAGACGCACGCCGCCATCCTTGCGAGTTTTACGGTCCAGAACTTCCGCATGTGCATGAAGCCAGGCGAGTCCCTGTCCATCCTCGGGCGCAAGATCCAGTTGCAGCGTCACTCGATTGGCCGCGAGCACAGTTTCGATGCGCGTGAGAAGCGTATCTAGGCCGGCGCCGGTGATTGCCGATACGAGCTCTGGTCGTCGTCCCGGCTCGAAACCACGCCCGGCGAAGCGCAACGCCTCCAGCCGTTCGGGGTCGAGCGCGTCGATCTTGTTCCAGACTTCAATGATCCGTCCTTCTGCTTCGCCTTTCAGACCAAGTTCATCCAGGATCGCCGCGACATCGCGCGCCTGCGCTTCCCAATCCGTATGCGATGCGTCGCGCACATGCAGGATCACATCGGCGAGCGTCACCTCCTCCAGAGTGGCGCGAAAGGCGGAAACCAGCATTGTCGGCAGGTCGGAAATAAACCCCACCGTGTCGGACAACAGCGCCCGCGCCCCATGTGGCAGACGGATCTGGCGAAGCGTCGGATCAAGCGTGGCGAACAACATGTCCTGCGCCAGCACCTCAGCGCGGGTCAGGCGATTGAACAGGGTCGATTTTCCGGCGTTGGTGTAGCCAACCAGCGCCACGACCGGATAGGGAACGTCGCGGCGCGTCTTGCGGTGCAGTCCGCGGGTGCGTTTCACTTTCTCCAGATCGGTTTCTATGCGACGCATGCGCTCTTCGATCAGACGCCGATCGGTCTCGATCTGTGTTTCGCCCGGACCGCCCAGGAATCCAAAACCGCCGCGCTGGCGCTCCAGATGCGTCCATGAGCGCACAAGGCGAGATTTCTGATAGGCGAGATGCGCCAGTTCCACCTGCAATGCGCCTTCCTTCGTGAGGGCGCGTTCGCCGAAAATTTCAAGAATGAGCCCGGTGCGGTCGATGACCTTTGCGTTCCAGGCCTTTTCGAGATTGCGTTGCTGGACCGGCGACAACTGACAATCCATGCTGACGACGCCGGCTTCCCGCTCTTTGACGATGTCGCCGATTTCCTCGACCTTGCCCTTGCCAAGATAGGTCGCGGGCCGAACTTCGTTCAGGGCGACGGGAATCTCTGCGACAATGTCCAGATCGATGGCGAGGGCCAGACCGACCGCCTCCTCCATCCGCGCAACAGGGTCGCGCGCGGCGTTCGCGGCGTTGCGCGTCGGGTAAGGACCTACAACCACGGCGCGGGTTTTATTGCCGCCCACGCCGTTGTCATCGCCTTTCAGGACGACGTTCAAGCCGGACGCTTCTCCGTCTGGCCGTCGTCTTCGCCCGGTTCAAACATCTGGATCGGATGTCCGGGCATGATGGTCGATATTGCGTGCTTGTAAACGAGCTGGGAGTGCCCGTCCCGTCTCAGAAGCAGGCAAAAATTATCGAACCATGTGACAATCCCCTGCAATTTCACGCCATTCACGAGAAAAATTGTCAGCGGGATTTTATTCTTACGCACAAAATTGAGAAACGTGTCCTGTAGATTTTGCATACGCTCCGACGACATCGGCTGTCCTGTTCTTTTTTTATCGAGCCGAGCGGTTTGAAGCCGCCCCCCTCCCCGGGAATTTTATTTTTTGGTTTACCGCCTTCATACTTATTAGAACCGCTCTGGTCGCGAAGCGCAAGGCGCCCGATCCGTAAAGGCGAAGCCCCCGTCGCGCGCGTCTGGTCCCCGGCTGCGCCCTGAATAAAGAACCTCAACCTGCCTGTCTTCGTATCCTATTGAATTTACTATTCTATTGAGAGCGACTTCAGCTTGCGATGCAGAGCCGAACGCTCCATGCCGATGAACTCGGCCGTGCGAGAGATATTACTGGAAAACCGGTTGAGCTGGGCGATGAGATACTCCCTTTCGAAGACCTCGCGCGCCTCGCGCAGGGGTAGACTCATCAGTTTTTCGCCCCGAACGCCAGCCGGCGTCGCCGGAACAAGTTCGCCGACATCAGCGGGCAGCATGTCTGCGGTGATGGTCGCGCCCGCCTCGCCTGCGGTGAGAATCATCAAACGTTCGACGTTGTTCTTGAGCTGCCGGATATTTCCCGGCCAGTCGTGCAACTGCAATACGGCAAGCGCGTCATCGGCGATCTCCCGACGCGGCATTCCCGAAGCTAGCGACATGTTTTCCATAAAATAATGAATTAGAGCCGGGATATCCTCACGGCGTTCGGCAAGCGAGGGCACGCGAATGGGCACGACCGAGAGACGATGGAAGAGATCTTCGCGCAGCGTCCCTTCCTCGATACAATAGGCGAGGTCGCGCGCCGAAGATGAAATCACGCGGACATCGACCTGAACCTTTGTCGCCCCGCCAACTCTCTGGAAGGATTGCTCCACGAGCACACGCAGGATTTTCGCCTGCGTGTCGAGCGGCATATCGGAGATTTCATCAAGAAACAGCGTGCCGCCATGAGCTTCCTCAAGCGCGCCTATTTTGCGGCCGCCGTCGGGGCCTTCCTGACCAAAAAGCTCGATCTCCATGTTCTCGGGCGTGATCGTCGCCGAATTGATGACAACGAATGGGCCATTGGCGCGATGCGAAGCTTCGTGAATGCAGCGGGCCGCCAGCTCCTTGCCGGTGCCCGGCGCGCCGGTGATCATGACTCGCGAATTGACGGGCGCGACACGCGAGATGATTTGCTGAAGTTGATTGGCCGCCGGCGAGGCGCCGATGATCCGGTCGAAATTACCTGAGCGCTGACGCAGCGCCGAGATTTCCCGACGTAACTGATAGGCTTCGAGCGCGCGTTCGGCCACCAGCACCAAACGATCGGATTTAAACGGTTTTTCGATGAAGTCGTAGGCCCCGATCTTGATCGCGCTCACCGCGGTCTCGATGTTGCCGTGACCTGAAATCATGACGACCGGCAAGCCCTTGTGCAGCTTCTGGATTTCTTCCAGCACCTGCAGGCCATCGAGCCGAGAACCTTGCAGCCAGATATCGAGGAAGACGAGGTGCGGGCGACGGGCTGCGATCGCCCCGAGAGCTTCGTCAGCGTCTTTGGCGGTGCGGGTTCCGTGGCCCTCGTCGCCGAGAATGCCGGCGACCAGCTCCCGGATGTCCGCCTCGTCGTCGACAATCAGAATATCGCTCGCCATTCGCCTCGCCTTTTGCAGAACCGTATGTGCTTATTTTCTTTTATAAATCGCGCCCTGCCGCTAGGCGGCCGCCTGACCGGTCTCCTCAGGGGCCAGCGGCAGCAGCAGACGGACACAGGCTCCGCGTCCGGCTGGGGCGTCCAATAGCTCCAGCCTCCCACCATGATCTTCGATGATCTTGGCGACAATTGGCAAGCCCAGTCCCGTACCGTCGGAGCGAGTTGTTATGTAGGGCTCCAGCAGTCGTTGGCGGTTAATTTCAGGAAAACCCTTGCCGTTGTCGATCACATCGACTTCCGCCATGCCATCGTGATGGGTCACCCTGACTTCAACCCTGCCCTTTTCTTCGGCGTTTTCCCGCGCGGCGATACCCTCTGCAGCGTTTTTCACGATGTTAGTCAGCGCCTGCGACAACAGACGTCTGTCGAATTGGGCCAGGGTCGGTGTGGATGGCAGGGTCTCGACAATATCGATGTCGGCGTTTCCGACGCGCATCAAGAACAGCACCTGTCGAATGCATTCGTTGAGATCGTCTCGTTCCGGTCGCGCTTTGGGCATGCGCGCGAAGGAGGAGAACTCGTCGACCATGCGCTTGATGTCGTCGACCTGTCGGACGATCGTGTCGGTGCATTGATCAAAAATATCTTTGTCCTCCTTGATCACCTTTCCATATTTTCGCTTCAGACGTTCGGCGGAAAGCTGGATCGGGGTCAGGGGGTTTTTGATCTCGTGCGCAATGCGACGGGCCACATCCGCCCAGGCGGAACTGCGCTGGGCGGTCACAAGATCGGTGATATCGTCGAGAGTCACCACGTAATTTGGATATCCCTCCTCCTCGCCACGGGCCGATGTCACCCGGATATTAAAGGTTTTTTCGGCTCCGCCGCGTTTGATCGTGAGCTGGCTCTGCACCGACCGTGGAAAAGCTTCCGCGGCGTCGACGAGGATCGGCGCGATTTCAGGCATCACATCGATGATATTGGCGCCGACGGTGGCCTGTCCCAGCTCGTCAACAAGCGACAGCTCCTCGGCGGAGCGGTTGAGAATGGTCACATTGCCAGCCCAGTCGACGCCCATCACTGCCGCCGGCACGCCTGCGAGCACTGCCTCGGTAAACTCGCGTCGCTCGTCGTTGATCCGGTTGGCCTCGATCAGGCTGCGCTGCTGATGATCCAGCTCCAGTGTCATATTGTTGAAAGTGTCGGCGAGACGGGCGATCTCGCCGTGGGAACGATCGACTTTGACCTGAAAATCCAGGTTTCCGGCCGAGACCTGGTCGGTCGCGTCGATCAGGGTGCGGATCGGAGTCACTAAACGATCGGCGAAATCGAAACCGAACCAGATAGAGGACAATAACATAATGGTTGTCAGCAAAGCGTACATTAATACGAACGCGCGCTGCAGAGCTGTGCGGAAGGCGTCGAATGCGTCGTAGTTATTGATAAGCTTTTGGGTCTCTTTTGGAAATTCGAGCGCGAAGGGGTCGATGGGACGCGTGACGTAGAGGAAGGTGTCGGTGAAGGCCGAGAGCGCACGCAACGCCACGAAACTCCGACCATCATCGATCATCAAACACAGCGGTTCGCCGCGACGGGCGTTATCGAATTCGACTTTCGGTGGCGCGATAACGATGGCGGAAGCGTTCTCGGCGACATCGACGCGATCGATGATCTCGCCGTTCGATTTGACCAGCGCAGCGACGGAGAAACCCAGAAAATAGGCCCGTGAGGCGAAAACCTGATGGAAATAGCTCTTGTCTGAGGTGAACAGCATCCGGGCGCGATCGAGGTCGGAGGCGGTGAGTTGCGCCTCCTGCAAAAGCGCCTGACATTGGCTGGACTGAAAAGCTTCGGCGGCCTTGGCGGTGTTGTGAACATAGAGCTTGACGCTCGACATGAACGTCGGATTGAGCGCACGCTCCAGCGTCAGCGAGCCGGCGATCGCCAGAAGCACGGCTGGAACCAGGGCGATGACGGCGAAAAAGCCGACAATGCGGACATGCAGGCGCGCCGCCGTCGCGCCGCGACGCCAAAGGCGGTACAACCGTCGCGCCTTCAGCAGCACCATCACCAGAAGGATGGTGACCAGGGCGCCGTTGATCACGAAAAGCGCGATCATCCGGCTATCGGTCGGCGAGGTGCGTCCAAATTTCGAGACGAGCAGGAAAGTGCCCATCGCGCAAAGCGCTGCGCCGATTGCAATGACCGGTCCGATCCAGGCGCGCGGTGAGGCCGCGCCGGCGTCAGGCGGCTGCGTGTTTCCGGTCAGGGACATCCGGCTTGTATAAGACGCGCCGAGAGGTGTGGCAATTGAGCGAGTCCCATGTCTTGCCGGGCTGGCCCAGGGATCACCGCGCGGCTGACCTGCAGGTTATCGGCTCACCGGGGCAACCGCATCAGCCGAATATCGAGATCGTTAACTTTCTTTCGCAGGGTGTTGCGATTGAGCCCAAGCAGTTCCGCCGCCTTGATCTGATTTCCGCGGGTCGCCGCAAGCGCCGCTGTGATGAGCGGAATCTCGATTTCCCGCAATATCCTGTGATAGAGCCCAGGAGGCGGCAGCCCGTCCCCATATTCACTAAACAGTTTCGCAAGATGATGTTCGACGGATGTGGAGAGGGTCTGGCCGCTGTCGATGGTCCCGGCCGCCAGCGTCGACCCGACATGACGTTCAGCCGGGGCTGACTGCCTCAGTTCATGGGTTAACTCCGCCTCGACCAGGGCGTCCGAGATCATCTCCTGGGGATGCAGAGCGGCAAGACGCCGGATCATATTCTCAAGTTCGCGAATATTCCCCGGCCAGCGATATTTCTTCATGCGTTCAAGCGCCGACTGCTCGATATATTTTTGCGGCAAACCCTCGCTGGCGGCGTTTTTGAAGAAATGATGGACGAGGTCTGGAATATCCTCGGCGCGCTCGCGCAGCGGCGGCAGGCGCAATGGCACAACATTAAGCCGGAAATACAGATCCTCGCGAAACAGTCCCTGTTGAATAAGGGCGCGTAGATCCTTGTTCGTCGCCGCAATGATCCTGACATTTGTCTTGATCGGCGTACGACCGCCGACGGTCGTGTATTCTCCTTGCTGGAGCACCCGCAAGAGCCTGGTTTGCGCCTCCATCGGCATGTCGCCGATCTCGTCGAGGAACAGGGTTCCGCCTTCCGCCTGCTCGAACCGACCGGCAGATCGCTGGTTGGCGCCAGTGAAGGCGCCTTTCTCATGACCGAAAAGCTCGCTTTCGATCAGATCGCGCGGTATCGCCGCCATATTCACGGCGACGAAAGGACCCTTTTTACGTTTTCCGTAATCATGCAGCGCCCGGGCCACCAGCTCTTTGCCAGTGCCTGATTCGCCGTTGATCATCACTGTCAGATCGGTTTGCATCAGGCGGGCAAGCGATCGATAAATTTCCTGCATCGCCGGCGAGCGGCCAACGAGCGGCATGCCCTCGATTTCTTCTGGCGCCGGGCCCTCCCTGTCAGGGCGCGGCTCCGCCATGGCCCGGCCGACAATGCCAACAAGCTCCTTGAGATCGAAGGGCTTGGGCAGATAGTCGTAGGCTCCGCGTTCAGAGGCGCGGATCGCAGTCATGAAAGTATTTTGCGCGCTCATGACAATGATTGGCAGTTCGGGCCGAAGTTTCTTGATGCGCGGCAAGAGTTCAAAGGCGTTCTCGTCCGGCATTACCACGTCAGTGACGACAAGATCTCCCTCTCCAGATTGCACCCATCTCCACAGGGTAGCCGCCGTGCCGGTCGTACGCACTTCATAACCGGCGCGCGACAGTGCCTGCGCAACAACGGTCCGGATCGCAGCGTCATCGTCTGCAACCAAAATTTCACCACGATTCATTTCAGCGCTCTCCCGGGCTCGCTTTCTTTCACGCCCGTCGGTCTAAGAGATTTTGGGCTGCATTCATCGATTGAGGCGGATGCGTCGACGCCGGATTTAGTCGACACGTCCTCCCGATACATGGGCAAGAGAATCCGGAACGCAGTTCGTCGGGGCAACGAGTCGCATTCGATCACCCCGCCATGGTCGTTTATGATCTTGGCGACTAATGCAAGACCCAGGCCAGTTCCCGAAGACTTTGTCGTCACGAAGGGTTCAAACAAATGCGCCGCAATGTCATCCGGCACGCCGGGGCCATTGTCGCGAACGCAAACTTCGAATGGCAGACCAACAGTATTACGATCGCCGACTGTGCGGAAACTTACGCCGGGTCGAAAAGCCGTCTTGAGCGTAATCTCGCCATCGACGGCGTCGCCGATCGACTCGGCGGCGTTTTTCACCAGATTGAGAAGCGCCTGCACCAGCTGATCGCGATTGGCGGCGATCGGCGGCAAGGACGGGTCGTAATCCTCGACGAAGCGGATGTGTCGGGCGAACCCGCTTTGCGCCACCCGCTTCACATGATCGAGGATGGCGTGAATGTTGATCTTCTCCCGCCACAGGGGCCGGGCGTCGGAGAAAACCTCCATGCGGTCAACAAGTCGAACGATGCGATCGGTTTCTTCGCAGATCAATCGGGTCAGCGCCCTGTCGGCGTCGTCGAGCCCGCTTTCCAGCAGTTGCGCCGCGCCGCGGATTCCTGACAGCGGATTCTTGATTTCATGAGCCAGCATCGAAGCCATGCCAGATACCGAACGAACGGCTTTTCGATGCCTTAACTGCCGGTCGATTTTATCTGCAATGGTGCGCTCCTGAAGTACGATCAGCACCCCTTCCCCGCTCTCCGGCAAGGGCGCACAGTGAACATCGACGCGCCGGTCAATGTCTTGTCCCGGCCGTCCGAGGTCAACGCCATATTCGTTAATTGTCGCACCCCGCGTTCGCACTTGCGCGATCAAACCAAGCAATGGAGAGCCGAAGGGCACCAGCCGGTCGATTTTTTGTCCGACCATCAATTGTCGGCCAATATCGAAAAAAGCCTCTGCGACAGCGTTGGCGTCCGCTATGAGATTATCGCTCCCAACAATCAGGATGGCCGTTGGCAACGTATCGAGAATGCTTTGAAGCAGGCGTGCGTCGGGTTGCGCTTGTCGGGCGGCCTCGACGCGCTTCAGGACGGAACTCATGCAGCAGCCTCTTTAAGGGAAGAGGAAAAAATACGCTCGATCAGACCAAAGGCCGTTCGGTGATCCGGCGTGGTGACTAGCGCGCGCCGCATGTCGGTGTCCGACGTCAAACCGTCCTGAACGGCATGATCGACATAGGCGCAAAGATGTTTACGGGCGTGACGGAGACCCGCATCGACGCCCATGAGCGTCAGCAGGCCATCAAGGTGTTCGCGCGCCAACGATTTGCGCGCGGCCATGTCTGGCGGCGGTCGACGGACGCCAGTAACCAGAAAATGCGCGATATCGCCAACGAGCCATGGCCGTCCCTGCGCGGCGCGACCGATCATCGCCGCGTCGGCGCCGGAGACGCGCAACATTTCCAGGGCGTCATCGGGCGAGGCGCAATCGCCATTTGCGATTACGGGAATGCGCACCGCCGACGCCACCTCGGCGATCGCCGCCCAATCGGCGCGGCCCGTGTAAAATTGTTGACGCGTGCGGCCATGCACGGTGATCAGGGCCACGCCCTCTGCCTCGGCGCGGCGCGCCAGTTCGGGCGCGTTGCGTGAGGCGTCGTCCCAGCCGAGCCGCATTTTCACAGTCACAGGGATCGCGACGGCGGCGCGCGCCGCCGCAATCAGCCTGACCGCCTGATCAAGATCGCGCATCAAAGCCGCCCCGGCGAGACCGCCCGTGACCCGCTTGCAGGGACAGCCCATGTTGATGTCGATCCAATCGGCGCCAGAGGCTTCGGCGCATCGCGCAGCAGTGATCGCGTCCGAGACGTCTCGCGCCGCAATCTGCACGGCGCGCGGCGCTCTCATCCCCACTCCAGCGGCGCTGGCGCGCAAACGACGGACGGTTTCGCCGTCGCCCCGCTGGACGCCGGCCCCGGCGATCATTTCGCTGATCGTGGCGCTTGCCCCGAAGCGCTCGGCGATCCCCCGCATGGCGAAATCGGTGACTCCGGCCATTGGCGCCAGGATGGCGCGACCGGTGAGCCGCACCGGTCCAATCTGGATTTGCGGCTCGTCAGCATTGATTAAATTTTGTGCTTTATTCATCCTGCCTTCAATATAAGCAATCATACTTGCTCTGGCAACATCCAGCCTGATTGAGACAGAAACCCGTGGTCCAATTCATAACGGATCTCCAACAAACTGCCGAAGCGCCGCCGGAGGTCAAGCCGTTGACCTCCCCGGCAAGACAGGTCACACGAAACGGATGAACGCCATCCCAACCGTCGCCATCCTTGTAGTCGCCGGCGGCCGCGGGTCGCGCGCCGGCGAGGGCCTGCCCAAGCAATATCGCCGGCTGGGCGGCTCCTCCGTCCTGGCCCTGACGCTGGCCAATCTGTGCGCGGCGTCGCCGGACGCAGGCCTCACGGTTGTAATCCATCCTGACGATGCGGCGCATTATGCGGAGAGCATCGCCGAATTGTCGCTGGAGAACCGGTCGCGCATCGCTCCGCCGGCGTTTGGCGGCGCCTCGCGTCAGGAGAGCGTACGCAACGGACTGGAGGCCATCGCCCGCACCGGAACGCCGGAGATCGTGCTGATCCACGACGCCGCCCGCCCCTTCGTTGACCGGGCCTTGATCGCCCGCGCCATCATGGCGGCCAGGGTTCATGGCGCCGCCGCGCCCGGCGTCCCACTGAACGATACCGTAAAGGAGATCGACGCGCGCGGCGCGGTGGCGGCGACGCCGGACCGCGCGCGGCTGCGGGCTGTGCAGACGCCGCAATCTTTCCGCTTCGCGCTTATCCAGGCGGCGCATCGCGCCGCCGCCAACGAAGCGCGCGAGTTCACTGACGACGCGATGATCGCCGAGGCGGCAGGCCATACCGTGCATGTTTTCGATGGCGATATCGCCAATTTCAAACTGACGACCCCGGAGGATTTCACGCGCGCCATGGAGCAGATCGGAAAAACATCCCTCGCCGCTTTGCCCGATGTCCGCACCGGTCAGGGCTACGACGTTCACGCATTCGAAGCTGGCGATCACATCTGGCTCGGCGGCGTCTCGATCCCGCACACCCACAGGCTTGCGGGCCACTCCGACGCCGATGTGCTGATGCACGCCATAACCGACGCCATTCTCGGGGCTATCGCCGAAGGCGACATCGGCGCGCATTTCCCGCCCTCCGATCCGCAATGGAAAGGCGCGGCTTCGTCGATCTTTCTGGCGCACGCCTGCAAATTGGTGCGGGCGCGCGGCGGCGTCATCGCCCATATCGACGCGACGGTAATCTGCGAGGCGCCGAAGGTCGGCCCGCATCGCGAGGCCATTCGCGAGAGCCTTGCCAGAATTATGGGCGTGGAGACGGGCCGCGTCGCCATCAAAGCGACAACGACAGAGACACTCGGCTTCACCGGGCGGCGCGAGGGGATCGCGGCGCTCGCCATCGCCACCGTGCGCCTGCCGGCCCAGTTTTCCCTGGGGTAAATCAGAGACGCGCCGCCGGAGTCCCCATCAAATGATCCGCATCACGCCGAGAATTGCGCTTGAGGACTCTGAAGTGTCGGAGGAGTTCATGCGCGCATCCGGCCCCGGCGGGCAGAACGTCAACAAGGTCGAAACAGCCGTGCGTCTGCGCTTCGACGCCGCGCAGTCGCAAAGCCTGCCAGAACCCGTGCGGATGCGCCTGTTAAGACTGGCGGGCGCGCGGCTTACGCGCGACGGCGTATTGATTATCGAGGCCCAGCGCTATCGCACCCAGGAGCGCAACCGCGCCGACGCGCTGGCGAAGCTGATCGATCTGATCCGCGAAGCCGCCGCGCCGCCCCCGCCGCCGCGCATCAAGACCAAACCGACGCTCGGCGCGAAGCTGCGGCGACTGGAAGGCAAGAAACAGCGCGGCGGCATCAAGGCTCTGCGCGGAAAACCAATATATGATTGAGTTTTATGATATGCATAATACTGTTTACGTAAAGGCTGAAGAGCTGATCGAACAGGCTAAAAACAAGGGATTGCGTCTGGCGTCCGCCGAATCCTGCACAGGAGGGCTGGTCGCTGCGGCGCTCACAGAGATCGCCGGTTCCTCGGCGGTCTTCGAGCGCGGTTTCGTGACCTACTCCAACGACTCGAAAGTCGACTTGCTCGGCGTCTCGCCCGAGACGCTCGCCATGCAGGGCGCGGTCAGCGCCCAAACGGCGCGCGAAATGGCGCTGGGCGCGCTCGCCCGCTCGCAGGCCGATGTCGCGGTGGCGATCACCGGTATCGCCGGACCCGGCGGCGGCTCTGCGCAGAAACCTGTCGGACTTGTTCATTTCGCCTGCGCCCGGCGAGAGGGCGACATTACGCTGCGCGAACGGCGCTTCGGCCCCCTCACCCGCGCCGATATCCGGACGTGCGCCGTGCTGGAGGCGCTGGCGATGCTGCGGGCCAGCGTTGCGACGGCGGTTCAGCGCCGTCCGTAGACGACGTCAGCCCGTTTGGCGAAGGCGTCGGCGTAGCTATGGACCGCCTTGTCGAACATCGCCCCCATCACGAGACCCAGCGCGAAACTTTTGAACTCGTAGTCGATCGCGAAGTCGACGATCGAGCGCGGCCGGTTGTCAGGTCCCGGCGGCTCGTCGATAAAGCGCCAGCGATTGTCGAGCACCCGGAACGGCCCGTCGATATGGGTGACATGAATATCCAGCCGATTGGCGTCGCAGACCACCTTACTGGTATATTTCTCGCAAATCGCCTTGAAGCCGACCTGCATTTCGGCGGTCAGCGTTTCCACGCCCGGCGCGGACTCGCTACGCCGGCGCACCCGTAGCCCCTCGCAGAGCGGCACGAATTTCGGGTAACTTTCGACATCGCGGACGAGGGCGAACATGTCTGCGGCGCTGTGAGCCACATGCCGTCGTGTGCGAAACTTCTTCATGACGGCCTGTTTCTAAACCTTTTTGCCGCTGTCCGAAAGCGCCGTTCGCTTCCGCCGCCCTGCCGCGCCACGCTTTTGGGAGTCGTTTTGCGTAAAACGGCGCTGGCGATCTATCCTCAGGCGTTTACTTAACAGGAAGCGCCTCAAACCGGCGCAACATCGAAATGGGAGGTAGCCTTATGGCCAATAAATCAAATTTTACGAATGAAGAATGGAAAAAACTGCTTGAGGCGCCGCTGCTGGCGGGCTTTGCGGTGAGCGCCGGCGATCCGAGCGGTTTTATCGGGACGCTTCAGGAGGGCATGGCGAGCGCGAAGGCGCTTGCCGCCGCCAAGGCTGATCCGGGCGCGGACGAATTGATCAAATCAGTGGTTGAAGACCTCCTCACCCCTGAGGGCCGAACGGCCGCGCGCGAGGGCGTTAAGGCTCTGGCGCAGGGCGCCAAACTTGAGGAGCTCAAAACCCGGGCGCTCAACGAACTCGCCGGCACGGCGCAAATCCTCGCCGCTAAAGCCCCGAATGACGCCGGTCCGTTCAAGGCCTGGCTGAGAGAAATGGCCAAACTGGTCGCAGAAGCCGGCACCGAAGGCGGTTTTCTGGGTTTTGGCGGCGTGAAGGTGAGCGACGCCGAACGCGCCACGCTGGCGGAAGTCGACAAAACGCTGGCGTAAACTACCAGGCGATAACGCAAAAAAGGAGGCGCGAGAGAACTCGCGCCTTCTTAAATTATCCCATCCGGGTTTCAAACACTAGGGAGTAGTAGTTGGGTTGACGGCGCCCTTTATCGAAGTGTTGGCAGCATCCATGCCGGTTTTGAGATTCGAACCAATATTCGTGTATGCGGTGATAGCAGCAATGCTTATGAGAGCTACAATCAGACCATATTCGATCGCCGTGGCGCCGGACTCATCGCGGCGGAATTTACGCAGAAGTGCAAACATTTGTTTTCCTCCTTCATGGCCGCTGGCAACCACGCCTGCGGCGAATGTCCACTACAATATTCTCTAGGTTATGTTTTTTCAAGATATGGTCTAGCTTGTGGTTGATATTATTGGACGCCATTCGGCGAGGAACATTTGTAAAATGTTTATATTCAAATGAAAACAATAAATTGTCGCACCCACGCCTCATGCCGAAATTCGCGTTAAAGGTTAATTTTTTTAATATCGTCTCAGAGGCGGGCGCTTCAGCCGCCAGGCGCGGGGCTGTTGTTTTCCCGCAGAGCCTGCAGCCGGGCGAAATCCTCGCCGGCGTGATGCGAGGAGCGCGTCAACGGCGAGGCGGCGACATAGGCGAACCCTTTCGCCAGCGCCATCTCTCGCCAGTCGGCAAACTCCTCCGGCGGGACGAAACGGGCGATTGGATGGTGTCGGCGGGACGGGGCGAGATATTGCCCAAGGGTCAGAAAATCGACCCCCGCAACGCGCAGGTCGTCCATCACCTGCATGACCTCATTGCGAGTTTCGCCGAGACCGAGCATCAGGCCGGATTTGGTGAAAATCTCCGGTTTCAGCTCTTTGACCTGCTGTAACAGACGCAGGGAGTGGAAATAACGGGCGCCCGGCCGCACCGTGACATAGAGCGAAGGCACGGTTTCGAGATTGTGATTGAAGACATCGGGACCAGCGTCGATCACCGTCGCCAGAGCGCCGGGCTTTTTGAGAAAATCCGGGGTGAGGATTTCGATGCTGGTCTGCGGACACACCGCGCGGATGGCGTGGATCGTCTCGGCGAAATGGCCAGCGCCGCCATCTACGAGGTCGTCGCGATCGACCGAGGTGACGACGACATGCGAGAGCCCCAGCGCCAGCGTCGCTTGCGCCACCCTGGCCGGCTCCGTCGGATCGAGCGGCGCCGGCTGGCCGGTGGCGACATTGCAAAAGCCGCAGGCGCGGGTGCAGACCTCGCCCATGATCATGAAGCTGGCGTGTTTCTGCTCCCAGCAGGCGCCGATGTTCGGGCAGGCCGCTTCCTGACAAACGGTTGTCAGCCCGGCGTCCGCGAGCAAAGCGTTCGTCTCCCTCCAGAGCGCAGAGCCAGGCGCCTTGACCCGAAGCCAGGGTGGTTTGGGAAGGGAGGGTTGTTCTGGTCTGGCGACCTTCTCCGGGTGGCGCGCCGCGCCCCTCCGTTTGCGAGGATCGTCGTTGAGCAGGTCGATGACAGGCAAGGCGATTTCCAGTCTGCAGACTCATCATAAGTCCGCAGGCCTGCAAGAGCGAGGGTCATCGCAAAACAATTATGGATTACGACGATCAACAGAAGGAAAGTCCGAGGCTTTGAGTTCTTGACTGCGCAACCAGCAAGCTACGAAAAAACCGTGAGCGAATGACTTGATGTTAAAGTATAAGTTAAAGTTATTAATATAATAATATCAAATATTTATAATTCTTATCTCATGTATGAAATTAAATATTATAAATATTCCACTTCGATTACGCCGGGGATTTCACGGAGCGCGCTGGCTATGGCGCTGGTGACGGCGTAACCGCCGGGAAGACGAATCTCGATCTCCTCGGGCGCCACCTTGCGCCTGAACAGGATCGACACCTCCCCTTCGCCTTGTCCAGTCAGTCGTCCCTTGATACGGGCCATTGGCTCTGGATCACGCAGGACGATCCGCAGCCCTTTCTGGGCGCGCGCCGCCGCCTGCTCCAGCGGCTCGACCGCCACGATCCGGGCCCGCACATCTTCGCCCTCGACAGAAGCAGAGAGCGTTACAAGCACAGCCGCTCCCTTTTCGAGATCGTCGCGATACTGGTTAAGCGCCTCCTGAAACAGGATGGCCTCAAATTGTCCGGTGGTGTCGGAGAGCTGGACAATTCCCATTTTCGAGCCCGATTTGGTGCGTCTCTCGGCGCGGTCGAGCACAACGGCGGCGAGCCGACCGGCGGTCGCGCCGCGTTTGACGTCTGCAATGAATTTCGTCCAACGCGACACCCTCAGCTTGTTCAGCAGACCGGCGTAAGCATCCAGCGGATGGCCGGAGAGGAAAAATCCCGCCGCCTCATATTCGCGACGCAGGGTTTCGGCGACCGGCCAGGGCGACGTTTTTGGCAAGGGAAGATCGTCCGCTACCGCCGCCTCATGGGCGCCAAAGAGAGCGTTCTGACCGGCGTTGCGATCCTGCGTGTAGCGGTTAGCGGCGGCAAGGATCGGCTCGATCGACGCAAAGGCCGCCGCGCGATTGCTCTCCATCTCGTCGAAGGCCCCGCAGGCAGCGAGATTTTCCAGCACTTTTTTGTTGACCTCGCGTGGATTAAGCCGACGGGCGAAATCGGCAAGGTTGCCGAACGGCCGATCGCCGCGCGCGCGCACAATCGACTCCGCCTGCCCTTCGCCAACGCCCTTGATCGCAGACAGCGCATAGCGGATGACGCGTTTGCCGTCGGCGCCGGGGGCGACGTCGAAATCGACGCCTGAGCGCTGGATGGACGGCGGCTCCACAATGATTCCCAGTCGCCGGGCCTCGTCGCGAAATTCGGCGAGTTTGTCGGTCTGGCTTTTGTCGAAGGTCATAGAGGCGGCAAGAAACTCCGCCGGATAATGCGCCTTGAACCATGCGGTCTGGTAGGCGATCAGCGCATAGGCGGCGGCATGACTCTTGTTAAAGCCGTAGTCTGCGAACTTCGCCAGCAAATCAAAGATTTCATTCGCCTTTTGACTGCCCAGTCCACGCTCGACCGCGCCGGAAACAAAGCGGTCTCGCTGGGCGTCCATCTCGGACTTGATCTTCTTGCCCATGGCGCGGCGCAGATTATCCGCCTCGCCCAGCGAATAGCCGGAGAGAACCTGAGCGATCTGCATCACCTGTTCCTGATAAATAATAACGCCGAAGGTCTCTTTCAGGATTGGCTCGATGGCGGGATGAATGTAATCCGGTTCTTCGTCGCCGAGTTTCACCGCGCAATAGGTGGGAATGTTCGCCATCGGACCCGGACGATAGAGCGCCACCAGCGCGATGATGTCCTCGAAACGGTCGGCCTGCATCTCGACCAGCGCCTTGCGCATGCCGGCGCTTTCGAGCTGGAACACGCCGATCGTCTCGCCGCGTCCGAGCATGGCGTATGTTTTGGGATCGTCGAGCGGCGCTCGTCCAAGATCGAAATCGGGTTCGCGGCGTCGAACAAGATCGCCAGCCATGGCCAGAACCGTCAGGGTCTTGAGGCCGAGGAAATCGAATTTGATTAATCCAGCTGGCTCGACCCATTTCATATTGAATTGGGTCGCCGGCATGTCGGACTTGGGATCGCGATAGAGCGGCGTCACTTCGTGCAGCGGCCGATCGCCGATGACGATGCCGGCGGCGTGCGTAGAGGCGTTGGAATAAAGACCCTCCAACGCGCCGGCGATCTTGAATAACCGCGCGACGCGCTCTTCTTGCTGCGCCGCCTCGCGCAATTTTTGCTCGCTGGCCAGCGCTTCGGCAAGAGTCACCGGCTTGGCGGGATTTTGCGGCACCAGCTTGGCCAGCTTGTCGACCTGACCGAGCGGCATCTCCAGAACGCGACCCACGCTACGCAACACGCCGCGCGCCAGAAAAGAA
The DNA here is from genome assembly GCA_044233645.1 of Methylocystis sp. Lineage (GTDB taxonomy): Bacteria > Pseudomonadota > Alphaproteobacteria > Rhizobiales > Beijerinckiaceae > Methylocystis. The sequence continues at coordinate 21,713 of JBIIJP010000018.1, read as the reverse complement.
CCAAAAGTAATGATCTGTGCGACGCGATCGGCCCCATAGCGGGCCCGCACATAATCGATCACCTCGCCGCGTCGCGTTTGGCAGAAATCGATGTCGAAATCCGGCATCGAATTACGTTCGGGATTGAGAAAACGTTCGAAGAAGAGGCCAAAACGCACTGGATCAAGGTCAGTGATGGTCAGCGCCCAGGCGACGATCGAACCTGCGCCCGAGCCGCGCCCCGGTCCGACAGGAATCCCCCTGGACTTGGCGTATTTGATAAAATCGGAAACGATCAGAAAATAGCCCGGAAAGCGCATCTTCTCGATGACGCCCAATTCGAATTCGATCCTTTCGAGATATTCCTCGCGCGTGCGTCCCGGCGCCGGTCCGTGAGCGGCGAGTCGAGCCTCGAGACCCTCCAGCGACTGCCGACGCAACTCGGCCGCCTCGACATCGTCGAGCGACAGCTCGTCGGGCGCGCTCTGAATAAAGCGCGGCATGATCGGCTTGCGAGTTTGCGGTCGAAAACTGCATCTTTGCGCAATCTCGATCGTGTGCGCCGTCGCCTCTGGCAGATCCGCGAAGAGCTCCTGCATTTGCGCGCGGGTCTTGAAATAATGTTCCGGCGTGACGCGCCGCCGCTCGGCCATGCCAGTGACTGCGCCTTCTGCGATGCAGAGCAGCGCATCATGCGCCTCAAAATCGCCTGACGAGGCAAAATAGGGTTCATTAGTCGCCACCAGCGGCAAACCGCGCCGATAGGCGAGATCGAGCAGCTGTGGCTCCACCTCCCGTTCCTGCGGCGATTTGTGGCGCTGCAGCTCGACATAGAGCCGACCGTCGAACAGCGGCTCCAGCGCCGCAAGCCGCGTCCGCGCCCGCTCACTCTGACCGACGGCGATGGCGCGATCGAGACCGCCGTCCGGACCGCCGGTCAGCGCGATCAGCTCCGCCGATGTATCGGCCAGACGGTTCAATGCGACCTGTGGCGCCTCGCCTGGCGGCGTCTCCAGATAGGCGCGTGAAGCCAGAAGCATGAGGTTTCGGTAGCCAATCTCGGATTTAGCGAGCAGAACCAGATTGCCGAAACGCTCGTCGCGACCCGTGGCGGAAGTGGTTTCCGCGTCGCCAAAATCAACGCAGAGCTGAACGCCGACGATCGGCTGCACCCCGGCTTTGGCGGACTTTTCCGAAAACTCAAGCGCTGCAAACAGATTATTGGTGTCTGTGACGGCCAACGCGGGCTGACCGTCCCGCACGGCGAGATCGATCACTTTACCCAGTCCCAGCGCGCCCTCGCGCAGGGAGAAGGCCGTGTGAACATGAAGATGAACGAAACCCGCTTCGGCGATGGTCATGGTTCATTCTAGCCGAGTCGGGTCGTCTCCCGGAACGGCGGATCAACCCTCGTCCACAAGCGGCGCGATCCTGCGTCCGGTTGTGGACAAATAAAAAACCCGGCAAGACAAAGCTTGCCGGGTTTTTTTACCCATGTCGCGGGGAGAACGACCGGGATATTACTCCGCCGGGGTCATTTTGCGGGCTGCGGCCTCGAACGGCTTGAAAACGTCCTTGGCCATCGACGTATAGATTTCGCCGATCTTCGTAGCGCCGGCGACGAAGTCCTCGTAGGCGCTTTTGGCGAATTCCGTCTGCAACTGAACCGCCTCGTCCATCTTCTTGACCGTGATCAACTTCTCGGCGAGCTCGCGGCTCTTCTCGAAGGACTTCTTGGTGTAGTCGGACGTCTCGGCCGCAATGCTCTGCCAGCCTTTGGTGACCGCCGCAGAAGACGCGGTCATTGCCTCCAGTTGTTCTTTGCCAAAGGTCTGCGCCTTGTCAAAACCAGCCATAATCTATCTCCTTGTTAATACGAAAGGACAAGTCGGCAGATAGTATCTCGGCAGATCCTGTCCGGTATTCTGATAATCGGAATATATGCACCGCACAAAATTTGTCAAGAAAAAATGTTGCGGCGCACCATGCGTAAAATTCACAACATTTAACTTCGGAGTAACCGGGTTCTTTTAGCGTGCTTGGCTGTGACGATTTCGCAACGGGGCGTATTCGCCGTCGCAGCATTCAGGGTGCATATCGATGACTAAACCGGGTCTCCTGGACCGCCTGGCGCAGCCGCGCGCGCTGGCGGCCCTCCTCGCCGCCGTCATGGCCTGCATCGCCGTGACGGCGATACCTGCGGAGGCCAGACGTCATCGTCATCATGTCCGTCACCACGCCTATCATCATCAGTTTGCGCATTATCGCAGCGTCGCCCGAGAAGGCGGCGAAAACGGCGATCGGATCGTCGGCGAGCATCGCGGATTCGCGGCGATCGTGGTCGACGCCAACAGCGGCCGCACTTTATATTCGCGTAATGAAAACGAGCTGCGACACCCGGCGTCTGTCACCAAGGTGATGACGCTGTATCTGCTGTTCGAACAACTCGAAAAAGGGCGCCTGCGCCTCGACACGCCCCTGATGATTTCAACCCATGCGGCGATGCAGGCCCCCTCGAAACTCGGTCTTGCGCCGGGCGAGACCATCAGCGTCGAAAACGCCATCAAGGCGCTGGTGACCAAATCCGCCAACGACATCGCCTGCGCCGTCGCCGAGAACATCGGCGGTTCCGAAGCCAATTTCGCCCGTCTGATGACTCGCAAAGCCCATGCGTTGGGCATGAGCAGGACGCATTACGAAAACGCCTCTGGATTACCCGACCCGGCGCAGGTCACCTCAGCCCGCGATCTCGCCGTTCTGGGACGCGCCATTCAGGACCGCTTTCCCCGATATTATCGATATTTCTCCACACATGTCTTCGCCTACAACGGCGCCCTGCATCCCAACCACAATCATCTGCTTGGACGTGTGGAAGGCATGGATGGCATCAAGACCGGATACACCCGCGCCTCCGGCTTCAATCTGCTCACTTCCGTGCGTCGCGATCATCATCACATCGTCGCTGTCGTCATGGGGGGCGTCACCGCTGGCGCGCGCGACCGGATCATGGCCGATCTGATCGAGCAGAACATTTACGGCGGCGCCAATGTCCGCACTGCGGCGGCGATTACGGAAAACTCGCCCGCCGAGGAGATAACGACGGCCTCTGCCGAGGCGGATTTGTCATCGAGCCTCGGGCGCGCCATGGAACGCGTTGCTCAGGTCGTGACGCCGCGCGCCGCAGATGCCCCGCCCGAGAAGGCGGTCGACGAGACGCCCGTCGTCGCCGAGCCCGCCGTTACGGAGCGGCGAATAGCCTATGCGCCTGAGATCGATCCGGAGCCGCTCGCCAGTCTGCCGCCGGCTACGCCAGCGCGCGGCAAAGCTATTGTCGTCGCGCTGGAGAAAACAGAGAAAACCGTCAAGATCGAGAAACTCGCGCGCAACGACAACAAACCGGCGCCGCTGTTCAAGGCCACCGGCGATAAAACGGCTCCACTCGCTCGTCCGGCCTTCGTGCCCGGATTGATCCAGAAGCAGGTCGCTCAAAACCTCGTCGACAGGAAAAAAACCGTCGTCAACAAATCGCTCGCAGGCGTCGCCGATGGTTCGACGACGAGTCGTGTGATGAAATCGCACGATGCAACGCTCGCCAACGTGACTACGCCATCGGCGTTGCGCACGGCTTCGGCGAGTACGGGTGCAGCGCCAAACGGACGCCCGGCGCGCGCGGGATGGATGATCCAGATCGGCGCCGCAGAGAATCCGGAAAAAGCCAATCTTCTGTTGGCGCGCGCGCGCACTCAACTCCAGGGGTTCCCCTCGAACGCCAAAGCTTTCACGGAGAAAGTACAAAAAGGAAATGAAACGCTCTATCGCGCCCGTTTCGCCGGCCTGGAGGAACAAAGCGCCGAGTCGACTTGCAAGGCGCTGAAGCGCTCCGGCTTCGCCTGTTTCACCACCAAAAATTGATCGAGGATTTTAACGCCGATGTCCGCGATCTGGGATCACCCTTCCGAGCAGCGCCGCAGCGTTTCACTGACGCCGGCGCAGAAGAAAATCCTTGGCCTCGTTGACCCGCGCGGCGAGGTCGGTCGCCCCGCCAAGGTCTGGATGAAACTTTTTCATCAGGTCACGATGCGCTCGCGCGATTTCAGCGGCTCCGGCGCCCTTTTTCAACCCGAGAATTTCATAAGCTTCATCCTCCGACATCGCGGCAGAACGACGTCCGCCCGCATCGCCCGTCTGACCGCGCCGCGCGTCATCGTGCGCATCGCCTGTCGCGCGCCATCCGGGAAAGCGGCGGTCCAGATACGCCTCTAGCAAGCGCGCGCCGTCCGGGTCTTCATCCAGACAAAGATCGTAGAGCTCGAACAAAGCGCTGCGCGAAAGGCTTGCGAGCGTTTTTCCCTCTTCGGCTCCGGCGAGAATGACGCCGCTCATGGCTCCGGTGGCGTGGTCCAATTCCATCTCGATCATCGCCGAACGCACCCGCGAAACCCCTGCCCCGCCGGCGCCAGCGGGTCGCGTCCCCGAGGGCGCGATCACGCCACGAAGCAGCCATGCGCCGAAACCGCCCAGCGCCAGACCCAGATCGAGACGTCCGCGAAGAAGCAAAAGGCCGCCGATCGACAACGCCGCAAAGCCCCCGCCATAGCGCAGTATCCGCGCGAGCAGGGCTGGCGGCGCCGTGGCGTAGGCCTTCAGGATCATGAAGACGATCGCCAGGGCCAAAAAACCCATCAGGATCGGCATAGTCAGGGCCTTCCCATCTGCGCAAGCAGGAGGCGCGCAGCGTCTTCGCCAGATGTCGCGCGTTTTTCCAGCGCCTGCAAGCCGCCGGCCGCATAGGCCGCGACAGCGGCAAGCAATTCCCTGAGGCGATCAGGAGCCGACGCATCGAAAACCGCGTGAGCGCCGCCGGTCAGACGCGCGAGTTCCCCGAAGGCGACGCTGGCGGCCTTATCGGCGCCTTCCTGAAACAGGAAGGCTTTCACCCCAAGCAAACCAAGTTCGCCCGCCGTCTGCGCAAGCGCATCGACATCCTCCTCCATGGCGTCGCCGATATAAACCAACGCACCGACGCGCGCCGCCCGCGCCTCGTCGCGTGCATGGGCGAGAACGCGGCCAATCTGGGTCTTGCCGCCCTGACAGGAAATGCCGGCCATCAAACGTCCAAGACCTTCGCCACCGCTCACGAAACGGGAAGCGCGGCATTCGTCAAATCCCCGGAAATAGACAAGTTGCACGTCAAGACCGCCCAGCGCCGCCGTTGTTCGAAACATTTCACTTTGAATCGATTGGGCGAGATCCCATGTCGGCTGGCGACTCATGGTGGCGTCGAGAGCAAAAATCAGTCGTCCGCGACCGCTGGCGGGAGCGACGGCGCGCGCCTTTTGGAGAAAGGCGTCGATGGCGCCGCCTGGCTGTAGACGCGCAGCGGTGACTTTTCTTTGATCGTTGCTCACAGCGTTTCACGCGGGTTGACGAAACTGATATGTTAAGTCGTCAGCCGACGACGGGAAGACAAGCGCCGTCAGCGAAAATGGACACGCCCGCCTCCAATGACGACACCCCTCTCCGCCGCGCACCCGCATCCGACGCCCATCGCCGCCCTGCCGGCGCAGGATAGCGTCCGCGTGCAGGAATTAATGCGTCTCTTTGCACAACAGCTTGTAAGCGAGGGCGTCAGCGTCGGCGGCGTCACCCAGGCGCGAGATGACGGCGCGGGGCGCGAGCGCATCGTTTTGCGCGACGTGCAAACGGGGACGCATTATCCGATTTCGCAGGATCTTGGTCCCGGCTCGGTCGCCTGTAATCTCGACAGCTCGGAGCTTGCGCTCGCCTGCGCAGCGGTCGAACGCGCCGCACGCGGCGGCGCAGGACTGATCGTCATCAGCAAATTCGCCAAGCAGGAAGCCGGCCGCGGCGGCCTCTGCGACGCCTTCCGCGCCGCAATGAGCGCGCGCATTCCGGTCGTGACGGCGGTGTCGCCCTATTTCCGCGACGAGTGGCGCGTCTTCGCTGGTCCGCTCGCCGAGGATGTTCCCCCCGAACTTGACGCGCTGCTGGACTGGTGGCGTCGGGTGGGCGTCCGGGTGTGAAAAACCCGTATTATTCTGCGGAGCAGTTTCACAACTGGCGTCAGGCCGTTTGCGCTTGTGGACCCTGTGCTCCCTCCGCGCAATCGACGATCGCCAGAACCTTCTCCTTCAACTCGTCCAGCTTGTAGGGCTTGAACAAATATTCGCTGGCGCCCGACGTGATCGCCGCCTGACGATACTCCGGCATGAGGTTGCCGGTGTTGAGGATGAAGGGGGTATCGACGGTTGTCGGCTTTGCGCGCACTTCCTGCAGGAATTCGCAGCCGTTCATGACCGGCATGTCTAGATCGCTGACGATGAGATTGGAATTCCCCTCTTCGAGCCAGTCCAGCGCGTCATGAGCGTCCACGAAAAGTTTGATGTCGCGAAAACCGATCCGCCTCAGCATGAGGCCGACGCTTTCAAGAAAATGCCGGTCGTCATCGACGACAACGGCGGTATCAAAACATTTATTGCACATGACGACCTGCCCGAGTTGCGCCTGAACTTACGCAGGTCGCCGCTGCGCGCGCAATCGAAGCCTGTCGGCAAGACGTTTATTCCGTTAAGGAAAATGGCTAATCGTCGATTAACGCATTATGCCGGTCTCAGCGCACCGGCGGGGCGTACAGTAATCCGCCCTTGCTCCACAGCGCATTGACTCGTCGTTCCATATTGAGTGCGCTGTCGTGACCGAGATTTTTATCGAAAATATCGGCGTAATTGCCGACATGCTTGATCACGCGATAGGCCCAGTTGGCGCGCAGACCCAAACCGGCGCCCGCGTCGCCCTCGATGCCGAGCAAACGCCGAATATCGGAGTTTTGAGAAGATAAAGCCTCGTCGACGCCGTCTTTCGAAACCCCCAGCTCTTCAGAGTCGATCATCGCCCCAAGCGTCCAGCGCACCAGCGCAAACCAGCGGTCGTCGCCCCGCCGCACCACCGGTCCGCGGGGCGATTTGGAGATAAAACCGGGCAGGATGTCGTGTTCGGCGGGTTGCGCAAGCCTTGTCCGTGTCGCGTAAAGCTGCGCCGTATCGTCGCTCAGGGCGTCGCATTGGCCCGCGTCATAGGCCGCCGCCGCCGCTTCGTCGGTCGGGAAGCCGTGGGTCTCGAACGGCGCATTGCGAGCATGGAAATAGTCCGCCAGCGCCAACTCCTGTGGGCTTGCGCTTTGCACGCAGACGCTGACGCCGGCTAAATCCTGCGCCGAAGCGAAGGAGCGGGCGCGACGAACCATGAAACCCTGCCCGTCATAAAACGAAACGCCGATATAGAGCGCGCGTTGGGCGGCGTCGCGCGCGAGCGTCCAGGGCGCAGAGCTGGCCAGCACATCGACCCAGCCGCCGACAAGCGGCGACAGGCGTTCTCGCGCCGGCAATTTGATAATGGTCGTTTTGGCCGGATCGTCGAAAATCGCCGCCGCCAGCGCCCTGCAAAAATCCACGTCGAAACCGCGCCAGCCGCCTGCGTCGTCCCGTTCGGCGAACCCCGGCTGTTCGACAACGCCGCAATTGAGCCGATCCCGCTTGACGATCTCGCCCAGCGTGGGGCCTAACTCCGCTTGCGCCCATGCCAAACGCCCCGGAGTCGCCGCGCCGAGGAGGATAACCAACAGGAGGGCGGCAAAGCGTCGGATGTTCATGAAGGCTCCGGCGGAGTTTGGGGTCAAGATATGAATCCCGCTCACGCGACACAAGGATCGACGGAGGAGGAAAGAGCGGCAATGAACGACAAGAAAACAACCCGCGCCGATGGTGACTCCCCCCGTATGCGCCCGGCGACGCTGGTGACGCAGGCGGGCCGAGACCCCGCCGCTCATTTCGGCTTCGTCAATCCGCCCCTTTATCGCGGTTCGACAGTGCTGTTTCCGAGCGTCGAGGCCATCGAGAAGCTCGACCAGCCCTATACCTACGGCGCCAAGGGTACGCCCACTACGCGCGCGCTCGAGGGCGCCTGGAGCGAGATCGCCGGCGCCGCCGATACGGTGCTGGTTCCCTCCGGCCTGGCCGCAATCGACCTTGCCCTGCTGACTGCAACCCACGCGGGCGCGCACATCCTTGTCGTCGACTCGGCCTATCAGCCGACGCGAACGTTCTGCGACACGATACTCAACCGCTTCGGGGTCGCCACGCAGTATTACGACCCATTGATTGGCGCTGACATTGCGCAGATGATCCGGCCCGAGACGACGGCGGTTCTGCTGGAGTCTCCCGGCTCGCAATCAATGGAAATACAGGACGTCCCCGCTATCGCGGCGGCGGCGCGAACAAAAGGCTTGTGCGTCATTCTCGATAACACATGGGCGACGCCATTGTTCTTTCAGCCGCACAAGCACGGCGTCGATCTCGCCATCGAGGCTGGAACCAAATATCTCTCTGGCCATGCCGACCTCTTGATTGGACTGGTCTCCGCCAACGCCCATTGGGCCAAAAAGCTTCGCGCAACCTTCAACGCCTTCGCGATTGGCGCCAGTCCCGATGACGCCGCTCTGGGGTTGCGCGGACTGCGCACGATGTATTTGAGGCTGCGCACGCAAGAACAGGCCGGACTGGAGATCGCCCGTTGGCTGGCGGCGCGACCGGAAGTGTCGCGGGTGTTGCATCCCGCACTGCCCGATCATCCGGGACATACGCTCTGGAAACGCGATTTTAACGGCGCCTCGGGCGTGTTTTCGATTGTCCTGCGACCAGCGCCGAAAACTGCCGTCGCGAACTTCGTCAATCACCTTAAATTGTTCGGGATTGGATACTCGTGGGGAGGGTACGAAAGTCTGGTTCTTCCCTTCGACTGCGCGCCCTACCGCACGGCGACGACGTGGGCGCCGGAAGGACCAACGCTGCGTCTGTCTATCGGACTGGAAGATGTCGAGGATCTTAAAGCGGATCTGGCGGCAGGTCTGTCGCGGCTCGGCGCCTAGGCCTTCCGGCTGTCGCCAAAGGCCCGAATGATCGCGCGCAACTCCGGCTCGTCGACCTGCTCGGCGGCAATGGCAGCCGGGAACCAGTGCGCCGCGCGCTGGTTTTTTTCCGGCCAGCTCTTGCGCTGTTTCAGCGCCAGCAGAGGAAACACTTCAACCCGGCAGGTCACGCTGACGGAATTTTTCAATCGCTTTTCGTATTCATAGGCGCCCAGCGGGATTTTCTCGATCTTGCCGCGCAAGCCGGCCTCCTGTCGGGCCTCGATGGCGGCAGCGATATGCGGCTTGCGCCCTTTCATTGGCCAGCCCTTGGGGATCACCCAACGGCGCGTGTCACGCGACGTGACGAGAAGAATCTCGACGCCGTCGTCGCACATGCGCCATGGCAGCGCGCCATATTGCGCACGCGGCGCGGCGGCGCCTTTCTTCTTCGGCTTGCCCGGCTTCTCCATTTTACCCGCCTTCATGCCAACAGGCTCGCCGCGAGATAAAAGGCTGCGGCGATCAGCGCCGCCATTGGCATGGTGATCACCCAGGCGATGACGATGTTTTTGGCGATGTTCCAGCGCACCGCCGACACGCGGCGCGCGGCGCCGACGCCGACAATGGCGCCGGTGATTGTGTGCGTCGTCGAGACGGGTACGCCCAGGGCCGTCGCCAGAAACAGGGTGATTGCGCCGCCAGTCTCGGCGCAGAACCCCTGCATCGGCGTGAGACGCGTGATCTTCGAGCCCATGGTGTGAACGATCCGCCATCCGCCAAACAACGTGCCGAGCCCCATCGCCAACTGACAACTGATCACAACCCAGAACGGCACATCAAATTTGGCGCCATCGCCGGAGTGCGCGTATAGCAGCACGGCGATGATGCCCATCGTCTTTTGAGCGTCGTTGCCGCCGTGACCGAGCGAATAAAGCGACGCCGAAACGAATTGCAGGCTTCGGAAAAGCCGGTCGACAGCCGTCGGCGTGCGACGCACGAAAATCCAGGACACCGCCAGCACCAGTAGTAAGGCAAGAACGAAGCCAAGCAGCGGCGACAGGACGATGGCGGAAGCCGTCTTGCTCAATCCCTGCCAGACAATCGCGTTTGTTCCCGCCTTGGCGACGCCAGCGCCGACCAGACCGCCGACCAGCGCATGGGAGCTCGACGAGGGAATGCCCAACGCCCAGGTGATGAGATTCCAGGCGATGGCGCCCATCAGAGCGCCGAAGATCAACTGATCGTCGACGAGATCGGGCGAGACAATTCCGGAGCCGACCGTCTGTGCGACATGTAGTCCGAAGAACAGGAAGGCGATGAAGTTGAAGAAAGCCGCCCAGAACACCGCATAATGCGGCCGCAATACGCGCGTCGACACGATGGTGGCGATGGAGTTCGCTGCGTCGTGAAGGCCGTTGAGAAAATCGAAGGCCAGCGCAACCGCGATCAAGCCATAAAGGTAATAGTCGGCCATCGCCATGCGCGCCGCCTTACAGATGCTCGATGACGATGGCGGTCACCCGGTTGGCGATGTCCTCGAAGCCGTCGACAACCTTCTCGAGATGTCCGTAAATCTCGGACCCGACGATGAAGCCCATCGGATCGCTGGCGCGATGCGTCTGAAACAGCGTCTTCAGACCAAGATCGTGAATGCCATCGGCTTCATCCTCGATCCGCGAGATTTCCTCGCCGAAACCGTTCAGCCGCGTTGAATTGGCGCCGATGTTGCGCAAGAGCGGCAGCGCGTCGCGCGTCAGTTGCGACGCCTGAACGATGATGTCGCCCATGCGTCTCATCGAAGGATCGAAATCGCGCACTTCGTAAAGCAGCGTCGCCTTTCCCGTCTGGTGCATCTGATCGATAGTATCGTCCATCGCGCAGATCAGATCGCGGATGTCGCTGCGATCGAACGGCGTGATGAAGGTGCGGCGCACGGCGAGCAGCGTCTCGGCGGTAATTTCGTCCGCCCTGTTCTCTTGCTTCTTGATCTCACGGGCGCAGACGAGCTGATCGTCGCCGCCATTGAGCAATTCCCGCAGGGCCGCCGCGCCGCCGACAATCGTCTCGGCGTGACGTTCGAAGAGATCGAAGAAGCGCTCTTCTTTTGGCATCAGCGCCTGAAACCACGATAGCATCTGGCGCCCCCGCCTGTGTCATAAAAACGTCATGATAAACCAGGCGCAGGTAGCCTTGCTCCGCAGCAATTGTAAAGGGCTATTGCGGCTCATCCCGGCGGCGGCGCGGCAAAAAGCACGAGGGCGACAATTGGGTCCGGAGAATCGGAAACTAGCGGGTCGCGCCACTAGCGGGCGGCGGGGAGACGCCATCGCGCCGGATCAATCCGAGAACGCTGGCGCGCTGACGCGGGGCCACGAAGCGCGCCTGCGCCAGCGGCACCAGGCCCTCGCGTCCGAACACCAGCGGCCCCTCGTCCTCAATGACAAAATCGCCGGTTTGCAGCGTCGGATCGGTGCGGGCGGCCTCGCGCGAATGGGCGGCGGAGGTCAGCGGATCGTTGCAGGAACAGCGGGCGGACGCCTCGGTGCGGCCGGCGAGCGAGTCCATCAGCGCCTTGTAGGTCTCGCCGCGGGCGTTGCGCGCGGACTCGATATTCGCGCCATCGTAAATCTCGACCGTCGCCGACGGACAGGCGAAATTGCAGGATTGTTGACGCGTGGCGCGTGAGGATTTGATCAGGGGAAAGAAATAGCCGTCGCAAGTGCGCACGCAATAGCCGCCGGCATGGGTGGCGCCGCGCCCGCCGCCGCCCCCAGGTGCGGCGGGTTTTTTTGCCGGCCGCTTCGGCCCGAAGCGGACATCTCCGGTTGGATGTCTCGTCTCCCGTTGCGCGGGCGCTTCCGTATCGGGGCCGAAGAGAAAATCGAGCAAATCCTCGGCGCCGGCCGGCGCAACGTCGGCAAGCAACGCCGCCATGGCGACGAGAACCACCGATCCGGTCAGAAACCCACGCCGCATTGCCGTTGCTCTTTCCCTATCCCCGCGCCCGCCCCCGGCGCATTGCGAACTCTGGCGACCCCGGAAGGATTCGAACCTCCGACCCACTGCTTCGAAGGCAGTTGCTCTATCCAGCTGAGCTACGGGGCCAATGAGTCGTTTTTATACGGCCTTGGCGCCCCGACCGCCAGAGCCGCTTTAATATGGTGGGCGAAGGAGGATGTATAGCTGAGGGGCTCCCTAAGGTCCTGAACAATTCTTATATCTAACGCAACACCGGCTAGAAACCGTGCTGTAGAAGACTGGATGGAGTAAAACGAGCCTCGTGCCCTGCGTGGCCATAGAGTTTTTGAGGTACATGCTAGAAAACGGCGTCGAGAAAACGATTTACGGTCTGCGCGCTATTACTTCGTCTGCGAATTACTGCGGAAAGATATTCAATCTATCGTCTGACTTTAATAATAATTTTTAGTATAGCTTCAGAAATAAAACTTGAATATTAAAAAAAGGAATATTTTTAACTAGTTGGGTTATCTGAGTGAAACAATAAAAATTTATTATTGAGGGCTCCCTATATGTCATCAACTTTTCTGATTGCTGACGATGCGCCACTTATGCGCATCATGCTCAAAGACATCGTTGAAAAAAATCATTGTCATGTTATCGGTCAGGCGGATAATGCAAAAACAACAATTGATAAGTTCTTTACTCTGAAACCTGATGTATTGTTGCTAGATGTATCACTGCCCGATCTCAGTGGCCTAGACGTTTTAGAAAAATACGCGGCCTAGATCCAACCGCTAAGGTGGTAATGGTCGGGGTCAAAGGTGAAGAAAAGATCTGTGAACAATGTATCGGAAAAGGAGCCACAGGATACATTCTCAAACCTTTCTCTACAGACAAAGTAACAGCAATGATTAAGTCGGTATTACAGGGATGAAATTTTTAAATTAATAATGTAAGAATTCATTACGATTTTTTATCAATTTAAGAATAATACAATTTGAAATATATTGCATTTTATAACTTGGAAATTTAATGTTAGCTTTTTTAGCTAGATTGAAGAAAACCTATCCCCCTCACGCATGCGGATGCGGGTAATCGTCGTCCGTCGTTTTGTCCCGGCTGCGGCCGCCAGCAAAATCGATCAGTTTCGAAAACATGTCGCGCGCCGGGCGGGTGAGGCGCTCCAGCTCCTCGGCGTGGCCGACCCAGCGCTCGCCGCGCGCCAGTTCTTTCTCAATCGCATTGAGGCCATCGACGCGGTCGCCGGCGAGCCAGGCGTCAATCACCCGGCTCCAGGCCAGCGACAGGCCCTGCAATTTCAGCGCGCCGACAGGGCCGTCCGACTCCATATCGGCGGCCTCCAGCATGTAACGCATCGAATTGACGACCTCGCGATTAAGCGCGGTGAGCATCAACGGATCGGCCTTCGACCATTTGACGATGCTGGCGATGGAAGCGCGATATGGCTCCAGCGCCTCCAGTCGCTTGGCCAGCACGGCCTGCAGGCGCTCGCGCGCCGGCTCGGTGAGATTGACGCCGGCAAGCCCTTCGAGCACCTGCCGATCAATTCGGCGGGTGAAGCCGCCGACGATGGCGCCCTTTGAGGGAAAGAGATCGCGCAAATCGGCCAACGAAATTCCGGCGCGATGAGCGATGTCGCTCAGAGTCGCCTCGCCGAAATCGCGGCTGGCCGCCAGTTCCAGCATCGCGTCCACGACCTTGTCACGAGGGCTTGTCATGCCGGGCTCCGGAATTCGAGAGGAAAATCAGACTCCCCGCTATGTAGCCGACCGACGCCGCGTTGCAAGGACGACGTTGCCGTCTCGGCAAAACTCCTAGCCAGAGAGTTGGCCCGCCCGGCGTTTCGCAGCCGCCACAGCGCGCGCCATTAAGGGCGCGAGACCGTCGTCGGCCATCAGAACGGCGAGCGCAGCCGACGTGGTCCCGCCGGGCGAAGTGACGCGCTCGCGCAAAGTTGCGGCGGCGGTCTCCGGCTGGCGATAGAGCAACTCCCCTGCCCCCTCGACCGTGGCGCGCGCCAGGCGCCCGGCAAGCGCCGCCGGCAGGCCAGCCTCGACGCCGGCGGCGGCCAGCGCCTCGACCAGATAAAACACATAGGCCGGCCCGGAGCCGGAGACGGCTGTCAGCGCGTCGATCAGGGATTCATCATCGAGCCATTCGACCTTGCCGATGGCGGCGAGCAGCGCATCGGCGCAGGCGCGTCGAGTCTGGCCGGTGGCGGGGCTGGCGAAGGCGCCGGTGATCCCCCGCCCGACGGCGGCGGGCGTGTTGGGCATGGCGCGCACGATCGCCGGCGACGCCGGCAGGCGTGCGGAAATATCTGCGATGCGTTTGCCGGCAAGAATCGAGACGATCAGCGTCTGCGGCCCAACAAAGGACGCTGCCGCCGCCGCGCCGGCCTCCAGCATCTGCGGCTTAATGGCGAGCACAACAGCGTCGCGCCACGCGCCCGGCTGCGGTTCTGACGCAAGCGGAAATCCGCGCGCGGCGCACAGCTCGCGCAATTGCAGCGAAGGATTGGGCTCGATAACGACGACGCTGTCGCCGGCAAGGCCGCCCGCCGCCCAGCCCTGCAACATGGCGAAACCCATATTGCCGGCGCCGATCAGCGCCAGTGTCATTCCAGAGAGCATGGCTTCCTTCGTAATGGCGCCGCTCAAGCTTCGCCCCGCGTTTCGAAATTCGCGGTCTCCAGCGCCTCTCGCGCCGATTTGCCAGCCCACAGCACGAACTGGAACGCCTGATAATGGCGCTCGCAGGCCTTCAGCGCGTGATCGAGCAAGGCGGCGCATTGCGACGCCGAGGGCTGCGCGCCGCCCGACAGCAACAATCCGTGACGGTGCATGACGACGCCTTCGCCGGGCCAGAAATCGAAATGCCCCACCCACATCTGTTCATTGATGGCGCTAACAAGCGCCAGAACCTCCGCCCGACGGCGCTCGGGCGTCTTGAGATCGAAGGCGCAACTGATGTGGAGCGTTTCGATATCCGGCAGCCAGGTGAAGGCGACGTGATATTCCGACCAGGCGCCGCCGACAATGATCGAGATTTCATCCTCGTCCTCCCGATCGAAGGACCAGTCGTTGGAGGCGGCGAGCTGTTCGACAATATCCACCGGATGCTCGGCGCGTTCTGTTTGTTTTTCTGATGCGATCAGCATGAGCCAACCTTTATTGGACGTCAGCAAGACACGGCGACGGCAAGCAACAAAGACGCATCACGAATTGGACGTCGACCTTTTCACGCACATTCCCGACCGCAGACAACGCGAGGCAATCCGCGCAAGATCGAATCATCTTGCGTCTTCACTATACTCCAAACTTTCTGGAACGCATGACGCCGTCGATGTCATGACCTTGCGTCTTGGTGGCAAAATGTTGGATTCGGCGCGCGGCGTCCATGGCCGCATTGATTCATCCACAGCATTCGCCTGTGGCCGACTCAACAAGCTGAATGCATGTCGGGTTGAATTTATCTCCGGCCTCGTGATGGCGGCGCGCACATCGATTCGAAAAAAGGGGCAATAAAATATTCCGTCGCGCAGGCGCGCGCGACGGAATGAGTTTGATCGATTGGTTTGTTTCGCCGTATCAGGGCTGCATCACCACCGGCGAACCGACGCTAACGCGATCGTAGAGATCGGCCACATCTTCATTGAGCATCCGGATACAGCCATAGGATGCGGCAGTGCCAATCGAGGAGCGCATCTTGCGCGTAGTGCCGTGGATCGCGATTTCCCCGCGGTCGAGGAGCATGGCGCGGACCCCCATCGGATTGCGCGGCGATCCGCCGGGAATAAGATTAGGCAATTCGGGATGATCGGCTTTCACAACGGCAGGCGGCGTCCAGTCTGGATTGACATATTTCGCTCCGATGGAGGCGACTCCCGACCACTCTTTGCCGCGTCTCGGCACGGCTACAGGATAGCTGATGGCGACGCCATTGCCGACCACGAGATAAAGCCGACGCTGATGGGCGCTAATGACGATTGTGCCAGGTTGCACGTTCGGCGAAAAGGACACCATGTTGCGGGCCGCAGCGGACTGCGGAGAAACAAGCGCTCCCAACGCCGTCAAGGCGCCAAGAATGCAGGATAGAGCAAGTGAATGACGCATGTTTCTCACCTGAGGCTCATGGATGAGTTGAACGGAATGGATAGCGTCATTCTATCTTTCGCCATGATTTTGTCTAAGCCTTAACGCAATCTTAACAGCCCAAAACCTCAGGTTTTCTCTTGGTGTTGCAGCGATGCAACAGTTGGGGTCGGCGCATTGGCGCCACAAACTCGTCGCAACTCCCTTTCTCTTTGTGCTAGACCTCGATACCAAATCTCAGCCGGAACACCTCATGTCCTCGTCCACGGCGCCGCCCCGCATCTTCGACCGCAACCTGTTGGTGCGACGAATTGAAAAAGCGCGCGCCGGCGTCGCGCCGGACTTTCTGCTCGCCCGCGCCGCCGACGATCTGCTAGACCGGTTACAGACCGTGATGCGCCCTTTTCCCCGTGCGCTGGACCTCGGCGCGCCGACAAATCATTTCGCGCAGTCCATCGTCGCAAGCGGGCGCGCTGCGCCGTTGCGGACGGGACGTTTCGGCGGCGCGATCATTGCCGATGAAGAGGCCTTGCCCTTCGCAGCTGCGGTTTTCGATCTTGTCGTCAGCGGCATGGCTCTGCAATGGATCAACGATCTGCCCGGCGTCCTGGCGCAAATCAGGCGCATTCTCGCGCCCGATGGCCTATTCATCGCTTGTCTGCCCGGCGGCGCGACACTCGTTGAATTGCGGGCAGCCCTTGCGCAGGCCGAAGAAGAAATCGTAGGCGGCGCCAGCCCGCGCGTGTCGCCCTTCGTCGATGTGCGCGACATGGGCGCCCTGTTGCAACGCGCCGGCTTCGCTCTGCCCGTTTCTGATATCGACAGTTTCACATTGCGCTATGGCTCGCTCTTCAGCCTGATGAAGGATTTACGGAGCATGGGCGCCGCCAATGTTTTGACCCGGCGCGCCAAAACACCGTTGCGACGGGATGTGTTGTTGCGCGCGGCGCAGATTTACGCCGAGCGTTTTAGCGATCCGGACGGGCGCGTGCGCGCGACATTCGAGATTGTCTGGCTCTCTGGTTGGGCGCCGCATGAGAGCCAGCAAAAACCGGCCGAGCCCGGTTCGGCGACGGCGCGACTGGAGGACGCGATCAAGAGCGCGAGTTCCAGTCGCGATTGATTTTATCTAGTACGTAACACGTAAAATAAAAACTTGGTTATGGAATAGTGATCTGGATCCGTCGCGTCTCGACCGGCGCAGGCTCCCAGGGCCGCTGATAGACAAGTTGCAAGATCGCATGCCCCGTCGACCTTGCCCGCAAGCTCCAGCTGCGTCGCCCCGGCGCGCCAGGCATGGATCCGCCGCGCTTGTGCCCGTGATCGATGATGGTCAGAATAGAAAGATTATCGCTCCCCTCCTCGTCAATTTTCCAGGTGTAGCCTGTCGAGGGATTCTCCGGCAGTTCAATTGTCTTGGCGCGGCCGCGTGAAAGAATTATTTCCTCTGCCGCCAGAGGACCGGCGCACATAAAAACAAGAGCAGCAGCGAATATGCGGCGGCGTGAAATTTCGATCATGACTGGCTCCCCATGGGCACGTTTCCATCAAGTAAGGCGGCGATCCGACGCGCAGCGATGACAGCGCCATTTTCGTTTCGAATTTGACTGGCGCAGTCTTGCGCTCTTGCTGCGACTTTCGCATCATCAATAAGCGCAGCAATCTCTCCGGTGAGAGTTTCGGCGGTCACCTCCATTTTCTGCAGCGTTCGGGCGACGCCGAGGCGCACAAGGCGTTGCGCATTATCGAATTGATCGCCCAGAAAAGGGATCACCAGCTGCGGGCGTCCGGCGCGCAGAGCCTGTCCGGTCGTGCCGGCGCCGCCATGATGCAGGATCGCGCAGGCGCGCGGGAAGATTAGCGAGTGCGGCGCATAAGCAGCGACATAAACATCGCCGGCAATGGTCGCCCGCATGTTTTCGATATCCGCCTCATCGGCCAGCAGCAGCGCACGACGCCCCAGACGTTGCGCCGCCTCCGCCACCTGTCGGTAAAGGTCGTCGCGCTGACGGGCGACAAAGCTGCCCAGCGTAAAAACCAGCGGCGGCGCTCCTACGGCGAGAAAGGCCTCGATTTCGGGATCAAGCACACTCGAGCTGACAAATCTGTCATGGAATGTATGGCCGACGATATCCAGTTTTTCCCAATGCGACGACGTCGGCGACAGCAACGGACTGAACAAACCAATCATCGCAGCGCTGGAGTCCAGACCAAGCAACAAGTCGAGCCCCCGGCGAGGGGGTAATCCCAGTTGCCGCCTCAGGAGCCGCAGCGGACGCGCCCACAACCCGATGGCCTGTGCGAGCGCCCAGAGCAGAGCGCGATTATAATTGCGCCCAGCCCGCCCCTGTGGCGGGCGCCAGAAGGGCAGCAACGAGCCCAGCGGCGGATCGTCGGGCGAAAACAGCATCACTGGCGACAGGAGCGTCGTGATGCCGGGCAATCCGCGTTTTTCCGCCGCCAGCCGCGCAGAAAAGGCGATACTGTGCGAAACTATCGCACAAGCGTCGGCGCTGGCGGCGAAGACGTCATCGTAATTCTCTCGCAAATGCGGGAAAATAATCTGCTGAAAGAGAAAACGATCGTCGTTCGCCATGCGCCGGGCGATCTCGCCCATCTCGATCCCCAGCCGCTCGACCAGATCGTCGCCGTCGGGTCTGATGGGGGTAAAGAGGAGGCCTTCACTGGCGATATAATCGGCATAGGCGGCGCTGGTGGCGATCACCGGTGTCAATCCTTCGGCCGCAAGCGCATGGGCCAGCGCCACGAACGGATGAAGATCGCCCAGCGAGCCAAAAGTGACGACAAGAATTTTGCGCGACGACGCAGTCAAGAACCCATTTTCCTTTTGTCAGACGCAGCGAGAATCTTGAAAATAAACGGCGTCCGATCCAAACCCGCAAAAGGAGGAGGAAATGCGGCGCACAAAGATGTGTGATAAGTAAGCCAAACTGCCGGATAAGACGATGACCTTTGTAGAGACCGCCCCTGCTGCGCATGTTCCCGCTCCCCCGCTGGCGCGGCCCAACCTCGCTGGCATGACGCGGGGAGAGATCGCTGGAGCCCTAAGCGATCTTGGCCTGCCTGAACGTGAAATTCGGATGCGGACCAACCAGCTCTGGCACTGGATCTATTTTCGCGGCGCCCGCGATTTTGCGGAAATGCTCAATATCTCGAAGACGTTGCGCGCGACGCTGGCCGACGCCTTCGACTTGCGTCTGCCGGAAATCGTCGAGGAACAAGTCTCCGTTGACGGCACGCGAAAATGGCTTTTACGCCTCACTCCAACAACTCCGCAGGACAAGGGCGCTGAAATTGAATGCGTGTATATTCCGGAGAGCGACCGCGGCACGCTCTGCGTCTCCTCTCAGGTTGGCTGCACGCTGACATGCAGTTTCTGCCATACCGGCACCCAGCGGCTGGTGCGTAATCTGACGACGGTGGAGATTGTCGGGCAATTGTTGCTCGCTCGTCAGCGGCTTGGCGATTTTCCCGAACGCGAGCGTCCACGCGATGGCCTTGTGCCCGGCGGCGAGGGGGTCCGCGCCGTTTCCAATATCGTTTTCATGGGCATGGGCGAGCCGTTGTACAACCTTGAAAATGTCGCACCGGCGATCGAGATCATGGCCGACGGCGACGGACTTTCACTTTCGAGACGCCGTATCACTGTCTCGACCTCCGGCGTTGTGCCGCAGATCGAGCGGCTCGGGGCCGGAACTGGCGCGATGCTGGCGATTTCGCTCCACGCCGTGCGCGATGATCTGCGCAATACGCTTGTGCCTTTGAACAGGAAATACCCGATCCACGAGCTTTTGCAGGCCTGTCGCGATTATCCCGGCGCAAGCAATGCCCGGCGCATTACTTTCGAATATGTGATGCTGAAGGGCGTCAATGACTCGCCCGCCGAAGCGCGGGAGCTGGTGCGGCTGCTCAAAGGCGTGCCAGCGAAAATCAATCTGATCCCCTTTAATCCCTGGCCTGGCGCGCCTTATGAATGTTCCGACTGGGACACTATTGAACAATTCTCGGACATTGTCTTTAACGCCGGCTACGCCAGCCCGGTGCGCACGCCACGCGGTCGCGACATTCTCGCCGCCTGTGGCCAGCTAAAAAGCGAAACGGAAAAGCTGCGCGCGCGGGCGCGGCTAGCGACGAGCTGATCGCCGACTGGCGTAGGCGGCGAGCCCCGCAAGCGCGGCGGCGATGATCACATTCCAGTTAGCCAGCGTTAACCCAAAGACCCACAGACTCGGTTCATCGCAGCGCACGACCTTAACCTTGCGCAATTGTTGCATAAAATCCTCGACCGTCGCCGCCGTGGTCAGCGGGCCGGCGCAATCGGAGGGACCGGTAAGGATTTTCCATTCGACGCCCGAATGATAGATCGACAACGCGGCGTTGCCGGCGAAGAGGAGCGCCATCAGCAAAAATACGCTGCGCGCCAGCGGGAGGCGGCCGGTCTGCGCCGCCATCGCCGCCACCGGCGCCAGCACAAAGGCCGCGTAATAGGGAACACGCTCTTTGTAACATAGCTCGCAGGGTAGATACCCGAGATGTTCGTAAGTCCAGGCGCCGCCGATTGTGGCAATCGACGCCAGCAGGATTATGCTCGCCCAGCCGCGCGGCGAGGACAAGAAAGAGAAGGTTTCCTCCAGCATCTTCGCGTCTAGAACATCTTCGCGGCGAGCGCGAAACCGGCGACAACGATCAGGGCCAGAACGCCAATGAAAAGGCCAAAATGGCTTTCGAGCTTCTCGCGGATCGGTTCGCCGAAATGATTGATCGCTGCGGCGAGCACAAAGAAACGGGCGCCGCGCGTGATGAGCGAAAGAAACAGAAAAAGCGGGAAATTATAGGCAAGCAGACCCGAGACAATAGTGACGAGCTTGTAGGGAATTGGCGTGAAGCCTTTCACCAATATGAACAAGGCTCCCCATTGGGCGTAGAAGGCGCGCAGGGCCTCCATTTTATCCGCATAGCCATAAAGATTGATCAGCCACCGGCCAATGGTGTCATAAAACAGTGCGCCAAAGGCATAGCCGAGGGCGCCGCCCGCGACGGAGGCGATGGTGCAGATCGCGGCATAAAACCACGCCTTTTGCCGCTCGGCCAGCACCATGGGCACCAGGATCACATCCGGCGGAACCGGGAAAAACGAACTCTCGGCGAAAGAAATGCCGGCTAGCGCCCAGACGGCATGTGGGCTCGCGGCGAGGGACATGGTCCAATCGTATAGTTTTTTCATCTTCCCTCAGGAATCTCCCCGGCCGGCGTATCTATTCGATATAGTCCCTCAGGGTTAAAACTTTAAGCGCAAGGCGAGTGCCATGGGTTGACGGGCCCACGCGCCGGGATAATATCCGCCCCGTTCGATCCGGCGCTCCGCCGCCGGCTCCCGAGCGCCCCTGTGGCGGAATTGGTAGACGCGCTCGACTCAAAATCGAGTGCCGCAAGGCGTGCTGGTTCGACTCCGGCCAGGGGCACCAAATCGACCGCCAAACACCCCCAAAAAACAACGAAAAATACCAAGCAAACAAAGGCTTATCGCTTGTTTGCGCGGTTTCATGGCGTCCCGAGGCGTCCCTAGACATGCCTACAATCCGTGGGCATATTTGTAGGCACAAGGCCAAATCACCGGCCAAACCCTTTAACCCTGTGCCTACAGGCCCCGCCATGCTCACAGAAATGCAGGTGAAAAACGCCAAGCCCGCCGAGAAGACCTACAAGCTTTC
>JBIIJP010000004.1:0-168607 GCA_044233645.1 Methylocystis sp. | reverse complement strand
CCTTCCCGGCGCAGGAACAGCCACACGGCGTTGTGCGAAACTGCTACGCCCCGCGCCGCCAGCTCGTCCTTCAGGCCATGCAGGGTCAGATGCGGCGTCTGCGCGATCCGTTCGACGATGAACGCCCAATGCGCATCAAGGACCGATTTGCGGTGTCCGCCCATCTTCCCCGGCGCTACCGATCCCGTGGCGCGAAGGCGCTGCGACCACTTCACCACCGACGAGACCGCAACATTAAACCGCAAGGCAATCGACCGACAGCTTTCGCCTCCGCTCACAGCCGCAACAACGCGTTCACGCAGATCATTCGAGAGAGGTCGCGTCATCGGATGCCGGCCTCCTGCCCAGCCAGCATCTTGAATCACAATTCGCGAAAAAGGGGAATCCCAAACGATTCAAAAAAGACGTGAACCGCTCTAGCAAGGTCGGTGGAGGCTGATGGCAAGGTTGATTGAATTGGGTCGACCGCTGGCGGCCCGTATTCGCGAAGACTTTTGGACACGAGCTGGATTGAGAATGGTCTCACGGCGCTTCCACTATCAGCATCTCGCCCGAGATCGGCAGGTGCAGCGCCAGTGAGATCGGCTTCGACGCCAGCAGCGCCGTCTCGATCGCATTCCGATACAGCCGAAGCTGCCCGGCGTGCTTCCTGACCTGATCGGCATGCTCGCTGGAGCGCCCTGGGAAGCTCTTGTGGTCGAACACCACGACGGCGTCCGGTGCCTCGACTACCGCGTCGATGCGCCCGGACATGGTGCGGTCGCCCATCCGGCGGACGATCGGCGCCTCGCGTCTCAGGACGGCGCCCGGCCAACGCTGGTCGATGAAGCCGCGGAACCGTGTCCCCATCGTCACGACATCCTTCGGGTCGAGCGCCGAGACGCCCCATGCGTCGAGCAGGCGTCGAGCGAGAGCATGCCGCCGTGCCTCATCCCAAGCGGGATCGTCCGCCGCGAGGAAGCGGTGGATCGCCTCGCCTACATTCTTCATGTCGGGCGTTCCGGCCATCGGCAGCCGGGGGCCGAGGTCGATCCGTTCGACGATCCTGGCGTCCTCGACCGCGTCTTCCTCGCTAGGCTTCACGGCGAGCGGCGGGAACGCCACGGGTTCGACGGATGGGCCCATGAAAGCTATCGAGGGCAGCCGGGAAATCTCGGCGGCTTGAGGCGTGGGCGCCGCAACGCGAACAGCGTGCGGCTTGCCGTTCACCCAAACATTCGCCTCCCCGACGTCGGGAATCGCGATCGCGGGGCCGCTTTCATCCGCTTTCAACTCGTCGATCCATGCCCAGCCGGATTTCGATTTCGGCAGGGCCAGGACGAGATAGTCCCGCGCCCGCGTGGCGCCGACGTAAAGCAGCCGCGCCCGCTCCTCCTGTTCGGAGCGCGCCGCCGCTTGCCCCGCCGGGCTGTTCGCCGCCCTCACGTCGAGGTAGACATCCTTCTTCTGGGCGCCGAACGGCCAGGGCCAGAAGCGTATCCATCGCCCGGCCAAAGGATTCTTCCAGTCGATATCGCTGCCCGCGACGTCGCTCTCGACCTGGATGCCGAAGGCTTTTCCCTTCGGCTTCGAGTCGAGACCTGTGAGCACGACGAACGACCATTCGAGGCCCTTGGACGCGTGGTACGTGAGGACAGTGACGGCATCGGGCGCCCGACTCTCGGGCTGATTGGCCTTCTGCTCCGAGAGCCAGACGCACAGATCCGTCGCGGTCGTGGGGGCGCGGCTCCGCTGCCGGTCTTCCTGATAGGTCGCGACCAGCCCTCGCAGGACCTCGAGATTGAGCAGACGATCCTCCGGCGTCCCCCATCGACGGATCGAGTTCGCGACTCCGCCGGCGGCAAGGACGGCGTCGAGGAACTCGAGGGGCGTTTTGTGCACGCCGGCATCGGCGACCGCGCGAAGGTCGACGGCGAGAGGAACGAGCGCTTCGATCGCCTCGAGTCGATCGTCCTCCAGGCTCGCTTCGAACCACGCGGGCTGATCGGCGCCGTCGTGCAGGAGATGGGCGAGTTCGGCCAGGGCCACTGTATCCCGACGGTCGGCGCACCAGCGCAGGGCGGCCAGCGCCAGCCTGATTTCGAGCATGCCGAACAGACCTCCACGTTCGATGGCCACCTTCATGCCCGCGCTGGCGAGAGCATCCGCGATCTTGAGACACTCATCGTTGGTTCGGCAGAGGATAGCGACGTCGCCGGCGTCGAGCGGCCTCGTCGCGTCATTGACGGCCACCTGCCACTCCACCCCCTCGGCCAGCGCGCCGGCGACTCCCGCGGCGACAGAACCGGCGAAATCCGAGTCGATCCGCCAAACCGCGAGGGGCGTCGACTGTCCGGAGAGGTCTTTGCGCGCGACTTCCTTGGTGGTCGTCGCCTCGGGCGGCAATCCCGTCGCCCGGAAGGTCGGACCGAAGGCGTCGTTAAAGAAGGCGACCAGGCCGGGCCGGCTCCTCCAGTTCTTGTCCAGCGTGGCGCGGGCGCCCCCGGTGGCCGCTTGGATCTTGGGTGCGACATGGGTGATGAGATCGGGGTCCGTGCCGCGGAAACCGTAGATCGCCTGCTTGGGATCGCCGACCCACGCGCTCGACTCTGCGAGCCTGGACATCGCGACGAAATTGGCGAGTTGCAGCGGACTCGTATCCTGGAACTCGTCGACGAAGACGGCTTCGATGCGCTCCTTGAGCTGGACCTCGATATCGGGATTGCTCAGGAGATCGAGCGTCAACCGGTCCTGATCGACGAAGTCGACGAGACCCCATGCACGCTTGTGGACTTCGTAGGCTTCCATGGCCTCCGCGGCGCAGGCGAAGACGCCGGTCACGAAGCGCCTCGCCTGTTCGAGCAGACGCGGGTGGCGGGCGAAAGCGGCGGCGGCCTCCCTGACCGGGACGAAATACGGATCGTCGGCTTTGGTTCCGGAAACCTTCGCAAGCTTCGCCCAGCGGCTCCACGGCCAGTCCGCAGGGGCTCCCGTGCCGGAGATATCACGCACCTGATCCAGCGACGCTGCGGTTCCCTTCGTCAGCCCGTCGTTGTTCGGATAACGCGCGAGCAGTGCGTGGATTGCGGCATGCAGGGCCGCATCGATCGCGGCCTCCGTCTCGCCCGCGACCGTCGGAGCCAACAGGGTGGCGAAACCCTCCATGGAACGTTCGGCGCAGGACGACAACGCTTCCGGCGCGATGTCGTTGGCGCGGGCGAGTTCGACGATCCTGTTGACGTCCGCACGCCAGTCCTTTTCGGCATAGGCCTCGTCGTAGCCGAAGGCGCGCGACAGGCGTCCGAGTTCATCCGCCCGCCTTCCTATGGCGGCGTCGGCAGCCTGACGAAAGACTGTGGCCGCGGAATTCTCATCGATCACGTCGACGATCGGCGACAGTCCGAGACCGAATGCGAATTCCTTGACGAGGCCGCCATTGACGCCGTTGATCGTGCTGATCCTCGCGCCAAGCAACCTGACGGCGGCATCGACTTTGCCGGCGCCTATCAGACGCTCGCGCGCCCGCTCACGCAATTCCTCGGCGGCCTTGACCGTGAAGGTGCTGGCGACGATGCGCTCCGGCGCCCGCCCGGCGGCGATTTCCGCCTCGACGCGGGACGTCAGATCATAGGTCTTGCCCGTTCCGGCGGACGCCGTGACGATGCCGACCGAGTGGATCGGTTTCCCCGCGCTCATTGACCCGCCTCGCACAGTCCCGCGTAGTCGCAGAAGATGCAGCTCGGCGGAAGGAGCAGTTGTTCGTCCTTGAACTCGGCGAGCGAGACGCCTTGCTGCTCGAAGTTCGCCCTGACCTTTCCGCCTTTGATTTCGTCCCTCGTCCCCTTCCATGAAGAGGCGATGCGGTCCCACGTCTCCTTGGGCGTCGGCCCGGAGATGAACGTCGTTCCCTCTCCGACGAGCGAGCTCGTCGTCAGGAAACGCCGCTGTCGCAGCATGAAGTATCCGGTTTCGGCGCGGACATTCTCGTCGGTGACCTTCCACGCATAGACCGCGAGCTGTAGGGCGACGCCGGCCTCGAGTTCAGCGCGCCGACGACTGTCCCTGCGCTGCCATTTCAGATCGATGACGACGAGGCGACCGCTTGCTGTTTGCGCGAGGAGGTCGATGCGGACATCGATCCCGGTTTCCGGGTCGAGGGCGTCCCTCTCCCTCGGCGAGTATTCGACACCTATGACGATCAACTCCCGGCGATGCAGGAACCGCGCGAGATCGCCGAGAGCCTCGGGGATGGCCGCTCTCGCCGCCGCGAGTTCCCCCGCCGCGCCGGGCAGCAAGAGCGTCGCGCCGACCTGCGGCAGCAGGTCCTCCAATCTCGCCCTTGCGCCCTCCTCGACCGCTTCAGGCGCCGGCGGCGCGCCCGGTCGGAACATTTCCTGCGCGATCCTGTGGGCGAGCGTGCCGACGAGATTGTCCATGTTCGGCAGCGATTGCCGCACGCCAGGATGTAGGCGTCCCGCGTATCGGAGCGTCCACTGCAAGGGGCATGCGAGCAACGAAGTGAGCGACGTCGCGGACTCGGGCGACTTCCTGGCGATGACGCCAGCGGGCGCCGCCCACTCCGCGCGCGGAGCTGGCGTGGGAACGAGTGCGACCGGAGAACGGGCGATCTTACGGCCCATGAGATCAGGCTCCGCCTCCGACAGGACGGCTTCCGCGCGGACGGCGCTCTCCTTCTCGAGGGACGGCCTTGCGGCGATGAGCGAATGCCACAGCGGGTGGGCGGTCGTCTCGACGCCGGCTGACAGGCCAGCTCTGACGAGGACGATCCGTTCACTCGCAAACCTCAAGGGCCGTTCCCAGGCGTCTGTGAGCCGCTCAAGGGCGAGTTCCGGCTCGTCGAGTGGGCAGCCCGCTTCGGCGAGCGCGGCCCGCTCCAGGACGTTCCAGACCGTCGGCGCGCCCGTCTCCCCAGAATCGGCGAAGTGCCACCACACGATCGTCCTTGCGGTCCCCCAGACGGCTCCGGGGTGCATGACGGAGCGCCATGGAGCGGCCTCCCCCACCGCGGACGGATCGACGACACCGACGCCGATCGCCTGCTCGAGCATCCGTTCGATCAGGACGCGGTCAAGACGCTCCGCCTCGGTCGCCGTGATCGCCGCCGCCAGATCACCGCTGATCTGCGCCAGCGACATATACAGCGGGTCTTCCGACGCCGCCGCGCGCTTTATCGCCCAGGCTGAGACCCTCTCGGCTATCCGCTTCGCGACGGCGCGCGGCATCCCCCGGATCGGATCGTGCCGCTCCGGCTCGACGAATTCGCGCCATTCGGCCAAACGGCTCGCGACCTTCTTCGCATCGGCGCCCTCCTCCTCCGAAAGATCCTTTTCGATCTCGTTCCACGCCGCCTGCCATTCTTCTCCGCCGACACCCGGAAACGCCGCGACGATGTCCGCCAATCTGTTCGCGACGGACCGCGGCAGCGGACCGATTGGGAGCAAGAGGAAATCCAGAAGGCCGTTCGGATCGGGAGGCTCCCACGCGAGGGCGAAGCAAAGCGGCAACACCTGCAAGAGCGCCCTGTGCGGGGACGCGGCGGAGTGACCGAAACGCGGCAGGCCGGCCTTCGTCAGCGAATGATCCAGCAGCGAGGTGTCCTTGCCGAGAACGAAGACAAGATCCTCGTTGTCCTCTACCGGCACGCCCAACCAGGCGGCCAGCGCCTCGGCGGCGGCAAGCTCCGTATCCGCGTCGAGAAGCACAAGCCGCCCGTCGTCGAAACGCGGCGCAGGTCCTGATGGCGCCTGCTCGACGACGACGCCACAGCTTTCAAGGCGATCGAGAAGCGTCCGCCATCCGGCAGGAAGCACGGCGCGTGTATCGACGAGTTGGATCGATCTCAGTGGGAGCGAAGGATTATCGGCGAGCGCATCGATGGCCGTACGCAGCCTGTCGGAAAGGCCAGACGGCAATTCGGGGCCAGCTCCCTCCGCCGCCGACAGATCCGCGAAACGAGTTCGGGCAACGCCGACGCCCGGACGCCATCCGGCTTCGATCAGTTCATCCCGCCAGCCCAGAAGCTCCCGTGTCGACGACCATGGATCAAGACTGAATGACTTCGACCAGAATCGATCGGCCGCTGCGGCCTCGATCTTCCGTCGATAGACTGCGATCCGCTCGACGGATGAGACCTGTGGCCCGCCCAATCCGAGTGCTGTTTCTATGTGGTCCAGCAGACGGAGAGGCCCGACGACTTCCTGATCGAGGACCGCAGCCCCGACGCCCGGATGCTCCGGCCATGTGCCGCCGTCGGCGAACCATGAGAAAACGAGATCCATCAAGAAATGCCTCGTACCAATTCTTAGATCGACGCGACTTGGCACTTACTACCTGAACTGCACGCTCAGAGCCCGAACGAAAATTAAGTTGAGTAGTTTCAGCAGGTTATGATTCTCTGTT
This sequence comes from Methylocystis sp., assembly GCA_044233645.1. Classification (GTDB taxonomy): domain Bacteria; phylum Pseudomonadota; class Alphaproteobacteria; order Rhizobiales; family Beijerinckiaceae; genus Methylocystis. The sequence continues at coordinate 162,208 of JBIIJP010000004.1, read as the reverse complement.
GGGTGCGAATCGATGGAAAATCAGATGGCCTGGACCGAAACCACTCGACCGCAGTATGAGCGTGACCTGGATCGATACGCAAGCGATTGCACGGATGAAGAATGGGCCATTATCGAGCCTTTCATGCCCGGTCCTTCGCGCGTTGGGCGGCCGCGAAAATCAAAGCTGCGTGAGGTCTGGAACGCCATCCAGTATATCGCGACGACCGGCTGTCAGTGGGCGTTGCTCCCGAAGTGTTTTACACCTTTCACGACCGTCCAGTATTATTTCTATCGGCTCCGCGATAGAAATTATAAATCGCGGAGACAAAGTGTACCACTGAACCGGGTTGGCGCTGGCTCTGATGGCGGCGCAAAAGTGTACCGGTCCTGATTGTCCTGCTCCATGTCACTGATTGGCATGGAGAGGTCGAAGGGATGTTTACAGTGGAACTCTATGCCGCGATCCGCCGTGCTGTGATGATCGAGGGGCTGAGCCGCCGGGAGGCGGCGCGGCGCTTTGGCGTTCATCGCAACACGATTACGAAGATGATTCAATATTCTGCGCCGCCGGGCTATCGGCGTCGCGAGCGGCCTGTCTCGAAGAAGCTCGGGCCGTATATGGCCTGGATCGACAAGGTTCTCGCGGACGACCGGAGCGTTCACAAAAAACAGCGACATACGGCGCAAAGGATTTTCGAGCGGCTGCGGGACGAAGAGGCGTTTTCCGGCGGCTACACGATTGTTCGCGAGTATGTAGCGCAGGCTCTGTTGCGGTCGCGCGAGATGTTCATTCCGCTCAGCCACCGCCCGGGGCATGCACAGGTGGATTTCGGGGAGGCGGACGGCTACATCGCCGGCAAGAAGGTCCGCTTTCATTATTTTTGCATGGACCTTCCGCATTCGGACGGCTGTTTCGTCAAGGCCTATCCCGCCGAGACGGCGGAAGCGTTCTGCGATGGCCATGTCGCGGCGTTTGCTTTTTTTGGCGGCGTCCCGCGGTCTATTCTTTACGACAATACGCGGCTGGCGGTCGCGAGGATTGTGCAGGGCGGCGAGCGATTGCGGGCGCAGATGTTCGCCGAACTTCAGAGCCATTATCTGTTCGAGGACCGTTTTGGCCGGCCCGGCAAGGGGAATGACAAGGGCAAGGTGGAGGGTCTTGTCGGCTTCGTCCGTCGCAACTTCATGACGCCTCTGCCCGTCGCTGAAAGTTTTGACGCGTTAAACGCCAGGTTTCTGGACGGCTGCATGAAGCGTCGACAGACGATACTGCGCGGTCATTCGACGTCAATCGGCGAACGCATGCAGGCGGATATCGCGGCTTTCCTGTCATTGCCGCCAGCGCCCTACGACGCCTGTCACAAGGTCGCGACCCGCGTTTCGTCGATGGCGCTGGTGCGCTATCGCCAAAACGATTACTCGGTCCCGACGCGCTATGGCCATCGTGAGGTTCTGGCGAAAGGCTATGTCGATCGGGTCGAGATCGTCTGTGGCGGCGAAACGGTCGCCGTGCATGCGCGCAGTTACGACAAGGGGGAGTTCATCTACAACCCCCTGCATTATCTCGCCTTGCTCGAACACAAGAGCCGGGCGCTGGATCAGGCCGCGCCGCTCGACGACTGGCGTCTCGCCGATTGCGTCCAACGTCTGCGGCGACGGATGGAGGCCCGCATGGGCAATAATGGGCGCCGCGAGTTCATTCAGGTTCTGCGACTGATGGAGGATTTTCATCAGCATCAGGTCGAACAGGCGATTACGGAAGCCCTGGGTCTTGGCGCCATCAGCTTTGACGCGGTGAAGATGTTGCTGCTGGCGCGGCTCGAAAACCGTCCTGCGCGGCTCGATCTGACATTTTATCCCTATCTGCCGGCGGCAACCGTCGGCGCCACGGACCCGCGCGCCTATCTCGGGCTCATCGCCGGCGCCATGGAGACGAATGCGGGAGGCCCGGCATGACAACCGCGCATGAACAGGTCTCCTCGACGATTGTCGCTCCGCAGGTTTTGCTCGGCAATCATCTCAAGGCGCTGAAGCTTCCCACCTTTGCCCGCGAGTATGAGAAAGTGGCGCTGGAGTCGGCGCAGGACCGCGCCGATTATCCGCGCTATCTGCTCCGCCTGTGCGAACTGGAGCGGATTGATCGCGAGCGCCGTAATATCGAGCGACGTATCCGTCTTGCACGCTTCGCGCAGATCAAGAGTCTCGACACCTTCGACTTCGCGGCCCAGCCCTCGCTCAACAAACCGCTGGTGTTGGAGCTGTCGCGGTGCGACTGGATCGAGAAGCGACATAACTGCATCGCGTTAGGTCCATCGGGAACCGGCAAGACACATGTCGCGCTGGCCCTGGGGCTTGCCGCTTGCCAGAAGGGATACAACGTCGCCTTCACGACCGCCGCGTCACTTGTGCACGAACTCATGGAGGCGCGCGATGAGCGTCGCTTGCGCGCGCTGCAAAAGCATCTCAACACCGTCAAGCTGCTGATCGTCGACGAACTGGGCTATGTCCCCTTTACGGCGGTAGGCGGGGAGTTGCTCTTTGAGGTCTTCAGCCAGCGCTACGAGCGCGGCTCCACGCTGGTGACCAGCAATCTTCCCTTCGACGAATGGACATCCGTCTTTGGCTCCGAGCGCCTCACCGGCGCGCTGCTCGACCGGCTGACCCACCATGTCCACATTCTGGAGATGAATGGCGACAGCTATCGCCTTGCCACGGCCCGGAAGACCCAACGGCGAAACCGGCAACTCGCCGGGGCGCTCGAACCACAAAAAGAAGAGGAAAGGGAGAAGACCTGATCAAATCCCCGCGCGTCAAGCCGCGCTTCGCTCCGCTCCGCTCGGCCTAACGCGCGCGACTAGGCAACCAAAAGGGCCACATGGCCCTTTTCTCGAAACCTGACCGGTACACTTTTGCGCCGCCATCTGGCACATTTTCTCTCCGCCATTGACAGCTCCGTGATAGCGGCGTCCTCGATCTTCTCAACGAGGCGCTCGTTTGCGTCGCGCGTAAGCTTTGCGGTCGCGATGAAGAACCGACTGCCGCAATCATTGACAGTCAGAGCGTCAAAACAACTGAAGCCGGCGGACCACGTGGCTTCGACGCCGGAAAAAAGATCAAGGGCCGCAAGCGACATATCGTGACCGATACCCAGGGTCACATGTTGACAGGCGTTGTGCATGAAGCAAATATTCAGGACAGGGACGGAGCGCCCGGCGTCATCAGCCTCGCATACGCAAGCTTTCCCTTTATCGTTCATGTTTTCGCCGATGGCGGTTACGCGGGCGAGAAATTGGAAGAAGCATTGACGAAGGTCGGCGGCCCTGCAATCGAAATTGTCAAACGTCCTGATGATGCAAAAGGTTTTGTTCTCGTCGCAAGACGATGGGTCGTCGAACGGACGCTCGCCTGGGTTAATCGCTGCCGAAGACTTGCGAAAGATTGGGATGCGACAATCGCTTCCTCCGAGGCATGGCTCATCATCGCATCAATCCGACAGCTCTCCAGACGGATCGCACGTAATATCAAATAGTTAATTTTGATTCGGACTCTCAACACGTCTGCGATCATTTCCTCGACAGTCAATCCCAAGCGTTTCGGCGACGGCGCGCTGCCATCGAGGCCGATCTGATCGACTTCCGGCCACCTTCTTCCAATACACTACGCGCTGATGTAAAGCCCTCGCCTCATGGGGCCACATTTCGGCTTGCGATGAGATTAGCCTCGTTTCAAGTTAGATCCTTGCTTGAAAGGTAATCAGCGGCTTTCGCTTGCCTGGTTGGTAGAGTCGCCGCAACTCCGAGCTGGGAAGGGAGACGGCAGCGGATCTGCTCAAGTTCTTCAGCAGCCTCACTTTATCTCGTCGTCGCCGTCTTCGCTGAGAGGGCCGCGCGCCGGCCTGAGAGAGCAGCGATGACGCCACAAGCGGCGCGTTTGCCGCAACGCTCCCCGCCGACTTCTTTCCCCTGCCCTGTGCTGACGCTTCGGGCATTCCGCGCGGATCAAAGAAGTCGGTGGAGACCGTCCTCCACTGCGTTTCGGCCCTTCGGGTGCAGCGCGAGCCGCCGGTGGCCTTTGATCGCTGTCAGGCCGCGATCGGCGCGGCCTCGAGCGAAAGCGCCAAGCGATGAACGATGAAATCGCCTCCCAGTCATTCGACACATTCGCCCGAGATCACGAGACTCAGTCGCCCTCCTCGCATCTTCTCGATGAACTCGCCTTGCACGGCTATCGCCCGCTCGACGACGAACCAGATCCGCGTCCCCTACCCTCTTCTGACGCCGCAGCGCTCGCACTCGAAGCCGCCGTCGAGGCCCTTTCCGGTCTCTTTCTCGAAATCCGCCTCGAAGCCGATCTCCCCGACCTCCTTTGGTCCTTCGTCAATCTGTTTCACCGCAAGGCGGATCGGATCGATCGCGAGCTCGACGACAATGAAACCGCGCAGCGTCGGTCTCAGTCTGAACAGGACGGCTCGGAAATCCGCTCGGTCGAATTGGAGTGGTTGATCGCGCAAGGCCTGACAATGACCGAACGGCGCAACGCCTTCGAATTTTTTCGCGACCATCTCGCCGAACTCTATGGCACCGAGACGGGGTCCGTCTGGCGTCCGCGCTCGGGCTCAAAGGTCAACCACCGCGCGCTGACGGCCGCTATGATCGACAGCCGTGATTTCCTGAACGCCAAGAAGCTGGCTGAGACGCAAGTGCTCGTGCCGCGCGGACATCGGATCGCCTTCGCGGGCGGGGTCGATTGCAACGATCATCAGCGCATTTGGGAGGCGCTCGACAAAGTCCAAGCGAAGCATCCCGACATAGTGCTCCTCCACGGCGGCGGCGCAAAGGGCGCCGAGCGGATCGTGAACTGCCCCGGATTTGCCGGAGGCCGTTTTGTTTGAGTCACGCCGCTTTGGCGGTCTCCCCGATTTGCGCATAATAACGCGCTTCGGCTTCGGCCGGCGGAATATTTCCGATCGGCTCCAGCAGTCTCCTGTTGTTGAACCAGTCGACCCATTCCAGCGTGGCGAACTCCACCTGTTCAACATTTCGCCACGGCCCCCTTCGCCAGATCACCTCGGCTTTGCAAAGACCGTTGATCGTCTCCGCGAGAGCATTATCGTAGGAGTCGCCTACGCTGCCGACGGATGACTCCACGCCGGCGTCTTTCAGACGCTCTGTGTATTTTATTGCAACATATTGGGCGGATTCAACCGGTCGTCGCAACACCAACTTCCCTTTACCGCCCCGCGAGGAACTGGTCGAGGACTTCAGCAGGCGTCTTCCAGCCGAGGGTCTTTCGCGGTCGGGTGTTCATCGCATCAAGCGAACGCTTACTGCGGTGAGCGATATGGTTACGGAGCGCAATTACGGAGTCGATCACTGCTTTATGCTGTGCAGTCAGGCCACTAAACTTTGCGGCGTGGGCAGGAATAAGCCAAATGCCCGCCCGCCGCTCGAGCTCCGCGTAATTCGGAAACGTGATATTGTTGCCGACGTTGTCCGCTAAGGCTTGAACATCAGCCTTCTTGAGATGCTTTGGGAAGTCGAGCTTCCCAAATGAATCAAAAACACGACGCGGCTTAGCTGCCCTGTCAAGGTGATCATTAAACGATTGTGTCAGATGCTGCTTGAAGCGAGTTGCATCGCGGTTGATATAAGCGATGAACATGTCGCTCACGAACCCCTCCCAACTGACCGCAGCAGCCAACAGACTACGTTCGGTTTGGGTGGACTGTTCAGCCTCCGTGGCGAAGGCGGCGAAGCCGATCTGATGAAATGCCGCGAGGTCGTGCAGCTGTTGCCGAAAGTCATCCCTGACCTTCTGGGGATATTTTTCTCATACTCCCTCGCGATCAGTTTAGACGCTGCTGAAAGGTACGCGTCACCGGGCGGTTCCCGCAATTGTCCAAGCGCAGCGCTCGGCGCGCTCGCGGAGCATATCGGCAAACTGCTCAATAGCCATTCTATCCAATCCGGGACGAGAAATCTCCGCTGCGACTTCGTTTGCCTTGTCGCGGACGCCTTTGCTGATTTCCGCGACCCGTCTTCGTGTTAGCGGCAGTCCGAGACCTGCGTCCGCCGCGAATGCTGCCCAGCCGGCGTCGTCCAATTCGGCAAGCGTCGCCCGCTTCCCGATCTTCATGGCGAATTTCGGCGAGAGTTCGGGATAGGCGACGGTCGCCAGCAGGTCATAAAGCGGGGCGAGGCGTGGGCCTTCCGCGTCATAAAGGATCGAAAAATTCTTGCCATGTGCGTCGGCGTTCCCGACGATCGCATTGAAGATTGCCGCATCGAGAAGCTTGAGGACATCGACAGCTGGCCTTGCAGCGACGCGGCGGAGCAGCGCGAAACAATCCTTGAAGGTCGGGCCGCCTTCGGTGGCGTATTTGGTCTCCGGGGCGACGGCGAGCGCCTGGCAGAAATCCTCCTGATGGATCCGGCGCACACGTCCATCATCGCCGATGGCGCGGTCATAGCGATGGACCAGCAGAAATGGTCGATCCCGCACGATGCGCGCTTCTACCGGCGCGACATCGAGACCGATTGCGGCGGCAAGGCGCATCACAAAGACCTCGTTCTCGGTTGTGGCCGCGAAACGCGATATCGGCGGTTTGAGAATATGCGTCGTCGGCTGACCCGGCGCCGGCAACGCCACCGCGCCATCCACCAGAACCACCGGCGCCTTCGATTGTGCACCCGCGAGAGAGAGACGCAGACCTTTCTCACCCGCGAGCAGTGGTCGGACGGGCAGCGCATCCAGCACCCGGATCAAGCCTGCATCGTCTAGTGGAGTTGACCGTTGATCGGGAGCAAGAGTGGCCGGCGCCTCGCCGGGCGTCAGAAGCTGGAGCGCGCCCGCGACATCGCCGCCGAGGCGATCGAGAAGGGAGAAATCATTGGCGCGCGACACGCCCAGCGCCTGAGCCACAGCGTCGCGCTGGCTTTCTTCCGGCAGCAATCCGCCGAAGAACGGACGACACGCACGACGACTGAACGGCTCCGCCCGCTTGGGCAGCGAAGCGGACAAGGGCCGCGCTTGCTCATCGTCGAGCCACGCCGGCGCATAGGCGAAGCCGAGTTCACCATGCTGGTCCTGCGTCAGCTGGCCCACCACGCGCCCGTCCCACCAGACATCGAGGGTGCGCGTCATGCTTTCCGCGCTCCTGTGACGTCAGGCGGCGGTGTGATATCGAGCGAACACCCGAGCGCAGTCAGGACCTGAAGCGTCTTACCGATCTGTGCGGTCGGCTTGCCTGCCTCAAGATCGACGATAAAGCGCAGGCCGACGCCAGCCGCGCCCGCAAGCTCGTCCTGCCGCAGGCCCGAGGCCTTGCGGGTCGTTCGGACAATGTCGCCAATCTCTTCGGCAGTGAGGTTTCGTCTGGCCATGATCTTTACCGAACGGGAAATTATCATCGGTTTCGGAGGATTGTCTATAAGAATGTCCCGATCGGTAAAACGAGCGCCTCTTTGGGGCTCCCATGCCTGAAATATTCCCGATCGGGAATTTTTTGCTCTGGAGCACGACTTGGGCCTGAATCCGTCATGTCCCGACCCGCAACATATCTCCGACTCACAGGAGAACGACGCAAAGGCTATCGTCGGGCAACCGGGCGCGACACTGTGCGGTTTGATCTTGCAGGCCGCCGAGAACCACGCTGATGATCATTACAAATCGGGCTGAGCTTGCGAATAAGGCTCAGACGTCGCAGCAGTCAAAGACGATGGCTTACCAAACTGGATGAATAAAATACAAACGGCACAATGGTGACGGATACTGATGACTGCGATCAATAGCGCACCCGCTATTACGAAATGATCCCGCGCGGTGTGCGATCGCGCACATCCGCACATTGATAATGTTTGTACGTATAGACAAACTAACGGGAGGGGATTTCATCAGCGGATAATGCCGCGTACTGCGCGCGTATTCGCTTGCAATCATGATTTTCGGAGGAAGATCATGCTCACGATGAATCTCGCTTCCATTCAATATGCGCTTGAGGTGTCGAGGCAAGGCAGTTTCAACAAGGCGGCGCAGGCGCTTGGCGTGGACCAATCCGCCGTCAGCCGGCGCGTCAGAGCTTTCGAGGACAGCATTGGCGTCTCGCTTTTCGAGCGTGAGGGCAATCGTATCCGCGAGACGGCGGCCGGACATAAATTCCTGCACGACGCGCGCCGAATACTCGATCATCTGGACAAGGCGGCACAGTCGGCGCGACTTGCCGGAGAGGGCGTCGAAGGAGAACTCCGCATTGGCGTCCAGATCTCCTTGACCGACGATTTTCTCCTCGATCTCTTTCTGGAATTTCGCAGAAAATATCCGACTATCATACTGCGGTTTTTCGACATTTTCGACGAAACGGTCAGTCCCCTCATCAATGATCGTCAGATAGATTTTCTGCTCCGATCCCGTCCGACGGAAGAACACGATCTTCAACAACAAATGCTCTGGGACCGTCATGCCCATGTGATCATGCCTACTGGGCACGAACTGGAAAAGAAACAGAAAATATACTGGCAGGATATCAAGGACGAGCATTTTCTGGCGCGCAACAATACCGCGAGTGAGATCTTCGTTTGCGAAAATTTCAGGAAACGCGGTTGGGAGCCCTCCATTGAATCTCATTTGTTAAAACGGGACGATCTTTTTGAGCTTGCCGGCATGGGAATGGGCATAATGATCGCGACCATCGATCATTCGATGTCGTCGGGAGATAAATTGGTCATGCGGCCCATGGCGCGTCCAAGCGACAAGATCAGCTTTTATGGCCTTTGGAGCGATCGCAACGACAACCCCGCCTTCCGGCGTTTTCTCAGTCTGGCGCGAAAGAAAGCGGCGACTTCCCAATGATTGTGGGAGCCGCGGCGCCTCTTTCGTTTTGAATTTTCCGAAACGCCTTGTCACCGCGAATGAACCTTTCGATCATCGGCGCGACCAGTTTGGCGGGCTCAATTGTCGCGCCGCCATTTTCTCTCGCCAGCGCCTGCGCATACAGCGTCAAGGCGCGATGCAGCGAGGCTGGCAATTCGACGGTCATTTTGACCGGTTTTTCATCGACTATGGGCGCCAGTCTGAGTTTGCTCACGGACGATCTCCGGGCGTTTGATAGGGCTCCAGGATCAGATCGCGGTTGACGACGACGCGAACCGGAAATCCCGGCCGGATCGTCAATGTCGGCTGGATGTTGAGATTTCGGCCGATGATTTGGCGGCCGATCTGGTTGAAGCCCAGCGCCGCGCCCTGGGCTATGGCCTGCTGGAGCTGATTGTCGCTGTTACCGACGGCGATCTGGCTGCCGACGCTGAGCAGGGTCGAGACGGCGGCCGCCCTGAACAGCGCGCCCCAGTGGTTATCGACATCGTCCTCCAGTCCCGAATAGCCGGCGACATCCGCGCCCTTCTGACGATCGAGAAGAATGGAGTTCCCGTTGGGCAGGATGAGCCTTGTCCAGACCAGCAGCACGCGCGACTGGCCGAAGGCGATCTGGCTATCATAGGCGCCGATCAGTCTCGATCCTTGCGGGATCAGCAGCGCCCTGCCGGTGGGACTGTCATAGACATGTTCCGTGACCTGCGCAGTAATCTCGCCCGGCAGATCGGAGCGAATGCCGGTCAACAGCGCGCCCGGAATGATCGCCCCGGCCTGTAAGATAAAGGGCGACGGCGGCGTTTTGAGACGATCGGCGCTGATCATGCGTTTGTCGCCTTGCGCATTGGCGAAGGCGCGTTTTCGATCCTGACCGCTTTGGGCGAAGGTTTCGTCATTGGCGAAGGGTAAGGTCTGCGCGCCGTCGATCCTTGTCTCGCCGGCAGGTTGCGGCGCCGCGTTTTCCATTGTCGTTGTCTGACGAACAGTGGTTGGCGCAAACAGACGACTGACGCGCGCGGCGTCGAGTTCCTGATTTTGTCGCCGGGTCTCGGGATCGACCGGCGTCGGCGTCCCGATCGTCGCGCTTGGCAAAACGCCGGCGTTGAGCATCGGACGCCCCAGATCGCCGGGCAGCGGCGGGCCAAGCTTCGGGATCTCGCGCGGCAGGCTGGCGTAATCTTTCGGCAAATGGTCGAAGCCTTCGGCCCGCGTTTTCTGTTCGGCGACCATGAGCTCTTGTTGCGGCGCCTCGCTCGTCTCTCGTCGTTGCATGCCCCAATAGAGCGCACCGGCCAGCGCCAGCGCGCCAAGACCGGCGAGGCCGCCAATAACGGGACGCGACAAGCGCACGACGCCACGCGGCGCGGCGCGGATATCGAGCCGCGCAAATAAATCGTCGTGACCATCTGCGGCCGGCATATCGGATGGCGGTTCGGGTCGGTTCACCAAAACCAACCTCCGTCGTTTCGCGTAATCCGGACGGTTTGCTGGCTGCGTCCGCCAAGCCGCAGTTCGGCGGCGGCGAAGAGGCGGTCGACGATGTAATAATTTTTGCGCACCCGGTAATTGACGAGCTGGCCTTCGCCCTCGGGGCCGATGACGAAGAGCGGCGGCGCTTCGCCCTGCGGAAGCGCTTTCGGCATTTCGATATAGACTTTCGAGCCGTCGTCGAAGGCCGTGAGCGGGCGCCAGGCCGGCGCATCGCCGGTGATCTCGTAGCGAAACTGAAGGTTCGAGACGTCGATTCCATTCTCGACCGGCAACAGCGCCTCGCGCGCCGCGTTTTCCTTGCGCAACGCAATCAGCTCGTCCTGCGCATAGAGCCAGGAGACGGAAGCCATATAGGTCGAGGGCTTCGAGCGCAGCTCTATGAGATAGGTGCGCCGATCGGTGTTGATGACAAGATTGGTGATCAGATCCGGCCGCGTCGGCTTGATCAGAATATGGATTTTTTTCGAGGCGCCCGAACCGCTTTCGGTGTCGCCGACGATCCAGCGCACCGTATCTCCGGCTGCGACCGGACCCGCGCCGACAAGCTGCTCGCCTTCCTGCAGGGCGATGTCGGTAAGTTGTCCCGGCGCCGTATAGACCTGATAAAGCGCGCCGGAAGAAAAAGGATAGACCTGTACGGCGTTGACGAAGCCGTGCTTGACCGGCTCCACGCGCGCGGCGGCGTTCGCCTGATTGACGCGCTGCGTCGGCTCCGCCGGTTCGGTGTTCTCCCGCCAATCCTTTTTTCCCGAGATCGGTTTCAACTGTCCAGGCATGGGCAGCACTTTGGGAATTGCGATCACCTTCACCGGTTTTTTCGGCTCCTTCTCCAGCACGGCGGGAATAGCGACGGCGTCGGAAGAAAAAGGCGGGGCGGCCAGCGTCGACGAACAGGCGGAAAGCGTCAGCGACGCCAGGGCGAGCATCGGCCATGCATGAAAGCCGGCGCCCGGTCGAACATTCAAAGGGGACGATTGATGTTTCACTGGCTGAGTTCCTTCGACCAATTGAGGGCGTTGACGTAGACGCCGAGCGGATTCTTGCGCAGGCGATCGGCGTCATGCGGGGTTTGAACGAGAATGGAGAGGATCGCCGTCCAGCGTTCGGTCGCGGCGAGATTGCCGTTGTCGTAACGGCGCTGGATCCAGGAAACGCGAAAGGACTCCGGCGAGGCGCGGATCACGCTGGAAACCTCGACGGCGATCTGTTGCTTGGCGAGATTGCCGAAGGGATTGGCAACGCGGGCGTAATCGTTGAGCGCAATTGCGCCCTTGTCGGTCACGAAGTCGTAGGCGCGCAGCCATTGCGCGCGCAACACGATGGGGTCGGCCGGAACCGCGCGCACATCCTCGATAAAGCGCGCCAGATGCCAGGCGATCTGCGGATCCGTAGGTTTGTAATCGGCGGTTGCGGGCGAGACGGCCTGCGCATGGCCAAGCCTGTCGATCTGCACCACCCATGGGATGACGCTGCCGCGCGTCGATTGCCAGATCAGTCCGGCGGAGAGGCCCATGGAGAGCATGAGCGACCCGAAGGCCATCAGCCGCCAGTTTCGCGCCTGCACGCGGGCGGAGCCCATCCGTTCGTCCCAGACCTGTCCGGCTTTCTGGAACGGGGTTTCGGGTTCGGGCGAGCGCGCATAGCGCACGGTGACGCGGTGGAACATGGTTATTTTCCTTCCGAGAGATCGACCGAAGACCCCCCGCCACCTTCAGGACCGGATCGAACGGCATGAAGCGCCTGATGGGCGCCGGCGGCGACGAGTTGATTGCGGCGCAGGCGCCGCGCCCAGTCGGGCGGGCCGTCGCTCGAGGACGCGCCGCCGCCCGACAGCGCGCCGCCGTTGAGGCCCGCGGAAAAATTCGACTGAAGATGTGCGGCCGCCGCGCGCAGCGGACTGGTTATCGCGCCGCCAGCGGCGCCGGCGACGCCCGCCATTCCCTGCGCGCGCCAGGCGCCCGAGGTTGCGCCGGCGCCATAGGCGCCGCTGCTTGCCAGCGTCGACGCCGCAGAGGAAAGCGACGCGGCGCCAAGGGACGTCACGCCGGCGCCGGCCGCAACCAGACCGCCGGCGGCGAGATTGGCGCCGATTGCCGAGCCGGCGCCAAGCTGCGGTCCGCCGGAGACAACGCCATTGGCGACGCCCGGTCCATAAATGCCGAGACCCAGCAAGGAGAGCGAGGCCAGAACGATGGTCAGCGCATCGTCGACCGTCGGCTCGACGCCGCCAAAGCCTGTCGTGAACTGCGAAAAGAGCGTCGATCCGACGCCGACGATGACGGCCAGCACCAGAACCTTGACGCCGGACGAGATCACATTGCCGAGAACGCGCTCGGCGGCGAAGGCGGTCTTGCCGAAGAGGCCGAAGGGAATGAGGATAAAGCCCGCAACCGTCGTCAACTTGAACTCGATCAGGGTAACGAAAAGCTGAACCGCCAGAATGAAAAAGGCGAGATTCACGACGAGCCAGGCGAAGAGCAGGATGAACACCTGCGCGAAGTTTTCGAAAAACGAAACATAGCCCATGAGATTGGCGACTGATTCAAGCAGCGGTCGCCCCGCGTCGACGCCGACCTGCGCGATGCGGCCGGGACGCAGGAACTCGGCCTCGGACAATCCCGCGCCCGCCGCCTTCAGGCCAATGCCGGCGAAGCTTTCGAAAACGATTTTTGCGAGATGATTCCAGTTACCGATGAGATAGGCGAAGACGCCGGCAAACAGCGTCTTTTTGACAAGCCGCGCCAAAATGTCTTCTTCCGCGCCCCAGGCCCAGAACAGCGCGGCGAGGGTCACGTCGATGACGATGAGCGTGCTGGCAAGATACGCCGCTTCGCCGTTCAGCAGACCAAAGCCGCTGTCGATATAGTGGGTGAAGACCGCGAGAAACCGGTCGATGACGCCGACGCCGCCCATGGCCTAGCGGTCCGCTGGCGGTTGGGAGACAGCTTTCTTCGGGGCGTATTTGAGAAAACGCGCCCGGTTCTCCTCCCACGCCTTCAGACAGGCCTTGTCCTGCAACGCCTCGTCGCCAAGATGACGACACCAGCGCAGCTCCGCTTCCAGCGGCCCTTCGACAATCGACGGCGCCGGAACGCTTGCAACGCGCAACGGCATGGGATTTTCGTCGAGAACAAGGACGAAAGCAAAAAGGGCGATGAAGAGCGCGCCGGCGAGCGCGACGCGCCCGCCAATCTGGACGGCCTGTCTTTTGTTCATCGGTTAAACATCCGGATGTCGGTGGGTTGATAGGAGCCGCTTCGCGTCACAAAGCGGCGCATCTGTTCCTTCGCCTGATCCTGCGCCGCCGCTTCGCGGGCGAGCTGCAGGCTTTGGGCGCGGCTTTGGGCCGCGATCACGGCGGTGAGATCGGAAAGCTGACGGCTTTGCAGCGCGAGGATCTGATTGCCGGCCTGTGTCGCCTGCAAGGCGCCGACCGCCGATTGGCTGGAGCCGACCAGCGCCGACATTTCATTGGCGTTGACGTCGATATTGCCGACGACGCCGGCCTGAACGCGCAGGGCGTCCTGCAAGGCGCCAACCGCGTTTTGCCAGCGCTGTCGCGCATTCGCGATCATCAGTTGATCGGATTGGCTGGCGTTCGCCGGGCTGTAAGTTGTCTGAAAGGCGTTATCGACCTGCTGGACGCTATAGGCGATGTTTTGCGCCTGGTTGATCAACTGTCGCGTCGATTGCAGCGACGACTGCAATTGCTGCAAGGACGAATAGGGAAGGTTTGCGAGATTGCGCGCCTCGTTCGTCAGCATTTGCGACTCATGCTGAAGCGAAGTCACCTGATTATTGATCTGCTCCAGCGAACGCGCCGCCGTCAGAATATTTTGCGAGAAATTATTGGGATCGAAGACGACCCACTGGGCGTGGGCGGCGGAGACGCACGCCAGCGCTACGCTGGCGACGAGCGTATCGAGATATCGACGTTTCATAGATCGATCTCCGGAAGGGCGAGATGGGGAATGAGATCGACGGCCCAGCCGCAGCCGCGATGCCTCAGCCAGGCGGCGACAAAGCCGGCGCGGCCATGTTCGGCGTAAAGCTCGGCGATCGCCGTCTGATCGGATTTCGAGGCGGCGGCGGCGAAGGCCAGCGCGATTTCGCCAAGACCTAACTCGAAAAGACGGTTGCCGCGGCGTGACTGGCAGTAATAGTCGCGCCTGGGCGTCGCGCGCGCCAGAATCTCGATCTGTCGATCGTTCAGGCCGAACTGGCGATAGAGTTTCGAGATGTGCGGTTCGATCGCACGCTCATTCGCCAGAAACAGACGCGTTGGACAGCTCTCGATGATCGCCGAAGATATCGGGCTATTCTCGATGTCGGCGAGAGACTGGGTGGCGAAGACGACGCTGGCGTTTTTCTTGCGCAGCGTTTTCAACCATTCGCGCAGCTGTCCCGCAAACCCCTCATTGTCCAGCGCAAGCCAGCCCTCATCGATGATGATCAGGGTCGGGCGCCAGGCGAGACGCTTTTCGATGCGGTGGAAGAGATAGGACAGCACGGCCGGCGCGGCGTTGCTCTTGATCAGCCCCTCGGTCTCGAAGGCGACAACGTCCGCTTCGCCAAGCCGCTCGGACTCGGCGTCGAGCAGCCGTCCATAGGCGCCGCCGAGACAATAGGGCTTGAGGGCGTTTTTCAGCGTTTTGGATTGCAGCAGGACGCAGAGGCCGGTGAGCGTGCGCTCCTCGACCGGCGCGGACGCCAGCGACGACAAGGCGCCCCAGACATGGTCCTTGAGCTCCGGCGTGACGTCGATCGCCTCGCGCGCGAGAATGTCGGCGATCCAGTCCGTCGCCCAGCTCCTCTCGCCGATCTCGTCGATCAGCGCGAGCGGCTGAAGGGCGACGGGGTCGACGGCGTTATCCGTGATCGAACCGCCCAGGTCTCGCCAATCGCCATCCATGGCGAGGGCGGCCGCGCGGATCGAGCCGCCAAAATCGAAAGCGAAAATCTGGGAGGCGCGGTAGCGACGAAACTGCAACGCCATGAGGGCGAGCAGCACCGATTTGCCGGCGCCGGTGGGGCCGACGACGAGCGTATGTCCGACATCCCCGACATGGAGGCTGAACCGAAAGGGCGTGGCGCCTTCCGTTCGTCCGAAGAACAGCGGCGGCTGATTGAAATGTTCGTCGTAAAGCGGACCGGCCCAGACCGCCGACAGCGGGATCATATGGGCGAGGTTCATGGTCGAGAGCGGCGCTTGCCGGACATTGGCGTAGGCGTGTCCCGGCAAGGAGCCAAGCCAGGCGTCGACCGCATTGACGGTCTCGACCATGCAGGCGAAGTCGCGGCCCTGAATGATTTTTTCGACGAGCCGCAGTTTCTCGTCGGCTTTTTTGGGATCCTGATCCCAGACGCAGATGGTTGCCGTCACATAGGCCTGACCGATCGCGTCGCCGCCAAGCTCCTGAAGCGCCGCATCGGCGTCCATGGCCTTGTTTTCGGCGTCGGCGTCGATCAGCGTCGACGCCTCATTGGTCATGACTTCCTTGAGAAGGGCGGCGACGGATTTTCGTTTGGCGAACCAGTGACGGCGGATTTTGGTCAGGAGTTTGGTCGCGTCCTGCTTGTCCAGCATGATCGCGCGCGTCGACCAGCGATAGGGAAAGGCGAGACGATTGAGTTCGTCGAGAATCCCCGGCGTCGTCACCGTCGGAAAGCCGGTGACTGTGAGGATGCGCAAATGTCGATTGCCCAGGATCGGCGCAAGACCGCCGGTCAGCGGCTCGTCGATCAGCAGCGCATCGAGATAGGCCGGGAGTTCCGGAACGCGGACGCGATGGCGTTTGGTCGAAATCGTGCTGTGGAGATAGGTTAGCGTCTCTTCGCTGGTCAGCCAGGCGCATTCGCGCATGAAGCCGTCGAGAAGCTGCAAAAGCCGATCGCCTTGATCGACGAAGGCCGCAAGCTGCTCCCGGCCAGTGACGTCGGTCGTGCGGGCGCGCCCCTCGAAGAGAAAATTTTCGGTTCTGGCGGCGTCTTCCGCCGGGGGCAGATAGAGAAGCGTCAGATAACAGGCGGACTCGAAATGAACCCCTTCCGCCTCGAACTGTGCCTGACGCTCGCGCTCGACCAGCGCCGAGGCGATATCGGGGAAGACGCTGACGGGATAATCAAGCGCCGGGTTGCGCTGCGCTTCGACAAACACCGCCCAGCCGGAGCCAAGCCGACGCAGCGCATTGTTGAGCCGCGCCGAAACGGCGACAAGTTCCGCCGGGACGGCGCTGTCGAGATCGGGACCGCGAAACCGCGCGCTGCGCTGAAAGCTGCCGTCCTTGTTCAAAACGACACCGTCTCCGACAAGCGCCGCCCAGGGAATGAAATCGGCGAGACGATCGGCTTTGGCGCGATATTCGGCGAGGTTGAACATGCTTCGCCTCAAAGGCCGAGATGCGTCGGGAGGCGCAGATGCCGGCGCGCCACATCGACAAACAGCGGATCGCGTTTCGCGGCCCAGACCGCTGCGCCATGACCGACCGCCCAGAGCACGAGGCCCGCAAGCCAAAGCCGCAGACCAAGGCCGAGCGCCGCCGCCAGCGTGCCGTTGAGGATCGCGATGGCGCGCGGCGCGCCGCCCAGCAGGATCGGTTCGGTGAGCGACCGATGCACGGGAGCGATAAAGCCGGGCGTAAAATCGGGCGCCGCGCCATCCATCAGATCAGCGCTCCGCCGCCAAAGGAGAAGAAGGAGAGAAAGAAACTCGACGCGGCGAAGGCGATCGAGAGACCGAAGACGATCTGAATCAGCCGGCGAAAGCCGCCCGAGCTATCGCCGAAAGCGAGCGTCAGACCGGTGACGATGATGATGATCACCGCGACGATTTTCGCCACCGGTCCCTCGACCGATTGCAGGATTTGATTGAGCGGTTGCTCCCAGGGCATGTTCGAGCCGGCGGCGAAGGCCGGCGCCGAAACGACAGAGAGTAAAGCGGCGAGCGCCGGGGCGCAAAGATACTTTTTTGTGTTCATTTGTTGTCTCCAAAGTTGGACAGGCGATAGTCGCCATTGGCGTCGAGGCCCTCGACCTCAACGAGCTCTTGCAAACGTCGCTGCGAACCCCGGCCCGAAAGAACGGCGACGATGTCGATGGTTTCGGCGATGAGCGCGCGCGGCACGGTGACGACCGCTTCCTGGATCAGCTGTTCGAGCCGACGCAGCGCGCCCAGCCCCGATCCGGCGTGAATGGTGCCGATCCCGCCGGGATGGCCCGTGCCCCATGCCTTCAAAAGATCCAGAGCTTCTGGACCGCGCACTTCGCCAATCGGAATGCGGTCGGGTCGAAGCCTTAAAGAAGCGCGCACAAGATCGCTCAATGACGAGACGCCGTCTTTCGTGCGCAGGGCGACGAGATTTGCCGAGCGACACTGCAACTCGCGGGTGTCCTCGATCAGCACGACGCGGTCATTGGTTTTGGCGACTTCCGCCAGCAAGGCGTTTGTCAGCGTCGTCTTGCCGGTCGAGGTTCCGCCGGCGACCAGAATGTTCATGCGGCGCGCAACCGCCTCACGCAGGCTTTTCGCCTGTGCGCGCGTCATGATCTTGCCTAAGACATACTGATCGAGCGTGAAGACGGCGACCGCGGGCTTGCGAATGGAAAAGCACGGCGCCGCCACAACCGGCGGGATCAGGCCTTCGAACCGCTCGCCGGTTTCGGGGAGTTCCGCCGAGAGACGCGGCGCGCCTTCGTGCACCTCGACGCCGACATGATGGGCGACGAGACGAATGATGCGCTCGCCATCCGAGGCGAGAATCGTCTCGGGCGTTTGCGTCAATCCCTCTTTCAGGCGATCGACCCACAAACGCCCGTCCGGGTTCAGCATCACCTCGACGATGTCGTCCTCTTCGAGATAGGCGGCGATCGCGCTTCCAAGCGCCGTGCGCAGCATGCGCGCGCCGCGCGACAGGGAGGAGTGCTGAATAATTTGATCGCTCACGGAAGGTCCCCAGGCTGCGATCGTCTGACGCGATCGCGCGGCGGACCCATTAAAAATCGAAGCGCGCGGCGCTAATCAATCGCCATTCGAGCGTCGTAGAAGCCTGGCGCAGGAATAGAAGCGCGTTTCGGTTTTTAGTAATCTAAGCTCGATCTCAGTCTTCCTGTGAAAAGCTGTTCTGGCTTGCCGGAAAGACGTCTTCGGGAATTTCCTTTGCAAGCGATTTGCCCTGATGCAGGCGCTGCGCGAGCGCCTCGATAAAATTTTCATAGCGTTCGCGTCCCTTGGCCTGCGCCGCCGCCAGCGCCTCGGGCGGGATCGGATGCGAAGCGGTCAGCCACGACCGGATAAACAGCGTCAGCGCTTCGGAGGTAATTGCCTGGTTTCTCTCAAGCCTGTCGTTTTGCCGGATCAACCGATCGAGCCGGCGCGAGATCGCCGCCTCGCGCCGATCATTGTGATCTGGCGATATCAACGACATCACCGCCGTTTCGACGACGGCGGCCTTGGTGATCTTCTTGATCGCCGCCAGCTCGCAAATGGCGGCGATCGTCTTTGGAGACAGACGCAGACAAAGCCTCGCGGTCATGGCCGTCCTATTGGTTTGAAGGATGATCGCAATCGAGATCCGCCTGACGGGCGATCGACGCCAGCCGATTGTCGCTCATGCGCGTTTTTCGGGCGGCGGACCGAACATCGGACTCGAAGCCGGCGAATTCGTTTTGTTTCTCTGGAAGATGAGCATCATCGTCGAGCCTGACGCCCGCATCGAACTCGGGGCGAAGCTCGCGCCCGCCGTCGTCCGAGGGCGTTTTCCACGTCGCCAACCCTTTGTCAGCGGCTCTCAGTGACGGCGCCGGTTCGGCCCGGCGCGTCAGCCAGGCGTCTGCGGCGTTTCCCGGAAAAGGCTCCCGGACAGGCGGTAATGGCTTCTGAACGCGCGCCAGAAAACGCGGGTCTTCGTAATAACGCGCCTTCTTCGCCCGGATCGGCCGCGTTCCGGCCGCCATGACGATTTCGTCGTCGGACGGCAATTGCATGACCTCGCCCGGCGTCAGCAGTGGACGCGCCGTCTCCGAGCGCGACACCATCAAATGACCCAGCCAGGGCGACAGACGATGGCCGGCGTAGTTCTTCATGGCCCGGATTTCCGTCGCCATGCCGAGCGCGTCTGAGACGCGTTTGGCCGTGCGTTCGTCGTTGGTCGCAAAGCTCACGCGCACATGGCAATTGTCGAGAATCGAGTTATTCGCGCCATAGGCTCTCTCGATCTGATTGAGGGACTGGGCGATGAGAAACGCCTTGATCCCGTAACCGGCCATGAAGGCCAACGCGCTTTCGAAAAAATCGAGGCGTCCGAGCGCCGGAAACTCGTCGAGCATCAGCAAGAGGCGATGCCGTTTGTTTTTGGCCTCCAGTTCCTCCGTCAACCGTCGCCCGATCTGGTTCAGCATGAGCCGGATCAACGGCTTGGTGCGGCTGATGTCCGAGGGCGGGATGACGATATAAAGGGTCGTCGGCCGATGGCTCGACGTCAAATCCGAGATGCGCCAGTCGCAGCGCGCGGTGACCTCGGCGACGATCGGATCGCGGTAGAGACCCAGAAAGGACATCGCCGTCGAGAGAACGCCCGAACATTCATTGTCCGATTTATTCTTCAACTCTCGCGCGGCGGAGGCGACAACCGGATGCGGCCTGTTGGGTCCCAAATGCGGCGTCTGCATCATCCGGTCCAATGTCGTTTTGATATCACGCGTCGGGTCCGAGAGAAAATTGGCGACGCCCGCGAGGCTTTTGTTTTCTTCCGCGTACAGCACATGCAGAATGGCGCCGACAAGCAGGGAATGGCTCGTCTTTTCCCAATGATTGCGCCGGTCGAGCGATCCTTCCGGATCGACCAGAACATCGGCGATATTCTGAACGTCCCGGATTTCGGACGGACCCTGACGGATTTCGAGAAGAGGATTATAGGCGTTCGATTCCCGATTGGTCGGATCGAAGAGCAACACCTGACCGAAGCCGGCGCGAAAGCGCGAGGTCAGCGTCCAGTTTTCGCCCTTGATGTCGTGAACGATCGCGGAGCCTGGCCAGGTCAGAAGCGACGGCACGACAAGACCGACGCCCTTGCCGGAACGGGTCGGCGCGAAACATAAAATATGCTCCGGACCGTCATGGCGAAGATAATCGCGTCCAACCTTCCCAAGGACCACGCCATTTGCGCCGGTCAGTTTGGCCGATTTGATTTCTGCCGCGGTCGCCCAGCGCGCGGAGCCATAGGTTTCGGCTTCCCGCTCTTCCCGCGCCCGCCAGACGGAAATGGCGATCGCGGCGACGATTGAGAAAAACGCCCCGGATGCGGCGATGGCGCCGCCTTCGAGGAAAATATCGGGCGCATAGGCGTCGAAGGCGTACCACCACCAAAAGAAGATCAGGGGGAAATAAACCGGAAAGCCCATAACCTCAAACCAGGGCGGCCCCAGCGCCGACTGAAAGCCCAGACGCCACGCCGTCCATTGCGTCGCGCTCCAAAGAGACAAACCCACGATCGCGAAGACGACAGAAATCTGGCCCCAATGTATTTTGGTGGTGGGCAAGACGCCGTCTCCATGGCCCGAAAGCTTCAGGAGATAAGTAGAAGAAAGGGGGTCTCAAGAGTGGATTGTTGCAAATTGCAATAATGGAAACTCTGGCGCAAAAAAACAGAGATTCTCGTATTATCCGCTAGATTCGGTACAGTCAGCAACTTACCAGACCATCGGTAGCACGGCTTCCCGATCTTTGAGAGGCAAGCTTTCTTCGGCACATTACCTGAGTCGACGCTGCTCCTTGAGAATCATCTTGTGGCCAATGCCGAACGCCCAATTGTTAAGTTTATCGCCCGAATGCATTATTTATAATCCATTACCAACAGATCATTGGCAACTCGAAGGGCTATGGTGTCGTCCAGCTTGATGTATCGGAAAAATGTTAGATTTGTTATCGAACTGAGTTGGTCGTCACCGCCATATGCGTGCCAAGAACCAAAGAAAATCCATACCCTGCCACATGATACAATATCAGAAACCTGTGTCCGGCATTTCGCCTGGATGATACCTATTTTTGCTCATTATGCGAGGTAAGAGCCGGAGTTTTTGGTCGGAAAACAGCGTAAAAAAAACAAATTAGCGTAACAGATGCCGCAGTAGTGAGAATAACTAAAATCCATGGCTCTAACCCTGGGAAAACAGTGACACCTTTTTTGCAAGAAGATGTTACCTCGTCGAATTCCGTGCAAATACGAGCGGGATCCCTCCACCCAAAATACCCCCAATCCCAAACGCTGCCGATTTTTTTTATCGGATGACTCGTTGTCGCCACCGGCGCGTCGAGAAATATTTCCCAGAAATGAATGAGTGACAGGATCGGTAGTATGGAGAAGATGGCAAGAGTGAACAACTGGTATATTTTTGATTCTGAAGCGGACGTATTTATTGTATCGAATAGAAAGACTGGAACTCTTTCAAATATACCCCCTTCGGATCGCTTGGCATACAAGAAACCAATTAGTGAAGTGAGGATTAATAGAACAGGGCAGACCACTAAGGCGATGACTGCAGTTGGTGCGCGGCCTGGAGCAATAAGTTTGGTTCCAAATATACCTTCTCCGCCTTGAGTAACGAGGTAAGAGTCAAGCGTGAAATATAAAAGAAATGTGCATATTGCCGACCAAATTTTTGCTAGCTGAGCATTAGTCATGTTCTTTTTCCTGCGTCAAAAAAGCAAAATAGCTTTTGTATACTGCTACGAGCAATCTCTGTCGGATAGAAACGCCATTAGAGCCCTCGCACGGACGCCGAGCCCTCGACGACTGCGGAAGCGACAAGTTTAATGGAGTTTGATCGAACATATCCAGAAGTGCTTATCTACTTTACGCGCAAAAAATATCGCCCGAAATGAAGGCGATTTGACCAGTGCTTCCTTTTTTAACGCGTTGGAATAACGACGATCACCCCTGGAGCGGAAGGGGATGGCGCTTGAGAGGGGTTTGTCGGCCCAGTGTTTGGGTTCGTGCCCGGCCACTGAGTTCCCCCTACCGGTCCTGGGGTGATTGTCGTGTTATTCGGAATGGTTGCTGGCGGCGGATTTGGAGCGCCAGCGGGCCTGGCACCGTTTTGGTCTGCATTCGCAATGCTAACTAATAAAGTAATTACGATAGCAATTATCGCGTATCGCATTGTCGCCTCTGTGCTCATGGTCGCCCTCCATTGAGTGATCCAATTTTCATGTTAGTTTAAGAGCGGGTTAGGATTAAGTGGCTGAAAGCCGGCTCCGGTTGTTTGGATGGTTGACCGCAGGCCCGAATGCCGGATTCGTTCGGAGTCCTCGTTGCTTTGCAGTAATAGCTGGATTGACTGCTAGAAAACTACTTGTTGCACACCGTCGCAAGCCCCTGTTCTAGTGCCTTTCTTGCTTCCTTGTTCGCGTCGAATAAGGAAGTTAATACTTTGCCCATTTCCCCAGAAGGTTTAACTCTCGCATAGTTAAGGTGGCAATCCGATCCACGGACTTCAGCCTCTATGGTAACGTCTTCAGATACGCTAAGCTTATCACCGAAAGCAATTGCGCCAACACTTTTTTTGCTACCATGACAGTTGAGGTGCGTTTCAATCCTGATATGTGAAGTAGGGCCGGATGACTCGTAGCATACATTCCCCAACCTATGCCCCTTTTTATCCAAGCCAGCCTTTTTTGCGAAGGGGCAGTCTGCGGCTTCGATAACTGGCTTCAGATGTTCTGAAAGGATTTTCCCGATGAATTGATCGCACTGAGCAAAGGCTTTTATCGGAGCCAGTGACGTAATTACAACTAGCAGAAAAATTGTAATGGAGAGGATCTTCATCGCTATGCCTCCGTCTGGCTAGGAGCAGATATTAAAAAAGGGGTCTGCTAAGAACATCTCTGCCATTCCTAGAGCGAACCAAAATTGGACTGCGTACGGGATTGCTATACGATAACCTGCGGTGGGCCGCAGATTTTCCCTCGTAACCGCTCCATTTACCAGCAGTCTATCTGTAAATCTGACACTGACAAGGTTGACGTCCCTGTCCAGACGATCGACGTCATCGAGATGACATTGGTATCGAGCAGGAAGGCTTTCAAAGTTCGACCTCCCGGGACGGTGAACAATCGTGTTTGAATTCGCCGCAGGGAAAGGTTCTGAGATAGCAGGCAAGACCGGCGCGACGGCGCGAGATCGCCTTGCTGGCGATCTCCGCAGCCTCAAGCGACACCAGCGCGGCGATAGGTTTGCCGTGACGGGTGATCGTAATCAACTCGCCCTTGACGGCCGCGTCGACCAGACTGGAGAATCCGGCCTTGGCATCCTTGAGAGTGATCGTCGACATGGCGGCGCTCCTCAGGTGGTCACAAGTAGTCATTTATCCCGCGGAGGGTCTTCAATTCAATATTCGGCATGTCATTCAGGAATACCGGATGGGAGAGACGATTACCGCTTCTCACCGGCTTATTCCCCTCGCTTTCTCCGGCTGCCAGTCGACCCCGCCATCGTCTCTGGAAAGGCCCGAGACCTCCCGACCCCGAAACTTTTCGAGCGACGCCGACCAGGGGACAAGCTGAAAGCCAAGCCCATCGTCGATCATGGCGAAGCGGCCGGAGCTGAGCCGGAGCGTTTCACGGAAAGTTCCCGACACCGCGCCGCCCGGTGTTGCGGGATGAAAGGTCATGCCGCGGGCGTGCGCGATTTTTTCGCCGACCGCTTCCAGCTCGCGATTGCGGAGCGTCTCGAGCAGGCCCTTGCGGAACCGCACCCGGTCTCCATCGCGCTGCGCGAGACCTTTTTCGATCAGATGTTCGGCGCGGGCGCGCAGGGCGTTTCGAACCTCCGCGCCAAAGCCGCTGTGAGCGAGATTGGTTGGAACGCGTTCGACGAGCCGATGGTCGAGCCATGTCGCGCCCGGCGCGGCGATCTGTCGGCCGATGTCGAGATCGCAACGGTTGGCGAGGATCAGAGTCGGTTTTGGATCGGCGGCGTCGCCCAGGCGGCGCAGCTCAACAATGCCGCCCGGAGGCGGCGCATGATCGAAAGCCTCGATATCTTTGAAACGAAGATGATGCGCGCGCCCGTCGACGCCGTCGACGATCGCATAGGTTTCTCCGGAGAGTTCGTCGTGAAGACCGGTGGCGACGAGCCGGCCGACAATCGGCGGATGGTTGATAGGGGGATCGATGACATAATCCTCGACGGCGCGATCCAGGCCTCTCTCCGTTAGCGCCTTGTGCATGGTCTTGACGATGTCGCCGCGCAGACCGAGATCGCGCAGCCGCCTCTCCGCTCCGGCCTCGACAACCCACTGGCCGGCGCCGTCGGTGACGGCGAGCCCCATGGGTTCGAGATAGTGCAAGCGGCGGATCATCTGGCGGCGGATGAATGGATCGTCCGGCCCCGGCCGTTCGGGCCTCAGATCGAGCAGCCCGACCTCGTCGAGGCGGGACTGGATTTCCCGATCAAGGCGGGTCCAGCGGTCGGCTGTCGCCTCCCTTTCCAGGCCGGCAAAGATTTCATGGTCGGGCTTTGGCCCCAATTCGAGCGAGACAAGATCGTCGGCGCGCGAGCGCATCCCCCGGGCGATATAATCGCGGGCGATGACGAGATCGGCCCCGGCGTCGTCGACGCCGCGCAACAGAAGATGGATATGGGGGTTGTCGGTGTTCCAGTGATCGACGGCGACCCAGTCGAGCCTTGTCCCGAGATCGGTCTCCATCTGGCGGACGAGATCGCGGGTGAAGGCGCGCAGGTCCGTCATCTCGGCGGAGTCCTCCGGCGAGACGATGAAGCGGAAGTGATGACGATCGCCGGCGCAGCGCTCGGCAAAGGCGTTCTCGTTTACGCGCTCGCCGTCAGCGTCGAACATGACGGTGCGGTCTTTGTCTTTGGCGACGCCCTCCCGCTGGAGATAGGCGATGTGTTTCATAAGGGAGGCCGGACGGCCGACTGTAGCCCGATGGCGGACGATCCGCGCCTTGATCGCGACGCGTCGCGATGAGGCGGAAAAGAGGGAGCGGCCATAGGCGTTGCGACCCCTGCCGAAGGTCGAGCGGCCTGGCGCAGTGCTCTTACCTGTCGCACTGATGGAAAGCCTGCCGCCGGTTTGTTTGCTGACCGCGCGCAGAACCTGAGTGAAGAAAGATTTTGACGGCGCGCCCCGGTTGCGGATCTTTCCCGGACGCAGGGTGATTTCATGATCGTCGTCGCGCATGGATCGTATTCTCGCGTGGAAAAGGATTGCCGGACGTCAGGATTATCGTTGCGAAACAGGGGAGATGGTAAAAATCAGGCGCCAGCCGCACGACCGAGAGGCGCCGGCAAGCACGCGTCTCAACAGAGACTTGTGCGACGCGGGCGCCGACCCTTTTATCTTGCCGTCTTCAAATCCTGCAGTTTCGGTCGTATCTCGTAGATGTAATTGTCCATCGCTTGCAGTCTGAAAAACATTCAAAGCGATCGACATTGGGCGCATGCTCATCGACTCGTGACCCTTGTAAAAAGTCCCGTGGACGACGGCGCGATGCCCGAGAGATCGACGGCGACGCGATCACTGGACGAGCGCGACTGGGCGCGATCTTCGCGCGTCGCAGGACTGGTGGATGTCCCTCCGAAGGATCGCTTTTCGTCTGTCGGACGATCGACTGGAGACCGCGTGGTAGATCGTTCCTCGTCCGTCGATTGGATGGCTGGAGATCGCACAGTGAAGAATTTTTTGTCTCCCAATCGGTCGGCAGATGATCGCACGGTGGATCGTTCTTCGTCTCTCGATTGATCGGCTGGAGACCGCGTGGTGGACCGCTTCCCGTCCGCTGATTGGTCATCGGACTGCACGAATATCGCTCTCGGAAACAGCGTCGAGCGCAGCGCGGCGATGTTTTCATCAGCGGATGATTCGGCATCGATTGTGGCCCCAGAATCGATCCGACGGCCGACCGTCGAGACGTAATCCACCGTCTCGGCCGGCAGCGACCGCCGACCCATGAGATGATCTTCGTAACGACCGGGACCGGCGTTATAGGCGGCAAGAAACCCGCGCGTCCCGTAGCGATCATGCAAGTCGCGAAGATAGGCGGCGCCGGCCAGAATATTGTCGCGCGGATCGAAAGGGTCGTCGCCCAGACCCTGCCGATTGCGCAGCAGGATCCATGTCGCCGGCATGATTTGCATCAGTCCCATGGCGCCTTTTTTGGAGCGCGCGCGGACATCGCCCGCGCTCTCGGTCTGCATGACGGCCCATATCCAGATGGCGGGGATGCGGAAGCGGCGCGAAGCTTCTGCGACATGAGACCGGATCGCGTCATCCGTGAGGACCGGCGTCATTTTCCGCGCGGGTTGGCTCAACCCGACATCGGCTTTGGAGTCCTCGCAAGTGATCATGGACGCGCTCAGGATCAGGCCGAGAAGAGCGAAGGGAATGGCCGCGCCATCGACCCCGCCGCGCGATAAGGCGCGGTCAATCCGGCGACGGGCGCGACGCGATGAAGCCTGCATCGAAGCTCTCACGCCTTCTCCTCCCGGCGGCTGGCGCGCGTCCAGTAGAGGCGATGCGTCCTGTTCGAGGCGTCGGCCGGAAAGAGAACGGCGTAGATCGGCGCCGGCAGCGACGGATCGTCGATGACGAAGGAGACGAAGGCGCGCCCCTCGTCCGTTTTCCGGTTACGCGCAGAGCCGATCCTTGCGCCGTCGCTATCCTTGCCGAGGGTGATCCAATAGTCGGGCGCGTTGTCGCGAGACGCGTCCTTTGGTGGCGACAGCGTCGCCTCGATATCGAGAAGCAGCGTCTGGAGGCGGCCGGTGAAGCCGTCCTCCGTCGATGAAAAAACGCCGATCAGTGACATGGTATCTATCCTCTCAGGTTTGGTTTTTCGTGATGGCGTGATGGAGGGCGGCGCGCCGTCAGGGCCGCTCGTCATTCGCTCTGTCGATCCAGAGCGGATGCGCCAGACCGACGACGGCGCGTTTGGGAAAGGATCCGAAGTAACGACCGTCCAGACTGTCCGGGACGCCGGCGTTCACGAGAAACAGTTCGTCTTCGCCAAGCCTTCGGCAGCCGCGCCACTGCGGCAAGGCGCGGTGCTGACTGTCGCGTAGTTTCGCGCGCGCGATCTCCCGGCCGGCGACAAGGATGCGCTCATCCAGCCGGCAAATCGGCATTCCAGACAACGCCGCCACGCGCTTCAGCAACAGGGCGTTCAGGGGCAGGTAACCGCGCGCCGCCATGAAGCGCGCGATGATTGCCGGCGCCCGGACGGCGAGAAGATCGCCGATCTTCGGCGCATTTATCGGCTCGATCCGGTAGAGCCCGACAGGCGCGCTGGCGCTGGCGTTCCAGACCAGTCGCGGCGAAGGCGCGATCAGGCTGGAGATGGCGATCAGAAGGATCGATGATCCCGCTACGAGGCACAGGAACAGCGCCCTCATGGCAGCGTCTTCGCGCGCAACAGCCACGCCTTGTGCTGAATGCGGGTGTAGAGACGCGGCTCCTGACCGGCTGTCAGACGGTTATGAACATGACGCCAGTAGGCCGGCGAAACGTCCGGCGCATGGACGCCCATCGACTCGATGGCGTCGATTGTCCGAAACACGCGTTCGACCGTCGCCCACGCGTCGACGCGCAGCAGGATCTCGCCGCCCGGCCGCACGAAGGGCAGCGTCTGGTAGGCCTCTCCGCGATCGACGGTTCGCACAATGTCGAGCCGCGAGACGATCGTCCCGTAGTCGTTCGAGGCCCAGCGGACGAAGGCGAAGACCTGACCGGGCGTGAAACTCGCGACGCTGCGTTTCTTGTCGAGGAATGTTCGTTCAACGGGATCGCCGAAGCGCAGCCAATGTTCGATTTTCTTCGGGCGGAAGGTCAGTTCGACATGGGTCAGCGCATCGAAGGGCCGCCGCGCGTCGAGCGCCGATTGCCGGATGACGGAGGGGATCCTCGTCCTCATGAGGTCTCTCCCGGCAGCGGTATTCTTTTTCGCGCCTGAAGCTCGCTCAGAACGCGGCGCGTCTGCCTCGGCGGTGTGGGATTTGACGCATCGACGACGTCGGGAAGCTTGAAGGCGTCGATGGTTTTGGGGCGTTTTGCTTCGAGCGCGTTCTGCGATGGCGTCGCCGGCGTTGATCGCGCAGGCGATGAACCTGCCCCCGTCCCGTCACCGAATGCCCTTGCGTCTTGCCGCCTCTGAGACGCCTCAGGAGAGGCGTTATCCACAAGACTCGCGCGTATAATTTTAGAATCTATTTTAGAATATAATTTAAGGGAGCCGGGATTTGTTTTCCGACAATGGTTTAGTGGAGGTTTTGCGACCCGATAGCACGATCGTCTTATGCCCGATGGCACGATCGTGCTATGATCTATTAGCACGATAGGGCGCTCGACTTTTCCACAGGCCGAAAAGCGGAACGACAATTGTCCTTTTCCGGCTTCGTCGCGCGTCAGCGATAACTCGTAATCGAGCAATCGGCCGCCATCGGCGAGGTCGCGCAGATCGCGAATGAAGGCGACGCGCGGCGCGAGACTGCCCGATTTGCGATGAAGATGATCGAGATCGAATGACCAGCCCTTCTCCTGTCGTCCGCCATGTTTGCGGGCGAGAAGGTAGAGCCAGCGCGCCAGACCGCCCGTCAGCCTGACATAGCCGGGATCGAGGGTCAGGCAGGATTGTGGCTGGCAGGCGATGTTGTAGAACCACTCGGAGAGAAAGATCTCCAGTCCGGCGGCGCGATGAGCGTCGTCTCTGGCTTCCCGCCAGTCGTCGATCCAGCTGAAGCGGTAGAGCCCCTCCAGACGATCCGGCCCCAGCGAGGTTGTGACTTTCGTCGCCTTCAGGCGGTCGAGACTATGCCGCAGGCGATCATAGGCGTGTTTCGAACGACCGCGTCCCAGAAAGCCCAGAATGTCGTAGGGGCGCGCGTGAAGGCGCCGGGAGGCGGAACGCTTGCTGTTTTGCGTTTGAACGATCTGCGAGGCCGCCCAGATCAGGATATCGGCGTCCCAGATGGTGGCGATCCCCAACGCGCCATCTGACTCGACCTGGATCAGTACGCGCGGCGTTTTGTAATCGATGGGTTTGAGGCGCGGCGCTTTTGCGAGGCTGAAGAACGGCCATGACATCAACAGCTGCGGCTGGCAGACGGGGATGGCGCCATGGATGACGGGAGCGGGGACGAGCGTTTCCAGCGCGTCAAGCGTTATGCCGAGGGACATGATCGTACTCTCCCTCAGCGGCCGGAATGCAGGATCGAGGATTTTTCGGCATGACGCCGCGCCGGGAGGACGCGCCCCCGTCCGGGATCGGAAGTCGAGGCTTTCGCGCCGAGGTCCGCCCAGGCTTGCAGGTCCGCCATGCGATAGACGACGCGACCGCCGAGCTTCGAGTAACGGGGGCCGGTTCCATAGGTGCGGTGTTTTTCGAGCGTTCGTCCTGAAAGACCGAGAAACCGCGCGGCTTCGGGCGTGCGCAGATAGCGTTGCGGGATCGTTCCGGGATCAATGTTTTGAGGGGTGATGTTCATGCTCTGCCTCTGTGAGGTTCGACCGCAGCGGCGAGTTGGCTGCGGCGTTCGATCACAGTGGCGAAGTTTTTGAGCGCAGGGGGTGTACGAAGATGACACCCCCCGAAAACGTACACCCTGCAGGATGACGAAACACCTCATGATGAGCATAGAGTTTTTGGGCCGCGATCTAGTCGAGAAGGAGCCGCACATAGCCGCCATGACGCATCTCTTCGCCGAGACGATGGAGGCGAATGACGCCCTGACGCAGCGACGATGTTTTCCAGAGTTCTTCGCCAACGCGGCGCTTGCCGTAGAGAACTTCGGCGATCTCGCGATGGGAAGCCTTTGCCTCCAGGGCGTCGAGCGCCAGCAAGGCGTTCTGCAAGCGGATGGTTTTTTGAGAAGGTTTGGAGGGCTTGATCGCCCCCTGTCGCGCAACGGCGCGCAGGAGATGACTCACCATCGCCAGTCGACGATCCGCAAACCGATCAAGCGGGATGATCGCCTGCAGAAAGTCGCCCGGCCTCGCCGATCCCGAAACAAGGATTTGGAAACGGCAACGCCCATGATCGAAAAGAAGATGCGCGCCATCCAACGCGTCCCGACGAATTATGCTGTCCGAAATATCCCTCCAGCGAAGGGCCGGGGCCGCCAACTCTCCCCTTGCAGGGGACAGAAGGATAACGACCGGGCAATCTTCCGGACGCCAGAATACAGGGGCCTCAACGACAGAAAGATCGGGATCGGCGAGGAAATCGCAACCTCCAGCGCCGCGCCTGTTCGTCGGCGTCTGACGCGATCAGTCGGCTCGATCTTCTGAAATCGCAACGATAATCGGGATTGCGGCGCAAAAACTCCCACGCGAGATCGCGCGACCCCGGAGAGGCGAGCCCTCGGTAGGCTTCCGGCGATCGCCAATCCGGACGCAACACGGCCCACTCTCCCTGTCAGGGAACCGACGTTCCCGAAAACACGGAGAGAGAAATGTTCACATGAAATAAGAGAGCGATAGGGTATGAAATGTCATGGGGTTATGCGGAAAAGTCATTGCATAATTTAGACGCGAATGGATCCGCTAAGAAGATCTGTTGCCCAAAGATCTCCTGCAGTCTCCAGTAAGACGATGTAATCTTGAGTATCGACACCAACATTTTGTCCATTGGAAAAAATAATCACCAAACTGTTGAACTATGTTCCGTCAGGTCAGCTCTTCCGACCTTTGTATAGTTGTGGATCCTCGACACCGTTTCGTCACACGAACTATTGAAATCGTATGCTGCGACGGGAGGGGCGCTACTAGTGCCCTAAAATTCTCGATTTAAGGGAAACTCTGATTAAATCCTCTGATCTTGGCAAATCGCTTTTGATTTGATTCAATCTCCCTGCGAGGTTGTCATGCGCCAAATAACCTTTAACAGCATCGGTTTTCAGGCCCATCACAAGCAACCGAGGCGCGAGCGCTTCCTCAGCGAGTTGGAGGCCGTGGTCTCATGGCGGGAGCTATGCAGTCTGATCGAGCCCCATTATT
Source organism: Methylocystis sp. (assembly GCA_044233645.1). Lineage (GTDB taxonomy): Bacteria > Pseudomonadota > Alphaproteobacteria > Rhizobiales > Beijerinckiaceae > Methylocystis. The sequence continues at coordinate 130,865 of JBIIJP010000004.1, read as the reverse complement.
CCCTGGGCCAATGAGGCCGTCCGCCCATCGGCATAGAGCGCATGCTGAGGATCTGCTTGTTGCAACACTGGTTCAATCTGTCGGACCCGCAGGCGGAGGATTGCCTTTACGACAGCGATGCGATGCGCAAATTTGTCGGGATCGACCTCGGCGCAGAAGCATCTCCAGACGAGACGACGATCTGCAAATTCCGTCATCTCATCGAAGAAAAAGGAATAGGCAAACAGATATTTGCGTCTGTCAACGAACATCTCAATGCGCAGGGGATCAAGATCGGCAATGGAACGATTGTGGACGCCACGATCATCACGGCGCCGTCCTCAACAAAGAATAACGACAGGCAACGCGATCCCGAGATGCATCAGACCAAAAAAGGCAATCAGTCTGTATGCACAGCCATCAACAGGGCCAGCAGAAAACGGAACAGGGCGATCTTACCCCGAGCTTAACCCTTCCTGACGATGATTCAAGACGGATAGAATTTTCGGTATGCACAGCGCTGTTATCAGGGCCAGCAGAAAATTAAACACGGCGATAACACGCCAAGCCTAACCGTTCCTGAGAATGATTCATGAAGGAAGAGATTTTCGGAATGCACAACTGGTCTTGGTGAATATATTGGTCAATCTCAACGAAAGTTTCAGGTCGGGCAGACTGTTTGTGATCATGAGTCATCAACTTACTCACTTACCGGATCGAGAGTGACACTAAAGTTCACCATGTCATTGTAATCTTGTGTCGAGATTTGGGAATCGCTATCAGATGTAAGGGATATTTGACTCTCATCAATGAGCTGCTCAGGAAATCTATTTAAAATTTTTGGGGGTGGAGGGTTGATATCTAATTGCCCACTAGCCCCTATATTAACCCAATCTTGAGTAGTTACTTCTGTTAGTAAGAGCATTGATAATTTATATTGACCGGGAAGAAATTCACTTGATAGTGGTATAGGAGCATTTCCATTAGGAATATTCGGTTTTGATACATTTTGATTAATCGTCAGCTCTACACGATTATCTTGTTTAACTAGTTTATTATTATCAGGGTCATCCGGCGGATTTAAAGGATTATCAGGATGTGGATTAGGTCCAGCTATACCAGCCTTAAAAGTTCCTTCATTCATCTCAAATCTTCTAACTCTGTCAATGTATTGATTGGTGGACCAATTAATCTGGCCACCAAAGTTTGCAGATGCAAAAACCCGACCCGAAAAATCCCCAAAAAGTGCTATATTACCTCGTCTAGCATTTAAATTTCCAAAAAGAAAACCTGTCATATTTACCCGTAGTTTTTGATTGAGATCATTATCTTCTTTTAGAATTTGGTATTGCTGTTCGTATGTTATCCAAGCGGTTGATTTTTTAAACGCTAGATCAGGAATAATAATTCCTATTCCAGCACCTGAGAAGGCCCCGATATGTTGCACACCTATGACTGTAGCAGTTGCTTTTTGTGTATCGGATTCTATTATAGGGTCGGTAAACTTTTTAACAATGGGATCAGTTATAGGAACCATGGTCCAAGAGAGAGCAGACTTACAAGTCAATAAAATTGATATACAAACTAAAGATCGTATGATGGTTTTCATCATAGCACCTTCGAATAATTTTCTACATTGCACTAAGGTGTGTCATCAACCGACATTCCCTGGATGAACAACGACCACGTATACATAATGCTCCCGTTTATGGAGTTCTGCAAGACAATTGTTGCGGTTAGGCTCTGGTGTCCGGCTGCCGGTCGGCTCATGAGGTGCCGGGCGGCAAAAAATGTCGCGTTTCCCGTCATTGAGACGCACTTCTCCCGTCGTTTTCAATCGGACCCGCAACACCCGAACGCACTACGCCGTTGATGCGACTTGCGACGGCCTAAGTTCCGCGATCATCCTCGAGATGTCCGCGAACAGGTCTCTGGAAACCGCGACTTCGGCCATTTGGAATGCGACGTAGCGCGCATGGGCAACGACCTTCGCGCCGATCTTGATCAATTTCTCCTTCAGCGTCGTCAGCGTCAAATCCTTCATTGGCTCGGGCGTCGCCAGCGTGCGAAGGAAGTTGCCGAGATTGGAGGCGAGGGCGTGAAGCTGAAGGCGCACAGCGTTCGCGGCAAAGGAACGGCATGACAGGCGGGTCCAGTTGATTGCCCCCTTCCCCTCCTTGATCCACTGCTCGCGGGTTCCGCGGTTGTTGTAGAAAGCAACGACATTCTCGGCTCGATGCGCCATGTTCGTGACAATGAATCCAACGCGGGGATAAAGCTCCCCCACATGCCATTCGACCTTGGCGACCACGCGGCGTGGCTTCGTCCAGCTTCCAGCTTGATAGCGCAAGCTTGCGTAGGATCGCCGGACGGCGTTTGGCGGTCGTCCGACGGGGCGGGTCAGCAAATGGCCAATCCGTTCCTGAAGGACGCTGTTTGCCGGGAGCAGAATGGCGAATTTGATCCCTTCGTCTTCGAGATAACTGTAAATCTCGGGACGGGCGAACCCCGCGTCGCCACGAAAATGGATGCGTGAGACCTGACCTCTGTAGCGCGCCACGACCGGCTTCAGCACGTCCTCCCAGTCCTTGGTGCTATGCGCGTTGCCGGGACGAAGCGCGCAACGCTCCAGATCGCCGAACTGATTGAACAGGAACAAGGGATGATTGCAGGTGCAGGCGTAATGTCCGTTCCAGACGCTGTTTTCCTGTTCGCCATGGGTGGGACTGACGCTGGAATCCAGATAAAGCGTGACGCCTCCTTGCGAACGGATTGCATGTATGCGGTCAATCCATCCGCCGGAAAGATCGGCAAGCGCCGCCAGATTGTTGTCGGCGGCAAGCCAGCGTGTTTCAAAACGTCCCATTTGGCTGGCGGACGCCACGCACCCATGCGCCGCCTTGCCCCCGACAATCCGGCGTATCGCCGGATCATGCCGAAGCCGCTCGGCGTCGTTCACATCCTGTTAACCAGCGAGACGCCCGAATATGGACTGCCGCAGCATGCCAACAAGCGCATGCCGACCGTTCTTGCCGGTGCGGGCGTCGGCGAGCGCGTCGCCTGCCATCGCGAAAAGACCAAGCGCGTCGTCGAGTTCTCGATAGGCGAACAAACCGGCGTCGGAGGTGACGACCGGGCCGCGAAACTGCACCATCAGGCGACGGTCAAAATCGACTCTGAGAATATCGCCAGTCGTTTCACCCGCTAGGTTCGCCATGGCCGCCTCGCTAAATGAAGCATAACACTCAGAAAAATTTACTATAAAATGTGAGTCTGTACAGCAAAATCAGTGCTCATCTGGTGAATGCGGGATCAGTGGTATTTTGGCATGAAGGGCCACATTTGGGTGGATAGCAAACAAAAGATTATCCATTCCATCGATGCTACGCCAGCCAATGTGCATGACAGCCAGCTCGTCACGAAGCTTCTTCACGGCGACGAAACAAAGGTCTGGGGCGATAGCGCCTACCAGGGTCAGAAAGCGGCGATCCGGAAGGCGGCTCCCAAAGCCAGCGATATGACCAATAAACGGGTCGCGCGATATAAACCTCTGAAGGAAGTTGACCATTCGAAAAATCGCACAAAATCGAAAGTCAGGTCCAGGGTCGAACATCCCTTTTTGATCATCAAAAGGATTTTTGGCTTTTTCCATGTTCGATATCGCGGGTTGGCTAAGAACCGGTCGCGGTTCGAAGTCGTATGCGCGCTCGCCAATCTCTACATAAAGCGTCACACTCTTATGCGGCGATGTCTGGCATGACGCCTGAGCTGCGTCCGAAAAACGAAATCAGGGAGATTTCTACCTGATTATCAAGCCCACAACCGGACGGAATTGCCAAAAACCAGCGTGAATCACTCTTGAGATGGCCGATATTCCATGTATTTTGTGAATATCGGTTATTGTTCAGAACTTCCTAAGTATAATTGGACGCCGAAACCCACTCCTGAGCCTTGCTGTACCCAAATTTGGGGAGCAGCCATCGCTTAAGAACGCTCTGCTACTCGGTGGCTGTTTTCGGTTTCCACTTCTTGTCGACATAGTGATCGAATTACTGCTCGACCAGAGCACGGACTGTGATGGCTTCCCGAGCTTGACTACATTGATCAGCGGTATCTGTCCCCTCGCTAACACTGGGCAATGCCTTTTATGCCAGCAGTCGCGCCTGTTCAGTAGAGATCTCCCCAAATCGGCCGCGTGAGAGGAATCGCCGCAGGCCAAGGTGGGCGATAACTGACCAGAAAGCACTTGGCGCCGAAAGTCTCCGCTCGCACCCCAAAACCCTTCAGTTCAGTGTCCCAAAGGATGTAACGTTAGTCAGCCGTCTTGACGGCGTCGAGCGTTCGCTGGGAGATTTCGAAGACTTTTCCGGTAATGGAAAATGAGATCGTAGTGTTCCCGTAAAATAAAGACGCTGGATAGTTCGCTTCGTAGACCCAGACTTAAATGTTTGCGCTGCACAATTTCTTGCTGTGGATAACTCCAAACTCGACATAATCGCGCGCCAAAAAAACTCTCGTGTGAGATTTCTCGTCACTGATCAAACCGGAAAATCCATGTTCAGAAACGGCGGTTGGATAGGGGTGAAATCAGCCCTCTCAACTACAGAGATTAACATTTTGGAGCGCTTAATTTCCTTCCGATTTGGAGTAAAGGGCAGCTCCGTGAGGTGAGGGCAGCACGAAAGAAACTATAATGATTTCAATGGGCCTTTATTTGCCCTCACCATTTAAAACTCATTGATTTGAGTCCTTTTTTACCGTCCTCTCCTGGGCACCATATCACTCTCTGATAACGTCCAAAATCGTTCGTAAATACCTGAAATTTAAGAGATAAAGCCTAAAAACGACTCCGGAGCAGTCCCAGACTGTCCGTTGGTATCCGGGAAAATAGTTGGTATATTCGTTGGTATGAAGTTTGGCGGTGTTGGTATATCGCCAAATCGAGGGCCAACAATGCCTCTCACCGATATTGTGATCCGCAAGGCCAAGCCGGGTCCGAAAATCATCAAAATGAGCGATGGCGGCGGTTTGCAGCTCTGGCTTGAGCCAGACGGGGCAAAGCGGTGGCGGCTCGCCTATCGGTTTGGCGGCAAACAAAAGCTGCTGGCCGTTGGGGTTTATCCGGACGTGACCCTGATCGAGGCTCGCGCCAGCCGCGACGCTGCTCGAAAGCTGCTGGCCGATGGCGTTGATCCCAGCGCGGCCAAAAAGGCCGCCAGACAGCAACAGGCCAAGGACCAGACCCACAGCTTCGACGCCATCGCCCGCGAGGTCATCGAGAAGAAGCGCCGGGAGGGCAAGGCCGCCCGAACAATCGTCAAGTTTGAGTGGTTCATGTCGCTGGCCCGACCTGCCCTTGGCGGGCGACCCATCGCTGCGATTGCCGCGCCGGACGTTCTGGCCGTGCTGCGCCCCATCGAAGCGCGCGGAAATGTCGAGACCGCCAAGAAATTGCGTGGCGCCATCGGGCAGGTTTTCCGTTTCGCCATCGCGACCGGACGGGCCGAGAGCGATCCGACCGGCGCATTGAAAGGGGCTTTGGCCTCGCCCGTCGTCACCCATCGGGCGGCAATCACCGATCCCGTCGCCTTTGGCGCATTGCTGCGGGCCATTGAGGGATACGCAGGCGGTCCCGAAACAAAAGCCGCGCTGGAACTTTTGGCGCTCACCTTTGTGCGTCCGGGCGAGCTCCGGTCGATGGAATGGACGGAGGTCGATCTGGACGGGGCCATCTGGACGATACCGCAAGGCAAAATGAAGATGCGCCGACCGCATCGCGTGCCTCTTGCATCGCGCGCCGTGACGATCCTGCATGCGCTGCATAACGTCACCGGCGGCGGAAAATATGTTTTCCCTTCTGTCAGAACTGGCGCGCGGCCGATGTCGGAGAATACGGTCAATGCAGCATTGCGGCGCCTTGGCTTCACGAAAGAGCAAATGTGCGGCCACGGCTTCCGCGCCGCCGCCTCAAGTATGTTGAACGAGAGCGGGCTATTCAATCCCGACGCCATCGAACGCCAGCTTGCGCATGTCGACAACGATAATGTGCGCCGCGCCTATCATCGCGCCAACTATTGGGACGAGCGAGTTCGGATGATGAACTGGTGGGCGGAGAGGTGCGAGGAAATGCGGGGCGGACCGTGACCAACTGACCAAACCGTTGGATATTCACAGAATTCCACATATGCCGAAATAAACCTAAAAGCTTAGCCGAGTTCTTAAGAAGCTCTCAAAGTCCGAGGGTGTGTTAATCCGTGGCGCATAAAGCTCAACAAATTCATCGGGGCTGCAGATATTAAATTGCTTAGGCTTTTTGTAGCAAGAAATGTGAGGAATTTTCTTTAAATTCTTTGAATTAATCGTACATGCAAATATTTTTATCAAAGCATCCATGTAATATTTCCCCCTGATCCATTTACAAAGGTTTTCGCTCCTAATCTGACGCATTTGAAGTATTACGTTTTTAAAGTTGATGGATTTTATATCAACTCCAACGTTGCCTAGAAATCTCCTGATGACGTGTCCTTTGGAGCAGCAAATACCCTCCCTAATATTAAAACATCCGTCAAAAGAAAAATTATTGAAGTTTGCATGAATATCTTGATTTCGTATTTCAATCATCAGCGCAGAAATAATAGCAAATTTAGATTTGATATTTAGAAAATCAGAGTTAATTTTAGACAATAAATCTGTCGATTGTTGTGACGAGAGGTCCCTGCCATTCCGGTCTCTGATAATATATTCAAAAACCTCATCAATTCTGAAATAGTTTTCAATCGAATATCCTTCAGTAACAAACAATCGCGGACTCCAAGCATGCTTCATAAATTTTGAAGAGCACGTAAAACGCTTGTAATCCGCATCAATCATGAATATGCATTCATTCGATCGTTTCGTCTGTTTCGATATCAATTCCATAACATTAAGAACTCCATCACGATTGCTGCAATCATATGCCTTAGTAATTACGCCTGTTTTATGGATATGCGGTTTATAAAACAGCATATCAACCGTAGACTCGACAAAGACATGATACAATCCATTCTCAGGCTGCGACAACATAAACCTATGAAGTATTACAACCTCACTTTTCGTACGATCAGAAAGGTCATCTACGTAGCTCATGAGATTAACCTTTAGAGATCGCTTCCCTTAAATCCACAGTGTGGACTCTCAGCGCATTGTCAAAAATAAAAGGCGAATGAGTCACTGATAGAAGCGCGCAACATCGGCTAGTTGCCAAAATATCAGGCAAGAATCTGACCTGCCATGGGACCGAAAGGGAAAGCTCTGGCTCATCAATTACAACAATAAATTCCTTGGATTGGGATAAAAGCAAATGCGAAAAAATAGAAATAATCTGCTTTTCTCCAGATGACAAAAATGGCATCTCAATTTCGCGTTGATCGTCATCAAAAATTGAAAAATGAAATGTTGTATCGTCGTAAACAGCGAACTTAGATGGCTGCAAATACTCGTTACATAATTCCGCAAATCGCCGGATTCCAGCATCCTCCGACCGAATCTGCCTCCTTGAATTCAGCAATTTAACAAAAAAATTAGCCATATACTTTTGTGGCGTAGTAAGTTTCTTAGATTTAGCGATATCAGTAATTTGCTTCTTTAACATTTCCTTATCAAGGCTTGAAAGGGATTTCTCATCTACAAACTTCAATACCTCTGAAATATCTGCATCGGTTAGGCGCGTTATATCTTCTTTGTTATAGCGATCTGCCTGCGCATGTATAACATCAGTAAGGTAACTTCCGGTTAAACTATTGAATTGATCTCGCGCGAAATCGCGTAACTTCCCAAGTCTCAAATCAACGTCTTTTTTGATATCCTGCATTCCAAAACTAACAAGCTCTACAAAATCATTTCCTCTTCTTCCGGTTACAGTATACTCGCGCTCTGACGTATATTTGCGCAATTCTTCGTCAATTTGCGGAAAAATAGATTGAAGTTCTTTTTCAATTCTCCGGTATGTCGGCAAGTATACAATTTGCGCGGTAACAAGTTTGGATATCTCTTTTTCGGCTTCTGATATTCTAGTTTTAAACAAATCTGGTGAAAATGTTTTTGTAAGATCGCTATGAAAAGAGCTAAGGCTGCGTGACGGTATTCGCAATATATTAGCGTATCGCTTAACTTTATGTTCCTCGAATGATTTCAAATTTAGAAAACTCTCAAGCGCCCCTTCCTTCCTGAGTCTGTCAACATAGATGGCCAATGGTCTTGATGGTCGATGAGAAATCGATTCCCAATAGTCTAGATCGTCTTTGCTAATTTCAATTCTTTTTCCTGAAATTGTTAGGGCAGCGGAGGCAAATCCCATATCTCTTAAGCGACTCCACTGTTTTGTAATAAATAGGTAAAACACATTTATAACGGTGCTTTTTCCCGTGCCGTTCGGCGAAACAACGATGAGCTTATTGTCGTTTATCCGTAAGTCGACGTTGCTTTTACCAAACAACCCCTTGATTTCTATCCTCTGGATTTCCATTGATCTACCTAGTGGAAATACGGGAATTATGTCGCCCGCATGCGACCGTATTAATTTAAACATGCGCACAGGCTTGTTGTCAAAAATGCTAGAGGAAGCGCGAGCTTCAGTATCAAAAATGCAGCAAATGATAGTATCTATCTATTCTTCTAAGGCCATAGACTGCACCTCGAATGCGTTTTAGTAGCATGTCTTGCAACTTATGATTAGTTGAGCTTCAAGTAATGCAGGCAAGGACCTGTTTTATGTTTAATGTGACGGGCCTTCCAACAACGGAGAAATTTCATTCCATCAGGACATACGCTTTAGCCCGTTCACTGTCGCTCCCTAACAAGTTCCGCGTTTTTCGCACTCTGAACAAAGGCTTCCAACGCATCAATGTCTAAACCTGCGGGGAATGACTTTGCTTGCGGCTTGCCCAGCGCCCGAATGATCTCGGCCTGCCTATGGTTCGGGACATGGCCGTAGCCGACAAAGGTCGTCATTTCGCTTTCATGGCCAAGGTTCTGGCTCCAGGCTTTCCATTCCTCCGGCGTGCGGCAGAGGCGCTCGCCAAGGCGGGCCAGCGTATCGCGGAAGCTGTGCGGCTTGGCGTAGGGCAGACCGGCCGCCGCGAAGGCGTCGCGAAAGATTTGCCGGATCGGCGCCGCGCTGCGCCAGCCCTGCCGGGACAGGCCAAGCGGTGTAAAGCCGCGATCCTCTCCTTGCCCGATGCGCGTCGCCGGAAAGAGCGGGTCCTCCGGGCCAAAACCCAACTCGTCGGTGAGCGTCGCCATATAGTCGCGGAAAATGTCGAGCGGCTCCGCACCGACAGGAAAGAAGCTGGAGGTGAAGGTCTTGCGGCGCTTGGTGTTCACCTCGCGCCCATCCTGAAACACTGTCCGGGCTTGCAGATTGATATGCTTGAGGCGCAGGGAGGCGATGGCGCTGTCACGCGCACCGGAAAGAATGGTGAAGGCGACAAGCGCCCGGTCCCGTTTCTCGATGTGAGTCTCCGCCGGCATGGCGCCGAGCACCTGCATGATCTCTTCGAGACTTGCGACCCGCTTCTCCCGCCGCGCCGTTGCGACGCGCAGGTCCTGATCGGACGGCGTGAAATAATTCGCATCATTCGCGTTGAGAGCCGACCGAAAACCCGGCTCGCGGGAGAGCCAAAGGAAAAAGTTGCGCAGATGTTTCAGGGTGGAGGTGAGGGTCGCGGCGCTGAGCGGTTTTCCCTTCCGCCCGGTCTCCTCCAGAAGACTGGCGCGAAAGGCGCGGGCCTGCTCGATATGAAACTTGCGAAAAGGCTTGCGGCCGGTCGAGACCTCGAAGCGGTCGATAGCGCGAAGGGCGGCGTCAATCGAGGCGTTTTGCTTGCCGTTGGCGGCCTCCAGAAAGAAGGCGTAATCGCGTTTCACCTGCTCGTTTTCAGGGTCGTATTTCTTCATGGATTGCTACCCCCTCTCGATGTGATGATTACAGTTCGCATCGGGCGTCTCATCTATTCTCGCGTAGGCCCATATCTGGTTTCATTTTTTCTGGGCTACTCTTCTCCATATCCTCAAGTTGTTTTTGAGCCTCCTCCAGTTGCAGGCGCGTGTCGTCGAGCCGCTTTGTCAGTCCGTTCTGCGTCTCCAAAAATTGGGATTTCAGATCGTCATATCGCGCCGATAAAGCTTCATAATTGCTCTTCCAGCTTACAAGCATATTGCCTCGGGCGCTCAGGAGGGCCTCAAGCTCGCTTGGGAACGGAATCTGATTTTCCTTTGCCCAGCCAATGAAGATGCCGGGCAACACAGGATCGAATAATTTTTTCCATGGCACGGCCCGGCGCGCCAGATCGAGCCGTTTGGAGAACTGACCGGCGAAAAGCGAGGTCTGCGAATAGGGAGCAATTGACTTTGCGTTGACGACTGACGGCTCTTTGCCAAAGGAAAGCGCAACGGCTTCGTCGAGTGTCCAGTGCGCAGCCCGGCTCCAGTGATCGAAATCCGCGTTGGCGTAGGGCAGGTTGAAAAATAACGAGCGCTCCTTGGCATCTGCGGCGGCGCGTAGCTCTTCTTTAAATTTATGAAGCTCTTCCTGATAGAGGGTATCAAGCTTGTCTTGCGGCATTGCCTTGAGTTCAGCCCGATATTTCTGCGCCGCCACGTAAAGCTTCTCAGCCGTCGGGTTCTTTGCTGACATCTTGTTAGGATTGGCTATAGAGGGTATGGCCACGGGCTTGGTGGCGTTGGGATATTTGCGATTAACGAGAAAAGCGATAGGGTCTGTATTGGTAAGGATCATGAAATTGTTCTCGCCAAAAAGGCGCGATCGTGTCGTGCTTGATCAGCTGGACGTCAATCCGCCAACAGAACGATGGAATCGCCGCCGGTACTTTAGCGATAAATTATTCCGGCGTAGAGAAAGGCGGAAATTTCCTGTGAAGTGTGACACGAACCCGACAAGCAGTGAAAATTGTTGGTATATTTGTTGGTATAAATTTTTTCCGAATTGAGATATTGTAATAAAAACAATTCACTATATAGCAAATTCGACGCCTCTCCTGGCACCATCGACCCCGTTGGTCCGCACCCCGGCAATAACGCTTTTTTCTCCGATAGTTCCTCGTAGAGGCCGCCTATCCGGCGCGCTCGGCCCGGCGAGCGACCCTGATGTCTTTCATTATCGCTAACTCATTTCTCTCTTTGCGCCGGGGCTGCCGCCTAGAACGGGATCCGCAATTTATGTGCTTTAATGATGCATATTTCGATCAGCTTGATGGCTGGCTCAATCTCCTCAAGCCAAAATTTTACGGCGTATTCGAGCCGTCTTTTCATTTTTCTGTCTAGATTCCGGAGCCATTACTGAATGTTTCTGTCCGCGCCTTGGCTTGTGTGACATTGCTGAATGGCGGGATGCTCTCCGTCAGCCATACATTGCCCCCGATGGAGGAGCCTCTACCAATTGTTACTCTTCCGAGCACTGTCGCTCCCGCATAAATAATCACATCTTCTTCAATAATTGGATGGCGGGGGTTCCCCTTCACGAGGCGGCCATTTTCATCGTTTTCAAACCGCCGCGCGCCAAGAGTTACGGATTGGTATATTCTGACATTGCGACCGATGATCGCCGTCTCGCCAATGACGACGCCGGTCCCGTGATCGATGAAGAACCCCTCGCCTATTTCAGCGCCGGGATGAATATCGATCGATGTTTCCGCATGGGACATTTCGGAAATAATACGAGCGATGATCGGAGCGCCCGTAAGATAGAGTTGATGGGCGATTCTATGCCGCATCACTGCTGCGAAGCCGGGAAAGCAAAAAATTATCTCATCAATGCTCCTTGCTGATGGATCGCCTATGAATGCAGCATGAACGTCTTTGTCCAGAAATCTCCTGATTGCAGGAAGCGCGCTCGCCAGGTCGTTGGCTATTTCAATGGCCCGTCGGCTGACATTCAGCTGAACAACCTCGGCGGTGTAAGAAGATAGATGAATCTCCCTGATGATTTGTCGCTGCAAAAGAAGAAGCAGCGTTACGAGGGTGTTCCGCTGGTAGTCGACGACTGCCTCCGGCGTAAGCTCGGCAGGTCCAAAATGTCGGGGGTAGAGAATCGAAATCAAACCATCGACAATTTCTTTAATTGCGATTTTTGATGGTAATTCCGGAATTGAACCATCCCGGTAGCGCATTAACTGTGACCTGGAGCGGATGTTTTGAAGCTCGACAATCACTGCATCGATGTCGACTCTCCTGCGTTGTTCGCTGGCATGTTCGGTGGACAGATTCATTGCGGCGTTCCCTGTGCATTAAATGATCCATCGAATAAAGGCGTGCTGAGATAGCGCTCGCCCGAGTCGGGCAGGACGACGACGATCGTTTTCCCGGTATTTTCTGGTTTTTTGGCGAGACGTACTGCGACGGCGGCGGCGGCCCCACACGATATGCCAGCGAGTATGCCTTCCTGACGCGCGAGGCGGCGGGTGAAAACGAAAGCTTCTTCATTATCGACGGTCTCGATCTCATCGATAATCTGCGTATCGAGCACGTCAGGAACAAATCCGGCGCCTATGCCCTGAATTTTATGGGGTCCAGGTTTCAGCGGCTCTCCAGCTTTTAGTTGCGTTAAAACCGGGCTTGCGAGCGGTTCGACGGCGATCGACTTGACCTTTGCTCCTTTGATGTATTTCAGATACCTCGAAACTCCGGTGATCGTTCCGCCTGTGCCGACGCCTGAAACGAAAATATCAATTTTCCCATCTGTGGCGTCCCAGATTTCCGGCCCTGTCGTCTTTTCGTGAATGGTTGGGTTAGCCGGATTTTTGAATTGCTGTAATAAAACGAAACGATCCGGGTCGCTGGCGGCAATTTCCTCCGCGCGGGCAACCGCGCCCGTCATGCCCGATGCGCCGGGCGTGAGGATAAGGTTGGCCCCAAAAGCGAGCAGAAGTTTGCGCCGCTCCAAACTCATCGTTTCCGGCATTGTTAGCGTCAGCGGGATGCCGCGCGCCGCCGCAACAAACGCCAGGGCGACGCCTGTGTTGCCGCTCGTGGGCTCGACAAGCTCCTTGCCCGACCCAAGCATGCTGCGCTGCTCGGCGTCCCAAACCATGGCTGCTCCGATGCGACATTTGACCGAATAGGCGGGATTGCGGCCTTCGATCTTTGCAAGGACAGTCGCCGGCGCGCCGTCGGTAATTCGATTCAGCCGTACCAAGGGCGTGCCGCCGATTGAGCGGGAATTGTCCTCAAACCAGTGGGCCATGATTGAGCCAACCCTCAAATTCTACGACTTGCTCTCATATTTCTACAAAATCGGTAGAATAAAAAATTTGTTACTGCAATCGACTCTATTTATCTGCCGGAACCAGGAATAAATATCTGTAATGATGAATTAAATGTATGTTTTTAAATATAATTCTCTGCTCCAGGAATGTCCGGCTCCCACCTCAGGACAGTAATTTAATTCTTCAAATATCCCTTACTTTGGAATTACTTCTGTCCAAACTTTGTTTTTTTAAAAGAACGATTTGATTGACATAAAGAACTATCTGCATCAACCTGTCAGTGCGTTGGGGATACGTAAAACTGTAAAACCAAACGCAAGAACACGAAAGGACGAACATCATGGGCAATGTCTTTTCCCTGCTGGCGCATGCCCCATCCATGATCGCGGCACTGACTTTTTTACTCATTGCGCTCGGTTCCCCGGCATTTTGCCCTCCACCGGTTAAAGCGCTCATTCGCAAGCGTTCTCGTCAGGAGAACGCATCCGCTAGGTCAGGTTTCGGCCCTCGCCCCTTTTGAACATGGAGCAAAAAACATGACGGACGCCTATGTGATCGAAATCGACGAAGACGCAATCGGACTTGTGGTTCGGGAGGCGAGTGAGTCTCGCGCTGGCAAAGGCTACCGGTTTTACGCTTCTGTGAAACACTACCAAAGCCTTGAGGGAAAGCTTTTTCCCAACCCGGAGAGCGCAAGGCGTTCCGCCAAAGTCCTTTTTGCGGAAAGACTGAAATCTGTTCCAGTCTTAACCGACCCAGTCGATAATCTCATCAATCAACCTCATCAGATGCGATTTTCTCAAATCAAGCCGATTGATCTGCCTGCCGCTTGCTAGAGCAACGGTTATTGATTCTCAATGAAGATCAGAAGCTTAAAGTCCAGACGACCCTGCCGCTGGCGGCGCATGAGAGCAAAGGTTTTCCTGAGAAAATTATTCCAAATTTATCCGAGTGCAGCGCTTAGTTGTTTTCCATAAATCGATAACTGAAAAATTTTTATGCAATAATCCATTAACAATCGGATGAATTATTTTTCGCTCAAAAAGCGACGTCTTCTGCGGAAAATCTCTGTGTTTCCGGCGTATTGTCTACGTTGAGATCAAATCGTTTAGCGAATGAATTTTCTCCCGTGGGCAGTTTGACAAGAGTGACAGGGGGCTTCCGCTAGAAAATCATTCTATTCATTAACCGCTTGAGTCTCCCGAGTGTTCAGTGAACTTGTAAACGTGAACTTGCTGACTAATGGGCGTCCTTTTCGTTATCGGCTCTCTGAATGCTGACGCACGAAATACCGCAACGATAGCGACTGGCGTCCCTAATCTTTCGAGGAAAATTCGATGACTGCCGAACCTGAAGTCCGTCGCACATTAAGCGAGTCGGCCGCGCGCCAGCTTGCAAATGCGACAAAGACCCGTCCGCAATGGTCGGGCATCACCCCACGATGGCTTGTATCATTCCTTCCCTGGGTGCCCGTCGAGGCCGGCATTTATCGATTGAATCGCGTCAAGGAAGAAACCGCCCTGACCGACGCAGACGTTCAGTGCAGCCCTGCGCGCGATCGTGACGCCGACCTGCCGGAAACCTTCGTTGATTACGAGGATACCCCTCGCGAATATTCGATGAACGCTGTCACGACCGTTCTCGACGTTCAGACACGCGTGTCGGATTTGTATAATCATCCATATGACCAGATTCAGGAACAGCTTCGTCTGTTGACGGAGAAGGTCAAGGAGAAGCAGGAAGCAGAACTGATCAACAACGCCGAGTACGGTTTTCTGGCGAATGCGCATAAATCAATGCGGATCAAGGCGCGAACTGGGGCGCCGCAACCCGACGATTTGGATGAATTAATTTCCAGAGTGTGGAAAGAACCGGCGTTCTTCCTCGCTCATCCTCGCGCCATTGCCGCCTTCGGGCGCGAATGCACGCGCCGCGGCGTGCCCCCGCCAACAGTTACGCTCTTCGGCAGCTCTTTCCTCACCTGGCGAGGCCTGCCGCTGGTGCCAAGCGACAAGCTCTACATCAATGACAAGGGCAAGACGAACATCTTGTTGTTACGCACGGGCGAGAAGAAACAGGGCGTTATCGGCCTGTTCCAACCCGGCGTGCCAGGGGAAGTCGCCCCAAGCCTGTCGGTGCGTTTTATGGGCATCAACCGCAAGGCGATCGCATCCTATCTGATCTCGCTCTACTGCTCGGCGGCCGTTCTGACGCACGACGCTCTGGGCGTTCTTGAGGAGGTCGACGTGACCAAGTTCCATAAATACGACGACAAATACAACTAAGCGCAACGAGCGCTTGAAATGAGTATGCGCCGGCGATCATTTGCCGGCGCCCCGATTGGCGAAGCTATGCCACAGGAATATGCTCCATGTCTTCCGCGCAACCGTTTGCATACATCTCGGAATTGCCCTTGGAGGGCGTTCCTTCAACAGAACTTGCCGGACGTCACGCCGATATTCCCTTTACGCCCGAGGCGATCGCGCAACTCGCCAACGCTTTTTTTCAGGCTCCCCCCATCTCTCCTGCGGCGACGCCTTCAGCTCCAGTCTCCAGCCTGCCGCTATCGCCAGTCGGCCTGCCCGTCACCACGCCGAGTTTACCGGATTTACCGGCGCCCTCCGTCGTCAACACAATTGCTCCACACGCACCGGCAAAATCCGCCTACGGACCTCCGGACATTCCGCAGACGACAATCCCCTCGCTAGTCCCCACGCCAAATATTCCCGCCCCGAGCGCGCCGACAAGCATGCAGTCGCCCACACGTCCTTTCGGCGTTGCCGACGCGCCGCAACCCGGCGCCTCGATTGGCCAGTCGTTTCCGGTTGGCGTACTTAATGTGTCAGACAGCGTCTCTCTCCAAAATCCGGGGCAAAACGATTTTTCGCTGGCGCCGCCAGCGCAGATCGCAGCTTATCCGATAGGCGTGCATCCAGACGCCACACCGGGCGGCGCGCGGCCACAAAACGCCAACTCACTCTATTTTCTCAGTGAGTCAGCTTTCGCAGGGCAAACTGCTGGCGCTCAATCGCCTGCTGTCGCATCGCCACAGATCGCCGCGAGCGCCCCACAGGTCTCCAGCGCCGACGCATCTTCTCACACATTTCAACACCCGCTACAGTCCACCAGAGAATACGCGCCTGCTGAACATCCGCAGTCCATGACTGGCCCCGACGCCTACGCTGTCTCCAGCCTCTCGCCGGCCGATCCACATCGGCTGTCGGATACCGCTTCTTTGCTGACAGCGCCAACGCCAGCGCCGATAACGGAAGGCCTGGATCGTCACGTCTCTCCCGGGACGACGGGTCCAGCCGCGCATGACGCGCTGTATTTCGTCTCGCAGGCCGGCGGCTATCCGGGCGTTATCACGAATGCTCCGGGGCAAGAGAAAGATCCATCGCCCGCCTATGAGCCGGAACTGATTTCTCGAACAGAACCCTCACGCGGGATTTTTGACCCCTATCGCGTGAAAAAAGACTTCCCGATCCTTCAGCAAAATGTGCACGGAAAACCGCTGATCTGGCTCGATAACGCAGCGACCACACAGAAACCTCAAGCTGTGATGGACCGGTTGACGCATTTTTATGAATATGAAAACTCCAATATTCATCGCGCGGCGCATGCGCTCGCAGCGCGCTCGACCGACGCTTACGAAGCTGCGCGAGAGAAGGTTAGACGTTTTATCAAGGCTCCTTCTGTCAAAGATATTATTTTTGTGCGGGGTACGACCGAGGGCATCAATCTCATTGCGCAAGCCTGGGGTCGTCGAAATGTCCAGAAGGGCGACGAGATCGTCATCAGTTGGCTGGAGCATCACGCCAATATCGTCCCATGGCAAATGCTGTGCGCAGAGGTCGGCGCCCGCTTGCGCGTCACCCCTGTCGATGAGCGCGGCCAGATTATGCTTGAAGAATATGAAAAACTGCTCAATCCAAAAACTCGCATCGTTTCGATTACGCAGGTCTCGAATGCCTTGGGAACTGTCGCGCCGGTTAGGGAAATGACGGCGATGGCGCACCGTCATGGCGTTTGTGTGGTGGTTGATGGCGCCCAGTCTGTATCGCATATGCCGATTGATGTTCAGGCTATTGATTGCGACTTCTTCGTTTTCTCTGGCCATAAGGTGTTTGGTCCAACCGGGATTGGCGTCGTGTATGGCAAGAAGGAGGTGTTGTCGCACATGTCGCCCTGGCAGGGTGGCGGCAACATGATCGCCGACGTCACCTTTGAGAAAACAATTTACCAGGGCGCGCCAGAGCGTTTCGAGGCCGGCACGGGCAATATCGCCGACGCCGTCGGACTTGGCGCGGCCATCGACTATGTCGAAAGCATCGGCATGGATGTGATCGCGCGCTACGAGCACGATTTGCTCGTCTACGCCACCGAAAAAATGAAACAGGTTCCGGGCCTTACTCTGATTGGCACAGCGTCGGAGAAAGCCTCTGTTCTCTCCTTCGTTCTCGCGGGACATGAGCCGCTTGATGTCGGCAAGGCGCTTGATCGGGAAGGGATCGCTGTGCGTGCGGGTCATCACTGCGCACAACCAATCTTGCGTCGTTTCGGTCTGGAAGCGACGGTGCGACCCTCGCTCGCCTTTTACAACACTTGTGACGATATAGATGCTTTGGTCACAGCTTTAATGAAAATTCAATCAAATTTGTACCGAAGGAAAAATTTTTGATTCAGGCGATAATTTCATGTTTTAATTTTTCTGAAAATGAACTGGCAACGCTGCCTCGATTGATAGCTCCCCTGTGCAGGGTGGATCGTGATTTTATAGCATGATGATATTGTGAAATAAGAATACTCTTTAACCTGTGATGCCGATCCATCCGGCTTTGAAACATCGACGCAAGTTCGACGAAAGGCGGGTGGTCCCGGGGGTCGTGACGATCGGAACGCCTAAACCCGCCCAGGGACAGCAACCATTCGCTTAAGTTTTTTGCGTATTAAATGACATCAATAAATATCTGGATTTAAATCGACGGGTTTCTAATTCGACGACCCTCGTGAGATGTCGACCCGGCCACTCCACATCCTGTGACACCACAACTAATATTCGACAATTTAGACATTTCTTGCGCCAGCGGAGCCACTACGTAGCGACGCGGATCCGTGCAAGGCACATTTCCGACACCATTAACGAGTTCATGCTCAAGGGGTGCTTGGCGATGCGCGCATCGGAACATTTGATAAAATTACGGCCGTCCAGAGCTGCGCTCAATGGACGGCCGGCCCTATTCCCAGGAAGAGATTTGGTTTATTCGCCTCTCATTGGAAAAGGGCTATAAGTTATGATGCTCAGGCTTGCGGTTTGCGGGCGAGAAGAACCGGTACGCCAATAATGAGGATGGCGGCGCCCGCCCACAGAATTAACTCATTCATTTTAGAGCTCCCTCGCTAGCGCTTAATGCGCTATTTAACGTGGGTAAGAGGTTATCATCGTCACCGCGCCTAACCATTCAAGACGGCGCCAATCAAAAGTTAAATTTTGCCATACATTGAAGGATTCAATAAAAATCTCTGCTTTCATAACATATGTTGATAAAATATCGCCGCGCTGCCGGCGCGGCATCGTCTGTCGCGCCGCAACGCATCCCGATGACCTACTCCGCCGCCTTTTTCAAATCCATATAGGCGCAATGCCCCTCCTCTGCGGAGCGGCGGGGCCGCAGCGGGATCACGGCGGATTCGGTGAAAGGCAGGGAGAGCGTGGACCAAACGTCGACCATCGCCTCGACAAGATCCGCGACATGTTCTTCGTCGTGTCTGGGTGTGGGGGTAATCCGCAGGCGCTCCGTTCCGACCGCCACCGTCGGATAATTGATCGGCTGAATGTAGATCGAATGACGGCGTAGCAGCAGATCGCTCGCCGCTCTGCATTGCTCCGCATCGCCGACCATCACCGGCACAATATGCGAGGAGTTTTCCATCACCGGCAACCCGGCGGCGCGCAAGGCGTGTTTGGTCAGTAGCGCCATATGCTGATGTTGCGCCCGTTCCTCGGCCGAGTGTTTGAGGTGACGTACTGCGGCGCGGGCGCAGGCCGCCACCATGGGCGGGAGCGTGGTGGTGAAAATAAATTGCGGCGCATAACTGCGCACAGCGTCCACGATCGCCGGACTGGCGGCGATATAGCCGCCAAGCGCGCCGAAACCCTTGGCAAGCGTGCCTTCGATAACATCGATACGTCTCTCGATTCCCTCGCGCTGACAAATGCCGCCGCCGCGCGCGCCATACATGCCGACGGCATGCACTTCGTCGACATAGGTCAGGGCGTTGTAGGTCTCTGCGAGCGCCACAATCTCCGCGACGGGCGCAATATCCCCGTCCATGGAATAGAGGCTTTCGAAGACGATCAGTTTGGCGCGGTCCTTGCCGGCGGCCTGTAACAATTCCTCAAGATGATCGAGGTCGTTGTGGCGCCAGATTTGCCGCTCGCAACCCGACCGTCGCACGCCTTCAATCATCGAATTATGATTCAACGCATCGGAAAGAATAAGACAATTCGGCAAGAGAGAAGCGATGGTCGAGATGCCGGCGAGATTCGAAATCCAGCCCGATGTGAAAACCAGCGCAGCATCCTTGCCATGCAGATCGGCCAGCTCGGCCTCCAGTTCAACAATCGGATTATGGGTGCCGGAGATGTTGCGTGTGCCGCCCGCTCCGGCGCCGTGACGCTCAAGCGCTTCGCGCGCAGCGGTGAGTGAAGCCTGATGTCCCCCCATGCCCAGATAATCGTTCGAGCACCAGATCGTCACCTCGCGCGGACGATCCTCTTCGCCCTCCGGCCGCCACAAAGCCAGCGGAAACCGCGCGGCGTCGCGCTCAAGATTGGCGAATACCCGATAGCGATTTTCCTGCTTTAAGCGTGCGATCGCCGACAGAAAGTGTCGCTCGTAGGACAAGGTCATCGGGTTCATCTGACGCTCCATCGCCTCTTGTTCGTTTTCATCTTGATGCGAGCGCTGGCGCGCGCGCTTTTCAGCTTGCGGCCCGAGTGGCCTCGATAACGGAAACACGCATTGCATCGACCTCGGGATGATTGACGCCGCCCGACGCTGTCGCATCTTTGACGCCCCATGACCACAGGGCGTTCGCCTGCAACGGGGCGACGAGGAACCAGTGTTCCAGTACGGCAAGGGCCATGAGTGTGGCGAGAATAGCGTAGCCGACGAGCTGGAACGGCGTTGTCGCCGCCAGAGCCTGTTGGGCGATCGTCACGGTTACGACAGTTGAGGCGGTGACAGAAACCGGAAAGAAGAGATTCATCGGCCGACGACGCATGTAGGTGACAAGATAACGCAAGTGTTCCGGCAGGAACTCCTCGCTCAAATTCGGGGCGCCGAAGAAGAGATTAAGTTTCGCGCTCGTATGCATCCACCACAGCACAAGATAGGTCCACAGGCCAATCCGGTTCGGCTGATCCCAGGTCAATGCGACAAGCGCCATTGCGCAAAGAACGATCGTGATCTCGTGATAGAGACTTGTGTTCACCGCTGCGGCGAAACGGCGCCAGCCGTGTAACTGGGTCGGACAGGGAGAAAGATTGGGACCGGTGATGAAGCCCATATAATAGCTGACCAATTGCCAGGCCCAGACCATCAGGCCACAGCAAAAGGCGCAATAGGCCGACGCGGCGCTGGTTTCGCCTCGCGTCGCCGCGACGCCCCATAACGCAACCAGTAGAAGCGCCGTCGCGCCAGCGAGGCTCCAGACAAATGTGCGTCGGGGTAGGCCATCAAGGTATAAAATTACCCCCGTGCTCGCCCACCAGATGAGCAGCGTCGCAAAAAACGGGGTCGCATATGCCGACATCCGAGACGCCTCACCAGACAGGCGCGAGGCGGATTTCCGCCGGCAGCGCATTCGATTTCGCGGGGATAAGATAAAGCCGCGCAAAGGTGAGGGCCGCCGCAGCCGCCAGCCAGGCTTGCCTGAGGCGTCCGCCAATCCCCCCCGCTTCCTTGGCCTGGGCAATCCCGCGTTCAAGCTCCACGAGTCGATCGAGCCCCGCCTTGAACGCTGGATGATCGAGATCAAGAGTGATCGGGAAGACCTGTCTCGAAATCTCCGAAGTCAAATGCAACACTTTGAAGTCGTAGTCGTCGGGATGCATCCCCAACGCCGCATGGAAAGCCGGTCGGCAGTGATCGCGCACATACATGGTCGCAAACACGGCGAGCAGGAAAAATTTGATCCAATAAACATTATAGCCCGAGATCAGTTTCGGATCGGCGCGCATCAGCAGGGCAAAAGCCTCGCCATGACGGAACTCGTCGTTGCACCACTTCTCGAACCATTTGAAGATTGGATGGAACCGCCGTTCGGGATGACGTTCAAATTGCCGATAGATCGTGATGTAGCGCGCATAACCAATTTTTTCGGAGAGATAGGTAGCGTAAAAAATGAATTTTGGCTTGAAGAACGTGTATTTTTTTGTCTTTGTCAGAAAACTCAGATCGACCCCGATTCCAAAATCCTTCAGGGTATCGTTGATAAATCCCGCGTGACGGGCTTCGTCGCGGCTCATATAGGCGAAAAGATTTTTCATATCCTCATTGTGGGCGCGTTTTTTCATCTCCGCGTATAACACGCAGCCAGAAAATTCCGCCGTGATCGAACTGATGAGGAAATCACGAAACTCCTTGTCCAGCTCTTCCGGATAGACAAATTCGGCGTCGAACTCTTCTGTACGGCGAAAGTGCTCGTTGTTTGGGTCCGAACGCATCTCCTCCATAAGAGAGTCCCACTCCTTGCGAACGGCAGAGACGTCGGTCTTGTCGAGTTCATCGAAATCCGTCGTGTAAAAACGCGGACTGAGAAGTGTATTTTCCTGTGCGAGACGGGTCGCCTCCAGAGAGACGTTTTGTCTTACGTGCGCGGTCATAACGCTCTCCTGTTCGTAAAGCTGACGTCGTAGAGTTCAGTCAGTTCGAAATTCCCCCAAAACCTCGTCCACAGCCGTTCGATCAGACCGGCGCGAATGATCGTGGCGCGACGCGCGAGGGTAATACGATAGCCGAAGGGCGTTTCCCTTGGCGCATTTTGAACAAGCACACGATCGCCCGGCCGAATCTCGAAATCGCCGTCGATCACGACATGCGCAAAAAGACTTTCGGCGGTATGACCAATTTCGACCGTGCAGGGCGCCTCGAAGGTCTGACGCACCAGTGGAAAAATCCAGTTCGCGCTCATGGCTTGCGTCGCCTTTCGTCGAAAAACTGTGCGAAAGCGCGGGCATTGTCCGGCCCGAAGGCGTCGAGGTTCACGCGACGATTGGTCGTCGTGTCTTCGAGGGAGACGGTGCCGTCGCTCCACCGCGTCAGTACGAAGGGCGTCGTGGCGTCGTAATCGGCGCGGCGACGCTCACGGGCAAGCCCGCGCAACGTCGAACGAATAAACCCATATGTTCCAGGCTGCACAACGTAGATGTTGCGATCATCGCTGGCGTCGCGCACGCCAACGGAGCCGTCCGGCCGATCCTCGAAGCGCAGTGAGAAACGATCAACGACGCTGGCCGGGGGCATGTGCAGGGTGCCGACATCGGTCCGACGCGCCAGCCCCGCCGTCAAGAGCGCGAAGCCGACAAGAATCGCCGCGCCGCATAGAACGCCGCGCGGCACGCCGTCTTGGTGGCCGCTCCGATGATCTCCCACCGACTCATGACTCATGATCGACGCCTTTCCCGATCACGCGGCGACAGGATCGCCTGCCGCAACGGCGTTTTGTTTCGTGTTTTCAGAATTGTCAGGTTTGACGCTGAAAACGTCGCCCCGTTCCTGCGCCGCAGCGGTCAGGGCGCGACCAAGAATGTCGCCGACCTGCTGCGCCTGCGTGAGACCGCGCAGCGCGGGTTCGGGATCGGCAAAATGAAACGGTCGCGCGAAGGGCCAGAGGTTTAGATAACCGATACGTTTGCCAGGGGCGAGCTGCAGCGCCAGTTCGCCGGTTCCGTCCTTGTCGACGCGCAGCGCCGCGTTACGGATGCGCGAGAAAGGCACATTGTAAAATATTTGCAAGGCTACGCCGATCTTCATGACGACGCGTCGGCTCGTGATCACGAAAAGCGCCGTGCGAGCGGAACTCCAGGCAAGCACCGCTAGGAGCGCGAGCGCCGCCAGTCCAATCCCCAGAGCCCGTCCGCCGGCAATCATTGAGGCGCCGACGCCAAGACTCGACGCCTCGATGGCGTTCCAGCTCGCCAGCAACAAAAAATAACCGGCGACGAAATCCGCGCGATAGGCGTTGCGATAGAGCGCGATCCAGTTGGGCCGTCCGAACCAGAGCACCCGCTCGCCGGGCGGAATATCTTCGGGCAGGAGTTTTTCGAGGTTGACGGTTTTCACAGCAGCGGCTCCGTGCGGGCGGGCGTGGCGTAGAGCGTGCCGGCGGCGTAATAGGCGGCGATCATGTCCTCTTCGCGCAGCGTCACGCTGTCGGGATCGCTGATGGTCGGAACATTGGCGAATTGCTCGCCCAAAATCGCATCGACCTTGACTCGTCCTTTCGAGCCCTCAACGTTGGCGAAAGCCACTGGCAGCAATACGCTGGCGCCAGAGTCGAGCGCAACTTCGTAGTAACGCACCATGCTTTCAGCACGATCGACCCAGACATCCTTAATTTTGCCGACCACGTCGCGATCCGCAGCCATCACCTCCATGCCAATCGGATCGGGATCCTCGCTGGCGATGGCGAAATTGGTGGCGATGCGCAGCGGCGCAATGACATTGCGTCCGTCGTGGGTTTTTTCGGGCGTATCTGCGCGCAGCGCATAGGCGCCGGGGCCAACCGCCGCGAGCATGGGATCGCCCTCGGGCGTGAGCGGCGCGCCCGGCCATGGCGCAACTTTGACGGCGTTAAGCGGGCGCGTATCGCGCGCATCGAAGTTGGGCGCTTGCACAACCGATCCATCGGCGCGCAGGAATGTCTTCGGCTCCGGGATCAGCAAGAACCCGCGGTCGCCGACGCCAAGATCCTCGGACTCGAGCGGATATCCCTCGCGACGATCCTCGCGACGCAAGTAGAAGATCAATCCGGAAAAGAAGATCCAGAAAGCGTAAAGAACAACCTGCGCCACATCGATATGGCTGGTGATGGCTCCGCGCGTCATCGCATTACCCCCGAATTGAAATTTGGTGAAGTGATCAACTCAAACTCCTGCTGGTCCTCGGTGTTCGATTGCGCGAAACGGACGAGTGGGCCGATCGCGACGACGGTGGCCAGAAGCAGGAGAATTTCGACGAGATAGACAATTCCGTAGCCGGTCGCCGGATCGACGAGGGCTTCCCCAAGAGCGCCCCTTGAGGCGAGCGCGGTGGCGGCGTCGTTAAGGAAACCGCTTACTGCGATGGCGAGGCCGGCGGCGGTCGCTTGCGCGGCGCCCCAGGCGCCCAGCGCCAGTCCTCGATCTTTCGGCGCCGCCGTCTCCATGGAGGCGGTCATGGTGCCATGAGCGAAAAGCCCCCCGCCCATGCCAATGAGCGCGACACCGAACGCGAACAGAGTCGACGAGCCCGCGGGCGCGGCGAAGATGACGGCGCAAAAGGCGACGACGCCAACGATCGCGCCGACGCCGGCGACGCGATGAGCATCGGCATGACGCGCCAGCCAGCGCGCGGCGATGGCGAGACCAACGCCGCTGCCCAGGGCCAGCATCGCTGTGAGCGCCGTTGTCGCGCCCACAGGCAGATGCAGGACGCGCCCGCCATAGGGCTCCAGCAGGATATCCTGCATGCTGAAGCCGGCGGCGCCGAGGGCTGTGGCGACGAGTCGTCTGCGGGCGCGGCCGGTCGTCGCAAACCGCCGCCAGGCGTCACGAAAATCGACATCCTCGGCCGGCGCCAGCGCCCCGCGCGCTTCCTGTTTCCATAGCGCGACGCAATTCAGCACGACGGTCACGACAGCGGCGCCCTGAATGACCTGAATGAGCCGGATCGGCGAAAAGTTTGTGAGCAGAGCGCCAAAAGCGAGGGCGCTGACGCCCATCCCGATGAGCAGCATGGCGCAGAGCAACGCGACCACACGCGGACGCGTCTCGGCCGGCGCGAGATCGGTCGCGAGCGCGAGACCGACCGTCTGCACCGTATGCAAACCCGCGCCGACGAGCAGAAAGGCGAGCGCCGCTCCCGCCTGCCCGATAACAATTGGGCCGGTAGCGTCGCCGGAGAGAATGAGCAGCGCAAAAGGCATTATGGCGAGGCCGCCAAATTGCATCAATGTGCCGAACCAGATGTAGGGAACCCGCCGCCAGCCGAGCACGGAGCGATGCGTATCGGAACGAAAGCCGATCAAGGCGCGCAACGGCGCGAAGACCAGCGGCAATGACAGCATCAGTGCGACAAGCCATGACGGCACGCCCAGCTCCACGATCATCACACGATTGAGCGTGCCGATCAGTAGCACTGCCGCCATCCCCACCGTGACCTGAAACAAGGAAAGACGCAGCAATCGCGGCAGCGGCAGTTCGATTGAACCCGCATCGGCAAAGGGCAATACGCCCGGACCGATTTGCATGATGCGCTGGACGAGCGCGGCGCTGGCGCGATTCATCTCCGTCGCGCCTCCACGGCTTGTGAAATGTAGAAACCGCTGACGATTTTCTCGGATTGCGCGATCCGCAAATCGTCCAGCGTTTTGTGTTCTCTCATCCGGGCTTCCAGCGTGGCGAGCGCAATCGGCGCAATCGACGGCGAACGGTTGCCGCGTGGAAAGAGCTTGCCGACGGCATGCATCGCCGTGAGCGCCGGCGTGCGCGGCGCGATCGTGAAAACGAACGAACCGTCGACGCGCGGCGCAAGATCCGCCAGGGTGCGGGCAATATCGACGCCCTCATAGTGAATTAGACTATCCATCGCGACGATGTGATCAAACCGGCCGAGTGCGGGATCGAGCAGATCGCCGACAACGAACGTTACGCGGCCCGCGCCGAGATCGCGCGGCGCGCGTTCGCGGGCGAGGCTAATGAGCGTGGATGAGAGATCGACAGCGATAACCTCTGCGCCACGACGCGCCGCCTCGATGGCGAGGGCCCCCGTGCCGCAACCAGCGTCGAGAAGCCTTAGCCCGCGCATGTCTGTCGGCAACCAGGACATGATCCTGTTGCGCATGGCGTCGCGGCCCGCCCGCACCGTGGCGCGAATACGGCTGACCGGCGCGTCAGAGGTCAGGCGCTTCCAGGCGTCGACGGCGGTGCGGTCGAAATAGGCTTCGAGTTCGCCGCGTCTTGAGACATAGCTTGGCGTCGTCATCAGTCGAATCCCAGAAATTCGAAGAGATCGCGATCCTTCATCGGCGTTGCGTCGATCGGCTCACAGCCATCCCAAAGCTCTTGAGCGAGGCGCAAATATTCCTCCTGCACGGCGATGAGTTCCGGCGTGGGCTCCATTTCGAAGAGGGTCGATTTTTTCAGACGGCTGCGACGAATGATGTCGAGATCGGGGAAATGGGCGACGCGTTTGAGACCGACGGCTTCGTTGTAGCGGTCGATCTCGTTGGTCCCCGCGCTGCGATTGGCGATGACGCCGCCAAGCCGCACCTCGTAATTTTTCGATTTTGCGCGGATCGCGGCCACGATGCGGTTCATCGCGAAAATCGAGTCGAAATCGTTTGCCGTGACGATCAGAGCGCGACCGGCGTGCTGAAGCGGCGAGGCGAAGCCGCCGCAAACGACGTCTCCGAGCACATCGAAGATCACAACATCCGTATCTTCGAGCAGGTGATGCTCCTTAAGAAGCTTGACGGTTTGTCCGACGACATAACCGCCGCACCCTGTGCCGGCCGGCGGACCGCCGGCCTCCACGCACATGACGCCATTGTAACCCTCGACCACGAAATCTTCGACGCGCAGCTCCTCGGAATGGAATTTTACGCTTTCGAGCGCATCGATCACCGTCGGCGCCAGTCGCTTGGTTAGAGTGAACGTCGAGTCGTGCTTGGGGTCGCAGCCGATTTGCAGCACACGTTTACCCAGCTTGGAAAAGGCGACGGAGAGATTCGACGAGGTGGTGCTTTTGCCAATACCCCCCTTGCCATAGATCGCAAAGACCTTCGCCGCGCCGATCTGCAGATTTGGGTCAAGTTCGACCTGGAAAGAGTCGCGTTCGACCGCGTTGCGGATCTGGATATTCATGCAGCAATCTCCTCGGCGACGCCCTCAAGACGATCCTCCAGTTCCTCGCTCGCCTGCTGAAGCGCTTCGAGGGTGGTTTCGTCGGGCGTCCAGTAATGGCGCTGCTGCGCCTCGATCAGTCGATTGGCGATCCGAACCGACGCCAGTGGATTGAGTTGCGCGAGTCGCTGGCGCATCTCGGGGTCGAGGACATAGGTTTCGCTCAGACGCTGATATACCCACGGCTCGACCTGGCCTGTCGTAGCTGACCAGCCCATTGTGTTGGTCACATGCGACTCGATGTGGCGCACGCCCTCGTAACCATGCTTGAGCATGCTCTCATACCATTTCGGGTTGAGGGCGCGGGTCCGCGTCTCAAGCGCCACCTGTTCGTTCAGCGTGCGTACGACGCTCTCGCCGGTGGTTTGATCGCTGATGTAGACCGGCGCCATCTCTCCGCGTGCGCGTTTGACGGAGCGGCTGACGCCGCCGAGCGTGTCGAAATAATGATCGATCGTCGTGACGCCCAGTTCGACCGAGTCGAGATTCTGATAGGCGAGCTCCACTCCCGACAATACGCTCTGCAGGACGTCGTTTTGCCGCGTCGGTTTTCCGGATACGCCATAGGCGAAGCCCTTGCGGCGCAAATAGGCGTCCGCGAGCTGGTCTTCGTCCTCCCAAACTCCGCCGTCGATCATAGCGTTAATGTTCGCGCCATAGGCGCCATCGGCGTTACCGAAAACGCGAAGCGCCGCTGTCTCCATGTCGCCGCCATGAGTCTCGATGAAAGCGAGAGCATGTTTACGCACGAAATTCTGTTCGACAGGCTCCGCCGCCGACGCGGCCAAAAGACAGGCTTCGGCGAGCAGCTTGACCTGCAGCGGGAGCAGATCGCGGAAAATGCCGGAGAGCGAAATCATTACATCGATGCGCGGTCGGCCGAGCTTCTCCAGCGGCGTGAGCATTGCGCCGGCGAGACGTCCATAGCCGTCGAACCGCGGCTCAGCGCCGATGAGCGCAAGGGCCTGGGCGATGGGACCGCCTTCCGATTTGAGATTGTCCGTTCCCCACAACACCAGCGCGACCGTCTCCGGCAGGGGGCCGCCCTGCAGAAGGTGGCGCTCCAGAAGTCGGGCGGCCTGGCGCGCGCCATCGCGCACAGCAAACGCGCTCGGGATGTGGAAAGGATCGAAGCCGTGCAGATTTCGACCCGTCGGCAAGACGTCAAAAGTACGCAATACATCGCCGCCCGGCGCAGGACGCACGAAGCGCGCATCGAGCGCACGCATCAGTCCGGCAAGCTCGTGATCGGCGGCGAGCGATGCGTTGGCCTCGGCGAGTTTGCGCAGAAACTCGCGCGTTGCAGGATCGGTCGAGAGCGCTTCGGGAGAAGTTCCCGCCATCAGCCTCGTCACCGTATCGCGATCGATCTGCGCAGACTGACCCGCTTCCGCCATGGCGAGCAACATGTCGCAACGGGCTTCCGGCGCCATTGGCTCGCCCACAATGTGCAGGCCGTGAGGGATCAGCGCATATTCGAGTTCGAGGACTGACTGGACCAGGGCGGCGATTCTATCGGCCGCGTCATCGCCCCAGAGCGGTTCGGCGGCGACGAGATCCACGGCGGCGGCCTGAGCCTGAATGAGCCCGGCAAGTTCGCCGCGCTCCGTCGCCGCCGGATCGAGTCCACGCCAACGATCGAGCGAGGATTTGAGATCGACAAGTCCGCGATACAGACCGGCGTTGGCGACGGGCGGCGTCAGATAGCTGACCAGAGTCGCCGCCGATCGTCGTTTGGCGAGGACGCCCTCCGAGGGATTATTGGACGCATAGAGATAAAAATTCGGCACAGAGCCGATGAGACGATCCGGCCAGCAGTCGCCAGATAAACCTGTCTGTTTGCCGGGCATGAACTCCAGAGCGCCATGCGTTCCAAAATGCAGCACGGCGTCGGCGCCGAAATCTTCCTTGACCCATCGGTAAAATGCGGAAAACGCATGAGTTGGCGCGAAGCCCTTCTCGAACAGCAGACGCATCGGATCGCCTTCGTAACCGAAGGCCGGCTGAACGCCGACAAATACATTTCCGAAGCGCTCGCCGTAAATATGGATCGATGCGCCGTCGCTCTGTTGCCGACCGGGAGCCGGTCCCCATTGCGCCTCGATTTCGTCGAGCCAGGTTTCACGGCGAACATGCTGATCGATCGTCACCCGCGCATGGACATTGGCCTGGGCGCCAAAGCGTTGGGCGTTGCCCTCGATAACAGCAAGGCGTAACGCCTCGACAGTGGCCGGCGTCTCAACGCCGTAACCGCCGCGCTTCATCTCCAGCAGCACACGATGGAGAGACTCGAACACCGACAAATAGGCGGCCGAACCCGTCGCGCCGGAGTTCGGCGGGAAATTGAACAAAACGATTGCGACCTTGCGCGCGGCGCGGGCCGAACGACGCAAATGCGCCAGTTTTTCGACTCGCGCCGCAAGCACTTCTGCTCGCTCGACGCAGGACTGCATGTCGCGGGCGCTATCGCTCTCGGGGAAAACGCAATTGCGCGCGCAGGCGGAACAGCCGCCTGCCGTTTGCGGTCGACCGCCGAACACCATCGGTCCGGTCGCGCCGTCAAGCTCCGGGATCGACACCATCACCGTCGCTTCGACCGGCAGCAGGCCGCGATCCGAGTCCCGCCAGTCGGCCATCGTCTGGAATTCGACGGGATGCGCGCCGATGTAGGGCGCGTCGAGCCGCGCAAGAATGTCCTCCGCAGCTCTGGCGTCGTTGTAGGCCGGGCCGCCGACCAGCGAGAAACCGGTCAGAGACACGAGCGCGTCGATGATCGGACGTCCGTCCCGGATGAAATATTTTTCGATGGCCGGACGCGCATCAAGGCCCGTGCTATAGGCCGGAATGACCCTGAGGCCGCGCGCCTCCATAGCGGCGATGACGCCATCGTAATGCCGCGCGTTGTCGGCCAGAACATAGGAACGCAGAACGAGCAGACCCACCGTGGCCTTGCCGCCGTCGGAAGGCGCGGGAAGTTGTTCGACCCTCTCGCAGACGTGGCCCGTCAGATTTGGATGATAGAGTCCGATATCCGGATACTCGATCGGCGAAGCTGGCTTGAGGCTGCCGCGCAGCGCGCGCCGCGGCCCATCAGCGTAACGGTCGATCAGGAATCGCACCATATTCGCCATGTTCTCGTCGGAGCACGCCAGCCAATATTGCAGCGTCAGGAAATAGGCGCGCACATCCTGGGCGGTTCCGGGAATGAAACGCAGGATCTTGGGCAGTCGCCGCAACATTTTCATCTGCGCGGCGCCGGCCGTGTCTGTTTTGCCCTTGTTGCCGCGTAAACGCTTCAGCAACGACATAAAGCCCGAAGTCGGCGCGCTCATGTCGAAACGGCCCATGCGCGTCAGCTTCGCGACCTCGCCGGCCGACATAATCGTCACCATGGCGTCGCAATGATCGCGCCGTGCGGCAAGCGCATCGAGCAAGGGCCTGAAATGATCCTCGAGGAAGAGCATCGCATTGACGATGATGTCGCCCTCTGCGATGGCGGCGAGACAGGCTTCAAGCGCTCTGGGATTGGTGGTGAATTCCGACGCGGCGTGAACGCTGAGCGACAGTCCGGGCAACGCCGCCGCGAGCTTGCGGCGGGCGCGATCCGTGGCCGTGGCCACATGCGTGTCCATGGTCACAATGACGACCCTCATGGCCGTCGGCTCAGCGTGCAAAATGGGCTTTTGCGTCATAAAGCGTCTCGACGGTGATGATCGCCAGGCCATGATCAGCGGCGAATTTCTCGGTATTGCGGCGCGCCTTGCCGCGCACGAAGAACGGCACTTTCCTCAGTTCCTGTTCGGCGTCCGCCGCCCATGTGACGACAATGTCGCTGACGACGGCTGAAGCCGGGGTGGATGGCTGAATTTCTTTGCCGCCAAGATGCGATGGCTGGGCGGCGTCATGAAATTCGACGTCATTGCGGAACATGGCGAGCAGATGCTCC
Source organism: Methylocystis sp. (assembly GCA_044233645.1). GTDB lineage: Bacteria > Pseudomonadota > Alphaproteobacteria > Rhizobiales > Beijerinckiaceae > Methylocystis. Next base: position 99,511 of record JBIIJP010000004.1, on the reverse strand, counting down.
TCGAGTCCCATCATCAATGGATGCACCCAAGTGTCGAAGATCACGTTTGCGCCTTCGAAACCCATCTGCGGCGCGTAGCGCGCCGGGAAATCCTGAACATGCATGGGCGCCGAGATTACAGCGCACGGAACGCCAAGACGCTTGGCGATGTGGCGCTCCATCTGCGTGCCAAGGACCAGCTCAGGTTGCAATTCAGCAACCTTCGCCTCGACTTCGAGATAATCGTCGGTGATCAACGCCTCGACGCCGTAGCGCGCCGCCGCCTCTCGCACGTCTCGAGCGAATTCGCGCGAATAGGAGCCGACTCCGGCAATCGTAAAACCAAGTTCGTCGCGCGCGATACGAAGCGCGGCGATGACGTGCGTCGCGTCGCCAAAGATAAACACGCGCTTGCCAGTAAGATAGGTGGAGTCGACGGAGCGCGAGTACCAGGGCAGCCGGGACTCGCCGGTCTCAAGCGTCGTCGCGGGATCAATCTGAGCCAGACGGGCGACCTCGGCGAGAAAATCGCGCGTTGCGCCGACGCCGATCGGAACCGTGCGCGTGTAGGGTTGACCATGAGCGCGCTCCAGCCACTGGGCGGCGGTTTGCGCAATCTCCGGATAGAGCAGGACATTGAAATCGGCGTCGCCCAGTCGGGTCAGATCCTGCGGACTGGCGCCGAGCGGCGCGACCACATTGACGTCGACTCCAAGCGCGGAAAGTAATTGTTCGACTTCCCGCACGTCGTCGCGGCATCGAAAACCCAGCGCTGTCGGTCCCAGGATATTGCAGAGCTTGCGCGGACGTTCCGGCCGTTCGACTCTGGCTCCGGCGAGGCCGCGCACCAGACGATAGAAGGTCTCCGCCGCGCCCCAGTTCTCCTTTTTCTGATAGGCCGGAAGTTCGAGAGGAATTACCGGGCAGGGAAGATCGAGCGCCTTGGCGAGACCGCCGGGATCGTCCTGCAGCAGCTCTGCCGTGCAGGAGGCCCCGACGATCATCGCCTGCGGGGAGAAACGCTCATAGGCTTCACGCGTCGTATTCTTGAAAAGCTCGGCCGTGTCGGCGCCCAGATCGCGCGCCTCGAACGTCGTGTAGGTGACCGGGGGGCGGACGCCGCGTCGTTCGATCATGGTGAAAAGCAGATCGGCGTATGTGTCGCCTTGTGGCGCGTGCAGCACATAATGAAGATCGCGCATCGCGGTTGCGACGCGCATCGCGCCGATGTGCGGGGGTCCTTCATAGGTCCAGAGGGTGAGTTGCATGCTCTAGACCTCCAGCCGCGCGCGGCGACGCAGGGGCCTTGCGAAAAGTTCGGCGAGATCGCCGGCCTGATCGAAGCCCTGAATTGGCGAGAACAGCAGTTCGATGGACCATTTTGTCGTAAGGCCCTCGGCCTCCAGCGGATTGGCGAGGCCAAGCCCGCACAGCACGAGATCAGGTTTGGCGGCGCGGCAGCGGTCGAGTTGCCGATCGACGTGCTGACCTTCGACGATCGGCGTGTTCGGAGGAAGCAGGGCGAGTTCATGCGCCATGTGACGGCGATGCAGATAGGGCGTGCCGATTTCGAGGATCTGCATGCCCATTTCCCGCGAAAGAAAACGCGCCAGCGCGGGTTCGAGCTGGGAGTCGGGAAACAGAAAAATTCGTTTGTCGGCCAGCGCGTCGCGATAATGCGCCAGCGCCTGCATGGCCCGCGCGCGCGGCGCCTCGATCGTCGCGTCAAAGCGAGCAGCGTCCACGCCGAACGTTTGCGCAGCAGCGCGCAACCATAGAGTTGCGCCCTCGACCCCTAGCGGAAACGGCGCCTCGATATGGCGCGCGCCGCGTGCTTCGAGCGCGCGCGCGGCGTCGGCGAGGAAAGGCTGGGCAAGCAGAAAATACGTATGGGGACCGACCGGCGGCAGATCGTCGGCGCGCCGCATTGGCAGGAAACGCACCGGCGCAATCCCCATCGCGTCGAAAAGCCGGGCGAACTGATCCTCGACAACGTCAGCCAGCGCGCCAACGACAAGCAGGGAGGGCGCCGCATCCGGCGCTTCCGCCGGAAGGGTTGGAGCCAGCGCCGCGAGACACGCGTCTTCGCCCTGGGTGAACGTTGTTTCAACGCCGCTGCCTGAATAACTCAGAATCCGCACGCGCGGGGCGTGTTTTTGCGACTGACGCGCAGCGGCGCGCGACAGATCGATTTTGATGACCTCAGACGGGCAGGAGCCAACGAGAAACAACAATTTGATTTCGGGACGGCGCGCGAGCAGACGGTCGACAACCGCATCAAGTTCGTCGTCAATGTCGGCGACGCCGGCGAGGTCGCGATCCTCCAGGATTGCAGTCGCGAACCGCGGCTCGGCGAAGATCATCACGCCGGCGGCCGATTGCAGCAAATGCGCGCAGGTGCGCGAACCAACCACCAGAAAGAACGCATCCTGTATTTTTCGATGCAGCCAGACGATGCCGGTAAGGCCGCAAAACACCTCGCGCTGGCCCCGCTCCTGACGGACGACTGGCGCATCGCAGGCGCCACCGCCCGGCGCCGGAAACGGCGAGAGCGCATTCATGACGCGCACTCCGCCTGCAATCTGGCCCGTGCGGTTTCGTCGAGCCGGGCGGCGCGCAGCTTCAGCAGGAATTGCGTGGCGTTAATCACATAGGTCGCGTAGGCGGCGAGCGCGAGAAACATCAATTCCCGCGAGGGCAGCCAGTCGAGGGCGAGCGCGGCGAGATAGGCGGTATGCAGCGCCAGAACCAGCATGCTGAACACGTCTTCCCAGAAAAAGGTCGGCGCAAAGAGGTAGCGGCCAAAAACAACCTTTTCCCAGATCGAGCCGGTGATCATGATGGCGTAAAGCGCCATGGTCTTGACCACCACGGAGGCGGTCGCGGCAGTTTCGCCATGGCCCGTCGCGAGGTAACGGACCACCAGGATAAGACTGACGAGGAATATGACGAACTGGACCGGCGCGAGCACGCCCTGAACGAGAGTCCAGACCGTTTCGTCGCGGCGACGACGCTCCTCGTCCGTGTAGAGTGTCCGGAGGGTTTGAGGCCGGTTTTCGCTCATGCCGCTCTGCGCCTCGCCTTCACATCATGAAGATTTTCTTCGGGCCGGAGGCCGCCTGTAATCTCCGGGATGAAATCTAATGCCTCATGGGCTCATGTGTCAATTAAAATTGACGTTATCTTTATGTGACAACTGAACGATTGTGCGCTAGCTTGCGCCAGGTTGGCGGTCGGGTCGCTTTCCGCGCTTTGGAAAATGACGGGGCGGAGCGCCCGCCTGAGACGCAAGTCCATGAACGGTTGCACGGGAGGCGAAGACGAGGTTTTGACGCTAGGAGTGGGAGAAAGGCTCTGGGACCGTGCCCCGTGCGCCCGCTGCGGCGACCGAACCGGGCCATGGCGTCGACCATTCATAAATAGAAAAAGGCAATATATGATATAGAAAAAGGCGATCCTATGTTGCGAACGCCAATCCAGAACATTAAGACCACGCTTACACTTAAACCTGTCGAAATCAATCGTCAGAAAGCGAGATCAGCGTTGTGAGCGACGTCACGATCAGACCGGCCGCAACGGGCTTTTCCGCCGCCGACGCCCATTTGGGCCAGCTTGACGCTGCGCATATTGGCGCGCTTCTCGCCGCCGCCTGCGATCTGACTCTCCTGGTGAATTCCAAGGGCGTGATTATCGACGTCGCAGTTGGCGTCAACGGCCACGACACGGCCAGAGACTGGATTGGTCGACCATGGATCGACACCGTGACGATCGAAAGCCGTCCCAAGGTGGAAGCCATGATGCGCGAGGCGCTGAAGGGCGTTCAGCCGCGCTGGCGTCAAATCAATCATCCGACCTCCGGGATAGATCTGCCAATGAACTACGCTGCGGCGCGCAGCCATGCGAGCGGGCCGGTCGTGGTGTTTGGTCGCGATTTGCGCGCGTTTTCGGCACTGCAACAAAGAGTCGCCGAGTCGCAACAGGAAATGGAGCGAGAGTATGCTCGCATCCGAAGCGCCGAAAAACGCTATCGTTTGCTGTTCCAGCTGGCCTCCGAGGCTATACTGATCCTTGACGCCGAGACGCATCGCATTCTTGAGGCCAACCCCTCCGCACTGACCCTGTTGGGTAAACCGGTCAAGAAGCTCGTCGGCGGCCCCTTCACCGAATTGTTTGACGACGCGAGCCGCCGCTTCGCCCAATCCTTCGTTGCCGCGCTTCTCGTTGCGCCGCGGGTCGACAATGTGCATGCAGCCCTGGCAGACAGCAAGGAACCCCTGCTCTTGTCTGGCGCCCTGATCCGCCAGGAGGGCGGGGGCTCGATCATCGTCATGCTCTCGCGCGTCGCGGGCGGCGCGGCTGTGTCCGCCGAAAAAGCCGGCGCCGTCCTCGCCATGGAGCAGATGCCCGACGCTTTCGTTCTGACCGACAAGGACCGTCGAATTTTGATGGCCAACGGCGCTTTCGTCGAACTGGCCCAATTGCCCACGGAAGAACGCGCGCGGGGCGAGCCAATTGAGAGATGGATTGGCCGACCGGGCGTCGATGTCGACGTGCTCTTCGCAAATTTGCAGACCCAGGGGGTCTTGCGTCATTTCTCCACCGTGGCGCGCGGCGAACACGGCACGATTGTGGACGTTGAGGTATCGGGAATCGACGTCTCCAACGGCGCGCGGCGGTTTCTGGGCTTTTGCATCCGACCTGCCGGCGGGCGGGGCGGGCGCGAACGTCTGGGGGGGCGCGAGCTGCCCCGCACGGTCGAGCAATTCACAGATCTCGTCGGCCGTGTGTCGCTCAAGAATCTTGTGCGGGAAACCACGGATCTTATTGAGCGGCTCTGCATCGAAGCGGCTTTGGACATCACCAAGGATAATCGAGCCTCGGCCGCCGAGATGTTGGGCCTCAGCCGTCAGGCGCTCTACACCAAGTTGCGTCGCTACGGGTTGGGCGATCTGGACGACGAGGACACTGGCCCAGCAGGCAATTAAGACTGTGCCCCAGGTGATGGGAACTGTTTTCGAGTGTAAGTTTTAATTGACACATATATACGTCAATCCTAATGTTATATGATGGAGACGCCGAAACCAGCCGCCGTTCTGGAGCTTTTGAAGCCGGTGACATGGTTTGCGCCGATGTGGGCGTTCGGCTGCGGGGTGATTTCGTCAGGCGTATCTCCCATGTCCCGATGGTCGTTCGTCGTGGCGGGAGTTCTGCTCGCCGGTCCGCTGGTTTGCGCGACCAGTCAGGCTGTGAATGACTGGTATGATCGTCATGTCGACGCCATCAACGAGCCCGACCGACCGATCCCGTCGGGCCGGATCCCCGGACGATGGGGCTTCTATATTGGTTGCCTGTGGACGCTGCTATCGCTTGTCCTCGCCGCAAGTCTCGGCCAGTGGGTCTTCGCCGCCGCCGTGTTTGGACTGTTTCTGGCGTGGATCTACAGCGCCCCGCCATTGCGTTTGAAACAAAACGGCTGGTGGGGCAACGCCGCCGTGGCAATATGCTACGAAGGATTGCCCTGGTTTACCGGCGCCGCTGTGATGGCGGCGGCCCTTCCCGACAGCCGCGTTATCGCGCTCGCATTGCTCTACAGCATCGGCGCGCATGGCATCATGACCCTTAACGACTTCAAATCTGTTGAGGGCGACAGGCGTATGGGCGTGGACTCCTTGCCCGTGCAGCTTGGCGTCGATGAAGCGGCGCGTTTCGCCTGCGTCCTGATGGCCGCGCCGCAAATCGTCGTCATTGTGCTGCTTGTCCACTGGGGTCACGGCGCCTACGCAGCCGGCGTGACCGCTCTGCTCTTTGGCCAGTTCGCCTTGATGCGCCGGCTACTCGACAATCCACGCGCGCAGGCGCCTTTCTACAACGCCACGGGCACGACCCTTTACGTGCTCGGCATGGCGGCCAGCGCCTTCGCTCTGAGTTCCTGAGGGGATCAACATAATGTCGCACGCGTCGCAACAGGCAGGATCGATGGCGCCGGCGATGCTTGGCTGGTCCGGAATAATTCGGCTGGGCCTCGTACAGACGGCCCTTGGCGCGATTGTCGTTCTGATGACGTCGACCATCAATCGCGTCATGGTCGTCGAGCTGGCTCTGCCCGCCATCGTGCCAGGATTGCTTGTCGCCTCTCATTACGCGATTCAGATCCTGCGTCCGGCCTGGGGATATGGCGCCGACGTCGGCGGCAAACGCACGCCCTGGATCATCGGCGGCCTTGCATGCCTTTCGATCGGCGGAGTCGGCGCGGCGCTCGGGACAGCTCTCGCCGCCACCCATACGGTTGCCGGCGTCGCGCTCGCGGCCATCGCCTTCCTGCTGGTCGGCGTCGGCGCTGGCGCAGCGGGCACATCGGTGCTCGCCATGCTCGCCACGCGCGTTGCGCCACAGCGACGCGCCGCCGCCGCCACGACCGTTTGGGTGATGATGATCCTCGGCTTCGCGGTGAGCGCGCCGATTGCAGGTCATTACCTCGATCCCTTCACGCAGGAGCGTCTGATCGTCGTCACCGCGATCGTCTGCGCGATCGCGTTCAGCGTCGCGACTCTCGCGGTGATCGGCGTCGAAAGCAGCGCGCCCGTCGCGGTCGCCGCGCATCGGCGGCCGCCCTTTCGCGACGCCTTCACACAAGTTTGGCGCGAGCCCGAGGCGCGAGCTTTCACCGTTTTCATTTTTGTCTCCATGCTGGCCTACAGCATGCAGGAACTGCTGGTGGAGCCTTTCGCCGGCGTTGTCTTCAGCATGACCCCCGGCGCGACCACCAAGCTGGCGGGTCTCCAACATGGCGGCGTCTTGCTTGGCATGATCGGGGTTGCGCTCGTGGCGACGACGATCGGCGGACCGCGCCTGGGCTCGCTGCGTCTGTGGACGGTCGGCGGCTGTCTTGCCTCCGGCGCGGCGCTCCTCGCCATCGCGGCGAGCGGTTTTGCCGGCCTTGTCGTCGCGCTCAAGATTTCGGTCTTTTTGCTCGGGGTGTCGAATGGCGCTTTCGCCGTCGCCGCGATCGCTTCGATGATGAGTCTCGCCGCCGAGGGCGCGAATGCGCGAGAGGGAACGCGCATCGGTCTTTGGGGCGCGGCGCAGGCCATCGCTTTCGGCTCCGGCGGCGTTCTGGCGACAATCCTTGTCGATATCGCCAAATTATTTCTGGGCGCGCCGCTCTCGGCCTACGCCTTCGTCTTCATCGGCGAAGCGGCTCTTTTCATCGTTTCGGCCGTTCTCGCCAGCCGCATCGCCAGCCCGGGGGAGACGCGCGCCGGCCGTGCGGCCGCGACGCCGGCCGTGATGGCGCAATCGTGAGGGAGCGCGCGATGACGCAAGATACTATTTTCGATGTGGCGGTGATCGGCGGCGGTCCGGCGGGCGCGACAGCGGCGCACGATTTGTCGCGGCGAGGCTTGCGCGTGGCCCTGATCGACAAGTCGGGGCGGATCAAGCCTTGCGGCGGCGCCATTCCACCGCGACTCATTCGCGATTTTGCGATCCCCGATCATCTGTTGAAAGCTCGCGTCACGTCTGCGCGCATGATTTCGCCCAAGGGCGTCGCGGTGGACATGCCAATCAACGGCGGCTTCGTCGGCATGGTCGACCGTTGCGAATTCGACGAATGGCTGCGCCAGCGCGCCGCCGAAGCCGGCGCCACGCGCGTGGTTGGCGCGTTTGAAAAGATCGTGCGCGAGGCGGATGAGGCGCCGCGCATCCTCTATCGGCCGCATAAAGACGAAGAGCTGCAATCCTTGCGCGCGCGTCTGATCATTGGCGCCGATGGCGCGCTCTCGCAGGTCGGGCGTCAGGAAGTGCCGGGCTCCGAGCAGGGGCGGTTCGTTTTCGCCTATCATGAAGTCATCGCCACGCCCATGTCAGATACGAGCGATCCCGACCGCTGCGAGATACATTATCGCGGCGCGCTGTCGCCGGATTTTTACGCCTGGATCTTTCCGCACGGCGATACGATGAGCGTCGGATCTGGCAGCGCCAGCAAGGGTTTTTCATTAAAGACATCGGTGCGCGATCTACGCACGGATTCCGGACTCGCTGAAACGTCCACTGTCCGGCGCGAGGGCGCGCCCATTCCATTGAAGCCGCTCAAGCGATGGGACAACGGCCGGGACGTGGTGCTGGCCGGCGATGCGGCCGGCGTTGTCGCGCCCGCGTCTGGAGAAGGAATTTACTACGCCATGCTGGGCGGTCGCCTGGCTGCGGACGCTGCTGAAGAGTGTTTGCGCACCGGCGACGTTCGTGCGCTCGCCATAGCGCGCAAACGGTTTATGAAAATGCATGGCAAGGTCTTTTTCATCCTCGGGATCATGCAATATTTCTGGTATCGTAACGACAGATTGCGTGAAGCCTTCGTCAGCATCTGCAAGGACCCTGACGTCCAGCGCCTCACATGGGAGGCATATATGAACAAAGAGCTGGTGCGCCGAGATCCGATGGCGCATATCCGCATCTTCTTCAAGGATCTGGCGCATCTTCTGAGATTGGCGTCGACATGATGTCGCTGGCGGCGGATCGCTGGACCCTTGTGACAATCGCAACAATCATCGTCGGTCTGGTCGCCGTGCTCGGAGGCGTCGCGACAGAAATCGGCGAATGGTACGAAGGCTTGCGCTTTCCATCGTGGCGTCCTCCCAACTGGCTGTTCGGGCCAGCATGGACTTTGATCTTTTTTTTGACCGCAACGAGCGGCGTTCTTGCATGGGAGCAGGCACCGGACGACCACGCCCGCCTTTGGCTGCTGGCGTTGTTCCTGATCAACGCCGTATTGAACGTGGCGTGGAGTCCGCTGTTTTTTAAATTGCGCCGGCCGGATTGGGCGCTGGTCGAGATGGTCTTTCTCTGGCTTTCAATTCTGTCGCTGATCGTCGCTGTCGGCTCAATCTCCACTTTTGCGGGCGCGTTGCTTGCTCCCTACCTTGCATGGGTGAGTTTTGCCGGTTTTCTGAACTGGACAATGGTCGAGCTCAACAAGCCTTTCGTAACCCACTGGCCCAGCAAAAGCCGACAGACAGGAAATGCATAATGGAGATTTTCACAGATTCGCGTTTCATCGACGTCATTTTGCTGCTTGTCGCGCTTGAGGCGATTGCGCTTCTGGGTTTGCGATTGATCCGGGGATCGGGTCCCGCACCGCTCGGTTTCCTCTGCACTCTTCTCGCCGGGGCGTTTTTGCTTCTGGCTTTGCGCTTCGCGCTCGTCGGGGCGTCGACATCCATGATCGCCGGCTGTCTTGTGTTTTCCCTGCTCGCACATCTTGCCGATCTGTCGTTGCGCTGGAAATCGTCGCCAACGAAGGATTCTCAATCGACAATCGGGAAACAGACGGCGATCGCCCAGGCAAGTCCAAACGCGGCGCCGAGCGCGCCCGGCCGGGGATCGCGTGTACGGGCGTAAACCCAACGGCCAACGACGCCGTAAACGGTCAACAAAATAACGACGACGATTGCGATGATGATCAGGAAAAACAACCGACGCGGGTTGAGCGCAACGGCGAGTCCCAGCGAGGCGACAAAGCATAATTTACTGAACGCATAGCCGCCGCGCGCCGCGCCAAGCCCCCGCGTCATCCACTCGTCCGCAAGAAAATAGGCGACGCAGCCGGCAAAGATCGGGGCCATTAATAAAGCGCGCGGCGTCGTTAGCGCGAAGGACGTCACATACGCGTCGAGCGGCGCGCCAAGGATCAGGGTGTAATACGCCGCGACTGCTGCGCCGCTGGCCAGAAACGCGGTCGGCGACGTTAATGGCCCCGGCGCAATCGTCTCCCGCCGGTCTTGACCGATCCATAATCCTGCAGCCGTCAGCATCCCGTAAAGCCCCATATGCACAGACAGATAATCTCCAAGCAGAATCGGCATGAAATCTGTCGGAGCTTTCCATAGCAACAGCGGCGTCAGGAGCGCTGGCGCGACAGCCCGCGGCGCAAGTTGGCGCCAGCAGAGCCCCGCGCCGAGCGGCGACGGCGCCAGCACTGGCAACAAACCCGCAAGCGGTCGCGCCAACAGGACAAGGCCGGCAAAGAGCGCCGCCAGCCAGCGACCCCTGACATCCACAAAACCTGTCTCGCCGCGTCCATAAACGGCGTTTAACCAGTCAATGGTCTCTGCGAGGGCGTCATGACTGTAGAGCACGCCGATGTGTTCGGCGCCGCGCGCCAGAACGAGTCTGCGTCCTTCGCCCTTGGCAACGTCCCCGAAGGTCACTCCCGGACGCACGGCGCCTTCGGCTGCAAGGGATAGGGCGCGCAGACCGGCGTCGATTAACCGTTGCGACTCCCAGGCGCCGTCAATGATCAGCAGATTTTTCGGATCTTTCGACGTGACGTCCTGGGCAAAAAAAGAAAGCGCCACAACGGCTGAAATCCCGGGATCGCGCCGCGCCGCGCGGACAATCAGATCTGTCGCCATCGAATGACCCGCAACCGCAATCCGGCCGTCGACGCCTGGCAGCGCGCGGGCGAAGGCGATAACTCTGTCGATATCGGCTAACAGCGCGGCGGTGCTTTGGGCCAGATCCCTGACGCCGCCGGGCATGGGACGTTGATTTCGACCATGACCCGAAAAGTCGAAGCTCACGGCGACATAACCGTTTTGAGCGAGAGTCGTCGCCATCGGCGCCATTAACTGTTGTGAGCCTGAAAAACCATGCGCAATGACGACAGCCGGCGCCGGCGAATGATTTGATTTTTGCAAAATGTTGACAGGAATTTTGTCGACGATTGTCGTTGTCTGGAGAAGACCTCGCGTCTGGGCGCGTATATTGTGCATCGCAAGAGCAATGAGGATCGCAGCCAGAGCCAAAAAAAATTTGTCGCGTGGATCTTTCACCGTGGAGCCTTCATAGGGAGCGGATTTTTAAAGCCTATCCGCAGCGCCGAGCGTCTGTCCAGAATGACATCCATCGACAATAGACCCATGAATAACGTCAATGGCGCTTTACTCACGTCATTTTGTGAGGTTCAATTCTTCATGAGGGAGAAAACGCTTCGCAAGGGACGCAATCCATTCCGAAAGTTCTGCGATAAGGCGGCAATGGGTCGGGCGTAAACGCCCGCGTCTCAGCCAGCTGCTGGTCAACAGGGCCGATATGCCGTCCAACGGCTGAAATCGAATGGAAAGGCCGGCGAACGAGCGGCGACCAACATCAGGAATGTTCCTGCAGTTGCGCGGGCGCCGGGGGCCAACAATGAGCAATTCTACCGAAATGGAGTCGCCCGCGCCCGACGTGGGGTCGTCTGGCGGCGCGACTGCGCAAAAATCTACTGCGGGTCTTCAAGGCCCGAACCGCGACCATCTGGCTTCGGTCATTGTCGACAAGATCCTTCCGCAGCTTCATTTGCTTCATCATGATCTATCGGCAAGCGAAGCTGAAAAGGCCTTCAGTCGTCGTCAAATCGTCGATTTCTCAGAGATTCTGATTGGTGACGATGGCCGCGCTGTCCAGCAATATCTTCAAGAAATGCGCGACTGCGGCCATTCGGAAGAGACGCTTTTCCTTGGCCTGATGTCCGAGTCCGCCCGTTATCTCGGCGCCCTTTGGGAAGACGACAGTCGCACCTTCATCGAAGTGACGATCGGCATGGCCCGTCTGCAACGGGTATTATGCGAGTTCAACGCCGCCTTCGCGCCCACTTGCGCGGACGGGCGCCAGCGCGTGTTGCTTTGCGCGCTCGCCGGCGAGCGGCATGACTTCGGGCTCGATATGGTCGCCTGCTTCATGCGTCATGCAGCTTGGGAGGTCGATCTTCTAAAAGAATGCAAAGCTCAGGATGTCGCCAATGCTGTGGCGCACGAGCGCTTCGCCATCGTAGGCCTGACTTTGAGCGCCGGTTCGGGCCTTGAGGCGCTGTGTCGCGCCATTCAGGCGGCGCGCGCGGCCTCGATCAATCCTGCGATTGGCGTGCTCGTCGGGGGACCCTTGTTTCGCGCCAATCCCGATCTGGTGACTCAGGTCGGCGCCGACGCGATGGCGACAGACGCCGCAAGCGCGCGCCTGTTGGCGAAACGGTTGTTGTTGCGCCAGCAGTCCTCTGAGGCCGCGGCGGATCATGACGCCTTGCGATCCGCGCTCGCGCGTCGCGCGCCGTTTACCCGCAGCGGACGGTCGAACGAGGCGGCGACGCGCTAGCGCCGTTGGTCTTTCGGCAGGTTGGACCGCCAATATCAGCACGGATGACTGACCGGGCGATGATGTGCGCACTTGCAATCGACAACCAGCGATGTAAAGTTGGATTTACACATGGAGCGTCATACGCCCCTGTCGCAAATCAGGACCGGGAGGCCCGATGACGTCGCTTCAGGTCAGCTTCCCGAGAGTTGCGTCTGCGGACGCGCCGCACGCCGGCAAAGCATCCCCGCCGGGGTCGAAACCGGCGAAGCCGGCGCCACGTTTCGATCCCGCCGCGCCCTATCCCTTCACGGCAATTGTCGGTCAGGAGGATATGAAACTGGCCTTCCTGATCGCTGCGATCGATCCGACGGTCGGCGGAGTGCTGGTGTTCGGAGATCGCGGCACGGGCAAATCGACCGCGGTGCGCGCGCTGGCGCGGCTGTTGCCGCACCTGCGCGCCGTCGCCGGTTGCGCCTATAATTGCGATCCGGTTGCGCCATGCCGGCTGTGCGACGCCTGCCGCGAAAGCGAGCCGAAGACGGCCGTGCGTCCGGCGCCCGTGGTCGATCTGCCGCTGGGCGCGACGGAGGATCGGGTCGTCGGCGCGCTCGATCTGGAGCGGGCGCTGACTCGCGGCGAAAAAGCCTTCGAGCCCGGCTTGCTGGCGAAGGCCAACCGCGGATTTCTCTATATCGACGAGGCGAATCTCCTTGAGGATCATCTGGTCGATCTGCTGCTGGACGTGGCGGCCTCAGGAGAGAACGTTGTTGAACGCGACGGGCTAAGCGTCCGGCATCCGGCTCGCTTCGTCCTGATCGGCAGCGGCAATCCGGAAGAGGGCGAATTGCGTCCGCAACTTCTCGACCGGTTCGGTTTGTCGGTCGACGTGAAGACTCCGACAGACATCGCGATGCGCGTTGAGGTCGTTCGTCGGCGCGACGCCTTCGAGCGCGACCCCGCCCAGTTCCATCACGCCTGGGCGCCGGAGGAACAAAAGCTGCGGCGGCGCATCGCGGCGGCGCGGCGGCGCATCGGCGAGATCGAGGCGCCTGACGCCGTCATGGAGAAGGCGGCGCGGTTATGCGTCGCGATTGGCTCCGACGGGCTGCGCGGAGAACTCACCCTGCTGCGCGCCGCACGCGCGATTGCGGCCTTCGAGGCCGGGACATCAATTGACGACGCCCATTTACGGCGGGTGGCGCCCTTCGCGCTCGGCCATCGACTGCGACGCAATCCGCTGGACGAGACCGGCTCCGCAACGCGCGTCGCCCGCGCCATCGAAGAGACTTTCGGCGCATGAATGGCGGCGCTGACGCGCTGACGCCCGACGCCTGGACTCAGGCGACGCTCGCTGCGGCGCTTTTCGCCATCGATCCCTTTCATTCCGGCGTGACGCTGCGCGCCGCGCCGGGGCCTGCGCGCGACGCCTGGCTAGCCTTGTTGCGCGCGTATTTACCCGATCACGCGCCTGTGCGTCGCGCTCCCGTCTACATCGCCGACGATCGGCTGCTCGGCGGCCTGGACCTCGCCGCAACCTTGCGCGCCGGCCGGCCAATCGCCGAAAATGGCCTGCTCGCCCAGACCCATGAAGGCGTGCTGGTGCTAGCTATGGCCGAGCGACTGAGCTGCGGAAACGCGGCGCGCATCGCCGCAGCGCTGGACACTGGCTATGTCGAACTTGCGCGGGAGGGACTTGCGGTCCGGCAAGACGCCTGCATCGGCGTCATCGCGCTTGACGAGGGTCAGAGCGAGGACGAAGGCCCGCCGGCGGCGCTCCTGGATCGTCTCGCCATTCATCTCGATCTCGCCGGCGTTCGACCCAGCCCGAATTGTCTCAGCCCGATTACGCCGGCGCAAGTCGCGGCGGCCCGCGCGCAGCTTCCTGATGTAGCGATCCCGCCGGAGGCCATCGCCACGCTCGTCGTCGTCGCGGCCCGTTTCGGAATCGACTCCCTGCGCGCGCCCTTGATGGCGCGGAGGGTGGCGCGCGCGGCCTGCGCCCTGCGCGGAGCCAGCATCGTCGAGGAATGCGATCTCGCGGCAGCCGCGCGTTTCGTTCTGGCGCCCCGCGCCATCTGCCTGCCCGCCCCGCCGCAAGAAAAACCGCCTGAAGAAAAGCTGGAACAAAGTGGAAGCAATCCCGAAAAACCGCAAAACGACAACCAGGGGCGCGACCAACAGGCCATGGAGGAGGTGGTCGTCGCCGCAGCCTGCGCCGCTCTGCCGCCGGATGTTCTCGCGCGACTGGCCGCCCGTGACCTTGGCCGGGGATCGTCGCCGCGCGCCGGGCGTTCGGGCGCGGCGAGGATATCGCCGCGTCGTGGCCGCCCCCTGAACACGCGACGCGGCGCGCTACGCGACGGGCGTCTTTCCCTGATCGAGACTCTGCGCGCCGCCGCGCCCTGGCAAAGCCTGCGACGCCTCGAGCGCCCCCTAGCGCCGGACATCGCCATCTGCGTGCGTCCCGACGATTTCCGCATCACACGGTTTCGCGAACGACGCGAGACGGTCGCCATCTTCGTCGTCGACGCCTCCGGTTCGTCGGCAATGCGGCGACTAGCCGAGGTCAAGGGCGCAATCGAATTGATGCTGGCCGATTGCTATGTGCGTCGAGACAGCGTCGCGCTTATCGTCTTTCGCGGCGAGCGGGCCGACGTTTTGTTGCCTCCCACCCGTGCGCTGGCGCGCGCGCGGCGCCAGTTGGCGGCGATGCCGGGCGGCGGCGGCACGCCGCTCGCCCACGGTCTCGACATGGCGGCGGCGTTGGTCGAAAGCGTCAGCCGCAAGGGCCAAACGCCGCTCGTCGCGCTCCTGACTGACGGCAGGGCGAACATCGACAGGACCGGCGCTCCCGGCCGGGCGCGCGCGCTCGCAGACGCTCTGCAATCGGCGCAACGCTTGCGGCAGACGGGGTGCGCCGCGATCGCGATCGACTCATCGCCCGCCGCCAGCGGCCCAGACGCGCCGACCCGCAAGATCGCCGAGGCCATGCGCGCCCGCTACCTGCGCTTGCCCTTCGTCGACGCGACGCGTTTGTCGGAAGCGGTTCGCGCCGCCGCGACGGCGCGGTAATCGCGCGCGTCGTGTTCGCGCCCCTGCGTCCGCTCACCCTCGAACAAGACGGCGCCGACTGGCCGAACCGCGTCGCGAGTCGCAGGCTCTCTGCGGGCGGCGTCGACTGGCATGTTCAGATTCTCGGCGAAGGACCAATCTTGCTTTTGCTCCACGGGACCGGCGCGTCGACACACTCCTGGCGAGATGTCGCGCCGCTTCTCGCCCAACGCTTCCGAATCGTGTCGCCAGACCTGCCGGGACATGGGTTCACCCCCGCGCCCGACGCCCACACGCAATCGCTGCCCGGCATGGCCCGCGCCGTCGCAGCGCTGCTCAAGACCCTGGCCTTTTCGCCAAAGGTCGTCGTCGGACATTCGGCCGGCGCGGCCGTTGCCGCCCGGCTGGCTCTCGATGACGTCATCGCGCCGGAACGATTGATTGCGCTCAATGGCGCCCTGACGCCATTCGAGGGCGTCGCCGGCCATTTGCTGCCGGGTCTCGCGAAAGGCTTGTTCCTGAATCCCCTGGCGCCACGCTATTTCGCCTGGTGCGTCAATGCCGCCGCCGTAAGACGTCTGCTCGATGGCACCGGATCGCGGATCGACGCGCGCGGAGCCCTCCTTTACGAAAGGCTGATGCGAAATCCCTCGCATATCGCCGGCGCGCTGGGGATGATGGCGCATTGGGATTTGCGGGCGCTTGACCGAGACTTGCCGCGCCTGCGCCTGCCGATCGACCTGATCGTCGCGGACAATGATAAAACCGTGCCGCCGCAGGGCGCCCGTAAACTCGCGGCGCGACTGGCGAATGCGCGCGTTCACGCCGTTCAGCGCCTGGGGCATCTCGCCCATGAAGAAGCGCCGCAGCAGATCGCGCAGCTTGTCCTCGAACTCGCGGAAAACATCGCGGCCTGAGACGATCCGTCGCGAGACTGATAAGTGATTGCGATTGAAATGTGTCATTTTTAATTTACGCTTATACGCATTGACGATTGACCCTTGCGAAATTGAGAGGGACGACATGCGCATCCTCTTCATCCATCCAAACTATCACTCGGGCGGCGCAGAAATCGCTGGCGCATGGCCGCCGTCATGGGTCGCCTATCTCTCCGGCGCCTTGAAAAACGTCGGCTTCAACGATGTGAAATTCATTGATGCGATGACCTACGACATCGATGACGCAGCGTTGCGGCGCGAGATCGTCGATTACGCGCCAGATGTTGTCGGCGCCACTGCGATCACCCCTTCCATCTGCAAGGCGTAACAGGCGCTGAAGATCGCCCGCGAGGCCGCGCCCGACGCGGTGACGGTGCTCGGCGGCGTGCATGCGACATTTATGTATCGGCAAGTGCTTGCCGAGGCGCCCTGGATCGACGCCATCGTACGCGGCGAGGGCGAACAGATCATCGTCAATCTGGTCAAGCTCATTGATGCGGGAGGCTGGCCGTCGCGGCGCGACAGCGTCAAAGGCCTGGCTTACATCGACGACGGCAAGGTCATCGCCACCCCTGCGGCGCCGACGGTGAAAGATATCGACTCCATCGTCGCTGACTGGGGCATTCTCAACTGGGAGAAATACAACTACATCCCACTCGGCGCGAAAGTCGCCATTCCCAATATGGCGCGCGGCTGTCCCTTCTCTTGCAGCTTTTGCAGTCAATGGAAATTCTGGCGGGATTACCGGATTCGCGATCCCAAAAAGGTCGTCGACGAAATCGAGGCGCTCATGCGCGATCACGGCGTCGGCTTTTTCATCCTCGCCGACGAAGAGCCAACGATCAATAAAAAGAAATTCGTCGCTTTTTGTCAGGAGCTGATCGATCGAAAGCTCGATATTCTTTGGGGCGTCAACACACGGGTCACCGATATTCTGCGCGACGAAGACTTGCTGTCCTTCTACCGCAAGTCCGGATTGATCCATGTTTCGCTCGGCACGGAAGCGGCGGCGCAACTCAAGCTCGATCTGTTCAACAAGGAAACGACCATCGCGCAGAACAAGCGGGCGGTAGAGCTGCTGCGCAACGCCGGCATCGTCGTCGAAGCGCAATTCATCGTCGGTCTCGAAAACGAAACGGCGGAAACGCTGGAAGAGACCTATCGAATGGCTCAGGACTGGAAGCCGGATCTCGTCAACTGGTCGATGTATACGCCCTGGCCGTTTTCCGATCTCTTCAAGGAGCTGGGCGATAAGGTCGAAATCTTCGACTACGAGAAGTATAATTTCGTCACACCTATTATCAAACCGCAGGCGATGGATCGCGGCGAATTGCTCGACCGGGTCATGAACAATTATCGGCGCTTCTACATGCAGAAGGCGCTCTTTTCCTATCCCTGGGCCGGCAGCGGCCAGCGTCGACGCTATTTGCTCGGATGTCTGAAAGCCTTCCTCAAGGCCGGCTTCGAGCGAAAATTCTATGATCTCGGCAAGGTCGAGTATTGGGGTCCGCAGTCGCGCAAGAAAGTGAAGTTCAACTTCGATACGACGCGCACGCGCGCCGCCGACGAGGACGTCGAGTGGCAGGTCACGCATAACCGTCCCGCCAGCACGATGCATCAGGCGGCGATGACCATGGCCTGCGGCGGCGGCAAGGAACAGCTGGACAACGCACAGCAGGAGGAGGCCGTCGATGCGCTGATCGCGCAGGAGCGTGCGACGCCGCATGAAGCCCACATCCACTGAAGCGACTCGACGCGTCGGCGTCATCGGACCCAACGCCATCACCCGGATAGCGGTGGCTTTGGGAACAAGCGGGGGCGAGGCATTGTGTCGGCGTATTTTCGCGCGCGCGGGTCTAGCGCATTATCTCGCGACGCCGCCGGCGCATATGATCCCCGAGACGGAGGTTGCGATGTTACATCGCGCAGCCATTGAGGAACTGGGCGAAGCGCGCGCCGCCGCCATCTCGCGGCGCGCCGGCCGTCTCACCGGCGATTATCTTCTCGAAAATAGAATTCCAGTCCTCGCGCAGCGCCTGCTCAAAAGATTGCCGCGCAAACTTGCCGCACGTCTTCTGGTTGGTGCGATTGCGCGCCACGCATGGACTTTCGCCGGGAGCGGCGCGTTCTCCTACGCTTTTGCTCCGCGGCTAACTCTGACGCTGGACGGCTCGCCGATTTGCCGCGAAATCCGAACGCAAGAGCCGGCATGCGCCTATTTCGCCGCGACATTCGAACGTGTATTTGGCGAAATGTTTGGCCCCTCGCTCAGCGTACGCGAAACGGAATGCGAAGCGACCGGGGCGCCGGCCTGCGTTTTCGAGATCGGCTGGTAGCTGGTTTCGTATTCTTTCCTGCAACCATAACCACTGTCAGGCCGACCTTGCCGGCCTGACAGACTGCAGCTTACGGCGCAGGCTTGCCGCCGAGTTCAGGGAAATCCTTCGCCATGCTTTGACCAAGCAGCGGCTTGGGCGCGCCCTGGTGGCACGTCGCGCAATTGGCTTTCGGACTGTCGCCCTGTGGTCCGAGCCGATGCGCCGGATAGACCGGTTTCAACGGATCGAGATAATTCGCGTTAAGTTCGCGCAGCATGGCGAGACCATGCCAGGCGACAACACGCTGCGGTTTACTTTCTTCCCAACCGCCGAAATTACGGGTGTTGTGGCAGAAAGCGCAGTTGACGCCCAGCGCCTCCGACATGTGAATCATGAGCGAAAAGCTCTGCTCCGTCTGCTGGATCGAGGCGCCCGAGAGCGCCGGCAGGGCCTGTTTGCCCTCAACCCGAATCGTATCGTCGCCGAGGAGATGCGGCTTGAACGGATCGACCGGCAGACCGGTGGCGCCGTTCGACTTCGATGGATGTCCAAAGCCGTAATTATGCGCCGACATGCCGCCCGCGTGCGGCGCGCCCGGATTCTCAAACCAGATATTGCTCGGAACGGGTTTGCCGCGATGGCAGGTGTAGCAGGTCACGCCGGTATTGGCGACGTGCGATGTATAGTCTGCATTGATGTGGCGGTTCATCTGCAACATGCGACGCGCCACGATCTTCGTATAAAGGCCATCGTCAGCGAGATTCTCGGTGTTGTGGCAGTAGGCGCAACCCTCGTCGGGCGACACCCATTGCGTGATCGCCACCATCACACGGTTGAATTCTTCGGTGCTGAGGTCAGTGAGAACCTGCACGTTCTTGTAGGCTTCCGTCGCGCGCTCGCCGGCGGACGACGCCTTGTCGATTGGCTCCGGCAGCGCATTGGCCGCTTCAAGAATGCGCAAATTCTGCGCGCTGATCAGCTGTTGCTGGCCGGTGCCGCGATAGCCGGTCTGCTCGCCATGGATTGGCGGGCGCACCCAGCCAGCCGTCAACATCATGGCGACGGTCAGAAGCGTCGCGGCGATGCCGCCCAATATGGAAAACGTCGTCTTCATGGCGTCCCTCCCGCCGCCAGCGCCGGATCGAGAACTGGCGGAAAGATATGCGGATATTCCGGCGCGATGCCATGGACGACGCCCCAGAGATACCAGTTATCGACGACAGTTCCGGTCAGCAGGATGCCGATGCCGCCGGTGAGCGGCGTGAGCACGGCGAACCACCACGCCCAGCGATGGATCGACTCCATCGTCGCATTAAATCCCATCGTCCAGCGCCAGAACAAAGCCGCGCGCTCGGAAGCTGTGCCCCGATCGAGGATCTGCTCGATCTCGCGTTCGCCGCCGAAACGGCCGACGGCGAGAATGGTGGCCCCATGCATGGCGAAGAGCAGCGCCGATCCATACAGGAAGGCGATCGAGAGCATATGGAAGGGATTGTAGAAGAGATTGCCGTAGCGGATCGAGAAGGCCGCGGTCCAGTCGAGATGCGGAAAGATTCCGAAAGGCACCGCCTCGCTCCAGCTGCCCATCAGCAACGGCCGGATGAAGCCGAGCACGAGATAAAGCCAGATCGCCGAGAGAAACGCCCAGGCCGCGTGCGTTCCCAGCCCCAGCGCCCGCGCGCGACGATACATCCGCAACCACCACAGCAGCACCGAGGCGGTCAGAAAGAAGCCGGCGATCAGCCACCAACCGCCTTCGCTCAACGGCGGCAGTATCTGCAGGCCATATTGCGGTTTGGGCGGCTCGAGCGCGAGCCATGGCAACTGGCGCGCGAATTGAACCGGATCCCAGTTCACCGAGGCCCACATGTTGAGCCCGATGATTTCGAAGGCGATGAAACCGCAAACAAGGGACAGAAGGCCGGTGTAGCCCAGATAGATCGGACCGATCTGCGCGTTGCCGAGACGACCCAGCAGATGCCAGAAGGTCGCGGCGCTACGATCCTCATTGTGAATCGGCACGCCCGGATCGGGCGACGCGGCGCGGACCTGTACCTGCGTAAAGATGTTTTGATAATAGGCCACGGGTTTTCTCCCCTACGCTCACCGCCAGATCGGAAGATTGAGCCACCAGTTCCACCATTCGGGCCAGCCACGGGTCCAGAATGGACCGCTGATGATGATGCACACCGCGCTCCAGAAAACCGCCGCCAGCGCCAGAAAGAGCCCGAGGCGATGGATGCCCAGCGTTCCGATCGAATAGCCGACGGCGTCGCGGAAGAAGGTGTCTTCGTATTCCGGCGACTTGACGGACTCGCCCGCTGGCGGATTCGTCGCCGACAACACCAGGGCGCCATGCAACGACAGGGCGAAACAGGTCGCGAAGAAGAACGACACTGCAATCATATGCGCTGGATTGTAATGGAAATGCAGATACTGGTAGCCGGTGTTCGACACCCAGTCGAGATGACTGATGATGCCATAAGGGAAACCATATCCCCACGCGCCGAGCAGAAAGGGTCGGATGACGACCAGCGAGACATAGGCGAAGATCGCGAAGCCGAAGGCCACCGGCACATGATAGCCCATAGCGAGCTTGCGACAGATTTCCACTTCGCGCAGAGCCCAGGACACAAAGGCTCCGACAGCGCATATGGTGATGATCTGCCACAATCCTCCTTCCCGCAGCGGCGCCAGCGCCAGTCCGTATTTAATATCAGGCGGCGCAATGTTGATTTGCCAGATGTTCCAGGTCGGACCCAGCGCCGCGCCCCAAATGATCAGAGTCGTTCCGAGCGTTGCGAAAATGAAAGTCGTCACGCCAAAAAAACCGACATAAAACGGGCCGACCCAGAAATCGAAGAGATCGCCGCCGATGAGCGTGCCTCCACGCACGCGATATTTTCGCTCGAAACTCAGCATGGCCATGGCCGCGCCTCCCTCGGAAATGAAACAGTTTTTTGTGCCGCGGGCGGAGGCGGTAGGGCGGGTCCGTCCGCGGCGCGATGCTGCATCGAAAAAATCAGCCGAAAGAATTCGGCGTCGTCATTTCGATTTGCCCCGTCTTCTGGGCGCGCGGACCCTCCAGCCAGTTGAACCGGTCGGTGCTGAGCAGAATGAAATGGATCAGCAAAGCCAGCGTGAACAGGAAAGCGGCCAGCGCGACGAGCACGCGGCGGGGATCGAACAGCAGCCATATCTTGTGCATGACCAACTCCTATCAGCCGAGAAGCGTCAGCGCGGCATGCGCAGTATTGGTCACGCCGTCGAGCAGCGCATATCCCTTGGGACCGGGAAACCACGGTCGCCAGTTCCACACCAACACATGCGCGATCAGCGCAATAACGGTGAAGATCAGGAAGCTCTTGATGAAGAGACTATGGAACTCCAGAGCCTCGGCCTCTGTCAGTCCTGACAGAGAACTCCTCTCTTTATCGATGGCCATGAATGACCTCCTTTGCATTGCCGCGCACGCCTTACGCGGCGGAAACATCGCCTCCTTGACAGGAGGCGACAGGCGTTTCGACCGGACTAATCCCGGGCGAAGCTCTGCAACATCGCGCGCGCCATCAGCGCGTAAGAAATCGCAATGGATAAATTTTCCCACGACTCGCCGACGAGGGACTTCCCTGCCGTCGGTCGATCGCCGGAAATCGCCAGGGCGCGCGAAACGCCGGCGGCGACAAGGAAAAAAGGAAAGAGCGCGCTGAACAACAGCGAAATCTTCATTTTCTCGCCCCGGATCGCGGGCGTCGCATAGGTTGTCGCGGTCATATTCTCTCCTTCCGTGCGAAAAATTTCATCGGGCGTCGTCGCATGAGTCGTCGCATGAGTCGTCACATGACTCATGGCTCCGCGGATGGTCAGAGTCATGGAGTCGTCTCCATCAGCTTGAACGCCTGTTCGGCGCGGGTCGGCGTCACCCGAAGATCGCCCGCCCGTTGCGCTTCGCGCTCGGCGGCGTCGCGCAGCCGCTTGGCGGCCGAAATACGGATCAAAAGGGGCGTCGCCTCGACGCGTTCGTCGAGCAAACGCCTCGCCTCTTCGTCCCAGGGCAATTCGCGGTGCAACCGGCTCGGCGTCGCCTCGACCTTGTCGAGTTCGGTTCCGAGCGGCAGGATGTTGAAGAGCATGTCGAACAGCGCGTTACAGACTTCCTGCACGACATAGACGGCGCCAGCGTAGCCCATGAAGGGCGTGCCGGTGTGACGCCGGATCACAGCGCCGGGGAAGGACGCCGGCACATAGATGGCGCGTCCGCCAGCTTCGGCGGCGTACATGCGTTCGTTATAGCTGCCGAAGAGAACAAGCGGCGGCGTTTCACGGATCATTTTGCGAATGGAGTCATTATCGGTTTTTTCTCCCGGCTTGCGGCCAACCGCAAAAGCGCAGGGCAGACCCATTTCATCTTCGAGGAAATGCCGAAGGCCGCGCGCATAGGTGTCCGTCGCAACAACGCCGAAGGATGCGGCGCCGAAGAAATCCTGCGTCACCGAGCGCCAGAGATCCCACAGCGGCTTGATCGTCGTGTGTTTCTCGCGCTCGATGAAGGGCTGTGGATCGAGTCCCAGCGCTGCGCCGAGCGTTTGCAAAAACTTCGTCGTGCTGTGCAGTCCAATCGGCGCCTGAAGATAGGGACGATCCAGCGCCTCGCAGAGCTGACGACCGAATTCGCGATAGAGGCAGATGTTGACGTCGGCGTCCGCAAGGCGCGGCACGTCAGAAATATGGCTGCCGAGCGGAAAGATCATGTTGATCTCCGCGCCGATGCCTTCGACAAGTCGACGGATCTCCGCCAGATCCGACGGCATGTTGAAGACCCCGTAACAGGGACCGATGATATTGACGCGCGGCCTGTCGCCGGGCGCAGGCTTCCGGGGCGCCGGCGCGCGACCGTTCTTGAGGCCATACTCGCGCCACAACCAGGTCATGGCGCGATTGGCGCATTGCCACTGATCCTCGTCGATCGTGCGCGGCAGAAAGCGCTGAATGCCCGTGCCCTCCGGCGTCACGCCGCCGCCGATCATCTCGGCGATCGAACCGGTGACGACGACGCTTGGTTGATCGGGATCGAGCGCGGCGTGCGCGCGCTTCATCGCGCCTTCTGTGCCGTGACGCCCGAGTTCCTCCTCGGACAGTCCGGTGACGACGATGGGCAATTCATGCGGCGGTAGCGCATCGGTGTAATGCAGCACCGAGGTGACAGGCAGATTCTCGCAGCCGACAGGACCATCGATGACGACCTGCAATCCCTTGATGGCCGTAAACACATAGACGGCGCCCCAATAGCCGCCGGCGCGATCGTGATCGAGGACTAGCATGCGCCTACCGCCTCTGTCGGCTCCTGTGGCGTCGACTTACGCGACTTCTTGCGCACTGCCGGACGTTCAATCGGCATTTCGGACCAGACGCCGGCGGCGAAGCCCGCGCCGACGCCGGCAAAGAAATCGTTCATTTCGTCGAAACGCGATTGATTGCCCAACGCGGTGTTGATGACTTTGGCGAGCGAGCCCGCGCCGGCGACGCCCATCAGCGGCCGCGCCGAAATCAGATTGGTGAAGTAAAGCGCCGGCGTCGCGCTCTGTTTTGCTTTTTGCACAACCGGCGTTGTGCCGATGACGAGATTCGGCTTGAATTCCTCCATGGCGGCGAAATCCTGTTCGAGCGAGGCGCGAAACTGCACATGCACCCCTTTCGCCTCCAGCCATTCGCGATCCGGATCGCTAAAGGACGTGCGTGGACAGGCCGTGCCGACGTAACGCAGATCCGCGCCGGATTCGACAAGCAGACGTCCAACCAGAAGCTCCGAACCTTCGTAGCCAGAGAGCGTGATCCGGCCACGGATCGGCGCCGCCGAGAGCGCGCCCTTGATCGCCGGCAACAACCTGGCTTTCGCCATATCGATTTTGTCGAAGGGAACATTGCAAGCGCGGCCGATATTTTCGAGCCAGGCTGCGACGCCGTCATGGCCAACAGGCGCCGATCCGACGACGCTGCGGCCTGCGGCCTCGAATTCCCGCACGCAGGAAGCATAAAATGGATGGATCGCAGCCGCCGCCGCGCAATCGAGCGCGCTGTATAATTCGCGCCACTCGCGGGTCGGAACGACAGGTCCGGCGGCGAGGTCCATCAGTTCGAGCATTGCGCCGATCTGCATGGGATCGGCCGGGAACATCTCGCCGATCAGCGAGACCGTCGGTTTGTCGGCGCGCGGCGCGCGCGGCGACTGGACCGGACCCAGTTCGGCTTCCTGCCTCGCGTAGCGCAACATTGCGCCGGCGAGCACATCCTTCGCCTCGGCATGCGTCGGCACGCCAAAGCCCGGCACGTCGATGCCGATGATGCGCACGCCGTTGATTTCTTTCGGCAGTAGCCGAAGCGGCACGCCAGAGGCGGTTGGCACGCAAAGATTGATGACGACAACGCAATCGTAGAGAGCGGGATCGGCGAGTTGATGCACGGACTCGCGAATGTCCTCGAACAGCTTGCCGGTGACGAGCGTTTCGGAATTGAACGGCACATAGCCGACGGTACGTCTTGCGCCATAAAAATGCGATGTGAAGGTCAACCCGTAAACGCAGCAGGCGGAGCCGGACAAAACCATGGCGGTGCGACGCATGCGCAGGCCGACGCGCAGCGAGCCAAAGGCCGGACACATGCTTTGCGGCTGATCATGCGGACCTTGCGGATAATCTTTGGCGTATTGGCCCAGCGCCTCGTTCATCCCGGCGGCCTGCGCCGCAGCGATCAATTGCGACTTGCCGGCGTGACATCCAAGTCCGTCGCCGTGAGCCGCCTGTTCCGGCCCCGGCGCGATAGCGTCGACAGGCCCATCGGAGGCGGGCGAAGACTGACGGGAGCTGTGATCGTCCATCATCCTGCTCCGTCAGATGGTTTCGTAAACGACTTCGAGGGAAGGCTTTTGCGTCAGCGTCCCGCCGCACATGTCCTCGGGCGTCGCCGGCTCAAGCACCACATCGCGGCCAACCGATTCGCCAGAAAACAATCCAAGCAGCCGATCCTGATCGAGCGGCGTCGGGCGATTGGGCTGCGCCGCCGCGACATTCGTCGCCAGTTCGGCGAACAACGCGCCCCAGCGACCCTCCGGCCGGCCGATAATTTCATAGCTTGCGCTCTTGCGGCGAATATCGTCGTCGGCTGGAATGGAGGCCAGAATCGGAATGCCGGCGGCTTCGGCGAAGGCCTGCGCCTCACCGGTGCCGTCATCCTTGTTGATGACGAGTCCGCCGACGCCGACATTGCCGCCAAGCTTGCGAAAATATTCGACCGCCGAACAAACATTGTTGGCGACGTACAGCGACTGTAAATCGTTCGATCCGACGACAATGACCTTTTGGCACATGTCACGGGCGATCGGCAGACCGAAGCCGCCGCAAACCACGTCGCCAAGAAAATCGAGCAGAACGTAGTCGAATCCCCATTCATGGAAACCGAGTTTTTCGAGCAACTCGAAGCCGTGAATGATGCCGCGTCCGCCGCAGCCGCGTCCGACTTCGGGACCGCCAAGCTCCATCGCGAAGACGCCATCGCGCTTGAAGCAGACGTCGCCGATTGCAACCTCGTCGCCGGCGAGCTTTTTCTTTGTCGAGGTTTCGATAATGGTCGGACATGCGCGACCGCCAAACAGCAGCGACGTCGTATCGCTCTTTGGATCGCAGCCAATGAGCAGCACCTTTTTTCCCTGCTGCGCCATCATGTAGGAGAGATTGGCGAGGGTGAAACTCTTGCCGATACCGCCCTTGCCGTAGATCGCGATGATCTGGGTTTCTTTCTTCCCGGCGGCCGGGGCGGGGTCGGATGGCGTTGCAACCGCTTCATGCGCCAGATGCGACGGCGCATCGGCGATTTCGGCGGCGGTCAAAAAGCCCTGCGCGTAATTCATGCTACCGCCCTCCAGTCGAGAACCATTTTCAGACAACGCGGATCGTTGAAGGCGATCGGATAGGCGTCCTCCGCCTGCAGGGCGAAACGCCGATGGGTGATCAGATCGTTGAGCGAGAGACGTTCATCTGCGACAAGGCCAACGACGGCGGCGAGATCATTGGGGCGCCATTGCGCAGCGACTCGCAGACGCGCCTCGCAGAGAAAGGCGGGCGGAAAGGCGAAGGCGAGCGGCCGTTCGTAAAAGCCCGCCAGCACGATTTCGCCGCCCGGCGCCAGTCGCGCGATCAGATCGTCGAGAATTTCAGGATCGCCGCTCACGTCATAGATCACGCTGTACGCGCGACGTTCGTCCGCATCGGGATCAATGACGGCGTAGCCGTCGGCGCCATCGCGTCGTTGCGGATCACGTTCCCAAACAGTCGGCTCGTCGCCCGCAAGCACGCTCAAACGGGCCAGCAGCCGGCCCAATACGCCGTGACCAACGATCAGTTCGCTTCCTTGCGGCGCAAGACCGCCACGCGCGTGATAGGCTGTCGCCGCGAGCGCGAGCAAAACGCCCTTGTCGCCCAGCCATTTCGGAATGGCGGCAATACGCGAGCCCTTGACGACAAGATGCGAGGCGGCCCCGCCGAACAGGCCACGGACCGGACCGTAGCAAGTCGCGCCCGGCGCGAAAACGCGTTGACCGACGGCAAAGCCGCTCTCGGCGCCCGCCTCGACCACGTCTCCGACGGTCTCGTAACCGGGCACCAAAGGATAACCCATGCCCGGAAAATCGGGCATCCGCCCGGTGTAGAGGAGCCGTTCCGTGCCGGTGCTGACGCCGCTCCAGTTTGTTTCGACGACCACGTCCGACTCGCCGGGCGGATCGATCGGCAAACGGCTGAGCGCCAGCCTTCCGGGCTCCTCCAGGACGATGGCGAGGGCGTTCAACATCATCGACCTTTCACGCCTCTCGGGAGGTTGGGCGGCATCATTCCAGTTTTGTAATTCTATAATGACGTATCAATGCGTCAAGCTAAATTTACACACGTTGACCAATCATGACGCTGGCGAACATCGGGCGCAGCGAGGGAAGACATCGAACTCCGGTGAAACCAGCCTCTTGCAGCATTCGCGTTAATTCGGCGCGTCGACGGGCGCGGCCGCTGCCCATCGCCAGCAGGTAAAAGCCGAAATAAGCCTCGCCGATCGCCTCGGCCCCCGGCGTATCCGCCATTGGCTCGGCGACCAAAAGGGTTCCGCCCGGCGTCAAGGCCTGAAAGGCGGCGCGCAGCGCCGCTTGCGCCATTGCATCGTCATGGTCGTGAAGCACGCGGATCAGCGTCACCAGATCGGCGAGACTTCCGGGGGGCGGATCGACAAAACTGCCGGCGCGCACCGCGACGCGGGAAAGTCCCTGCGCCGCCAGCGTGTCGCGGGCTCTCTGCGCCACCGGCGGCAGATCGAGAAGCTGGAGGTCCAGCGTCGGATGCCGCGCGGCGACCGCCGCGACGAAGGCCCCCTCGCCGCCGCCAATATCGAGCAAGCTTTTGTGTCTGTCGAAGGGATAGGCGTCGAGCACGTCCGCAGCGATGAGTTGCTGCGATCGGGCCATCAATGCGCTATAGGCGGCGCAGGCTTCAGGGTCCGCCTCGCGGCCCTCCGCGTAGGGCCAA
This sequence comes from Methylocystis sp., assembly GCA_044233645.1. Classification (GTDB taxonomy): domain Bacteria; phylum Pseudomonadota; class Alphaproteobacteria; order Rhizobiales; family Beijerinckiaceae; genus Methylocystis. The sequence continues at coordinate 71,551 of JBIIJP010000004.1, read as the reverse complement.
AATTGCGACAGCCGCGTCCGGGTCTGGCCGCGCAACAGCGCAACCGGATCGCGCAGATCGTCGTAGAGCAAGGCATGATGCTCCACGAAGGCGGCGACTGACGGATTGGCCAGCACCGACGCGCCAAGATCGTTCAGCGCGTAGCGATCGTCCGGCAGCGCGCGCAGCAACTCAAGCGAGGCGGCGGCGCGCAGCAGGCGTTGCGCGGCCTCTGGCGATAGACCAAGACTTTCAGCAATCTGCGACTGATGGGCGGATCCCGCCGCCAGAGTCTCGAACAACCGCAACCGCACGCAGGCGAGCAGGATTTGCGAGTAGACGAAGCCGGCGCAAAGATCGAACAGCGCGTGAGCGCGTCGTCGGGCGATCGCCCGCGTAAAGGGCGAGGCGGCGGCCGCGCGCTGGAAACGCGGATCCGCGATCAGCCGGTTGCGCCAGTTGATCCAGCGTTCGCGCCAGCGCCTGACGGCGGAGCTGGCGGACAGCCCCTGCACCCGCGACGCTCAGGCGGCCACGCGGGCGAGCTGTTTGGGGAAAAACAGAGCGGTCTGCGCCTTGATCAACGTGCGCAGCTCTGCGGCGCCGGGACACTCCGGGATCGACTCGACCGCCGCCGCAACCAACCCTTCGAGATGCGCCGTCGCGCCGCCGACTCCAAGTTCAGCGGCGGCGTTAGGGCGAAGACGCATAGCGTCCTGTCCGATCGGTTTGCCAAGCTCCTCGGCGTCGCAAAGCACATCGCGCAGATCGTCGGCGACCTGATAGGCCTCGCCGAGCTTTTCGCCGAGCGAACGCCAGGGAGCGTGATCCTGGCCAGCGGCGGCGGCGCCGGCGGTCGTCGCGGCGACGAACAGGGCGCCAGTTTTGGCGCGCTGATAATCGGAGAGCGGCACGGCCACCTCGCATTCCCAGGCCTGCCCGGCGACGATGCCTCGCGGCGCGCCGACCGACTCGGCGACAATGCCGATCAGCGTCGCCATGCAGAGAGGATTTTGCCGGACGAGAGCGCCGAGTGTGGCGAATGCGTGAACAATAAGCGCATCGCCTGTTAACACGGCCAGCGACTCGCCAAAGGCCGCATGCACCGAGGCTTTGCCGCGCCGCAAATCGGCGTTGTCGAAACACGGCAGATCGTCGTGAACGAGCGAGGCGCAATGCATGAGTTCGATGGCGACCGCAGCGGCGTCGGCGGCGATCGGGTCTCGATCCCCGCAGGCGTGGGCCACCGCCAGACAGAGTTGCGGCCGAATGCGGTGCCCGGCCGGGAATACGGCGTATTCCAGCGCGGCGGCCAGCAAGGGCGGAGCGCCCGGCCCCTGCGCCAGAGAAACGGCCTGCGCCAGCGCCTCTTCAATTCGCGTCGCCGCCTGCATCCTCGCCTCCGTCATTCGTCATAGACGATTTATATGTCATTCAAGATTGACATATTCGGACGGCGAGTCAATGTTTCTTCGTGCGCTTTCTCCATTGGCCTCCAGACCGCGCATACCCGCCGAGGGCGTAAATCATGCGAAGGCAGCGTGTCATTGTGATCGGCGCCGGCGTTGGCGGGCTGGTCGCCGCCCTGCTGCTGGCGGCGGAGGGCTTCGACGTAACCGTGATCGAACGCGCCGCCGGACCAGGCGGCAAGATGCGTCAGGTCGAGGCGGGAGGCCTGCAGCTCGACGCGGGCCCCACCGTCTTCACAATGCGCTGGGTTTTCGAGCAGATTTTCGCCGAGGCCGGCGCCGCGCTGACAGACCATGTGCGTTTGCAACGCGCGCAAACGCTGGCGCGGCACATTTGGCGGGATGGCGCGCAACTCGACCTCTACGCCGATCCCAATCATAGCGCCGACGCGATCGGCGCCTTCGCGGGTCGAGCCGAAGCGGCGGCGTTTTTGCGATTTTGCGCGCGCGCGCGATCGATCTATGAGTCGCTGCGCGACTCCTTCATTCTTGCCGAGCGACCCAGTCCGGTCGATCTCGTTCGCCACGCGGGTTTCGCCGGGCTGCCGCAACTGCTTCGCATCTCGCCCTTTGCGACGATGTGGGACGAACTTGGCAAATATTTTCGCAATCCTCGCCTGCGGCAGCTTTTTGGACGCTATGCGACCTATTGCGGCTCCTCGCCTTTCGCGGCGCCGGCGACGCTCATGCTCGTCGCGCATGTCGAAATGGATGGCGTTTGGCGGCTTGCGGGCGGGATGCACAGTCTCGCGCGCGCCCTCGCCGGTTTGGCGCAGACGCGGGGCGCGACCTTTCTTTATGGCCGAGAAGCGAGACGGATTCTGGCGGATTCGGGACGCGCCAGCGGCGTTATCCTTGCCGACGGCGAGACGATCGAGGCCGACGCCATCATGATGAACGGCGACGTGGCGGCGCTGCGTCGCGGTTTTCTTGGCTCCGACGCACAGGGCGCCGCTGGCGACGCTCCAAAGGCGCAACCATCGCTTTCGGCGATGACGCTGGCGATGCGCGCACGCGCTTCAGGCGCGCCGCTTGTTCACCACAACGTATTCTTCTCGGACGATTACCGCGCCGAATTCGACGATATCTACCTCCGTCGACGATTGCCCCGGTCGCCAACGATCTACGTCTGCGCGCAGGATAGCGACGACGACTCAACGCCGCGCGACGAAGAGAGACTTTTTGCGCTCGTCAACGCGCCTGCGGGCCGTGAAGCCCTGGAGCTCTCCTCCGAGGAGTTGAACCGATGCGAAGAGACGATTTTTCGAAGCCTGACGGACTGCGGCCTCAACGTCAGCCCGACAGCAATCCGCCGCACGACTCCGGCGGATTTCGCAACTCTGTTTCCGGCGACGGACGGGGCGATCTACGGACAAGCCTCCCATGGATGGATGGCCTCATTCACGCGTCCGGGCGCACGGACGAGTCTCCCTGGTCTTTATCTCGCGGGGGGCAGCGTGCATCCGGGACCGGGAGCGCCGATGGCGGCGATCTCCGGGCGCGGCGCGGCCCATCGGCTGATGGCGGACCTGCGTTCGATGCAGCCGTTGCGCCGGGCGGCTACCGCTGGTGGTATATCGACGCCGTAAGCGACGACGGCGACTTCTCGCTCACGGTCATCGCCTTTATTGGCAGCGTCTTTTCTCCCTATTACGCCTGGTCGAATTGGGCCGACCCCTATCGCCATTGCGCCGTGAATGTTGCGCTTTATGGCCCGCGCGGCGCCCGCTGGGCGATGACGGAGCGCAGCGGCGCCAGTCTGCGGCAATCGCCGGACACGCTGGCGATTGGACCAAGCTCCCTGCAGTGGCGCGACGGCGCGCTGGCGATCCGGCTCGACGAAATCGCTGCGCCGATCCCCAAGCGGATTCGCGGCGAGATCGTCGTCGAGCCGCAAGCGATCAACCGGCTCGCGTTCACGCTCGAAGCGGCGGGCGCGCATCACTGGCGACCGATCGCGCCGGTTGCGCGCGTCAAGGTTAAACTGGAAGCGCCCGATCTGGCGTGGCGCGGACACGCCTATATCGATACGAATGCGGGCGATGAGCCGCTCGAAAAAGCTTTTGCGTCCTGGACATGGTCGCGCGCGCGCATCGGCGACAGCGCAGCGATTTTCTACGACGCGGAAAGGCGCCGCGAACCGGCGCTTTCTCTGGCGCTGCGCGTCAACGCCGCCGGCGACGTCGAGGAGATGGAACCACCGCCCGTCGCGGCTTTGCCGAAAACAAAATGGCTCTTGTCGCGTCGCACGCGCGCGCAAGACGGCGCGGCAGGAGTCCTCAGGGATTTCGAAGACACGCCCTTTTATTCGCGCTCGCTCGTCGCAAGCCATATGGACGGCGCGCCGGTCGAGTGGGTGCATGAGAGCCTGTCGCTCGATCGCTTCGCAAATCCAATCGTTCGCCTGATGCTTCCCTTTCGCATGCCGCGGCGCGGTTGAAGTCTCAGTCCGGTCGCCGCCGTTCCTGTTCTTGCTGACGCAGCCGCTTTCGGGTTTTTTCGATCGACCAAAGCTGCCAAACGCCGAAAACCGCCGTCAGACCGAAGGTGAACGCCAACTCAACCAGGCCAAAGGCGTTCTCGGGCATCGAGCCGTTCCCTTTCGTTATTCCCCAAAACGCTCAGCGCGTTCGAGACGTTCGAACATCTCGATCATGAACACGAACTGCGCGCCCATGCCGGGGCGCGGCGCCCTGACGCTGCGGATTGGCTCCCGAACCACTGCGTCGATCAGAAAAGCGGCGGCGTCGAGCGCTGCGGTCCCCTCATCGCGCGAGAGCAGGGGCGAGAGGGCCATCGCCTTGCCGAACAGGGCGAGTTTGCGCCTACCGCTCACACGCGCCCGATGCGACACCGAGTCCAGTCCGTGCCGTCGGAAGAGTTCATGTCCGATTTCGGCATAAAGAAACGCCGCCGCCAGGATGGCCGGACGACAACTTTTCGGCAGATGCGCCACCCCGCGACGGGCGCGGGCATAAAGCCGATCCGCCTCGCTTAACAGTTGGGCGACGACCTGCTTCACCGCCGGACAGGCGACTGGATTGGCAAGAAAAGCATCGGGATCGACGCCGGCGTCCCGCAACCAGTCGCGCGGCAGATAAAGCCGGCCGGCGCGCGCGTCCTCGCCGACATCGCGCGCGATATTGGTGAGTTGCATCGCGACGCCCAGATCGCTGGCGCGCGCAAGGGTCAAAGGATCCCGCGCTCCCATCATCAGCGACATCATTACGCCGACGGCGCCGGCGACGCGCATGGCGTAGGCGTGAAGATCCGCAAGCGAATCATAGCGCCGTCCCTCGGCGTCCCATGCCAGCCCTTCGAGCAAGGCCTCGGGGATCGCGCGCGGTATGGCGTGCTCCCGCATGACGTCGGCCAACGCCCGATCCTCCGGCGAGTCATGCGGACGACCCTCGCAGGCGCGGATAAGACGTTCGCGCAGGCGCGTCACCGCGCCGAGCGATCCCGCATCAAGATCGACTGCGTCATCGGAGAGGCGACAAAAAGCATAAAGTCCATAGGCAGGTTTGCGCACGCGCCGGGGGAGCGCCAGCGAGGCCAGATGAAAAGAGCGGGAGCCGACCCGGATCGCTGCGGCGCAATGCGCATGATCGGCGGCTGTAGCGAAGGAGCGATCAGGCGAAGACGGAAGCATGCGGCGCCACCTTGTCGAGAATCCGCGCAGAGGAAAGAACGCCCGGCAAGCCCGCGCCCGGATGGGTGCCCGCGCCGACCAGGAAAAGATTGCGAATATCCTCACTGACGTTGTGTGGCCGGAACCAGGCGCTTTGTGTGAGGATTGGCTCAAGCCCGAATGCGGCGCCGCGATAGGCGTTGAGATCGGATTCGAAATTCAACGGCGTTGCGATCCGCGATGTTGCAATCTGTGCAGAGAGACCGGGAAGCAGATGTGACTCCAGCGCATTGGCGATGCGCTGGCGATAGCTTTCGGCCAACCTCGACCAATCCTGCCCGCCCTCAAGGTTGGGAACGGGCGAGAGAACGTAGAACGCATCGCAACCGGGCGGCGCGACGCCGGGGTCGGTCGCTGAAGGCCGATGAAGATAAAGGCTGAAATCCTGCGCCAGGATTTTTCGCTGGAAAATATCTTTCAGCAGCTCCCGATAGCGCGGTCCCATCAGGATCGTGTGATGCGCGACATCGTCGTAACGTCGCCGGACGCCGAAATACCAAAGGAAGAGACCCATCGAATAATTCGCGCGATCGATTTTGCGATCGCTCCAGCGTCGACGGGTTGAAGGCGGCAAAAGACGCCGATAGGTAAAAGCGGAGTCAGCGTTGGAGACGACGATGTCGGCATTGACTCTTTCTCCGTCGGCGAGTCGGACCCCTTTCGCCGCGCCATTCTCAACGATAATGGAGTCGACCTCGCAATTGCTGCGGATATGGCCGCCTTGCCCCTCGATCAGATCGACAAGCCCTTTAACGAGCGCGCCGGTGCCGCCCATGGCGTAATGCACGCCCCAACGTTTCTCCAATGCGGCGATCAGACAATAGATAGCGCTGGCGCGGAAGGGATTGCCGCCAATCAACAGGGGATGGAAGCTGAAGATGGTGCGCAGACGTTCGTTGCGAAAATGCTGCGAGACAAGCGCGTAAACACTGCGATAGCCTTGCAGGCGAATGAGATCGGGCGCGATGCGCGCCATATCCAGCGGGGAAGAAAACGGCGCATCGCCGAGTTGCTCAAACCCGATGCGGCAGATTTCGCGGCTTGTCTCCATGAAACGCATGAAGCCATCGACATCGGACGGCTCGAAACGCGCAATTTCCTCGCGCATCGCCGCCACGTCGTCGCTGTAATCGAAACTGGCGCCGTCATCGAAACGAATGCGGTAAAAGGGGGACATCGCCTTCAACTGAACGTCGTCGGCCATGTTACGCCCGCAGAGCGTCCACAGCTCCTCAAACAGAAAGGGCGCCGTCACGATTGTCGGACCGGCGTCAAATGTAAAGCCATCTTGACGATAGACGGAGGCGCGGCCGCCCGGCGCGCCAAGTTTCTCGACAATAGTAACTCTATAACCCCTTGATCCCAAGCGAATAGCTGCCGCAAGGCCGCCAAAGCCGCTGCCGATCACAACCGCCCGGGCGTGTGGCGCGCGAGTCTGAATGGGCCTCTCAAGCGTCAACATATATAGACACTAGCTCGCCTGCCGGTTATGATCAACTCGGTTGTGGCGAAGAGACGGCGCGCCGGGTCAACTGTTCGCTGCGGTGATGCCGGAGCCTGAGGACATGCCAGCGCCAGCCCGACAACCGGCTGGCGTGAACCTGTCCGTCTTGTCGCCAATGCGCAAACTCTTTCCGGTCGATAGATTGAGGTTATGCGCTGTGAATGATCAATCTGACGGGACACGCATCAATGATCGTCGCCATTGTTTTCGCTGGAGTCGCCGTCTCCCTGCTGCTTCTCGATATATTCTGGCTTTCCACCATGGCCAGGCGGCTGTATCGACCCGAACTGGGCGACATGATCGCGGATAAGTTCAGACCGGCGCCGGCGATCTGCTTTTATCTGATTTATGTCATCGGCATCACCTATTTTGCCGCGCTTCCGGCGATCGCCGCATCATCGGGCGCCAAGGCGCTCATTGATGGCGGTCTACTCGGCGCGCTCGCTTACTCGACCTACGATTTGACGAACCATGCAACACTGCAACGTTGGTCATTGAAAGTAACGCTCATTGATATCGGCTGGGGCGTTATCCTTACAGCAATTGCCGCATATTGCGGTTACGGGGCCGGAGCGATTTTCATTAAATAGAATATCCGGTTACATCGGAAATATAATTTTTCTGAAAGGAAAAAAAGCATTCACCCGTTTGGAATAGGTTGCGAACGCTTCCGGCCTCGTCTGCATCATATGTCTCTCAAGAGGCGGTATTCCCGAAACATACACCAGGAGCCAATACATCATGAGCGGACCTAGCAAAGCGAGAAATCCTATGGACCACCCTCCATCGAAATTGATCGCCAGGGTCGCGACTCCAACCCAGAACAACCACTGAAAAAAATAATTTGGGTGACGGGACAGGCTCCAGAGTCCCGTGTCGCAAATGAGATCCGGACGATGGTTTTGCTTGAAATTTCGAAGTTGACGGTCCGCCGTCGCTTCGCCTGCAATGCCAATGACGAGGAAAGCCAGGCCAAACCAGTCGCAGGGGCGGCCAAATAGAGCGGGATTTCTCGCCGCAAGAAAAACGCTGAGACTCAAGATAAATCCGCAGGCGGCCTGAATCTGCAAAAACCAATAGAGGCGCGATTTGTAATTATCTCCCCATTGCTGTTGAAGCGCCAGATATCGCGGATCGTCGGCGCCGCGACGGGCCCTTCTGGCGATATCGAGGCCTAATCGTGTAAAGGCGACAAGAACGCCAAAACCGACAATCCATTGTCGGGTCGAGAAAGAGGAAAACTGGAACGGCGCCCATGCGGCGACGCACCCCGAGACGCCAACCGAGAAGGACCAGATTGCATCAACCCAGCCGGATTGGCCAGTTTTGAAGCGGATAAGCCAAGCCAATGACATCAATGTGCAATGAATGAGCAAAATGGTAAATAAAATCATCGGTCATGACTTTTGTTTGCGCTGCGCGCAAGGTGGCGCCGCCATGAGAAGTATGCCGTATAGGGGAATTATCAACTCACATAAATGTCACAACCTCTATTCAGGGTCGTACTGGTCAGAGAGGGAAATTGTGATCGGTCAAGACCTCGGACTGGAAGATTTTCATCGCGGCGCTAGTTAGATTTTGCATCAGGGGCATGGGTTTGATTAAAGAAAATCCGAATTCACAACTCAAAATCGCTGTCATCGGCAGCGGTATTTCTGGCCTGTCGGCTGCGTGGCTGCTCAATCAAAAACACTCCGTGACCGTTTATGAAGCTAATGACTATATTGGCGGTCACACGAATACGATCGAGATCGTCGATAACGGTCAGATGGTCGCTGTGGACACTGGTTTTATCGTCTACAACGAACCCGCCTACCCAAACCTGACGCGTTTATTCGATCATCTGGGCGTCGAGACCAATGCAACAGAAATGTCTTTTTCGGTATCCCTGGCGCAAGGCGCCCTCGAATACGCCGGAAATGGACTTGATCGCCTATTCGCCCAGAGAGGCAATTTCTTCAGCCCGCGTTTCTGGCGCATGCTTAACGATGTGAAAAGATTTTACGCGCAGGCTCCGGTTGATGCGGCGTCAGGCATCGACATGACGCTGGGCGACTATCTTGGAAGACATCGCTACAGCGAGGCGTTTGCTGATGATCACCTCTACCCGATGGCGGCGGCCATATGGTCCATGTCCCCATCCCGCGTTGGGGATTATCCGTTCGTCCCCTTCGTAAATTTCTGCGTCAACCATGGATTGCTCCTGTTCAGAAACAGACCGCTCTGGCGCACAGTCAGAGGAGGAAGCAGAGAATATGTAAAAAAAATCACAGAACACTTCTCGAATGCAATTCGACCCGGCGATCGCGTCGATCGCATCGAGCGACATGAAGACATTGTCAAAATCAAAAGCAGATCCGGCTGGGAAACCTACGATCATGTTGTAATATCCAGCCATGCCGATCAAACGCTTGAGATGCTTGCGGACGCAGATAAAGACGAGAAGGATCTTCTCGGACGTTTCGATTACACCAAAAACATTACATTTCTTCACAGCGACCCTGCCCTGATGCCGAAGGCGAAGAAAGTATGGTCCAGCTGGAATTATCTGACCGAAACCAAGGGAGATGAATCGCGACTGACTGTGACATACTGGATGAATAGTCTGCAAAAGCTTGACACGCAGGGTCAGATATTCGTTTCACTTAACCCATTTATGCAGCCTCGAGCCGACACGGTGTACAAACAGATCATTTATCATCATCCAATATTTAACCAGAGCACGCTTGTGGCCCAAAAAAAACTATGGTCCCTGCAAGGCCGCCGCCGTACATGGTTTTGTGGATCGTATTTTGGCTATGGATTTCACGAAGACGGTTTGCAGTCGGGCCTTGCCGTTGCAGAGCGCCTGTCAGGACTGCGCCGACCCTGGGAGGTCCCTGACGAATCTGGCCGAATTGTTGTCTCTACCCTTGAGACCGGTCGCTCATGACGATGGAACGAACTTTTCCCGTTTCAGGTCTCTTCCACGGGAAGGTAGTCCATCGACGTTTTTCGCCCAAAAAACACAAATTGAATTATCGGATTTTTTCTTTATTTGTCGATTTAGACAGCATAGGCGAATTATGCAAGAAAACATGGATGCTTTCATTCAACAAATTTAACTTAATCAGTTTTTACGAAAAGGACTATGGCGACACAAGAGGAAACTTAAAAGCTTATATCATCAATCAAGTCAAAACACGTTTTCCGAATATTAAAATAGATAAAATTTATCTGCTCACAATGCCGCGCATTCTGGGATATGTGTTCAATCCACTAAGTGTCTATTTTTGCTATGATCAATACCATTCCCTGACTGCTGTGCTTTACGAGGTAACCAACACATTTGGTCAGAGACACAATTATATATTTGATGTTTCGGAGTCCAAACCCCCGATTTATCGCCATGAATGCCGCAAGGATTTCTATGTCTCTCCTTTTCTTGAAATGGATCTGAAGTATAAATTTGCTGTCAGCAATCCTGCGCCTGTTTTCTCTCTGGCTATCCATGCCTACAAAAATTCCGATCTTATTGTAAGCGCTTCTCAAACTATGACATTCGCAGAACTATCGGCTAGAAATCTTACCGGTGTTTTTACATCAATTCCTTTCATGACAATAAAGGTCATTGCAGGCATACATCTTGAAGCCTTCATATTATGGCTCAAAGGCGTCGTCATTGTTCCCAACACATCGCCGGGCATTAAGGCTATTCGCTACTCCCGCAACCAAAAGCGTTAAAGGATACTCATATGACTTTCAATTTGACCCAGCGCGGTTCTCGCCACACTCATGACATGCGCTTAGGCAAGCAGACCAAAAATATTTGGGCCTATTTTCTCGCACGTCTTCTTAACCATATTCAGGTCGGCAGCCTCAGCGTAATCATGCCGGACGGCGCACGTATCGAAAGCCACACGATCCATACCGATCAGCACGCCACTATCATCATCCATGACCTCGCAGCGCTGCGTAAATTGATCCTTGGCGGCTCGATCGGTTTCTCTGAAAGCTACATCGCCGGACACTGGACGAGCCCGGAGCTTCCCAGGCTGATCGAAATATTGGCTTTGAATGGAGAAACGCTCTCCGCGAGATTAAGGGGTTCGGCGCCGGCACGGATCACGAATTACATACTTCATCGTCTCAAGAGAAATTCACGTCGGGGCAGTAAAAGTAATATTCGCTATCACTACGATCTTGGCAATGATTTTTACCAAAAATGGCTTGGATCGGCCATGATCTACTCCTCGGCGATTTTTGCTGATGATGACGACGATCTGGACCGGGCGCAGACAAGGAAAATGAACAGAATTATCGATTTGCTAGATATCTCTGAAGATCAGAGCGTTCTGGAAATCGGTTGTGGGTGGGGCGCGCTCTCCCGTTACATCGCCGAGAACAAGAAATCGCGTGTGCATGGCATCACGCTTTCGAAGCAGCAGCTCAGCTACGCGCAAAATATGATCCAGGAGTCGGAAGACAAAGCGCTCATTTCGCTCGAGTTGACCGATTATCGAGATGTCGTCGACAGCTTTGATCGAATCGTCTCCATTGAGATGATCGAGGCCGTCGGCGAGGAGTTTTTGCCGAAATACTTTGAAACGATCAGAAATCGCCTCACGCCAGGTGGCCGAGCCGTCATTCAAGCGATCACAATCGACGAGCAGAAGTTTGATCGCTACAAAGCTACGCCTGACTTTATTCAGAAATACATCTTTCCGGGCGGGTTCCTGACGACCAAGACCATGATGCATCGCTACGCCGCTGCCGCTGGCCTCAATCTATGTCATGCGGAGTATTTCGGAAAAAGTTACGCACGCACGTTGAAGGAATGGCGTAGTCAATTCATTACTCAATGGTCAGATATCACCCGGCTGGGTTATGACGACAAATTCAGGAATATGTGGGACTTCTATCTTGCGTACTGTGAAGGTGGGTTCAACGCCGGTTCGATTGATGTCGGTCTATATGTGTTGAAAAAAAGTTTTGAATAGACGATTACTATATTGCGTCATGTTTTCTGCTTTCACCGCGAGCTAGAATAAATATTCAATCAGCCTCAAGAGACGTCCCTCGGGCGCAAGCTCACGCCGTCGTCGCGGCCATGGACGGCTCTTAAGTCTGACAGCTTGCCTCGCTCGTAAAGATGATTTTGCCACGCAGCGCCAGCGATCTTCCGATCGAACAAAAAGCAATCCGACTCGCAAGGGAGACGCCAAGCCAGATTGCATTTGGAAAAAGCAGCTTATGAAAAGCGAAAGGCATAGTATCATAGCTTAGCTTCTGGATATGCCGATCGGCGGCAAGCTCACCACCTCGATTGGACGACCTTGCGAATATCTTCCGCAACATTGTTCCAGGTTCTCATTCCAATCTCTCGCGCATCCAGCCTCATGCTCTCTGGCTCGACGTCATTGATGAGACGCTCAAGGGTACTCAACCACCGCGTCTCGTCATCTCCCACCTCATGTAGTCGTTCCGAGATGCCACGGGCACAAGGCGCCGCCGTTGTGACACAGGGGCACCCCTGCTCGAGTGATTCTAAAATCGGCATGCCAACGCCTGTTTCGATTGATGGGTAAATCGAAAAAACCGCATTTTTGTAAAGCCAGGCGATTTCCTCGTCAGTTGGGTCTGACAGATAGGCTGCGATGGCGTGCCAGTGTTGATCGTTTCTCAGCCGCAGAAGAACGCAGGGGTCGACCAGGGGCCCCGCGAAAACTAATCGGGGCGTCTGTGCGCCATGCGCAGCGTAGAGTTTCTTCCAGAGTGAATATGCGAAAAACTGGTTCTTTCGCATGCGAACTGGTGAAAAATGTAAAACGAAGCGCTCTTTCTGTAGCAAACGTCGTATCCGCTTGGGGGGATGGGCAGGCGCAACAGCTCCCAACCCACCGCAAAGCGGAATAACTTCAATAGGACAACCGGCTATTCGTTCTTTCAGGAGGGCCTCGCGGAGGCATCTGGCTGTCTGCTCGCACGGAACGATAAGCCAATCGCATATCTCGGCCATTTGAACAAGGAACTGTGCGTAGTCAAGATGTTGCTCAACTGAGACAAGTCCCGGACTCACAATCGGCACAAGATCATAAATGAAACCTGCAACGCTGAATCCGACACGATCTTTTAAGCGTTTCAAATCACTAAAATTAATATGACGCCAACTAGCCCCGCTAAGCAGCAAGACATCGTTCGCCATGAATTCCATCGTATTCGCAGGCTCAAAGTCTTCACTGTCGCGTCCCCACGACTCATTGATGCAGTGAGCTAGTTGCGAAGCTCGCGCCCTGTGGCCGCAGATATCGAGCTCCCGCGCCAACTGCAATTTCTTTGTAGTCGTTATCAAGGGCATGAGTTCGCTGAATTGGCGGACATGGTTTGTAAAGTCCAGCCGCCTGGACCATTGGCCGAGCAAATTGCGAGCGACGACTCGCAAAAATAGCCAGTCAGCGCGGGCGCGGTTCAGCAGCGAAGACTTGCTGAAAGCAAATGGCGGATTAAAGGCCACCTCTCCCTTGATCGGCGAAGATTGCCAATGAACGAACGATTTTCTCCGGGAATCGAAGCGTACAATTTCCAGGTTGTCCTGAGCAAACGCCTTCGCCAGCCCATGCTCCACGCGGCAGAATTTATTCGGCGGCAACGACCTGAACTGATAACTGGTTGTCGCGTCCAGGATTAAACGCATAAGAAAATGGATCCATGTGAGCTGGCATAGGCTAGTTGCGATTTACCCTCGTCAATTCTGGCTGAGACCTCGCGATAAAGCGCACACACCGAGGAACTCCTCATTAACATCGACGATTTTATCGTCTAACACACTGCCCGTGAGAGCCTTTGTTGCACAAGTCGCTGGCTCACGACAAACGCCTGCAAAATAGAGGCGTTCCATTGAAACTCTCATTGTCGGTCCCTCGGTGGGAGGTCCCGGAGCGCGTCACCCGCGAAATCAATCGGATCGGCTGACAAAAAAAGTAACGTGAGAGGTTCACGCCTGATGCAACATCCACATACGATTTACAGGCCCCTTAAGCGCTTACGGCGTAATGAGGTTCGCTTGCCGTCCGCCAGCTAAATTCGTCATGGCGCGTAAATCGATAGCAGCCTTGTGCGGCAGATCATGACCCCGAGTCACAATAACACAGGCCCATGATGCGACCTCAATGTTTGCGATCGTATGGTCAGAGCTGCCGAGAGCCATGACAAGCTCAAGGATAAGGTTGGTCATCGAATTCATGCCGGCAAATGGACTGTCGTCAGTTTGCCAAGGTGCGCCCGGCCAATGCGTCCACCCCCAATCCTCAATGATATACTTGCCGCCTGGACGCAAATAGCCGAACAGAGACTCGAAACAAACTTTTGTTTGTTCGTAATAGTGCGAACAATCGTCAATGATCAGATCGAGCGGCTCCGCACCAAATCGTTCATCAACGATCGAACGCAAACGCTCAGTATCCGCTTGATCTACGCCACCGATCAATTCTATTATCGAACTCAGACCATTGCGCTGAATAAGATCCAAAAGCTGATCCGATGGCTCATTTCGGTCAACCCCCACGATCTTATCCGGCCCGAGCATGTCAGCAAGCAATAGCGGCATACCACCTTGAAAAAAACCTATCTCCAATATCTTGCGTGGTTCTTGGTTTAAAATCTTTTTTGCGTAAATCTCAAGAAAAGACTTGTCCTTCAGTAAAGACACCTCGTTAGCGTCGGTCTTGCCCGAGTAATCCGACACGGAACACACAAACTTGAAGCGCGGCGTTTGAAACGAATATTCGTCAACCCATTTTGGCCAATCGTCAAACTTTCCCATTCAGTCTACCTTTCGGGCTTGCTCTCTTGCTTCTGGAAAAATACTCCAACGCCATCAATAGGCGTTATATCAGGGTGTAACCCGCGCTGGCAAAGAAAATCTGTAACTGCAGCCTTACATGCCGGCACCCATTCGTAGTCGTCGACTATAATCCACCCGCCAGAAGAAACTCTATCGAAAAGATATGTCAGGGGGTCTATCGTTGACTCATACATATCGCCATCGAGACGCAATATAGCGATTGGGCGATCAGGGAAAGTTGGCATTGTGTCCTTGAACCAGCCTTTGATAAAGACGACCTGATCATCGAGTAGACCAAATCTCTCGAAATTCCTCCTCACTTCCTCCATCGACACCGCCAACTCGGGGAATTCGTGGAAATTTGACCCTTGGTCGGCGGGATAACGCTCGGGGTCACCCGGCGGTAATCCCTCGAAGGAGTCGGCAAGCACAACCAGACGGTCTTTGACATCGTAAGCGCTCAAGACTGCGCGCGCCATAATGCTGGCCCCTCCCCGCCATACGCCGGTTTCAACAATATCGCCGCGCACTCCCATGGCGATCGCTCGTTCAATTAACCTTCGGAAGTTTTGCATGCGCGCGGAGCCGATCATCGACAGGGCGTTTTTCGGCCAGTCCAGCCCCCGGAAGCGGACCTGAGGATTGTATTCGTCTTTGCCGAACGTTGTAGTGGGCGGATCCTTGTCGATGCTGCCGACCAGTGTTTTTTCCATCAAGTCGAGATAGAGCGAGCGGGCTTTTTCCATTGCGCTAAACGCTGCGGTCTCGGCTTGCTGGCCAGCAGCCAGCGAGCCGAGTTTAGCCATTAACTGATCACGCTCGCTTTCGACAGCGGCGTGACGCGAGGCTTGAAAAACGAATTTATCGAGCTGTAAATTGAGCCGGTCGCGTTCGCTCGCTATCAGACTGTAATCGGCTGCGATCCTTGCATTCTCTTCGGCCAGCCGATCGCGTTCGCTCGCTATCAGACTGCGATCGGCCTTGATGCTTGCATTCTCTTCAGCCAGCCGATCGCGTTCGATCGCTATCAGACTGCCATCGGCCTTGATGCTTGCATTCTCTTCAGCCAGCCGATCGCGTTCGATCGCTATCAGACTGCGATCGGCCTTGATGCTTGCATTCTCTTCGGCCAGCCGATCGCGTTCGATCGCTATCAGACTGCGATCGGCCTTGATGCTTGCATTCTCTTCAGCCAGCCGATCGCGCTCATACTTCAGGACAGGATCATCCCGGTTTTGTATGCTCGCCGCCAACCTCTGAAAGTATCTCTTTCCGCCTTCCATATCGCTCTCTAAGTTGATTGCTGGCTTAAAGCTGAACTGTGCCTGCAATCTCTTGCCTAAAGCTTTCTTGAGCGGTCATTTTCTGTAGTCTTACCTGCAAAGATATTTATTCAGCAGGCGACATAAATGATCTCTGCGCGTCTTTTTGAGACCTTCCGGAACTCCAACTTCCGCCCAACTCGTATCGACGACTTGTCCTGCCTTTGCACGCGCCGTGGCCTCTAGAAAACGCCGTCCATATTTCTTGTCCGGCTCAAGATGACACCCCTCAGCCCACTCGTTCCAGGCGTTTATGAATACAAAACGCTCTTGCATCGGATAATCAAGCTTTGTTTGATTGATCGCACGCGCAAGCCAGCGCTCATAATTCTCGGGTGTGCCATTCAGGCCGATAGCAGCGATTTCTTTGCGTCGAGCTGTATTATCCCAAGAAGGGAAAACAGTTCGAAAGCCGTTGAACTCACGATAATCTCGGGCAAGATACATCTCTGCGACTTCGGTGCAATCGAAGACGTATCCTTTGAACCCGTCAACACAATCGAGATGATCATGCAGGCTCGGCCGGATCATATTGTGCGGCGGAAATTCTACTCCGCTGTCAAAACCGAATTGCTCGTAATCCCAATTCTGGTGACTAAAGGCGCAACAAAGATGGATTTTCTCGAACCCAACTGTTGAACAGTAATCTCGCCATGTCTGGATTGTTTTCCGGGCATTCGGCAAATGGCTGGGCCGGTAGACGATCAAAAAGGGAGCGCCATTGTGTCGTATGTAGCGCGGATCTCGAAAATAGTGAACCATTTCTTTGATGAAATTAAGATCGTCATCCGGCAGATATTTCTGGGCGATTAGAACCTCATTCTCAGCGGCGTCCCAGCGGCGAGACCAATTCTCGTTTGCCCAACACAGACAAAAAGGCATGTCGCTTTCCGGGTCGCTAAGCATGTCGTTAAGAGGCTGCTCAAGCAGTCGTTTGCCGGAAAACCAGTAATAATGATAGCAAAAGCCATCAATGCCATATTCTTTCGCCATGGCGATCTGGGCGCGGCGCGTTTCCCGTAGACGTAAATCATAGAAACCTAAATCAGCCGGCAGGTGAGGTTGATAGTGACCGCGAAACATGGGTCGAGCGGCGGTTGCGTTCGTCCATTCGGTGAAACCCTTACCCCACCAAAGATCGTTTTCTGGAATCGGATGGAACTGTGTGAGAAAGAACGCGATTAGTTTCACTTTGTCGGCGGCGGATGCGTCAAGAGCTGGCGTTTGTTGTGTCGACATTGTCAATTTTGCCCTAATAGCGTCTAAAATTTACGAAACCCCAGTCGGTCGAAAATCGTCGGGCGGGGTGCAGATCTTACTCCAGAGGCCATAAACAAATCTACTGGATTTGATACTGTTTCCGACGACGTCGCCCGAGTGACGACTTGATAGATACGGCCGTGAGGGTATGACGTCAGGGCTGCTTTCACTTCCATGGGAAGGCGAGCCCAACGCTCTGCGAATTCGGTATCCTGAGGATCGCGGACAACGAACCGGCAGTCCGCGATAGCCATGCCTACACTCTCATGCAATGAGTGGATGTTATGCAGTCCAAAGAACCGAATGTGTGTCTTATCAAGCAATCCCCAATCCCTGTATTCGAAATCCTCCTCCAAGAGGCACGCCACGATCGCGCTGTGTCCCACATGAGGCAAAGAGAGAATAATCGAACCGTCTTCGCTTAAAAGACTCCTCATGCCTTTCAAGACTGTCCAAGGGTCGTACAGATGCTCAAGCACATCAGCTGCAATAATGGTGTCGAACTTACCCTCCTGGGCCAAATGCGTTACCCAACCGGGGTCGTTTAGGTCGAGGGGATAAACCCGGTCGACGTAAGCTTTTAGTTTCTCGACAGACGCAGGATTGATCTCAACCGCAACTACGTCGCACCCTTTGGTGTTGACGAGATGCTTGGTAATCATGCCTGATCCGGCTCCGATCTCCAGCGTCTTCTTATTCTTCGGCGTCAATTCCATTATATGCGCGAGCGCATTGTCGCCCTGCAGATCGAGCTCATATTCGTAATTCATGATTACGCTTAGGTCGGGAGCTGACGAACCTTGACTTGGGAGGCTCATGGGTATTGACTTTCCTGCAAGAATTTAATCGCTGCAAGGCTCGGCTTTCATCCTGCTTACGCACAGGATTCCAGATGGTTGCCAAATAATTCCGAAAGTCTTATACAGCCTGATCGACAAAGGCAACAGTAAGAACAAGTTAGCGGCGGGCTGAGCTTACTCGGATCCAGCGAGGAAGCATTATATTTTACATGCGAAATCAACGCCATACCTGCGCTATCAAGACCATACTTGAAGTCTGAGGAGTTAGAACGTTGATATGGCAAGATGCCGGGATCGGAAGTTCGGAGATAAAGCATGTTGTCCAGGATCGGCCGGCGGGTAATTCTTGCGTAAACCATCGAATTCAGAGCTCTGTAATGACCAAGCTTATCGCGAGTGGATTGCCGCGGTAGAGGAGCCTGCGACTGCGGACGATAGAATTTTTTGTGATTTGCTCGACAAGATCAAAGTAGTTCCAAATTTTCTTTTCATTCCTCTTTTCGTCAAGCCGATCGACCCGGCTCTAATCGAACCCCTCGAGACTTCGCTAAAAGCTCAAGTGTATGGCCGTTGGCGGCTCGCGGCTGCTTGTAGCATTCTTGAATATGAATCTCACACAGGAGCAGCTGCTGCGTTAAAAAAGTCGGCTTACGAAGAGGACATTGACTTTGTAGTCCCACTTCCTGCCGACTGTATCCTTGCCCCGCATGCTTTGGGCGCATTAGCGATTGAAGTGAATGCAAATCCTGACCTGAAACTTATTTACTCAGACGAAGATTTTAGCTTCGGCGGGCAGCGGAAAAGACCCTGGTTCAAGACGGGCTGGGATCCATTCTTCGCGCTTGGTCGTGACTTAATAGGAGCCTTCGGATGCTATCGGAGGTCTGAATTAGCTTCTCTCGACAAACCGTTCCGCTCCAAAACCCTTGACAACTTCTTGTATGAACTGAACTTGCGGGTCGCAGTTCGCCTTCGCCGTGAGGAAATAGCTCACGTTCCATCTATACTCTGCCATCGAACGATGTCGTCGGATTGGCGCAGGGACGATACCCGCGAGGTAGCTCAGGATTTTCTGTCTGCGAAAGGACATTATAATGTAAAATTTTCGCCTGCGCCTCTGGCTCCCCATTGGAATCGACTTCAATGGCCTAAACCGAATCCAGAGCCGCTCTTGTCAGTGATCATTCCAACTCGAGACAAGGCCTCCCTGCTTCAACGTTGTGTCAGCAGCCTGCTAGATAAATCGAACTATAAAAATCTTGAGCTGATCATAGTGGACAATCGCACGCAAGAGCCAGCTGCTTTGCGGTTGCTCGATCATTTATCGGACGATGCACGGGTTCGGGTGCTCCCCTATGACCGGCCATTTAATTTTTCAAAACTAATCAACGCTGCGGCGACTGAAGCCCAGGGTAGCCTCCTCCTCCTCCTGAATAACGATACTGAGATACTTCATGAGGATTGCCTTGATGAGCTCGCCTCTTTAGCTCTCCTTCCGGAGGTCGGCGCTGTGGGCGCAAAGCTTCTGTATCCAGATCTGACGATCCAGCACGGTGGGATTGGCTTTGGTCCCGAAAATCTGGTTTGGCACGGGCTACAAAACGCTGGTTGTGACGACTCAGGACCCTTTGGCGAGCTGGCTCTCACTCGCCAGGTCTGGGCCATCACGGCTGCCTGCCTAATGGTGCGGCGCGAGGTCTTCTTCCAGGCTGGCGGCTTGGATGACAGGTTCGTGGTTGCCTACCAAGACGTGGATTTCTGCCGTCGGATTGCCAAGAAAGGCTATTCAATCCTCTACACCCCTCACGCACAGTTGCTCCACTTTGAGGCGGCCACGAGGGGAGCGCCTGACCAAAGTATTGCCGCGACCGAGCGGGAGTTTGCCGAGATGGCCCTATTCTGGCAAAAAAATCCCGAAGATTATGACCGTTGGGACCCTTTCTTTACGCCCAATGCGACCATGACGGGCGCCGTCGCGCGTTTCGCGCGCCGTCCGCTTCGCCCTCCATCTTGGCGGAGGCTTTGCGGCAAGCGGTTGCCTCAGCCGTTTCTCTATTAAGTGAACCGCCCAGGGTTTACCGAAGGCCTCGACTCTTGAGATGATAGAGTCACCAGCACTCCGTCAGTGAACTTGATGCAGTTGCGCATGCGATGCACCCACGGCCCCGCAGGACGCTCGGTTGGAAAAAACCCGCCGAAATCCTAGAATAATTCTTCGTCGGAGTGTACATAGCAGTTGGTGTTGCAACGAATGGCTAAATCCGCCAAAGCTAATTGACAAAAACGGACGCAGACAAGATGATATCCTGCTTGAATTCAATGAAATAGCGATAGCCTCACGACCGTCATCGTTGACTTTGTCGCGGCTCTGGTCGAGCTTAAGCCCTCTCGACGCAGCGACAAAATCGAAGTAACCCGCGTTCAGTAAACCCCGGTAGAGATCCACTTAAAATCTGCGGGGAAGCTATCCAAAGAACCGGGGTCATCTCTCATGATTTAATCCAGCCTTGAATGTGCGCTTAAAGCACCGATAAAATCGTAAAATCTTCGGCAATTTCCCATAGGTTTTGAATGCGTATACTCATTACAGGCGGAGCCGGTTTTATAGGTTCAGCGGTCGCACGTCGTTTCATCGCCGAGACCGCAGACGACATCATGGTTTTCGACAAGTTGACTTATGCGGGTAATCTTGACTCGCTCGCGCCTATCGCTGGGAGTCCCCGGTACTCTTTCCGCCAAGCTGATATTTGCGATCGAGACGCTGTGAACCGGGCGCTAGCCGAGTTCCAGCCCGACATTCTCATGCATCTCGCGGCTGAAAGCCATGTCGACCGATCTATCGATGGGCCAGCCGCTTGCATCGAGACAAACATTATCGGCTCTTTCTCCCTCCTTGAGGAGGCGCTCAAATATTGGCGCATGCTGCCATCCGAGCGCGCGGCGTGTTTTCGTTTCCAGCATATTTCCACGGATGAAGTCTTTGGAACATTGGGGTCCGAGGACTATTTCCGTGAGGATACGCCCTATGCGCCGAACTCGCCCTATGCGGCGTCTAAGGCGTGCTCCGACCATCTCGTGCGCGCCTGGCGCGAGACATATGGACTGCCTACGATTGTCACCAATTGCTCGAACAATTACGGACCCTATCATTTCCCCGAGAAACTCATCCCGTTGATGATCCTTAATGCCCTCGAAGAAAAGCCGCTACCGGTTTACGGAGGCGGCGAAAATGTTCGCGACTGGCTCTTTGTCGACGATCACGCCGCAGCGCTGATGCTCGTGGCGAAGAAAGGCGTCATCGGCGAGTCGTATAATGTTGGCGGCCGCAATGAGAAGAAAAACATTGAAGTCGTCGAAACAATCTGTGACATTCTCGACACGCTGCGTCCACGCGCCGCTGGCTCCTACCGACAACTTATCACATTTGTCGAAGACCGTCCCGGACACGACTTTCGCTACGCCATTGATTGCTCAAAGATTGAGAGTGAACTTGGCTGGAGGCCGAAAGAGACCTTCGAAACTGGGCTGCGGCGGACGGTCCAATGGTATCTTGATAATCCCGACTGGTGGCAGGCCATTCGTTCGAAGAAATATCAGGGCGAGAGGCTCGGACGCATCCGCTAGAGGCATTTCGCCCTACGTCGGAAGGCAAAACCAGTAATATCATGCGGTAAAGAAAAATGCAGTTAGAAGACACAGAAATTCCGGCGGTGAAAATCATCACGCCCATAAAACATGGAGATGAGCGCGGATTCTTTTCCGAGGTTTACAAAATCTCCGATTGGGCAAGCGCCGGCTTGAATTACACTTTCGTTCAGGACAATCATTCTTACTCGGCGCCAGTCGGCACTCTGCGCGGCCTGCATTATCAAACTGCACCTTTCGGGCAGGACAAACTTGTACGTGTGGTGCGCGGCCGCATTCTGGATGTTGCCGTCGACATCCGGCGTAATTCGCCGACCTTCGGAAAACATGTCGCCGTAGAACTCTCGAGCGAGAACTGGCGCCAATTGCTCGTACCGATCGGTTTCGCACATGGCTTCATCACGCTTGAGCCAGACACTGAGGTTCTCTACAAAGTCACAGCGCTTTATTCGCCGCCCCATGATCGCGGACTTGCTTTCGACGATCCAGAGCTTGGCATCGACTGGTTATTGCCGCCTGGCGGCGCGATCCTCTCCGAAAAAGACAAGCGCTGGCCGAGGCTGCGCGATCTTGCCGATGTTTTCGGGTGACGTCCGTGCGCATCGTTGTTACTGGACGGAAGGGACAGATCGTTTCCTCACTCATTGAATGCGGCGCCGGCGTGGCTGAGATCGTCGCGCTTGGCCGTCCTCAATTAGACCTCGCCAATGAGCAGAGCGTCGCACGGGCTTTCGAGGGTCTACGCCCCGACGTCATTGTCAATGCTGCCGCCTATACGTTAGTCGACAAAGCAGAAGAAGATGCCGAGGCCGCGATGCGCGTGAACGCCGCCGGCGCCGGCGCCGTCGCTGCCGCAGCCGCGCGCCTCGGTGTCCCGATTATCCATCTTTCGACGGACTATGTCTTCGACGGCGTAATGGATCGACCTTATCGCGAGGACGACCTCGTGGGCCCCACCGGAGTCTATGGACGCACGAAACTTGAGGGCGAAAGACGCGTCGCGGCACAATGTGATGATCACGTCATTTTGCGCACAGCTTGGGTCTACAGTCCCTTTGGCACAAATTTCGTGCGCACCATGTTGCGCCTTGGGGAAACAAGGCATGAGCTCGGCGTCGTCGCCGATCAACTGGGCAATCCAACAAGCGCTGTCGACATCGCTAATGGCGTCCTGACGATCGCGCAACATATCTCGCGCGATGCTTCGGCCATGCTACGCGGAGTCTTCCACATGACCGGCTCCGGCGAGGCGACATGGGCGGAACTTGCTGAAGCGGCCTTCGCGCAGGCGCAAAAACATGGTCGCTCGCCGGTTTTGGTGAAACGCATCACCACAGCCGACTATCCAACGCCGGCGAAGCGGCCGGCGAACTCCCGGCTGGATAACACCAGACTCCGGGAAATTTACAGTTTATCTTTGCCAGATTGGCGCATCTCGCTCAGGAGATGCGTCGATCGCCTGCTGGTCAACTCAGAGGTATAGACATGCGCGGTATAATTCTCGCGGGCGGCTCAGGCACGAGGCTGCATCCGATGACACTGGCGGCATCAAAACAATTGTTGCCGGTCTATGATAAGCCGATGATCTATTATCCGCTGTCGGTTCTGATGCTCGCCGGCGTGCGGGACATTCTCGTGATTTCGACGCCGGAAGACCTGCCTGCTTTCAAGCGGCTTCTGGGGTCAGGCGCCCAATGGGGCATCGCGCTCAGCTATGCAGAGCAACCCAAGCCCGAAGGGCTGGCGCAGGCCTATACGATCGGCGCGTCATTTGTCGAAGGGTTCAATTCCGTACTGGTGCTGGGCGACAATATTTTTTACGGGCACGGGCTGACGGAGTCACTCGCGGTCGCCGCCTCGCGAAAGGACGGCGCTACTGTCTTCGCCTATCACGTGGGCGATCCGGAGCGTTACGCTGTCGTCGAATTCGACGTGAACGCCAAAACAATCTCATTGGAGGAAAAGCCCGCGCAACCAAAATCCAACTGGGCGGTGACCGGCCTTTATTTCTACGACCGCCGCGCGCCTGAATATGCAGCCTCGTTGAAACCCTCAGCCCGCAGCGAACTTGAGATCACCGATCTCAACCGCATCTATCTTGAGAACGACTCGCTCAACGTCGAGCGTCTAGGCCGCGGCTTCGCCTGGCTAGATACAGGCACCCCGGCATCGCTCCTTGAGGCCGCAGAATATGTCCGAGCGATCGAGCAGCGACAGGGGCAGCGTGTAGGCTGCCTTGAGGAAATCGCCTTCATGCAAGGATGGATCGATGCACAAACGCTGAGCGAGGCGGCCGCGCGGCTCTCAAAGAGCGGCTATGGCGCCTATCTACTGCAGGTGTTGAAGGAAGCCGAAAAGCAAGCGCTGGCGATAAGGTCATGAGCGTTCGGACAATTCGTCTGCGACGCGTACTGATTGACGCGCCTGATTTCAAGAAACGGTAATTTATGGCGAAGCTGATTTCGTCTTGAACCGTTAAGTTCATTGACGACGTCACTAAACAGGCGTGAAGTAAGCCGGGAGCAATGAATTTATTGATTTTCATTTAGAAGTAACAAGGCAGAGTCTTTGCCCTCACGGAGAATCGTCATGAAGTTTCGGCGGATGATCGATGCAATCCATGCTGTCGTGAGCGATTTCTTTCTCAAAATTCGCCATCTGGCCGATAAAGGGGTCTACGAATGATCGGTCAAAGCCCGACGCGCCATGGGCTGCGTCGCCAACCTCTGCTCACATGAAGGAATTGCGCGGCCACAAATGCCGCCGGTCACTTGCTCCAGTCGAGTTGATGCCCTATCAGCGCCTCCACTCGTGCGGTTACACCGGCCAGGTTCTGATTCATTAGCTGTTCTGCCTCAGCCGAATAGGGCTGGTGAGCCTCATCCGCGTTAAATACAAAAGAATTAAGCGAAACGAAGGGAGAGGCGTCGATCTTCAGGAAATCTGCGATCTGCGAGAGGGCCTCGCGTGGGTTGCGTGAAAACTCGGCCAAGGTTAGCAAATGAAACTGGCTCCTGTCGAACAGCGCAAAGTATCGCGCGAGCTGCTGATCGTAAAGCGATGAGCAGCAATATAGAAAATTCCAGGCATATTGGCGACAGTTGATCCAAAACTCAGCCGACGTCGCTCGATATGGCTCCGCCTTGAGCGCCTCAATGAAATCCTTGATGTCCTCATAAGGCAGCCCATCCTCAGCGACATAACGGCGCATGTGCCGGTAAAGCGCGTAAGCTCTTTGCTTCGGGTCCCGCATAATCACGAGGAACTTTGCCTCGGGAAAAAGATCTTTCAGAATTGGCGCCGTTTCCGGATTGGAAAAATAGACGTGCGAGGCGTCAACTCGATACCGTTTGGGCGAATCGAACAGACTGAAATAGACCACCGGATTGCTTACGACTTGAAAGTAGGAGCAAAAAAAGGAAGGCTCCTTATACGCGTTAACATGAATGTCAGGATGGCGGCCAAGCACATTTGCGAGCGACGTCGTGCCACACTTGCCGGCGCCGAGCAGAAAAAGATTTGGTTTCAATTTTAGCGCTCTCCCATTTTAATGGGCAACATTTCATGATTTTGGCGTCAAGACTGAGGTCGGATGCAAATGATAGAGTCCAATGGTCCAAGCGGCCACTTGCATAGCATAGTATCGCTGACTGAACGATGCTGGCCACAGATGGCCGGATCGCGCCTGCCTTCGCGTCCGGTTGTGGAAGATCACGATGTATTCCGTTATCTCGCAATTTGCCAGTTCGCGGGTTGAGAAGCAGCGATGATGAACCAATTTTGTCTTCAGGGATCCCCGGCAGCTTTCCATTGGCGCATTGTCCCAGCAGGTTCCTTTACGGCTCATTGAGATCGGCATGCCGAACTGTCGCAGGAGCTTTTGGTAAGCGCAAGCGCAGTATTGACTGCCTCGATCCGAGTAATGGATCAGCCTTGCGTCAAGCTGTTTGGCGTCGACAGCGCGGCGTAGCGCCTGAATCACCAGATTTTGTGTCATGCTGTTGTCGATGGCGGAGCCTACCAACTCGATGTTAAACAGATCCTTGACGCCAGCGAGATAGAGCCAGCTCTCTTCGGTGGCGATATAGGTTATATCCGCACCCAAGCCTTGTTCGGCGCGGCCTCGGCAAACTTGCGATCCAGCAGGTTCAGCGCCACTGGCAGACGATGCCTTGATTCTGTGGTTGCTTGGAGTTTCCTCTTTTGCCGGCAACGCAGTCCCGGCTTTTTGCGGGTGTGTTTGATCCGGGAAATCCCAACCTGGACGCCGTTATCGGCAAGATCGGCTTGCAGGCGCTGAGAGTCATAGGTTTGGCGCCTTTGCTCATGCGCAGCCTTGATCTCGACTTTCAGGCGGACGTTCGCCAATAGATTTCGCAGCGCCAACTATTGAGTTTTTTCGTTCAGCTTGCATTAGAGCCAAATTGATCCCTGAGAAAGTTGCAACATCACAAATCTGTCCTGAATCTGATATTCGTCAATTGTTCTCCAGTGAACCATTCATAAACAAATGCTCTTCTATGCCGGCTTGCAGAATAATTCAGCTCCCGTTTTCGCCACCCGGCGGGAAATCACATAACGTCACCCACGCCCCCATCCCACTCATCGAGTTCTGGAGGCAGATTGTAATTATTCCTAACCGAGATACGACGACCGCTTACCGGAGCATTATGGAATGGATTAAGCGTCCACCATCGAAGATGGCGGACACCAAAATTTATTCGGCGACAATGGCCTCAAACAGCGCATGCGGAGCCTTGAGGCACAACATCGGATTGTTGCGGAGGCGTTGACTCCCGGCGCTTCCATAGCGGCGGAGGCGCAAAGTGATGATTTGAACGCCATTCTGATTTCCTAATGGCAAAGGCGCTAGCCCGACGACTGGTTCGCCGACGTCATCGCGCGCACCACCTATCAACCGATTAATCAGAGTGACGACCTTCATCCATCGACGGCGGATTAAAAGCTCGCAAGTGGTCGCAGCATAGAAATTATATGGTCATCCGACCACGCTTAGGAGAAATCAATTCAAGTTGTTTATGAAAAAAGAGTGTGGCTGTATGCCGATTGACGCCAACAAGATCGGCTGTAGTAGGCAGCCGTTGCAGCAGCGACAAATGTCAAATGTGCTCGGCTTGAATATGTTCGGAGAGCCGAGTATTCCGCATTCATTCAATCGCTTGTCTAAAGGACTTTTTCTCGATCATGCAGGCCAGCCCATCGCGATTAAGCTGGCGCAGGCAATAACCGACTAAAAATGACTCATCGCGCTTATTATAGCCGGTCCAATGATAACAGCGATTAAAACGGGAAGAAAGAAAACAATCATTGGCACAGTCAATTTGGGCGGAAGAGCGGCGCCTTTTTTTTCCGCATCTGTCATCCTTTGATCGCGGATATCTTTCGCCGTAACGCGTAGCGCCTGGCCGAGGGGCGTGCCGTATTTTTCGGCCTGGATCAGACTGGTGGTTATTTGCTTGACGCCCTCAAGTCCGGTTCGCACGGCAAGATTGCTATAGGCGGTTCGCCGATCCGGCAGGTAGGAGAGTTCGGCTGTGGTAAGCGCCAATTCTTCTGCGAGCGCCAATGATTGCATACCGATTTCCAGACTGACACGCCGAAAGGCGTGCTCAATCGACATGCCTGTCTCTATGCAAATCAGCAGAAGATCAAGCGCATCCGGCAGAGCGCGACGCATCGAGTCCTGTCGCTTGATGGTTGTGTTTTTGAGATAGATTTCCGGGGCCTTGATTCCAAGATAGAGAGCGACAATCAGGATAGCTATCTTACTCGTAAATGACAGATCTGGCGACGCCATGCTCAGAATATATATTGTTGCGACAATAAAAAAGAGCAGCGGCGTTACAAGTCGTGAAAACAAAAAGGTTGTCTCCGCCTGCGGTCCCCGAAAACCGGCGACTGCCAGACGGGACTTTGCGTCTTCCGCATAAAGCCATTTCGAGAGAGCAAATTTCTCAACGATCTCCTTAAGATAGGCCCGTTGGCGATGGCGAAGTTGTTTCGAGCCAACGTTTTGAGCCGCCATTTGCCGCGCCCGCAAACGCTCCTTTTCTGATGCGATGCTTTTCATTCGGCGCGCAAACGTATCGGACGGCAAAAAGAATGAAGAGAGGGTCACCAATGTCGCCGCAACGCTAACAGCGACAAATATAGCGATAATAAAATCTGCGTCGACAAGTCGATCAATAAGATCCATAATTAATCAATTCTCCGTCCGACCTGATTAAATATCGAAATTGATCATTTGCCTCATAATAACTATCCCCAACGACATCCACAACAGGCCTCCACCGAGGATCATCTTACCCGGATTAGTCGTAAATAGCGCATCCAAATATCCGGGCGTTGATAAGTATATTGCAAGCATAACAACAAATGGCAAGGAACCGATGATGCCTGCCGAAACTGTCGCTTCGGTGGAAAGGGCCTTGATTTTTTCTTTTAATTTTTTTCGATCGCGTAATACATTCGATAAATTCGCAAGAGTCTCGCCGAGATTTCCCCCTGTTTTCTCCTGAATAGCCAGAACAATTGAAAAAAAGGTCGTTTCGGGCGTGGGTATCCGCTCGGCCATCCGCTCTGTCGCCTCGCCCAGCGTCAGACCAAACGCCAGCGATTCAACGAGAGTACGAAATTCGCTCTTAACAGGCTCCTGAGCCTCTGCGGCGATAACCCTAAAGCAATCATTAATCGGCAATCCTGCGCGCACGCCTCGAACAATGGTTTCAAGCGCTGGAGGAAAATTCGTGATGAATTTACCTATTCGTTTATTCCGCAAATAATTCAAAAGCCAGTTTGGCGCGCCAAAGACTACGGTGATCGAAATGCCTGCAGCTACGATTGGCTGTCCCATTATGAAGAAATAAATCAGGCCCAGACAGATGCCTAAGCCAACGGAAAGTGACATGAATACATTGGGTGAAATGGACAGTCCGGCTTGAGTCATCCGAACATCGAGTTTCAGGCGCTGTTTACTTTGGTTACGTTTTGTTACTTCCTGCAGGCTTTCAGTTATAATTTTACGGCGTTTCTGAAGCTCTGATGCAGATCGAGAGTCCGGCGCCGTGTTCGCCGTCACAGGAGACATTATTGACATGATTCTTTTTTTTGTTCGATCATTCGCCTGAATCTCAGGATAAAACAAAACGGCAATCAAAATAATGCCGGCGAAAATAAGCAGCATTATCGGCAACAGATCATTGTCTGCAAAATCCAGATAGAATTGACCGGATTGGACGACTTCATTCATTCTATTTCAGCCGCTTCAGCCGACTCAAGCGCGCGCATAAGCCGTGTTTCTTCACCAAAATAACGCGCTCGATCCCAGAAACGAGGGCGCATGATGCCTGTGGATCGGTGTCGGCCCAGGATGCGACCATTCGCATCCTCGCCCTGAATATCGTAAACGAGCAAATCCTGAAGAGTGACGACGTCACCCTCTGCGCCTACAATTTCCGTTACATGTGTGATTCGTCGTGATCCATCACGCAGACGTGCGGCCTGTACAATGATATCGATAGACGAAATCATAATATCCCGGATTGTTTTTTGTGAGAGCGTAAAACCGCCCATACTGATCATGGATTCGATACGGCTTAGCGCCTCACGCGGTGAATTCGCATGTATTGTGCCCATCGACCCGTCATGACCGGTGTTCATAGCCTGCAATAGATCAAATGCCTCCGATCCACGAACCTCGCCAACGATTATTCTTTCAGGTCGCATTCGAAGACAATTTTTAACCAGATCACGCATGGTGACCGCACCCTGACCTTCAAGATTAGGGGGTCGTGTTTCCAATCGTACGACATGCGGCTGCTGGAGTTGTAATTCTGCGGAATCCTCGCAGGTTATGACTCTTTCGTCGCGATCGATATAATTTGTCAGGCAATTGAGCAGGGTTGTTTTTCCAGAACCTGTTCCCCCGGAGATCAATATATTGCACCGCACACGACCAATTATTTTAAGTAATTCGCCACCCTCGGGCGAAATCGATCCAAAGCGAATAAGCTGATCCAGCGTAAGTTTATCTTTCTTGAATTTACGTATCGTCAATGCCGGCCCATCAATAGCAAGAGGGGGCGCAATGACGTTCACGCGGGAACCGTCCAGCAGGCGCGCATCGCAAATTGGCGAAGATTCATCGACACGGCGCCCAACCTGGGATACAATCCTTTGGCAGATATTCATGAGCTGTCCGTTATCGCGGAAACGGATATTTGTGAGCTGAATTTTACCTCCGACTTCAATATAAGTCTTTTCGGCTCCATTCACCATGATATCGGCAATATCGTCGCGTGCGAGCAAAGGTTCCAGGGGACCAAATCCAAGAACATCATTGCAAATATCCTCGAGCATTTCCTCCTGCTCGGAAATAGACATAACAAAGTGTTTAATGGCAATTATCTCTTTTACAATGTCGCGGATTTCCTTTCGCGCCTCAGAAGAGTCCAGGCGGGAAAGCTGGGAAAGATCTATAGCGTCGACGAGAGCGCCAAATATGAGACTTTTATTTGTGTAGTAATCCTCGGATCTTTTCCGATCTTCTTTTTTCTGTGGCTCCGTCTCCGGCATACCCTTGCTGGCTGCAGCCATCGTCAACGGTGCTTGCATCGTTTCCTGGCGAGGAACGGGCGCCCTTTCAAGACTTGTCCGCTTGCCAAACATAGTCTGTTACCCGCCCCCCAGTTTCGTTAGGCTGTTTTGCGTAATCCGAAACGAGCCAGCAAGGAGCCAATCAATCCTTTTTGTTCGATCGTCGGCTCAGCCCGTCCCATCAGTCGATATCCCAGAGTAGAAAGCACCTGAACTATTTGTGCAGATGGATCAATTTCATCCAGCATTTGTCCGTTATTGGCTGCGGCGCCATATAATTTTGCTTCGAAAGGAGAGACAATCAGATCTCCCGCGTCAAGGGTCTTGGCGAATTCGGCTGAGCTTATTTCAGGTCTTTTTGGCATACCAACAGTGTTTAAAATAATTTTCGGTGCGTGATCGTTGCGTCTCAGAGCCTTAAGACTGTCGATCAACAATCTAGCATTACGTAAATTGGCAAGATCGGGAGCAGCAACGATCACGAGTTCATCCGCCGTTGTCATCACTCGCCGGGTCCAGGCTGTCCATTGATGCGGGATATCAAGAATAATAACAGGAATCGTAGCCCGCAGGATATCGATCGTCGGATCAATGGCGGTTTCGGGCAGATCGTATAGTCGATCAAGTGTTGCGGGGGCTGATAAAATACTTAACGTATCGCTACACTTGTACATTAACCTGTCAACGAATGTCTGGTCGATACGATCCGGGGAGTAGATTGCATCGGCGACGCCTTGCGGAGGATCTTGATTGAAATCCAGCGCTGTTGTGCCGAAGGGTAAATCCAGATCGACAATCACTCCCTGAATTTTGAGCAATCGTGTGATTGTCCATGCCAGATTATGCGCTATAGTCGATGCGCCTACCCCTCCTTTTGCGCCAATAACGCCTATCGTTCGTCCTAGGGGTTGAGCAACTTCGCCCGTGTAAAGTCTCGATAATTGAGAGATAAATGCAACTATTTGAATGGGTTTAACAAAATACTCGCTAACACCGCTTCTGATGAGATCGCGATAGAGAGTAATATCGTTTTCAGACCCGATAACAACAACCTTTGTTCCGCTATCGCAATATGTGGCAAGATTTTCAAGTTGTGAGAAGAAGGTATCCCTCTCTTCGGCTGTTTCGATAATAATCAGATTTGGCGTCGGTTGATCTTGAAATGCTTCGATTGCAGCAATTACGCCGCCCATCTGTATTTTGGTTATTGTTTTTGACATCCGCCTGTCGTTGGATGCCTCCTCAATGATCGAGGCAATCTCTTGTGTTTCGCAGAACGCCTGTATCGAAATGCGTGGTAGCGGCGCAATTTGCGCCTCCATCTCCTCTTGACTGCGACGAGAGACTTTAGTGTCCTTATTTTCACGCGACAATGTCTCGCCGCTCACAGATTACCTCCAACCTTGCTGATAGTCTCTTGCTCCTGCGGCCATTTTGTGCTCGGGTCGTTTCCTTCACGAATTTTATCCAACGCCCGCATTCGCGCTATTGTATCTGCCGGATTCTCGCCACGAGGACCGGCTAGATCGCGCGGATCAGCAATCTGGGCGGCAAAGGTTTGTTGCGTCGCGCAACCGTAATTCCACCAGGTTTCGTTTTGCCAACCCTCAAGCGAGGCGTCAGCGGCAAGATCGCTTGGCCATTCGCCGCAACGACCGGAGACTTTCGCCTTAATGCCGGTTATGGACAAACGCAGAGGAGCTGCGAGCCGGGGATCGACAACGCGATAGTCCTCAACAATTATTGTCCCACCAAACCCAGCGCTTGTCAGCGCTCGCCGCACGACTGCGACTGAAGCGTCGGTGTGTTTGGCCCCGGCGCTCCCTACAGGTCGCCGCAATATTACGGGACCGTGGCCGAAGCGCCGGTAATGATCGACAAATTCGCGTATGCGCCCGGCGGTCGTATAATCGATCCGTCCGCCAATTATGGCAGGAAACAAGTCGACGACATAGGCCGTATCTGCGAGCACGACTGGATGACGATCGCGATAGTCATAGGGCGTCGCGGGCGCAGGCTTCACATGACCAGGGACACACCCAGGCAGCATCGCCAGAAGACCAACAACCAAAGCTATCCGGCGCATAGAGAAGATCTGTTCGACGAGCGATATATGTCGAGCGGCGCTGATGATCATGACTGCTTTCTTGTCGAGGCGGCTAATCGTTAATAAAACCGACCCGGCCTTTGAATTGTTGCCGAATTTGCGGATTGCTCCGGGATGCATAGATTCGATTGACATGACCCAATAGCCAGGCTTGCGGATCGGAGGCGTCGGCGAAGCCATCCGTCGGCCGCGCGATTTCCTGTGCGCTGACTGGTCGAACGATAAAGGGCGTCACGATAATCAGGAGTTCAGTCTCGTTGCGGATATAATCGCGGGAACGAAACAATGCGCCGAGAATCGGTATATCGATCAATCCAGGCAATCCCGTGATCGCCTGCTCGGATTTCTCCAGAAGCAATCCCGCTGAGGCGATCGAGCCGCCCGAAGGTAGTTCAACGGAAGTCTCGTGCTTTCTGGTGCGGAAACCCGGCACCGTGATATCGGCGTAGGTGTATGAGTTTTGCCGGTCAACCTCTGTTACTTCTGTGTTGACATGGAGAAGGATGCGTCCTTCGGACATGACCGTCGGAATGAAGTTAAGCGTCACCCCATAGGGTTTGAAGGTAATGCCGGGAACACAACCGGCCCCGCCTCCCTGGCCGGACGCAGTCGGAGAAACATTGCCAAACAGACACGCGCCGAATTGGCTGGGAACAGGAATTTCACCGCCAACTACCAGCTTCGCTGCTTCTCCCGATACGGCGGTGACGCTGGGTTCGGCAAGCACGCGCGCGACCCCGTAGCGTTCGAATGCTTTGAGCGTTAACTGAGTGTTGTTGGGTCCGAGCAGCCGGAGAAAACCATCTGATTTTGGCGGATTGATGCCATAGGGATTGGCCGAGTTCAGCACACCCCAGCCGCCGCGCAATAATGTATCGCTTCCGACGCCTTGCGAGGAAACGCCCAGTTGCTTGAGCACGAGGCGCGAGACTTCGGCGACGGTGACTTTCACCATCACCTGATCTTCTCCCTGGATCGTCAGGGCGTTGACGACGCTGGCGCCGCCGGCGGGCGGCGTGCTTCCGGGCGCCGCTTGCTGTTGCGTAGCTGTGAATCCATTCGCAATGTCCATGGCGCGTCGCGCTTCGGCGGGAGAAAGGACGGTGCCGGTAAGGATAATCGTGCCGTTAACTGTGCGTGGCGTGATATTGGCCTTGGGCAAAGCGACCCGGAGTAGTTGTGATAATTCGCCGATGTCGCGACCGATGCTGATCTCGAGGCTGGCGATCTGTCGTCCATCCACGCCCACTGCGGAGATCGTCGTCTGTCCGGCGTCGACCCCGACTATGTAAAGCTGCCGTGCGGTTCGCACGATTGCATCGGCGATTTTAGGGTTAGCCACAACCACTTCGCTGGCCTCGCCTGGCAGGTCAATAACCACTGATTTGCCGACGCCCATGGAGATGCGGCGCGAGAGTTGACCGTATTCCGCCGCAAAGCCAATAGCCGATCCTGGAATCCACATCAGCGCGGCGATCATGCAAATCAATAAAACGAATAAGGATTGTCGCCGATCGCGAGCGAGTGTCCATGCAGATACGGTTTGAGAGCGCATGATTTTCCTCATCTGGCCCGCAGGGTCGAAACGACCCCGCGTCGCACGATCGTTGCGCCATCGGCCGTTGCTCGATCTTGCACATATGTTTCGTGTTGAGACTGTTTGCGCGCATCCTCCATTGGCCGCAACGCGAGCGACAACTGTCCGGTTTTTTGCCCCATTAAAGCAATTTCCGCAGCGCGCGGCGTGAGTTCCAACGTAGCCGTCGGTCCGGTCACCGTGGCGTCGGAGCCCTTTTTTTCACTGACGGCGCCAATCGCCAGCACGCGCACATTTTCCAGTATAATATCGGTGCTGAAGATGTCGCGTCCGGCTTCCTGCGTTGCATCCGCGTTGCGATAGGTGCGAAGAACGTCAACACGATCATTGGGCAAAATGAAGCCGCCCGCAGTCGTGTTGGGAGCAACATCGATGGCGACGGCGCGGTGCCCTGGGGCCAACATCATCGCCATAAGACTGGTTTTCGCCAAACGACTGCGCCGGATCTGTTCACCTTTGCCGATTGGCGTGCGAACATAAGAATCGATTGCCTGTTCCTTGAAATTGTTGGCGGGAGGAGAAGAAGAAATAATGCTGTCTTCGGTTTCCCCCCCATCTGTCATTTTGACCCACTCAAGGTCGCCGTCCTCGACTCTGGTTCCCGACGGAAGGTCGCGGGTCGCCGACAGCACCATCATGACGGGAGCGGCAGGCGCGATCGGGGTCTCGACCGGTCGCCGTTTCATCAGCAGAAAAGCGCCGGCGCCCAGCAGCGCCACAATCGGAATGAGAACCAGTTTCAGCCTGTTCATACGCTGGCGCTCGCAATTGCTAAGTTCAAGTTTGTTTAATATATTTCAAAACATGGTTAATCAATTGTTACCAGGACTAATGATTGCCGGTCAGATTGAGCCTGCAAGCCGCCAGAGGGCGGAATGAGGCAAGCTGAGCACACCGCCAATTGCGAGCGCGACGCCATAGGGAGCGCCCATCGCCGGATCCAGCAACCTTGCTATAAATTTTTGATTTACAGAGGTTAATGGCAAATTCAGCGTTCGAAAGAAAAGGAGCATTGCCGCCAGAGCGCCCCCCCACAGGGCGGTTTGTAAAAGAAAAGCCGGCAGACCGCTCCAACCTAGCCAGAGGGCGATGGCGGCGGCCAGCTTTGCGTCACCGCCACCCAACCTGCCGCATTGGAACAATATGAACCCCGCCGCGAGAACAGTCAGACCGCACGCGACCTGGCTCAGAACAACGCCAGAAGGTTGATGGACGACCAGGGCGGCCGGAAAAAAGAGGACAGCAAGAAGGGCGCAAAGCCAATTGGGTATGGTCATGGTTAGCAAATCGAACATCGCCGCCGCGATGGCCATAATGATAAATATCAATGAAATCATATACATAAAATCATCCCGGCCTTAAGCCTGCAAAATTATTTAGTCAAGTTTAAGCTTTAAGTCCAACTGTCTTTTCGGTCGATGGTTTTGGTGACGAATTTTGGTTTGCATAACCTGTTGTATACGATTTAATTTTATTGCATAGTTTTAGCTTGTTTTATCAAGAGGCAAGCATGGGTGCGTGAGGACGTATGCGTGTCGTAGTGTCGGCGGTATGGGCATGGGCCCAGTTTATGAGCATCGGCTTCGCATTTGCGGAAACTTTGCCGGAGATCCGCGTCGACATGGATTATGCGCGACTGGTCAAAATGCCGGCAGACGCACGAACCTTGATTCTCGGCAACCCCGCCATTGCCGACGCAACGCTGTTGCGCGATGGCGGTTTGCTTGTCGTCTCCGGCAAAAGCTTCGGCGCCACTAACCTGATCGTTCTCGACAAAACGGGCGAAAGGGTGCTGGAGACGCTAATTTCCGTTGTGCCGGCTCAGGACAAGCTGGTCGTTTTTCGCGGCGTCGACAGGCGAGAGTCGCTGGCTTGCGATCCGCTTTGCGTGCGGTCCATAGACGCAGCGGACGATCCACAACACCTTACACAAGCCATTGGCGCCTATCGGTCGCATGAAGATGTGGTGGCGCCCGCCCGCAAGTGACAGACCAATATCCGACCGGAGCGGAACGAGAGACGAGCGGGTTCCGAAGTGACATTATTGGAGGCGAGCGGTGTTGGCTCATTTTTCTGAAATCAGCATGCGGGATAAGATCTTTTCTCTCTGTCGCTTCGCAAGAAATGACTCGGGCGTGGCGGCTGTTGAGTTTGCACTGGTCGCTCTTCCGTTGTTTGCATTGTTATTCGCAATTATGGAAATTGGTTTGTTCCATTTTTACTCAAGTAATTTGCAAATGGCCGCAGAAATAGCCAGTCGTGAATTGATGATCGGCTCGCTGGCCCCACAAACGACGTTGCAAACATTTATTGATGAAAAGCTATGCTACACAGGAGGACCGCTAAAAAGTTTGTTTGATTGCTCGAAACTCCGGGTTGAAATCGATAGTCCGGAGTCATGGGAAAAGGCGGACGTAACGAATGATTACAACGCTTTCGGCAATAATCTGGAAGCGATCATCGATCCTCCGGCGCCGGGCCGTATCGGCATTCTTCGCATCGGTTATCCCTTGCCTGAATTCGCTGGCCTCCTCGGGGCTGGAGATATCGGCATTGTGACTCTTAACGGCCAGCGTGTGCGTATGATTATGGGCCTTGCAGCCTTTCGTGTGGAGAGGTCATGACGCCGAACATGCCAAAAGATCCGGATCGGCCAAGCTTTCGCGAGGATTGTCACGCAGCCGTTGCAATCGAATTTGCTTTCGTTGCGCCTCTTTTAATTACGATGTTTGTCGGCGGTTTCGCATTATCGCGTGGATATTTCGCCTTGCAGAAGATCGACTTCATTGCGCATAATCTTGCCGAATTGACCGCTCGGATCACAGATTGCGGCGACAGCAGTCTTAACGCCTGCCTTACCGCCGGGAATGTGAAGGATATCTTTGACGCCGGGAACGTCCTTCTATCGCCCTTACCGAGAGAAAATCTGAAGGTTACGCTCTCGGAAGTCGGCGTTCTTCAGGGTGCGGGAGCGCGGAAAGTCGAGACCAGTTGGTCGATCGCGAAGGGAGGCGCTCAAGAGCGACCCTGCAATACGGCTCCGGTCTTGCCCGCGGGCTTCACTGCCGCCACGGCGCCGCTTGGCGCCATCATCATCGCCGACGTCACCTATCGTTTTTCGCCGGGCCCTGGTTTCGAGGCATATTCCTGGACTTTCACCCGTTCAAGTTATGCTGTCGCGCGTAATCTCACGCCAGCCGCCGCAGGGTCTAATTTGCCCAATGGTCACATTCGAAACCAGAGCGGTGAGGGAACGACCTGCAAAATCGAACCGTAATGATCAAGGCCGAAGACGCTCAGATCGTCTGGTTATAGGCGCCAACCTCCGGATTTTCGCGCAGAATTGCGTCGATAGCCCTAAACATTTCGCGCATGCGCGCTTCCGACGCCGGACTTTCGACGACAACGACCAGTTCCGGCTTGTTCGAAGAAGCGCGCACCAGCCCCCAGGTTCCGTCCTCCACCGTCACCCGTACGCCATTAACGGTGACAACATCACGGATCGCCTGTCCGATCAGAGTCTCGCCGCGCGCCTGCATGGCCTCGATCCGGGCCACCACCTTCTGCGCCACGCCATATTTCTTCTCATCGTCGCAATGCGGCGACATGGTCGGCGACCCCCAGGTCTTCGGAACCTCGGCGTATAGCTGCGACATCGATTTTGATGGATTACGATCAAGCATTTCCAGCACATGCACCGCCGTCAGCAATCCGTCGTCATAGCCGCGGCCGATCGGTGCGTTGAAAAAGAAGTGGCCGGATTTTTCGAAGCCGGCAAGCGCGCCCGTCTCGCTAACGCGACGCTTGATGTAGGAATGCCCGGTTTTCCAGTAATCCGTCTTCACCCTGCGTGCGATCAATTCCGGATCGGTGGCGAAGAGGCCAGTCGATTTCACATCGACGACAAAGGTTGCGCCTGGATAGACTTTGGAGAGGTCGCGCGCCAGCATCACCCCGATTTTATCGGCGAAGATTTCCTCGCCGTGATCGTCGACCACGCCACAGCGATCGCCGTCGCCATCGAAACCAAGGCCCACATCGGCGCCGCTTTCGCGCACTTTCGCCGCCATGGCGTGCAGCATTTCCATATCTTCGGGATTGGGATTGTAACGCGGAAAGGTGAAGTCGGGATCGACGTCGAGCGGGATGACCTCGCAGCCCAACCGCTCCAACATCTGCGGCGCAAAGGCGCCAGCAGTGCCATTGCCGCAGGCCGCGACGACCTTCATCTTGCGTGCGAATTTTGGCCGGCGCGTCAGATCATCGAGATATCGGGCGGCGAAATTGTCGATATATTCGTAGGAGCCGCCGCTCAAGGATTTCAAATCGCCGGCAAGGACAATCTCCTTTAGCCGGGTCATTTCCTCCGGCCCGAAGGTGACTGGCCGTTTGGCGCCCATCTTCACGCCGGTCCAGCCATTGTCGTTATGGGAGGCGGTGACCATGGCCACAGCCGGCGCATCGAGTTCGAACTGGGCGAAATAGGCCATCGGCGACAAAGCGAGGCCAATGTCGCGCACACGTACGCCCGCCGCCATTAAACCTGTGATCAGCGCGAATTTGATTGAGGCGGAGTAGCTGCGGTAGTCGTGACCAACGACAATATCCGGTGCGACGCCCAATTCGCGAAGCAGCGCGCCCAGGCCCATTCCGAGCGCCTGCACGCCCATCAGATTCAGTTCCGGACCAAACATCCAGCGCGCGTCATACTCGCGAAAGCCCGTCTGCTTGACCAATGGTTTTTGCTCGTAGTCGAAGGTGTTGGGCGTCAGTCTCTGAACGGGTTTGGGAAACATGGAGATCGTCCTCGATTCGCCTCATCATGGCGCGTCGACCCGTTTACACGTATGCGGAGGGAAAATAAAAGTCGTCCGCCTCAGCCTAGCGCTGCAACGCCATCGTGTTCTCGCTCGCTTCGACGCGCGACAGACGCGACAGAAAACTCATGCCGAGCAAGCTGACATCCAGCATCCCGCGTTCGCCGACCACGGCCTGCACGTCATTGACAACAATTTCGCCGAGCCGCACTTCACCCAAGGTCACCGCCGCGACATGCCCCAAGCCATTCGCCGTGCGCGTTTCATATTTGTAGTCTCCGGGACCGGGATAAATGCCAAGATTGGCGGCGTCCTCATAGGAGAGGGCGACATGGGTCGCGCCGGTGTCGATCAGCATGTGCTTCAATTGCCAGCCATTAATTTCGACGTCGGAGTAATAATGTCCGTCGCTGGCCGCCGGAATGCGTTGCTCTTGCGCGGCGTCGAATTTCTGCTCGGCGAGGGATTTTTTCGGGGCGGGCGCTTCCTGGGCAGCAGGCGCCATTGGCGCGGATGTAACCTGAATTCGCGCCGGCCGCGGCGGCTGATCGTCGATCAGCCGATCCAGTCCTCGCGCCAAAGCGACGCAAAGAAACAGGGCGGCCATGGCGTAGCTCAAGTAGAGTTTTTTCATTACCCGCGTTCCACCCGACATTATATGTCAACGGCGCAAATTGTCGAAGAGGAGGCTTGCGTCGGGCTAGAAAAAATGCGCCGGGGCGTTCGTTAAAAATAACCGCAACGGCTGATACAGCTTCATGTCCCGCGGGGTTTGGCGCGCGTTGTCGGCGCTGCATGTGCGGGATCATCCGGCCAGGGATGGCGCGGGTAGCGTCCCTTCATCTCCTTTTTTATCTCGCTCCACGAACCGGCCCAGAACGCCGGCAGATCGCGCGTCGTCTGGATCGGCCGGTGCGCTGGCGACAACAATTCCAGAGTGATTGGCGCCCGGCCGCGCGCCAGCGCGGGATGCGCGCTCATGCCAAACAACTCCTGCACGCGCACCGAGAGCAGCGGGCCGTTTTCCGCCTCGTAATCGAGCGCATGGCGGGAGCCGGCGGGCGTTTCGAACCAGGCCGGCGCTTCGTCGTCGAGTCGTCGCATCAATTGCCATGGCAGCAGATGCGCCAGAGCGGCGTCAAGATCCGCCGGCGCAATATCCGTCAGACTGACGCGTCCAACAATGAACGGCGATAGCCAAAGTGCGGACCCGGCTGCAAGCGCCGCATCGCCGAGATCGGGAAATGCGCTTGTCGGACCTTCGGCGCGTCGTAAAAAAGCGACGCGGTCACGAAGCTGTTTTTGCGCTTTTGTCCAGGGAAGGCGGGCGACGCCGATTGCGGCGATGCCCTGAGCGAGCAGGCGCGCATTCTCGATCGTCGCTTCGACGGCAAGATTTTGCTCGGCGAGACGGATCGCGCCCAGCCGGCGCGACCGGCGTCTTTGCAGGCCGCCGCGCGCGGCGTCGAAGATCGTTTCGTCGCGTGTCTCAAGGCGCGCGCCGGCGATTGTCTCGATCTCATCGGCCGTCAACGCACAGGCGGCGAGTATGCGCGCCTGTGCGGCGCGACCGGTTAACTCCGCCACGGCAAGAAAAGGCGACCGCGACAGCGGCTCGTCCGCCGGCAGACTGGCGGCGCGGCCGTTCGCCATCAAAAACTCGCCGCCCGCCCCTCGGGCCTTTGCCAACCGATCGGGATAGGCCAGCGCAATCAGCGCGCCGTCGGATAACGGCCGCGGATCGTCGACAGACGTCTGCGCCATCGCCTGACGCGCCCATTGCGCCGCCAGTCGCTTGGCGTCGCGGGCGCGTTTCGATCCGTCGCGCTGCAGACGCTCCAGACGATGCGACAGATCTGCGTCATTGCCGCCAAGACCACGCTCCGAGAGCAACATCGCCAGTTCGGCGGCGCGACCGGCCGCGTCATGACGCGCGGCGTCGACAATCATCCGGGCGAGACGCGGCGGCAAGGGCAGGGCGCGAAGCGCATGGCCCTGCGGCGTCAGACGCCCGTCGGGGTCAAGCGCGCCGAGGTCGCGCGCCAGCGCAATCGCCTCTTTCCACGCCGGCGCCGGCGGCGGATCGAGCCACGGCAATTGTTTTGGATCTTTCAGGCCCCAGGCCGCCAGATCGAGCGCAAGACCGGAGAGATCGGCGGCGAGGATTTCCGGCGCGGCGAAAGCCGGCAGCGCCGCCGTTTGCGGTTCGTCCCATAATCGATAGCACACGCCGGGCTCGGCGCGGCCCGCGCGGCCTCGCCGTTGATCGACGCTGGCGCGCGCCGCGCGCACGGTCTCCAATCGCGCGAGTCCAAGATCGGGCTCGTAGAGCTGCACGCGCGACAGGCCGCAATCGACGACGACGCGCACGCCCTCAATCGTCAGCGAGGTTTCGGCGATTGAGGTTGCAAGCACAATCTTACGGCGCCCCTTCGGCGCCGGCGCGAGGGCGCGATCCTGCTCGGCGCGATCGAGCGCGCCAAAAAGCGGCGCGATGTCGACGCTCTCCGGACGCGCCTCGTCGAGCAACGCGGCGACACGAAGGATTTCGGCCTGTCCGGGCAGAAAGGCCAGAACGGAGCCTGGCTCTTCGCGCAACGCCCGCAGCACTGCGCGCGCAACCGCCGCATCGAGGCGTTCATTAGGATCGCGGCCGAGGTATCGCGTCTCCACATCGAAAGCGCGTCCCTCCGAAACGATGGTCGGCGCGTCCTTCATCAGCGCCGCGACGCGCGCCCCGTCAAGCGTCGCCGACATGGCGATCAGCCGTAATTCCTCGCGCAGCCCGGCCTGCGCGTCGAGCGCCAGCGCCAGACCGAGGTCGGCGTCGAGAGAGCGCTCGTGATATTCGTCGAACAACACGCCGACGACCCCTGTCAGCGCCGGATCGTCAAGGATCATGCGCGCGAAGACGCCCTCCGTGACGACCTCGATCCGCGTTTTCGCCGAGACTTTTGTTTCAAGCCGCATGCGCAGGCCAACCGTCTCGCCGATGGTTTCGCCAAGCGTCGCAGCCATACGGCCGGCGGCTGCGCGGGCGGCGAGCCGGCGCGGCTCCAGCAGGATCAGTTTGCCGTTTTGCGCCCAGGGTTCGTTGAGCAGAGCGATCGGAACGCGCGTGGTCTTGCCGGCGCCGGGCGGGGCGACGATTACGAGATTGGGGATCGTCGCCAGCGAAACCGCAATGCGCGGCAGCACGGCGTCGATAGGGAGCGGATCGGAGAAAGCGCGCGGCAAGGGATCGACTCGAAAAAAGACGCCCCCTCCTGTCGGGAGGGGGCGTCGAGCCTCTGGCACATCTTGCTTCAGGCGACGCGGGACTCCGCGCCTCCGGCCGATTGCTGGATCGCCGAGAGTCTCCAGCCGCGTGGACCGGAGCCGGCGTCGCGACGGAAAGTCCAGGCCTCAGTGGCCTCGCTCGGGCCGGGCGAACCGGGCAGAACCTTGCCGGTGGCGCGATCCTCCATCACATCGTTGAGCGAGAAACGCATGGCGACGGTGGCGTAGTCGTCGCCGCCCTCGCGCCAGGCTTCAGCAAGGTCGCCCGACAGCAACGTCACGTTCGAGACGCGGTTGACGACTCCCTTGCGTCGGTTCGCCTCCAGCTCGTCATCGAAGTAGGACGCCATTTCCGGCGTCGACATCAGACGCAAGGCGCCGAGATCCTCGCGGCTGTAGGCGTCCTGCGACTCGCCGAGCATCCGCTCGAAGGCGTCGAAGTCCTGCGGCTCCAGCGCGATCGGCGTCGTCTTGGCCGGGCGCGCCCCATTCCATCCGCCGGCGCCGCCGACGCCCGGCCGGGCGCCGCCCGTCCCGAAGAACGATCCGCCGCCGAAGGCGTTGCCGAACGGCGCGCCGCCGAAGCGCTGCGCCGCCGGGGCGTTGCGGTTGGCGAACCAGGCGAAGGCCATGCGCGCCAGGAAGTAGATCAGCGCGACCTGCATCAGCAGGCCGATGATCGACATCAAGCCGCCGATGCCGCCGAAGAAGCCCTGTCCGGTCAGCAGGCCGAACAGGCCCGCGCCCAGCAGGCCGCCGGCGAGGCCGCCCATGAAGCCGCGGCCGAAGGACGAACCGGCGTAGCCCGGCTGGCCCATATAGCCGCCATTATAGCCCGGCGCCGTGCGCGGCGTGACCGAACGTTCGAACGGCGACGCCGCGCCCGGCATGGTGCGCGTCGACGGCGGGGCCGACCAGGTGCGCATGCCGCGCGAACCGAAACTGCCGCCGCCGCCCATCCGCGCCTCGGCGACCGCCGGGGCCAGCGCCAGCAGACCCGCGAGCGTCAGCGCCAGCAGCGACCCGCGCTTGCGCGCCAGAAATCCCAACATTGTCTTTTCCCTCTTTCGATGGGGCCGATGGCCCCTTTGAAGTGAAAATATAGGGCCGCGCCGCCTTCCCCGCGAGCGGAATCGGACCAGAGGGGGATTAATTTTTGTCAAGGTTCGCCCCCTCGACCGGCCTGTTGCCCCCTCACCCGGCGCTTCGCGCCGCCCTCTCCCGCAAGGGGAGAGGGGGATGATCCCCATCCTCGCCACGCTTCCCTTCTCCCCTTGCGGGAGAAGGTGGCCCCGCGCAGCGGGGTCGGATGAGGGGTGTGTTGACAAATAATCGTCGCCTCCCCCTAATTCGCCCATGCCCCTTCCGCCCCGCCATCTGCGCGGCTACGCCCGCGCAATGCGCCGCGCGCCGACCGACGCCGAGCGCGCCCTCTGGCGCCTGCTGCGCGACCGGCGGTTTTCCGGCTACAAATTCCGTCGCCAGACGCCGCTGGGACCGTTCATCGTCGATTTTCTGTGTTTCGAAGCGCGGCTGATTATCGAGGCGGATGGCGGCCAGCATGGCGACAACGCCTCCGACATCGCGCGCGACGCCTGGCTGGTCGCGCAAGGCTTTCGTGTCCGTCGCTTCTGGAAGGGCGAGATTCTCACGCAACCAACGATGGTCGCCGACACGCTGTGGCATGATCTTACGGGCGCGTGACGCCCCCTCGCCCGGCGCCCCCTCACCCGGCGCTTCGCGCCGCCCTCTCCCGCAAGGGGAGAGGGGGAAGCGGCGCCGTCCCTCCCTTCTCCCCCCCCCCCGGGAAGCGGGTCTTCCCGCTTCCCGAATTCAAAAATGCCGAAGTCGGCGACAGCCGACTTCGGACGGGAGAAGGTGGACCCGCGCAGCGGGGTCGGATGAGGGGGTCTTGACAATTTGTGGATAATATTCCTATATCCCGCCCATCCCCGCCACATGCTGGGGCGTCGTTCCGGGTGCGGGCGGCGCCCGGCGGGGCGCGGACCGGAGACGCGGCGACACCCCCGCCCTCCAGCGTTCCGCCGCCGGCTTCAGGACTCCCTTTCGTGCAGGGAGAGGGCTTCCGCCCCGCGTCGGAGGACGCGCGGGTGGCGGGTCGTGGCGAGGGCTTCGCGCCGGGAGACGTTCCAGCGCCGGGGAGCCTTCGCCCCCGCCCGTCCCGGAGTGATCCTTCGGGTGAGCGCCTCGCGGTCCTGGCCGAATATCGAGAGCAGCGCGGGCGACCGTCACGAAAGTGCGTACGGACTCCCTTGTTCCGAGGCGGCAGGCAAGACGCGGTTCGCGTCCGGGATCATACGGCCCCCGTCGCAACAAAAGTTTGCACAGGCCAGACGGGGACCGCAGCGTCCCGGACAGCAGCCCCCGCGCCGCACGTCGGCGGCGGGATTACGGGCGTGTGTGTTTGCTCCCTCA
Organism: Methylocystis sp.; assembly: GCA_044233645.1. GTDB lineage: Bacteria > Pseudomonadota > Alphaproteobacteria > Rhizobiales > Beijerinckiaceae > Methylocystis. Next base: position 27,207 of record JBIIJP010000004.1, on the reverse strand, counting down.
CCTGGCGCTTCGCGCCGGCCTCTCCCGCAAGGGGAGAGGGGGAAGCGGCGCCGTCCCTCCCTTCTCCCCCCGGGAAGCGGGTCTTCCCGCTTCCCGAATTCAAAAATGCCGAAGTCGGCGACAGCCGACTTCGGACGGGAGAAGGTGGACCCGCGCAGCGGGGTCGGATGAGGGGGGCGTCGCTGGACGAGCCGGGGCGAAACCCGTTATGAGCCCCCATGCGCCCCTATCACGATTTGCTGGAGACGATTCTGCGCGACGGCGTGCGCAAGGAGGATCGCACCGGCACCGGCACGCTCTCGATTTTCGGGCATCAGATGCGGTTCGATCTGGCGCAGGGGTTTCCGCTCGTCACCACCAAAAAGCTGCATCTCAAATCGATCGTTCACGAATTGCTCTGGTTCCTCAAAGGCGACACCAACATCGCCTATCTGCGTGAAAACGGCGTCACCATCTGGGACGAATGGGCGGACGCGCACGGCGATCTCGGTCCGGTCTATGGCCGGCAGTGGCGGGCCTGGCCGACGCCGGACGGCGGCGCCATCGACCAGATTCGCGGCGTGATCGAGGATATTATCCGCGATCCGTTCTCGCGCCGGCTGATCGTCTCGGCCTGGAACCCGGCCGATCTCGGCAGAATGGCGCTCGCGCCCTGCCATTGCCTGTTCCAGTTTCATGTCGCCGAGGTCGAGGGCCGCAAGCGCCTGTCCTGCCAGCTCTACCAGCGTTCGGCCGATGTGTTTCTCGGCGTGCCGTTCAATATCGCGAGCTATGCGCTGCTCACCCACATGGTGGCGCAGACAACCGGCTGCGTCGCTGGCGATTTCGTCCATAGTTTCGGCGACGCCCATCTCTATCTCAACCACCTCGATCAGGCGCGGGAGCAGCTTGCGCGCGCGCCCCGCCCCCTGCCCCGGCTGTGGCTTAATCCGGCGGTGAGCGATCTCTTCGCCTTCGGCTTCGACGACATCGCCGTCGAGGGGTACGATCCCTGGCCGGCGCTCGCCGCCCCCATTGCCGTGTAATGCGATGACAATCCCGACGCCTTCCCCCCGTCTCGTCGCCGTGGTGGCGCGCGCCCGCAACGGCGTGATCGGCGCAAATAACGACCTGCCGTGGCGGCTCTCCAGCGATCTCAGGCGCTTCAAGGCCCTGACCATGGGCAAGCCGATGATCATGGGCCGGCGAACCTGGGACTCGATCGGTCGGCCCTTGCCGGGCCGCGAGATCATCGTGCTCACCCGCGACCCGCAGTTCCGGGCCGAAGGGGCGCATGTCGCCGCCACGCCCGGCGAGGCGCTGGCGACGGCGCGTCGTCTCGCCGCGCTCACGGGCGCGCAGGACATCATCATCGCCGGCGGCGGCGACATCTTCCGCGCCTTCCTGCCGGAGACCGAGGTGATCGAGATCACCGAAGTGGCGCTGGACTGCGCCGGCGATGCGCATTTTCCGGCGCTCGATCCGGCCGAGTGGGAAGAGGCGCGCTGCGAACGGCCCGCGCGGGGTCCGAAGGACGAGGCCGATTTTCATTATGTGACGCTGCGCCGGCTGCGGCCGTGAGCAAAGCCGCGACCGAAAGAGAGTTGCGGAGACGCCCCCGCGTGGCTATAAGCGCCTCGCATGCGGCGCATCGCCGTCTGTATCGGAGTGTAGCGCAGCCTGGTAGCGCACCTCGTTCGGGACGAGGGGGTCGGAGGTTCGAATCCTCTCACTCCGACCATTTTCCAGATCATGATTGAGCCTTTCTGGACCTGCCTGCGCTTTTACACGCGGCTGCCGACTCCGGCCAACGCCGGCGCGCATGCGCCGCCGGATTTCGAAACTGCGCATTGGGCCGTTCCACTCGTGGGCGCGTTGGTCGGGGCAATTGGCGGCGCGGCCGCGTCGATATTCCTGCGGCTTGGCCTGTCGTCAATGCTGGCGGCGACGGGCGCTGTGGCGACGATGGCGCTTGTCACCGGCGCGCTACACGAAGACGGTCTCGCCGACTTCATCGACGGAATCGGCGGCGGCGCGTCTGCGGACCGCAAGCTCGCCATCATGCGCGACAGCCGTCTGGGCGCCTATGGCGTCCTCACCCTGTGTCTAACGAGCATGTTGCGGGTCTTCGCGCTGGCGGCGCTGCTCCAGACGAGCGCTTGCGCCGGAGCGGCTGCGCTGATTTTCACCGGCGCAACCTCACGCTGTGCTGGATTGCTGCCGATGGGTCTGCTGTCTCCGGCGCGAGCCGACGGCGCCGGAGCGGCGGCGGCGGCGCCGTCGCGGCGCGCGCTCGGCGCGATGGCCGGCCAGGCGACGCTGGTTGCGGTTGCGCCCTTGCTGGCGGGCGTCAGCCCCTTGCTTGTCATGTTGGCCTTCCTGCTGGCCTATGGGGCGAGCGTATACATCTCGGGCGTCGCGCAACGACAGATCGGCGGCTATACCGGCGATGTGCTGGGAGCGTCGCAACAGGCGTCGGAGATCGTCATGTTGATCGCGCTGTCAGCCGGTCATTGAGGCGCGTTCCGACAAACGCGCGGTGGCGCGATGGATCTCGTCAACCGCCGCGCGCAAGGTCCCGACATTGGCGCCGGTCTTGACCGCCTCAAGCGCAAGGCGGCGACGAAACAGACGCGCCCCCGGCTGACCAGCAAAAAGCCCGAGCATATGCCGCGTCATCGACGAAAGTTTTCCCCCCCTGGCCAATTCGCGTTCAATATAGGGAATAAACGCTTCGACGGCGTCGAATGCGTTATCGCTGGTCGGCGAGTCGCCGAAGATCTCCGGATCGACTCGCAGCAAGAGTTCCGGATCGTGATAGGCGGCGCGGCCAATCATCACGCCATCGACATGAGCGAGTTGCGCCTGCATTTGCGCCAGCGTCGCCAGGCCGCCATTGATGGCGATCGGCGTTTGCGGAAAGGCGCGCTTCAGGCGATGCACCAGCGCATAATCGAGCGGCGGCACATCGCGATTTTCTTTTGGCGAGAGTCCTTTCAGCCACGCTTTGCGCGCATGAACAATGAGCGCATCGACGCCGGCGTCGACGCATCGACTTGCCAATGCAAACAGGGCCTGATCCGGTTCCTGATCATCGACGCCGATCCGGCATTTGACCGTGACTGGCAGCGAGACGGCGTCTTTCATCGCCCTGACGCAATCGGCGACCAGATCCGGCCGCTGCATAAGACAGGCGCCAAAGGCGCCGTTCTGCACGCGGTCCGAAGGGCAGCCGACATTGAGATTGACTTCGCAGTAGCCAAAGCTTTCGACGACGCGCGCCGCCAGTGCAAGTTGCGCGGGATCGGACCCGCCAAGCTGAAAGGCGACCGGATGCTCGAAATCGTCAAAACCCATTAACCGCTCGCGATCGCCGAAAATCACGGCGCCGGGCGTCAGCATTTCCGTATAGAGCCGCGCGCGGCGCGACAACAGACGATGGAAATAACGGCAATGCCGATCCGTCCAGTCCATCATGGGCGCCACGGAGAATTTAATATCTTGATTTGTCAACATTTGCTATTTGTTCTCAAGACGAGCGAGCGAAAGCGAATTCTATTTGACATCCCGATACATCAATTTTTGAGCATCTTCGATCTATTATTGCGCGCATGGGTAACAAGAAAGCGCAACGATTAATCGGCGCCACTCAAGTTCTGGGCGCGGGCAGACACAATGCAAAAGCAAAGAGATCGACGAAATCCTGTTACAGTAGACCGGCGCACCTGTAATGCGGGGTTGGCCGGGGTGACAGAATAGAATCGTAGAATAGAATTTGTGATGAAAGCTCCGCCTTTGCCAAGCCATGCCGGAGTTCCAGAACTTCGTGAAACTCATTCGTATGAGAAGCCTGGTTCTTGCGCCATCGGCGTTTACTTTGGCCTATCGTAGGGGTGTCATGAGAATATTTGGAAGGAACTGCGGACAATTACGGCATAAATAATGCCAGGATCGCAGCGAATGTACTGAATGGGGAAGCAGCAAACGGATATTGTCTTACCTGGCGTGCGAACACGTCCTGCGAGGCCAAAAGCCGATCTCTCGCCTATTGTGTCGAACCAGCCTGAGCCGAATGCAGAGAGATATTCGCCGGCAATTCGTTTAAGCACAAGTTTCAAGGATGACAACAACAACCTGGAACGATGCGCAAGCTGCAGCCCTACATGAAATATTCGAAATATTTAGATTAAAATTAATCCAATCAAAACTCGCCGCCAAATTGCACCCTTGCGATATCGCGCGTAAAATTGGCCAGATCGAGCGATTTCGGATCGTTGATGGCGTGGCCGGCGAGTTGTCGCGACCAGGCGAGGGTGAGAAACAAGTGCTTGCTCAGCCGGATGTAGGCCTGCGGACCGACATAGAAGGCCGACCCCTGAAGATCGCTGACATTGGTGTCGGGCTGCACCCAGCGATTGTAATATTGAAACCCGCCGCCAAGACCAACCTTCGGCGTCACGAAATAGGTCAGACCTGCCATCGCGCCATAATAGGCGGAATGAATCCATTTCGACTCGGTGATTTCCCGAAATATTTGCGGCGTGTACATCAAATTTGCCGCAGCGTAGAGTTTTCCCGGCAGCAACTCCGAATCCACGCATAGTCGATTATCCGATTCCAGCAATGTCTCCGCCCAGCCAGTGACATTCGAGACATGTCCCCACTTGGGTTCGATATGCAAAGATACGCCGATTGGGAATTTATCGCTGCGTCGCAGGAGAATATAGCGCGCCTCGCCAAGAATGCCGCGCAAACTTACATCATGGCGATTAGGAATATCCTCGACGCCATATATGGTCGGTTGAGCGCCCATTACGCCGATGGCGTATTGAAAATCGGCGGCGATGGTATGCTCGAATTCGAGAGTGTTATCGATCATGCTGTAGACGCCAGCGTTCCCTTCCCGCAGAAAAGTCAGCACGGCGGCAGGATCTGTTGATTTAAGCGTTCTGGGTCGCTTGCCGACGTCGATATGCGTGATATTGAGGATTTCTCCCCGACCCTCGGTTTCGATATCGGTGCCGTAGGTAAAGCCGAACAAATAATGTGTGCTGATCTCCGGAGATTTCTCACCGGCCCGGTAGAGATAGAGATCGGGATCGCCGTAAGCTGCTTGATCTGTGTGTTTGAAGTTAAACCGATAGTTCAGTCCTGCCCTGAATAAATCGAATTGATTTGGATAGCCTTCCATCGACGCAAAGCGTCTCGTTCCTTCCTCCTCTCGTTCATTCTCCACAAATGCGCCATGACCCGGACTTCGACCCAGATCGACATGAAGGTATTCGAGTTTCATCGAGACGGTCGGATTCAACGCCCATTCGATGCCGGCTCCCGCCGCATACCCGGCGCGAATAGGATTGTGAACGTTCTCTCCAACATTGCCAGCCGAGTCGACGTAGCGAAAAAGATTGGCGCCGCCGCCATAAGCAAGTCCGCCCGTAGCGTAACCGACGAGGGTTGGCGTCAGGGCGTAACCCAGTCGTCCACGCAGGGTGCCGAACCAGTCAATAGCGCGCCGGTTGTCAACAAAAGGCGTCAGACCCTGCGGTCGACCAAACCCGGCGCCGCCGCCGGAAAGTCCGCCGGCCTGCCAATCCGCTTCGATACCGGCCACCAGACGACCAAAGGCGTGATCGTAACCGGCCTGAACGCCGCCGATCAACCCCGAAAGCGGCGCTCTCGGAAACCTCCAGCCCGCATCAACGCGATATTCCTCCCCACCCGCGCCAACGCCCCAGGGGGTGGTCCCGGGCGTGAAGCCTATGCCGAAATTGACGCCTGCATGCATGCCTTGCCAGGAAAAATCTTGCCTGGATGGCATGTCGGAAGGCTTGGGTAGCATAGAGTTTCTTATGATTTCCATGAGTGTGCGCGGCGTCTCATACCACGAGCGCCGCGCCGGCGGCGCTGGCGTCAAACGTTCTGGCTCCCCTGCCTGCGCCGGGAGCGACAGAAAGGAAAACAGGCATGCCAGAGACAGTGGGCCGGACCCGCGACACATGTTCTGTCCCTTTCACACCAAATGCGCGCAATCAATGTCTTATTTGCACCGGGCCGCAGAAACTGATCGATCCTTAAAATTGTTGTTGAGTCGCAACAAATTTTAGCCATCTCGCGCAGTTGCAGAGTTGTGGTCGGATTTGGTCTTTTTCGACCCAGCGCTTCCCCGCGCTCAGTCATGCACATCGTCCAGTGGATGTTTCACGCCTGAGGTTTTCCAGCACCGGGGCCAGGACGTTCAGCAGAGAAAAATCGCTCGATACCGCAGATCAATGGGCGCTTCTGCATGTGGCTTAGTCAAATAAAAAATCGTTTAATCAATTTCTTATGGAAGATTTGCATATTTAAAATTGTTTTTCGCCACATATATGACCGAATTATAATTTTAATTGTCACTCATAAGCCATAACACATGGTCTGCAGCATGATGTAAACATTTTTGAGACAATATCCGATATTTAGCCGGGAATAATGCTTCTCCACGTCGATTGCGAGACCTGCCATGAAACATGTTTTCATTAACCGGGACTGGGCACAGAATTCGCTCATCGGCGCGAAGTTTTACGATCCCTATCATGCGCATAAAAGAGAACCTCAGCCAACTAAGGCCAAAGAATATCCAATGTTCTCGCCGCATAATGCGAAACGGCACAAGGACTCCCGATCTGTGACTACGCCGGGAACATCGACTCCTTCACCAAAGAGCTGACCGAAAATCTGGGATATTTATGATGATAAAGTTTATTTTTTTGCTATGTCTAATTCTTGGGCTAAGTCCATTTGCGGCCGTTGCTGATGATAGCCTATATGATCAGGACGAACATTGCTTCGAAAAAGCTCAATCGATTTATGACGACTGCACCAAAAAAGCAAAATTATCTGGCGGCCTCAATGACGAAAACCATCATAGCTGTTTGAGTCGATATCATGAAAAAATTGATTCCTGTCTTCTTCCAGAATAAGCGACAGCATCTGGATTTAAATTCCCGTGAATGAGTTTATTCATAATGCGAGTTTCGGTCTTCGAGTGGGAGCTCCCTGTCATGTGTGATTATCTTGCGCACCTTAGCCCACGAACCTTGTGTTGAGACACGTCCTGCATCGAGTAAAATTACCTGATCAGCATGTTCGAGTGTGGGCAACCTGTGGCCAATGATAACGACTGTTAAATCTCCGTGCAGATTTTCGATTGCGTCTCTAACCTTCGCTTCATTTGCAAGATCCAGCGCGCTGGTGGCCTCGTCCAGGATCAAGAGAGCGGGTTTCGTCAGCAACGCACGGGCGAGCGCGATGCGTTGACGTTCTCCCCCCGATAATTGAATGCCGCCATCGCCAACAACCGTATCGAGTTGCATGGGTAATGCGCGGACAAATTGTGCGGAGGCCATTTCCAGGGCAGCAAACAACTCTTCGTCACTGCTCTCGGGTTGGCTCCAGAGGAGATTGGCGCGGATCGTATCATGGAACAGGAACGTATCCTGAGGCACATAGGCGATGGAGGCGCGCCATTGGCGACGGCTGGATCCATCAATTGCCCGGCCGTCGACGAGAATCTCTCCCCTGTCCGGCAGCAACAAACCCATTATAATATCAGCCAGTGTGCTCTTACCCGATCCAGATGGGCCCATGATCGCCGTTGTGGTTCGAGCAGGAAAAACGATAGATATATCTTTAAGAGCCGGCCTCTCCCGCCCGGCGTATGAGAATGAGATTTTCGACAGACGCACCTCGTTCTTTATCGTGTGATAGAAGTTACCCGTTTTGGTGAAGACTTGCGACTCGGCGTTCGCCCGACATTGCGCAAGGAGCTTTTCGGTTTCTCCAAAAGCTGGCAAGGCATGTATCCAGTGATACATTTGCTGTTGGGCTGACATAAACATAGGCGCAAGTCGACTGAATATAAGAATTAAAGTTAGAACTTCGCCGGAAGGGACTTTCCAGACCATCAGACCGACATAAAGATAGATTGCAATCAGTATGGCTCCAGTGGTCTGTACCAAAGCTTTCGACAAGGCCGTGCTATCAACGAAAGTCAGTTGCTGGCTGCGGTAGTCCTCGACGGTCTGGGTAAAGCGTTTCAGAAACCGGGCTTCATTACCAACAATCTTGGCGAGCTTGATGCCGGACAAGCTTTCCTGAACGTTACTCTGCAAGGAAAGGCTTGTCCGGGTTTGCTCAAGACCAAGTTTAAAGGCTTGTCGACGATGACTGGTGAGCAAGCCAAAAGCAACGCCGCCGCTCGCGCAGGCCAAAAGCATGATGCTTCCGGAAAGCGCAAAAGCCACGAGGAGATTCACCACGATGGCGACCATAGAGACAAGCAGGTTAATTCCGAAATGCAGTCCCACGCCAATTCGATTAATGTCATCAAGCAGGAAATTAACGTGATCCGAACGACGTGTTGTGACAAGCCACCGCCATTCGACATTCAACAACGCCGTGAAACACTTCTCGCGCAGGCTGTCCACGAGATGGTTCTGTAAACGAGAGCTCGTTCTTTCCTGAATGAGCAGAATGAGACTTCGCGTGGCGACAAGTATGATAAATACAAGCAGGATCGGGGTAATCGCGAATGGCAATCCGAGAATGTTAAAAATCACGGTCAAAGATTCGGCGAACCGACTGTGACGATTATTTTCGTTGAGCAAATCAAGCATAGGCGCAACCAGAAACAATCCCACGCCCACGGTCATGTTAGACAGCAACAAGCAGACGATAAGGGTAATTATCTGACGCGCCGGCGCCTCGGATAGCAGGCGAAAAAATGGCTTAACAGTCAAACGTCGCTCTCCAGCAGCAGTTCAGGAGAAACGAAGACGCCGACAACTGTAAATGCCTCAAAACTGGCGCCGCCGGTTACACTTACCTTGCCTGCGCAGACCCACGCATGCGCATCAAGAGAGGAACTCTCGGGCTTTCGCTTCAAACCGAAATATACTGCGTAGGGGACGCCATACAGTCCAAGCAAAACGCGTGCGGCAATCGCCTGGGGAAAGCAATTCGAGTCCCAGGGTGTGTATAACGCCGCCAATCGAATTGCTCTTCCGATCAGCGTCGCGCGAACTTCCGTCTCCCACGTAAGGATCGGAACCAATGCCGCGATACCGGCGTGGGCGCCAAGATGCCGGGCGAGAACCCGAAACGGAATAGCCCAAATCAAAATTTTTGAAATGCCAAGTATGACCCACACAGGGATCAACCACGCCTGAATAAACACCGGCAACCGGGAGAAACTGGACAATTTTCGAAGAAAAAGCTTGAGCATTTTTTTCCTGCGCTAACAGCTGATCATCAATCTTCTGGCGAGCGAAATCTAAAGCTTAACAATGCGTCCTACGAAAAGGTTTTGCGCGACAAGCGCATGCGCATATTCTTATTTCAGCCTTTTTTGGGCGGATTAATGACGCTCTGCGCATTCGCCGGAGGTTCATGAAATGGCGTCGTTAAACCAGCAATTATTTATCTTGCGCAATCGTCAACATGTTCATTCGGCCATTGATGGCGAAGTGATTATCATGAATGTCGACCTCGGCGAATATTACGGCATGGACAAAATCGCCTCCGATATCTGGCAGCGAATTGAACAGCCGGTCACCGTCGGCGATCTCGTGAAGCATTACCATGCGACCTATTCGGGCGATCCCGAGGAAATTGCAAACGACATCTACGAATTCCTGCAGGACATGACCGACAAAGGGCTCATTACACTCGCCGATTCCGCTCCCTAAAGACGCGTCCCGAACGCCAACCGTCTTCAGCAACATCGCGCCGCGCGCCGCCAGGGCAGTAATGCGGCGAACTCCATGGAACAGGCTTGCACCATTCTCTGCATATGATCGGGGCGTATCTGCCCTACACGGCGCCTGATCTGCCGCCCCATCGCGCTTCCGCCTTTCGTCAGGCCCTTGGAAGGGGCGCCGGCGCGCCGCATCGCATGGCGCAGGGTCGCGCCGTCTGGGTCGGCGACGACGATATCAGGACAGATGCGGGCGACATCGTCCTTTTCAGCGGACACATCCAGAACCGTGCGACCTTGCGATCCGAGCTGGGCGTCAGAAACGGCGGCGACGCCGCGCTTTATGCAGCGGCTTATTCGCGCTGGGGAGACGCGGCAGACCTCAAGGTTCTGGGCGAATTCGCCACTATTGTGCTGGACCGGCACGCGCCGCTGGCGCGCTTGTCGACCAGCCCGACAATCTGCCGCCCGCTGCACTATTGGCATGATCGCGAGAAGCTGATTGTGGCCAATCGCGCGCAGGCCGTGTTCGACACCGGCATGGTCGAGCGAGTTCTCGACGAACAAAAGGTCGCCGACTCACTGTTCCTGAATTACAATGATCAATCGCAGGGCTGGTTCGTCGGGCTCAAACGCCTGCCGGCCAGCCATCGGGCGCGGATTACGCCCGAGGGCGTCAGGCTGGAGCGCTATTACGATCTCGCCAGCGTGCCCGATGTGCGTCTTGCGAGAGACGAGGATTATGTCGAGGCCGCCGATGCGCTTTTCGCCGAGGGTGTGCGCGCCATGCTGGATGGCTTCGAGCGACCCGCCGTCAGCCTCTCGGGCGGCTATGATTCCCAGGCGGTGGCGGCCTATACCATCGCCGCAAGGCCCGGCAAACCTTTGCTGGGACTGACCAGCGTGCCAGAAGCCGGCTGGGACGGCGTTGTCCCGGAAAATCGCTTTGGCGACGAAAGGCCTTATGTCGAGGCGCTGGCGGCGATGTATCCCGAACTGGAGACCCGCTGGATTGATTCTGCAGGACGCAGTTTCGATCATTATCTTGAAGAAATGTTTCGTCTTGCCCTGCAGGCGCCACGCAATGCCATGAATTTACATTGGATTCATGATTCATATGCTGAGGCTAGGGATTCAGGTTGCGATGTAGTTTTGAACGGCGCCTTCGGCAATCTGGGTTTCAGCTATTCAGGAAACGGGGCATTGCCTGGCTGGCTGGCTGAGGGCAGCTTTTTAAAGATTTTTCGCGAACTGGCGGCGACCGGCTCATTGCTATCTATGCCCAGGCGTTTCTTAAGCCGCGCCGTGTCTCCCCATCTCCCCAACAAGCTCTGGCAAAAACTGATGGTTTTACGTCATGGGTCTCTGGAGGATCCCTTTGAAAGCTGGTGCCCGATGCGACCAGACTACGCGCTGGATATGGGTATCGCCAAACGTGCAGATAATACTGGTTTCGACGCATACTTTCGCCCGGTGGCGCAAAGCCGCGATGAGAGGCGCCTCATGATCGTTATGGCTGGCGGGGAAGGCGCTGATACGAAACTAGCATTAGATTTACTTCACAAAATGCCCTCCCGCGATCCGACATCTTATCGGCCTTTGGTTGAATTCTGTCTTGGCGCCCCAGACGACCAGTATTTACACAAAGGTCATAAGCGCTGGCTGGCCAAGCGTATGCTGAGCGGCAAAGTTCCAAATAAGGTATTGAATGAACATCGCCTCGGCTTGCAGGCCGCGGATTGGCATCTGCGTCTTGCGCGCCAACGCAATAAATTAATTGACGAACTGGAGTACCTTCAACAAGATACCTCCATGGCTCTTAGGATCGATCTTGATGGCTTTCTGGGGAGATTGAAAGATTTTCCATCGGCAACACCTGTGGATCAGTGCAATTCATACAGGCTAAAGCTTGCGCTCCCACGCGGAATAATAACAGCAAAGTTCATAAGATATTTGGAGGGAAAAAACCGATAATTTATGAACCAGAAATCAAAATTTTGTTCCAAGTGGGGGGAGACTAACCCGAGACATTCATGAACGAGCCGATCTCGACCTGTCATAGCACGCGATAATAACCACCCCACTTATTAGACGAACCACTTCGGAAATGAACTCACGATTGAGCTTTCTACCCAGCATAAAAAAACCATAAGTGATTGGAAGAATTTTTCTAAGTATCCATCCAAATGGCGGTAGAACAATTAGCCTTGTTAGCGCCATGAGCTAGGAATTTAATGGGTCGTTGAGGAATTCATCAGGAGGATTTCTACCGCCAAACGTAAACTGATTTACATTAATTTTGTTTATCTCAGGCTTTGCCCAATCAGGAATATGTTTTGATGTTCTGTCGTCTTCACGTTTGTGAATTTGGTTATTAGCGCTATCTAAAGCTCCCGCTTTCGGATAAAAATTGGGGGATTTTGTATGCATGAAATTAACCCTAGGTGTTAATACAAGTCTATTTAAAAATAATGCTATTGTAATGATAATGTCAATCTTTATTCGACTTGGAGGCTGAAAATGATTGTTTATTATTAACTACCGGTGGAGAAATAGCCCCGCTTGAGTTTATGTCCAGATTAATATCATACAATCGCCATTGCTGATCAACCGGTGCATATATGAGCTCAAACCTTAGTTGCGTTGGCGTTGAGGGAAAGTAGCCGACAAGATGCAAATTGCCTCTGGCGTCGATCTCCGGGTTTTTTGTCAGTTGCGGCTCAAGGATCAACACCCCGGAGAGATCGGTGCGATTGCGCCGGAGCTGTGCGAAAATATCGGCAAGCTGGCCGGAGCTGTTGGTTAAGGCAAAGGCCGGCGCGCTCCATTCGCGAAAGACCGAGTAATTACCAGTTTTATTCGCCTGATCCAGCGCCAGAATGGCGCTGCGCGTCAGGATCAGAACGCTGGCTCGATCAATTGTAATTGGTTGAGGCTGAGCTTTGGCCGGGGCGGCGGATTTGGCGGGCGGCGTTTGCGCCACGACCGTAGAGACAGACAGGAAGCCGAACGAGCAGAAGATGAACAGCCAAATCAGTGGCGCCGATCCTCGCAACCCGGCGCCGCAGCGGCCTGCCCTCTTTTGCCGAATCATCCGCCAGTTTCCCCAAAGTCACCGGGCGTTTTCGGCGGCGACGCTTAAGCGCCGCCGCCGGTGAGAATTTAAAACTCCGACACCAGCTCGCCGCGGATGCCATAGGAATTGCGCATGCCGGCGGCGACGCTCACGCCAGCGGCCAGCGGCATTGGGGTATCGAAGCGATGCATGGCGGCGAAACCCAGGCCGCCGTAGCCCTTGTAGGTGCCGATGGAGCTGGAGATCGTCGTCTTGCCCGGCGCCGAGGGGAAGTGGGTGTTGGGCATGGACATGGCGATGGCGATGCCCTGCCGCGCCTCGCGCTGATTGCCCTGCACCTGGTTGGTCACCCCCGCGAGGCCCAATCCCAGCACGCCGACCGAATTGTTGAGGGAGGCGATAGCGGCGGTGTGGGTGTTGGCCGTCGTATTGAGGGCGCCAAGCGCGTCGCCGACATTGTTATAATTGCCGCCCTGCACCGCGTAATTGGGCGCCGTGACGCCCTGACCGGCGGAATAGGTCGAGCCGCCGCCCAGCGCCGAGGCTGTCGTTGCGCCCAGATTATTCACGCTGGTGTTCGTGGCGCCGAGCGCGTCCCCGACATTGTTGTAACTGTTACCCGCGACAGTGTAAGTCGGACCAGTAAAGGCGCCAGTCGCGGCGTCCCAGCCGGCGCCGCCGCCAAGGCCGTTCGCTGCGCCAGTCGCCGCCGTATTGACCGCCGTGCCCACGGCGTATAGTTGCGAGCCGTTGATGGCGTCGGTCGAAGTGGCGCTAACAACGCCAGCCGCGACATTCTGGATCTGCCGCTCGGCGCCGGCCGTACCGACGCTCACCGTGCCCCCTGCGGAGGTCGTCGCCGCCGCAACGCCGCCATTGATCGTATAGGCGCCGGTATGGGCAACGTCGGAGATCGAATTGGCGCCGAGCGCGACATTATTCGCCTGTCCGGCGACTGCGTTGGGACCCATCGCAAGAGCGTCGGCTGCTGAGGCGCTTGACTGAAAACCAACGGCGACTGATCTGGCCGCCCCAGCCTTTGAGAGTCGGCCATAAGCAGCCGAGTCTATTTCAGAGGCTTCAGCTGCCCTTCCAACTGCCGTAGCCCCCTCTGCTAATGATTTTGCTCCGGAGCCAACAGAAGTGGAAGCAGCCCCTAAAGCTCTTGAATTTGCACCGACTGCTGTAGCGACAACATCTGTGGCAAACGCATCGCCCCCTAAGGCTGTAGATCCCGTACCTGATGCTTGAGTGGTAAATCCTAGTGCTGTTGCATTTGTTGCTGTCGCAGAAGCTTGATAACCCACAGCGGTGGAACGCGTCCCGCTCGCCACGGCGCCGTCGCCGCCGGCCGAGGCGTTTGTGCCGGAGGCGGATGGCAAAGTGCCATAGGGCGGAAGGAGCGTACCGGGGCCGTTAAACACAACGCTGGCGGCTTGCGCCATATCCGCTGTCGCGAGCAAAGCCGAACCTGCAATCACGCCGCTCAGCATGAGACGAGAAAGCGTGGCGCCGCAGGCGAGCGGCGAGGCCTTCTGCTTCGCGACGACCAAGCTGCGAGGAGTCCCGTCCGGCGCAACGACAGTATTCGCAGTCTGCGCCGCCTGAGATGTTTTCGCCGACTGGCGACCTGTGTGAGACACCGCGACCATCTTCAAACTCCCCTAGGCTCTATGAAACATAAATATATGATACATCCACAGTCGAAATTGCATTTGTGCTGAGTTATGGTCAATCTCATCAATCATAAATACATGCATAATGAGACCAATTGAGTGGTTTTTCGCATTCTCTGTTGCATAATTATCACGCTGCTGTTGCATAATGATCACAATGCAGGTTGCGCCCTGCGCCAGCACGGTTATTGGGCCGAAGCCCGGCCCATACAGGCGGCTTTTGACATGATCTGACTTCCATATTTCGTGCGGCTATTCTGCTCATATGCGCTGGCGTGTCTTGATACGCACACTCCCTCAGCCGGATATGTCACATGCATCCGACAAAAGCCGCTGTTTCCTGGAGCGCCAGGCCCGGACGATCGCACCCGTCCCGCGTTCCCGGATCCCGGCGCGTTCCGCCGCTCCCCGGGCGTCCCTTGAATTTCACTCACGCCCGTTTAACTCTAAAGCCAGGAGCTTCAGGGAGATTTCATAATGAGCGCAAAAAAATATATTGCCGCCAGCATTGCCGCACTCACGCTGGCGGCGAGTGTCGCCGCCGTGACGCCAGCACAGGCGTGGGGTCGCGGCGGATGGGGCCACGGCGGTTTTGGCGGTGGCGGCTGGGGGCATAGAGCCGGCTGGGGTTATGGCGGCGGCGGATGGGGTGGTCGTCGGGGCATTTATTACGGCGGCGGATGGGGGTATCGCGGCGGTTATTACGGCGGCGGATGGGGGTACCCCGGCTATGGCGCCGGTCTCGCCGGCGCAGCGATTGGCGGCGCGGTCGTGGGCGCGGCGATCGCCAATTCCAACCGCTGTTATCAGCATTACCCCCGTTACGACGCATGGGGCAATTTTGTCGGATACACGACGGGCGTTGGCCCCTGTTATTGAAGATCATGACAGGAGAAAAATCTTGATCACAATCCATCCATCAAAAACAAGGGCGCTAGCCGCCGCAGTGGCTATCGTGGCGCTGGCGATGGCCCCGGTCTCGGTCTTCGCCGGCGAGCGCCGGGGTGAGTCTGATAATGCCGCCGAGCAGGAACAGATCCGCCCGGTTCCCGGCCAAAAAGCCTGTTTGCACCACATAGCTCAATATGACGAAGAGGGTAACTTCGTCGGGTACAAAACCGAGCGCGGTCCCTGCCGATAATTTTACGGCGATGTGTCTATTCGACATGAATAACCCGGTACGATCCCTTCGGCGCCGGGTTATTTTTTATTCGTTCCGGCTTTTTGGAGATCTTTTTCAATTTTGATCGGCAATGACCTGTCGATCGTATAATTCGGCCTCACGGGTGACTCCTGTCTTTTGGACCAATCGGCAAAGTCATAGACAAGTTTGAAGGGATCGCTCGAAATTTTCAAATCTCCCGAGAAGGGCGAACCAAACAAAAATGTCAAATACAGACTCATTAATATCGTCAGCGCTACGGCCGTGCGCATGAAAATATGTATTGCATTACTTTCGATGGTGAAGAAAAAGGTCAGCATGATTGTCAGCATCCCGCCAACGATTAAAATCACCCATTCGACTGAGGGCTCGCCTAGATTCGGCCCCTTGGTTCTCTCCCATCTTGTCGTCAGCAAATCCGAAACTTCGTTCAATAATATTGGGAACACGGCTTTTTGATTCTCACTGACAGGTTCTATGGATTTTACCGTTTGCATGATCTTAAGCGCGAGATCCCTTGCTTTGTCATCCGGCATTCCGTTGGTTTCCATCATCGGAAATTCGACTTTCATGACCTCATCGACGTAATTCTTGACATCGCTTTCCAGTCGATAGCGTCTTTCCGGAAATCGCTCCGCCGAAGAATAAATCCTGATTAACGAGGTGACCTCGCGATCGACGGCTATTTGCGCATCTTTGAATTTCGTCATCGCGTCGACAACGATCAGTCCCAGCAATACAGCATAAAATGTTCCAACCATCGACAGGTAATAACTCCCTACCTGATGGCACTTCTCGATTAATTCCGCTCCCAGACGTCTCTTCAAGGCCGCCTGGCCATATAGAATCGTGATGATCGCGACGAAAATAGCAGGTATGCCAACACTGTAATAATCGAGATAAAAATTGACTGGCATCATTAACCTCGCGGGGTGTTTCAGCGGCGGTCTTCGATTATCTTATCGGTTCGCAAAAGTCTGCGGGCGCAAAGGACACGCGCGACGGTTTTGTGGCCCCCAATACGCCCCGGCCCATGATGCGTGCGGCGGTCCGAGCCTCTCTGCAGACATGCAATGATTTAATTTTGGTCAATGAAATACATATTTCGCATCATCTTGTTGATGCTCGGGCAAATTTGCGAGCCGGTCAGGAAAGGGGCGAGGGACGAACAGCTTCGTCGTCATCCTCAGGTGAGAGCAGGAGCATGTCTTGAAACGCCAATCACAGGAATTTCATACGGGGATTTGCGCCGCAATATCTGACTGACTCAAAAAACGTTTGCAGATACGCGCGACGGGGATAGCCCCGCCGCGCCGCATCCCACACTCAGCGATGATGGTGGTGATGATGGTGATGGTGATGGTGATGGTGATGATGGTGGTGATGGTGGTGATGACCGGAGACGGCGGATGATCCTGAGGCTTCAACCGCAACCGGTGTGGAATTCTGTCCCGTCACTTTGTCGAGGACGCCCGTGACCGCTTTGCCGGCGCCGGTTGCAACCGTTCCGACGCCGTTCGCGACTCCCGTCACGACGCCGGCGACGGGATCCTGGGCCAGGGCGAACTGAGGCGTGGCAACTGCGGCGGCAAGACCGATAATCGTGGCGATAGCAGTTTTCTTCATGTCTCTCTCTCTGTTAATCTTCCCGTTTGCATTGTATGCCCACCGAAAATAATCTTAGCTTACGGGAAAGTCCATTATGCTGCGCACTCGCGAGGATACGACCTGCTCTGATTATGATGGTGTCCAAGAGCTTCTGTATCCTGGTCGGTACGTAACGACCGGCAATTATCCACCACAAGCGGCAAAATTATGCGCGAGACGTTAACTTTTAAGGCAAAGCTTCCGGCTGCTCTCCTCGCCGCCACGATGCTCGTCGCCCTCACGCCCCCGACAAGCCTCGCCAAACCTTTCTCGGCTTTCCGCTGCGAGCGTCGCGAGGGGGGTGGAGAGGTCGGCGGGTATAATTGGTGGGGGTATGACTACAGCGGCTTTCGATGGATTTCCTGTACCGTTCTGACGCCGGAAGTCCGGATCGACGCCATTCGGCTCAATCGCGGAAATTGCGGCGTACTCGACACGTGGTTTATTGATCGAACCTTCACCAGCGGCCAAACGCTCGACATCAGCCACGCCTGTCTGAGTCCGGTCATGCTGGAAATCGACGCCAATGGCCGCACTTCCGTCATTCCGCTCCAATAATTACTCTTCGCGCGCCGCCGGATCCAATAAATCATGAGCAAGTCGTTTTGGGGCTCGATATTCTCTTTTCGCATGGCGCCACTCGTCGGTAGCGTCTGGGCGGCAATATCGATTGTGCTGATCTCACGGGGTCATCCTGCGGGCGCAGGCGCGCTGGCCCTGATTATATTTGCCGCGCTGGGAGCACTTGGGGTTTACGACCTTTTGCAAACGGAACATTCCGTTTTGCGCAATTATCCGATCCTTGGACATTTGCGATTTCTCCTTGAGGATATCCGGCCGGAGATACGACAATATTTCCTTGAGGACGAAACCCGGGGCTATCCCTTCAGCCGCAACAAACGCGCGGTGATCTATCAACGCGCCAAAAATAACCTCGACAAACGTCCCTTCGGCACGCAACTCGATGTCTATGAGGAGGGCTTTGAATGGCTCAGCCATTCTATCGCGCCTGTAGCGATCGAGTCCCATGATTTTCGGGTTCGCGTCGGCGGCCCGCACTGTCGTCAACCTTATGACGCCTCTTTACTCAACATCTCGGCCATGAGCTTCGGCGCCTTGAGCGCCAACGCGCTTCTGGCGCTCAACGCCGGCGCAAAAAGCGGCGGCTTCGCGCACAACACGGGCGAGGGTGGGCTGTCGCCCTATCATCGGGTCCATGGCGGCGATCTAATCTGGGAGATCGGCTCCGGCTATTTCGGTTGCCGTACGCCGGATGGCCGTTTCGATCCCGAATCCTTCCGTCAGCATGCGTGCATTGATCAGGTCAAAATGGTCGAGATCAAACTCAGTCAGGGCGCCAAGCCTGGTCATGGCGGTCTTCTGCCTGCGGCAAAGGTTTCCGCCGAGATCGCCCGCATTCGCGGGGTCAGAATGGGCGAAGACTGCGTCTCTCCCGCCACGCATTCTGCGTTTTCGACGCCCGTCGAATTACTGCGATTCGTCGAAAAGCTTCGTGAATTATCCGGCGGCAAGCCCGTTGGCTTCAAACTGTGCATTGGTCGGCCAAGTGAATTTCTCGCGATCTGCAAAGCCATGCTCGAAACCGGCGTTCTTCCTGATTTCATCACGGTCGACGGCAAGGAAGGCGGCACTGGTTCGGCGCCGCTTGAATTCATGGATCACATTGGCATGCCCATGCGCGAGGGGCTGGCCTTTGTTCACCATGCGCTCACTGGCATTGCTCTGCGTGAGCACATCCGCATTGCTGTTTCAGGAAAAATTGCGACAGGCTTCGATATCGCTCGGGCGTCTGCCCTTGGCGCCGACTGGTGTTACAGCGCGCGGGGTTTCATGTTTGCCCTGGGCTGTATCCAGTCGCTGAAATGTCACACGGATCGCTGCCCAACTGGCGTCGCCACCCAGGATCCAGCGCGGGCGCGGGCGCTGGTCCCCATTCTCAAAGCCGAGCGTGTGGAGAACTATCATCGTGCGACGATGATTGCGCTATCGGAATTGACGGCGGCCGCCGGCGCTGTACATCCGCGCGACTTGCGGGCGCGGGATTTCTATTGGCGCGCCGCAGAAAATCAGATCGTGACGCTCGATCAACTCTATCCACGACCGGTCCCCGGCGCTTTTCTGGAAGGCGATGTCGACGAACGTCTAGCGCGGGCCTGGCGTGAGGCGCGCGCCGATTCTTTTCGGCCCGCCAGCTAAAACGCCCTCTCGCTCCAGAAGCGCCTGCTTGAGCGCAACGCCCCAGCGATAACCGGACAAGGCGCCGTCGTGACGCACAACCCGGTGACATGGAACCACAAGGGCTAACGGATTTGCTGCGCAGGCGCCAGCGACAGCGCGAGTCGCCGTGGGCGAACCCACACGACGAGCCAGCTCCTTGTAGCTGATAGTCGATCCGGCTGGGATCTTGAGCAGCGCGCGCCAAACGGATTTCTGAAAATCTGTGCCGCGCATATCGAGAGGAGGCGTGGCGATTGTTCGCGACTCGATCAGGGCAAGAACATTTGCCGCTAGCGCCCGACTATATTGATCCGGCGGCGCAATCCAGCTGTGGGGAAAGCGTCGTCGAAACTCTGTCTCCAACGCATCCTGATCATCGCCAAACAGAATGGCTAAAACACCGCGCCGACTTGTAGAGATGAGCACTAGACCAAGCGATGAGGCATGAATTTCATTACAAAGCTGGTCAGCTTGCGAAGCCTTGATTTTTGAGTTTTCGACCATGAGTAAAACTCCGACGCCTACTCCTTCCGATCAAGCGCCGCGATTTCCTCGTCGGCAAAAAGCCGGGAACGGGTCAGGAAGCGCCGACCCGTGCCATTATCGAGCGAAAACATGCCGCCCTGCCCGTCGACCAAATCAATGATCAGTTGCGTATGACGCCAGTAATCAAATTGCGCGCCGCTCATGTAGAAGGGCGCGCCGCCAATCTCCCCGAGACACACGTCATTGTCGCCAACCAGAAACTCCTCTTGCGGGTAGCACATAGGCGATGAGCCGTCACAACAGCCGCCAGATTGGTGAAAGAGTATCTCGCCATGCGCCGATCGCAGGTGCGAAATCAGATCGAGCGCTGCGGAGGTTGCGACAACACGGACCGGCGCAATCATATCAGAAGAAACCTAGTTTCTTCGGGCTGTAGCTGACCAGCATATTCTTGGTCTGCTGATAGTGTCTGAGCATCATTTTGTGGGTTTCGCGACCGATGCCGGATTGTTTGTAGCCGCCAAAAGCTGCGTGTGCGGGATAGAGGTGATAGCAATTCGTCCAGACGCGCCCGGCCTGGATGGCGCGACCAAACCGGTAACAGCGGTTCACGTCGCGGCTCCAGACGCCAGCGCCAAGACCGTAAAGCGTGTCATTGGCGATGGCGAGGGCTTCGGCGTCGTCGCGGAAGGTCGTCACTGAAACAACCGGACCGAAGATTTCTTCCTGAAAGACTCGCATCCGGTTGTGACCACGCAACACCGTCGGCTGCACATAGAAACCGCCAGCCAGATCGCCCTCAAGCATGTTGCGCGCGCCGCCAGCGAGCGCCTCGGCGCCTTCCTGGAGGCCAATATCGATATAACTCAGGATTTTCTCAAGCTGTTCGGAGGACGCCTGCGCACCGATCATCGTTTGGGGATCGAGCGGATTACCCTGCCGCAGCGCCGCCACGCGCTTCAAGGCCCGCTCCATGAAGCGATCATAGATCTTCTCGTGAATCAGGGCGCGACTGGGGCAGGTGCAGACCTCGCCCTGATTGAGCGCGAACATCACAAAGCCTTCAATCGCCTTGTCGAGATAGTCGTCGTCCTCGCGCGTTACATCCTCGAAAAAAATATTCGGCGATTTACCACCGAGCTCCAATGTCACTGGGATCAGCGATTGACTGGCGTATTGCATAATCAGCCGACCAGTGGTCGTCTCGCCGGTGAAGGCGAGCTTGGCGATACGGTTCGATGTCGCCAGCGGCTTGCCGGCTTCTAGTCCAAAACCATTAACGATGTTCAACACGCCTTTTGGCAACAGATCGCCAACAAGCTTTGCCCATAGGAGAATGCTGGCCGGCGTTTGTTCGGCCGGTTTCAGCACCACGCAATTTCCCGCAGCCAGCGCCGGCGCCAGTTTCCACGTCGCCATCAGGATCGGAAAATTCCACGGAATGATCTGACCGACAACGCCAAGAGGCTCGTGAAAGTGGTAAGCGACGGTGTCGTGGTCGATTTCGGAAAGCGCGCCTTCCTGCGCGCGAATGACGCTGGCGAAATATCGAAAATGATCGATCGCGAGCACGATGTCGGCCGCCAGCGTTTCGCGGATCGGTTTGCCGTTGTCCCATGTCTCCGCCGTCGCCAGAAGAGAAAGATTTTCCTCCATGCGATCGGCGATTTTATTGAGGATGAGAGAGCGCTCGGCGACGCTTGTACGCCCCCATGCATCCTTCGCTGCATGGGCGGCGTCCAAGGCGCGCGCGATGTCGTCCTTATCCGAACGCGCAATCTCGCAAATCTTCCGACCATGGATCGGCGAAAGATTATCGAATGTCCGGCCGGAACAAGCGTCAACCCAGTCGCCATTGATGAAATTGCCATAACGCGATTCGAAGGGCGGCGCAGACAGGAGAGACGTATCTTGATGAGCCATGACGCGATTCCAGATTCATCGGGATGCGTTTTTCATTGTGAAAAACGCATCCGATTGAGATAAAATCATGAAAGCGCGACTGTGGAAAGCGATCTCGCGGGCCCTAGCTCAAACACGCTTTCGCCAGGGACTGAAAGGCGCGGGCGCGATGCGAGAGGGCGCGCGAGCCATCTCCCGGCAATGCATGTTTTTCCGCCGACATCATTTCGCCGAAGGTTTTGTCGAGTTCGTCGGGTTTGAAGATCGGATCATAGCCGAAACCCTTGTCGCCGCGCGGCGGGAACACCAGTTCGCCGTCGACCCGCCCCTCGAATTCCTCGACATGTCCATCCGGCCAGACAATCGCCAGAGCGCAGGTGAAATTGGCGCGATAGGGCGGGATGGCGCCGCGCGCCGCGAGCGCTTCGCGTACTTTCTCGCAGGCCGATTTGAAATCGCGCGGCTCTCCGGCCCAGCGCGCCGAATAGACGCCGGGGGCGCCATCCAGAGCGTCGACGCAGAGGCCCGAGTCGTCGGCGAAGGCGGGAAGATTGGCGGCGATGGCGGCGGCGCGGGCTTTCAACGCGGCGTTGCCGCGAAATGTCGTCTCGGTCTCCTCCGGCTCCGGCAGCCCAAGATCGCCGGCGGAAACGGCGTCGACGCCATGGGGGGCGAGCAATTGTTGCAGTTCCCACAACTTGCCGGCGTTATGGGTCGCGACGATCAAACGCCCGCTGATCTTGCGATGGGTCATGTCGCCAGCGCCGCCTTTTGCAACGCCACAAGATCGCCGACGCCTTTTTGCGCCAGCGTCAACATCGCGGAAAGTTCGTCGGGCGAAAACACCGCGACTTCCGCTGTCGCCTGAATTTCAACTAAACCGCCGGAGCCGGTGATAACGAAATTGGCGTCGGTTTCCGCGATAGAATCTTCGGCGTAATCGAGATCGATCACGGGAGTGGCGTTGAAAATGCCGCAGGAAATCGCGGCGACGTGATCGCGCAGCGGGCTCTCCTTGACGATCGAGCGGCTGCGCATCCACTCCAGACAATCGCGCAACGCCAACCAGGCGCCGGTGATGGAGGCCGTGCGGGTGCCGCCATCGGCCTGAATCACGTCGCAGTCGATAACAATTTGTCGCTCGCCCAGCGCCGACAGATTAGTGACCGCGCGCAACGAGCGGCCAATGAGCCGTTGAATTTCCTGTGTGCGACCCGTGAGCTTGCCGGCGCTCGACTCGCGTCGCGTACGCGTATGCGTCGCGCGGGGCAGCATTGAGTATTCCGCCGTGACCCAGCCGCGTCCCTGTCCACGCAGCCACGGCGGCGGCTTGTCTTCAAGCGAGGCGGCGCACAGCACCTGCGTGTTGCCAAATTTCACCAGACAGGAGCCTTCGGCGTAGCGGGCGACCCCGCGCTCGAAACTGACCGGACGCATTTCATCGGGCGCGCGCTGACTTGGACGCATCTCGTTTCCTTTTCTATAATTGCCAAATGTCTAGCGCGCTTTACCGGTAGACGAAAGCGCGGCGGCGCGTCGTCGCTAATAAAAAAGCCGACGCCCAAAAGGACGTCGGCGTTTTTCCAGCTAGCCCATTAATCTTACGTGAGATACTGGCCGCCATTGATCGTCAGCGTCGATCCGGTGATGAAGCCAGCGTCGTCGGAGGCGAGGAAAACGACCGCGCGGGCGATCTCTTCCGGCTCGCCCAGTCGACCCACCGCGATGTGCGGAATGATGTGCTTGTCCAGAACGTCCTGTGGCACAGCCTTGACCATCTCCGTGGCGATATAACCCGGCGCGATGGCGTTAACGGTAATGCCTTTGGAGGCGCTCTCCTGCGCCAGCGCCTTCACAAAGCCGATATCGCCTGCTTTGGAGGCAGAATAATTGGTCTGACCGGCCTGGCCCTTTTGACCGTTGATCGACGAAATGACGATGATGCGGCCAAAGCCACGATCGCGCATGCCGTTGATCACCGGACGGGTGACGTTAAACAGCGAGTTGAGATTAGTGTTGATCACCGCCTGCCATTGCGCCAGCTCCATCTTATGAAACAGCCGATCCTTGGTGATGCCGGCGTTATTCACGAGGATGTCGACGGGGCCGACTTCCTTCTCGATTTGGGCAATGCCGGCGGCGCAGGCGTCATAGTCCGATACGTCGAACTTGAACACCGGGACGCCAGTGTCAGTCTTGAATTTGTTGGCGGCTTCGTCGTTGCCTGCGTAGGTCGCCGCCACATTGTAGCCGGCCGCTTTGAGCGCCTTGGAAATCGCCTCGCCAATTCCGCGGGTGCCGCCAGTCACAACTGCTGTTTTCGCCATTCCGATGTCTCCTCCTGAAATTTTTTTCGTTTAGGCGCAGATGCTCAATATGAGTGCGGCCGGCGCAATGCCGGCCGCCACCGTCTGCAGCTTTGTTGTCAGCGCTCGACAGTGAGCGCAATGCCCATGCCGCCGCCGATGCACAGCGTCGCCAGACCCTTCTTCGAACCTCGACGCGCCATTTCATGCAGCAGCGTCGTCAGCACACGTGCGCCAGAGGCCCCAATCGGATGGCCGATAGCGATCGCGCCGCCATTGACATTCACGATCGCGGGGTCCCAGCCCATATCCTTGTTGACGGCGAGCGCCTGCGCCGCAAACGCCTCGTTGGCTTCGATGAGGTCAAGATCGCCGACCTTCCAGCCCGCCTTCTCCAGCGCCTTGCGCGACGCCGGGATGGGACCTGAGCCCATCACCGTGGGATCGACGCCGGCAGTGGCCCATGAGGCGACTCGGGCCAGCGGGGTCAGGCCGCGCTTTTGCGCCTCGGCGGCGCTCATCACGACCAGCGCGGCTGCGCCGTCGTTGATGCCGGAGGCGTTGGCGGCGGTCACCGTTCCATCCTTGATGAAGGCGGGTCGCAACTTGGCGACGCCATCCAGAGTCACGCCATGCTTGATGTATTCGTCGGCGTCGACGACCACGTCGCCTTTCTTGGTCGCGATCGTGTAGGGGACGATCTCGTCCTTGAACTTGCCGGCTTTCTGGGCCGCTTCAGCCTTGTTCTGCGATGCGACGGCGAATGAGTCCTGCTGCTCGCGAGTGATCTGCCATTGTCTGGCGACGTTCTCGGCGGTGATGCCCATATGGTAGTTGTTGAAGGCGTCCGTGAGGCCGTCGATGATCATCGTATCGGTGAATTTCACATCGCCCATCTTTGTGCCGGTGCGTAACTGCGCGGCGTGGGTCGATAAAGACATCGACTCCTGACCGCCCGCGACGACAATCGTCGCGTCTCCCGACTCGATCTGCTGAGCGGCGAGCGCGACGGCGCGCAGACCGGAGCCACACACCTGATTGACCCCAAAAGCGGTCTTGCCGTCGGGAACGCCGGCCTTGATCGCCGCCTGACGGGCGGGATTCTGACCCTGTGCGGCGGTCAACACCTGACCAAGGATCACCTCGTCAACCGATCCCGGCTCGACTTTGGCCCGCTCCAGAGCGGCCTTGATGGCGACAGCGCCGAGCTCGTGGGCCGGAACCGCGCCGAAGGCTCCGTTGAACGATCCAACGGCGGTGCGCGCCGCGGAAACGATCACGATGTCGGTCGTCATGTCGATCTCCTTGAAAATTTGATGATTTCCGGCCCGCATTACGCCCGGCCGATCCATGTGTGAGAGATGTTTTTGCGCTTGCTTGATCAAGCCGCGTTCCGTTTTGCACGGATTTGACGGCAAACGAAAGCCACCGGGCATGAAAATATTGCCGCAGGGGCCAAATTGCGCTTATCGTCGCTGCAACGCGGCGTGGCTTTTCAAGCGCCTATCGCGCGCGGCAGGGAGGCGAGACGGCGAATGACAACGGAAAAAAAGCCGACGATCATCAAGAAATATGCGAACCGGCGGTTATATGACACCGGAACAAGCACGTACGTAACGCTTGAAGATCTTGCCGCCATGGTCAAAAAGGGCGAGGATTTCGTTGTTTGCGATGCAAAAACGGGAGAGGACATCACCAGACCGGTTCTAACCCAAATTATTTTCGAACAGGAGGGAAAGGACGGCCAAAGCCTGTTGCCGATCGCTTTTCTGCGTCAGTTGATCCGTTTTTATGGCGACTCCATGCAAATGCTGGTGCCGAGCTACCTGGAATTCACTATCGACAAGCTCACCAAGGAACAACAAAAGTTTCGTGATCAGTTTACAAATGCGCTGGGAGCCGGCCCACTGGCGGAGCCAACACGACAGGCGTTTCAGTCGCTTGAGGAACAAACCCGCAAGAATATGGCAGTGTTCCGTCAGGCGTTGGCGATGTTCAATCCCTTTGGCTTGCAGACGGACCTCACGCCAAGAGCTGCGGAAGAACCGCAAGTCAAAAGCTCCGACCCGCCAGACGCCGGCGAGGTAGAAGAACTGAAGCGGCAGCTCAGCGAGCTCACAAAAAAGATCGACAGTCTGTCACGACATTAAAAAGCAACGTAGGGAGAATGCCGCATTCCGTCTATTTTAAGCCGTGAAGCTCCCGATTAATGAGTGTTGCCGGAAGCATTTCCAGACATTAAAATCTTTTCAGATCTCATCTACAGAAAATCGGACGCGCTGCAAATATCGTGTCGCGTCGGGGTTGCGTGGATCTATTTATCCGATTTGATAAATATAGGACGGGGTGACGCCATGCTTTTTGGCGAGAGCCGAAACGGAAGCGCCAGATTTACGCTCCTGTTTGAGCATTTTACGAAACGCCTCAAGTTCCTTGCCGGAGCGACGACGCGCATTTACCCCGGATTTGCCTGCAGACGTTTTTCCAGCGTTGGCCAACAGGCTCTCGGCAAGAGAGATAATTTTACGAAGCTGGGCGATTTCTTTGGTTGTAAGCGACATTTAGCTAATCCCTTTACTCATAAAGATGGATTGGATTTTTCCAACTTGTTACTAATTAACTTATTAATTGATTAAGCGCAAATGAAAAACACAGCGTTCATTGCCAATTTTAGTCTTTAGATTGCCAAGTTCCGTCTGATCAATAGTTAATAAACTCCTTTTTAAGACGTAATATTCGATAGCTTGATTATCCACTCAGATGGAGCATTGTTGGCAATAATTGTAAATAGCTGAAATCTCAATTTTAGTTTTTCTGGTTGCGCTGCTGAAATTCAATCAATGGTTAATTTTACATGACAATCAAACCAAAGTTAGTCCCCTGTGAACTATTCATAAGCCGCTGATCTTATTTTCTATGCGGACTCTTGCAAGTATTTATATTTGCAAGAAAGTGTGCTGGACGGCGCCATTTTCTTGCAAATTGATCTTGGATTGAGA
>JBIIJP010000017.1:0-56471 GCA_044233645.1 Methylocystis sp. | reverse complement strand
CCGGAGCCAGTTTGCCGACGTTCTCCGCCGTGATCTGTTTCAGCGCAGAATGACGCTGGTTAAAATAGTCGCCCGTCGGAGAAACCCACTGCTTGGGGTCCTTCGCCAGATCCTGCAGTTCATCGGCGCGCGCCACGCCGGCCGAAGCCAGGGCGAGAATTGCGACCGAGGTCGTCAACAACAGCTTATGCATGAGCTTTTTCCTCCTGACGACGCCTTGCCGCGTTTGCTCACACCGGTCTCGGCGTCGCGCCTCTTTAATAGAGCCTATTTGCGATGTGAAGGCATTTTCCGTATCTGTTTCCCGCCGTGAAGAGATTGCTCGAACGCGTCGGGTGGCTCCCGTTTTCCCTCCGGGAGACATTCTTAACTCGGAAACGGCCGGATAATATGTCGGAGACGCGCGAATCGCAATGGCAAAATTTGTCTGCGACAAAAGCTCCCGACGCCGGGCGACGTCAGGTCGGAGAATAGAAATCAGGGCCATGCAAAGTCTATTCCGGACCTTTGGGATTCTTGCCGCGTTGTTTGGGGTTCTCGCCGCGATGATCGCGCTGACTGGACCCGGTCGGGCCGACCCCGTTTTCGTCCTGAGCGAGATTGCGCCGGGAGTGTTCGTGCATCAGGGCGAGACGGCGCTGATGACGCGCGACAATCTTGGCGGCATCGCCAATCTTGGCGCAGTAGCGGGCGACGCGGCGGTGGCGGTGATCGACACCGGCGGCAGCGTGATCGAGGCGCGGGCCTTTCTGGCCGCGCTGCGGGAAAAAACCGACAAACCGGTTCGTTATGTCGTCAACACGCACGCGCATCCCGATCATGTGTTTGGCAACGCCGCGTTCGAACAGGCGGGGGTCATTTTTGTCGGCCACAAAAATCTGCCGCGCGCGCTGGCGGCGCGCGGGGAATTTTTCCTCTCCTCTTTCCGAGCCGCGATGGGAGAGGCGCTTGACGGCGTGCGGATTATTCCACCGACCATGACGGTCGCGGACTCGCAGACAATCGATCTCGGCGGCCGGCGTCTTGTGATGCAAGCCTGGCCGACCGCCCACAGCGATTGCGACCTCACGGTCCTTGATGAAAAAAGCGGCGTGCTCTTCGCCGGCGACCTGTTGTTCTTGCAGCATGTGCCGGTCGTCGACGGCAGTCTGCTCGGGTTTCTTTCGGTCGCCGGGAAGCTGGCGACGATCCCGGCGACCCGGGTTGTTCCGGGTCACGGGCCAATGGTTGCGCCCTGGCCCAGGGCGCTTGACGATCAGCGGGCCTATCTCGAACGCCTGACCGGCGATTTGCGCGCCGCGATCCGCAAAGGCGCCACCGTCGACGAAACGACCAACATCGCGGGAGAAGCCGAGCGACCGAAATGGCGGCTTTTCGACGATTACCACCGGCGCAACGCCACCGCCGGTTTCGCCGAACTGGAATGGGAGACGCCCTGAGGCCTCAGGCTGGCGGACATGCGACTTTGTCTCTCGCCGGCGGTCGTCGCTCCTTGCTATGATCTCGGCTACTATCCCGGCCAGTAGCCTCTGGAGTCCGTCATGTCGGTTGAACGCTTTGTCCGTATCGCTCTCGCGCTTCTCTTTACGGGCGCGCCGACGGTCCTGCGCGCCGCCGACCCCGATCCCTGGCCGGGATTGCAAACCGAGTTGTTTCAAAACCGCGCGCTGGCGGGCGCGGAGGGCGTCGTCGCGCTCGAGGCCCCGGTTCGCGCCGAGGATGCGGCGATCGTGCCGATGACCCTGCGATTCGCCCAGCCCGATACTATCAAGTCGGCGACGCTGGTCATCGATCAAAACCCGATGCCGATGGCGGCGGCCTTTACGCTGGGATCCGACGCCGGCGTCGGCTTCATCGCGACGCGGGTGCGGGTGAACTCCTACACCAATGTCCACGCGGTGGCCGAAACCCGCGACGGCGGCCTCCATGCGGACGTCAAATTCGTTAAGGCGGCGGGGGGATGCTCCGCCCCGGCCGTCAAAGACCAGGACGAGGCGCGCGCCCATCTCGGACAGATGAAATATCGCGAATTCAAAAGCCCCGATCCGATGCGGCGCGAGGCGCAGATCATGATCCGGCATCCCAATAATTCTGGCATGCAGATGGATCAGCTTACCAGGCTATACATACCGGCCCATTACATCGACCGAATCGAAGTGCGTCAGGGCGAGACGCTGATCTTTTCGATGGAGGGAGGCATCTCCCTGTCGGAGGACCCGAATTTCCGGTTCAACTATAAACCGAATGGCGCCAGGACGATGTCCGTTCGGGCGCATGACAATAAAGGTAATGAATTTAAGGCCGAGTGGCCGATTGCCGAGGCGTCCTGACAACGAAACGCGGGACAGGAGCCGTCGTCGCCCGCATCCCGCGTATCTATCAGGAACCCCAGATCGTCAGCGCCGCGCAAAAAGCGAACGGCAGGGACGCCAGGGCGCACATCGCCACGCAGGCCAGTTTTTCATACTCGAAAGCGCGATCGCGCGCGCCTTTCTTTTCACTGATAAACGCCATCGCACACGCTCCCAAAAATGCGCGTTCTCGCGCTTGTTGTGGCGCGCTTCATTCAGAGCGCGCCTTGGCTAACGCGGATGTTGACGATTCGTTGCACAGCAAATGAGCGGATTTAGAAATTTTTTACCTTTTGGCGCCCTGCCGACGGCCGATGGCGATGATTCGCCGATTCTTACGGTCAACGGGCCGCCGCGACGGGCCTCGGCCGACCCGGCGCCGCCGGCGCGGATCGGGCGTTCTCGCTGAACAATTCGGCGAGTTTTTCTGTCATGGCGCCGCCCAGTTCCTCGGCGTCGACGATGGTCACGGCCCGCCGGTAATAGCGGGTGACGTCGTGGCCGATGCCGATGGCGATCAGCTCAACCGGCGATTTCGTCTCGATCTCGTGAATGATCTGGCGCAGGTGACGCTCAAGGTAATTGCCGGGATTGACCGAGAGCGTCGAGTCGTCGACCGGCGCGCCGTCCGAGATCATCATCAGGATGCGGCGCTGTTCCGTCCGCGCCAGCAGTCGCCGGTGCGCCCAGTCGAGCGCCTCGCCGTCGATGTTCTCCTTGAGCAGGCCCTCGCGCATCATCAGGCCAAGATTGCGCCGCGCGCGCCGCCAGGGCGCATCGGCCGATTTGTAGATGATGTGGCGGATGTCGTTGAGCCGGCCGGGAGTGGGCTTTTTGCCCTCGGCCAACCAGAGCTCGCGCGATTGGCCGCCCTTCCAGGCGCGGGTGGTGAAGCCGAGAATTTCGACCTTCACGCCGCAGCGCTCCAGCGTGCGGGCGAGAATATCGGCGCAGGTCGCCGCGACCGTGATCGGCCGGCCGCGCATGGAGCCTGAATTGTCGAGCAGCAGCGTCACCACCGTATCGCGGAAATCGGTGTCCTTCTCGCGCTTGAAGGAGAGCGGCTGCTGCGGATCGACGACAACGCGCGGCAGGCGCGCCGGATCAAGCATGCCCTCTTCGAGATCGAACTCCCAGGAGCGGCTCTGCTGAGCCATCAGCCGACGTTGCAGCCGGTTGGCGAGCCGGCCGACGACCGAGGAGAGATGCACCAGCTGCTTGTCGAGATAGGCGCGCAGGCGATCCAGCTCCTCGGTGTCGCACAGCTCCTCGGCGCGCACCATTTCATCGAAACGCGTCGTATAGGCGCGGTAATCGGCGCCCGAACGCTCCGCCGCCGGCGATTGCGGACGGCGGGCCTCGGCGGCCTCTTCGAGATCGCCGTCGCCCGAGTCCTCCTCGCTCTCGCCATAGGGGGCTTCGGCGGACTCGCTTTCGCCCTGCTCCTGCGAGTCCTCGGCCGCCATGGCCGTCTCCAGTTCGGCGGCGCTTTTCGCCTGATCCTCTTCCTGCTCCTGCTGCTCGCTCTCGTCCGGGTTTTGCGGCTGTTCGCTGTCCTCGTCGGAGGCCTCCGGCTCCTGCGGGGCCTCGCCCGAGGCCATGTCGAGATGGGCCAGCAGATCGCGCACGATCTGGGCGAAGAGCCGCTGGTCGTCGACGGCGCCGGTGAGGCGATCGAGATCGACGCCGGCGCGCTCCTCGATCACGTCGCGCCAGAGATCGACGATCCGCGCGCCATGCGGCGGCGGTTTGAGGCCGGTCAGCCGCTCGCGGGCGATCAACGCCAGCGCATCCTCGACAGGGGCGTCGTCGCGGCTGTCGATCCGGTCGGCCAGGCTGCGCTGGTAGCGGTCGTCGAGCATGGCGCCGATATTGGCGGCGACGCCGGCCATGCGCCGCGCGCCAAGCGATTCGACCCGCGCCTGCTCCAGCGCGTCGAAGGCGGCCCGCGCCTCGGTCGTGTCGGGCGCGAAGCGGCGGTGCAGCGCGTCGTCGTGGCAGGCGAGGCGCAACGCCAGCGAATCCGATTGGCCGCGCAGGATCGCGGCGTCCTTCGCAGTGAGTTTGCGCGGCGGATCGGTGAGCCGCGCTTTTGCGCCCTCGGGCGTCGCGATCAGCGATGGGCGATCGGGGCCGTAGGAGACGTCGAGATCGGGGCTGCGCGCCATCGCCCGCATGGCGCCGGAAATGGCGCGCTTGAACGGCTCCTGCGGGGCGTCATTGGGCGAGGCGGGACGACGATTGCTGGGCGACGGCGGCATGGCTTCTTATGCGCGAGGCGCGGGGAGCGGGCAAGTTTTTCTGGCTGTTGCAGATTGTCCGCAGGCGCGCCTCAATCCTGCGACAGCGGCGTCTTGCCCGGTCCCTGCGGGGGTTCGCGCGGGGCCTCTTACGGATGCGGAAAATTTCATAATCGGGCGCTCCAATCTTTCTCGGTAGAACGGACGAGAAACGCATATCCGGCCAAGCAGGCATCATAAGCGTAGACGTAATGAAGCATGATATTTTTAGTAAAAAGGTCGCCGCAGTAATCGAAGAGAGGGTCAGGACTCAAAGCCTTATATACCAACCAAAAAGGAGGGTAGGCAGGTC
The DNA here is from genome assembly GCA_044233645.1 of Methylocystis sp. Taxonomy (GTDB): domain Bacteria; phylum Pseudomonadota; class Alphaproteobacteria; order Rhizobiales; family Beijerinckiaceae; genus Methylocystis. Next base: position 51,528 of record JBIIJP010000017.1, on the reverse strand, counting down.
ACAGACAACAATTTATTATTGGTAGTGGTTAAATCCCCTCAGCAAACTGAGAAATTTTTAGCTTCAAGAGCTGCATTGTATTTCTTGTTACTTCGCAACCTGACTTCACTTTTTGAACTTATTACGTTTCGATTCGAGTCGTAGAATGTCACGTCTCTAGAATTCATAGCAGCGAAGAAAGGATCCTTCATTACGTTCTTGCGGTCGGGCAGCCATCCATGACGAACGCCTTCATAACTTAGAAGCCAAGACCAATCGATCCTAATTAAATCGCTGTCTACCATATTTTCCCAGCTTGATTTAGGCAACTTATGAGCAACAAGACCTTTGCTTTCCATATCCAATAAAATCAACGCAAGAGAACTTGAAGGCGTTACTTCGATGACTTGCGAAATTGTGGTTGATTTCAGCTTGGATCGCAATCCTCTTATGGCATATAACAACCATATGGCTTCATATGTATTACCATTTTTCAAACTTGTTTCAGTCAATTTCGTAAATCTACTTGTTATCCTAGGAATTGATATGTTTTTGCTGTAATGATTTACGTTCAAGATAATTTTACAAATTTTATCCAGAGATAAGGGAGATATAGTTGCTGCCTTTAGCATGAATGACTCTAGAAGGCAGACATCAGTGTCTGTAAAACTTCCACCTTCGACTATTGAGAGCACATAGCCAATCACATTTGCCTGTGGATATTTGACCTGTAGCCTCAAGCATAATGAGAAAAGCTCTTTGAGCCGTCCTCCACTGATTGGGCCGATCCTATGGACTAGAAACGCTCTGATTTCTGAAATCCACTCATCCTCAGCAATATTTACAACCCTCTCAACTGATGTTTTGCTACCGTTTATCTCAAGGCCATAGTGTCTGTATACAGAGCAAATAACAGATAGAAAATATTCCGCATCCTCTAAGCTATCTACCCCGACAAACCAGTCATCTTGGAGGCGGTCAATATTTTGTAAATCCTCGTGATCGTCATGTATTTGTTGAAACAAATCATAATCAATTCTTGAAGATATTATTTCAGCAATAATCCTAGAACTTTCAGGACCAATTGGTATGCCCACTGTCTGATTGCGATTACAGGAACGAACTAACAAGTCAATTCTATCCGCTAATTAGCCATAATAATTATCTAAATTCCTTTTAACACGCTCTTTTCCATATGCGGCCCAAACAACAGAATGCGTGTATATGCTTGGATAGAATCTTGTGATGTCTGTCTTAACTATCCAATTAGCTGTTGCTTCAATAAATGCTTTTTTTACGTTGTGAACGTCGAAGTTTATATCCTCAATTGATCGTTGATGTTTGTCAGAAATACGGATCTTGTCAGAGGAAAACATCTGTCGATCTAGCCAGCGGTGAATTTTAGGCCAATTTTCTGAGATTTCATGACTGAGCAGTGCCTGAGGAATAGGATGCGTAATACAAAGGTTACGGCGTTCATGCCCACGCTTGGGCACATTAATTATTTCCGGCTCAGCTGGTTTTAAACTATAGGTATAGGCATCTCTTTTTTTGATCTTTTTTCGCTCGATTAATTTTCGCGAGAATACAGAGTCCTTTTCCCAATTCGTCAAAATATCTTGTGCATTCCTGCCAAAATCAGCAGTTGTGAAGGCAACTGGTAATTCTTTAGGAAACCAGCCGCGCGATAACAAAGAAATCAATCGTTCGTTTTTAGGTGGCATACGGCATCTCACCACATCAATTTTGGAGTCTAATCCTGCGACAGCGGCGTCTTGCCGGGTCCGTGCGGCGGTTCGCGCAGGGCCTCAAGCGGATGCGGCTCCTTGCGGGCGCGGCGCAGCGCCGCGTCGAGAAAGGCGACAAAGGCGTCGATGTCCTCGTCGCGGGTGCGATGGTTGAGGATGGCGGCGCGGATCGCCGGCCGGCCGTCGAGAATGGTGAGCGAGGGCGCCGCTTCGCCGCGCTCGTGCAGCTCCATGACGATCTCGCGCGCCAGCGTTCCGTCGGGATCGTCCTTCACCCCGAAACAGACGATGTTGAGCGTCACCGGCGCGCGCATGACGAACGCGTCCGACGCCTCGATCCAGCGCTCCAGCTTTTTCGCCAGCCGGCAGGTCTGGGCGATGCAGGCGCCAAGCTTCGCCGCGCCGAAGGTTTCGATGGTCATCCAGGTCTTGAGCGCCCGGAAGCCGCGCGAGAGATCGGCGCCCAGATCGCAGGGCCAGACATCGCCCGCCGCCAGCCCGCGCGGCGCGCGCGTCAGATAGGCGGCGTTGGCGGCGAAGGCGCGTTTGTGCGCGTCGGGATCGCGCACGAGAAAGAAGCCCGCGTCATAGGGAACGTGCAGCCATTTGTGAAAATCGAAGGCGATGCTGTCGGCGCGCTCCAGCCCCTTCACCAGCGGCTTGAGGTCGGGCGAGAGCGCCGCCAGCGCCCCAAAGGCGCCGTCGACGTGAAACCAGATCTCCTCGGTGCGCGCCAGATCGGCGAGACGGTCAAGCGGGTCGATGGCGCCGGTGTCGACCGAGCCGGCGGTGCCGACGATGAGAAAGGGCGTGAAGCCGGCGGCGCGGTCGGCGGCGATGGCGTTGCGCAGATCCTTGATCTTGATCCCGCGGCGCGCGTCGGAGTCGATGATGCGCAGATGCCTCGCGCCGAGGCCGGCCAGCTCCATCGCCTGACGGACGCAATTATGCGCCTCGCGCGAGGCGTAGGCGATGAGCTGGCTGTCGCGCGCGCGCAGGCCGTTGAGCCGCACGTCGCGCGTCCCGTAGGCGTGATCGCGCGCCACCAGCAGGCAGAGAAAATTCGCCATCGAGGCGCCGGTGACGAAAATGCCGCTCGCCTGCGGCGGGAAATCGAAGGCTGTCGCCATCCAGCGGGCGATCTGGCGCTCGACGTCGAGAGCGATGTGATTGCGGCCGCCGCAGTTGGAGTTCATGCCGGCGGCGAGCATGTCGGCGATCATGCCGGCCGGCGTGCCGGCGCCCTGCGCCCAGCCCATGAACATCGGATGGATGTTGCCTGTGGCGTAGGGCTTGATGAAGCGCTCGAAATCGTCGAGCACCGCAGCGAAATCGCGTCCCTCTTCCGGCAGCGTCTCGCGGGCGAAGCGCGCACGCGCCGCAGAGTCCGGCGCGCGCCACACCGGTCGGCTCCGCAGATCGCGCAGATAGTCGATCATCGCGTCGAGGGCGCGATGGCTCTCTTCGCGGAAGGCGTCCCAGTCTTCGGGGTCGAGATCGACCGGCTCCGTCATATCGAGAGGCTCGCGCGTCGTCGATCCATCGTCAGGGAAATAGCCGGTAACGCCGCCCCGGCGCAACCGTCGTTGTTTTTCAATCGTCTTTTTCAATCGTCAACGAGACGGTCCCAACGCCTTCAATGGCGCCCGCGACACGATCGCCAGGCCGCAGCGGGCCAACCCCGGCTGGCGTGCCGGTGAAGATCAGATCGCCCGGCGCCAGCGCCACATAGCGCGACAGGGCGGCGATGATCCCGGCGACGGGATGAATCATATCGGCGAGATCGCCCTGCTGACGCGGCGTCCCATTGACCGAAAGCGCAATACGGCCGCGGGCCGGATGGCCAATCTCGGCAGCGGGGCGGATCGCCCCGAGCGGCGCGGAGAGGTCGAAGCCCTTCGACATATCCCAGGGGCGGCCAACGGCGCGCGCCGCAGCCTGCAAATCGCGCCGGGTGAGATCGATCCCGGCGGCGTAGCCATAGACGCAGTCGAGCGCTTTCCCGGCCGGGATATTCTGTCCGCCGCTCTGCAGGACCGCCACCAGTTCGATCTCGTGGTGAAAATCGCCGGTTTGCGGCGGATAGGGGATCACAGCCCCGTCGGCGACCAGAGCATCGGCAGGCTTGGCGAAGAAGAAAGGTTCGTCGCGCGTGGCCTCCTTGCCCATCTCGCGCGCATGATCGGCGTAATTCAAAGCGACGCAGAAGATGCGCCGGAGCGGAAAACGCATGGTCGTCCCGTTGATGGCGGCGCTGACGCGCGGCGGCGGCGGAATGACGAAATCCTCAGCCATTGCTTTCTCCGCCGTCGAAGTCTGCGGGATTGTAACTGCGATGCGTCGAACAAAATTCGCAGGTGACGCCAATCCGACCGTCGTCGCCGACCATTTCTGCCCGCTCCTGTGGCGTGAAACTGCGCAACAGGCCTTCGATACGGGCGTCCGTGCAGCGGCAGAACTCCGATAGCGCGCGTTCGCGGAACACCGTGACGCCGCGTTCGTGAAACAGACGATAAAGCAGCCGCTCGCCCGACAGACCGGGATCGATCAATTCGTGATCGGCGAGCGTTTCGGCGAGCGCGCGTCCCTCGTTCCAGGCGTCGTCGTCATTGTCGTCGTCGGCGTCTTTGCCCTGATCCGGCAAGTCGCCGCCCGGCAGATCGCGGATATTCGCGCCATGCGCAGGAAGATATTGCAGCAGCAGGCCGCCGGCGCGCCAGACGCGTCCCTGCGCGGTCACCATTTCGCCGACGGCGAGCCGCACGAAGGAGGGAATTTGCTCGGATTGCCGAAAATAAATATGCGCGGCCTCGGCGAGGCTCGCCCCTTCGAGCGGCACGACGCCCTGATAGCGCGCAGCGTCCGCTTCGCGCTCAATGGTCAGCGCGAGATGGCCGCGTCCGAGGAGCGCTGCCGGTCGCGCGCGCGCGACAGCTGCGTCGACGTCCGCGAGGCGGGCCGAGTCGTAACGCGCGAAGCCGCGCAATTTCCCCGGCGCATCGTAATCAACGACCAGCATGTCGACGGGCCCGTCGCTGCGCGTTTGAAGCTGAAATCGTCCATGCGACTCAAGGATGGAGCCGAGCAGCGTCGCCAGCGCCAGCGCCTCGCCCAGGAGCCGCGCTACGGGTTCAGGGTAATCGTAATGCTTCAGAATGGCGTCAACGGTTGGACCCAGCCGCACCAGACGTCCCCGCAGATCGAGCGGCTCCACCGCGAAAGGCAAGAGGCTGTCGTCATGCGCCTCTGGCGACACCGGACGGCTCAGCGTTTCGCTCATCCGGGGAAATCCGGCGCGAGGCACCAGGCGAGTACGGCTTTTTGCGCATGCAGACGATTTTCGGCTTCGTCGAAAACGACCGATTGCGGACCGTCGATCACCGCGTCGGTGACCTCCTCGCCGCGATGCGCCGGCAGGCAATGCATGAAGATCGCGTCTTTCGCGGCTTCGCTCATGAGCGCAGGATTGACCTGATAGGGCGCGAGGGTCTGGCGGCGGAAAGCCTCATCCTTGTCGCCCATCGACACCCAGCAGTCCGTGACAACGACGTCGGCGCCCCTCACCGCCTCGCGCGGATCGCGCGTGATATTGAACGCGACATGGTTGTCCCGCGCCCACTCGACAAGCGCGACGTCGGGCGCCAGCGCCGCCGGCGTTGCGGCGTTGATAGCGAATCCGAAGCGCGCCGCCGCATGGACCCAGCTCGCCAGCACATTGTTGGCGTCGCCGATCCAGGCGGCGGTGCGGCCGGCGATGGATCCGCGATGCTCCTCGAAGGTTAGCACATCGGCCATGATCTGGCAGGGATGCGAATTTTTCGTCAGGCCGTTGATCACCGGAACGCTGGCGTAAGCCGCGAGCTCCTTGAGGTCGTCATGCGACAGAATACGGATCATGATCGCATCGACGAAGCGCGAGAGCACGCGCGCCGTATCGGCGACGGTTTCTCCGCGTCCAATCTGCATCTCCTTGCCGCTCAACACGATGGTCTCGCCGCCCAGTTCGCGCATGGCGACATCGAAAGAAACACGGGTGCGGGTTGAGGGTTTGTCGAAAATCATGCCGAGATATTTGCCGGCCAGCGGCCGATCGATCGGCGGCCCGCCTTTTACGCGTCTGGCTTTTATCCTTTTGGCGAGCGCGAGGATATGACTCAGCTCGACGTCTGAGAAATCCGCAAGGTCGAGAAAATGGCGCGGCGGCGCGGATACATGCGCGGTCATTATGCCGCTCCTTGTTGGGCCGTTGGCGCGGCGAGGCGCGCGCAGGCGGCCTCAAGCTTCGTCGCCGCAGCGTCGATGTGCGTGTGATCGATAATCAGAGGCGGCAGCAGACGAACGACATTGTCGCCCGCCAGCACCGTCAATAATTTTTGCTCTCGCGCCGCCAGCGCCAAATCGCCGTTGGGAACATGCGTCTTGATCCCGTACATCAGACCTTCGCCCCGCACATCCGCAATCACCGAGGGATAGCGCTGTTTCAATGCGGTCAGACGGCGCTGAAGACTTTCGCCAAGCTGCGCGACCCGATCGAGAAAACCTTCGGACAGAACAATATCGAGCACGGCTCCGCCAACGGCCGAGGCCAGCGGATTGCCGCCGAAGGTCGAGCCGTGCGTGCCGGCGATCATGCCTCGCGCGGCGTTCTGCGTGGCCAGACAGGCCCCGATCGGGAAGCCGCCGCCAAGACCTTTGGCGAGCGCGGCGATATCCGGGCTGACGCCAGCGTGTTCGCCGGCAAGGAATTTACCGGTGCGTCCGACTCCGCATTGCACTTCGTCGAACACCAGCAGCAGACCGCGCGCATCGCACAGCGCCCGGAGCGCCCGCAGGAAGGCATGCGGAAATACGCGCAAGCCGCCCTCGCCCTGCACCGGCTCCAGCACTACGCCTGCCGTTTCGGCCGTAATCGCGGCTTCGACCGCCGCGAGATCGGCGAAAGGAACCTGATCGAAGCCGGCGACGGCCGGTCCGAAGCCCTCAATATATTTTGCATTGCCGCCGGCGGCGATGGTTGCCAGCGTGCGTCCGTGAAAGGCGCCTTCGAAGGTGATCAGTCGATAACGTTGCGGCGCACCGAGGTGAGCGTGATACTTTCGCGCTGTCTTGATCGCGCATTCCATCGCCTCGGCGCCGGAATTGGCGAAAAAGACAAGATCGGCGAACGTCGCGTCGACCAGCCGTTGCGCCAGACGTTCGGCTTCTGGAATGCGAAACAGATTGGAGACGTGCCAGGGCGCGTCGGCGGCGCTTTTAAGCGTTGCGACAAGATGCGGGTGACCATGGCCAAGCGACAACACGGCGACGCCGCCGGCGAAGTCGAGGTAACGATCGCCATTCTCGGCGAAGAGCCAGGGGCCCTCGCCCCGCGCAAAGGCGATATCGGCCCGCGCATAGGTCGGATAAAGGGCTGAACTCACAATCGTGCTCCCGTGTCGCCGGCTCGAGGCGCTTCGGCGACGTGGCGCGGCCCCGTTTCCTGGGCCAGAAAAACAAATCGCCGCCCCTCGCGGGACGGCAGCTACAAGAGAATATACTATTCTCGACCGCCGGCGGGGTCAAATCCCTTCAAAAACCGTGTTGTCGCACATCAATGCCTGCAACGGACCGTGTCGCGAAGCTTCTTTTTCAAGGGTTTTCATACACGAAGTCTGTTAAGAACGCGGCAAAGTCTGTTGAGAACCTTTTGCTGCGCTTGCCAGCGACTCAAGCTCGTGATTCAACTTCTCAACGGTTTGTATGGCGACGGCTTCCGGCGCCAAGCCGCATGTTTCATGAGTTTTCGTTCCGCGTCCTGTCGCCGTCGGACTAACCGGCGCCGCGAATGCAATACTGTTGTCGGCGCCGCGTCGACAGGCCGTCGGATGGAGGAAAAATGTCCTGGACTGACGAACGTGTCGAATTGTTACGAAAGTTATGGGGCGAAGGGCTCAGCGCCAGTCAGGTTGCGGCGGAGCTTGGAGCGGGAATTACCCGTAACGCCGTGATCGGAAAAATTCATCGCCTGGGTCTCGCGGAACGCGCCAAGACCGTGATGTCGTCCCGTCCCCGCGTCGCCAAGACTCCGCGACAGGTGGTCCACAACCGCGTCGCCGCGACGGTCCCGGTCGTGAACGGAAACGTCGCACTGGACTATGCGCCGCAGGCGTTGGTGGTCGCGCGCCCGAGACCCGAGGAAGAGGTCGTTATTCCAATGTCGGAGAGAGTCACGCTGATGGAGTTGCGTGAATCGACATGTCGCTGGCCAATGGGCGATCCAACGACGCCGGAGTTTCGTTTTTGCGGCGGCCCCTCGCCTGTCGGCGGGGGCCCCTATTGCGCTTATCATGCGCGCGTGGCGTATCAACCCAGTCAGGAGCGTCGCCGCCTTCGCGTCGATCAGCCAAAAATCGGCCGATCCTGATGACGAATATTCACTCGCGACCAAAGGTTTCGTCGAAAGAATAGCCGGAGCCGCGCACCGTTCGGATCGGATCCTTCTCGCGGCCCCGGATCAACGCCTTGCGTAACCGGCCGACATGCACGTCAACCGTGCGCTCATCGATTTCGGCCGTCATGCCCCAAATGTTGTCGAGAAGTTGTGCGCGCGTGAATACGCGGCCTGGTTTCTCCATGAGATATTCAAGCAGGCGAAACTCTGTCGGACCCAGATGAATCTCGCGCCCGCCGCGCCGCACCCGGCGGGTGTCTCGATCAAGATCGATGTCGCCCATGAGAAGTTTGGAGGCGACGCGCTCGGGACGGGCCCGTCGCAAAAGGGCGCGCACCCTGGCCATGAGTTCGGGCGTCGAAAAAGGCTTCACGACATAGTCATCGGCGCCAACCGAAAGGCCACGCACCCTTTCGCTTTCCTCGCCGCGCGCAGTGAGCATGATCACCGGAATGTCGCGACAGTTTTCCCGCGCGCGCAGCCTTCGGCATATCTCCAGACCCGACACGCCCGGCAGCATCCAGTCGAGAATCACCAGATCCGGCGGCGACTCGGCGATGCGCAATTCGGCCTCGTCGCCGTGATCGACATGCTCAACGAGATAGCCTTCCGCCTCGAGGTTATAGACCAGCAGATAAGCGAGAGCGGCTTCGTCCTCAACGACCAGAATGCGCGGCGCGCGATCGTTTCGACTTTCGCGTTGAGTTTGGGGCATGGCGGCGTTCATGACGCACCCTCGGTGGATGTTGCGACGTAATCGGCGCCGCGTCCTTTTGGACGATCGACCGGCATGGTTTCGCCTGTGACAAGATAAACGACCGTTTCAGCGATGTTGGTCGTGTGATCGCCGATTCTTTCGAGATTTTTGGAGCAAAATAACAGATGCGTGCAGAAAGTGATATTGCGCGGATCCTCCATCATGAAGGTCAGAAGATCGCGGAAAACCGAGTCCTCCAGCGCATCGAGATCGGCGTCGTTTTCCCAAACGGAGCGGGCGCGTTCGACATCGCGCAGCGCATAGGCGTCTAGTGCGTCCTTGAGTTGCGTCGCGGCGATCTCATGCATCGACCGCAGACCGATAGCGGCGCGCGCGACTTGAAGTTCCGAGACAATCTTGAGCGTGCGCTTGGCGATATTTTTCGCGAGGTCTCCGATCCGTTCGATATCGCCCGAAATGCGGATAGCCGCGATGCATTCGCGTAAATCGACAGCGAGCGGTTGGCGCCGCGCGATCGTCAGAACGGCGCTCTCTTCTATCTCGCGATGTAATGCGTCGAGACGATGATCGGCGTCGATAACGCGATGAGCGAGAGCGCTGTCGAGACTTGTCAGCGCATCCATGGAGTCGGCAAGCATTTTCTCCGCGAGCCCGCCCATTTCTGAAATCCGCCGACCCATGTTTTCAAGATCGCGGTCGTAGGATTTAACAATGTGGTCGCTCATGAAAGCTTCCTGTCAGTCGAGATCTTAGCCAAAGCGGCCGGTGATATAGTCGAGCGTGCGTTTCTGTTTTGGCTTGTTAAACACCTCGTCTGTTTCGCCACATTCGACCAACTCACCGAGATACATGAAGGCCGTATAGTCAGAAACGCGTACGGCCTGTTGCATGTTGTGGGTGACAATGGCGATTGTGTAGTCCTCGGCCAGTTCTTCGATCAGCTCCTCCACTTTTGCGGTGGAGATCGGATCGAGCGCCGAGCAGGGTTCGTCAAATAAAATGACTTCAGGTTGAACCGCGACGCTGCGCGCGATGCATAGTCGCTGCTGCTGGCCGCCGGACAAGCCCAGACCGCTTGTGTGAAGCTTGTCTTTCACCTCGTCCCATAACGCAGCGCCGCGCAGCGCCATCTCGACCCGGGTGTCGAGTTCGGCCGTCGGCAGTTTCTCGTAGAGTTTAATGCCGAATGCGATGTTGTCGTAAATCGACATGGGAAAGGGCGTCGGCTTCTGAAACACCATGCCGACACGGGCGCGCAGCGCATTCACGTCGATCGCAGGATCGAGAATATTCTCGCCGTCAAGCCAGACCTCGCCGTCGGCGCGTTGTCCGGGATAAAGATCGTACATACGGTTTAAAACCCGCAGCAGGGTCGACTTGCCGCAGCCCGATGGACCGATGAAGGCCGTCACCTTCTTTTCATAAAGCGACAGTGTCACGGATCTCAGCGCGTGATGGGCGCCGTAATAGAAATCCACATCGCGCACCGATACTTTGACGGGATGCGGCTTTGGCGCGTCGGTTATCGTCGTCATCTGGATTTTCTCCGGCCTGCCCCAAGCGTGCGGGCGACGATGGACAGGGTCAGCACGGCGATGGTGATCAGTAGCGCGCCGGTCCAGGCGAGTTGCTGCCAGTCCTTGTAGGGAGATAGCGCGAACTGAAAGATCACGACGGGCAAACTGGCCATCGGAGCGTTAAGATTCGAGCTCCAGAACTGATTATTCAGGGCGGTGAAGAGCAGCGGCGCGGTTTCGCCCGAGACGCGCGCAATGGCAAGCAGCACGCCCGTCATCAGACCGGCTCTTGCAGCGGGATAGGCGATTTTGCCAATCACCAGCGCCCGGGGGGCGCCGAGCGCCGACGCCGCCTCGCGCATCGACCCTGGAACCAGAAGGAGCATGTCTTCGGTTGTGCGCAGCACGACTGGGACAACAAGCAAAGACAGGGCGACAGCGCCTGAGATTGCAGAAAAATGTCCCATCGGGTGCACCATTATCTCATACACAAACAGGCCGATTACGATCGATGGCGCGCTCAGCAGGATGTCGTTGATGAAACGAACCGTCGTCGAGAGCCTGGCGAAGCGACCGTATTCGGCGAGATAGGTGCCCGCCAGCATGCCCAGCGGCGTGCCGATGGCGACGCCGATTGTCGACATCAGCAACGAGCCGACGATGGCGTTTGCCAGTCCGCCCGTGCTGCCCGGCGGCGGCGTCATTGCCGTGAAAACTGCGGGCGAGAGCCCCCGCCCGCCCTCGTAAACAAGCGTTCCGAGAATCAGCATCAACCAGAAAAGGCCAAAAGCGGCCGCGAGCCAGGCGAGACCCGTGGCAAGAGCGTTTTTTTTGCGGCGCGTTTCGTAAAGCGACATCGGGCTCTCCGCGTCAGGCCGATTTTCGTTCAAGCCGCATCAGCATGTAGCGCGCGATGGCGAGAACGATGAAGGTGATGAGGAACAGGATCAGGCCGAGTTCGATCAGCGCCGATGTGTAAATATCGCCGACGGCCTCAGTGAACTCATTGGCGATGGTTGCGGAAATCGTTGTGCCTGGCGCCAGCAGCGAGGGCGACACCTTGTGCGCATTGCCGATCACGAACGTCACCGCCATGGTTTCGCCAAGCGCGCGACCAAGACCCAGCATGATGCCGCCAATGACTCCGACGCGCGAATAGGGCAGCACCACATGGCGCATCATTTCCCAGGTCGTGCAGCCGATGCCGGTCGCCGCTTCCTTGAGCACAATGGGCGTGGTTTCGAAAACGTCGCGGGAGATCGAAGCGATGAAGGGCAGCACCATGATCGCGAGGATGAAGCTCGCCGTCAGGATGCCGATGCCGTAGGGCGGACCGGCGAAGAGGCTCGATAACACCGGCACGCCAGCGAAGCCGGCGATCAGAGCTGGCTGCACATGCGTTTGAACGAAGGGCGCGAAGACGAACAGACCCCAGATCCCGTAGATGATCGAGGGAATGCCGGCGAGCAATTCGATGGCGACGCCGATGGGGCGTCGCAAGGCGTGCGGACAAAGTTCGGTAAGAAATGTCGCGACGCCGAGGCCTACCGGCACGGCGATTAGCATGGCGATGAACGATGTGACGACTGTGCCGTACACCGCCGGCAGCGCGCCGAAGTTATCGTTGACGGGGTTCCAGGCTTGAGAGGCGAGAAATCCGAAACCAAACGTTCGGATTGCCGGTAAGGCGCCGTGAACAAGCGAGACGATGACGCCGCCGAGGATGATCAAAACGGCGATCGCCGCAGCGCGGGTAAGATGATGGAAAATCCTGTCGATCGTTGCGATTCTGCCGAGCGCGCGGGCGCGATCGACGATCGCCGTCGGCGCGAGTTTTTGCGTCAGGGCGAGGTCCGTCACTCGCGTCGCTCCGTCATGTTCGCGTCCATCGGGTTCGACGATCGTCATCCGGCTTTTCCATATCCCGATGCGAAGAGGCTCCGGGATTTCGTTTTATGCCAGCCGGGAAAGGAGCCTCCCCGGCCAGACAATGATTGCAGGCGGCGATTACGGCGCGAGGGATTTACCGTTGGCGCCTTTCACTTCTGCCCAGCTTTTCTTGATCACGCCGACAACAGCCTCGGGCATGGGGATATAGTCGAGTTCTTGCGCCGCCTTGCCGCCGTGGGCGAAGGCCCAGGCGAAAAATTTCAGCGCCTCTATCGCCGCCGCTTCGTCCTGGGGTTGCTTTGGAAGCAGGATAAAGGTCGCCGCCGTGATCGGCCAGGTTTTTGCGCCGGGCTCGTCGGTCAGGATTTCGTAGAAACCTTCCGCCGGCGTCCATTTGGCGGCGTTCGCCGCCGCCTGGAAACTCTCCGTCGCTGGAGAAACGATCTTGCCGTCCCTGTTGACCATCTTTGTGAAAGTCAGCTTGTTTTGTTTGGCGTAGGCATATTCGACATAACCTATGGCGCCCTTTGTGTTGGCGATGTTATTGGCTACGCCCTCATTGCCCTTGGCGCCGATGCCGACCGGCCATTCGACCGCCGAATTTTCGCCGACCTTGCTCTTCCAGTCTGCGGAGACTTTTGAGAGATAATTGGTAAAATTAAAAGTGGTTCCCGAACCGTCAGCGCGATGCACGACAACGATCGGCGCAGCGACAAGCTTGACCTTCGGATTGAGTTTCTTGATCGCCGCGTCATCCCAGGAGACGATTTCGCCAAGGAAGATTTTCGCCAGCGTCGGCCCATCGAGCACGAGTGCGCCAGGCGCTATGCCCTCAAGATTGATCACCGGCACAATGCCGCCGATCACCTGCGGCCATTGGGTCAGTCCCGCCGCATCAAGATCGGCGGATTTCTGTGGCTGGTCGGACGCCCCAAAAGTGACCGTCCGCGCCTTGATCTGCTTGATGCCGCCGCCTGACCCGATCGATTGATAGTTGAGACCGTTGCCAGTCTCCTTTTTGTAGGTTTCCGCCCATTTCGCATAGATTGGATAGGGGAAAGTGGCCCCGGCGCCCGATATGTCCAGCGCGCTGGCGGCATTCGTCCAGAGGGCCAGCCCGGCCGCTGCAAGAACGGCGCGCGTCAGAAATTTCAAAATCATTATTCAGGTCTCACTGGGTTCGAGAAGGCATGCCGAACACGGCTGGCCAAACGGCGCATCCTGCGCCGTCGCAGTTCATGTCTAGACCTTGAGCAAGAGACTTTTGCGACGCTTGAATGAACGAATTATGACAGTTTAAATTATTCAAAATCAATATTATATATGATATTCGATTGTTTAGTCCGTTGTCGGCGTCACGACACGAAACCGCGCGCCCTCGCCGGGGCGGGAGTCGATCGTCAAACGGCCGCGATGACGCAAAACGATGTGTTTGACAATGGCGAGCCCCAGACCCGTCCCGCCCTTGGCTCGGCTTTTGCCGGCGTCGACGCGATAGAAACGCTCGGTCAGGCGCGGCAGATGCTCGGGGGCGATTCCGGGACCATGGTCTCGCACCTCGAAAACCGCGAACTTGCCCTGTCTTTTCAGCGAGATTTCAATTGGCTTGTCGTCATCCTGGCTACGACCGTATTTCAGGGCGTTTTCAATGAGATTTTCAACGATCCGGGCGAGTTCGTCGCGGTCGCCGGGCACGATCACATTGGGATCGAGATCAAGCGCCAGCGGCGCGTTCTCGCCTTCGGTCATTGGCGCGAGCGTGTCGACGATATGGGCGACCAGCAAACTCAGATCGACTGGCGTCGCCGGACTGACGTGCATGTGTTGTTCGATCCGCGACAGGGAGAGCAGGTCGTCGACAAGCCTCGCCATGCGTTCCGTTTGCTCGCGCATGATGCGCAGGAATTTCTCGCGCGCAGCTTCGTCGTTTTTCGCTGGCCCCTGCAGCGTTTCGACAAATCCGAGCAGGGAGGCCAACGGCGTGCGCAATTCGTGGCTGGCGTTGGCGACGAAATCGACGCGCATTCGCTCGACGCGATGGGCTTCGGTGAGATCCTGCAGACTGATAAGCGCGGCGGCGGCAAAGCCCTCGATCCGCAGAGGGGCGACATGCGCTTCGTAACGCCGCTCGACGCCTGCCTTCTCCGTCCAGGCGGTTTTTTCGGCCGGCGCGCCGTCGAGCACGCGTCTGACCGCGTCGAGCAGATCGGGCGCGCGCAGGCTTCGCGACAAGGGCTCGTCGATTCGCATCGCGGGAAAAAAGGTCCGGGCGGCGCGATTGGCGGCAATGACATGCGTTCCCGTATCGATCACGAAGACGGGCTCCGGCAATGCGCCGATCACCGGATCGAGCAGATCTATCGCATGATCGCGCCAACCGGGTCGACGCATGACGCGGCTCCGTTTCTACCGACAACGCCGGCGGCAGGGTGTGAGGCCCCCGGTTGCATGAAGCGATGATCCCGACAAGCCGGGAGGCGATTGGCCTTTTTACTCAAATGCTTTATGTCAGCCGGACCTTTCCGGCCCCCTCTTTAACGCTTGCCGCTTCTCCGGTCGACCCTCATGAACGACAGTCCCAAAGGACCCGATTACGCCAAATCCCTCTATTTGCCGGAAACGGGCTTTCCGATGCGCGCCGGCTTGCCAGAACGCGAACCGGAATTCCTGCGGCGCTGGGCGATGATCGGCCTCGACGAAAAAATGCGCGCGACGGCGATCGGCCGGCCCAAATTCACGCTGCACGATGGTCCGCCTTACGCCAACGGCAACATTCATATCGGCCATGCGCTGAACAAAATTCTCAAGGACCTTGTCACCCGAAGTCAACGCATGACGGGCAAGGACTGCGTCTATGTTCCGGGCTGGGACTGCCATGGCTTGCCGATCGAATGGAAGATCGAGGAAGAAAATTATCGCGCCAAAGGCAAGAAGAAGCCGGACTTCGCGCATCCCGAAGAAATGGTCGCCTTCCGTCGCGAATGCCGCGCCTACGCCGAAAAATGGCTTGATGTGCAGCGCGAGGAATTCAAGCGTCTTGGCGTCGCCGGCGAGTGGGATCATCCCTACGCCACCATGGCCTATCCGGCCGAGGCGACCATCGCCCGTGAGATCATGAAGTTCGCCGAAAACGGCCTGCTCTATCGCGGCTCAAAGCCGGTGATGTGGAGCGTCGTCGAAAAGACCGCGCTCGCCGAGGCGGAAGTGGAGTATGAGGACCACACCAGCGATATGGTTTGGGTGGCGTTTCCGATTAAAGGACGTTGGTCAAATGATACCATCGTTCCGGTTGCTGGTCAGCTTCAAAATTGTTCGGTTGTGATTTGGACAACCACTCCGTGGACCCTTCCGGGTAATCGGGCAATCTCATTTTCCAAAAATATTTTGTATGGTGTTTACGAGATTGTTGCCGTGGACCCGACAGCGACGGTTGTTCCCGGTAAACGTCTGATTGTTGCAGAGGAACTTCAGGGTAGGTCGGACAATCTTATCGCTCAAATGATGAGAGCCGCTAAAGTTACAGAGTGGAGAGAGGTCAAGCTTGAGGATGAAAATAACTCGTCACATCGGATTTATGCTAATAGTCTAGATGGCCTAGTAGTCTCCCATCCCCTCGCGCATCTCGGTTATGACTTCAACATCCCGCTGTTTGACGGCGATCATGTCACCGACGACACCGGCACGGGCTTCGTGCATACGGCGCCGGGCCATGGTCGCGAGGACTTCGATATCTGGATGGCGAACCAGCGCGATCTGATCGCGCGCGGAATCGACACGCGCATCCCCTACACCGTCGACGAAGACGGTTTCTATACGAAGGACGCGCCGGGTTTCGAAGGAAAGCGCGTACTCACCGAAAAAGGCGAGAAGGGCGACGCCAATGAGGCGGTGATCGCGGAACTCATCAAGGCCGGCAATCTTGTCGCGCGCGGACGATTGAAGCACCAGTATCCGCATTCCTGGCGCTCGAAGAAGCCGGTGATCTTTCGCAACACGCCGCAATGGTTCATTGCGATGGACAAGCCCTTCGCCGATGGAAAATCCCTGCGCGAGATCGCGCTCGACGAGATCGCCCGCACACAATGGACGCCGGCGGCCGGCGAAAATCGCATTCGCGGCATGATCGCCAATCGTCCCGACTGGGTCGTCTCGCGCCAGCGCGCCTGGGGCGTGCCGATCGCCGTCTTCGTAAAAAAGGGAACGCACGAAATCCTCGTCGATGCGAAGGTGAATGCGCGCATTATCGCGGCCTTCGAAGAGGAGGGCGCCGACGCCTGGTATGAGGCGGGCGCAGCGGCGCGTTTCCTTGCGCCCGATTATCACCCCGACGATTACGAAAAAATTTCCGACGTGCTTGATGTGTGGTTCGATTCCGGCTCAACCCACGCCTTCGTGCTGGATGACCCGCGCCAGTTTCCGGCGCTCGCCGGCATTCATCGCAAGCGCGATGGCGGTCGCGACGAGGTGATGTATCTTGAAGGCTCGGATCAGCATCGCGGCTGGTTTCATTCGTCCCTGCTTGAGAGCTGCGGCACACGTGGTCGCGCGCCCTACGACGCCGTGCTGACGCACGGCTTCGTGCTCGACGAGAAGGGCCGCAAGATGTCGAAGTCGCTCGGCAACGTTGTTGCGCCCCAGAAGGTGATCGCCGATTCCGGCGCGGATATTTTGCGTCTGTGGGTAGCGGCGTCCGATTACGCCGACGATCTGCGCGTTGGCCCGGAAATTCTCAAAACCTTCGTCGAACTCTATCGAAAATTGCGCAACACGCTGCGCTGGATGCTCGGCACGTTGGCGCATCACACGCCCGCCGACGATGCACTGATCGAACAGGCCGGCGAACTCGAAAAACTCATGCTTCATCGTCTCGTCGAGATGGATGCGCAGATTCGCGCAGCCTACGCGGCCTTTGATTTCAAGAAAGTCGTCGCCCTGCTGACTCCTTTCATGACCAGCGATCTGTCGGCGTTTTATTTCGATATCCGTAAGGATGCGCTGTATTGCGACCCGCCGTCGAGCCTGAAACGTCGCACGGCGCTCGCCGTGATTGAGCAGATTTTCCGCTGCGTGACGAGCTGGCTGGCGCCGATCCTCGTCTTTACGGCGGAAGAGGCGTGGCTTGCTCGTTATCCCGAGGCGGTTTCGGTGCATGTCGAAAGCTTTCCCGATGTGCCGTCGCATTGGCGCGATGCGGCGCTGGCCCATAAATGGGAGAGCGTGCGCGCGATCCGGTCGGTTGTGACCGGCGCGCTGGAGATCGAACGCGCGCAAAAACGCATCGGTTCCTCGCTTGAGGCGGCTCCGGTCGTCTATGTCGCCGATCCGAAACTGGGCGCAACGCTGGACGGCGTCGATTTTGCTGAAATTTGCATCGTCTCGGAGATTCTTGTCGAAAGCGGCGAGGGGCCGGCCGACGCCTTTCGTCTGCCCGAGATTGCCGGCGTCGCCGTTGTTCCCGCACGCGCGCCGGGCGCGAAATGCGCACGTTCCTGGAAATATTTCGATCCCGCGACCGCCGATCCCGCTTATCCCGGCGTGACGCATCGAGACGCGCAGGCGCTTCGTGAATTGCGCGATTTGGGGCGCTGGAGCGACGCGGGGTGAAAACGGAAGACGTGTTCGCGGCGGCCGAAGCCGGTCCATGCGAGGCAGGAAAGGCGCGCGCCCGGTGAGAGTGCTGCTGGCCTTTTTCGCCAATGCCTGCGTCAATTTCGTGATCGGTCTGCTGATCGCGAAATTTCTCGGCCCGGAGGAATATGGCCGGTTCGCGCTCGCTTTTGCGATCGCCGCCATTGTGCAAACCGCGATGTACGATTGGCTGCGTCTCGCAACGACACGGTTTTATTCCGGTCGAACACGCGAGTCTCTGCCCTTTGTGCGTGGAACGCTTGCCGCCTGTTTCCTTGCCGTCACCGGCGCATTGTTCGTAACCGCGACGCTCTTCGCGCTCTTCGGACCGCATCTGGAATTTGACGATCAATTAATTCTGCTGGCGCTTCTGACCGCAACCGCAAACGGTCTGTTCGATTATTTTACCGCGCTGGCCCGCGCCCGTTTCGATGACGGCGCCTATAGCCGTCTGATGTTGGTCAAAAATCTATTGGCGCTGGTTTTCATCGGCGGCGGCGCCTTTGTCTTCCGCTCTGCCGGCGTCGCATTGGCTGGCGGCGTTGCGAGCCTGATGGCGACAGTTCTTCTGGCCCGACCCGCTCTGAGGGACCCGGAAGCGGTCATTGAAAAAGCGCAGCGCGCATGGGCAAAAGATTTTCTTGCCTACAGCGCGCCGATTGTCGCGGCGCAACTGCTCTATCAGGCGATCCCGCTCGCTTCGCGCGCGATCGTAGCGATCGTCTATGATTTTGCCGAAACCGGACAGTTTTCGCTGTCCTACGATATTGGTCTGCGCGCCGTCCTGGCCTTTGGCACCGCGCTTGATGTGCTGTTGTTCCAGATCGCCGTCGACGCTCGCGAGGCCCAGGGCCCCGACCGCGCGCGCGAGCAGGTTGCGGCGAATATGGGTATCGTCTTCGCCGTGTTGGCGCCGGCATGCGTTGGCCTCTGGATCGTTATGCCCTCGGTCGAGGCTCTTTTGGTGCCAGGCCAGTTCCGTGGCCCCTTCGGTCATTACCTTGGGCTGCTTTTGCCCGGACTTTTTGCGATGGGCCTGATCACCTTTGGCGTCAATCCAGTTTTTCAGATCGAGAAACGCACGGCTCCGCTGGTGTACGCTTCGGTAGCGGCCGTCGTCGTGGCCATCGGCCTTTTGCTTGTCCTGCCGTGGGGCGCGGACGCCTCCAATCTCGCTCTCGCCCAAACAGGCGGTTCGCTGGCGGCTCTTGCCGTCACCATCGGTTACGCCTTGAAGGTTGATCCGGTCTGGCCGTCTTTTCGGGACCTCGCGCTCGCATCGGCCGGCGCCCTGGCGATGTATGTTGCGCTCTGGCGACTGCGAAGCCTGCCTCCCGGGTTTGCGACCCTGATGTCGCAAATCGGCGCTGGCGTCCTGATTTACGGGATATTCGTCGCAATTTTTGACATCGCGCGCTTGCGGCGACCGGTCGTCGAGTGGTTGGGACGAGCCTTTTCGCGAGCGTGACAGATGCGCGCTGGGGCCTATCTTTATTTGCAAGCGCGGGGCGGAGGATGCGGCGATGGTGATCCCGATTTACGATGACGAGCCGCTAAGGTTTATCAATCGGCCGATCGTCAATTGGTCGCTGATCGTCGTCAATCTTTTTGTCTTCCTCGTCATCAACAGTCAGATCCTTGGCGATCCACTGACGATCATACGCGGTTTTGCGCTTGTGCCCCGCGTGCTTTTTGGCGAGGCGCAGCTTGCCGACTGGATGGTGGGGCCGCCGGCGCCGCTGACGCTCGTCACCTCCCTGTTCTTCCATTCGACCATTTGGCACATCGTCAGCAACATGCTCTTCCTCTACGTATTCGGCGACAATGTCGAAGACGCAATGGGCTCGTTGCATTACCTGCTGTTCTACATCTGTTGCGGCGTCGCCGCCGGGGTCTTCTACGTGTATTCGGCGCCGGACTCGATCACGCCATTGATCGGCGCGTCGAGCGCCATCTCCGGCGTGTGCGTCGCTTTTCTCCTGCTTTATCCCAGAACGACGATCGGCGGGGTGTTTCCGCCCTTGACCATGGTGCTTCAACCCATCTGGCTGCTGGGGCTCATGACCGGGGCGCCCAAACGGTCGTTGCTCGGGTTGAAGCCCCCCTTGTTTGTTTTTCACGCATCGGCGCTGCTGTTCATCGGCGCGTGGATCCTGACTCAATTGATCAACGCCTCGCTGGGCGATGGCGGCCGGGTCGCCTGGATGTCTCACATTGGCGGCATCGTCGTGGGGCTGATCCTGACGCCGCTCTTCAAGCGCCGGAGTTTGCCGCTGTTGGGCGGCAATCCGACCGGGGCGCGCGTCGCCGCCGACGAAACACCCCCGCCGCCGTCTCCCGATCCGCCCACGCCGGAGGTCTGATCCGTTCAGTGCCGCATACGCAATTGTCGCGACCGCAGCGCAGCACAGAATTTGACTTGCGCCAGAGCCGCCGTTACCAGAACCTTTCTCAAATTTTTCGTGTGAATCCGGGGCGCGCGACGTCCCGCCGGGAGCTCCGCCGATGAAGATTCTCGTGCCCGTCAAACGGGTGGTCGACTATAACGTCAAAATCCGCGTGAAGCCCGATGGGTCGGGCGTCGATCTCGCCAACGTCAAAATGTCGATGAATCCCTTCGACGAGATCGCCGTGGAAGAAGCCTTGCGCCTCAAGGAGGCCGGCAAGGCGACGGAAGTCGTGGTCGTTTCCATTGGCCCCGCGAAGGCGGACGAGACGCTGCGCACCGGCCTCGCCATGGGCGCGGATCGCGGAATTCTCGTCAAGACGGAGGAAACCGTCGAGCCGCTGGCGGTCGCCAAAATTCTTGCGAAAATTGTCGCCGAGGAACAGCCGCAACTCGTCATCATGGGCAAACAGGCGATCGACGACGACTCCAATCAGACCGGGCAGATGCTGGCCGCGCTGCTTGGTTGGGGTCAGGGCACCTTCGCCTCAAAGGTTGAGCTTGCCGCCGGCTCGGTCGACGTCACGCGCGAGATCGACGGCGGCTTGCAAACCGTCACGCTCAAGCTGCCGGCCATTGTCACAACCGATCTGCGCCTGAACGAGCCGCGCTACGCCAGCCTGCCCAACATCATCAAGGCGAAAAAGAAAGAGGTCGCCGTGAAGGAGCCCTCCGATTACGGCGTCGACATCGGGCCGAGACTGGAGGTGGTCAAGACCGCCGAACCAGCGACCCGCTCGGCCGGCGTAAAGGTCGGTTCGGTCGCCGAACTTGTCTCCAAACTCAAGGAAGCGGGAGTGATTTGAGATGACGATTCTGCTTCTCGCCGAAACCGCCAAAGGCGCGCTGGCTCCCTCGACCGCCAAGGCCCTCACGGCAGCGCTGGAAATCGGCGGACCGGTTCATATTCTGGTCGCCGGACCCGGCCTGAGAGCCGCCGCCGATCAAGCCGCCAAACTCTCGGGCGTCGAAAAGGTCCTCTACGCCGAGGACGCCGCCTGCGATCATCAGCTTGCCGAGCCGGTGGCGGCGCTGATCGTTTCGCTCGCGAGTGGATATGATGTCATCCTCGCGCCCTCGACCAGCGCCACCAAAAACATCCTGCCGCGCGTCGCCGCCCTGCTTGATGTCGCGCA
The DNA here is from genome assembly GCA_044233645.1 of Methylocystis sp. GTDB lineage: Bacteria > Pseudomonadota > Alphaproteobacteria > Rhizobiales > Beijerinckiaceae > Methylocystis. The sequence goes on along the minus strand of JBIIJP010000017.1, from coordinate 30,036 downwards.
GGTCTCCGACATCATCAAGGTTGTCTCTCCCGACACCTTCGAGCGACCGATTTACGCCGGCAACGCCGTTCAGACAGTGCGGGCGAAGGACGCCAAAAAAGTCATCACCGTGCGCACCACCGCCTTCGCGGCGACGGGCGAAGGCGGCGCCGCCAGCGTCGAGACGGCGTCGGGCGTCGCCAATCCCGGCGTTTCGGCATTCAAAAGCGAGACATTGGCTCAGTCGGAGCGTCCCGAACTCACCGCCGCCAAGACCATCGTTTCGGGCGGTCGCGGCGTCGGTTCGGCCGAGAATTTCGCCAAGGTGATCGAGCCCGTGGCCAACAGGCTTGGGGCCGCTATAGGCGCCTCGCGCGCCGCCGTGGACGCGGGCTTCGCCCCCAACGACCTGCAGGTCGGCCAGACCGGCAAGGCGGTCGCCCCCGATCTTTACATCGCCGTCGGCATCTCGGGCGCGATCCAGCACCTGGCGGGCATGAAGGACTCCAAGATCATCGTCGCCATTAACAAGGACGAGGAAGCTCCGATCTTCCAGGTCGCCGATTACGGCCTGGTCGCCGATTTGTTCGTCGCCCTGCCGGAGCTCGAGGCCGAATTGGCGAAGCTCGGCCGCTAACGCCTCTCCTGCGGCGTCCCCGCCCGGAACGGGCGGGGAAATTTTTCTCTTTTTTATCTGTTTTCTTTCAAATCAAAGGCGCGTTATATTGCGCTGCGGCGATAATTGTTTTGCAGCGCAACCGCTAAGGCCCGCTGGCCTATTCGCTATGGTGATCGGACAATGAGCTTCGAGATTCGCAAGGTTGGCGTCATCGGCGCAGGACAAATGGGCCGGGGCATTGCGCATGTCTGCGCGCTCGCCGGCTACGATGTGGTCCTCAACGATGTTTCCTCGGAACGGGTCGACGCCGCCGTTAAGGACATCGCTGTCCAGATGCGCAAGTCGGTGGAGCGGGGCCATCTCAAATCTGAAGCCGTCGACGCCGCCTTGCCGCACATTTCTGGAGCGGCGGATCTCAAAAATCTCGGGGGCGCCGATCTGATTATCGAGGCGGCGACCGAGAACGAAGACGTCAAACGCGCGATTTTGACCGAGGTGGCGCAAATCGCAGCTTCAGAGGCGATCATCGCTTCCAACACCTCGTCGATTTCGATCACACGCCTCGCCGCCATCACCGGTCGACCGGAGCGTTTCATCGGGATTCATTTCATGAATCCCGTGCCGCGCATGCAACTCGTCGAACTCATCCGCGGCATCGCCACCGAGGACAAAACCTTTGAGGCGGCGAGGGAATTCTGCAGCAGGCTCGGCAAGACCGTCACTGTCGCGGAAGATTTCCCGGCCTTTATCGTCAACCGCATCCTGCTGCCGATGATCAATGAGGCGATTTACACGCTTTATGAGGGCGTGGGATCTGTCGAGGCGATCGATACGGCGATGCGTTTGGGGGCCAATCACCCCATGGGTCCGTTGCAGCTCGCCGATTTCATCGGCCTCGACACATGCCTGTCGGTGATGCAGGTGCTGCACGAGGGCTTGGCCGACACGAAATATCGGCCCTGCCCCTTGCTGGTGAAATATGTCGAAGCCGGCTGGCTGGGCAAGAAAACCCAGCGCGGCTTTTATGACTATCGCAGCGGTTCGCCAGTCCCGACTCGCTAGACTTCAGGTCCGGCTTTCCGCCGGCGTCGCTTCGAACTAGTTTCCGATGGGAACATGGAGAGATTCGATGGCCAGAATCGAGGCGGTGCTGAATTCAATCGACGCCAATCTCGACGCGTCGCGGGAACGGCTGTTCGATCTGCTGCGCATTCCGTCGGTCTCAACCGATCCGGCCTTCACACAGCACTGTATGCGCGCCGCCGCCTGGCTTGCGGATCAGTTGCGCGGACTTGGCTACACGGCGGAGGTGCGACCCACGCCAGGCCATCCGATTGTCGTTGGTCATGCTCAGGCAAGGCGCGAGGACGCGCCGCACGTTCTTTTTTACGGCCATTACGACGTTCAGCCGCCGGATCCGCTGGATCTTTGGGAAAGCGAGCCCTTCGCGCCGCGTCTTGCGGAAGGCAAGGCCGGGCTGGACATCGTTGCGCGCGGCGCCTCCGACGACAAAGGCCAATTGATGACCTTCCTGGAGGCCTGCCGCGCCTTTGAGGCCAATGGCGGACTGCCTTGTCATGTGACCTTTCTGTTTGAGGGCGAGGAGGAGACCGGTTCGCCGTCGTTGCCGGGCTTTCTTGCCGCGCACCGCGAGGAGTTGTCTCGTCCGGGTCTGGCGTTGGTGTGCGACACCAGTATGTGGAACGCCCGCACGCCGGCAATCACGGTGATGCTGCGCGGACTGGCGCAGGAAGAGGTGATTATTCGCGGTCCCAGTCATGACCTGCACTCGGGCATGTTTGGCGGCCCGGTTCCAAATCCCATTCACATTCTCGGTAAGATCATCGGCGATCTGCACGACGCCGACGGGCGAGTGACGCTGCCGGGTTTTTACGATGACGTTCCAGAATTGCCCGAGTCGGTCGCCAACCAATGGCGCGCCCTCGAATTCGACGAAGGCGAGTTTTTGTCCGCCATCGGGCTCACCCGGTCAGCTGGAGAAATCCGCAGGAGCGTGATCGAAAAGATCTGGGCGCGGCCGACTTGCGATGTGAACGGCATTGTTGGCGGCTACACGGGCAAGGGCGCAAAAACCGTCCTGCCGGCTCAGGCTTCGGCCAAGTTTTCCTTCCGCCTCGTTGGTCAACAGGATGCGGCTGCGGTGCTTGAGAGCTTTCGGAATTTCGTGCGCGCTCACTTGCCGCCCGACGCCCATGTCGAGTTCATCAATCATGGCGCCTCCAACGCCCTGCAACTGCCGTTCGGATCGGAGGCCCTGTCGCGGGCGCAACGGGCGCTCTCCGAGGAATGGGGCAAGGAAGCGGTTCTCGCCGGTTGCGGCGGCTCGATCCCCATCGTCGGCGCCTTCAAGCGCGATCTGGATATGGATTCTCTGATGATCGGTTTTGCGCTCGACGACGACCGTATCCATTCGCCAAACGAGAAATATTCCTGGACGTCCTTTCACAAAGGCGCCCGCTCGTGGGCGCGGGTGCTGAACGCGCTGGCGAGCTGACAACGTCGTAGATGTTGCACTGCAATATACAGATTTTTGCACTCTCTGGCGCCATGACTTTTTTGTGTGCCGGGCATGCCCGTTTCCGCGACAGATTGTTACGATGCGCGTCAATCCGCCCCTCGCATTCGCCGATACGATCGGCTATGTAGGAAAACGTCCAAACTGGATGGGCGGCGGCTGGACGGGGCCGCATTGGGTGGTCAGGCGCAAGCCATCGTGCCAGCATAAACGTCTCCAAAGGTGCCGTAGATGGTGTACCGGCGTTATTTCGAAGCCGCCATTTCCCGTCTCAAGGATGAGCGCCGTTATCGCGTCTTCGTGCATCTTGAACGCGATGTTGAGACTTTCCCCCATGCGCGCTGGCATCGTGAGGATGGCGGCGTTGAGGATGTCACCGTCTGGTGTTCGAATGATTACCTCGGCATGGGCCAGCATCCGGAAGTGATTTCGGCCATGGTCGACACCGCCGCCAGAGTTGGCGCCGGGGCCGGCGGCACGCGAAACATTTCCGGCACCAGCCACGCGATCGTCGAGCTGGAGCGCGAACTTGCCGACCTGCACGGCAAGGAGGCGGCGCTGGTTTTCACCTCCGGCTGGATCTCCAATCTTGCGGCGATTTCGACTATCGCCGACCTCTTGCCCAATTGCGTCATTCTCTCCGACGCCTCCAATCACAATTCGATGATCGAGGGTGTGAAACGATCGCGCGCCGACAAGAAAATCTTCCGTCACAATGACCTCGCGCACCTCGAAGAGCTGCTGATTGAGGCGGGCCAGCGTCCGAAGCTGATCGTTTTCGAGAGCCTCTATTCGATGAACGGCAACATGGCGCCGGTCCCGGAGATCGCGGCGCTCGCCGAGCGCTATGGCGCCATGACCTATATCGACGAAGTTCACGCCGTCGGCATGTATGGCGCCCGCGGCGGCGGCGTCTGCGAACAACTTGGCGTAATGGATCGGATCGACATTATCGAGGGCACCCTCGCCAAAGGTTTCGGCACCATGGGCGGCTATGTCGCCGGAGACGCCGTTGTCATCGATGCGATCCGCTCCTACGCGGCGGCGTTTATTTTCTCGACGGCGTTGCCGCCATCGGTCGCCGCCGCGGCCTGCGCCGCTGTGCGTTTGCTTAAACGCCGGCCGGATCTGCGCGCCGCGCATCAGCGTTCGGCCCACATCACCAAACATGCGCTGTCGGCGGCCGGTCTGCCGATCCTCGCCAATCAATCGCATATCGTGCCAGTGATGGTCCGCGACGCGGAATTGTGCAAAGCGGCCAGCGATCTGCTTCTAAAGCGACATCGCATTTATATTCAGCCGATCAATTATCCAACTGTCGCCAAGGGTTCCGAACGTTTGCGCATCACGCCGACGCCGCGTCATACGCAGGAGCATATCGCAGCGCTCGTCGAGGCGATGGTCGATGTCTGGCAGACGCTTGGAATTAGCTTCGTCGAGCCGCCTTCGCATCTGCATGTTGATGAGAAGAGCGACGTCCATTGCGCCTATCCGGAAATCAAACTCGCGGCGCAATAGGATTCATGTTCAATCGCTGTCTGCAATGTGCGATTGGTTGATTGCGCCTACTACTCTGCCTGAGACAGAGTGAGGGTATTCGTCATGGATGCATCTTTGCCTTCGCTCCGTGCGCAATCCTTCATTGATGGCGCTTGGGTTAACGCCGAGAGCGGCGCGCGCCTCGTCGTTAAAAATCCTGCGACCGGCGACATCATTGGCCGGGTTCCGGATATGGGCGCCATCGAAACACGACGCGCCATCGTCGCGGCGGCGGCGGCTTTGCCGGTTTGGCGAGACACGCCAGTCGTCGCGCGGGCGCAAATCCTGCGTCGCATCGGCCAATTGATGCTGGCGGAGCAGGAACGGCTTGCGCGCATCATGACCCTCGAGCAAGGCAAGCCGCTGGCCGAGTCGCGCGTCGAGATCGCTTATGGCGCCAGCTATTTCGACTGGTTCGCGGATGAAAGCCGGAGAATCTATGGCGATATCATCCCCGGCCCGCAGGATCGGCGGCTCTTTGTCATTCAACAGCCGATTGGCGTCGTTGGCGCCATAACGCCCTGGAATTTTCCCAACGCCATGCTGGCGCGCAAAATGGCTGCAGCTCTGGCGGCCGGTTGCACGATGGTCGCCAAGCCAGCGGAGTTGACGCCATTTTCCGCCCTGGAGCTGGCCGATCTTGCGATGCGCGCCGGCGTTCCGGCTGGCGTCTTCAATGTCGTCACGACCAATGATCCCGCCGCCGTCGGCGCAGAGCTGACGCGTAATCCACAGGTGAGGAAAATCACCTTCACGGGTTCGACGGTTGTTGGCCGCTTGCTGCTGAGGCAGGCGTCCGAACACATTCAAAAATGTTCGATGGAGCTTGGCGGCAATGCGCCGCTTATCGTTTTTGCTGACGCCGATCTGGATCGCGCCGTGGCCGGCGCCATGACGGCGAAATTTCGTAACGCCGGACAAGTTTGCATCGCGGCGAACCGTTTTCTTGTGCATGCTTCCATTGCCGATGCTTTTGCGGCCAAATTTGCGACGGCCGTGGCTGCGCTGAAAGTCGGCAATGGGCTGGAGGATGGCGTCGCGATTGGCCCATTGATTTCCATGGACTCCGTCGAGAAAGTCGAACGGCACATCGCCGACGCCGTTGGTCGCGGGGCAAAGATTTTAACCGGCGGATCCCGCCATGCGCTGGGCGGAAGTTTTTTCCAGCCGACAGTGCTCGCCAATGTCTCACCCGAGTCTCTCATCTTCCAGGAGGAGACATTCGGGCCAGTTGCGCCGATGATGTCTTTTCAAACTGAGGAAGACGCCCTGCGACTGGCGAATGCGACACCCTTCGGATTGGCGAGTTATGTTTATAGCCGCGATGTCGCCCGTATCTTCCGTGTCGCCGAAAAGCTCGAAACCGGCATGGTCGGCGTCAATGAGACAGCTATTTCATCCTCTGTCGCTCCGTTCGGCGGCGTTAAATATTCAGGTCTCGGACGTGAAGGATCGCGTTATGGCGTCGAGGAATATCTCGAAAAAAAATACATTTGTCTGGGCGGCCTCGAATAAATCTCGCCTGAAAAAACCTGTCTTAGTTAGCAAAACGACTTATTCGCGATAAAGTCCCGAGGCTTTCGTCAGATCGTCAAAGGTTGGGTTGTCCTGGGTCGAGACGTCGATATCGCCAGCTGGGACCGGCTTTTCGAGTTTTTGATAGTCGAAAATATCGAAGGGCTGGATATCGCTGTCCTTCGGCAATTTGCCGCGCTCCCAGCCGCCACCCAAAGCGCGCACCAGGCCAACCGCCGCCTGCAGCAGACGCGCTTTCAGTTGCACGGCCGCAATACGGGAATCGAGGGTATTAATCGCCGCATAGACGAGATCAAGGCTGGAAATCAGTCCGCCGCGAAACAGCTCCATCGTGAGTGTTTGCTGCTCAAGCGCGGCTTTTACAGCCAGTTCCTGTTTTTGCACGGCGGTGTTCAAACGATTGGTGAGGCTCAGTCCGTTCTCGACTTCACGGAAAGCGTTTAAAACTGTGGCGCGGTATTTATCCTCGATTTCGCGGTAGGCAGACCACGACTGCTGAAGTTCCGCCCGGCGCATACCGCCTTCGAAAATCGGCAACGACACCATCGACCCGTAGGCCCAAAAACCATTCGCCAGCTTGAAAAGATTGAAAGCGTTGTCCTCGAAGCCGCCTCCAAGATTGAAAACGACATTAGGGAAAAACGCCGCCCGAGCCACGCCGATTGCGCGATTGGCTTGCGCCATCTCCCGCTCCATGGCTGCAATGTCGGGTCGGCGCTCCAACAGCGTCGACGGCACTTTGCGGGGCAGGGCGAACTTCGCCGAGCGCAGGTCGTTCATCGGCGAGATCTTGAAGCTTGAGGGCGACACATTCAGCAATGCTGCGATGGCGTGTTCGGTCACCTCTCGTTCGCCCTGAATATCGAACGCCTTGGCTTCCGTCATGTGAAGCAGATATTTGACGCGCGCGACATCTAGCTCGGAGGCGAGCTTTCCTTCATACTGCGCCGTGACGATGTCGAGCGACTTTCTATAGTAATCGATCGAGAGTCGGTAGACGTGCTCCTGTGCGTCATAACCTCTGAGGATATAGTAATCAGTGGCGATTTCAGCCTGCAGACTGAGACGCGCCAGCCAGAAATTTGCGGCCATCTCTTGCGCCTGATGAATCCTCATGCGCGTACGGTTGCGGATCGCCGACCAGAAATCCGGCTCCCACGACGCCAGACCGCCGGTAATAACGTCCGTGTCGTACACGGGGTTACCAGGATAGGCTGGTCCACCGGGCAATAATTGCGCCGACGGCGCCCGGAAGAGAGCGTTCTCGGATTGCTTGTTGTCCGAGGCGCCAAGACCCAGTCCGACATGCGGGAAAAGACGCGACTGCGCCTTCATCATCATATCGCGCGCTTGCATGAAGCGTTCGGCCGCCGCCTGCAAATCCGGATTGGCCGCCATCGCCTGATCTTCGAGCTTGTTCAACACCGGATCGTGAAACAGCTTCCACCAGTCGGGACGAATTTCTGCATCCGATGGACGCGCCTTCATGAATGGACCGGATCCGCGCCATGTGTCGGGCACAACCAGCTCTACTGGCTCATAGGCGGGCGCAAGATCGAAATGCGGAACGGCGTTGCAACCACTCAAGACAAGAGTCAACGCGATACCCGCAGCCAGAAGTCTGCTCAAGGGAGATGCACGAAAACGCATTAAGATTGCTTTTTGCCGCTCAATCATTCCGGCGCCGTCTGTTTGCTGTCGGCGCCGTCATTCTTCTTGCCCGCCGGCTCATTTGCGCCGGGCGGCAGCGTTTTATCTTCGTATCCTCGCGCAGGTTCGACGATGCGCACCTTATCGCCCTCCAGCAGCGCGGCGCTCGGCGTTTGAACGATGCGATCCTCGCGGGTTACGCCCTGTCTGATTTCGATATACCCGTCCATGATGCGACCGAGCGCGATTTTTTTGAAATGCACCGTATTGTCAGGATTCAACACCGCAACTTCCGTTCCAGCCTCCTGGAAGACCAGCGCGCTTGAGGGAATGATCAGTGTGTTTCCGGGTAGCGGCGCGGAGAGAGAAACCTCGCCATAGGAGCCTGGCCACAGCGCTCGATCGTCGTTATCGATCGTAAATTCCGTCACCGCCGTGCGTGTGACAGGATCAAAGCCATTCGCCGAGGTGAGAAAATTGGCGATGAATTTACGGTCCGGAAACTGCGGCACGGTGACTTCCGCCGTGAGGCCGGGTTTGAGAATATCGGCAAAGGTTTCAGGAACGGAAACGAAGAGCCGCATTTTGTGTAAGTCGGAGACCGTGAATAGTTCGGTCAAATTCTTCATATCTGAGATATTGCCATCCTTGTTGACGTAGTCTCCGACATTGATGTTACGTCGGGTAACCACGCCATCGAAGGGCGCGACGATTGTTTTGAAACGCTCAAGCGCAAGAAAATTACCGACATTATGCTCTGCGGCCTGAACTTGTGCGGCCTCCGATTTCTCGTTCGCTTCCTGAACCGAAATCGATTGTTCCGAGACGGCGCGGCTCTTGCGCAACGCCAGATAACGCTGGGCGGTGACAACTGCGAGATTGTATTTGGCTTTTTGCGAATCGAGCGCGGCCTTGGCCTGAGCGAACTGTGCGTCGATCATCGGCGAATTGATTTCGGCGAGGACATCGCCTTTTTTCACCTTCGCGCCATAATCGGCATACCACATTTTGACGTAGCCATACACCTGCGCATAGATCGGCGCCTGATACCAGGCGTCGATGTTGCCAGGCAATTTCAGCGTCTCGCGCGTCGGGCCTGGTCGGGCATGAGTGATGGCGACGGTCGGCACGGCGTCTTCGACCGTGTCATGCGCCAGGCGCCGGGAATACATGGAGCGTTGATAGGCCTGATATCCCAGATAGGCGACGCAAATCGTCAGCGCGAGCAGGATCATCTGCCGTGTGGACGGTTTCTTATCCATGGGCTGCTTCCGTTCCATGGGCTGCTTCCGGTTTCTTTGCGACCCGCGTGTAAACCATCGCGTAGACACAAGGCACAAAAAACAGAGTGGCGAAGGTCGCGAGCAGAAGGCCGCCGATCACGGCGCGTCCAAGGGGCGCGTTTTGCGAATTACTGGTCGCCATCGGCAACATGCCGATGATCATCGCAGATGCGGTCATGATCACAGGACGAATACGCGCAAATCCAGCCTCCAGCGCCGCCTTGAAGGCGTCGGCGTGTAATTCATAGCGTTCGCGCGCATAGGAGACGACCAAAATCGAGTTGGCGGTCGCCGTGCCCATGCACATGATCGCGCCGGTGAGCGCCGGCACAGAAATATTCGTATGGGTGATAAATAATGACCAGGCGATGCCTGCAAGCGCGCCGGGCAAAGCCGTGATAATAATGAATGGATCGAGCCACGACTGGAAGTTCACCACCATCAAAAGATAGATCAGGATGATCGACGCCAGTAGACCGCCAATTAGTTCGACATAGGCGCTGTGCATCGTTTCGGCCTGTCCATGAATCTCCATTGTAGCCGTGCGCGGCATTGCGCCCCTAAGACTGTCGCTGATCCTTTTGACGTCCGTCAGAACGCCGCCCAGATCCCGACCTTCGGCGGACACGTAGATATCGAAAATGGGCCGAATATTTGAATGCGAGACGACGCCGGGCGTACCAATTACAGAGAGTTTCGCTACATTGCCGAGTAACTGGATTTCCGAACTGTCGGCGTCGAGATTGTTCTTGTCGACCGGGATGGTCAGCAAGTCCCGCACATGAGTCATTCGTGGCTGCGGCGTATAGATATTGACCTGATATTCGATGCCGGTCTTGTGATCGAGATAATAGGACTGATCGACCTGCTGACTGCCATTAAGCGTGATGAGCTGATTCAACGCAATGTCGCGTTCTGTGAGCTGTGTGCCCAGACTGAAAGTCCGTTGTCCTTCGGCCAGAAGGGTCGGCTGCCTCATGGTTTGTTGAATAACCACATCGGTGGCGCCCGGAATCTTTCTTAACTCCGCAGCGACCTTGCGCGCGTAGGCGTAATTTTCCTCCATATCCATGCCGATAATCTCCACGCCGATGGGCGAGGGGGATCCAAAGTTGAGAATCTTCGACGTCAGATCGGCCGGCTGGAAGGTGAACTCGGTTCCCGGGTAGCGTTGCTTTAGCCCTTTACGCAAAATCTGTCGGTAGTCCCATACTGGCGATGTTTCGTTTTTAAGGGAAATCGTCAGGTCGCAATCCTGAGAGCCAATCGTCGGCGTTGGGATAAAGGCGAGATTATGCGGTCCATAGACGGGCAGACCACAGTTCGACACGACGCTCTCGACCTGTCCTGGCAGAAGTCGCTCGATCTCCTCGGCGACCAGAGAGACGATTCTGCTGGTGGTCTCGATACGCGTGCCGAGAGGCGCCCGCATATGCATCTGCATGGTTCCGGATTTGATCTCGGGGAAGAAATCCTGACCATTGAAGTAGAACAGGGCCAATGACGATACGGCGAAGGCAAGAAATGACGGAATGAAAACGTTACGATTCTCCAGCGCGGCGTTCAACGTATTATTGTAGGCGTCGCGAAAGGATTGAAAGCCGCGATCAAAACTCTGCTGAAAGCGTTTGAGAAAGCCCGGAGGTTTGGCGTTGGGCGCATGAGGCTCCGGCAGCGGCACCGCATTGGCGAAATGCGAAATACCCCCTTCGCCGGCCAGCGCGCCTTTTTCGGCTTCGGCGTTCGCGAGATCGTAAATCCTCTCGGCTTCTTCTTTAAGCTTTTCGCCGGTCTGGACCGTCGTTGCGGCGACATGACCATCATGCCCTTCCCCGGCTCCCGCATGTGCGTGCGCATGGGGCGAGTTCGGATCGACCAGAATATATTTCGCCATGGTCGGCACCAGCGTGCGCGACAGGATGAACGACGCCGCCATTGAGAAGATGACCGCCTCAGCCATCGGCGCGAACAGAAAGCCGGAAACGCCGCTGAGTTCAAAGAGCGGTAACCAAACAAGCATAATGCAAAGCGTCGAAACGAAGGTCGCGACCACAATCTGGTTCGCCGCGTCGATGATCGCCACCTCAATGGGTTTCCCCATTTCGAGATGCGTGTCGATATTCTCGATCATCACCGTAGCGTCGTCCACAAGAATGCCGACTGCGAGGGCCAGGCCGCCGAGAGTCATGATGTTGATCGTCTGTCCGACGAGGTGCAGACAGATTACGGAGGAGAGTATCGATAGCGGGATCGAGGTCGCGATGATGACCGTCGCGCGCCACGAACCCAGAAACAGAATCACGACAATACCGGTCAGCGCCGCCGCCAGAACCATCTCGCGCACCACATCCTCAATTGAGTCCTTAACGAAGATCGAGGCGTCATTCAGCAGTGTGACCTTTGTGCCGGGCGGGCTGATGCGTTCGATGTCAGGGATAGCTTTCTTGACGCCGTTGACCACATCAAGGGTCGAGGCCTCTCCATCCTTCATCACGACCAGAATAACCGCCTGTTTGCCTTTCACCAGAACGGCATTGAGCTGGGGCGGCCCGGCGAGCTGAACATCTGCGACATCGCGGAGATAGACATATTGATTGCCGACTCGCTTGATCGGCAGGCTATTGAAATCTTCGACCTCAAGCGGCGTTGAATTGGTGAGCACCATCCAGTCGGTCGTTTTGATTTTCTGGTCGCCGGCCGGGAGCACGATATTTTGTCGGCCGAAAGCCTCGTGAACGTCCGTGGCCGTGAGATTGTGCGCAAGTAATTGCTGCTGGTCGAGCGAAACCAACAATTGTTTTGGCATGCCGCCATAAGGTTGCGGCACGATCGCGCCGGGTATCGTCACGAGCAGCGGTCGAATATTGTTGAAGGCCAGGTTGAACATCGCCGCCGGCGTCAGATTTTCGTTGGCGACCTGAAGCATCGCCACTGGCACCGAGGAGGCGTCGAGACGAAAAATCATCGGCGGCGAGATGTCAGGCGGCAGCGCCTTGATGACTGTCTGCGAAATCGCGACGATCTCGGCCTCGGCCGCCGCCACGTCGCCCTCCGGCTGGAGATACACCTTGATAACGCTGACGCCGTAGTAGGAGTCGCTCTCAATGTGATCGAGGCCTTCGACGGTCGAGGTCAGCTGGCGTTCGTAATAAAAAGTGATGCGACCCGATACGTCCTCCGGCAAAAGACCGGCGTAGGACCAGACTACCGCGACGACAGGAATACGGATATTCGGAAAAACGTCGGTGGGCGATTTGAGGATCGACATGATCCCGTAAAGCAAAATCGCGATGGCCAGAACGACAAACGTATAGGGCCTTTTGAGCGCGACGACGACAATGGCGTTCATGACGTTTGCTGCTCAACCATTCCGGCTGCGCCGCTCCGGTTCACCTCCACGCCGCGTGACGCTCGCACGATCACGTCCCCGTGGGATGTTGGTTCGAGACGGCAATTCAGACTTTGCACAGACGTAACGCGCCGACGGGGAATCGGGCGAACGGGTCCACGTCAGTTAAAGCAAAAATTCGCGCAGGACTCACGGAGCCGGCGGTCAAAAAAAACATATTTCGGCGAATAATTACGGGGATAATTGATACATGAAACGTGATTTAATTTGACAATCGAGCTGTTTATATTCAGTGCAGCGCGCCGCATGGCTCCTGGCAAATGTCGACGGCCGGTATATCCAGGGCGTAGGGGTCGTGTCGCGTCACGGCTGTGCTATGCCCCAAAGACTCCTGAACCGGGGGAAAGAGAGTCTTGCGGCTGTCGTCCTCAAAAAACCAATCGAACGGCGTCGCATCGGCCAGCTTTCTCGCCTGTGCGTCGTTGCAGGCGATAAGCATCAGCATGAAAACCAGAAAAGCACAATATTTGGCGGTTGAGGCGGGTAAATACATTGCTGGTCGTCTATAGCTCGCCGGATCGGCCCTTGATGATACGGTTCTTCGTTGCCTGGAGCAAAACATAGCAGCGTGCGCCAAGATTGGCGAGAGTTGCGCTGGCGCGTTCGATCCAGACCGCCTCGCGGACGTCAGGCGGTTGATCGCGTAGCCACTGGGCCAGACTGGGAAAAACGGTCACGGTGATCAGCGCCGCCCCGACCAGCGCTGTCGCGGTGTCCGGTCGCATTTGTCCCGACTGGACGCCAAGGTAAGAGAGGGCGACAACGAGCGGCAATGTCGCCGCCGTCATCAAGGCCAGCGCCGGCAGATCGGCGGCAGAAAGCACATCGTTGTAAACAAACAACGGAAACAGCCGGATCAGCAAAAACGCCCCACAAAATAATATAAACTGCGCCATGCTCCCGCCGTCTGACGTCAGTGCGTGCAAATCGTAGGTAATCCCGCTGGCGATGAAGAACACCGGGATCAGAAATCCCGAACCGATCGAGGTCAGTCGGTCCTCGAGAGTCTTATCGCGCGTCGCGCTCTCCAGCACCGCCACGGCGAGGCCCGCCGCATAGGCGCCCGCCACTGTCTCCATGCCGAAGTTATTGGCGAGAGCGACATATCCCAGCAATACCAGCATCGCCGCACGCACCGGAAAAATCCCGCTGCGCGCCAGCCAGTTCGCGAGCCGGTCGACGCGCAGGCGTGAGATGAAACGTAGAAGGAGGAAAATAGAGGCGATGGCCAGCGCCAGAAATAACAGGCTGGAGACGGCCTGATGCAGATGATGTTTTTCCGCCGCCAGCGCGATCGAGGCGAACAGCAACGGTCCCAGTTCGCCGAAAGCCGCTGCCCCCAGAAGGTAATCGCCGAAGCGGGCGCCCATCTCGCCGCCCTGCTTGAGAATGGGAATAAGAACGCCAAAGGCCGTCGTCGGCAAAATGATGGCCAGCAACACTATGCCCTTGACGAGGCCGACAAAATAAAGCGCAGCGGCAAAACTGATGGCCAGGGAGAACGAGAAAAGCCAGTATTTCGCGCCAAGCCGAAGCGCCGACATGGAAATTTCATGCCGCCGCGCCTCGAAGCCCGCCTGAAAAAAAAGGAATACCAGCCCCAATTCTTTGAGGAAATCGATGGTCTGATCGATTACGACAAGTCCTGCAAGGCTGGGTCCCAGGACTAAGCCCAGCGTCAGTTCGATGGCGACTAATGGCATCCGCGTCAGCGCTGGCAAACGATTAAGCAGAGGAGCCAGAACCGCAGCGAGCGAGATAAAAAACAACGCGCGGAAATCGTTCATAGGTCTCCTGCTGGCTAGTTCGAGGCGCCGCCTGCTTCTATCGGCAGATCGATTTGTCTGACAAGACTTTCGCCGGTTGATAGCGCAAAGGGATCATGCGCCGCGCGCAGGTAGCGATATACAGCAATGTGCTGGCCCTATGCTCGCACAAGCGAGATTTTTGCCCGGGCGTCAGCGCCGGAGTATAATTCGAAAGATTTGAGCAGGAGGCGCGTGGAGGTTGGAGTTTCCCGGCCCCTGTGCGACGGCAGCGCGCATCCTAGATGAACGACAAGGCCTCGGAAGTCGACAGGAGCAGAAAATGGACGAATTCGGCACAGGTTTCATCAAAAATGTTATGATCAGTTTTTTCCTCGCCTTGTTCGTTTCCTTCCTCTTCGTCTGGTTCCCGGACATGTTCCGCCCCTGATCGGGCAAAGGCGCTAACGGATCATCCCCCCACGCGCCCGGCGATTGTCGCAGGCGCTTGCGGCGCCTATATCCTCTGGACGCCGGCGATGCCGCGCGGGAGGCCAAATCAACGAACGGCGGATCGAAATGCCCTGGAGCAATCAAGGCGGGCCAGGAGATAAAAACAATCCATCCTCTGGGCGGCCGCAGAGTCCATGGGGTCAGGGATCAGGGGGGGCCGGCGGCGGCGGTAATGGACAACCTCCCGATCTCGAAGAGATTTTGCGCCGCAGTCAGGATGTGCTGAACCAGCTTCTGCCTTCGGGTTTTGGCGGCGGTGGACCAGCGATACTCGTTCTTGTCGGCATCCTCGCCTGGTTGCTGTCGGGTTTCTATACTGTTGGCCCCAACGAGATTGGCCTTAATCTTGTTTTTGGCAAATACCTCGGCAAAACCCAGGCGGGCCTGAATTATAATCTGCCGGCTCCCGTGGGATCAGTTATCAAGCTTGCTGTCACTGACCGCAATGTCACGGATGTAGGCTTTCATGGCGAACCTGCGGTTGATCGACACCGCGGAAACGGCCAGCCGCTTGTGGCCGAGGCCCCCGAAGAGAGCCTGATGCTCACCGGCGACGAAAACATCGCCGATGTGAAATTCCGCGTTGTCTGGCAGATCGATCCGGCAAAGCCTGAAGACTACGCTTTTAACGTCGCCAATCCGCGCTCTACAGTAAAGGCTGTGGCTGAAAGCGCCATGCGCGAGATCGTCGGTCAGTCGCAAATCCAGAAAATTCTCACCGCCGATCGCAAGCTCATCGAGCCGGCCTGTCAGCAACTTATGCAGAAAGTGCTGGACGATTATCACAGCGGCGTCATGGTGCTTCAGGTTTTATTGCTCTCGGTCGATCCGCCGCAATCGGTGATCGCCGCTTTTCGCGACGTAACCGCCGCACAGCAGGATTTACAGCGTCTCGGCAACGAGGCCGAAGCCTACGCCAATCGCGTCGTGCCGGAGGCGCGCGGCGCCGCCGCCCGAATTGTTCAGGAGGCCGAAGCCTATCGCGAACAAACCGTCGCCGAGGCGCGCGGTCAGGCGGGTCGGTTCGACAAAATTTACGAACAATATAAAAACGCCCCGTCGTTGACGCGACAAAGACTCTATATCGAAACGATGGAGCGTGTGCTCGGGGGCTCCGAAAAGGTCGTGCTCGACGATCCGTCGAAAGGCGGCGCCAGCGTCGCGCCCTTCATGCCCCTGCCCGCCTTCGCGCCATTTCAGGGAGGCCAAAAATGAGATCCGGTCTCGTTTTTACGGCGCTCGCCGCAGTGATTCTCGCCATCGTCGGCGTCACGCTTTGCGCCTTTACGGTCGATCAGACCGAACAGGCGCTGGTGCTGCGCCTGGGCGAGCCCGTCGCAGGTCGCGGATTGATCACACAACCGGGTCTGCATTTTAAAATCCCTGTGATCGAGAATGTTGTATTCTTCGATAATCGCATCCTCGATGTGGAAAGTCCGAACCTCGAAGTGCTCGCAGCCGATAATCAGCGGCTGGAAGTCGACAGCTTCATTCGCTATCGCATCGTCGACTCCCTGAAATTCTATCAGACCGTCAATAGCATCCAGGGGGCCAACAATCAGCTCGCTTCAGTGCTGAATTCTGCGGTCAGGCGCGTGCTGAGCGAAGCCAATCAGCAGCAGATCGTGCGCGACGAGCGCGCCGCGCTAATGGTGAAGATCCGCGAACAGGCCGATCAGGAAGCGCGGAAATTCGGCGTTGCCGTCGTTGACGCTCGCATTCGCCGCGTCGATCTTCCGCAACAGATATCTGAAAAAGTCTATGGGCGGATGCAGACCGAGCGTCAGCGCGAAGCGGCGGAATATCGCGCGCAGGGTGCCGAACAAGCGCAGAAAATCACCGCCAGGGCGGATCGCGATGTGATCGTGCTCAAGGCCGAAGCGCAGCAAAAGGCCGATCAGGTCAAGGGCGAGGGCGACGCCGAACGCAATCGCATTTTTGCCGAAGCTTTCGGCAAGGACCCCGATTTCTTCGCCTTCTATCGCTCGATGCAAGCATATGAGACGGCCTTCAAGCCCGGCGAGACCCGCTTTCTTGTCAGCCCGCGTTCGGATTTCTTCCGCTATTTTTCCACCCCGGACGGCCCCGGCGCGACCGTCGGCGCCGCCGACCTTTCCGAAACCCGCACAAAAAAATAAAAGATGGCGACGCGCCGTCGGCGCATCGAGTTTTCCCAGGAGACACAGGTATGGCTCTTTCTCTTCGTCGCGTCGCCCAGGCGTCGGTCGCGGCGGTTTCGACGTTGTTTCTGGCTCTTGCGCCCGCGACTGCGAAAGGACCCGATTCGCTCGCTGACCTTGCTGCGCAGGTGTCTGACGCGGTCGTGAATATTTCGGCGACACAGTCAACGGATGCAGGCGGCAAACCGCATCGCGGCGGCGATCATGGCGACGTTCCCGGCCTCCCGCCAGGCATGGGTCCCGGCACGCCCTTCGACGATCTGTTCGAGGAATTTTTCCGCCGGCGCGGCGGCCAGGGCGGCCAGGGCATGCCCGATTTACCGCGCCAGCGCAAATCGAGTTCGCTCGGCTCCGGTTTCGTTATCGACGCCGCCGGCATCGTCATCACCAATAATCATGTGATCGACGGCGCGAACGAAGTGCAGGTGATTTTTAATGATGGTCAGAAGCTGAAAGCCGAGATCGTCGGCAAGGATCAGAAAGTCGATGTCGCGGTCCTGCGCGTGAAGCCGGAGAAACCGCTGAAGGCGGTGAAATTTGGGGATAGCGACAAGGCGCGCGTCGGCGATTGGGTGCTGGCGGTCGGCAATCCCTTTGGACTCGGCGGCTCGGTTACGGCCGGCATCGTCTCGGCGCGCAATCGCAACATCGATAGCGGCCCCTATGACAATTACATCCAGACCGACGCCTCGATTAACAAGGGCAACTCCGGCGGTCCGCTGTTCAACATGGACGGCGAAGTGATTGGCATCAACACGGCCATTCTCTCGCCCTCCGGCGGCTCCGTCGGCATCGGTTTCGCCACGCCCGCCAACACCGTTCAGCCGGTGATCGACCAGTTGCAGCAATACGGCGAAACGCGTCGCGGCTGGCTCGGCGTGCGCATCCAGAATGTCGATGACGCCATCGCCGAAACGCTTGGGCTTGGCGCAACGCGCGGCGCGCTGGTGGCCGGCGTCGATGACAGGGGCCCGTCAAAGCCGGTTGGCGTCAAGGCCGGCGACGTGATCGTCAAATTCGACGGCAAGCCGATCAAGGAATCGCGCGATCTGCCCAAGCTGGTTGCGGCGACGCCTGTTGGCAGGGACGTCGAACTGGTGATCGTGCGCGGCGGCAAGGAGATGACCAAGATCGTCAAGCTTGGCCGACTGGAGGATGGGGAAAAAATCGCTGCGAAAGACGGTGGTCCTACGAAGGACAAGCCGGAGAGCAACAACAGCGCATCGCAAAGCGTGCTCGGGCTCGAACTCTCGCGCCTCACCGACGAGTTGCGCGCCCGCTTCCAGATCAAGGACGCTGTGAAGAGCGGTCTTGTAATCACCGCTGTCGATCCACGATCGGAGGCGGCGGAAAAACGTCTTCAGCCCGGCGAGATCCTTCTGGAGGTCAATCAGGAGTCGGTTTCCGACCCGGCAGAGGCGGCGAAGAAGGTCAAGGCGCTGAAGGAGTCCGGCAAGAAAACCGCGCTGCTCGCCATCTCCAACGCACAGGGCGATGCGCATTTCATCGCCCTGCCGGTGGACTGAGAGAGTGTCCTCACCCGGCGATTCCCGCGCCCCCTCTCCCAAAAGGGAGAGGGGGATGTCCTTCTCTCCCGCTGAGGCAGAAGCTTCGCCTGAGGCGAACCGGAATAGAGAAATTAGCTGATGAATTCAGCGCGCCGGTAGCCTTGCGCATATAATAACGCCGTCAGATCCGTGTGATCGAGACGGGCCTTTGCCGCGCGAGCAACGGCGGGTTTGGCGCGCCAGGCGACTCCCAATCCCGCAGCCGCCAGCATATCGAGGTCGTTGGCGCCGTCGCCAATGGCGAGCGACGCCGCAGGCGGCAAACGGCGGATCAGACTTAGCTCTTCAAGCGCCGCGCGTTTCGCCGCCCGACCGAGCACCGGCCAAACCACATCTCCCGTCAGTGAGTCATTCTCGAAGATCAATCGATTGGCGCGCGTTTCGTCGAATCCCAATTTTGCGGCGACCGCATCGGCGAAGGGCGCAAAACCGCCGGTGACCAGCGCTGTCCACGCGCCATGCGCGCGCATGGTGGCGACCAGGGCACGTGCGCCCGGCGTCATCCTCAATCGCGCAATGACCGCCGCAATTTCGTCGCGCGTGGTCCCTGCAAGCAGGGCGACCCGGGCGCGCAACGCCGCCTCGAAATCCAGATCGCCTCGCATGGCCTTTTGTGTGATCGCTGAAACCTGCTCGCGCAGATTGCGACACTCGGCGAGTTCGTCGAGACATTCCTGAGCGATCATCGTCGAGTCCATATCGGCGACGAGCAAGGACTTTCGCCGACCGGCGCGAGGCTGCACGATCACATCGACTGGCTCGGGCGATAATGCGACGCCCAATCGTCGCGCAACACATTGCGGATCCTCGGCGCTCATGAAAAAACCATCCGCCGCAACGCCGGGTTCGAGCCAGTCTGTGTGCGAAATGTTCAAACCGGCAGTCGTCAGCGCCCGCGAGATCTCTTTGTCGGACAACCGCCAGGCCGGCCCGGCGACGAAGGTCGCCACGCAGTCGGTTGGCTGGTCGCTGGCCTTTGACATGCCGCCCCGTCGCGCGGCATGAGGGCTGATGTCGCCGCGCGCATTTCTCATTGCAGGTCCCACCGCCTCGGGCAAGACGGCGCTGGCGCTCGAGATCGCCGAACGTGTCGGCGGCGCCGTGATTAACGCCGACTCGATGCAGGTCTATCGCGATTTCCGCATTCTTACGGCGCGGCCGACGCCGGAGGAAGAAGCGCGCGCGCCGCATTTTCTCTTTGGGCATGTCGATGCGGCGGTGAATTATTCGGTCGGAAGCTGGCTCGTCGATTTCGCCGCGACTCTCGCTGAACTCGATGCCTGCGGATTGACGCCGGTGGTCGTCGGCGGCACCGGCATGTATTTCAAGGCCGCGTTCATGGGCCTCTCCGACATTCCCGCGGTGCCGGACACAGTGCGGCAGGCGGTGCGCGCCGCCGCGCAGGGAAAGACGCCGCAGCAACTCCATGCCGAGCTCGCCGCGTGCGATCCGCAAACCGCGCAAAGACTGCGCCCGAGCGATCCACAGCGCATTTTGCGCGCGCTGGAGGTTTTCGCCGCAACCGGCAAGCCGCTCTCAACCTATCACCGATCCCGCTGCGCCCCATTGCTGAAAATGGACCTATGTCGCGCCATTTTCCTCTCGCCCGAGCGCTCAACGCTCTACGCGCGCATCGATCGGCGTTACGATCAGATGATCGACGCTGGCGCGCTCGACGAAGTCGCTATGCTGCGCGCGCGCGGCCTCGATCCCGCCCTGCCGGCGATGCGCGCCCATGGCGCGCCGCATCTCATGTCTTTTCTCAACGGAGAGCTGTCGAGAGAGGAGGCGACTGCGCGCGGCAAAAGCGACACGCGCCATTACGCCAGACGCCAGTTCACTTTCGCTCGTCATCAATTGCCGGGTTTCGAGTGGCTCTCGCCCGATGCGGCGCTGGCGCGTCTTTTTCTAATGCCGCATGTAGAAAATCTGAAACAAGGACAATAAAATCTCGACCGCGATCAGCACGATGATCGTCCACTCCAGGCGCACCGAGCGCTCGGCGTCGATCAGATCGGTTAACGCCTCGGCGGTCTTGCCGATCACGTCGATCTTTGCATTGAGAGTGCGCCCGCGCGACTCAAGTTCGTATTCATCCTCCAGTCGCGCATAGAGCCTTTCGAGATCCGGCCTGTCCCAGAGCACGTCAGGCTTGTCCTCGACGGCGACGCGGCCGGACACCCGATGTCGTACGAGCAGGGTTTGTCCAATCAGTTCGAGCATGGCCTTGCGCCGCCAGGGCGGTCGTCCCTTGCCCGCAAGCTCGGCGGCGAAAGGTTCGATCGTGTCGAAAACGGCGTTCACCCGCCGCTCGTCGCGGTGGAGGGCGACGCTTTTGGCCAGCGCGTCCGCGATCACAAGAAGACGCGGCGGCGAAAGATCGCGGACGGCCAGACGTCCGTTCGACAGCGCCTTCTCCTCGCCATTGGTCATCGTCTCGATAACGAGGGTCTCGCCCTCGTCATGGGCGTTCTCCGGCGCCGAACCGTAAACACGGCTGCCGATGCGCTGAATAATTTCATCTTCCTCCAGCGGGGAGAGCCCAAACAGCACCGCCACGCCAAAGCGATAGAGAACCGCAAATCCGGTTTGTCCGACCGGAAAAGCCAGAGGCGACGTCGAGACCAAATCCGCGCGCTCAAGGCCAGCCGTGTCGATCCGTTCCCCAAGCAGCAGGGCGCGGGCCGTCACCGGAGACCTCGCCGGAAGGTCGACGCCGGCGTTTTCAGTCAACGGCTCCATAGGGAATTCCAACTTTATACGAACCAATCAACTCCTTGCATGCGGGCGTCAAAAACGCTAGCTAGCGGCTTAATTGGCGGAGAGACACACGCATGACCTATGTCGTCACCGAAAACTGCATCAAGTGCAAATATATGGATTGCGTGGAGGTTTGTCCGGTCGACTGCTTCTACGAAGGCGAGAACATGCTCGTCATTCATCCAGACGAATGCATCGATTGCGGCGTGTGCGAACCCGAATGTCCCGCCGAGGCCATCAAGCCCGACACCGAACCAGGTTTGGAGAAGTGGCTGAAGCTCAATGCGGACATGGCGCAAAACTGGCCCAACATCACCGTCAAGCGCGAACCGCCGGCCGACGCCAAGGAATGGGATGGAAAGCCCGGTAAATACGATAGCCATTTCTCGGCGGAGCCCGGAGAGGGTGACTGAGGGTCGCCCTGCGTCGCGGCCGGTTGGGATCGCTTCGCGCCCTTTGTAAGATTGACGACATCGTTAACTTTTATAAAAGCCAATTAAATTCAGATTCTTAAGATGCAAGTTGAGCTGCTCGGTCCCCCGAGGCGATCCGTTGTATCTTTGATTTTTGACTCCAGTCATGATACAAGATTGCTAAAGTAATATCTGTTCTGGCGGCGGAAATTGGCCCACCCAACGGAACTCACCGTGAGTATCCGCTCGAATACGACGATTTATGATCCGACCGGTTGTCCTGCAGACAACAGGATGGACTTAGGTGATTGTTATTCTTGCGTTACGAATATTCGGCGCGTCGGGCGCCGTCTATGACCGAACAGCGGCTTGTCTCCACACCAGGCCGCGATGGAGCAACGAGTATGGCATCCTCAAAAAAGGACGCGAAATCAGGTATATCCGCAACAAAGACGTCCTCGGCGCGTTCGTCGCGGGGATCGGGAGCCAAAACAACCGCTCCCGCAAGGGCCTCGGCCAAAACGACCTCAAAAGCCTCACCTTCTGCCGCAAAAGCTTCATCGACGCCGCCTGTAGCCGCCAAGGCTTCTACTGCAGCCGCCAAGAGCGCCGCGAGCGCCGCGAGCATCGCCAAGAGCGCCGCGAGCGCCCCCAAGAGCGCCGCGAGCATCGCCAAGAGCGCCGCGAGCGCCCCCAAGAGCGCCGCGAGCATCGCCAAGAGCGCCGCGAGCGTTCCCAAGAGCGCGGAAAGCGCTGTCAAGAATATCGCCAAAGCGCCGTCCATCCCTAAAAGCAAAACAACCATCGCCGCCGCGTCCCCCAGGGCGCCCGTAGCCAGGGTGAAACCTCAGTCAGCCATTCCGGATGCAACGGCGGTGAAGACGAAGACAAAGCCGTCGCCCGCTATTGTCGCATCCGCCGGCGCGGTCGAAAGCAGCGTGAACGCGTCCGCAAAGACAGCCGCGACCGGAAAGACGCCTGCGGCTACGGCAGGGGATGGAAAAACCCCGAAGGACGCCGTCGCAGCTGGCGCGGCGACTCTTGTCAAAATGAAACCCGAGACATCGGTCCCCGGAGCCAAAGCTTGCGCGCCCCAGGCGACGTCGCCAAATGCTGCAAAATCAGCCGTCACTGCGAAGTCTGGCGTGAGCAAGACTGAACACGCCTCTGGGCCGGTTGCCGAGTCGCCTATTCAAAGTCCGGAGAAATCATCCCCGGCAAAATCGACGGCGCCTGTCGCGGCGACGCCGACGGCCATCAAAGCGCCTGTCGAGGGCAAGCCGGCGCCCGCCGTAACCAAGCCCGTCGCGACCGCCATCGCCAAGCCGCGACCGATCATGTCGAAGCTCGGCTTCAAGCTCAACGAGTATATCGTCTATCCTGCGCATGGCGTCGGACAGATCATTAGCGTCGAGATTCAGGAGGTCGCAGGTTTCAGCCTGGAGCTTTATGTCGTTAGCTTCATCAAGGACAAGATGATCCTGAAAGTGCCGACCAGCAAAGTCTCCACCGTCGGCATGCGCAAGCTTGCGGAGAGCAATATCGTCGAGAAAGCGCTATCGACCCTGAGCGGTCGCGCCCGGATCAAGCGCACAATGTGGTCGCGGCGCGCGCAGGAATACGAAGCCAAGATCAATTCAGGCGATCTCGTCACCATCGCCGAAGTCGTGCGCGATCTCTATCGCTCCGATACACAACCAGAGCAGTCTTACTCCGAACGCCAGCTTTATGAAGCTGCGCTGGATCGTATGGCTCGTGAAATCTCTGCGGTTCGCCGTCTGATTGACGCGGAAGCGCTCAAGTTAATCGAGAGCTTCCTGCAGAAAGGTCCCAAGCGTGGCCTCAAGTCCGAAGTTGATGGCGATGGCGATGTGGATGTCGATGGCGCAGCCGATCTGGATGACGCCGACGCCGATGTAGACGCCGCCGCCTGAGCTGTGATCGCCATTCAAAAAAACCCTCCGGAGACGGAGGGTTTTTTCGTAACAAGATCCCGGCCTACTCTGCGCCAGTCGTTTGCTCTTCGGCGCCCTCATCTCCTTGACGACGGCTCAACTCTTTTCGCAATTTATTCAGTGCGCGATTTTCAATCTGGCGAACGCGCTCCTTGGATATGCCCAGACGATCGCCCAGCGTCTCCAGAGTCACTGATTCCTCGGCGAGACGCCGTTCCTGAACGATCCGCAACTCGCGTTCAGATAAGACAGCCAGGGCGTCGCGAAGCCATTGGGCCCGACGATCTGCGTCGACGTTTGTTTCCACGACTTCGTCGGGCAGCGGCTGGGTGTCAACCAGAAAATCCATGCGTTGGGAAGAACCCGACGAATCGTCGTCGACAAGCTGCGCGTTCAGGGAAACGTCGGAGCCTGAAAGGCGCGCATCCATGGCCTCGACATCCGAACGAGAGACGCCCATAGCCTTGGATATGGCCTCGAAAGCTTCGTGGGACCCAAGAACCTGCGGGTCACGCGCCAAACGTGCGCGTAGTCGCCGCAGGTTGAAGAACAGTGCTTTCTGGCTCGAACTGGTTCCGCCGCGCACGATCGACCAGTTTCTCAAAACATAATCCTGGATTGACGCGCGTATCCACCATGTGGCGTAGGTGGAGAAGCGGACGTCTCGCTCGGGCGTGAAACGAGCCGACGCTTCTAGCAAACCAATGTGACCTTCTTGAACCAGGTCCGCCAAGGGCAATCCATAGTGACGGAATTTTGCAGCAATAGCGATGACCAAACGCATGTGCGCGGAGGTAAGTTTGTGGAGGGCATGACGGTCGCCCTGATCGCGCCAGGCAAGCGCAAGTGATTTTTCCTCTTCCCTCTCAAGGAATGGCGCGTTCGCCGCTGCTTTTAGAAGTTCGCGCCCCAAACCGGGAAGATACGCCATGGTTAGTCTCCACGACGTCCGTTTGATGTCCTGAAGTGTCTATTTTCAGGACACGAAACGAACGTTCCTTGAGTGATCCTGAGGACTCAACCCGCCGGCGATGGCAATGTTCCAGATCGGCGAAAATTTCAGTCCATGACAGTTTTGTAGTGCTCGCCGGGACGTAACGGTTCGCCGGACTCCAGCCCGTTGAGGAGACGAAAATATTCCTGAGGCCGGTTGGGCGTCGCCATTCGAGACGAGAAACTTTCGATCGTATCGCCCGGTCCGGCGATGACGATGGCGATCCTTGGCGTCCGCACTTCACGAGATTCCTCCGGCGACAGCGCCCGAAAGGTTTCGATGGATGAAAGGAAGCTTTTATCCGCTGTCTCGCTCAAGGTGTGGGCGGCGAAAATCATCCGATAGAAATAATCTCCGTGATGTATAACGGCGAGGCGGAAATTCCATTCGCCGGCTCGGGCGATGGCGGTCACCGCCGGCAGTCCATTGATCTCGATGCGACGAACCGACGACGGCAACAGACCGTCAACCCATCCCGAGGCCACATAGGCTTCGAGGTCGCCCGTGGCGGGCGCTTTCACATTGTCGAGCCGCAATGCTTCATTGACGGGTTGCCTGACGCCGAACACCGCCTCGCTGGAGTTTTCGAGAAGGAAGCCGTCTGGAGCCGTCAACGTGAAACCCAGCCGCGGGTGAGTGAATTTGCGTCCGCGCACAAAGCCTTCCATCGGGTCGTCGCCAAATGCGATGCCGTTGATCGCCGCCAGATATCCATTGCGATCGCGTTGTCCGAGGCCGGGTGCGCCGATCTCGCGCGCTGCGGCGATAACTCGCGCGATCCGGTCGGGAGTTGAAGGGTGCGTCGCGTTGATATCGAAATCCAGCGCGCGCTTTTTCCGGCCATACAAAGCCGCGCGCAGGTCGCTGGAACGGCCAAGCGCAGTCAGAAACCGCGACGCGCCGTATGGATCGTAGCCGGCGCGAGCGATCGCCTTCACGCCGGCGAGATCGGCGTCGATCTCCTGTTGGCGGGAGAAACTCGCCACAGACAATTGCTGGTTCGAGCGAACCTGATCGCCTTTTTGACGATTCTGGATCACAGTTGCGGCCTGAGAGATCAGCGCCGCCTCGCGCTCGCGCTCAGCGCGCAAGGCGCTGTGACGCAGCGTGACGTGGGATATTTCATGCGCCATGACCGCGGCCGCCTCCGAGGCGTCGTCGGCGAGCGCGAGCAGCCCGCGAGTAACGTAAAGATACCCTGTCGGCAGCGCGAAAGCGTTGACCACGGGCGTGTTTAGGATCGTCACTCGATAGGGTTGCTGGGCAGGGGCATCGCTGGCGGCCGCCAGTTTCGCAAGCACGTCGTTCAGGTAATGTTCGGTCGTCGGCGCGTGATATTCGCCGCCAAACTGCGCCACCAGTTCGCGGTGTTGCACGGCGCTGCGATCGTCGATCTGGGGCGCCGGCGGTCCGATCCGTCCGCCGGCGTCGGTCTGTCGTTCGATCGAGTCGACAGGCGCGGTGAATAGCTGGCCCTGATGCTCCAGATCGGCGCAGGCGGACAGCAACAGGGCAATGGAAAAGACAAAAATGCATCGCCAGACTCGCTCAGGGCGCGCGGAGGGACTCGACGATTTCGATATCCTCCGGCCCGGCGATCTCGATGCGCGGTCCCCTTCCTGAATCAACAAGTCCTCGCACCCGAACGCGTCGTCCGATCAATTTGTCCGGGTCGAATCCCGAAACCGGCTGGTTATAGGAGAAGCCTCGCGAAATTACGACCGCGAAATCCCCGGCGCGTCGATGGCCAAAATTCAGATAGGTGGCGTGTGGACCGGCGCCCGTTGATCGGATCACGCCCTCCACCAGCGTCAGGCCCTTTCGTTTCATCAACACGGCGGCGGCTTCCGGCCTGTCCGCGTCGACAGGCCACTGGTCAGGGTTATCCCAAAGCCCGACGCCTCCGGCGCGCGCCGTAGCCTCGGCGGCAAGGTAAACGGCGCGGCAGCCAATCGCAGCGGGATCGGGGCGATAGCGCGCCAATCCGGCTTCGATCGCCGCCGCGCCGACGGCAACAAGCGGCGCGGCTGGCTCCGATCCGGTGGCCGCGAAGAGACGCGTGGGATGACGACCCCATCGGTCCAGTGTAGTTGGGCCGACGAATATAATTTGACCCACAAGCCACCGCGACAACATGTGCAGCGCCGACTGCGCCGGCGGGGAGAAATCCAGCCCGGCCAGCGTCGCGCGGCGCCCGTCATCCAGCGTCAGCTCGACGCCGCCGCCAGTGTCCGCCTCAACCGCCAGAACTGTTGCGGGCGATGCGTCCTCCAGCGAACAATCGCCGCTTGCAGAAGCCGGCGACAAAGCCTCCGCCGCGCTGGAATTCAGGTTCGCAACGACAACTATCGCCCACAGAAGGTCTCTGCGAAACAAGAGTCGCGGTCTGTAGTGGATCATTTGCGAGGATTATATGTAGACGCGCATGGCCTCAACCCCCGCGCCTAACTTTTGGCCGAACCGATTCCTATCTTGTTGTAGGAATGTGCGCAGCGCGTATTTTTTCGGTGCCAACTCCATGCTCTCACGTTTGACGCTTTTTCTTCCTCTCCTGTTTTTGGCAGAATCGGCCTTTGCCGAGGACGCTCGGGATCCCCTCCGCTCAAACGCCAACCTGCAGATTGCGCAGGCTGCGGACGCCCAGGAAGTCGAGGGCGAGACGCTCGACGCCGGGACGACTGCGCCGCCGCCGGGCGGACAGGACCCGGCTAATCTGGCGACCCGTATCGACCGTCTGGAGCGTCAGCTCAGACAAATGACCGGCGAAAACGAGGAGTTGCAGCACAAGGTTCAGGTGCTTGAGGAACAATTGCGCGCCGCCCGCCAAGCTGAGCCTTCCAGCAACGCCGAGGCCGGGAAGTCCGAGACGCCGCGCCCTGTCGAGCCGGTCACAAAAACACCGGAGACGCCGCCCGCCAACGTATCGACGCGGGATGGCAAGCGCGCCGACGCTTTCAGGCCGGCGGCGGCGCCCGACGCCCCCGGTGCTCCTAAACCGCTTGGGGTCACTGCGCCATCGACGCCGCTGGAGACCACCCGAAAGGCCGCCGGGGACGCCCCCGGCGTGGTCCAGCCTCGCGATCCCGGCGCACCGCTGGACATTGCGCACGGCCGTCTGGTCGGCGCACAGCCTGCGACCGGCGGAAACGACGCGCCGCTTGGCGCGGCAATGTCGTCTTCGACTGCTCCACCCAGCGCGCAACAGGAAATCGATGACGCCGTCGCAGCGCTGAAAGCCGGTCGCTACGAGTCTGCGGAGCAGGCGCTCTCCGCCTTTCTCGCCAAAAATCCAAAAAGCAAACTCGCGCCCGCCGCGATCTACAATATTGGCGAGAGCTACTTCCAGCGTGGACGGCGTCGCGAGGCGGCGGAAAAATATCTCGAAATCTCCAGTAAATACAGCCAGTCGTCGCTGGCCCCCGACGCCTTGCTCAGACTGGGTCAATCGCTCGCCGCCTTGGGCGCAAAGGAACAGGCCTGCGCCGCTTTCAACGAAATCAACTTGAAATATCCCGCCGCCGTCGGCCGGTTGCGCGAGTCGATCGAGCGGGAGAGCAGAAAGCTTCAGTGTTAACGCGCGCGCCCATACCCCCGGCGGCGCTGGCGGCCCTCGATCTTCTGGCCCCTTACGATTCGATGTTGCTCGCCGTATCTGGCGGTCCCGACTCGGTGGCGCTGATGCTGCTGGCGGCGCAATGGCAGGGACGGGCCAACCGCAGGATCGCTGTGGCGACAGTCGATCATGGCCTGCGCGCCGGGTCGCGCGCCGAGGCGGAGATGGTCGCGAATTGGGCGAATACGCTGGGTTTTGTTCACCATTGTCTGGTCTGGACGGGCGACAAACCGGCTACGCGGATTCAGGAGCGGGCGCGCAGGGCTCGCTACGAACTCCTGACGGATTGCGCCGTTGCGATTGGAGCGCAGGCGATCGTCACGGCGCACCACGCCGACGATCAGGCGGAAACCATTCTTTTCCGGCTGTCGCGCGGTTCAGGGGTGGGCGGCCTATCGGGGATGGCCGAGGTCGCTCCCTGTGGCCCGGTGATTCTGGCGCGTCCGTTTCTTGCGGCCACCAAGGCGGATCTGGAGCAAATTTGCCGCGATTTGGAACATCCCTACTTTCGTGATCCATCCAACGACCGGGAAAGTTTTGCGCGCGTCCGGCTCAGGCGTTTGGCTCCGTTGTTGGCCGAACAGGGCCTCGACCGGGCGGCCCTGACGCGTCTGGGCCGGCGCGCCCGGCGCGCGACGGCTGCGCTGGATTATATCGCGCAGGCGATACGACGCACGGCCCTCATTGACAGGGATGACGCCGGCGCGCGTTTTCGCGGCGCCGCTCTGGCGCAGGCGCCGGAGGAGATTGTCCTGCGCCTGCTGGCGATGGAGATCGCCCGTCTCTCGCCCGCCGCCCAGATCCGTCTGGAGCGTCTGGAGCGTCTGGGCGAGCCGCTGATCGCCGCGCTGGCCGGGGGGGAGAATTGGCGGAGCACCCTTGCGGGCGTTCTGATCGAGACGCGCGGAGACGAACTGATCCTGAGGCGGGCTCCGCCGCGCCGGGGGTAAAATTCCACCTTTAGAAAACATGTGGAGCGCGCCTTTGGCGTCATCATGGGGGCGCTGCGCCGTCTCCTCGCCCGATGCGCGCCTCTGGACGTAACTTTCTGCGTCACTTGGCAAGAATGCCGTTGGCGCCTAGATTACACTGAATATCGGAACGTTTCCCGGGATGGTCCCGCAGGAACCCTTTCCGTCAGGCCATTCAATGAACGCGAACTTCAGGAACCTCGCCCTGTGGGCCATCATCGGGCTGCTGGTCGTCGCGCTGGTGATGCTTTTCCAGCAACCCAGTCAGCGAACGCCGATCCGCGATATTTCCTACAGCGAATTGCTGTCTCAAATTGATCAAGGCCGCGTCCACGACGTGATCATCGCCGGTAATGAAATCACTGGCCATTTTAACGATAATCGTCCTTTCTTCACTTATGCGCCCGACGACGCCAACATCGTGCCGCGTCTTCAGGCGAAAAAAGTGTCGATCAGCGCGCGTCCAACCAATGACGGCAATGGCTGGCTGATGTCGCTACTGCTGAATGCCCTGCCGCTTCTGGCTTTTATCGGCGTGTGGATTTTCCTGTCGCGTCAGATGCAGGGCGGCGGTCGCGGCGCTATGGGTTTTGGCAAGTCCAAGGCCAAATTGATGACCGAGACGCAAGGCCGCGTCACCTTTGAAGATGTCGCCGGCGTCGACGAAGCGAAGGAAGATCTTCAGGAGATCGTCGAATTCCTGCGCGATCCGCAGAAGTTCCAGCGTCTGGGCGGTCGTATTCCGCGCGGCGTTTTGCTTGTTGGCCCGCCCG
>JBIIJP010000016.1:0-56906 GCA_044233645.1 Methylocystis sp. | reverse complement strand
CCCGCTCCCTCACAAGCCGAACCGCTTCGACCTTGAACTCTCGACTGAACTTACGCCTCTGCATGACACGCCTCCGGTTGCATGAAACACCTTTTCTTTGTGTCCATCAAACCGGCAGCAGGCCACAGCGGCGTTGCTCGCCTTGATCCGTTAGGCTCGTGGTGTCGATTCCTCTAAAGAAAGCAACTACATCTGAGAGTCTATCACACCGATCGCGATACGCACGACTCAGATTAAAGGCAAAGCTCTAGCGAACATATCGGCAAGTTTCGAGCGGTTCTGCCTCACGGCCGGGCTAGAGGCGCTCGCCGAGATGATGGAACGGGACGACTAGGAGAACTGCCGGGCGCGTCATGAACGCAGCCGCCGGCGCGGGGCCTAGACGTCAGAACTGATGATCGCCCTTGCCTAGGACGTTTGGAGGTCATTATCTATTGTTTTGGTGCGGTCTGAACATTGCGGCCAGAATGAATGACTTCTATCCGTAAGCTTGGTTCCGCGACATCCTCATACAGTTCGTCGAATTTACAGCAAATTGGCTCAAGAAACTATTGCATTAGAACCAGAAATTGTATCACAATAACCTGCCAACTTCCACGATTTGAATATGTTGAAGTTGATGGCCAATTCGAAGTGTTGCCCTTTGCCGCAGCTTTTTTTAGCGTTAACTTTTCATATTGGCGACGCTAATCTTTTCGGAAGGTAGCGAAAAATTCTCCAATCAATCGGTAAAGCTATTCGGTGATACATGAAGCCAATAGATGATAGAGGTCAGGAGCTTGACGCAATCTACACTGTTGAAGGAATTCCAGATGGAGCTTATCTCATACTAGAGTCTCGTGGTGGATCGACAGGCGGGCGACCGCCGCGAAATGTCGATTATTCAGCAGCTTTCGAGGTTCTACTTCGGCGTCTTGGCCAATTATCTGCGACGCTCATCGACATCGAGGTTTATAGTAATATAACGCAGAAACTTCCTTTTGAACAGCGACGACTTTCAACCCCGACATTCCCTTTACCAATAGATCTATCATCTCTCGTTGACCTCGAGCATTTTCGCCATGAGATTGGAAGAGCTTCGGCAGCTCTTGGACGGCAGTCGGACTCAAAGGGCGGAGGCAATCCGACTAAAAAGCTTAGGCTAACTCTGAGGTGGCCCGGTGCTGTTGGCAGAACCAATGAACAACTTGAGCATTTGTTAGCGAGCAAGATCACCACGCAATCAGGGCTATTAGTCCCCTCCACGGTACAAGGGCCTACCTCCGATCCTGTCGAATTCACCAACCGTGTTGTACAAGCAAGACACAGAATTCAAGGAGCGAGGCAGATGCCGTCTCCCCCTATCGGTAATGCCGAGGTAGCACAGTCTGAGATATCAAATCGGCGTTATTTTCGAGACCCAGAAGTGGTGGCTTGGGTATTGATTCAAGCAAATGGTATCTGTGAATGCTGCGCTCATTCTGCTCCTTTTTATGACCAAAGCGGCGAACCATTTCTTGAGGTTCACCATGTTCGTCCACTTGCTGAGGGCGGGCCTGATCAGACTGAAAATGCTGTTGCTGTCTGTCCAAACTGCCATCGCTGGTTACATTACGGTGCCGATAAGGAGGAAGGGCGCTTGAGATTAATTGAAAGGGTCGAGCGGCTTAGAGATTACCCCCGAAAGGATGAATAAATAATACAGCTTAGCCTCTATCTTCCCGTCTTCGTGGGTTAAGTGACGTCGGTGATTTGTGGTCATTCGCCGTCTTTTCTAAATAGATATTGCTCAATCTCTCTAATTAAATCACGCAGCAAAACCGGCTTTCGCCAACAACGATCAAAATAAAAAACATAAGTATCTCTAGCATCGCATTCCCCTGCTCTTTCTCGATTCTCGGTGAAGCCGCGTGCTCTGTAACACTGTGTCGTTAGCTTATTTATCTCGCTCCCAAGTATTAATCTATCGCTGTATTCCTTTCCACCTTTGGCTAATGCTTTGCTGGCCTCATACCTGCATTCATCACTGTCCCGTTGTGATGGCTGCTGCCTTACGTAGTCAACCGCAATTATTAGCCTGAGAAATATTAAGGCCAATATAAACATTCCTATATTCTTAAATATCCGCATGAATTTCGCCATTTAGAAGACCCAACAGGTAATTATCTCACTAGCAGACAACTGTCATCACGCTAGATATGAAATGCAATGCCCTAAATTAATCAATTTTAATTGCCTGTTGTGTTTTGATAGCTCTAAATTGATACATTTTCTGTTTACCTACTTCAGTTAGTACATGAAGATTCCTATAATTTCCATTATTATCCTTTTCCTGAAATATTTGAATTAGCCCCAAGGCCCCTAGCTGGATTCTGATGTTATCAATATCTTCCGATAAAAGATGTAATCCAAATAAATCCTGACCTCCTTGTAAAATATTTTGTGTACTTGCATAACTTGAAAATTCCTTATTAAATATATTTTCGTATTGTGGCGACATAAGAGATGGAGCAATAAGAGAAAATATTTTTCTCCATGACAACTCAATATTGTAATAATGTGTTTTGCCATCACCACTTGTATGGAAAAACGTTAACTTATATATTTCGTCTATACTTGCTAGGTCAGTGATTTCAGGAATTTCTGATTTTTTGTATTCATTAATCTCCTTGGTTAAGATGTCGATTTGTTTGCGCAGGGAAATATTATCGTTTAATACTTCTACTGATGCAGCAGCGTCTCCTCTTATCCATCCAATTCTCGGATTAATTTGAATTGCAGTCATTAGAGACTGCATTACTTCTAGACGAAGTTGATCGCTATGCTGATAGAATTTTACGAGACGTGTTTCTTTTACCTTATTTCTAAAACGTTCGAGTTTCTTTTTAATATCTGGGTCATTATCACATTGACCCGATGGAATTGAATCAGGATTTGAATGAATAAATGAGAGAACAGGAATGTTCTTTGTTATAGCATAATCGTACTCTCTCTCAGTAAAGCTAATACCTTCTTTGTCCATAGATCCATATCTACCACCTATAATTAGCAGATAATAATCACTTTTATCGATTATTGTCTTTATAAAATCTAACTGATTTTCATCAAGCGCAGGAATTAGCTCCATTCCAACAGGGATGGAATTAGCCCTCATTATAGTATCAAAAATTGCTGACCTCTCTGTTTGTAAATCTGTAAATGTCGAGCTGATAAAAACCTGAAACCTCTTGTCGGCAAACATAACTATTGTCCTTATCCATAAATAACCATCATAAGTAGAATATTATATTTATAATTGATTGTCACTCCACATATATTCAAAGCTATTTAATGCCTTCAACATGATTATTGGTTTACTCGTCACTATAATGATTGCCCGATAGTAGTGATAGCAAGCATTTTTCATAAAAAAATCTAATGTCGACATGGAAAGAAAATGTTTTAAATGACATAGCTAACAGCCCTTTCTCACGATACTATTTCGCTCAAGATTGATACGAACTAATCGAGGATATCCCTCACACGGCGTTAAATCTTAGACAATTCAAACATGGGTTTACCAGCAGTTATACCAAGAGTTGAAGTATTTTAGACGCAGAGCGACTTCTGAGGTTTAACACGTAGGAACTCGATCATAGGACGGAACGGAGAACCTTGCCGCCATCTGCGCAAATGCGCACAAGCCTTATCGAGACGGGCAACGGGTGGGGCAGGGCCGGTCATTCGCCCAATGTCTGCGCCGGGCTTGGCAGGCGGCGCGCATCAGGCAAGAGCGGGACATAACCGCGACCATGAACCGGATCGCCAGCATGATCGAGGACCATCTATCGCGCCGGATCGTATTACCGCCGGCAATCGGAGAAGGAATGAACCATGACGCGAATTCTATGGGCTTTCGCTTGCCACCTGTTGCTGACCATCGCGCAAGCCGCGACGGCCGCCGCCCGGTTTGCGGACATGAAGGCGCGAGATAACCGGGACCGATTCCCGTCATAAAGGGTAGGTCATGTCTCGACACTGGATGCAATGAAATATTGATGAAATGACCAGATAACTGCCCTAGTGGGTAGGATAGATTGCGCCCCGAAACGGGAGCGGTTACAAATCACGCAACGGCGGATCGCAACCGCCAAACGAAAGCCCCGCGCCCGGATGTACGGCCGGGGCTTTTTTATGAGGGCCGCCATGATCGAAACCGCCCGCGATATTTTCGGAATAGACCTCTCACCTGATAACGCCGCTCTACTGGACGCGCTGGGGATAATGACGCCGGAGCAATCCGGGCGCCTTGTGTCGGATCGCCAGCACAATAAAGCCCAGCCGGAAGATTGGACACATGACACCGTTAAGCGCCGGCTGATCGACGCCGCCGAACTGATCGAGCGGACCTCTCGCGCCGCAGGGCCATCGCGGAAAATGACAAGCTGGGTCGACTGGCAGTTATTCCGGGGCGTGACCGATTTTGAACGCAACGCCATGTCGGAAGGATTAGCCGAAGGAACGCGGGCGCCGGATCGAGGCATTTACCGTGGCGCCGGGGCGCGAGAGATTGCGGACGCGGAATCTGCGATGCAATGGCCGATCCTCTACATTGCGGACGATGGCGAGCGCCGCGTGCTGGCGTTCTGGATTTATTGCGACCTGAGAAACGCGCCTTTCGGCCGGCTATGTCCGAATATCGCCGGATCGAGAGGAACGGCCTACAGGCGTCTCGACAAGGCCCTGTCCCGGATCGTGGCCGGTCTCAAGGGGGATGGCGTGAGACCGTGCTGATCTCCGGGAGCGCGCGACCAATGGCGCCGAACTTTCCGAATAAATCGGAAGGTTGACAAAACTGCCTGAAATTCGGGTTTGGTTGCGCCGGGCGCTTGTCAACTTGACGGCGGGACCGTGCATAGCTTTTGCATAATTTCCGCGCGAAAAAGTGAAACATGAAACTTGCGCAAAATCGCAAACTGACCCGGATGCTTGTCTTATGTCGATTTTTTCGACCTACAAGTAGGGCAGAAAAATATAACTTAAAATATAACTTGGCGCGACACGCCACTGCCCGGAAATAGACAAAGGATCGTTTCTCTATTTGCAGGAACGCCGGCCATAGGACGCTGCGCAGACGCATGTAGGGGCATATTCCGGCCGGCATAGCGCCACGCATAAGCGCCGGCCGATGGCCAGCAAGATCACCCCATAAAACACCGGCTTGACGACAACATGAGTCTGAAACTGGCGCGCCAATGGCCACAGGACGCCACACAGGCGCGTGCGGACGAAAGCCGGGACACAACCCGGCCGGCATAGCAGACGCGCCCGACGCCAGCATAGGGCCGCCACAGGACGCCACACAGGCGCGACACGTCACCGGCCGCCATGTCCTGCCAGAGACGCCATAAGATCGCCCTGGCCCTGCCTAGCCCTGCTATCGGGAGCGCGGATCATTGCGCAGGATCATGTCGTCGACCATCCGCCGGGAGCGCGCCGCGCCAATCTCACGCCGGCGCAGGAAGCAAGCGCCATCGCCCGGCGCAAGGCGATATACGAGGAACTGCACCCGGAGACGAAGGCGGAGGCATTCAAGGGTAATCAGCACACTGGCAGTCGCCAATTTGGCGACGACCACGCGAACCGCTTTACCAAGGAAACATCGGCCGCGACCGGCAAGAGCGAGCGGAATATTCAACGCGCCGCCGCCAGAGGAGAGAAACTTGGCGACGACCTGAAGCCGTGAGCGCGCCGGGAGCGTCGCCGATCACCGGCCGATTGCGTCGCTATGTCGCCTGACGACGTAACCGCATGGCGAGAGGGGGCCCGCACCACGGGACCGGATCGCCTCGACCTCGACCACCTCGACCACGCCCAGCCGATCACCGGACGCGCGAGACCGGACCTCGACCCCGGACGGGAGAATGTCGTCGCGGATCGTCTCGACCCCAGCCGGAAATCTCGACCATCGCCAAGGATCGCCGGCCGGACGCCAGAGGGCAGGATCGCCCAGCCGGGAGCGGGGCGCGATAGCGGGGCAGGGTAGGGGATGGCATAGAAAAAGCGCCGCGAAATTTTTCCGGGCGCTTACCTATTGCTTACTTTTTGAAATCTCGACCCGGCGGGGCATTGCCTAAGTCTTTGTTTTATTTGGAGCGGGCGAAGGGATTCGAACCCTCGACCCCAACCTTGGCAAGGTTGTGCTCTACCCCTGAGCTACACCCGCATCCAGACACCGGCGACGCCGGCTTATTCGTTCCTATGCCGCAATCGTCGGCGCTTTGCAACACTGTTTCGCTTTGGCCTGTCGATAAAAAAGGAGCCGCCGTTCAGAAACGACGGCAGGACAAGGGAGGGAAAAGCGGACGCTGGAGCTTATTCTGGTCACGTCTAAAACCAGACCGATCAGAATTCGCTCCAGCCCCCTTGGAGATGCGCGTCACATGTTCGCTTGCCTCATGTCGGACAAGCGATTGCAACCTTACTGGATCATACGCGCCGTGGTGCCGGTGTTGCCGGTGATGTTGGCGCTATCTGGAGAAATCCATTCCGGGACCCAGGTCAGCGCGACGACCACGAAAGCCGCAAAGGCCGCGACATACATCAGAATTTTAGCGACTTCGGCTCCGCCATGAACATTAACGGCCATTTGTCTTCCTCCGCTGTTGTTGTTGGTAAGGGCGACGCAAGCCAAAAGCTTCACAGCGCCCGTTTGGACGAAGACATATGATCATCAAGTATAAAATCTTTTTAGATCCATTATAAATTAAAAATATAAGTCCAGATGAAGTAATTTATAAGTATATAATTTAATCTGTATCAAACGCAAAACCCGCCGCGCTTCAGGCGCGCAGCGTTGGCCCTGGGGTGGACGGCGGCTGGCTGGTCACACCGAACCGCCGTCCTTCTGGCCAAAACAGCTACATGGGGGAAGCCGTAATGGTTGCTGGACTTTTATCGCTCCACCCGGCGCTCTCAAGGACCACTGACGAACAAATGTATGGACGAACGCAGAAGCGCCGGCATGGACTTAATTAAATTATACTTTATGGCGCCAATAAATACTGATCAAAAGACCAGTTATACATCATTTTATTGATGATTTTGGCGCCGGCGTCGCGACAACGAATCGCCTATTTGCACTCTTGCGCGACGCGGGCGAGAGCGTCCGAAAGACCTTTGAGAGAATAAGTGTCGACAGTCGCTGTCCCTTTGGCCGAGGAAGCTTTGATTGTTAGCTTGGCGCCGCCGCGTAGCGCCCCAACAAAGTCCTTTTCCTTAGCCTGCTCCCGAACCCAGGCATTTTGCCCTTTTGTGATCAGCTCGAACGAATCGCCGTCGATTTCAGCGGCGGCGGCCGAGCCGTCTTTCGTTGGGTAGCCAAGATTGACGGCGATTTCATTACGGACGTTTTCGGCTGGGCGCGTGGTTATGAAGATGTAGGCCGCCGTATCCTTGAGTTTGGCTTTCGGCTGTCGGTCCTTTGGTTGGCCCAGGGCGTAGCAAGATTTGTCCTTCCCGCCGCCTGCGGCATAGGCCGTCCAGTCGCCATAGGAGCCAAGTTGCTCCGCCTTGCCGGCGTCTTTTCCCGCCTCCTTGCTCTTGTCTGGTTTGCTGTCTGTTTCGCTTTTGGCCGCGTCTGCGGCGGGCGCGGCTTTCGCAGCGGGTTTTGCCGCCGGTTTTGGCCTGGCGATAGAGGGCTGGACGAAAATGCCGACGAGCAGAGCCATCGACAGGAAGAAAAGGCGGGCAAGAGAGGATTCGTTTCGCATGCGCCTAGTGTACCGCCGCCCCGCCGCGCGAACAAGTTGCGCGCCTAGCCGATTTTCCGCGCCGCCATCAGATAGTTGACATCGGTGTCATGGCTTTTTCGCCAGGTCATCGTCAGGGGTTGGTAGCTCATGCCCGCCCGGTCGATCTCCCGCATTCCGGCGACGTTCAACCAGCTGGAGAGTTCGTTGGGACGAATGAATTTGCTGTGATCGTGCGTGCCTTTGGGCACCCATCCCAACACATATTCGGCGCCGATGATGGCCAGCAGATAGCTCTTCAGCGTGCGATCGATGGTCGCCAGAAAAATCAGTCCGCCGGGTTTCAGGCATTTACCCAGCATCGCGACGAACGCTTGAGGTCCCTCAACATGTTCGATCACCTCCAGCGCCGCGATGGCGTCGAATTGTTCGCCGGTTTCCGCAAGCGCCTCGGCGGTGATGTTGCGATAGTCGATGTCGAGGCCGGATTTCTCGGCGTGTCGCGTTGCGACGGCGATGTTGTTGGGGGCGGGATCGATGCCGGTGACCCGGGCGCCGAGTTCGGCAAGCGACTCGCTCAATATCCCCCCGCCGCAACCGATATCTGCGATGCGAACCCCATCAAGCGGCTGCGGTCCCGTTTCATTCAGCGCCGTAGGATCCTTGAGCAGGAATCGCCGGACATGGTCGCAGATGTAGGTCACCCGGATCGGGTTGATCTCATGCAGAATGCCCATTTTGCCGGACTTGTCCCACCAGAGCTCCCCCAGACGGTTGAAACGGGCGACATCCTCGGGATTGACGCTGGCGGAGAGTGGTGTGGAGGAATGCGCGGTCACGATGGAGCCTCCTGCAAACATTTGGGCGACCATTGGCTTAGGATGTTATCTAGCGGAAGGGGTCGCCGTTGACAGCAGGCCGCTCCCGGCGACATAAACGCCCGCTTTCGCCGACTGGCGAACGGATCGCGCGCCTTAGGCGATTGTCTCCGTCTCACGAACCGGTTTCAATGTCACGTCTTGTCATGAAATTCGGCGGCACGTCCGTCGCCAGCGTCGAGCGCATATGTAATGTCGCCCGGCATGTGAAACGCGAGGTTGACTCCGGCCACGAGGTTGCGGTGGTGGTCTCAGCCATGGCGGGCAAGACCAATGAGCTGGTCGCCTGGTGCAAGGAGACCTCGCCGCTCTTCGATCAGCGCGAATATGACGTCGTGGTCGCGTCCGGCGAGCAGGTGACGGCGGGACTGCTCGCCATCGCCTTGCAGGAGATGGGACTGCCGGCGCGCTCCTGGCTCGGCTGGCAGGCGCCGGTTCTGACCAATGACACCCATGGCTCGGCTCGTATCGAGTCGATCGACGGATCCGGCGTCATGGAAGGATTCAAGCGCGGCGAAGTCGCCGTCGTCGCCGGCTTTCAGGGGCTCCATAAAGACAGCGGCCGCATCACGACGCTGGGACGCGGCGGCTCGGACACCAGCGCCGTGGCGCTGGCCGCCGCGCTTAAGGCGGATCGTTGCGATATCTACACGGATGTCGATGGCGTCTATTCCACCGATCCGCGCGTCGTGCCCAAGGCGCGACGCATGGAGCGGATCGCTTTCGAGGAAATGCTGGAAATGGCGTCTCTGGGCGCCAAAGTGTTGCAGGTGCGTTCGGTCGAGGTGGCGATGGTGCACAGGGTTCCGACCTATGTGCGCTCATCCTTTGACGACCCCGCCAATCCCGGTGCGGGAACGCTGATCTGCAACGAGGAGGATATTGTGGAAGCCCAGGTTGTCACAGGCATCGCCTTCTCTCGCGACGAGGCGCAAATCACGCTACGTCGCGTCGCGGACAAGCCCGGAGTCGCCGCTGCTGTCTTCATGCCTCTCGCAGAGGCGGGGATTAACGTCGACATGATCGTGCAGGTCGTCTCCGAAGACGGCAACACCGACATGACCTTCACAGTGGGCTCCGCCGACTACGAGCGCGCTTTCGCCATCCTTGAAAAAATCAAGGATGACATCGGCTTTTCGAGCATGGCCGGCGCCAAGGACGTCGCCAAGGTCTCCGCCATCGGCATTGGCATGCGCAGCCACGCCGGCGTTGCAGCGCGCGCCTTTCGCGCTTTATCCGAAAAGGGCGTCAATATTCGCGCCATCACCACCTCCGAGATCAAATTCTCGGTATTGATCGACGAGGCCTACACCGAACTGGCGGTGCGCACCTTGCATACGCTGTATGGTCTGGACGCGGCTTGAATTCCGCAAGAAGGAAACGCTGGGATGGATGAACTGATTTCTCGTGTCTCAGCCTCGCTGGGCATTGACGTCGAATTGGCGAAGACGGCCGTCGGCCACGTGCTCGCCTTTCTCCACAAGGAATTGCCGGAAGGTCCTGTCGCCGAATTCATCGAAAAAGTTCCCGGCGCGCGCGACATCGTCGCCGCCGTCGCCGATAAAGACGATGGCGCGAGCTCCAGTCTGTTAGGCGGCTTGTTGAATAATGGGCTGATGGGGCTTGCGGGCAAGCTCAATGCAGCCGGGCTCGATATGGGCCAGATCCAGAAACTTGGTCACGAAATCTTCGCTTATGCCGAGACGCTGCTCGGCAAGGAGAAAGTCCAGCAGATCGCCAGTTCGGTTCCCGGATTGTCGCAGTTTTTATAAGTCCCGGCTCCAACAGAGAGCAGGGATTAACGCGCGCGGCGCAATCGCAGCGCCGCGAGACTGACGCCCATGAGTCGCAGGACGCCGAGCAGGGCGCCTATGTAAACAAGCGCGCCAGCCAGTCCGATGACAAAGAGCGCGACCAGATTGGCCAGTCCGCCGAAATGCGCGCCGAACGCCAGCGCTGGTCCGCGCGCAAGCATGGCGATCAGCGCCAGCGGAGCCACGGCGGCGATCGTGGCGAGCGCCGTCTTGCCGAACATGGCGTCGAAATCGATTTTTTCCTGCGCGATGGCCAATGCGATTAACGCGCCGAAATTGATCCACAAACCTACCGAAGTCGCCGTGGCGAGACCCACAGCGCCGAGCGGTCGAAACAGGATGATTTTTAGCGCCACATTGACGGCCAATCCGCACAGCGCAACGATCATCGGCGTACGCGTATCGCCGCGCGATTGAAAACTCGCGCGCGCAGAGGCGATCAGCACCAGCGCCATCAGCCCGCCGCCGTAGGCTGCAAGCACGTCGCCAGCGGCGTAGGCGTCCTGCGGTGTGAATCTGCCGTGCTGAAACAGTCCCGCGACAATCAGTTCGGGCAGAGCGACAAAGGCGACGAAAAACGGCGCGGCAAGTGCGATGGTCAACGCCATGGTGCGGCTCTGGGCGTGATGCGCGCCCGCGACATCCCCCGCAGCGATGCGTCGGCTCATTTCCGGCAGGAGCACAGTGCCGGCGGCGATGCCGATCACGCCGACTGGAAGCTGGTAGAGACGTTCGGCGTAGGAGATCGCCGACACGCCGCCATCGGCGAGCATGGAGGACAGGATGGTGTCGGCGAAGACGGCGATCTGCGGACTGGCCGAGCCGATCACCGCCGGACCAAGTCGAACAAAGAAATCGCGCACGCGCGGCCAGTGCGGTTTGCGCAGCGATTGAAGCACGCCAATCTGACGCGCTCCCCACATGAGCAGCCCAAGCTCCAGCGCGCCTGAGATCGTCACGCCCCAACTTGCCGCATAGCCAGCGTTTGGAAAAAGAAACGCCAATCCCAGCGCCGCCATAACGCACAAATTCATCAGGTTCGGCGCAAACGCCGGCAGGGCGAAGCGACCATGGGCGTTGAGCGCGCCCATGTGCAAAGCAAACAGCGTCATAAAAAACAGATAAGGAAAAGTGATGCGCGTGAGGCTGACGGCAAGCGCGAATTTCTCCGGCCGGTCGCCAAGGCCCGGCGCCAATAGCGAGACGAATTGCGGCGTAAAAGCCCAGACCAGCAAAAGGATGACGATTTGAGAGATCAACAGCAGCGTATAAATCTCGCAGGCCAGCTCCTCGGCCTCTTCCTCGCCCTCCTGCTCGATCGCCATCGAATAGGATGGCACGAAGGCGGCGTTAAAGGCCCCTTCGCCAAAAATGGCTCTGAAACTGTTTGGCAGACGTTGGGCAATGAAAAACGCGTCAGAGACGACGCCCGCTCCCATGATCGCCGATTGCAGGGCGACGGAGAGAAATCCCGTCAGCCGCGAGAGCAGGGTGAAGCCGCCAACCGAGAGAAGATGTCGAATCATAAGGGATTCCTAGCATCGATCGGTTAATCGCTTGCGCATCACTCGCGCGGCGTCTGCACGTTCTCGCCAATCCGTTCGGCAATGAGATAGAGCGGCCGACCCTTAACCTCGTCGAAGATGCGGGCGATGTATTCGCCCAGCACGCCGAGCGAGATAAGCTGCATGCCGGCGAAGAAGGCGATGGAGACGATCAGCGAGGCGTAACCCGGCACATCAACGCCGAACAATAGTGTGCGGAAACCGTAAAAGCAGGCCATCGCCAAGGCGAAGCTGGAAACGGCCAGACCAACGTAAGTCCAGACTTTCAGCGGCAGGGCCGAAAAAGACATCAGGCCGTCGAGCGCAAAGCTGAACAGCTTGGCGTAACCGAATTTCGTCGAGCCGCTCCCGCGCGCCTGCATCTCGAAGGGGACGCCGCAGGATTTGAACCCGATCCAGGCGTAGAGCCCTTTGTTAAAACGGGCGCGCTCCCGCAGCTTGAGCAGCGCATCGACGGCTTGACGGTCGAGCAACCGAAAGTCACAGGAGCCCGGCGGCAGCGGCGTGTCGCCGAATTTGTCGAGCATACGATAGAACAGTCGTGTCAGAAAATTGCGTAGTTCCGGATCGGTGTGCCGGGACATGCGCTGGCCATAGATGTTTTTATAGCCCTCGCGCCATTTGGCGATAAAGATCGGAATCAGCGCCATCGGATGCTGAAGGTCGGAGTCTATAATGATCACCGCCTTGCCCCGAGCGTGATCGAGGCCGGCTGCAATGGCGATCTCCTTGCCGAAATTGCGCGAGAAACTCAGCCCCTGGAAACGCCGGTCAGCTGCACAGATCGCCTGGATCGTCCGCCAACTGTCATCTGTCGAACCATCGTCGACGAAAATCGTTTCGAAGGAGACGCCGCAGCTCTTCAGCGCCGGGATCAACGCATCGGAAAGCGGACGTAAATTGGCGCTCTCGTTGAACAGCGGCACGACGACCGATATATCGGGCACTGCGTCTTCCATGGCGCCGGTTGAAACAGATTTTTCGTTCTGGCGATAGAGTGCGCCGGACAGGGGCGAGGGCGGTGGCGAAAACAAGACCCGTCGCGCTGTGCGCGGACG
Source organism: Methylocystis sp. (assembly GCA_044233645.1). Classification (GTDB taxonomy): domain Bacteria; phylum Pseudomonadota; class Alphaproteobacteria; order Rhizobiales; family Beijerinckiaceae; genus Methylocystis. The sequence goes on along the minus strand of JBIIJP010000016.1, from coordinate 43,882 downwards.
ATTACGGCCTGACCCACGGGATCAGCGTTGGCATCCTCAAAGCCCTTTCCGCCGGCCGTTTGACGGCGGTGTCCGCCATCGTCACCGGCTTGCGCTGGCCGGCGATGGGCCGCGATCTGATCCGGAAGCAGCCCGACGCCGATCTCGGCCTGCACCTCAACCTGACGTTGGGTCGCCCCCTGGGGCCAATGACGGCTCTCGCGCCCAAAAACCTTTTGCCGTCTGTTAACGCCGTGATCCGCCAGTCAGTTTTGGGTCGCTTGCCGGTCGTCGACATTCGCGCAGAAATCGACCGTCAGCTTGATCGCTTCGAGGCTGTGACCGGACGCCCGCCCGATTTCGTCGACGGCCATCAGCACGTGCACATGCTTAAGGGGGTGCGCGAACCCTTGTTCGAGTCGCTGGTCGCCCGTGGCCTAGCCGGACGCGTCTGGCTGCGCAACGCTGGCGATGCACCGCACCGGATCGCCCTGCGACGGATGCAGGCGCGCAAGGCGCTAACGGTCAGGTCGCTGGGGACAGGATTCGCACGAGCAGCGAATGCGCAAGGGTTCAAAACGAATGATGGCTTCGCCGGCTTCTCATCGTTCCGGGCAGACAGGGATTATGCGCGGGCTTTCGAGACCTATCTGCGCGCGCCGGGTCGACGCCATTTGGTGATGTGTCATCCGGGTCATGTCGACGACGAACTCCAGGCGCTGGACCCGGTCACGATCACCCGCGAGCAGGAGCTGGCCTTCTTGTTGTCTCCGGGCTTTCCTGAGATGCTTGAACGTCGTCACATGCGTCTGGCGCGATTATCAACGATGGAAGAGTGACGACGTGATTATTAGAAATCGCTGCATGTCGATGCGGCTCACTCCATGTCGATGCGGCTCACTCCATGTCGATGCGGCTCACTCCATGTCGATGTCGAGCGCGAGATCGAGAACTGCAGCCGAATGGGTCAGCGCTCCCACGGAGATCAGATCGACGCCTGTTTCGGCGATTGCGGCGACCGTCTCCAGCGACACGCCGCCTGACGCTTCGCAAATCATGGCGCCTTTGATCAGCCCGACCGCTTCCTGGAGAGTCGGGATCGGCATATTGTCAAGCAGAACGACATCCGCCCCCTCCGCTAAAACCTCACGCAGCTGATCCAGCGTGTCGACTTCAATCTCGATTTTTACGAGATGGCCTGCATAGCGCTTCGCCGCGCGCAGCGCCGGAATGACACCGCCGGCGACGGCGATGTGGTTGTCCTTGATCAGGATCGCGTCATCCAGTCCGAAGCGGTGATTGGCGCCGCCGCCGCAACGCACGGCGTATTTTTCGAAAGCGCGCAACAGGGGCGTCGTCTTGCGGGTGTCGCAGATTTGCGTCTTTGTGTGTGCGACGTGATCGACATATTGCGCCGTCAGCGAGGCAACGCCGGACAGTCGGCCCAGATAATTCAGGGCGACGCGTTCGGCGATCAGGATCGCGCGCGCGTTGCCGTCGATACGGGCCAGAACGTCGCCTTTCTCCACGCGCGATCCATCGCGCGTCCAGCTTTCGAAACCAATGACAGGGTCTATGGACCGAAAGGCCGCCCGCGCGATATCGAGGCCGCAGATCACCCCCGGCGCACGCGCGATCAACGTCGCCGTCGCCGAGACGTCGTCAGGGATCGTCGCTTGCGTTGTGATGTCGCCTGCGCGGCCGAGATCCTCCGCCAGCGCCAGACGCACAGGCTCCTCGATCAGGATCGACGGCAAGGCGCCGGCGAACAGAACTTGGTCACTCATGGATGAGCCTCGTCGGCGATGCGCAGCGCTACGTCCAGCGTCATACGCGAGCGTTGCGCCTGGGTTGCATCGGGCGCAGGATAATCGGCGCGATAATGCGCGCCGCGGCTTTCGCGTCGCACATAGGCGGCGGCCGCGATCAGCATCGAAGTCGTGACCATATTGACAATCTCGACGTCGCCGACGCGCGCGCGCAGCCGTCGCAATTCGCCCAGCGCCCCGGCGAGGCCGGCGGCGTCGCGGATAACGCCGACATTCGCTGACATCAGGTCGCGTAACTCTTCGACAACACCCATATCGCTGTCGACGAGTCCAGTCGAAGCCAGGTGCGCCGGCGCGGGAGCGTCGACGACGGAAAGATCCATCATGCGAATATCGGAAGCGGCTCGGGCGGCGAAGACGACGGCTTCGAGTAAGGAGTTAGAAGCCAGTCGATTGGCGCCATGCACCCCGGTCGCCGCGACTTCGCCAATTGCCCACAGTCCTTCAAGTGACGTGCGGCCCCGCGCATCCGTCCAGACTCCGCCCATGTGATAATGCGCCGCCGGCGCTATCGGGATCGGGGCGACGACGGGATCGAGCCCCGCAGCGCGACAACTGGCGTAAACGGTTGGGAAGCGATCCGGAAAGGTCGCGCCAATAGATGAACGCGCATCGAGAAAGGCGCCTCGCCCGGCGCGAATGCTTGCGAACACGGCGCGGGCGACGATGTCTCGCGGAGCAAGTTCTCCGGCCGGGTTGATATCGGACAGAAAACGATGGCCGTCACGATCGATGATTGTCGCCCCTTCGCCACGCAACGCTTCGGTCGCCAGGGGCGCCGGATCGACGTCGATATCAATGGCCGTTGGATGAAATTGCACGAACTCGGCGTCGGCGATGACCGCCCCGGCCCGTGCGGCCATGGCGACGCCGACGCCTCTGGCGTCGATAGGATTGGTGGTGATGCGATAGAGATGCCCCAGACCGCCGGTCGCCAGCACAAGCGCGGCGCAGGGGAGGTAACGCGAGGCGCCGCCTGTTTCACGCACATGCACCCCCACAACGCGACCGTTGCGCGTAACGATTTCCTGTGCGGCGTATCCCTCCAGATGTTCGATGGTCCCGATGCGGCCTACCTGTTGACGCAACGTCTCCATGATCGCGCGGCCGGCGGAGTCGCCCTTGACCCGCACGACCCGATGTCGCGAATGCGCCGCCTCGCGCGAGGGCGCGAAGAGTCCCTGCGACGTACGGTCGAAGGGCGCGCCCATTTCCGCCAGTTCCTCGACGCGGATCCGCGCCTCGCCCGCCATGCCGAGGGCAATGTCGTAATCGACCAGTCCCGCGCCGGCGGCGACAGTGTCTCTTGCATGACTTTCAGGCGTGTCGCCTTCCTCAACAGCGGCGGCGATGCCGCCCTGCGCCCAGCGAGAAGCGCCGCTATCGCCGACCGGCGCCGGCGCAATAATGGCGACCGGCAAGGGCGCGAGTTTCAACGCGCAAAACACGCCGGCGAGTCCGCCGCCAATAATCAAAATGGGGGGAAGCCGTTCGTTCATGCGTCAGGGGCGAGCGCAGCAAGCCGCTCCAGCGTCGCAGCCTCGCGCTTAAGGGCGGCTGCGACCAGTGTGCGGGCGCGTTCGTCGAGCGGAAGGGCCAGTGCAGCCGCATGACCGCGCGACGACATTTTGCAGAGCGTTTTGCCGAGTATATCGACGATTTTTTCATCAGTATATCCGGCGTGTTTTTTCAGGAACGCGTCGAAGTAATATTCGAGAAAGACGACTGCGGCGACATTCTCCAGCGCCTGCGATTCCGGGTCTTTCTTGAGTTGTTCTTTGCGGATTAATCGCCCGACGTGCTCGATGGCGTCTTCGTCATATCCCTGCGCGTACATGATCTCCGCAGCCAGACGAGCGTGATGCGTGCGACAGGCCCGTCGCCAGTCATTATAACCAACGCGTCCTTCGGGATAATCCGAGCGAGCGATTTCCCATCGACGCAGATGCTGGGCACGCGCCGCAATTTTCAAATGCTCGGACGCCTCGGGATACAACTCGTCGAGACAGGCGCTCATACGGCGCGCGTAAACCGTTTCAAAGGGCGCGTCATCGTCTTGCCGGGGGTCCGTGGCGTTGGCGGCGTCTATCGCTGCGATGGTCGCCTGCAAGCCCGGCATGTCACTCTCCCTCGCGCATCGCTTTCTTTCTTAAAAGCGTCGAGTTCACCCGAGATCAATCATTCTTTGCACGCTGCGCCGTGCGCGGGCCGCAAGCGCTGGATCGATCACGACTTCCTCGCGCATACCGAGCAGGCTATCGAGTATTCGGGGGAGGGTAATGCGCTTCATATGTGGGCAAAAATTGCAGGGACGCACAAATTCCGTCTCAACCGTTTCCGCCGCGACATTGTCAGACATCGAACACTCTGTCACCAGCAACACGCGTGATGGTCTCCTTGTGCGGACATAATCGATCATAGCGGCGGTCGATCCTGAAAAATCCGAAACCTCGACGACTTCCCGAGGACATTCAGGATGCGCAATAACGGTTAGCCCCGGATGATCCGCCCGATAGGTCTGAATTTCTTCGGCGGTAAACCGTTCGTGCACTTCGCAGGCGCCATGCCATGCGATGATTTTAACCTTCGTTTGAGCAGCGACGTTTTGCGCCAGATAGCGGTCGGGAACCATGATCACGCGTTCGACCCCAAGGCTCTCAACGACTTTTACCGCATTGGAAGAGGTACAACAGATATCGACTTCCGCCTTGACCTCTGCCGATGTGTTGACATAGGCGACGATCGGCACGCCGGGATATTTTGCGCGCAGGCAGCGGATATCGGCGGCATTTATGGATTCGGCGAGCGAACAGCCGGCTTTAGAGTCCGGGATCAGAACGGTCTTGGCGGGGTTGAGCACTTTCGATGTCTCGGCCATGAAATGGACGCCGCCCTGAACGATCACATCAGCTTCCGAGGCCGCCGCCATTTTGGCGAGCTGCAGACTGTCGCCGACATAGTCCGCAACGCAGTTGTAAATCTCCGGCGTCTGGTAATTATGCGCCAGGATGACGGCGTTACGGGCCTTTTTGAGATCGTTGATCGCTTTCACATAAGGAGCATGAAACGGCCACTCGACCGGCGGGATGACTCTGGCCACCCGCTCGTAGAGATGCGCGGTTGCAGCCTCCACCTGCGGGGTCCATGTCAGATCGGGACGGGGCAGGGACGGGTAGAAAGGACGTCCGCCGGGAGCGGGCGAGAAGTCCATGGAGATGGCGTTAGAGACGCTGCGCGCCGGGTCGACGGTTTCAAGGGTCATTGAGGAGCCCCATTTCCACTTATACTCAATTTGAGTATAAGTAGGATATTTAAAAACTCCGCAACGTTCACACGTCCGGAGACTATCATCAGGACAGATTAGTCCATTCGAGCGGCGTTCGGCAAGTCCAAGCGCACAACTTGAGAAATAAGGCGAGCGCGCCAGTTAATCAAGGATGCCGCGGCTCGCCCGCGCCGTTGAAACTGCTATAACCCACCGCATGACCAATCATCAGGGACAACCAGTGTTTCCGCATCGCCACCTGCTCGGGATCGAGGGACTTTCACGTCCGGACATCGAGACGCTGCTTGATATGGCCGAACAGGATGTCGAGTTATCCCGACGGGTCGAAAAAAAACGCAGCGATCTGCGCGGACGAACGCAGATTAATCTCTTTTATGAGCCATCAACCCGAACGCAGGCCTCATTCGAAATTGCCGGCAAACGCCTTGGCGCCGATGTCATGAACATGACCGTTTCGCGCTCGTCGGAGAGCAAGGGCGAGACACTTCTCGATACAGCGATGACTCTGAACGCCATGCGGCCGGATATCATTGTGGTGCGCCACGCCCAAGCCGGCGCCGCGCATTTGTTAGCGAAAAAAGTCGATTGTTCCGTCGTCAACGCCGGCGACGGAGCCCACGAGCATCCGACCCAAGCGCTTCTCGACGCGCTAACGATCCGTCGCAACAAAGGCCGGATAGAGGGTCTATCCATCGCGATTTGCGGCGATATTTTGCACTCGCGCGTAGCCCGCTCCAACATTCTGCTTTTGTCTGCGCTTGGGGCGCGTGTTCGCGTTGTTGGTCCGTCTACGCTTGCGCCAGACAGGCTCAAAAGCCTCGGCGTCGGGGTTTATCACGACATCAAACGCGGTTTGGCCAACGTGGATGTCGTTATGATGTTGCGTCTCCAGCATGAGCGCATGACAGGCGCACTGGCGCCAAGCGCGCGTGAGTATTTTCATTTTTTTGGCCTTGACGAAGAAAAACTCGCTCTGGCCGCGCCCGGCGCGCTGGTGATGCATCCGGGGCCGATGAACAGGGGGGTCGAAATCGACTCGGCGGTTGCCGACGGCGATCGGTCGCTCATCCGTGAGCAGGTCGAAATGGGCGTTGCCGTGCGCATGGCCGTGCTCGAAGCGCTGGCGCAACACCTGTCCCATGGGTAGGCCGCTTTACACAGTCAGGGGAGGTAATGAATGGTCAAGCTGTTCCGGTTTATCGGACTGATTTCGCAGTCAATCTTCATCCAGTTCGTGCATATTTTCGGTCTTGTCGCGTTCCTGATCGGCACGGCTGCTGGTTACTTCCGTTTGCCGTCATGGATCGTTCCGGTTCTGGCAGTTGTCTTTGGCGTTTTCGCCGACAAATTCGTCGACGAGAGCGCGGTCTCGACCATTCTTGAAAAGGCGGCTTCCGCCAACCAGCGCGGCGGTTTTCTGATCGTCGTTTATTTCGTAATTGTCGCCGTCGGCTACATCTCGGGAGCCTATGGCCGTCATTATTACGGCAAAGGGGCTGGCGAACAAGTGAAGGTCGCGGCTGTCGCCAAACCAAAGAAAAAGTAATCTAAATGAAGAAAAAAGCCGGCGCGCCGCCAGACGGACCGGCTTTATTTTTTCACAGTCCTTCGAATAAAGCCGTGGATAGATAGCGTTCGGCAAAGGACGGGATGATCAACACAATATTTTTGCCGGCGGCTTCCGGCCGCGCAGCGATTTCCAACGCGGCGGCGACGGCCGCTCCTGACGAAATCCCGCCGGGAACCCCCTCCAGGCGGGCAAGCAGACGCGAGGCGTCGATCGCGGTTTGATTGCCGATCGTGACGATTTCATCGATCACGCCGCGATCCAGAACCGGCGGCACGAAACCGGCGCCAATGCCCTGAATCTTGTGAGGTCCGGGCGGGCGCCCAGACAAAACGGCTGAGTCCTCGGGTTCGATGGCGACGACCCGAATGTCGGGCTTGCGTTGTTTTAACACCTGGCCAACCCCGGTGATGGTGCCGCCGGTGCCAACGCCGGAAACGAAATAATCAATCGCGCCATTCGTGTCGTTCCAGATCTCCTCCGCCGTCGTCAGGCGATGAATTTCCGGATTGGCGGAATTTTCGAATTGTTGGGGAATTACTGCGCCTGGAGTTTCTGCAGCGATCTCGGCGGCTTTCGTCAGTGCGCCCTTCATGCCCTGCGCCGCCGGCGTCAGAACGAGTTCCGCCCCCAGCAACGAAAGCATTTTGCGCCGTTCCATCGACATCGACTCAGGCATGACAAGGATCAGGCGATAACCGCGCGCGGCCGCGACAAAGGCAAGGGCGATGCCGGTATTGCCGGATGTCGGCTCGACAAGGACAGTTTTGTCCGGGCTGATCTTGCCGCTTTTCTCCAGCGACTCGATCATGTTGACGCCGATACGATCTTTCACGCTGGCGATGGGGTTGAAGAATTCCAGCTTGGCGAGAAGAACGCCGTTGACGCCTTTTTCGCGCGCCAGTCTGTCGAGCCGCACAATCGGCGTGTCGCCAATGGTTTGGGTGATCGAGTTGTATATACGTCCGCGGCCCGGCTTGGCGGGCGCAGAAAAGGACGTGTCAGTCGTCATGATTCCCTCGCTGCTGGCCTTGGCCTCTTTTATAGCGAGAGTTTCGCTCCGACGACAGCCATCATCGCCGCGAGCGCTGGACGCAGATAACGATCCGGAACGCGCGCCGCCAGATGGCTGCCTATGGCGATGCCCGGAATTGACCCGATCAGCAACGACACCAGCAATTGCCAGTCGACGCCGCCCATCATCCAGTGGCCGAAACCGGCGACAAAAGTCAGCGGTACGGCGTGGGCGATGTCCGAACCGACCAAACGCACAGTGCGCGTGTGAGAATAAAGCGCCATCAGAACTGTCATTCCGATGGCGCCGGCGCCGACGGAGGAGATCGACACCAGCACGCCGATAAAGGCGCCGAGGACAATTGTCAGCGCGCCAATGCGCCTGTCGCTCATTCGTTCGGTGTGCCTGGCGATGTGGTCCAGCAGCCAGCGCCGGAACAAGATCGCCACCGCCGTCAGCAACAGCGCCAAGCCGAGCGTCGAGGTGATCAGGCCGCTGGCGGCGTGGCTACCCGACTTGCCGAGCCAGGAGAGGCTCAGCAGGGTCGCGAGCGTCGCTGGAACGCTCCCATAAGCGAGGCGGCGGGTTATTTTCCAGTCGATGGTCCCGTTCAGAGCATGAATCAGCGTGCCATTGCTTTTGGTGATTGCGGCATAGAGAAGATCCGTGCCGACGGCTGTCGCGGGGGCAACTCCGAACACCAGCATCAGTAGCGGGGTCATTAAAGAGCCGCCGCCGACTCCGGTGAAGCCAACGAGTCCGCCGACAAAAAAACCTGAGCCCACATAGAGCGGGTTGATTGCCTGCACCGCCTCGAAAACCGTCGACATTCCACACCCCCACGCCGGCGTTGGGACGCTTGCGCCGAAAGAAAATTCTACAAACGGGCAAGAAAAACCCGTCATAAAGAAAAATATTATCTAATCTAGCAAAATGGTCAATTAGAAACGACCGCCCGCGCATTGACCAGTTCGCGTGAAAAGTAGGGGAACAGAAGAGGTTTCATTCACCTTTCGAAAGTGAGCTGGATACACAGGGCGAAAACTGTTTTATGAAACGTGCTGAAAAATTTTTCCTCCCGGTTTAGGCCGCCAACTCTCAAAACCCCGCCAAGGCCGCAGGCGCTGTTAGATCATGCTAACAAAAAAAGCTAAATATGGCTTGAAAGCAATGTGTTATCTTGCTGGAACGATCCCCGGCGAGACGGCTCTTGTTGCCGATATTGCCGAAGCCAGCCAGATACCGAAGAAATTTCTTGACGCCATTCTCGGCGAATTGCGCAACGCCGGTTTCGTGCACTCCAAAAAAGGAAAGGGCGGCGGCTACATGCTAGCCCGCCCGCCGGCGGAGATAAGCGTCGGCAACATCGTGAGGACCCTTGATGGGCCGCTGGCGCCTGTTCAATGCGCCAGTCGTACGATTTACCGAAGATGCGATGATTGCCCCGACGAAATGCATTGTGCGGTGCGCGTTGTCATGATGGAGGCGCGCGACGCCATCGCCAGGGTTCTCGACAACACCTCCCTCGAACAGATGCGGGCGCGCGGCGAGGCGGGCGCTCAGGTCATTGATGATTAAAGCTCTGGTGAGGGAGCTGGGCCGGCGCGATGGACAGGGACCCGTGCTGAACCTATAAAGCGGCCGTCGACGCGGTGGTCGACGTTTCCCAGAGAAGGCCGGCGCGACGCCGGAGACAGAATGTCCGAAGCAGCGGTGGCGCCGGCGCGGCGCGAGACGGATCAGGCGACGGCGATGGCCGAACTGCGGCGCAGGATGGTGGACCGGCAACTTCGGCCGTTCGATGTCACCGACGCGCCTCTGCTGGATCAGTTTCTGGCGGTTCCCCGTGAGTTATTCCTGCCGGAACATCAAGAAAATCTGGCCTATTCCGATCTTGCCGTGACGCTCCGCTTGGCCTCGGGTCGGGGACGAACCTTGTTGCCGCCGCTGGTGCTGGCGCGCATGCTACAAGGCGCCGCGCCGCGCTCTGGCGAAAAGGCGCTGGTGATTGGCGGAGCGGGTTATTCGGCCGCGCTTCTGGCTGGGCTGCTCGATGAAGTGATTGTTCTGGACAGCGATCCGGAACTGGCGCGCCGCGCGGTGGCGGGCCTCTGCACGCTGGGAATCGCAAACGCCAAGGTCGAGACCGGTTCATTATCGAGGGGCGCGCCGCACCTTGCGCCCTTTGATTTCATCCTTGTGGAAGGAGCGGCCGACGCAGGCCTTGATCCGCTCTTCGACCAGCTCAAGCCAGAGGGCAGACTATTGGCTATCGTGACGCCTGAGATTGGCGCCGGGCGTCAACTTGTGCGTTTCGAGCGCGTCGATGGCAAGAAGGCCGGCGACCGCCCTCTGCTCAGTGCGGGGGCCCCCGTTCTGGAGGGTTTTGAAAAAGAGCCAGTTTTCGCATTTTAGGACCATCGGCCCTCCGGCCGTCGCACCCTCCTGAAAATGAGGTTCCAAATCAGTGAAAGACGGCTGCAGGCCGCCTTTTCGCCGAAATCGCCCCTGTAATGGAATGTTATGAGGATCGGCCGTCAGACGCCAGTCAGGCGCTCGGGCAGAGGGGGGTTGGGTGAGGGGACCGGCGGGTCGGGCGGGGACCGGAATCGTCGCGATGATCGCTCGCGCGGCGCAGCGCATGTCATTTCCCTTCTTGATGGCCCTGATTTTCGCCGCCATGTCATCCCCGCCTGTCCGCGCCGAAAATTTATTGGCGGCCTTGTCGCGCGCCTATGACGGCAATCCTGACCTGAACCAGAGCCGCGCCAATGTGCGGGCTCGCGACGAGGATGCGCCCAAGGCCCGCTCCGGCATGCGCCCGAAAGCAAGCATCGTCGCCAACGCCGGCCCGTTATACGGCAATATCCGCATTCCCTTTGGAGCCGGCGACGCCCTCGGGCGCGCCAGTAATTTCGCAGATTCGTACACCGGCACGCCGCGCGGCGCGACGCTGAACATGTCTCAAACGATTTTCGACGGCGGCGCCACCGAACACAACATTCGCAAAGCCGAGTCTGGCGTATTCGCTGCGCGGGCAAATATGCGCCTGACCGAACAGGCGATCCTGCAAAACGGCGCTACCGCCTACATGAATGTTTTACGCGAAACTGCGGTGCTCTCGCTGCGCAAGAACAATATTGCGGTTCTCGAACAGCAATTGAAACTGACTCAGGATCGTTTCAATGTTGGCGAAGTCACCCGCACCGATATCGCGCAGGCCGAGGCCTCGCTGGCGCAGGCCCGAACGGAGTTCTATGCGGCGCAGGCGCAACTCAAGAATAGCATCGCGAATTATCGTCAGATTATCGGCGTCGACCCGACGCATCTCGAACCGGCGCGTCCGGTCGAACAGTATCTGCCGAAATCTCTTGAGGCGGCCATCGAGGTGGCGCTTGTCGAACATCCCGGCGTCGTCGCGGCGTTGCATCAGGTCGACGCCGCCGAAATGGCGGTTAAAACGGCGGAGGCGGCCTTGTCGCCCAGCCTCTCTGTGAACGCCCAGATCTCCAACCAGTATGACAATTTTAACGGCTTGCCGGGATCGCGCGCCTTCTTCGCCGGCGCCAGCGGACAGCTCAATGTGCCCCTTTATCAGGGCGGCTCGGAATACGCCTCGATACGTCAGGCCAAGGAGCAACTGGGGCAGGCTCGCCTCAACGCCGATCTGCAACGCGATAGCGTGCGCGCAAGCGTCGTTTCGAGCTATGGTCTGCTCGAAACGGCGCGCGCCTCGATTGTTTCCAGTCAGGCGGCGGTGCGGGCGGCGGAGACTGCGTTGGCGGGCACCCGCGCCGAAGCGCGTGTCGGTCAACGAACGACTCTAGACGTGCTCAACGCCCAGCAAGCCTTGCTCAATGCGCGCGTTGCGCTGGTCAGCGCCCAGCGTGACCGCGTCGTCGCTTCTTTTGCCGCGCTCGGCGCCATCGGACGGTTATCGGCGCGTCAGCTAGATCTGGGCGTCGCCTATTACGACCCCGCCACTCATTTCGAACAGGTCAACTCGAAATGGATTGGCACGGACACGCCGGATGGTCGTTGATCGCAGATCCTGCTTCGGGCGCGCTGAAATGAAGCGGTCCGACGCTCTTGTTCCTGGTCTTCCACAGGTTCATGTTAACTTCAGCGTTTTGTCAGGGAGGGACGACGATGGAGCCAGCTTCGCTCGCGCTCGCGGAGCGCATGGTCCCTCGTTACACGAGCTATCCGACGGCGCCGCATTTTTCGAAAGCTATCGGCGACGCTCAGATGCGCGAGTGGCTGACCGACTTGTCGACGGACTCTTCTCTCTCGCTCTATTTTCATGTTCCTTTTTGCAAGGAGATTTGCGCCTATTGTGGTTGTCACACCAAAGCCCTGCAGCAGTATGCGCCGCTAACCGCCTACAAGGAGACGCTTCTGCGGGAAGTCGAGCTGACGGCGGCGATGACGCCTGCAAGACGAGTCGATAGCATTCACTGGGGGGGCGGCACGCCCGGCATTCTCGGGCCGGCGCGCTTTCTCGAAATCGCCGAAAGGGTCGGCGAACTGTTTGCGCTGTCTCCCAATGTCGACCATTCGATCGAACTCGATCCACGTCTGTTAACCGCCGAATTCGTCGGAATGCTGTCGCGCGCGGGCGTCAACCGCGCTTCATTGGGCGTTCAGGATTTCAACTCGCATGTGCAACTGGCTTCGGGACGCACGCAGCCCTTCGAGATCGTCGCGCAGGCTGTCGACATGCTCCGCGCGGTGGGCGTCTCGGCGATCAATCTCGACTTGATGTATGGTTTGCCGAAACAAAGCGTCGCCGATGTCGTGCGAACCGCCAGACTGGCCGCGAGTCTCTCGCCCTGGCGCCTGGCGGTTTTTGGCTACGCCCATGTGCCCTGGTTCAAGACCCATCAAAAACTGATAGACGCCGCCGATTTGCCCGGCGCGGCTGAACGACTTGCGCAGGCTGCGGCTGTGCGTGCGACTCTTGAACAGGAAGGGTTTGTCGCGATAGGCCTCGATCATTTCGCCCATCCCAACGATCCGCTGGCGATCGCCGCGCGTAATGGCCACATGCGGCGCAATTTTCAGGGCTACACGATTGATCAGGCGGACGCCCTTCTGCCCTTCGGCGTCTCGTCCATCGGGCGGTTGCCGCAAGGACTCGTCGGCAACGCCGCAGACCTCGCCGGCTGGCGCCGCGCGGTCGAGGCTGACCGGTTTCCGGTGACGCGCGGATTGGCGTTTTCGCGCGAGGATCGCGCGCGTGGCGCGATTATCGAAAGATTGATGTGCGATTTTACAGTCGACTATGGCGTGCTGGCTCTCGAACATGGCTATGCGATCGACGCCTTCGATGCCACAAAGACGGCGTTGATTGATCTTGCAGAAGATGGCGTTGTCGAATTGACTGACCGTCGTGTGACGGTGACGCCGCGCGGTCAGCCGTTTTTGCGGCTTGCCGCCGCCGCCTTCGACGCTTATCTCGCGGCGGCTCCGGCGCGACATACGGTGGCGGTTTGAGTCATTAACCCCGCGGTCCTTGTCGCTGAGCCTCGGCTCCGTCATCGTTAGCGCCCGATTCCCCGTCTCGACCGAAAGCCATGACCGACTGGACCCCGGAACAGGATCAGGCCCTTATCGCCGTCGCCCGCTGGCTCAAGACCGCAGGTGGGCAGCAGGTTTTTCGCCTGTTCGGTTTCGCCGGCGCCGGGAAATCGACTCTTGCCCGTCATCTCGCTGAACATGTCGACGGCGATGTGGCCTACGCCGCCTTCACCGGCAAGGCGGCTCTGGTCATGCGCTCGAAAGGCTGTCGCGATGCGCGCACGCTTCATAGTTTGATTTATCGCGCCACCGATACGGAAACAGAAGAGCCGTCTTTCGTGCTCAATGAAGATAGTGACGCCGCTCACGCGAAGCTCATCATCGTCGACGAATGTTCGATGGTGGACGAAGAGCTTGGCCGCGATCTTCTTTCGTTCGGCAAAAAGGTGCTGGTGTTGGGCGATCCTGCGCAATTGCCCCCGGTCAAGGGCGGCGGTTTTTTTACCAATGCTGAACCCGACGTCATGCTGACTCAGGTACATCGTCAGGCCGCTGACAATCCAATCATCCGTCTCTCGATGATGGTGCGCGACGGCCAGTCGCTGTCGCGTGGCGTATTTGGCGATACGCGCATCATCTCGCGCAACGAGCTCGATCCGTCATTCGTAACCGACGCCGATCAGGTTTTGGTCGGCATGAATAAAACGCGCCGCGCTTACAACGGTCGATTGCGTGAATTACGCGGTTTCACCGGTGCGTTGCCACAATCAGGCGAGAAGCTTGTTTGCCTGCGCAATAATCGCAAGAAGGGCTTGCTCAACGGCGCCCTGTTTACGGTGAAAAGCGCTGGCGCGGTACGTCGCGGCAAAGTGCGGATGCTGGTAACGCCAGAGGACGAGGAGGCGGGAAAGTTTCAACGCGTTTCGGTGATTCCGCAATTCTTTGATGGCGGCGAAGGCGATATCCCTTACGCTTTGCGTAAGGACTCGGACGAATTCGATTTCGGTTACGCCCTGACAGTTCACAAGGCGCAGGGGTCACAATGGGATCATGTGACGCTATTCGACGAGTCTTACGCCTTTCGCGAGCATCGCGCACGCTGGCTCTATACAGGCGTCACGCGCGCGGCGAAGCGACTGACTCTGGTCATGTGAGGTTCTGGAATGATTGATGAAAACACGCCGACGGGCGAACAGATCGAGATGCGGCGTCTCTCCGATGGCGCCGTATATGTTTTTCTGCGCGAGAGCGACAAAAACGGAATGCGGCGCTACCGCCGCCGGGATAAAAATATCTGGATGCTGCGTCATCCGGATTTTGGCTGGGTGGTGTGGGACAAGGACGCGGATTGCCTGATGGGACGACCATGGGCGGTCCCGTTGACGCAACAACATAACAAACCGCCGGAGGGAGACTGGGTCAGCCGGAAGGGAGAAAATTCTTACGTTTACCGTTTAGTGTTTGTCGCCTGATCGGTCATCGTCCAGTTATCGATGCCCTCGGCGAAAATTCGGTCGCCGGTCGGCCCTTTAAGCAGATTGATGGTGGCGAGACGACCGTCAGAGAATTGCAACGGCAGATCGATCACAGACAGGGAACGCAGGACCTGAATGTTGCGCTTCTCCGGGTCGCCGCGCATCAGACCGATCAGGAAATAATTCGTGCTAATCGGGACCGGGATGCCGACCAGTTTTTCGCCGGCTTGCGCATCGGCGCGCCGCATCTGAATTGGACCGATGGCCTTCACGTCGCCGACCGGACTGCCAGACTCGGGTTTGAACGAAATATTGATCGTATGCGTGGCGGAGAGCGTAGGGTCGGTGTTCTTGCGAAAGATCAGGCTGGCTTTCAGCTTCGCGTCGGGAATATCGACGTCGCCGCGGATCGCTGAACCGACCGTTTCGCCGGGACCGCCGCCGACATTCTCCAACCGCCAGACGACATTGGCGGGATAGATGCGTTCGACCTTTTCCGGCTCGTTGAGCGAGGCGACCCACATCTCGGCTTTTTGCGCGACAGGAATTCGGGCGTTTTTGTCGGCGTCCGCCGCTTCGAGCCTGTCGCCGAATTTGCCGACCTCCTCCGTCGCCGACTCGCCGCCGGTTGATTTGAGAACGGTTTGTTCGTCTGGACGTTCATGGAATTGCCATGCCAACAACCCCAATGTTCCGATCAATGCGATGAGGACGCCGGTCACCGCAAGGATTTGACCGCGCCGCCGCTGCGGTCGAGGCGGCAAGGGCAGGGGGGCCGCCGGTCGCAGGGTTTCCCGAAGACTCGACGACGGGACCTGGGGCGTCGGTTGTCGCGTTTCTACGCTGTCCAGTGCATCCCGGAAACTGGTTCCAACCGCAGAGTCCCCAGCCGGAGATGAGCCGGCGCCTTTGTCAACAGGTTCAGATCCGCCAGTTACGGGTCCCGTTTTGGTTTGGGCTGCGCGTTCGCGTAATCGCGCCAGAGCCGCCGAGGGAGCGGCGATCGTTTTGTTCCCGCCGGGCGCAGCTGGCGCCGGTCGTGGCGTTGAGAGCGGAGCCGGTGAAGCTGGGGTCGTTGATTGTTCCGGCGCAGCCTTCGTTGCAATTTCGAGTTCGATACGGGTGATCGCTTCTTCCAGCGCGCGGCTTTCGGCGCGGATATCCGCTTCGTCGACCGGCGGTTGAATATTTTTAAGTTGCGAAACAAGCGCCGCGCGCGCGCGCGCATACACCGCCTCGCGGGCGTCGAAAGAGGAGGCTGGCAGCGCCGAGATCGCCCGCGAAATTAACGAATAATAGTCGGCCATATAAGGTTAAGAACATGTTCCCTCTGGAGCGTCAACACTGCCCCCTTGCTATCGCCTGAAAAACAGGGGATTTCCAATGGCTGCAGAGTGATGCGCGCCCCAGTTGGCGCAACTTGCGAGGAGAATGGCGATGCGTTTGTCCGGTCGGTTCGTGCGGAGCCGCATCATAGACTTCATGACAGGTTCTTTCGCCGCGCTTGTCCTCTGCACCGCCGCGCAGGCGATCAGCATGGATAAAAGCTCCACCATTCGCGACCAATGCGAACTCTCCATCGGACCCGATCTGATCTCTGTCGTCGCCTATATGCCGGATCGCTCGCGCGACCGTTTTTGCGATGAATTTCCCGCAGCCGGCCGCATCATTCTGACCGTCGACCTGATCGCCGAACGGCTCCGGGGGATGCCCATCGAAGCGCGCATCGTGCGCGAACCCGGTGGCCCGCTCGACGAAACCGACGACCTGGACCCGCTGACCGTGGCCCTGCTGCCAGCGCGAACCTATCCGGGCGGCGCTGTCGTCATCGATCACGACTACGCCGAGAGCGGACGCTACGCCGCTTTTCTCACGGTCATGGAGCCCTCGGGCGCGCGACGGACGACACGTTTCGCTTTTGTCGTCGGGAGCAAGCTGACATTTTTTGCGCCCGCCATGCTGGGGGGCGTTTTTCTCGCCGGTCTCGTCTACGCCTACTGGCTGCACAGCGGCGACCGGCGCGGCATGCGCAAGAAATATTAATCCGCTTTCGTCTGATATTTGGGAACCGCGATCAACCAGTAAAGCGCGCCGGTGAAGGCCCCGGTCGTGAAAAACAACAGCGCGATCCGCGTTTCAATAGTTGTTGCCTCACGCGCCTGATCCAGCCCCATTGCGGCGCGGGCAATCCAGGGCGAAGCGCCGGCGAGCACGCCGCTGACGCCAGCGTACCAGGCCAGCTGTCGCAGGCCCATGGTCTCGCCGATCAGCGCGGCAAATGCCAGCGGCGCCAGGCAGACCGCGATGGCGATCGCTCGCGCCGCGGCGAAGAACGGGTCTACGAGATTGGTGGGGTCGCCGGTCCTGATCGCCTCGTCGAGGATATAAAAAAATCCATTCACGGCGGCGGCGAGGCCGGATTCGCGGACAGTCGGATCAAAGATCAGGGCGAAAGCCAGCGCCAGCACGCCGGAGCATGACGCCGTCAGGAAAGCGAACCCTGTGACCAGCAGACGGCGCAATATATTGTCTCCGGACGAGGCGCTTCACGGATCGAGCACCGTATCCCAGTAGAGATAGTCCATCCAGCTCTCGTGCAGATAATTTGGCGGAAAAAGTCGGCCGTTGCGGTGCAGATCGGTCACGCTTGGCTGAAAGGGCTTCTGCGCCGGCGTCATGTGCGCCTCATGCGGCAGCCGGTCGCCCTTGCGCAGATTACAGGGAGAGCAGGCGGCCACGACATTGTCCCATGTCGTCGCGCCGCCCTTGGAGCGCGGGACGACATGATCGAAGGTCAGCTCCTCATGCGCGCCGCAATACTGGCAAGTGAAGCGATCGCGCAGAAAGACGTTGAAACGCGTGAAAGCCGGATGGCGCACGGGACGCACATATTCTTTCAGGCAGACGACCGAGGGCAGGCGGATTTCGAAGCTCGGACTTTTGACCGTGCGATCGTATTCGGAAACGATATGCACCCGATCGAGGACCACCGCCTTGATCGCATCCTGCCATCCCCACAGCGACAGCGGATAGTAGCTGAGCGGTCGATAATCGGCGTTGAGGACGAGCGCTGGACAGGATTGTGGCGAAACGGTCTGGCGAAAGTGAACGGTCACGCTGCCTGCCTCTCTTTTTCTTCGAGAAGGGCTCCACGGACCGCGAGGTCCGTGTAGGCCTCCTGCGACGTCGCCACAATTTATAGGCAGTATGACGCGCTTGTGAAGGCTCCGACGCGCGTCAGGGATCGAAGCGATCGTCCGTTGCCCCCGTCGCCTGATCGACGAGGGTCTGCAAAATAGCCGGATCGCGCGGGAAACCAGCGCGAATCCATGCTTTTTGAAGATTATTGAGAGTTGCGCCGAGGTTCTTTCCCGGCGTGACGCCGCGCGCGATCAGATCGGCGCCCTTGAGCGGAAAAACCGGCGCGGGCGTCTCTTCAAGGTAGCGGGCGGCCTCACGCCAGAGCGAATCGGTCGCCGTGGCGCCGCTTGCTGTGAAGGTCAGCGCTAACGCGTCGCGGGCGGCGCGGGCGCCACAGATAAAAAGCATTTCGCGCAGATGCGAGACCGGCGGCGGCGTCTCGATCCCGTGTAACGACGCGCTGGCGCGGGCGGCGGCGGCAAGCCTTGCGGCTTCGTCATTCGACAGTCGCAGACGGTCCCGCAATCGCTCGGCGTCCTCGACCGTGAGAACGGCTAAGGCGGCGAGTCGCAGCAACGCGTCCGGCTTTTTACCCTGCGCCGCCTCGAAAGCCGCCAGCCGCTCCAGCTGCGCCGGGTAGCCCAGGCCGAGGATCACCTCGATCACGCCGGCCTGCGACATCGCGCGCACAACTTCCGGCGCCCGCCGCGCGATCAGAAGTTTAAGGAGTTCGGCGCGCACTCGCTCGCGCGACAATCGCGCCAGATGCGCGCGGGCGACAATCGACTCATGCAGGCCTTCACGGTCGAAGTCGCCGGCGCCATGCGATGCGTTGAAACGAAAGAAGCGCAGCACGCGGAGATAATCCTCGCGGATGCGCGTCGCTGCGTCGCCAATGAAACGAATGCGCCGCTCGGCAAGATCGTCGAGGCCGCCAACGTAATCGTGAAGTTTCCCATCCGGCGTGAGCGACAGGGCGTTGACGGTGAAATCGCGTCGGCGCGCGTCCTGTTCGAAATCGCCGCCGAAACGCACCCTGGCGAAGCGGCCGTCGGTTTCCACATCCTCGCGCAGGGTCGTCACTTCATAGGGGGCTCCGGCGACAACCAGCGTGACGGTGCCATGGGCGATGCCGGTCGGGACGGCCTTGATGCCGGCGTCGGCGGCCGCGCGAAGTACGACGTCGGGCAGGGCGGTGGTGGCGAGATCGATCTCATGCGGCGGCAGACCGCAGAGGGCGTCGCGCACCGCGCCGCCAACAACGCGGGTTTCCGCGCCGGTTGGCGCCAGCGCGGCGAAGAGGGTGGCCAGACGCGGGTCGTCGAGAAGGCGCGCAGCGTCATTCATTCGAAGCGTCCCGGCAACAGCCGCCCATCCT
The DNA here is from genome assembly GCA_044233645.1 of Methylocystis sp. Taxonomy (GTDB): domain Bacteria; phylum Pseudomonadota; class Alphaproteobacteria; order Rhizobiales; family Beijerinckiaceae; genus Methylocystis. The sequence goes on along the minus strand of JBIIJP010000016.1, from coordinate 24,692 downwards.
CGACATGCGCAGGAACCCAGGCGCCTGTTCTCAGCCGCATTTGCCCCAGCGCAACGACACCGGCAATGGCGGCGACCAACCCGGCGACGACCAGCCACGAGACGACGCGTCCCCGCCAGATTTCGCCGACAAAGGGCCAGCGCCGTTGCAGCAGGTGAAACAGCGCGTAGGCGGCAAAGGGCGATAGAAAGAGCAGGGCGGGTTCGATAATCGCGCGCCACATCGGCGTCCAGGCCTCCGGAGGGAGAGGCTTATGTAGCATAGATGAGGGCGGCGCCCCCCTCATCCGGTTCGCCGCAGGCGAACCACCTTCTCCCGCAAGGGGAGAAGGGAGGCACGGCGATGTTGGGGATATTCCCCCTCTCCCCTTGCGGGAGAGGGTGGCGCAAAGCGCCGGGTGAGGGGGCGCAGGCCAAGCGGATGAGGGGGCGTGTGCGGGAGCGCACAGCGGCCGGCGATGCGCGCGGCTAATGTCCAATCATCGAGGAACGCCCAAGCGGAGACGAAAAATGAAAAAGGAAGCCGAAATCGAGAGCATCGCCGCCAACGTCATTTGCAGCGTGGTGGGCGTTGTCTCCTGGGGCCTGCTGGCCGCCGGTCCCCTGGGCTTCTTCGCTATTCGCTAGTTTGTCGCAAGGGCAAAATAAAACCGCTGGCGTCGTCCATCCGCGCGCGGTTTTGTTTTTTGGTCCCGGCTAATCGGCGCTCGGCAATCGGCGAATGGTGAATTCAATGCGGTCGCCGTCGAGTTCGCGCCAGAACTCGATCTCGGTCATGTAGGCCGCTTTGGGGTAGCGATCGAACCATTCCCGCGCGCGGGCGCGCGCTTCGGGCCGGGGCAGGGTGAAGGTCTCGCGGCGCCAGAAGTCGCTTCGCGCGGCGGTTTTCGCGCCCATGCGGCGCGCGATGTCGCCAGGCGTTCTGGTTCCGCCAGACGCGCCCCTCGACCTCATTGTCGCAAGCCCATTGCCGCGCTCCCGCTATTATCCGGCACAACCTTAAGCTAGCGCGTCGCCAGCGCGAAGGGGAGTCCGCAGCAAAGAAGCGAAAAAAGAACCGCTCCATTGTGACGCGCGCCGCTTTCCCGGCTGGAGAAAGCGCGCTAGATCAATCGCATGTCGAACCGTCCCGCCTACATGATCACGACCGCCATTCCCTATGCGAACGGCGCCCCCCACATCGGTCACGCCTACGAGCGGATCGCCACGGATGCGTTCGCCAGATGGAAGCGTCTCGACGGTCATGACGTGCTGTTCGTCACCGGCATGGACGAGCACGGTCAAAAGATGCAGCGGACGGCCGAAAAGGAGGGGATCGCGCCGCAAGCCCTCGCCGATCGAACCGCCGGGCAGTTCGCCCGGATGGGCGAGGCGCTGAACGCGCGCGCCGACGATATCGTGCGCACCACTCAGGAGCGCCACAAACACACGGTGATGGAGATCTGGAAACGGATGGCCGCGCGCGGCGATCTCTATCTCTCCAAATACGCCGGCTGGTATTCTGTCCGCGACGAAGCCTATTACGACGAAAGCGAACTGACTGAGCGCGAGGGCAAGAAATTCGCGCCCACTGGCACGCCAGTCGAATGGGTTGAGGAGGAAAGCTGGTTTTTCCGTCTCTCCGCCTACGCCGACAGGCTGCTGGAGCATTACGAGAAACACCCGGATTTCATCACGCCGCCGCATTACCGCAACGAGATCGTCGCCTTCGTGAAGCGCGGCCTTTCGGACCTCTCCGTGTCGCGCACGACATTCGACTGGGGCATTCCCATTCCCGCCAATCCGGAGACGACGGCCAATCATGTGATGTACGTATGGGTCGACGCCCTCACGAATTACATTACCGCCACCGGCTGGCTCACCGATCCGGGCGGGGAGCGGGCGCGTTTCTGGCCGGCCGACGCCCATATCATCGGCAAGGATATTACCCGCTTTCACGCCATCTACTGGCCGGCGTTTCTGATGTCGGCCGAAGCGCCACTGCCGAGGCAGATCGTCGTTCACGGCTTTCTGTTCTCGCGCGGCGAAAAAATGTCGAAGTCCGTCGGCAATGTCGTCGATCCGCTCGATCTCGCCGAGCGGTATGGCGTCGATCCGTTGCGCTATTTCTTTCTTCGGGAAATTCCGTTCGGTCAGGACGGTAATTACTCGCATGAGGCCATCGTCAACCGGCTCAACGCCGACCTTGCCAACGATCTTGGCAATCTGGCCCAGCGCTCGCTCTCCATGATCGGCAAGAATTGCGGCGGCGCCGTGCCGAAGCCCGGCGCGCTGCTAGACGCCGACCAAGAGATTCTGGATCTCGCGACGGGCGCGCTCAAGGCGGCGGGCGCGGCGATGTCGGACTATGCGCCGCATCAGGCGCTCGCCGAGATCTTTCGTGCCGTCGCAGAGGCGAACCGTTATTTCGCCGGCGAGGAGCCCTGGGCGAAGAAGAAAACCGATCCGGCGCGGATGGAAACAGTGCTTTATGTGACCGCCGAAACCATCCGGCGCCTGGCGATCCCCTTGCAGCCTTTCATTCCCGAGGCGGCGGGCAAATTGCTCGATCTTCTTGGCGTTGGACCCGACGAACGCGACTTCGCCCATGCCGGCCCATCGAACGCGTTACAGTCTGGCGCTCCGCTACCGCCGCCGGCGCCCGTATTTCCGCGCTATGTCGAAGAAGAACTTTCGGCCACCTAGACGCCAGCGACAGCGCGGGACGGATAAAGCGGGACGGATTAGAGAATATGGCCCATAAAGTTCTCGCCTCACTCGTCGTGCTTGCGAGCCTCGCTTTTCACCCTGCCGGCGCTGGCGCGCAGCCGACGCGCGCCGCGGCGAGGCCTGCGCTGGCCGACAAGGACGGAAACTGGATCATAGAGGCGCGGTGTCATAACTTTCTTTGTCCGGTCAAGCACAAACAACTCATCGCCCACGTCCGGGGCGGGCGTCTCGAACAGCTTGAGGGACTGCCCGGTACGGCGACCGGCCAGCTGGGGCCCGGCGGGACCGTGACGATCACGGTTCACGCTTTTGGCGTCGTCGGGCGCGTCGTGGGCCGGGTCGATAATGGCGGCGGCGCTGGCGTCTGGTCGTCGAACAGCGTTATCTGTTCTCGGGGCGACTGGCTCGCCTTTCCACCGAAGCGATGAGGGGGAAAGAAGGAATGAATATCCGATGTTGATCGATACGCATTGTCATCTCGACTTTCCCGATTTTGCGCCTGAGCAGGACGAGATCGTGGCGCGGGCCGAAGCGCGCGGCGTTGCGCGCATGATTACGATTTCGACGCATCTGTCACGCATTAACCGAGTTAAGAGTGTATCAGAAGCTTATGAAAATGTTTATTTTACGGTTGGGACTCATCCTCATCATTCACATGAAGAAGAAGAGCCAAGCGTTGATCGACTTGTTGTTCTTTCCGATCATCCAAAATGCGTCGGTCTCGGAGAAGCGGGGCTCGATTACCATTATGACAAAGCCCCGAGAGACGTTTCCCGTCGCGTTTTTCTTACCCATATCGCCGCTGCGCGCGAGATCCAACTTCCGCTTGTCATCCATACCCGAGACGCCGATGACGATTGCGCCGCGATCCTGAGGGAAGAGATGGGGAAGGGGGCCTTCCCGGCTCTGCTGCATTGCTTCACCAGCGGGCGGGCGTTGGCGGAGACAGCCATTGAGTTGGGCTTGTACATTTCATTCTCGGGCGTCCTGACCTTTAAAAATTCCGTCGAGCTAAGAGAGACCGCCCGGGCGCTGCCCTTGTCGCGGTTACTGGTCGAAACCGACGCGCCGTTTCTGGCTCCGGTTCCCCATCGCGGAAAGCGGAACGAGCCCGCCTTTGTTACGGACACAGCCCGCGTGCTTGCAGAGATCAAGGGCGTCAGCGAGGCCGACATCGCCCGGATCACCACCGAGAACGCGCTACGGTTGTTCGCCAAAATGCCGCCGCTGGAGATGGCGGCGTGACCCTCGACGTCACCATACTCGGCTGCGGATCATCGGGCGGCGTGCCGCGGGTTGGCCAGGGTTGGGGCAAATGTAACCCGGAAAATCCGAAAAATCGCCGACGTCGGTGCTCGATCCTGCTTCGCCACGGCCAGCCAGGCGCGCCTGAGTCCCAGACGACCCAAATCCTTGTCGACACGGGTCCGGATTTGCGCGAGCAATTGATCGACGCTCAGGTGACGCGTGTCGACGCCGTTCTCTACACGCATCCGCACGCCGACCATACCCACGGCATCGATGATTTGCGCGGACTGGTCATCCAGCATGGGCGGCGGATACCCGCATACATGGATGAACCGACTTCAAAGCGTCTAGCTCATAAATTCGATTATATTTTCGAGACGCCGCCGGGGAGTTTTTATCCGCCGTTAATGGTCGAACATCGGCTGCGTCCGGGGCGGCCGGTCACGATTGAGGGGCCGGGCGGTCCAGTTGAGGCAATGCCGTTCCGGCTCGATCATGGCGATATGGACGCGCTCGGATTTCGTTTTGGCGCCATCGCCTATACGCCGGACCTGCACGCGATCCCGCCGGAGAGCGCGCCGTTTCTGGAAAATCTCGATCTCTGGATCATTGACGCCTTGCGTTATCAACGGCATGGCACGCATCTCAGCGTTGCTCAGGCGCTGGAGTTCGTCGCTGCATTCGGGGCGAAGCGCGCGGTCTTAACGGATCTGCATGTCGACCTCGACTATGACGCGCTCGCCGCAAGGTTGCCGGAGAACGTCATACCCGCTCATGACGGGCTCAGGATCGAGATCTAGGTTCCATAATATCGATTATGCGAATGAAGCCGAAGGGTCATTGCCCACTCTTCCATCGCTAGTCCCCGTCGCAGGCTCAGCCCCCAATCCGGTAGTCGGCTAAAATTTTGGCGCAGCCAGACAAAATTTCGCAATACAAGGATGAAAATTCTGCTATGTTCCATCTGTTCGCGCGGGACTGAATGGCATTCAAAAAGCAAATCTCATCGTAACAGACCGGACGCGGTGACGCGGTCCGGCCTTTACGCATGAGCGCAAGCGTTTGGGGCATACAGGTCTTGCCGTTTTTGGCTGAGACGAGCAGGTAAAATGAGCAAAGGTAAAGATTTTCGGGGTCCCCGCAAACGCGGTTTTGATGACGACGCCCCGTTTGGTTACGACGCCCCCCGCCAAGGTCGCGGCGGTGGCGCCCCACGTTCCCCCTTTGGCGGCGGTGGTTTCGACGCCCCGTCTTTTCCCCCAGTTGAAGGTCCCGCCGTCGACGCCATTGTCAAATGGTTCAAAAACGACAAGGGCTTTGGCTTTGTCGAACTCGGCAACGGCACTGGCGACGCCTTCCTCCATATCGGCGCGGTTCAGGCTGCGGGCTATGACTCGTTGCCGCCCGGCGCCAAGCTTGAAGTGCAAGTCACAAATTCGGTCAAGGGCCAGCAGGTCGCGCGTATTCTGAGCGTCGATCTGGAAGGCGCCGCCGAACGCGCGCCGCCCCCGCCGCCCCGCAGCGGCGGTTTTGGCGGCGGCGGCGGCGGCGGTTACGACAACCCCCGGCCCCGCCGTCAGTCCCCGGACCCGTCGACGGCCGTGCCAGTGTCCGGCACTGTGAAATGGTTCGACGAGACAAAGGGTTTTGGCTTCGTCCAGTCGAACGATGGCGGCAAGGACGTTTTCGTCCACATCTCGATTCTTGCGCCGTCTGGCGTTAGCCGACTTGTCGAAGGCCAGCCGGTGACGATGCAAGTCGTCGATACGCCGAAAGGCCGAGAAGCGCTGTCGATCGCCACCAACTAGGCTGATCGCGTTGGAAATGAAACGCCGCGCCCTCGTGGGACGCGGCGTTTTTTATTGTCCATAGGAGCTTTAAAATGTCTGGCGAAATCGATCGATTGATCGCCATCATGGCGGCTTTGCGCACGCCAGAGACTGGATGCCCCTGGGACCTCGATCAGGATTTTCGCTCGATCGCGCCATATACGATCGAGGAGGCTTACGAAGTTGTCGACGCCATCGAACGCGGCGATTTTGACGATCTTCGAGATGAACTCGGCGATTTACTTTTACAAGTCGTTTTTCATGCCCGTATGGCCGAAGAAGCTGGACTATTCTGCTTTACGGACGTCGTAAACTCTATTTGTGATAAACTTTTGCGTCGTCATCCGCATGTTTTTGGCGACGGCATGAAACTTTCCTCCGGGGCTGTGACGAGGCAGTGGGAGGAAATAAAGGCGCAGGAAAAAGCGCAAAAACACGATGATAAAACAAAGTTCGGGCTGCTCGGGGACATTCCCCTGCCCCTGCCCGCTCTGACGCGCGCCATCAAACTCCAGAAAAAAGCCGCCACGGTCGGTTTCGACTGGAACGACGCCCGGCAGGTTCTGGATAAAATTCGCGAAGAAACAGATGAAGTGGCAGCCGAACTACAACCCGCCGACGCCGAGGCGACCCCGGCGCTCGCAGAGGAAATCGGCGATCTGCTCTTTGTGGTGACCAATCTGGCGCGGCATGCGAATGTCGATCCGGAACAGGCCCTTCGGGGCGCCAACGCCAAATTCGAGCGACGTTTTCGACATATCGAAAATGGACTTGCGTTACGCGGTGTGACGCTCGCCGCCGCGACGCTCGATGAGATGGAGGCTTTATGGAACGAAGCCAAACGGAATGAGAAAAGGATATAGATTATTCCAAATGTCAACCTTATTGCATCTGCTCGGAAGTGTAATGTGCAGAATATGCATCGCTTGCGACATCTCATCTTTCGAGCCTAGAGTGTGATGCAGCGGACAAGCTGAAAGAGTAGGTCTGCGAAACCGCCATCTTTCCCGACGAGAGAACACATGGACGATCTGGATAAAATCGAAAGCGAACTTGTAGAAGTCCAATCCGGCCTGAAAGGATTTCTGGTAAGAGACTGGGCCTATATCGCCATGCTTTTCTTTGCGCTTCTCGGCGTCGCGCTGACAACGGTCGAACGCGAGTTAATGGGTTTTTACTGGCTCATCCTTGTGCCGGTGTTTGGCTTCATCTGCGTGATCGAGAGCTGGCGAAGATTGAAAAACCCCGATCAGCGGCTGATGCTGGTCAAGGTGCAGGTCCTGCATTGGCTTTCCGTCATCTTCGCTATGCTGCTGGTGTTCACCGGCGACATGCGCAACGCACTGAGCAACGAGATCGCTGCGCTAATTCTGCTAATCCTTTTGTCGCTGGGCACGCTGACCGCCAGCGTCCACATCAACTCATGGCGCATGGGTCTTGTCGGGCTTTTGCTCGGGCTTGCCGTTCCGGGGATCGCCTGGCTGGAAGAGTCGACTTTGCTCTTTCTTGTTATCGGTCTGGGTATCGGGATGCTGATCCTCATGTTTGTTAAAGTCGATAAGGATAAGTCTGTGGACGCGTAAAAGACGAGTGACTGTGGCCGCCGTCAGAATCTTGCGTTTTGGACGGTCGCGGACGATGCGGCAATTCATATCATGCCGGTCTCATCCGGTGGCAGTAGCTTTTGCTTTTTTGCGCCGCTCGTCCCAGTTTTGAAGAATGACAAAGAACGCTGGAACAAGCACCACGGCGAGGCAGGTCGATGAGATCATTCCTGTGAAGACGCTGACGCCCAGCGAACGTCGGGCGTTGGCCCCTGCCCCACTTGCTATCACCAGCGGCACAACGCCGAGAATGAAGGCGATGGATGTCATCAGGATCGGGCGGAATCGGGCGCGGGCTGCTTCAATTGCCGCTTCGACTATTGGCTTGCCATGCAGGAGCCGCATTTCTCGCGCCACTTCAACGATCAAAATGCCATTCTTCGCCGAGAGCGCGATTAAAAGCATAAGCCCGATTTGAACATACAGGTTGTTGTCAACGCCCATAGCGGTCAGGGTTAACGCCGGACCGACAAGCCCGAGCGGCACCGCCGAGATGACGGCAAGCGGTAAAATCCAGCTTTCATATTGTCCTGCAAGAACGAGATAGACCAACAAGACCGAGAGGGAAAAAGCATAGTATAGCGTATTGCCTGTGATTTTTTCCTGGTAGGCCATGGTTGTCCATTCATAGCCGACATCGCCAGGCAATGTTTTTGCAGCGATTTTTTCCATTTCGTCAATGGCGACTCCAGAGCTGTAGCCCTTCGCAGGACCACCGACGACAATCGCTGATGGATATAGATTATATAAAGTTATCAGGGCCGGAGCGCTCGACGGCGCAAGATGCGCCAGCGTCTCGATGGGCACCATTTTCCCATCCGAACTTCTGACGTAGAGCTTGAGAAGATCCTCGGGTTGCAAGCGATGTTGTGAGTCCGCCTGAACATAGACCTGAAGCACCTGACCAAATTTGTTGAACTGATTCACATAACTTGAGCCAACATAGGACGTCAGTGTCGACAGGACGTCGCCAACCGAAACCTTTAAAGACTCAGTCTGAACGCGATCAATCGATAATTCGACATGCGGTGCATAGGGTTTATAGGTCGTATTCACCCGTTGTAATTTCGCATCTGCTTTGGCGTCGGCCATCAAGGCGTCTGTCGCCCGTCCCAGCTTTGCATAATCGAAACTCCCACCCATTAAATTGACCTGCATCTGAAATCCGCCAGCGTTGCCAATTCCCTGAATCGGAGGGGGAGCCATAACTATTCCGTGACCATCAGACAGCGTATCCATTTTCCTTTGCAGAGCTGTGATCAAACCAAGCAGATCCTGATCCTTGTGCTTGTGTCTGTTGGCGAACTCGTCAAAGATGACAAAGTTAACGCCAACGTTGGAACGAATGGCGTTATTTTCGACAACAGAGATGCCGGCTATGGTCAGCACGTCTTTTACGCCGGGCGTATGAAGCGAAAGATCGGTGGCGCGGCTTAGCGACTCCACGGTGCGGCCAAGAGCGGCGCCCTCGGATAATTGAACGGCCGCGATGGCGTAACCCTGATCCTCAATCGGTATAAAGGCTGTCGGCAAACGACCGATCCCGTAAACGCCGCCGAGCGAAACAGCGAGTCCTATGGCGACGACCAGTCCTGCATGACAAACAGTCCAGTCGACGATCTTGATGTAGTATTTTTCAAAATAATCATAGGCTGTGTTAAAAGCTCTGTAAAAAGCGTTTCGTCTGTCGAGTGGCACAGGCAGATTGAGCCAGAGCGCGCATTGGGTCGGCTTCAATGTCGCAGCATTCAGGGCGCTGATTAGCGCGGTGGTGGCAATGACGACGGCGAATTGCGCAAGCATTCTTCCGGTCAGACCAGGTAAAAACGCCGCTGGCAGGAAAACAGCCATCAACACGAGAGTGATGCCGATGATCGGACCAAATAATTCGCTCATGGCGCGCACGGACGCATCGTGTGGAGAGAGCCCCTCTTCTATGTATTTGCTAACTGCCTCGACAATCACAATAGCGTCATCGACGACAATGCCAATGGCAAGGACGACCCCGAAGAGCGTCGATAGATTCACAGTGTAACCCAACGCATACATACCGACGAATGTGCCGATGATCGTTACCGGCACCGTCGTTGCCGGAACAAGCGTGGCGCGGAAGTTTTGGAGAAATAGAAGAATAACGACCAGTACGAGAAAACCGGCCTCATAGAGCGTGTGATAAACCTCGTTGATCGAATCATTGATGAATACGGTCGTATCGAAAGGAATACGATGTTGCATATCTGCAGGGAAGCGCGTCGCCAATTCAGTCATTTTCTTTTCGACGGCTTTGGCGACCTGAAGCGAATTTGCCTCCGGCGTCTGGAAGATGGCGACGCATCCTGCAGGCCGATCATTGATCTTGCATTGCTGCGAGTAGTTCTGTGAGCCTAGCTCGACCCGTGCGATATCCTTGATCCTGACAAGTCTTCCACCATCGCTGTTTTGCGCCTTGACGATAATTTCGGAAAATTGGCCCGGATCGTCAAAGCGGGACATAATATCGATGGTGTATTGAAAATTCTGATCGGACGGCGCGGGCGGCATACCTGCCTGCCCGGCCGCGACAAGCTGGCTCTGCTGGCTGATCGCCTTGATCACATCTTGCGGCACAAGGCCGAAGGAATAGAGTTTTCGGGGGTCCAGCCAAACACGCATGGCGTATTTGGCGGCTCCGAAAACAGTGACATTGGCGACGCCGGGCAATCTGGCTAATTCGTTGACGATATTGATTGTTGCGTAATTACTTAAAAAAGATGAATCATAAGTGCCGCCAGTCGACTCCAGTGTAATGACCTCCAGCATCGCCGTTGAGCGCTTCATGACAGTTACGCCCTGAGCTTGCACGGAGGTTGGCAACATGGCGAGGGCGTTTGAGATGCGATTTTGCACCCTGACCTGCGCCTGATCCGGATCGACGCCGATCTTAAAAGTCACAATTAGCTGATAGGTGCCATCGGCTGCGGCCGTCGATTGCATGTACAACATGCCGTCGACGCCATTCACCTGCAACTCGATCGGCAGAGCGACCGTATCGACAATCGTTTGAGGGCTGGCGCCGGGATAACGGGCCGTCACCATAACCGTGGGCGGCACGATATTTGGGTATTGCGAAACCGGAAGACTAAAAACGGCGACGACGCCCAATACGACTAAAACGATCGACAGAACGTTGGCGAGGACTGGACGCTCGATGAAAAATTTAGACAGCATACGTCCGGGTCCTTACTGGCCGGAAGAAACGACTTGGGGATTAACCCTCGTCCCCGGCGCCGCCAGCCAGAGGTCGCCGACAACCACCCTGTCTTCAGGTCCAAGCCCGTTGGCGACGACCCTTAAATCGCCGACAAGTTCGCCAAGCTGCACCGCGCGTTTCTCAACGACATTTTGCGGGTTGACCACCAAAACGTAACGCCCTGTCTGATCCGAGAGGATCGCGCGATCCGGCGTCAGAAGGGCGCCGGGGTTTTCCCTCCCCCTTGGGATGCGGATCCTCAGAAAAAATCCCGGCAATATGGCGCGATTGGGATTATCGAGAACCCCTCTCAGAAACAGAGTGCCAGTTTTCGGATCAATCGCCGGGGCCACATATTGAAGATGTCCACGATAGGGAAAGGAAGCGTTATCCGCTACGCCAACTTCTATCGGCGTGCTCATCAGCGTAGCGTAATTAATCGCTCCAATATTTTTCCTGATCGATAAAACCTCCTGTTCGCTTAAATTGGCCACGGCATAGATTGGATTGATTTGCTGTATCTCGGCAAGGATGATGCGTTGTCCGGGACTGCCGACCGTGGCGCCGGGATAGAGATAGGTGTTGCTCATCATGCCGTCGAATGGAGCTCTCACCTCTGTGTAACTTAAATTAAGTTTGGCTATCTCTTCCTGCGCACGTAAACCGGCAATATTCGCTTCAGATTTTTTTGTCTCGAAATTCCACCTGTCGACCATGACCTGGGATGCAGCGCCTTTTTTGCGCAGACCGCCGTAACGCGCAGCCTCCAGTTTCGCCAGTTCGAGGGCCGCCTGCTCGGCCTGTATTTGTGCCTGAGTCTGAGCAAGCTGAGCCTTGTATTGGTCTTGCTGAATGGTGAAAAGAAGGTCGCCTTTTTGGACGATCTGACCATCCTTGAAATGCACTTTCTCAAGATAACCCTCAACTCTCGCAACAAGATCGACGTGATTAGGCGACTGGGCGTTACCGGTCAGTTCGACATATTCAGCGACTTTCTGTTTTTTTGGAAAGGCGACCAGGACGCTCGGCGCGTCGATTTTTGTTGTTGGCGTCGGCGCATTTTTTGTTTCGGCCTTCGCATCGACGACGCAGAATAAAGACAAAGAACAAAGAAACGCAAAAACCAGACATGTATTGAGCGCGGGCTGAGGCGTGCCCCGTGGGCTCTTCGCCATCCGAATTTTGGTCCTGAGATTCATGCGCAATAATCCTGCTGAAGTCTCACCAATCCGGCCAGCGGATCAGAGGGCCGACATTTTCAGGCTTCGGCAATTCGCCCGTCGATTGGGTTGGGGTCGCGCTATCAGGCTCTAAAATAGCGCCCCAGTTGGTTCGTGCAGTCATTTCCTTCGTGACTTTTCCAGAAACGAAGGGCTTGCTCTCGCGAATTTGCCAGCCGCCTCCGAGCGACCGGTAAATCATGATGAGCCCGTTTGAGACATTGCCCGCCGCAGTCGCATAGCTGTTTTCTGTATCATAGACATATTGCTGGGCGTTGAGCATCGTGGTGAAATCTCGCGTTCCCTGCTGGTATTCTAGCAAAGCGATTTTCACCGCGCCCTCCGCTTCGCGTACGCCTTTTTGCAAATAGGCCGCTTCTGTTTGAGACAAGCGAAAAGTGTATATGCCGTTCTCGACTTCCTGCTGGGCTTTGAGCACGGCATTCTGATAATCGATGAGATATTCCTGAAGTTTGGCGTCCTGAATACGAACATTGTTGCTGATTTGTCCGTAATTCAACACATTCCATTTGAAAGAAGGGCCGATCATGAAGGCGCGGCCGACCGGTGAAAAAACCTGGCCGAGATTGCGTCCATTTGTATCGCTGGCTACACCGCCAAAATTGCCGCTGATGCTGATGGCGGGCAATAATTCAGCTTTTGCAACGCCAATCTGGGCGCTTTGCGCCATGGCGCGCAATTCGGCGGCTCTAATGTCCGGGCGACGCCGCAACAGGTCCGCCGGCGGTCCCAATGACACCTTACCCACCGGCTGGGGGATATGTCCGGCGCCTCGCGACAGAAGAAAATCCAACGACTGTGGCGGCATGCCAAGCATTACGCGCAGTGCGTTCAGCCCCTTGTTCAACTGAATTTGCAATCGTGGAACGGAGGCCTCCGTATTCGCCAGAATATTCTCGGCCTGGTGAACATCGAGAAGCGACTCGGCGCCCCCCTCGTAGCGATCACGCGCCACTCGTGCGGCTTCGCGTTGTCGCACAACATTGGCTTTCGCGATGGCAATCTGCTTTTCGAGAACTCTAATGCCTACATAGGTCGAGGCGACATCTCCCAAAAGCGACACAAGCACGTCGTCGTAGGAGGCAATGGAGGAAAGATAGGCGGCGTCTGCGGACTCGACTCCGCGCCTGAATTTTCCCCAAATATCGATTTCCCAGGCGGCCTGCATGTTCAGCGCGTCGAGCCAAAAGTTTCTGAGCGCGTTGGAGGCGCCGCCGGCGCCGAGCGGCACGGCCTGGCTCATGCGTTGGTATCGCAAGAAGCCCTGTCCCTGCTGGGATTGTGGAAAAAGTTCGCCGACAGCTACGCCCAGTTGCGCCCGCGCCTCGAGCACACGTGTTCCGGCGCTCAAAAGGGTCAGGTTTTGTTCGCTGGCGATGTTGATCAGTTTGTTGAGGACAGGATCATGAAATACGCGCCACCAGTCCCGAAGATCCGGCGTGTCCTTGCCGGGCTTTTCGCTCCAGCCGAGCCATTTATCCGCCAGGGGAGCTTCGGGCGCCTGGTAATCCGGTCCGACCATCATACAGCCGTTCAACGTCAAAGCGACGGAGAGGCCGATACAGAACGCACGTTTGGCCCGCTTCGCCAACGGCTGCGTCCATTCGGAAAACATCTGTGCCTTGCTGGACTCCCGGTTAGCGGCGCGTCCCGTAGAACCGGCGCTCAAAAAGAAACGCTCGAAATCAAAACGCATGTTTTATCAGATTGCCTTGACGAATTTGTCTTTGCGCAAAAAGAAAACGGAGAGAACAAAAGTTGATCATGTCCTCCCCTCAAAGCAGCTCGCGTCGACGGCTTGTCGAACATGATCGGCCTTTCAGGGCCAGCGGATTGAAGGCAGTTAAACGATTCTCTCTATAATATGAGAATCATCCAGCCCTACTCCTGTGAAGAGGACATCGAAGACGTCCGAGACGCAAACGCAAAATCAACTCAAAGTGGATTTTTTCAACAGACAATTGAAATTTAGAAAAGCCGAGACGTTGTGAACAAGACTGGCGGCGACATGACAGAGATTTCGAGCCTATTCAAACTGACGGATGATCCGGCTGCCTTCCTGATCGCGCGTCGGATCCTGCTCCCGGAAATTCTGCTGCTCCTGAAAATAGCGCGATCCGGCGCCAGCCGTAGATGAGGGACCAACGTCGAAGGGGTCGCTGTTGTCTGTCAGATCCTTGGGGAGAGGGATCGCCGAGTCGTCGCCCGCGGCGGCGGGCGGCCGGACCGCAGACGCGGCGGGATTTTTACTGGCTGCAGACTTGGCCAGGGCGTCGAGAGGAACGCCGGGAATGAAGCCAATGGCGCAAAGGAAAAAAAATCTTCGCAAAAAAGTCACGCTCAAACCTCCCTGTTTCATTGTAATCTTGCATACCCCATTGCAGGTTCCGGCGCCATGCTGCCGCGTTTTGGGCGAGGGCTTAAGATTAGATATCGGGGCTATGATGTCGAAAAACAATTGTCAGACTCGCGACGTGGCGCTCCCCGGACCTTGCGCCATGGATGAAATCTTTATGCGCGAGGCGCTGGCGGAGGCCGCGTTGGGAGATTTTCCCTTCGGTGCGGTGATTGTAATTGACGGTCAGATCGTTGCGCGCGGACGCAATTCCGGCGTCAGGCTGAACGACCCGACGGCGCATGGCGAGATGATGGCCATCCGCGATTTCATCTCCCGACACCCCCCTGAACATCTGAAAGCGGCGACCGTTTACACAACCGGCGAGCCTTGTCCGATGTGCATGGGCGCCCTGATCTGGTGTCGCGTTCGCCGGCTTGTGTTCGCCGCGCCGATCAAGGAACTGTCGACCCGGATTGGTCAGATTATGACGTCTAGTCACACGCTCCATGCCTCGGCGCCCTTTTGTGAGATGGAAATCACAGGCGGCGTTCTCGATCAGGAAGCGCTGGATCTGTTTCCGGCGCCGCCGGGCCAGCCAATTACTGGGCCAAGTAATTGAAATATATCAATTCCGGTGGATATTGGCGCCATGAACTGAAACAAGGCCCGTCCAGAGTTGCGAGGACTTTTCCGATAGTTCGAGCAATTTGTTCATATTTTTGGCTGATTTGTGAGTTCCTTGTCCTCATACGCGTCAGACAAGCGCACGCTTCTCATGCTTTTTCGCGTAAGTGACATCTTCTTTTGCCCGCGACTCCGGGCTTTTGCCAGAAAGGTCAAAAATGGCGCGTAGCGGCATTTCGACAGTTATTACAGCCGTCGTGGCGGGAGCCATCGGTTACGGCGCCGGCGCCCTGACCGGGCCCAGCGATCTTCGCTCCGGACTGGAGACCCGTTTCCAGTCTTTGAAGGAAAAACTCAACAAAAAGTCGGACGAAGCGCCGGTTGAAACTCCAGCGGAAACGCCTGCCGCAGAAACGCCAGCGGCCGAGGCTCCGCCGGCTGAGGCAGCGGCCCCGGCCGCTGAGGCGCCGGTTGATCCGAACGCTGCGGCCCCTGCCCCGGCCGCCGAGGCGACGCCTGAGGCGCCTGCTCCGCAAGCGGCTCCGGCAGCCGAAGTCCCGGCTGCGCCCGCTGCCGAGGCCCCCCCGGCAGCGCCCGCCGCCGAGGCGCCCGCGCCGGCAGCTACTGAGGCTGCGCCAGCCGCTCCGGCCGCCGCAGCCCAACCAGAAGCCCCCGCAAAAGCGGCCGCCAAACCGACGCCCAAGCTGAAGCCCAAACCAAAGCCGAAGCCCAAGCCGAAGCCGAAACCGGCCGCAGAAAGCGCTGCTCCCGCTGAGGCGCCGGCGGCTGACGCGCCCGCGCAATAATTCTGCTAAAAAGAAAACAACCTCCCGCCTGCCGGCGGGAGGTTTTTTATGTCCGGGGTTCGCCGGCCTGCGGACCACTCTGCCGAGCCTGTGACCATGACCCTCTGCCGTTGCCTGATCAGTTCTGTGCTGATCTTCCATCTTGGATTGATCCCGGCGGCTTCGGCGCAGGAGGCCGACGAGAGTTACGCCTGGATTGAAACGCCATCAGGCAAACATTTCAGTCTCGACCGACGACGCGAAACCACTCTGCTGCGCGCCGCCCGATTGGCCGAGGAACGGGGGTATACGCATTTTGAGCTGATGGAGACTCCGGATGCTCCCTTCGAGGGCAGTGTCGCCAGTGAGGCGCGGAAAGCGACGGACGCCTACGGCAACGCCTCTCATGCAGTCTTTCCGCCGTTTCTGACCCGATCGCCGTTTCAGCGACGCGGCGGCGTGTTGGTGCGCTTCTGCAACGAAAGCGTTGAGAGTTGTTCGGGCGTTCGTGCGCACCGCGTGTTGCTCAATTTACGACCGTGAAGCCTGTCTCGCCCCAGTCTGGCTGAACGCGTTTGGCGAATTCCTCCATTGCCGCAAGCGAAAGCGTCGAGTCCATGAGCTTGGCGACAAGCGCTGGCGGTATGGTGAGGTCATGGCTGAATGCCAGCGATTGAGCGACAAGTTCGGGTTCGGAAAGGCTCGCCAGCAGCAGCAATGCCTTTCTTTCGCGCACGATCTCGACAATCGTTGACAGTTGTCGCTGCCAGTCGGCGCAATGCTTCAGCAAGCGTCCAAAATACACGGCGACCCCATCGGCGCCGGACTCCATCGCCATCAAAGCCTGCGACGGGGTGAAAACCGCCGTTACGAGACTTTTGCAACCCTCACGACGCAGGGCGTCGACGCATCGCAAATCCTCCGGGGTGGGAGGGAGTTTGATCCACAGGTCTACCGTTGAAGAAACCGCTCCCCTGACGCCAAGTTGCTGCCGACAGGCGACAGCCAAATCGCGGTTTTGAGCTTCCGTCCCGATCGTCTGGATCATCAAATGGCGAATGCGTCGATCCGCTCCTGCAAACATGCAGAGCTTTTCGCAAAAAACCCGATAGGCGCGCGCAGAGATTACCTGCTCGCCCGCCGCCTCGGCGATCAGTTTGGGGTTGGTGGTGAAACCGCAAATGGCGCGATTTTCGAGCGCGGCCCGGATGATCTCGACCGCCGCCGTGTCGACGAGTATCATGATCTGGAGAAGCCTGTAATCAGATCCTTGCCTTATACCCGGTCCAGACCCAGGCGCTGGGTGGCTGCTGAGTTGCAGCAGAGGCGGTAACCGTCTCGATTGACGGCCTCACATTAGCGGCGACCATCTGCGCTGGTTCCTTGCCTGATAAAGGTGCGGCCGCCGAAAGTGGTCCAGAAGGCGCAGGTGACGGCCTTGGAGACGGATTTGTAATCGTCTCCACGCGTTTGCTCGGCGTTGTGGGCGCAGCTGCCGCGATCGGGCCGGGATCGCGTTTAAACTTGCTGATTGCTAGAGCGACGACCAGGGCGAAGAGGATCGTCGCGAGCATAAACGCGGTCCGGTGCTTGCTCCGAGTGTTTTCGAGGGATAGCCGCTGTTCGCGTGTCAGCGGCTTGATTTGCTCGGCCTCGGCGATTTCCTTCGTCAGGAGGTCTGTCGCAGAGGATTCGAGTTCGGACTCGGCGCGCAACTCCTTTTCGATCTCGGGACGCCATTCGCGCGCACCTTGCGGGTTTGGCGTCGCCTCGGCGGCGTCTCCAGCCTCGGGTTGCGACGCTTCGGCTTCCGTCTCGACGGGAGGACGGTCGACGAGCTCCTCCGTTTCCCCTTGCGTCATGGGGTCCGGGCTCTCCGCGCCAGCGGTTTTTGCTGGCGGAGTCGCGGGCGTCGTCGCTGCTTCGGTCGCCTCGGCAGGCTCCGGCGGTTTGTCTGCGACAGCCGCAGACTCTGAC
The DNA here is from genome assembly GCA_044233645.1 of Methylocystis sp. Taxonomy (GTDB): domain Bacteria; phylum Pseudomonadota; class Alphaproteobacteria; order Rhizobiales; family Beijerinckiaceae; genus Methylocystis. Next base: position 7,109 of record JBIIJP010000016.1, on the reverse strand, counting down.
GAAGCTACCGACTTCGCTGCGGGAGCAGGTTCTGGCGGCGGCGGGGTGGTCGATGCCGGGGCTGGTTCAGATGGGGTGATCTGTTCCTGCGGAGAAGGGATTGCAGCCTGCGGCTGCGGGGGCTCCGGAACGCTGAGTTCGGTTTTCTCCGGGATCTTCTGGCCAGAGTCAGGGATCTCCAGCCTGGCGCCATTTTTGTTGAAGATACGGATCGATTCTCGCTGCGCATTTTCGATGCAGACAACGTCCGACTTGCATTTCTGGCGCTGCCGTATCAGAGGAAGATTTATCCTGTTGGCCTCAACCTTGCCGAGTTTGGCCCGCAGGAAAAGGTAACCCTGATTGGCAATGTGATCCAGCGTCGTCAGCCTAGGGTCCTGACAAATTGCTTTCTCGTCAGGCGACATCCGATTGGAGCAGGGAAAGCTGGGTTTCGGAGCGGCGACAGACGCCGTCAAAGACAAACCGACGACTGCCAGATACGTCGGCAACCAGCACCTGAACATCGACTTAAACATGCCTCACTCCGGGACGACAGCCTTGCGCCATACTATTCAAATCATAACATCGCGCCTAGTCCGGGCGAAACGTCTGGGTCAACCCCAAATAAGTTTAAGATTGTGACATCGTGAGAGGCGTTCCGCCATGATGGTTGCACATGAGGCAGGCGGTCGTGGACCTGTGGTCGACCGGGTTTCGCCTGCGATCCGCCGGATCGTTGCCCCCAACCCCGGACCCTTTACCCATACCGGAACCTGCGCCTATCTCGTCGGCGCAGGGGATGTTGCGATTATTGATCCCGGACCGGCCGACGCCGATCATGTTGCGGCGATTCTGTCGGCGGTTGGGAACGAGCGATTGCGCTACATTTTGGTCACGCACACCCATCGCGATCACTCGCCGGCGGCAGCGGTCCTGAGGGAGGCTACTGGCGCCCAAATCGCAGGCTGCGCGCCCTATGCCGCCCCACAGGATATCGGCGTGACTGGCCATGGCCTCGACGCTTCGCATGATCGCAACTATGCGCCGGACATTGTTCTGACCGACAAGAGCCGGCTCACGCTTGGCGATGTCACGCTGGAGACTTTCGCAACGCCCGGACACACGGCGAACCACTTGTGCTTTGCGCTTTTGGATGAACGGTCGCTCTTCACCGGCGATCATGTCATGCGTTGGTCGACAACAGTGATTGCGCCGCCGGACGGATGCATGCGCGACTATATGACGTCGCTTGAGCGTCAGAGGTTACGCGACGATGAGATTTTATGGCCGGCGCATGGCGATCCAATCCGACGTCCGCAACGCTATTTGCGCGCGCTCTGTAACCATCGTCGCGCGCGGGAGGCGTCAATCTTCCAACGCATCGCAGCGGGCGACCATTCAATTCGTCAAATTGTTGAGCGGATTTATGTTGGCGTCGATCCTCGCCTGCATGGCGCGGCGGCGATGACGGTATTTGCCCATCTTGAGGATATGGTCGAACGCGGTCTCGTCGCTTGCGAGGGATCTCCCACAATTATTTCGCGTTACTTTCCGGCGCGTCGTCCAGATTAGCGCTGATTGAGCGGAGACATCAGCACGACGACTTCATTTTTATGCGTGCGGCCCAGCGTTTTTCGCACTTCGTCCTCCAGAATGTCGGCGTCGACCTTTTCGCCCTTGATTAGCGCCAGTCTGTGCTCAAGCTGAAGCCGCTGGAGCTTGAGCAAATCACGCTCGAATTTAAGTTGGGTGAGCTTCTGCTCATATTCTTCGCCTGCCTTCAGTCCTCGCTGGCCATTAACCGCGTGCCAGAAAAAAAAGCTTGTCGCCATGCCCGCGATGAAGACGAGAGCAAGGGAATAAAAAAGTCGGCGCGAGAAGATGCGGCGTAACAACATGACAACAGTTTAGTTGAGTGAGGGTGTAAACGAAGTTAACAACTGGAGAGCGTTAGGTGCGTCCCCCGCGTGCGACGCGCTCGATCTCGGCGCGCACGAGTTTCTCGACAATGCCGGGGAGATTGTCGTCAAGCCACTCTTGCAGCATGGGGCGCAACAAGTCCCTGGCCAGATCGTCCATGCGACCGCCGTCCTCGAACAGGCGTGTTACGGCGAGGGTTTCGAACTGGGCGGCGATTGAGGCCGCCGTGGCGGCAGAGAGGAGAGGCGTGAAGCGTTCGCTCGCAATGTCGTTCGTCGCCGCGCCCGGAATGGCGCGATGATCGGCTTGGAGCGTGGCGATCGGGGGCAGATCCCGCTCGGCGGCCTCCAGAATTTCGGCGGCCTGACGGAAAGCCCCGCGACTCTGCGCTTCGTTCGAGGCTTTCAGGTGACGCAGGAGGTTATCTCGTCGCTGGTCCGGGTGTTGCGCGCGAGCTGGCTCCTCCTCAGCGGCGACGCTGCGCCCCGTCGATGACTCATGCAGAAAGTTGTCTCGCTGCGGCGCCGTTGGCTCGGGTTCGATCGCCTCATTCGGTCCGGAGACGGCCTCATCTTGGCGCGAATGTTGATCATCGGAGATGATTCGCCTGATCGAAGCCAGAATTTCTTCTATGGAGGGCTCATGGGCGCGCCGCTTGTCGTCGACGGGCAAGACAGTAGCGTTGGCTTTGGCTGCGCTCATGAAGACGGGAGTCCTGACAGAGGTTCTCTTGCGGTTACAGTCGATGTGTGACGTTATTGAACAAGCGAATCAACAATCGATAATTGAATTCCACACCTTTTGAGACCATGTGTCACCTGTCGTCGTCCGTCATATATCGTCTCTAGATCGATCCGCTTTTGTCTCAATTAGCAAGGGCATAGAGGAGGCGATGGCGGGGTGCGAAGTCTAAGACAATCCTCTCATCCAAATCGGAGCCTAATTCATGTCGATCCGGATCACCCGCCGTGTCTTTCTAGGCGGAATTGTCGCTTCGACCCTCGTCATGACGACAAATCAGTTCGCTGTGGCGGCCAGCCGGCCGTCGTCCGGGGGCAAGGGAGTCGAGGCCGGGCGTTACGCTGTCCTGCGTGACGACAAAGACACGAATTGCATGGTGACCCTTCATCCCGGCGGCAAGGCGCAGCTTGCGCCTGCTTGCCGCGACAATGGCATCGTCGTCTTCGATCCGATGAGCTGGCGAACTGACGCCGGAAAAATCGTCCTCACGGCGCGCAAAGGGCATAAGATCGAAATGCTGCGAGGTGAAAATAATGTCTGGCGTCGCGATGGCGAGACAGGCAAAGGGCTTGGGCTTCGACCTATGTAACGCAGCAACACGTTGATCTTGTTGTCAGAAAAAATTGGTCGTCGAGATATCCGGACGGTTCCTGTTGGGAACCGTCCGATTTTCATGTCGACAGACGTCTTACCCCATAAAGCCCGGCGCGCGCAGGGTCTGTCGGGCGCTCGCAGTTGAGACCATAGCGTCAGACGCCTCTTTCAAGGCGCGCAGCACTTCCTGCATTGCCTCGCGATTGGTAATCGAATCATAGCTATAACCGCAGTCGATCATCGCCTGACGGGTGGGCCCCCGCATCCGAGCGAGATTGCGGCGCGCCATAGTCGGGAACATGTGATGTTCGATCTGGCTGTTGAGACCGCCGGCCAGCCAGTCGAAAAACGCCGATGTCGGCGTATCGCGGGTGGAGCGGGCCTGACGATCATAGAATCCTTCGGCGTCATTGGCGTCGTAGACTTCCATTCCCGTGTGGCTGAGAACGAAGACACAGGCGAGAATCAGACCGCCGATCAATTGGGCGACCAGGAACCACACCCAGCCGGTCCACGCCGGACCGGGCGTCAGGAAGCCGGCCAGCGTCAGTCCCAGCACCCAATGGGCGACGCAGAGAGCGCCCTCCAAAGTTTTGCCATTGCGGAACGCGACATCGATGCTCTGGTAGCTCCAGTTAAAACGCGCAATCGACAGCATCGGGAAAAACAGGAAGGTCTGAAGACGCGCCAGCATCAACGCGATCGCCCGTCCGGTCTCGGACTCCCATTTCAGATTGAAATCGGCCAGCGACTTGTCCCAAACGATGAAAGGCCGCGCGTCGATGTCGCCGTCGATCGGGATCAGCGCGCCATCCGGTCCGGCTTTGCAGGCGTTCGGGAAGGCGTGATGCAACTCATGTTTCTCCACCCACCATGTGGGGCCAAAGCCCTGCATGATCTCTACGAGCAGAAACATGAATTGCGGGTATTTTTCCTTGCGCGGACCCCATTGCTCATGGGCGATGTCATGCGACAGATAAGCGCTGCGCGGGTAATGGACGCCCAGAATGATCGCCCCCAACGCCGCCGCCAGCCCCCCCTGGGTCAGCAGGGCGAAGGCGATGGCTGGCATCACCAGTAATTCAGCGATGCGAAAAGCCTGCTCCCAAAGGGGAACGACGAAATAACCCTTTTCTTTCGCTTCGGCTTTGAGAGCCGCCATTCGACGCGCGAGCGCCTTTGCGTCCCGACCGTGCACGCGACTGTCGGAACCTTCCTCTAAGGCTAAAGTCAAAGCAGTCCTCCCGGATCCGTTGTTGGGCTTTGTTTTTATTTTATTATCTTTAGTTATTGAACTTAAGCCGCAGTCTATAGTTTAACTGAGAGAAGTTGTCTCGCGTAGAGCCATCGACAAAAATTTCAAGAATTCTGCGACATATCGACAAACAAAAATTAAAGTCCATAAAAAACAATATAATATAGAAAATTCCGCCACCGCGACATAAGCGCGCAACATGCCCGACCTGGATTTTCGCCCCGTGGTGACTAGCCTGCGGCATCCGTTGTCCAGTCAGGGAAACCTCCCGGATTTCTCCGGGAGGCTCCTGATCCACCGCAGCGTGAGAGGGGCGGGATGCGGCGGCGGATAGCGGAAGCGCCTGCCTGACTTTTCGGCGAGCGCTGAATTCTTGTGTGTCTGGCGCTTCGTTTCCCCAGACATGCGCAATCTGCCGCATTCAATCTGAACGCTGCGTGGCGAGGTTGTTCATCCGCCGGTCAGTTTTGAAGGTCGAATCGCGATTATACTTGGCGGCGCTCTAACGACTCCGACTCCTGCCAATGTAATGATTACGGCAAAGCATTGCGGTTCAGCTTGCCGTTAGCGTTGCGGGGCAGCGCATCGAGAAAGACGATGGCGCGTGGGCGCTTGTAAACGGCGAGATGCGCGTGACAATGCGCCAAAAGGGCGGCTTCGTCGGCCTTCGCGCCCTCCCGCATGACGACATAGGCCTTGATGATCGTGCTCTCCGCGTCGCGTCCCGGCCGCTCCGCCGCCGCCGCCTCTGCAACATGATCGAACGCCAGCAGGCATTTTTCGACCTCGGCGGGCGATACGCGAAAACCGCCGGCGTTCATCACCTCGTCAGCGCGGCCGTGTCGCCACATGTAACCATCAGTATCAAACTCGACGAGATCGCCGGAAACGAACCAATCTCCGCGAAACGCTGCGCGCTCTTCCTCGGGTCTGTTCCAATAACCGAGCATCATGCCGGGATCGTCGCGACGGACCGCCAGCAGCCCGATCTGACCGGCCGGCAAAGGCGTCTGTCCCTCATCTTGCGGCAGGGCCGCCACCACCCTGCCCGGCTGCGCTCGTCCGGGCGAATCCGCTTTCACCGGCGTCGTGGGGCCGCTGGAAATGAAGGTCGAGATCTCGCTCATGCCGAAAGCTTCGAAAATCTCCTTGCCCGTGCGCGCACGCCATTCCTCCTGCAGACGCGTCGGCAGCGCCGCGCCGGCCGAGAGCCCATGCCGCAGGGTTGAGAGATCCGCGCTTTCCGGCGCGCCGTATTTGAGGATTTGCCGATAGACGCCCGGTACGGCGGCGAAAATTGTTGCGCCATGTTTCGCGATCAATTGCGGCCAGATCGCAGGATCGGGGCGTCCGCTATACAGAACCGCCGACCCCCCGGCCGACAGAGGATCGACGATGCCGACGCCGAGCGTATAAGTCCAGTTGATGGCGCCGGCGTGCAGCATCACGTCGCCGGGACGCACACCCGTCCAGTGCGCGCGCATCGGACGTCGCCCCCACGCCGCGCGCTGGGCGTGCAGCACCCCCTTTGGCCGACTGGTCGTGCCGGATGTATAGACAAGATAGGCGGGATCGTTGGCGGCGGTGTCGGCGTAAGCGGCGAGTGGCGCATGATTGGCCAGCGCCGCGAATTCCCCGCCGCGCAATACAACGACGCCGGGAGCCGTATGCGCCTCGTCCTCGAAGGCCGCGCCCAGCGCCAGCATGCTGGCGCCGCAGTCACGCAACAGGAAGTCGGCTTCCTCGAAGGTCAGCTGCGACGAGGCTAGCAGCGCCACATAACCAGCTGCGATCGCAGCAAAATAGGCGAGCGCCGCATTGGCTTCGTTGCCCATGCGGATCATCACCCGCGCGCCGGGCGCGAGCCCGAGACTTTGCAGGCCAGCAGCGAGACGCCGGACGTTGAGGTCGAATTCTCCGTGCGTCCAGCATTGCGCGCCATGATCGCCAACAACGGTGATCGCCCTTTCATTCGGTCGAAGACCCGCGTTTTCGGCAAGACAATATCGAGCGAGATTGAACCTTTCGGGGACGGGCTCAAGCGGGGCGGCGGGCGTCAAGTTCATGCAGTGCCTTCTCGCATCCACGCTGCCGATAGGGCAAGAGGCAGCGCGTCGACGGCCAGAAGCAATAGATCGCGCTCTCGTAATCACGTACTACACGAGCCGAGACCAAGCATATTGTCAGGGCTATCGCGGTCGTCATGTGAATAGGTTTAGGGCATCAAATGCGCCGCCCCAATACGGCTCTCATTCCGCGCAGCCAGCTCCGTGAAAACCTCTCCAAGCTGACGCTTTATGCGGTTCGCATCATTTATGCGCGAAGACACCCGACATTTCTTGTTGGGAATTGCCGCGACCCGCTTGATGTGCGCCGCTCTGACGAGCTGATGAGTTGTCAAAGATTGCCCGGCATAAAGCGTCGTTAAAGAGGCTTCAGTTGGAATATGAGCGGCAACAATGTTGCCGCCCTTTTCGATTTCGCCCGGCATGCATCAAAAACCCCAGGCATAGCCTAACAGGGCCGCAGCATATGTTCTTGTGCTCCATGCTTGTTGCGAAGCATAGGCATTCAAGGATATGCGCTGGTTAGGCGCGGGACTGTAGAAGAGGCCGGC
>JBIIJP010000030.1:0-17640 GCA_044233645.1 Methylocystis sp. | reverse complement strand
GAAACTTTTCCGGTGGCGCTAATGTCGAGGGTCGATAGGGTCGCCTCCCGCGCGGGGGCGTGGATTGAAACATAATCGGCGCCATCGTCGTGCAGAATCGTCCGCGGTCGCCTCCCGCGCGGGGGCGTGGATTGAAACTATTCGCGTCTTGGATTGCGCTAATCGTCCCGTCGTCGCCTCCCGCGCGGGGGCGTGGATTGAAACTCTTACAATGCGGCAGCGGCCGACTCCACGGAACGTCGCCTCCCGCGCGGGGGCGTGGATTGAAACCACCGGACAGGCGGTGGCCAATTCGCTCGCCGCCGTCGCCTCCCGCGCGGGGGCGTGGATTGAAACAACGACCGGTCGACCTACATCACGCCCGACGACAGTCGCCTCCGACACGCGATACTCGCCGTCGACACCGGAGTGGACGCCCATGATGCGACAGAGCCCCTGCGCCTGCGCTTCCGGCGCGCCGATCAGCGTGACCGTGCCGCCGCCTTTGGCTTGCTTCGCTTCTTCGGCGTTGCCCCGGCGCATTGCTGCAGGCCGGGCAAGAGGGTGTTGACGAGAGGTAGGGTTGCGCCGTCTTAATCTTAAGCTATGCAATTACTTCAAGGTAGTTTGTCGGATGCTGACTATTTTGCGTGCATCAGTATCGACTTCAAATGTCGGAGCGGATTTTTGATTTCTGCTTACCAAGCGCTTACCGAAAGCAACGATCTTACAGGCTATCGATCAAAAACTTCTTACAAGTCTTTGATTTTATTGGTGAGCGCGCTGGGACTCGAACCCAGGACCCCCTGATTAAAAGTCAGATGCTCTACCGACTGAGCTACGCGCTCGTTAATCGTGCCCGATTCAGGGCGACGGTTTCCAATATTTTCCGGAAGCGGGTCGGTTCACTCCCTCGACGCACATGCGATAGGAACCCCTACCGACCAAAACCCGGCCGGTCAACCCTGCGGACGGCTTCCAGCCGATGGTTTTACATTGAGCCTCAGTAGGCCGTGTAGTGGGCGATCAGGGCTACCAGCCCGAAAACCGCCGCCGCAATCACGGTGGTGAGCAAGGCCTTTTTCGCCAGCTGTGGCGCGACCGGCGCGCCGGGATCAGCGCCCTCGGGCCGATCTTCGCCAGCTTCTTCCGACGATCGCACCCCGAGTGGCAACACAGCGAAGAGCACGATCCACCAGATCGTGGCGTAGAGGGCCAGCGCCAGAGGCAGCGGAAAAGGCATCGCCTCAGGCCTGTTCCAGCTCGACAAGCGTTCCGCAGAAATCCTTGGGGTGGAGGAACAGCACCGGCTTGCCATGCGCGCCAATTTTTGGCTCGCCATCGCCCAGCACCCGCGCTCCCGCAGCCTTGAGCTGGTCGCGGGCGGCGAGAATATCATCGACCTCGTAGCATACATGGTGGATGCCGCCGGAAGGATTCTTGGCGACAAAACCTGCGATCGGAGAATTCTCGCCGTAGGGCTCCAGTAATTCGATCTTGGTGTTGGGCAGTTCGACGAACACGACGGTTACGCCATGTTCCGCAACGATCTCTGGCGACGAGACACTGGCTCCTAGCGCCTGGCGGTAGACGGCGCTGGCCTTCTCGACGCTCTCGACGGCAATGGCGACATGATTGAGACGACCGATCATTTTCTTCCTTCCGGCCTGAAATGGCAATGCTGTTTTTTGGCAATAAGCCTCGTCGCCGGCGATTTCAACTGTGTTGCGGCGGCCCAAACAAAGTCGGGGAGTCTCCAGGCAAAAAAACGCCGGGCGTACATCCGGCCCGGCGTTTCAGCCGACATGCGCCTGAACGCCGTCGTCCTGATTATTTAATGGATGTGAAAAATGACGGCGTTATGACGCCGAACAATGGTCCTGCGACGCCCTCGAAGCCATAGCGCTGTTGGTAGAGACGCGCTAAGAATGTTCCGGGGTTCCCGGGATCGCGCCATGCAGTGTTTCATTCTTATTCTGTTTGCGCTAGTTTCTCCTGTCGTCGCCCATGCTGGCGATCTCAACGATTACCCCACGACCGCGCGTGCGGATTACGTTTTCGCCTGCATGAAGGCGAATGGAGACACCCGACTGGCCCTCGAACATTGCGCCTGCTCGATCGATGTCATTGCCAGCATTCTTCCCTACGACAGTTATGTCGCGGCGGAAACGGCGGCGGGCGTCGGCCAGCAGGCGGGACAAATTGGTCGCATGATCCAGGGCACGGGCGCGATCCGCGATTTGCTCGGGGATCTGCGCCGGGCGCAGGCCGAGGCGCAGGTGCGCTGCTTTTGATCATTGACATGAGTTGAGGAGGCTTGGGTGACTGTTCTTCTTCTCGGCATTGCGCTCTTCCTCGGCGCGCATGTGTTTGCGACGTTTCGCGGGGCGCGCGCCGCCGCCATTGAGCGTTTTGGCCTGCCGACCTACAAGCTGGCCTATTCGCTGGTCGCGGCGACGGGTCTCGGCCTGATCATCTGGGGTTTTGGGCTCTATCGCTCCCAAGGACTCATTCAGCTCTGGGAGCCGCCGCACTGGATGCGGCATGTCGCTATGCCGCTTGTTTTATTGGCGTTTATCTCGATCGCCAGCCGCCGCGCGCCGCCTGGCCGCATCCGCGGCTGGCTGCGGCACCCAACCCTTGCAGCGATCAAGGCCTGGGCGCTGGCGCATCTTTTGGTCAACGGCGATCTCGGCGGGATGATCCTGTTTGGCTCGTTTCTGGCTTTTGGCGTCTACGACCGTATCGCCGTCAAACGTCGCGGCGACGAGGGCGCGCCGCGTCTGGCCGCCTTTACGCGCGGCGACGCCATCGCGGTTGGCGCCGGGCTGGCGCTGTTTGCGATAGTTCTGGTGCTCCATCCCTGGTTGTTTGGCGTCGCCGTGATCCCGGCCTAGCCAAGTCCTCGCAGGAAAAATCCGCCCCCAATCCCGAGCAGCAGCGCCGCCGGGAGGCCGGCGCCCCGCCAGAGCGTGGCTGCGATCACGATAGATAGCGCCAGCGCCGCTGGATCCAGACTGTCGAAGACTGGCAGTTCGAGTCCCGGCGAAGGCGACCAGTGGTCATGGAAAAGGAAATGGATCGCGAACCAGGCGGCGAGGTTGGCGATGACGCCAACGACCGCAGCCGCGATTCCGGAGAGCGCGCCCGTCAAGGCCGGAACGCCGCGCAGACGCTCAACGAATGGCCCGCCGGCAAAAATCAAGAGGAAGCTGGGAAGAAAGGTCACATATGCCGTCAATACGCCGCCGATCACGCCAGCGAGGTAGGGCGGCAATGCGCCAGGATGTCGAAACGCCGCCAGGAATCCAACGAATTGCAAAACCATAATCAGCGGCCCCGGCGTCGTCTCGGCCATGCCGAGGCCATCAAGCATCTCTGCGGCGTTGAGCCAGTGAAATCTCTCGACTGCTTCCTGGGCGACATAGGCCAGCGCCGCATAGGCGCCGCCAAAGGTCACAAGGGCCATTTTAGAGAAGAAAAGGGCGATCTGAACATAAATGTCCTCAGGTCCCAATGTCTTCATCAGGACCGCAATTGGCGCTAGCCACAAAAGCGCGCAGATCGCAGCGGGCTGTAGAGATCGGCCACTAATCTTGTCGCCCTTGGCGGGCTTCGCCACAGTCGAGGCAGAGAGTGAACTCAAACGCGCCGACCCAATCAAGCCAATCAAACCTGCCCCGACAATTAACGCGGGAAAGGGCGCATCGAAGATAAAAATCCCCACGAACGCCAGACATGCGAGGGCTTTCTGGGAGGTGGTTTTGAGCGTGCGTCCGCCCAGACGCCAGACAGCGGCGGCGACAATCGAGAGAACAGCCGCTTTCAGCCCGAAGAACAGACCGCTTAACGTCGTCGTCGCGCCCCAAGCCACGTAAAGCAGGCTCAGCGCCATGATCGCCAGAAATCCCGGCAGAATGAACAGACCACCCGCCAGCAGTCCGCCTCGCGCGCCATGCATCAACCAGCCGATATAGGTCGCCAGTTGCTGGGCTTCCGGACCAGGCAGCAAAAGACAAAAGTTCAGCGCATGCAGGAAACGCTCATCAGAAATCCATTGACGCTCTTCGACCAGCATGCGGTGCATCACCGCAATCTGGCCGGCAGGTCCGCCAAAGCTCAACGCCGCGATCCGCGCCCAGACGCCCGCCGCCTCCCGGAGCGAAACTCTCGGGACGGTGGGCCCAGTCATCACTGGCCGATCAGTCGTCGGCGCGCCGTCGCACGACCAATCAGCGGCAAGAGCGCCGCCAGCTCCGGCCCGCTTTCTGCAGCGGTCAGCGCCAGTCTCAGCGGGTGGAACAATGCTTTGCCCTTGCGACCCGTCGCCTCTTTCACGGCGCCGGTCCATTGGAGCCATGTCGTTTCGTCCCAGGGCTCTGGCGGCAATAATTCCGCCGCTTCGGCAAGAAACGCCGCATCTTCGCGCAGCGGGGCGATGTCGCCGGCAATCACCCGCCACCAGACAAGAATATCATTGAAACGCTGAAGGTTGCCGCGGGCTGCGCGCCAAAGCGGCTCGGCCTTGCAGCCAACCACCTCATGCGCTGCGAGACGATCCCGCACGTCCTCGAATTCCAGTAGCGCCAGCGTGCGGTGGGTCAGCGTGGCTAGATCGGCTGGATCGAACCTGGCCGGATTTCGCGACACATGCGCCAGATCGAAGCATGAACCCAGTTCGGCGAGGGATCGCACAGCGTGAACATTGTCTGACGAACCCGTGAGCGTCGCCAGCGCCGCTACCGCCAGCGGTTCGTACCCTTCCTCGCGCAACGATACGAGAGAGAGCGATCCGGTGCGCTTCGACAACCCCTCCCCGCCGGCTCCAATCAACAAATTATGATGTGCGAAAGCCGGAAAAGGAGCGTCGGGCGCAAGCGCCCGAAAGAGCTGTAATTGCACGGCAGTATTTGTTACATGATCCTCGCCGCGAATGACATGCGTGATTTGTATATCGATGTCGTCGACCACCGAGGGCAGGGTATAGAGGAAAGTGCCATCGGCGCGGATCAGGACGGGATCGGACAACGCGCCGCAATCGATATGCGCCCGTCCACGAATAAGATCGACCCATTCGACCACGCCGGGCTCCAGTTTGAAGCGCCAGTGCGGATGCCGCCCCTCGGATTCAAATCGCGCCCGTTCGGCGTCGGTGAGTTTTAACGCAGCACGGTCGTAGACGGGCGGCAGACCCCGCGCCTGCTGGATCTTTCGACGCTTCTCCAGTTCCTCAGGCGTTTCGTAACAGGGGTAGAGACGTCCAGACGCACGTAAACTTTCAGCTGCCGCCTCATAGCGTGCCGCACGCTCGGATTGACGAAAAATGGCGTCCGGCACGATACCCAGCCAGGCGAGGTCAGTCTCGATGGCTTGCGCAAAAGTCTCGGTCGACCGGGCGAAATCGGTGTCATCGAAACGCAGTATGAATCGTCCATGTTGGGTCGTGGCGAATAGATAGTTGAACAGCGCCACGCGCGCATTGCCGATATGGATGAGGCCAGTCGGCGAGGGCGCGAAACGAACGATTGGAGAGGTCATGAGAAAGCTTCGTCAGGAGTTTTCGTGGAATGCGCGGACAAATCCGATAACCGCGCCGCAGCCTTTTTGCCAAATGCCGCAGCCGATGTCAGGCGGAATGTTGAGCCTGCCACGACCGGGAATCGCCCCGGACGTCCGTAAGCCCCGTCTCAGCGCCACGACAGGAACTTCATTGATAAGCGCTGTGTCTCCGCCCCCGCCGCGGTGACGGCTCGATGTCCATAAGTTTCAGGAACGTCTTTTTCGGCGTCGGGATCGCGCCGGCGCGACTCACAGGGGCGGTCCCGCCGGCGATTTATTCTTCCTCTGAAGATCGTTAAAACAAGGCCTTAGACAATTACTCCGCCGCGCGTTGCTCTGAGACGTCGCGCGCCAGCCGCTCGGCTTTCAGTAATTCGGCAACGAGGAAGGCTACTTCGATGGATTGTTCGGCGTTGAGGCGCGGATCACAATAAGTGTGATAGCGGGCGCGCAAATCTTCCTCCGAAATCGCGCGGGCGCCGCCCATGCATTCTGTAACGTCCTTTCCGGTCATTTCGAGATGAATGCCGCCGGCGTAAGTGCCCTCCGACTGGTGAACGGCGAAGAAGTTACGGATCTCCGACATGATGCGATCGAAGGGGCGGGTCTTGTAGCCGCCAGCGCTGACCGTATTGCCGTGCATCGGATCACAGGACCACACGACATTCCGCCCCTCGCGGGACACGGCGCGCACCAGCGCCGGCAGCGCGTCGCCAATCTTGTCGGCGCCAAAACGACAGATGAGGGTCAGGCGACCCGCCTCGTCGTCCGGATTCAGCGCGTCGATCAAACGCATCAAGCCATCCGGGGTGAGGCTCGGACCGCATTTCAGTCCGATAGGATTGCGAATGCCGCGCATGAATTCGACATGCGCGCCATTCTCTTGCCGAGTACGGTCGCCGATCCACAGCATGTGGCCTGAGGTGGCGTAATAATCGCCCGAGGTTGAGTCGATGCGCGTGAGCGCCTGTTCGTAACTCAGCAGCAAGGCTTCATGAGAGGTGTAGAATTCGGTCTGCCGCAGTTCCGGATGATGCTCGGGATCAAGGCCGATTGCGCGCATGAAACCAAGCGTTTCGGTGATCTGATCGGCCAGCTTTTGATAGCGCTCAGACTGCGGGCTGTTCTTGACAAAGCCCAGCATCCAGCGGTGTGCGTTTTCGAGATTGGCGAACCCCCCAGCGGCAAAAGCGCGAATCAGGTTAAGCGTCGCCGCTGACTGTCGATAGGCGAAAAGCTGCCGCTGGGGATCGGGCTGGCGCGACGCCTCGGTAAACTCGATATCGTTAATGATGTCCCCGCGGTAGCTTGGCAACTCCTGATCGCCCTGTTTTTCGACTGGCGAAGAGCGCGGCTTGGCGAACTGACCGGCAATTCGGCCTAGTTTGACCACTGGCGAACCGGCGGCGAAGGTCATCACCACAGACATTTGCAGGAAGACCCGAAAGAAATCCCGTATGTTATCGGCGGAATGCTCGTTGAAGGTCTCGGCGCAATCGCCGCCTTGCAACAGAAAGGCCTTGCCTGCAGCGACATCGGCGAGATGGCGTTTCAGATTTCGGGCCTCGCCAGCGAAGACAAGCGGCGGAAAGCCCGCGAGCTGATTTTCGACATCGGCGAGCGTCGTCGGATCGCGATAGATCGGCGTCTGCTCGATCGGAAATTCTCTCCAGCTGCCCGGCGCCCAGCGTTCCACGATCATAAACCTCGCAAATCCTTGCCTTTTCAGGCGGTTCAATTTCGCCGCCACTGCGGCCTTGCGGCGCTTATAAGGGAAATTCAGGTCAAAAGCGACCCACGCCGTCTCCTCCCCGCGACCGCAGGGCCAGAGACGTCTTTTCGCCCGCGTCCACCGTCGTTATAACCTCCGGGCGTTTCGAACGCATCTTCTCTCTCGCAGCCAGCGTCGCGAGCCATGCCCTTCCTGCTGTCGCAACTCATCGAAGCCTGTCGCTGGCTGGGCGCGCTCGTCGTTCTCGCGCTACACACGACAAACCTGTTTGTTAACCTCGGCGACATTATGAGCGCGCCGCATGCCCCGCCAACCTATGTCTGGTGGTTTTTGACCGCACAACAATGCGGTCATCAGGCCGTCGTCGGTTTTTTTGTGATTTCTGGATATCTTGTCGGCGGGTCCGTCCTGAATAACCTGAGCGGATCTCCGGGACAGCTGCGGGACTATTTTATCCATCGCTTTTGCCGAATATACATGGTGCTGGCGCCAGCGCTTTTGCTAACTCTGGTTTTCGATCTGTCAGGTCGAAGTTTTTTCGCCGGCAGCGGGGTTTACGCCTGGTCTATTTTCGAGGGACATTTCAGCCTAAAGCTTTTTCTTGCAACGCTTGTGAATTTGCAAAGCATCCTGTTCGATTATTTTGGCACCAATGGACCCATGTGGTCCCTGGCATGCGAGTTTTGGTATTATATTCTCTTCCCTTTGTTGATGATGCCCTTCGCAGCCGGTCTTGGCGCCGGCCCGCGATCGATCTCTTTTCTGTTTGGCGTTGCGCTGTGTTATCTTTTTGCGCGTCAACCGGGCTGGTTCGGCTTCGGGTTCATCCTCTGGGTCATGGGCGCATTGGCGACTCGGGCGCCGCGTCCCCTGATCCGTTCTCGCGGCATGGCGCTGTCGCTCTACGCGTGCGCGCTCATTCTGATCCGGTTGCTGGTTCGCGGCGAACTCTTGACGACGCGCCCATGGACTGGCGACGCCGCCGATCTGCTCAGCGCTACGCTATTCATCGTTGTGCTACTGGCGTTTCGTGACGGCCCCGCCGATGGCTGCAATTTGCTCAGGCCGCACATTCATAAAAAACTCGCTGATTTTTCCTTTTCGCTTTACGCCATCCACATGCCCATTTTGATTTTCGCGCGCGCTGGCGCGAGCGCAATGTTGGGAGAGGCATGGGTGACTCAACTTGCACAACCGGCGAATTATGTGCTGGCGCTCGTGGTGATGGCGACGATCCTGTTGATCGCCTGGGTTTTCTCGCGGTTGACGGAAGCTAAAACTGGCGCAGCCCGTCGAGTGTTGCGACGAGCGATGGAACGGATTGCGCCCTCGACGTCGCTCGCCCGCTAGGCGATTGGGTCGCGTCGCAATTTTCTGTCTGGCGTGCGCAGGGTGACGAGTTCCTCCGCCATGGTCGGATGCACAGCCATCGTCGCATCAAAGTCCTTTTTTGACGCACCCATTTGGAGCGCAACTGCAACGAGTTGAATCATCTCGCCTGCCTCCGGGCCGAAGATATGCGCGCCCAACACTTTTTGGTCATCGGCGTTGACAACAAGTTTCATATAGGCGCGCTCGGAGCGCCCCGACAACGTCGCCCGCATTGGCCGGAAGGAGGTTTCGTAAACATCGATGTTGGGAAAACGCCCGGCCGCCGCCGTTTCCGAAAGGCCGACGGTCCCGATTTCCGGCGTTGTGAAGACTGCGCTGGCTACATGATCGTAATCGACCTTTCGCGGCGTCGAGCCAAAAACGCGATCCGCGAAGGCGTGGCCTTCGCGGATCGCGACAGGCGTCAGATTGATCCGGTCGGTGACATCGCCGACAGCGTAGATCGAGGGAATCGTTGTGCGTGAATGCGCATCGACGATGATCGCGCCATTCTCCCGCATCACGACTCCAATCTTCTCGAGCCCCATGCCTTGAGTCGCCGGTCGGCGACCTGTCGCCGCCAGCACGACATCGGCGTGGAGAGTAGAGTCGTTATCTAACACGACCTGAAGCTCGCTTGCAGATTTGTCGATCCGCATTGGCCTTGATCCCGAGCGCAGGTCGACGCCAGCCTGTTCCAGCGCGCCAGCGAGATGCTTGCGCAAATCATCATCAAATCCGCGCAGCGGCAGTTCAGCGCGATAGATGAGCGTCGTCCGGACGCCAAGGCGCACGAAAAGACTGGCGAATTCGACGGCGATATAGCCCGAGCCAATGATCGCCAGCCGTTTTGGCAGGACAGGAAGATCGAAAATCTCATTGGAGGAGATGGCGTGTTCAATACCGGGGATTGAAGGCGCCAATGCCGGCGCCCCGCCGGTGGCGATCAGAATAAATCGCGCGCGCAGAATGCGATCATCCGACAGAGCGACGGCGTCGGGCGCAACAAGGCTCGCGCGGGCGCGGATGAGCGTGACACCGTTTTTCGCCAATGTTTGCTCATAAAGACCGGAAAGCCGCGTGATTTCCTTTTCCTTGGCGACGACAAGCGCGCTCCAGTCAAAATCCGCAGGCCCGGTTCGCCAGCCAAAGCCGTGCGAGTCCTCGAATTCATCGCGGAAACGACTGGCCAGCACATAGAGTTTTTTCGGCACGCACCCGCGAATGACGCAGGTGCCGCCAACGCGAAAGTCCTCGACGATGGCGACCTTTGCGCCATAACCGCCGGCGATCCGCGCAGCTCGCACGCCGCCTGAACCGGCGCCAATCACGATTAGATCGTAATCAGGCCTATTCATGCGGCGTCGCCGAGAATGCGAACACCGTCCGCGCCGCCGATGAAAATCGCCGTAGCGAGGCCAATAAACAGGCCGTGATCGACAACGCCAGGGATGGACAGGAGACGAGAGGACAGTTCTTCCGGCGCGGGGATTTCGCCGAATGCGCAATCAAGAATAAAATGTCCGCCATCGGTGCGGTAGGGCGCGCCGCTCGCTGTCGTCCGTCCCGTAATCGGGCCGGCGAGACCCAGTCCTTGCGCCATGCGTTCGATATGACGCCGCGTGACGCAGGCTCCAAAACTATCGATCTCGACCGGCAGAGGAAAGGCCCCGAGCGTTTCGACCTGTTTGGTTGCATCGGCGATCACGAACATGCGTTTTGAGGCTGCGGCCACGATCTTCTCGCGCAAAAGCGCCCCTCCGCCCCCCTTGGTCAGGCGCAGCTCGGCGTCAAATTCGTCGGCGCCGTCGATGGTGAGATCGAGTTCGGGCGTTTCATCCAGCGTCGTGAGCGGAATCCCCAGCGTCTGCGCTTGCGCGCGGGTTCGTTCGGAGGTTGGCGCGCACAGCACGTCAAGCCCATCGCGCACGCGGGCGCCCAACAGATCGACGAAATGCGCCGCTGTCGACCCCGTGCCAAGACCAAGTCGCATACCAGGTGAAACACGTTCCAAAGCCTGACGCGCGGCCTCGCGTTTCATCGCATCGGCGGAAGGAATCGTCA
Organism: Methylocystis sp.; assembly: GCA_044233645.1. Taxonomy (GTDB): domain Bacteria; phylum Pseudomonadota; class Alphaproteobacteria; order Rhizobiales; family Beijerinckiaceae; genus Methylocystis. The sequence goes on along the minus strand of JBIIJP010000030.1, from coordinate 6,935 downwards.
TGGGTCGGGCCTATTTCGCAGGCGCGGTGCAGACGACGTTATTGTCGAGCACAAAACAGATCGACATCGCGCCGCTGCGCAGATCGACACGGAAGACGCCCCCCTCGCTCTCATGACGGGAGGCGATGAGGGCGTATTCGCCGGGCTGTCCGCCTTTGGCTCCCTCCCCCGGCGGGTAACAGAGCGTGACGCCCATCGGCGCGTCGGGTTTAATGCCGTATTGGCATGCGCCAACCTCGCCGCTCGTCTTGTCGAGACGGAAAACGCGGTTGATGTCCTTTGAGGGCGCCGCCAGGAATTCGAAAGATTGCGCGCTGGCGATGGTTGGAGCCGCCAGCGCCGCCACCAGAGTGACGGCCTCCCGAAGCATCCGCCAACGCCTGGCGGCGTCCTGTATTCGGCCATGTGCCCGCATTACGCGCTCCCTGTGCGATTCGTTCCTGGAGTTTACACCTCCGAGCCTCGTCCGGGGGGCGGCATTGGTAAAAATCACCAAATGCTTGATTGAGGGCGGCGGCGGCCTTAACCCATCTGGCCATGAAACAATTGCAAACTGCTCCGATTCTCGTTTTCGACCTCGACGGCACGCTGGCGGACACAGCTTGCGACCTGATCGGGACGCTTAATGTCCTCCTCATGCGCGAAGGGCTGCCGGCGGTTGCGCCAGAGGCCGCCCGTTCGCTTGTCGGGGCCGGCGCGCGGGCGCTGATCGAAGGCGGTTTCGCCATGCGACAGATCCCCTTGCCGGCGATGCGCATCGAGCCGCTGGTAATGGATTTTCTGACCCATTACGAAGCGCATATCGCCGATGAGACCCGATTGTTTCCGGGCGCTCTCGCGGCGCTTGATCGCTTCCGCGACGCCGGTTTTCGGCTTGCCGTCTGCACCAACAAGCCGGAGGGGCTGGCGCGGCTGCTGCTCGACAAGCTTTCCATCGCCGACCGTTTCGACGCCATCTGTGGCCGCGGCTCGTTCCCGGTTCACAAGCCCGATCCACAGATGCTGCATCTCACTGTGGCCGCGGCGGGCGGCGATCCGGCGCGGACGGTCATGGTCGGCGATTCCCGCACCGACATCGACACCGCCCGCAACGCCGGCGCGCCGGTTATCGCTGTCGATTTCGGCTACACCGATACGCCTGTCTCGGCGCTGGGGCCGGATCGGGTCATCTCGCATTTCGACGACTTATGGCCGGCGGCGCATGAACTGCTGGCGCTGCCTTAGGACCGCCGGACTTGACGGACCGCCCCGGCCTCTCCTACACGAAGCCCAGCGTCTGACGCAGACGGGCGGCTAGCTCAGCGGGAGAGCACTCCCTTCACACGGGAGGGGTCACAGGTTCAATCCCTGTGCCGCCCACCATTAAAGACATTAGGTTAGCGATCCTCTGATTAATTCATCTGATCTTGGCAAATCGCTTTGGTTTTGATTATCGCTGTCAGCGAAGTTGCCATTCGATAAATGACTTTCATCAGAATCGGTTTTTAGGCCCACCATGAGCAACCGCAGCGTGAGCGCGTCTTCGCGAGCTGGAGCCGTCGTCCCGTGGTGAGAGCTGAGCGGTCTGAACGAGCCCCATTATCCCTCAGGGCAAAAAGGCCGTCTGCCCATCGGCATGACGAGGATGCTGAGGATATATTTCCTTCAGCACGGCTTCAATCAGCACCGGTTTAATCTGTCCGACCCGCAAGCCCAGGCTTGTCTTAATGACAGCGAGGCAATACGCAAGTTTGTGGGGACAGACTTCGGCGCATTAGCGTCTCCTGACGAGATGACGATCTGCATATTCCGCCATCTCATTGAAGAAAAAGTAATGAGCAAAAAGATTTTTGCGTCTGTGAACGAACATCTCAAAGCGCATTGGATCAGGATCGGCAATGGAACGATTGTGGACGCCACGATCATCACGGCGCTGTCCTCAACAAAGAATGAGAACAAGGAACGCGATCCCGAGATGCCCCAGACCAGGTAAGGCGCTCAGTAGTATTTTGGGATACAGGGCCACATTGGGATGGATAAGAAAGAAAATATCATTCATTCAATCGATGTTACTCCGACCAATGTGCACGATACCCGGATCGTCAGAGGTCTTCTTCACGGCGGCGAAACAAAGATATAAAGCGATAGTGTCTACCAGGGTCAGAAAGAAGCGATCCGGAAAGTTGCTCCCTAGGCTAAAGATATAACCAATGAACGTGGCGCGCGATCTAAACCTATAATCGAGGCGAACACTTCGAAAAACCGCAAGAAATTGAAAGTCAGGTCCAGGGTTGAATATCCCTTTCTAATCATGAGGGGAATGTTAGACTTTTTCCATATTTGGTATCGCTGATTGGCGAAGAAAAGGTCGCGGTTCGAAACCGTATGCACACGCGCTAATCTCTATACACAGCGTCACATTCTTATACGGCGATGCCTGGCGTGACGCTCGAAGCGCCTCAGATAAACAAAATTGGGAGGATTTCCACCTGATTATGAAGCGCAGAAGCTGTCGAAATTGATAAAAGCCAGCGTACATCACTCTTCAGACATCCGATACTCAATATATTTTTACGAATAGCGGTGATTGTTCCGAGCTTCCATAATCAGGCAAGATTTCTTGGCGCACATATAACTATCTTTACTAAATTATCGTCCGACAAAAACCTGTCTCGCATCGCAATCAGAGGATATTGTGATTTTTCGGCTTGACAGTAGGCGTCGAGCAAGAAGGCGAATAAAAGCGCAATCTATGGGAGCCCCAGTCTGAAGTTGCATCTTGCGGTGGCGAATCCGGCGTTGGCCGCGTCGCCGGCAAGATGTGTTGTAAGCCGATGGTTGTGTAGATTTAAGATTTTTAAGTTTTCCATAATAAACTTTTGTGCGCCGCACCCATCGACGTCAAAAGGACTGATCACACACAGGCCCATAACTCTCCTTGTAATTTTTGGCGATTTTCCTGGTCAGATGGAACTGAAGTCGACCGTAAGCCTCCCGAAGCTGCGGCGAGGATGTGCGTCACCGTGAGGCATTGTCAAACGCTTCAAACTCTGGGAAGCTTAAAAAATCAGCAGGTCCAATTGGAAGCATGGGTTAATTTGATAAAGCTTTCAATAACTACACATGCTGTCCGATAAAAAATATGAAGGGCGATAAGTCGTAATCAACTTCTTGTTTGATTGACACGAAAATTCAGACCCACAGCATAGTCGGAGTGAGTTGAATAGGCCTTCCCGCATGGCGGGCCGGCCCTGCGAAATACGGAGTGGCGACATTCGATTGAATTCTCCTCTGGTCTCGCACGGATAGAATAAAGTACGGGTCTACCAGAACCGGTCTCAATTTTGAGAGTCATCGCCATGGTACAGTCTAGCATGACAAAAGTTTTTATCGCGGCCGTCGCGATCGTTGCTGCAGTCATCCTACCGTCAGCTTCTCCTGGACAGCCGCGTCCTAAGGAGGCCGCAAATTCTCCCGATCTGGTTTCGCCGATTTTACGGCGAGGCGTAACTCGCTTGCAAAATGGGGATATTCGTGGGGCGTTTCGGGACCTCGACTCAATCGTAAAAGCAGATCCGAGAAGTGTTGAGGGGCTTTTTCAACGTGGCAATGCACAGTTCAAACTCGGTAAGCAAGCGGAAGCGCTTGCCGACTATGGTCGTGCGCTGGAACTAGATCCTGCTCGCTATGAAGTTCTCGTTGCGCGCGGACATGCTTTGCTGAAACAGGGTGATGTTAAAGGAGCTGCGGAAGATTTTGCGCGTGCGCGCGCAATTAACGAAGAAACGCAGCATCATTAGGCGATTGAAAACGTCAAATTCAAACCAATGGAGAACCCGGATGAGCGGTATTGGCCGAAACTCACATTCAAAAACCTTTTTGTTTCAGCTAGCTACGGGCCTGACGCTGTCAGCGCTGCCAGCTGCGGCAGCGCCGCAGGATACGTCATGCACGCCAACCCAGGTGGTCGAATGGGGCACCCGGGTGCATGTTCGTTGTGCGGCGGCTGTTGGCGGCATCAGCTATTTCGCTCTTTCAACATCTGAGCCCCATCGTGCAGCACGGGTCCTCAGTCTTGCAACAACAGCACTGGTCGCTGGGAGGACGCTGATCATAAATTTTGATCCTGCAGACCTCAGCGGGGCTTCATTTGGCTGTCAGACTAATGATTGTCGTGTCATTCGTGCGATTGGATTTGGACAATGACCCAATCAAGGCTCTGGATTTCCGCTTGTTTGGTTGCTGCAACATTGCATTTGCCAACAACCTCGAACGCCGGGCTTTACTGGCAGGCAGGCGTTCGTTCGAAAGCCATCACCCTATGCTTTGTTGGGGACGCAACGACTACTCGATCGGCGCGTGTCGATCAAATCAGGACCTATCTTCGTGAATTTGAATACGCGGCAAATGTCCGGTTTCAATATCTTGGTAAGTGTCCGGCTCCGACGACGTCTGGCGGCAAGGATAATTACGACGGTGATATTCGCGTCGTGATTCCCAACACCAGCGTTTCGGGTACCGGGCCGATACCAGGGAACGGCTGCACGGCCTTCATGAAGGATGGGGTCTATAACAAGGACAATGATGGCTGGGGTAGTTGGTCAAACACGCCCCAGGACTTGATCCCAAATCGATCGTGCATGTACAACCTCAAGCTCGGTGACGATCCGTGGAATGATACGCCATATCTCAATCATACTCTCCATGAATTTGGACACGCCCTGGGCCTGTCGCATGAGCATGTGCGCAACGACGCCAACGTTTCCGCGTGTATCGAAAAATATCCGCAGTTCACCACACAAAAGGACTGCGAAAACGCAAAGCACGTCTGGAACGGATATTGTATGAATGGTTATGGTGTTGGAACCAGTGCCGGTTACATTACCTCTTACGACAGGTATTCTGTCATGCACTATGCCTACCCTCTATGCGGTATCGAAGGAAACTACGGGAGGTCAGGTCTTTCGCCCAAGGATCAGCTATCTGTGCACATTCTCTACCCTGAAGATAATTTTGTGGCTGAGTTTGTTGGAACAACTGTCATCCCTGCCACTCGCGCTTTATCGCTGGTGTCTGCTTGGCAGGTCAGGGGTGGCGATATGAACTTCGCCGCCAAAGAGTTCTCATGGCGGCTGCAAGGGACGGAGGTGAGCGCCAACCCCTCCGCCAACACTCAACTCGCGCCAGGAAACTATGTGCTTCAACTTAAGCACAAGGATTTTCTGGATCGAAATTATTCATATACCGGACCAGTGCGTGTCCTTGATAAGGCGACGTATAACAGGTTTGCAGCCGGTATAATGTCCGCTCAATCGACTATCCTTCACTGACTTTGAAGTGTTGAAGTCGTCGAGGTCGGGCTCATGACAGCGATATCAGGTTAATTCTACGGCGGGGACGCCGAGCCATTCGAGCCAGCTTTTTTGCCATCCGCCATAGAGGCGCGCTGGCCTGTCGGGACGCGGGACGCTTCGCGTTGGCCACCTGCTCTTTACTGGCCTTCGGAGAGGCGACGCGGCCCGTCTGGGGCGTCAACATATCCGGGGAGAAATTATCAGCCTGTGAACGGAAGAGACCGGGACGGCGATTACAATTCCAGTCTTGCCGGCGCTTCAGGAAATTATCGACGCCAGCCCGACCGGAGACCTTGTGATGATAACCCTCCGCGACGAGCGCCAGTTGAGAAAAGAAAGTTTCGACAACTGGTTGCGCGACGCCTGCAAAGTCGCCGTAGTTCCGGGTTCCGCCTTACCCCTAGGAAAGCCGGCGGCGACGATGGTGGTAAAAAATGGCGTAACCGAGCTGGAGTTGAATGCGATATTCGGCTGGATGAGTTCAAAGATCGGCGTATTTCACAAAGACGGCGAGCCGAGCGCTGTTCGCGCAGCAGGCCTATTGGCAAGCTGGAGAAAAAATATGAAGAGCTCCCCGGTAATCCCCCCATTTTTAGTGGGATGGATTAGTAGAATCTATGCGGCCCTTTTCAGTTTCTGGGCTGGTGTTATGCCGCCGATGCCCATGTTGGGGCGTTCATTGTTATATGTACAGAGCCATTGTGTCGCGTGATGCTGCGCCTCCTCGATTGATTCAATGATATATTGATCCAGCCATTCATGCCGAACTGTTCGGTTGTAGCGTTCGATATAGGCATTCTGCTGCGGTTTTCCCGGTTGTATATACTGCAGACAAATGTTGCGCTTTTCCGCCCACTCAACGAGTTTGCCGCTGACATATTCAGGCCCGTTATCCACCCGAATGCTATCCGGCTTTCCGCGCCATTCAATGATCTGGTTCAAGCTCCTGATCGCTCGCTCCGCCGGGCAGCGAAAAGTCGACATCAATCGCCAAGCCTTCTCTGTTGAAGTCATCCAATACGTTAAGGAGGCGGAATGCGCGACCATCGCTCAAACGATCAGCCATAAAGTCCATTGACCACGTTCTGTTCGGCGCCTCTGGAACTGTCAATTCCTCCGGCTTTTCTCGCACAAGCCTTTTACGAGGCTTAATCCGCAAGTTTAGTTCCAATTCACGGTAAATCCGATAAACTCGCTTGTGGTTCCAGGGATAACCTTTGACATTCCTAAGATGCAGAAAACATAAGCCAAAGCCCCATGTTTTATGCGCGTGCGTCAATCCTATCAGCAAATCGCCAATCCGATCATTCTCCGCCTTTCGCTTCGGCCTGTAGCGAAAGCATGTCTCGCCAAGTCCAAAAGCGCGACAGGCCAAAGCGATAGAAACGCCTCGCTGTTCAACTGCTTTTTCGGCCATCTCCCGGCGTTGAGATGGCCGATCTATTTTTTTCCGAGAGCCTCCTTGAGCAGCTCATTTTGCATGCTGAGCTCCGCAAACATCTTCTTCAATCGGCGGTTCTCATCGTCCATCGCCTTCATTTGGGAAATCATCGAGGCGTCGAGGCCTCCATACTTCGCCCGCCATTTGTAAAACGAGGCGCT
>JBIIJP010000015.1:0-62219 GCA_044233645.1 Methylocystis sp. | reverse complement strand
GGGCGATAACATTGCGATGACGGTGACGCTGATCGTCCCGATCGCGATGGAAGAGAAGCTGCGCTTCGCCATCCGCGAAGGCGGCCGAACCGTCGGCGCCGGAGTCGTCGCTTCAATCATCGAGTAAGGCGAATGGACCGCGGGTCCTTTGCGGCCCGCTCTTTAGACAATGGCCGCGCGCAACCGTGCGCGCGGCGGATGAAAGCGGGCGGCGACGCCGCGCGGTCCTGAAGGACGGAAAAATGAACGGTCAAAACATCCGGATTCGCCTCAAGGCGTTCGATCACCGGATTCTCGACTCATCGACGAAGGAAATCGTCTCGACAGCCAAGCGCACCGGCGCCCAGGTTCGTGGTCCGATTCCGCTGCCGACGCGTATCGAGAAGTTCACGGTGAACCGTTCGCCCCATATTGACAAGAAGTCGCGTGAGCAGTTCGAGATCCGGACGCACAAGCGCGTGCTCGATATTGTCGACCCCACCCCGCAGACGGTGGATGCGCTGATGAAGCTGGACCTCGCCGCCGGCGTGGACGTCGAGATCAAGCTTTAAGAAATAATGAGCGGTTTGTTCTCGAAACAACCGCTTCGTGAAGGAATGAGAACATGCGGTCGGGCGTCATCGCACAAAAGGTCGGAATGACCCGCGTCTTTACAGAGGCGGGCGAGCATGTGCCGGTCACGGTTCTGAAGCTGGACGGCTGTCAGGTCGTTGCGCATCGGACCATGGACAAGAACGGATACACCGCCGTTCAGCTCGGCATCGGCCGCGCCAAGGTCAAGAATGTGTCAAAGGCCGAGCGCACGCGCTTCGCCGCGGCAAAGGTTGAGCCGAAAATGAAGCTCGCCGAATTCCGCGTGAAGGAAGAAGAGCTACTCCCTGTTGGCGCTGAAATCACTGCCGATCATTTTGTCGTCGGTCAGTTCGTCGACGTGACCGGCACAAGCACGGGCAAAGGCTTCGCCGGTCCGATGAAGCGCTGGGGATTCGGCGGTCTGCGCGCTACGCATGGCGTCTCGGTGTCGCATCGTTCGCATGGTTCGACCGGCGGCCGTCAGGACCCGGGGAAGACCTTCAAGAATAAAAAGATGGCGGGCCATATGGGCGTCGAACGCGTGACAACGCAAAATCTGCGCGTCGTTCAGACTGACGTCGATCGCGGTTTAGTGCTTGTCGAGGGCGCCGTTCCCGGCACCGCCGGCGGCTGGATTTTTGTGCGCGACGCCGTCAAGCGCACGCTGCCGAAGGATGCGCCGCAGCCTGGCAAGTTCCGCCTCGATGGCGGCGCCGCGGCCGAGGCGGCTCCGGCTAACGACGAAAACAAGGAGGACTGAGCCGTGAAGATCGACGTCACGTCGTTCGACGGCCAGAAGGCCGGTTCGATCGAACTTTCCGACGAGGTGTTCGGCCTCGACCCGCGCAAGGATCTCATCTTCCGGATGATTCGCTGGCAACTCGCCAAGCGTCGCGCTGGAACGCATGCGGTGAAAAACCGCGCCGACATCGCCCGCACCGGCAAGAAGATGTATAAGCAAAAGGGCACGGGCGGAGCACGTCACGGCTCCGGCCGCGCGCCTCAGTTCCGCGGCGGCGGTCGCGCTTTCGGTCCGCAGGTGCGCAGCCATGAGCACGATCTGCCGAAGAAAGTGCGTCAGCTTGCGCTCAAGCACGCGCTCTCCGCCAAGGCGAGGGATGGCGGCATCATCGTCTGGGACAAGGCCGAGTTGAGCGAACCCAAAACAAAGGTTCTCGCCGGCGGCTTCGCCAGGTCCGGCCTTTCGAACGCGCTCATCATCGACGGGGCGGCGCCGCAGCAGAATTTTGCTTTGGCCGCGCGCAATATCCCGCTTATCGACGTGTTGCCGGTCGAGGGCGTCAATGTTTACGACATCATCCGCCGCGAGAAGCTGGTTCTGACCCGCGCCGCCGTGGACGCGCTGGAGGCGCGCCTGAAATGAGCAAGGATGTGCGCCATTACGACGTGATCGTCGCGCCGGTGATTACCGAAAAGGCGACGATGGCGTCCGAGAACAACAAAGTGGTCTTCAAGGTGGCGAAGACCGCGACCAAGCCGCAGATCAAGGCGGCGGTCGAGGGTCTTTTCGATGTGAAGGTCGAGGCGGTCAACACGCTTGTTCGCAAGGGCAAGGTCAAGGGCTTCCGCGGCGTCCGCGGTCAGCAGAGCGACGTCAAAAAAGCCGTCGTGACGCTCGCCGAAGGCCACAAGATCGACGTGACCACCGGTCTGTAAGGAAGGCGTGAGGATAAAAAAATGGCGCTGAAGACATTCAAGCCGGTCACGCCGAGCCTTCGCCAGCTCGTCATTGTCGACCGCAGCGAATTGCACAAGGGCAAGCCGGTCAAGACCTTGACCGAGGGCAAGTCGTCGAAAGGCGGCCGCAATAACGCCGGTCGCGTTACGGTGCGGTTCCGGGGCGGCGGACACAAGCAGGCCTATCGAATCGTCGATTTCAAGCGCCGCAAGCTTGATGTCGTCGGCAAGGTGGAGCGCCTGGAATACGATCCGAACCGCACCGCCTTTATTGCCCTGATCCGTTACGCTGACAATGAGCTCGCCTATATTCTTGCGCCGCAGCGTTTGTCTGTTGGTGACGAGGTGATCTCCGGCCAGCAGGTTGACGTGAAGCCGGGCAACGCCATGCCGATCGCCAATATTCCGGTCGGCACCATTGTTCACAATGTCGAGATGAAAATCGGCAAGGGCGGCGCGATTGCGCGTTCGGCCGGAGCCTATGCGCAGATCGTTGGTCGCGACCAGGGCTATGTGATCCTGCGTCTCAATTCTGGCGAGCAACGTCTGGTTCACGGCCAATGCTTCGCCACCATCGGGGCGGTGTCGAATCCCGATCACATGAACACTTCGATCGGCAAGGCCGGTCGCTCACGCTGGCTGGGTCGTCGTCCGCACAATCGCGGCGTCACCATGAACCCGATCGACCATCCGCACGGCGGCGGCGAGGGCCGCACCTCGGGCGGCCGTCATCCCGTCACGCCGTGGGGCAAGCCGACCAAGGGCAAGAAAACCCGCAGCAACAAATCCACCGATCGTTTCATTGTGTCGTCGCGGCACAACCGCAAGAAGAAGGGCTAATCCATGGCTCGCTCGATCTGGAAAGGCCCGTTCGTCGACGGCTATCTGTTGAAGAAGGCAGAAACCTCGCGCGCTTCCGGCCGATCCGAAGTCATTAAGATCTGGAGCCGTCGCTCCACCATTCTCCCGCAGTTCGTCGGGTTGACCTTCGGCGTGCATAACGGCCAGAAGCACATTCCTGTGTCAGTCAGCGAAGACATGATCGGACACAAGTTCGGTGAATTCGCTCCAACGCGCACCTACTATGGCCACGCGGCGGACAAAAAGGCGAAGAGAGGCTAAACCCCGATGTCGAAGGAAGCCAATCCGCGCCGGCTGGCGGATAACGAAGCGAAAGCGGTTGCGCGCATGCTGCGCGTGTCTCCGCAAAAGCTTAATCTGCTGGCCCAGCTCATTCGCGGCAAAAAAGTCGATCGTGCGCTCGCCGATCTCGAATTTTCGAGAAAGCGGATCGCGCATGAGGTGAAAAAAACCCTTGAGAGCGCCATCGCCAACGCCGAGAACAACCATGGTCTCGATGTCGACGATCTGGTCGTCTCCCAGGCCTTTGTCGGCAAGGCGATGGTGATGAAGCGCTTCAGCGCCCGCGCCCGTGGCCGCGCCAGCCGTATCGAAAAGCCTTTCGCCAATCTGACGATCATCGTGCGCGAAGTCGAAGCGCAAGCGAACGCCTAAAGGAAACAACCATGGGTCAGAAGGTTAATCCGATCGGGCTGCGCCTCGGCGTCAACCGTACCTGGGACTCGCGCTGGTTCGCGGGCAAGGGCGAATACGCCAAGCTTCTGCACGAAGACATGTCGATCCGCGAAGCGGTGTCGAAGCTGCTCAAGCAGGCTGCGGTCTCAAAGATCATCATCGAGCGTCCGCACAAAAAGTGCCGCGTCACGATCCACTCGGCGCGTCCGGGCGTCGTGATCGGCAAGAAGGGCGCAGACATCGACAAGATTCGCAAGCTCGTTGGAAAACTGACAGGCAGCGAAGTCGTCATCAACATTGTCGAGGTTCGCAAACCTGAGACCGACGCGACGCTGGTCGCCGAGTCGATTGCTCAGCAGCTTGAGCGCCGCGTCGCCTTCCGCCGCGCCATGAAGCGCGCCGTTCAGTCGGCGATACGTTTGGGTGCGCAAGGCATCCGCATCAATTGCTCGGGCCGTCTGGGCGGCGCGGAAATCGCCCGTCTCGAATGGTATCGCGAAGGACGCGTGCCGCTACATACGTTGCGCGCCGATGTCGATTACGGCACATCGACGGCGCATACGGCCTATGGCGCCTGCGGCATCAAGGTCTGGATCTTCAAGGGCGAGATCCTTGAACACGATCCGATGGCCCAGGACAAGCGCGCCGCCGAGCAATCGGGCGGCGATCATGGCGAGCGTGACCGCGAGCGCGGCGATCGTGACCGCGATCGTCGTCGTCGCGAGCCCCGCGAACCTCGTGACGTCGCGTAAGGCGTCGAAAACAGTTTTAAAGAGCACCCATCATGCTGCAACCCAAACGCACCAAGTTCCGCAAGGCCTTCAAGGGCCGCATTTCCGGCGCCGCGAAAGGCGGCTTCTCGCTGAGCTTTGGTCAGTTCGGCCTGAAGGCGATGGAGCCGGAGCGCATCACTGCGCGTCAGATCGAGGCTGCGCGTCGTGCGATGACCCGTCACATGAAGCGCGCCGGTCGCGTCTGGATTCGCATCTTCCCGGATGTGCCGGTCTCCAAAAAGCCGACAGAGGTCCGCATGGGCAAGGGCAAGGGCGCGCCGGAATTGTGGGCTGTGCGCGTTGCGCCGGGTCGTATCATGTTCGAGATCGACGGCGTGCCGGCGCCGCTGGCGCGCGAGGCGTTAACGCTCGCCGCCGCCAAGCTGCCGATCAAGACCCGGTTCATTGAACGCATCGCCGAATAAGGGGGACGAGATGAAAGACAAACAACGCGTCTCCGATCTTCGCGCCCTGACAGAAGATCAGCTTAACGATGAAGTGCTGAAGCTCAAGAAAGAGCAGTTCAACATGCGCTTTCAGCGGGCGACGGGCCAGCTCGAAAACACCTCTCGTGTGCGTGTCGTTCGTCGCGACATCGCCCGCGCCAAAACCATCGCCGCGCAAAAGCGCACTGACAAGAAGTAAGGTTACAGCGCCATGCCGAAGCGAATTCTCCAGGGCGTCGTCGTCAGCGACAAGCAGAACAAGACGGTGGTGGTGAAGGTCGAGCGCCGTTTCACTCATCCCTTGTTCCAGAAGACTGTGCGCCGTACGAAGAACTATCACGCGCACAACGAAGACGTCGCGGTCAAAATCGGCGATACGGTGACGATCGAAGAGACCGCGCCGATCTCGAAATTGAAGCGCTGGCGAGTCATCGAAAACGCACCGAAGGCCTGAACGGGCCAGGTAGCGTTTTATGGGATTAATTGAGGTTCTCCGGACGAAGTCGGCGCATGCCGAAACCAGACCGGACGGAAAGGCGGACAAGCCATGATACAGATGCAGACAAATCTCGACGTCGCCGACAACTCCGGCGCCCGCCGCGTGATGTGCATCAAGGTGCTGGGCGGCTCCAAGCGCAAATACGCCGGCGTCGGCGACATTATTGTCGTATCGATCAAGGAGGCGATTCCGCGTGGTCGCGTCAAGAAGGGCGACGTTCACAAAGCGGTCGTCGTTCGCACTGCGAAGGACATCAAACGGGCCGATGGTTCGGTGATCCGTTTTGACACCAACGCCGCCGTACTGATCAACAATCAGTCGGAGCCGATCGGCACCCGTATCTTCGGACCGGTGCCGCGCGAACTGCGCGCCAAGAACCATATGAAGATCATCTCGCTCGCGCCGGAGGTGCTGTAATGGCCGCCAAGATCAAGAAAGGCGACAAGGTCGTCGTTCTCGCCGGCCGGGACAAAGGCCGCACTGGAGAAGTGCTGCGAGTGATGCCAGACGAAAACCGTGCGGTTGTCGATGGCGTTAATGTTGTGAAGCGTCACCAGCGCCAGACCAAGGATCGCGAGGCCGGCATCGTCAACAAGCCGGCGGCGATCGATTTGTCGAACATCGCCCTCGCCGATCCCAAGGACGGTAAGGCGACCCGCGTCGGCTTCAAGATTCTCGACGACGGCCGCAAGGTCCGCGTCGCCAAGCGTTCCGGAGAACTGATCGATGGCTGAGGAAAAGAAGCCGAAAGCCGCCAAGGCCCCGAAAGCCACTGCGAGCGCCGCCCCAGCGGCTGACGGCGCGCCGGCGCCGCGCATGAAGAAACATTATGAGGACGTCGTTCGCGAGACGATGACCAAGCAGTTTGGCTACAAGAACGCGCTGGAAGTGCCGCAGATCGAGAAAATCGTTCTGAACATGGGCGTCGGCGAGGCGGTCAACGACACCAAAAAGGTGACGTCGGCGGCTAATGATCTTGGCTTGATCGCTGGTCAGAAGCCGGTCGTGACACGCGCCCGCAAGGCCATCTCGACCTTCAAGGTCCGCGAGAATATGCCGATCGGCGCCAAGGTCACGTTGCGTAAAACCCGGATGTACGAGTTTCTCGATCGTCTCATCACCGTGGCGCTGCCGCGCGTGCGCGACTTCCGCGGGTTGAATCCAAAATCCTTCGACGGTCGCGGCAACTATGCGCTTGGCATCAAGGAGCACATCGTGTTTCCGGAAATCGACTACGATAAGGCGGAGTCGATTCTGGGCATGGATATCATCGTCTGCACCACGGCGAAAACAGACGACGAGGCGCGCGCCTTGCTGAAGGCGTTCAATTTCCCGTTCCGGCAGTGAGGCCAGGACCTCAAACGCGGATACCGAAAGGCTGATTACTCATGGCGAAGAAAAGCGCGATTGAGAACAACAAGAAGAAGATGAAGCTCGTGAAGAGTCTCGCCGGGCGTCGTGCGCGCCTGAAGGCGATCGCCAACGACAAGTCCCTCACCATCGAGGAACAGTTTGAGGCCCGCCTGAAGTTGGCGCAACTGCCGCGCAACTCGGCCAAAATTCGGGTGCGCAATCGCTGCGAGGTCTCGGGTCGTCCGCGCGCCTTCTATCGTAAACTCAAAATGTCGCGCATCGCCCTGCGCGAACTCGGGTCGCGCGGTCTTGTGCCTGGCCTGGTCAAGTCGAGCTGGTAAGGAGAAACAACCATGGCGATCAATGATCCGTTGGGAGATCTCCTGACCCGTATCCGCAATGCGCAGATGCGTCGCAAGGAAAAGGTGTCAACGCCCGGCTCCAAACTTCGCGCCCATGTTCTGGACGTTTTGAAGGAAGAGGGCTACATCCGAGGCTACACATCCACGGATTTTGGCAATGGCCGCACCGAATTCGAAGTCGAACTGAAATATTTCGACGGCGAGCCGGTTATCAAGCAGATTGAGCGCGTTTCACGCCCTGGTCGTCGCGTCTATGCGGCAGTCGGCGCTGTTCCGCGTGTGGCCAACGGCCTTGGCGTGACCATCGTGTCGACGCCCAAAGGCGTGATGGCCGATCATGCGGCGCGCGAGAATAATGTCGGCGGCGAGGTGCTGTGCAAGGTCTTCTGATCTTGCGCCTCAGCGAACAGGAAAGTTAGCGATGTCTCGTATCGGCAAGAAACCCGTGGTCATCCCGGCCGGCGTCACCGCCAAGGTCGATGGCCAGCTCGTTCAAGTGAAGGGCGGCAAGGGTCAGCTCGAATTTGTCGCGCCCGACGAAGTCTCCGTGGTCCTGCAGGACAACGCAATCAAGGTCGACCCGCGCGATAACAGCAAACGCGCGCGCGCCATGTGGGGAACCGCTCGCGCACGCGTCAATAATCTGGTTGTCGGCGTGACCTCGGGCTTCGAGAAAAAGCTCGAAATCACCGGCGTCGGCTATCGCGCTGCGGTTCAGGGCAAGGTGTTGCAGCTTGCCCTGGGTTTCTCGCATGACGTGAATTATCCCATCCCGGCCGGGGTGACGATCGCGACGCCCAAGCCGACGGAAATCACCATCAGCGGCATGGACAAGCGGCAGGTTGGTCAGGTTGCGGCCGAGATCCGCGCCTTCCGCGGCCCCGAACCCTACAAGGGCAAGGGCGTCAAATACGCGAACGAATTCATCTTCCGCAAGGAAGGCAAGAAGAAGTAAGGACCGGGGCCATGGCCAAGGATGTGAATATCGAGCAGCGCCGCAAGGCGCGTGTGCGCCGCGTGATCCGCGAACGCGCCAATGGCCGCCCGCGGTTGTCGGTCTTCCGCTCGTCCAAGCAGATCTATGCGCAGATCATCGACGACGAGAAGGGCTTGACCCTTGCGGCGGCTTCCTCGATCGAGAAGGCCAACCGCGACAGCCTGAAGACCGGGGCCAACATCGACGCGGCCAAGGTCGTCGGCAAGCTCATCGCCGAGCGCGCCGCCGCCAAGGGCGTCAAGGAAGTCGTGTTCGATCGCGGCTCCTACATGTACCACGGTCGCGTCAAGGCACTGGCCGAGGGCGCTCGCGAGGGCGGTCTCCAGTTCTAGACTTTCATCCGCGTCGGCCCACGCAGCCGGCGCAACATCGAAGCGAGCGGCGCCATGCGCTGCGTAAGTGACGGAAGATAAAATGGCGCGTGAAGGTGAAGGCGGTCGCGGTCGCGATCGCGACAGGGAAGAGCGCGACAGCGAATTTGTGGACCGTCTGGTTCACATCAATCGCGTCGCCAAAGTGGTCAAGGGCGGCCGTCGTTTCGGTTTCGCCGCGCTCGTCGTCGTCGGCGACCAGAAGGGCCGCGTTGGTTTCGGTCATGGCAAGGCCCGCGAGGTGCCGGAAGCTATCCGCAAGGCGACGGAAGCCGCCAAGCGCGCCCTGATCCGCGTGCCGCTGCGCGAAGGACGCACTTTGCATCATGACGTCTATGGCCGCCACGGCGCGGGCCGCGTGGTTCTCCGCGCCGCGCCGGCCGGAACCGGAATCATCGCAGGCGGTCCGATGCGCGCCGTCTTCGAGACGCTCGGCATGCATGACGTTGTCGCTAAAAGTCAGGGGTCTTCCAATCCCTACAACATGATCCGCGCGACTTTCGACGCGCTGGGTCGCGAGGATTCGCCGCGCGCCGTCGCCGCACGTCGATCGCTCAAGGTTTCGGCTCTGCAGTCGCGCCGTCAGGGCGTCGACGCAGAAGCTGTCGACGCGTGAGGGGAGGCTCGATCATGACGAAGAGCAAACAGATCACCGTCGAGCAGACCGGCAGCGCCATCGGCCGCCCGGAACGCCAACGCCAAACGCTCGTCGGCCTCGGCCTGACGCGCATCGGACGTCGTCGCCAGCTTGAAGACACGCCTGCGGTGCGCGGCATGATCGCCAAGGTGGCGCATCTCGTCAAAATTGTTGGCGAGAAGTGAGGACGCGGCCATGAAACTCAACGAACTTTCCGATAATCCCGGCTCCAGCAAGAATCGAATGCGCGTCGGTCGCGGCATCGGCTCCGGCAAAGGCAAGACCGGCGGCCGAGGCGTCAAGGGTCAGAAGGCGCGCACAGGCGTCGCCATCAAGGGCTTCGAGGGCGGTCAGATGCCGCTCCATCGTCGTCTGCCTAAGCGCGGATTCTTTAACCCCTTCTCTGTCGATTACAACGAGATCAATATCGGGCGCATTCAGCAGGCGGTAGACGCTGGCAAACTCGACGCCACAGCGACTGTCACCATCGACGCGCTGATCGCGGCGGGACTGGTCTCGAAGGCGCGAGACGGGGTCAAGATCCTTGGCCAGGGCGAAATCAAGGCGAAGCTCGCCTTCGAAGTGGCGGCGGCATCAAAGGGCGCGATCGCGGCGATCGAAGGCGCCGGCGGCTCCGTAAAGCTGCTCTCAGCCGACGCAGCGACGGCCTGATAAAATATGCGGCCGCTCGAAAGAGCGGCCGCGTTGTCTTATATGGCGGTCTATATCCGCCGGATGCGCCAAATTCATTGCGCTTCCCCAATCAAGAAAACGCGCCCGCTAACGGAGGCGCATTACGGGAGACACCTCCATGGCATCGGCAGCCGAGCAGCTCGCGGCCAACGTCAATCTCTCCGCCCTCGGAAAGTCCGACGAACTCAGGAACCGCATCTGGTTCACACTTGCCGCCCTGGTGGTTTATCGTCTCGGCACCTACATCCCCCTGCCTGGCATCGACCCTGAGGCCTTCGCCAACAGTTTCTTCGGCCAGTCGAAGGGCATGCTGGAGCTTTTCAACATGTTCGCCGGCGGCGCGGTGCAGCGTCGCGCTATTTTCGCCCTCAACATCATGCCGTATATCTCGGCGTCGATCATTATTCAGCTTTTGACCTCTGTGTTTCCAACGCTCGAGTCGCTGAAAAAGGAGGGCGAGCAGGGCCGGAAGGTTCTCAACCAATACACCCGATACCTCACCGTCGTGCTGGCTACCTTTCAGGCCTATGCGATGGCGATTGGTCTTGAGGGCCAGCAGGGCGTCGTGACCGAGCCCGGACTGTTGTTCCGTGTGACCACCGTGGTGACTCTTGTCGGCGGCACCATGTTCATTATGTGGCTTGGCGAGCAGATCACTTCGCGCGGCATCGGCAATGGTTCGTCGCTGATCATCTTCGCCGGCATCGTCGCAGCGTTCCCCTCGGCCATCGTTTCGACGCTTGAGCTTGGTCGTCAGGGGGCGATCTCGACCGGTCTGATCCTGACCGTCATCGCCATGTCCTTTCTGGTCATCGCCTTTATTGTTTTCATGGAGCGTGCTCAGCGGCGTCTGCTCATCACTTACCCCAAGCGTCAGCACGGTAATCGTGTCTATGAGGGCCAGACATCCTTCCTGCCGCTCAAGCTGAACACCTCCGGCGTGATTCCGCCGATCTTTGCATCCTCTTTGCTGCTGTTGCCGACGACGGTCGCCAATTTCTATCAATCGACCGGCTCGGACAGCATTTTTGCAACCATCTCGGCCTATTTCAGTCACGGTCGCCCGCTCTACATGCTGGCTTACGTGGGTTTGATCGTATTCTTCGCCTTCTTCTATACAGCGATCGTCTTCAATCCGACGGAAACCGCCGACAACCTCAAGAAGCATGGCGGTTTCATCCCCGGCATTCGACCGGGCGAGCGCACGGCGTCCTTCATTGACGATGTGCTGATGAAGATTACTGTGATCGGCGCAGCCTATCTTGCGATTATCTGCCTGCTGCCCGAGGGGCTCATCGCCTACGCCAATCTTCCGTTCTACTTCGGCGGAACATCTCTGCTGATCGTCGTCAGCGTGGTGATGGACACTGTTGCGCAGATCCATGGCCACATGCAGGCGCAACAATATGAGGGCCTGATCCGTAAGACCAAACTTAAGGGCCGCCGGAAGTGAGGCTGGTGCTCCTGGGGCCGCCTGGCGCCGGCAAGGGCACACAGGCGGCGCGTCTTGTCGAAAAATTTGGCGTTCCGCAACTCTCAACTGGCGACATGCTCCGCGCGGCCGTCGCCGCAAAATCGCCTATAGGCCTGAAGGCCAAGGCCATCATGGACGCTGGTCAGCTTGTGTCGGATGACGTTGTGATCGGTATTATCGACCAGCGCGTCGATGCGCCGGATTGCGCGAGGGGCTTTATTCTGGACGGTTTCCCGCGCACTGTGGCTCAGGCGGAGGCATTACGGGATATGCTGAACCGCAAGAACCTCAAACTCGATGTGGTTGTCGAACTGGTTGTCGACGAAAATGCGCTGGTGGAACGGATGCGCAAGCGCGTCGCCGACACGATCGCCGCAGGCGGTCAGGCTCGCGCCGACGACAATCCCGAGAGTTTTAGAACGCGTCTCGAAGCCTACCGGGCGCAAACGGCGCCGGTTTCAGATTATTACGCGCGTTGCGGTGAACTACGACAGATCGATGGCATGGCCCCGATCGACGAGGTCACAGCGGCGCTGCATCGCATTCTCGGCGCTTGATCGCGCGGGCGAGCGTGGCCATCGCCGAACCGGGCGCATGCCCAGGTCATACCCATCCCATGCCCAATCTGGCGTTTTATGCTTGACTCCCGAAATGAGGCTCACTATTGCCTGATTGATCGACGCGGCTTCAAGGAAGTTCTCTCCCGAGAGCTTCCGTTTTTGCGTTCTGAGCTTATCCCATCAATCACCCGCAAGGGCCGGCCTCCACCGGACGCGGGTTTTCCGGCGGCGCCTGACGTCGTCATCATATGGAGAAGAAAATGGCCCGTATCGCTGGCGTTAATATTCCAACCAACAAGCGCGTGATCATCGCCCTTCAGTATATCCATGGCATCGGTCCGAAAAAGGCCGAGGAAATCTGCGAGAAGGTGAATATACCCGCCGAGCGCCGGGTTTCCCAGCTTACCGACGCGGAAGTGCTGCAGATTCGCGAAACCATCGATCGCGATTATCTCGTCGAGGGCGACCTGCGTCGCGAGGTGGCGATCAATATCAAGCGACTGATGGATCTGGGCTGCTATCGTGGCCTGCGCCATCGCCGCCAGCTTCCGGTTCGCGGCCAGCGCACGCACACCAACGCCCGGACCCGTAAGGGCAAGGCCAAGCCGATCGCCGGCAAGAAGAAATAACCACACAAGATTTTCAAACCCACCGGCGCGCAAGCGCCGCATCCCCAGCGCCTGGCGTTACGGGCGCGCCTGAAGGACGAGACAGACAATGGCCAAGGACACCACCCGCGTACGCCGTCGTGAACGCAAGAATATTGTTTCCGGCGTAGCGCATGTGAATTCGACGTTCAACAACACCATGATCACCATCACCGACGCGCAGGGCAATACGGTGTCCTGGTCGTCGGCCGGCGCGATGGGCTTCAAAGGTTCGCGCAAATCGACGCCTTACGCGGCACAGATGGCCGCCGAGGACGCCGCCCGCAAGGCTGGCGAGCATGGCGTGCGCACGCTTGAGGTCGAAGTGTCCGGTCCCGGTTCGGGCCGCGAGTCGGCCTTGCGCGCCCTCCAGGCGGCAGGTTTCACCGTGACCTCGATCCGTGACGTGACGCCAATCCCGCATAACGGCTGCCGTCCGCGCAAGCGCCGTCGCGTCTGATTTCACCGAATGTTTTTGCGGCAGCGCTGCTGGCGCCGCCGCAATGGATTTTAAGCATATCGCATGTGCGCCGGGCGCTTAGGCCGGGCGCGCGTACCGGAGCTTCAAGGAAAGGCGTCCACGTGAGCATCCAGAAGAACTGGCAGGAACTGATCAAGCCGAACAAGCTCGAGGTGACGGCAGGCGACGATCCCCGTCGTATGGCGACGGCGATCGCCGAACCGCTCGAGCGCGGCTTTGGCCTGACGCTGGGCAACGCCCTGCGCCGCGTTCTGCTGTCGTCGCTGCAAGGCGCGGCGATCACTTCGATCCATATCGACGGCGTGTTGCACGAATTCTCGTCGATCCCGGGCGTTCGCGAGGATGTCACCGACATCGTCCTGAACATCAAGGATATCGCCATCAAATATCAGGGTGAGGGCCTCAAGCGCGTCACGCTGAAGAAGACTGGCCCAGGCGTCGTCACTGCTGGCGACATCCAGACCACTGGCGACGTTCAAATTCTTAATCCCGATCTTGTAATCTGCACGCTTGACGAGGGCGCCGAGATCCGTATCGAATTCACTATCAGCACCGGCAAAGGTTATGTGCCGGCGGATCGCAATCGCGCCGAAGACGCGCCCATTGGCTTGATTCCGGTCGACAGCCTGTATTCGCCAGTAAGGAAAGTCAGCTATCGCGTCGAGAACACCCGCGAGGGACAGGTTCTCGATTACGATAAGCTGACGCTGACGATCGAAACCAATGGCGCCATTACGCCGGAGGACGCCCTGGCCTATTCCGCGCGCATCCTTCAGGATCAGCTCAACGTCTTCGTCAATTTCGAGGAGCCGCGCCGCGAGGAGGCGACCCCGTCGATCCCGCAGCTTGCCTTCAACCCGGCGTTGCTCAAGAAGGTCGACGAGCTCGAACTGTCGGTGCGTTCAGCGAACTGCCTGAAG
Organism: Methylocystis sp.; assembly: GCA_044233645.1. GTDB lineage: Bacteria > Pseudomonadota > Alphaproteobacteria > Rhizobiales > Beijerinckiaceae > Methylocystis. The sequence continues at coordinate 48,199 of JBIIJP010000015.1, read as the reverse complement.
AACGACAATATCGTCTACATCGGCGATCTGATCCAGAAGTCGGAAGCGGAAATGCTGCGCACGCCGAACTTCGGTCGCAAGTCGCTTAATGAAATCAAGGAAGTTCTCGCCCAGATGGGGCTGCATCTCGGCATGGAAGTGCCGGGTTGGCCGCCGGAGAACATCGACGACCTCGCCAAGCGCTTCGAGGAACATTACTGATCCCTTACACCGACCCTCTCCCGCATGCGGGAGAGGACACAAGGAAGCGGCCGTACCTTGGCACGGCGGTCGCATAATCGACGGAGAGCCACATGTATCATGGTCACAAAAAGCGCCGCTTCGGCCGCACCCACGAACATCGCAAGGCGATGTTCATGAATATGTCACAGGCGCTGATCAAGCACGAGCAGATCGTCACGACCTTGCCCAAGGCGAAGGATCTGCGTCCGGTTGTCGAAAAGCTGGTGACTCTCGGCAAGCGCGGCGATCTGCATGCGCGCCGTCAGGCCATTGCCCAGATCCACGACATAAAGCTCGTCGCCAAGCTCTTCGACGTGCTCGGCCCGCGCTACAAGAACCGCAACGGCGGCTATACCCGCGTGCTGAAGGCGGGTTTCCGCTATGGCGACAATGCGCCGCTCGCCGTGATCGAATTCGTTGACCGTGACGTCGACGCAAAGGGACAGGATTCGGGCCCCACGCAGACGGAAGAAGAGGCGGCGTAAGCCGCTGGTCATTCGCGCCAAAAGTTTTGGGGCGGCCTGCGGGCCGCCTTTTTATTTGCCAGGCCGATCGATAGCTCGGCGAAAGCCGTTATATTCGGGCCAAGCGAATCTGCCAGGAGTCTTCGATGCGTTCCATACGGGGAGTTTTTCAGATTGCGGCGGGCTCGTCGTTGAGGATGACGCTCGCGGCGTCGATGGTTGCCGGAACGCTGTCGCTCGCTTGCGCCCAGCAGTCCGTCCCCGCCCCGTCAGCTCCCGTCGCCCCCCGCACCCGCGCCGAGATCGCCTATTCCTTCGCGCCGGTCGTCAAGAAGGCGCAGCCGGCGGTGGTTAATGTCTTCGCCTCACGCGTCGAGCGCATGCCGGCAAATCCCTTTCTCGACGATCCAATCTTCCGCCGCTTTTTCGGCGAGGGCGGCGGCGCGCCGGGCCGTAACACCGCCCAGTCGCTGGGCTCTGGCGTGATTGTCGATCCCAGCGGCCTCGTCGTGACCAATCATCACGTCATTGAGGGCATGACCGACGTGAAGGTGGCGCTGGCCGACAAGCGCGAAATCCCCGCTAAAATCGTGCTGCGCGATCCGCGCACCGATCTCGCCGTACTGAAACTGTCGGAGGGCTCGAATTTCCCCACCATGGAGCTGGGCGACTCAGACGCGCTCGAAGTCGGCGATTTGACGCTCGCCATCGGCAATCCTTTCGGCGTCGGCCAGACGGTGACGCAGGGCATCGTTTCGGCGCTGGCGCGCACGCATGTCGGCATCACTGACTATGGCTTTTTCATCCAGACCGACGCAGCGATCAACCCCGGCAATTCCGGCGGGCCGCTGGTCGATATGAACGGCCGGGTTGTTGGCATCAATTCGGCGATTTTCTCGAAATCCGGCGGCTCCATCGGAATCGGCTTCGCTATTCCAGCGAATATGGTGAAAAGCGTGCTGGCGGCGGCAAAGGGCGGCGGCAAGACCGTGCGTCGTCCCTGGCTCGGGGCGCGCCTTCAGGCCGTGTCGCCGGAGATCGCCGAGGGTCTCGGCATGGAGCGGCCGTCTGGCGCGCTGCTCGCGGATGTCGACGCCGCCGGTCCGGCGTCGGAAGCCGGCCTGAAACGCGGCGATGTGATTGTCGCGATTGACGGTCAGACCGTCGACGATCCGGAGGCGGTCGGCTATCGCCTTGGCACTCGGCCGCTCGGCGGGCAGGCGACGCTCGACGTGCTGCGCGGCGGCAAGAAGACCACGATACAGATCAAGCTTGTCTCCGCGCCGGAGACGCCGTCGCGGGATACGATCCGGCTCAGGGGCCAGTCGCCCTTCGCCGGCGCAACCGTCATGAATTTGTCGCCCGCTGTGATCGAGGAACTGTCGGTTCAGGGCGCCGCCGCCGGCGTTGTTGTCGCCGATGTCGAGGACGGCTCCTTCGCCCAGCAGCTGAATCTTCAACGCGGCGACATTGTGCTGGCCGTCAATGACCAGAAGATCGGCTCAACCCGCGATCTTGCGCAAATTGCCGCAGGACGCGCCTATTACTGGAAGATCACGCTGGCGCGCGGCGGCCAGGTGTTCACCACCGTGGTGGGTGGATAATGAGCGGCGTTGCAATTCTTGTGACGACTATCGACGGCGCCGACGCCGCGAGAGCCCTGGCGCGCGCGGCGCTGGAGTCGCGACTTGCCGCCTGCGTGCAGATCTTCCCGATTTTCAGCCATTTTCGCTGGAAGGGAGACTTATGCGAAAGCGAGGAGTTCCAGTTGCAGATGAAGCTGCGGGCAGAGGACTACGATGCGCTTTCGGCGCTGGTGCGGCGGTTGCACAGCTATGAAACGCCAGAACTTCTGCGCCTCGACGTGGCGCAGGCCGATCCCGGCTACGCCGAATGGCTGTTCGACGCCACCTGGCGCGATCCCGAGGCCCGGCCGCAAGGTTGAGACTTTCTCCGCCCATGCTCACATAGCCAGAGACACTTCGCGCTGCTATCTGATCTGAAGCAAGACGCGTCGACTGCAAACGCTTGCACGAGGAACGAACGCCGATGTCCGCATCCACAGATTATCTAATTGATCGGCGCCGGATGCGGCGCAAACTCGGCTGGTGGCGCGCGGCGGCGCTGGTTGCGCTGGCGCTCGCCGGTCTCGGCTTCATCGCGAAGCTGGACGGCGCCGACTCCGCCGACAAGCTCACCCCCCACATCGCGCGGCTTTCGGTTCAGGGGCTGATCACAGGCGACAAGGATACGATCGAACTCATTCAGAAAATCGGCGAGTCGAACAACGCCAGAGCGTTGCTGCTCAATCTCGATAGTCCCGGCGGAACGACCACCGGCTCAGAGAAGCTCTATGAGGAGTTGCGTCGTCTGGCCGAGAAAAAGCCGGTCGTCGCCGTGGTCGGCAATCTGGCTGCGTCGGGCGCCTACATCGCCGCGCTGGCCACAGACCGTATAGTGGCGCGCAAAACGTCGCTTGTTGGCTCGATCGGCGTGCTGTTCCAGTTCCCCAATTTTTACAAGCTTCTCGAAAATGTTGGCGTGAAAGTCGAAGAGGTGAAGTCCTCGCCGCTCAAGGCTGCCCCCAATGGTCTTGAGCCGACGAGCGAGGCGGCCAAGGCGGCGATCGCCAGCCTCGTCGCCGACTCTTACGATTGGTTTAAGGGATTGGTGAAGGATCGCCGCAAACTGGATGACGCCGAACTGGCGAAAGTTTCGGACGGCCGCGTGTTCACCGCGCATCAGGGCCTGCCGTTGAAGCTGGTCGATGCAATCGGCGGCGAACGCGAGGCGATCGCCTGGCTTGAGAGCGACAGAAACATCGCTAAATCCCTGCCAGTGCGGGACTGGAAACGCAAAACCAGCATTGAGCGGCTGGGTCTCGTCGAAGGCGCAGCCAGTCTCGCGCGCGCCGCTGGTTTCGAGACCTTCGCCATGGGCCTGGAGGGCGCCGTGCAATCGGAGCGGGTCGCCGGGCTTGACGGCCTATTGGCGATTTGGCAGGGTTTTCCGTGATGTGCGCGACGAGCGCCATTTGCGGAAATTCTTTTCTCTGCCAGGTTGCGACATGATCAAATCCGAACTCATCCAACGTATTGCGCGTCGCAACGGCAGTCTCTACCAGCGCGACGTGGAAACCATCGTGACCACCATCCTCGATGAGATCACGGCCGCTCTCGCGCGCGGCGATCGGGTCGAGTTGCGCGGGTTTGGGGCCTTCTCAGTGAAGAAGCGCGACGCTCGCACCGGCCGCAACCCTCGCACTGGCGAGCAGGTGTCGGTTCAGGAAAAGAGCGTGCCGTTTTTTAAGACCGGCAAGGAAATGCGCGAGCGGCTCAACGAGAATTTCACGGGCTGACCTTTGGCGCCTGCGAGGCGGGCGCGGAACGTGCGACAACCAGATGGACGCGGCACATGAAGACCGTCTTTCGCATTATTTTCTTCGTTCCGCTGGCGCTGATCATTCTGTTTTTTGCCATGGCGAACCGCACCCCTGTGCAAATTGGCCTTGATCCTTTTCTCGCGCCGGGCGAGACCGGTCCATCCTTCGAGGCTCCCCTCTTTCTGGTTGTGTTGGTCTCCATGGCGCTGGGCGTGGTTGCGGGCGGGGCCTCTACCTGGGTAAGCCACCTGCCGGTGCGCAGGGCCGCCAAGGTCGCACGCGCCGAGGTTAAGAAAACCAAAGTGGAGATTGACAAGCTGCGCCAGCAGGCGCTTTCCAGCCTCCCTGCCGAGCCGGACAACAAGGCTTGAGCGGATGCGTCAAAAAAGACGCTGGCCCGACGGCGGGCGCTTGAAAAAAAAGGGGAGCGCCGATATGAGTGACCCCGCCACGCCGCAATAGCTCAGCTGGTAGAGCACATCATTCGTAATGATGGGGTCGGGGGTTCGAATCCCTCTTGCGGCACCACAAAGCCCTCCGAGGCTGTCCGAAATTCTCCGAAAATTGCCCAAAAACAAAGGCTTCTGGCGAAAATCCGCTCCGGGGCTGTCCGCCGTAGTCCGCTGGTATCCCGGAAAATTGATGGTATAAATGCTGGTATGAATTTCGGCCTTGTTGGTATGGCCGATTTTGGGGCCAGCAATGCCGCTTACCGATATTCAAATCAAAAAGGCCAAGCCCGGCCCAAAGCTAGTGAAGCTGACGGACGGCGGCGGGCTTCAGCTTTGGATTTTTCCCGAGGGCGGCAAGCGGTGGCGTGTGGCCTATCGCTTCGATGGCAAGCAAAAGCTGCTGGCCCTTGGGGTTTATCCCGAGGTGTCGCTGGTGGAGGCCCGCGCCGCCCGCGACGACGCCCGGAAACTGTTGGCGGATGGCATTGACCCGAACATGGCCAAGCGCGCCGCCAAGGCGACGGCGGCCGGCAATACGTTCAACGCGCTGGCCGATGAATTGCTCGAAAAGGCCCGCCGGGAAGCGAAAGCCGACCGGACGCTAGGCAAGGTCGAGTGGCTGCTGTCGCTGGCCCGTCCTGCCCTTGGCCCCCGCCCCATCGCTGAAATCACGGCGGCGGAGGTGCTGGCGGTTCTGCGGACAGTAGAGGCGCGCGGGCGGCATGAAACCGCCAAGCGGCTACGGGCGACCATCGGGCAGGTTTTCCGCTATGCCGTCGCCACGGCGCGGGCGGAGAATGACCCGACTGGCGCTCTCAAAGGCGCATTGACCGCGCCAACTGTGACCCATCGGGCGGCAATAACTGACCCCATCGCTTTCGGGGCGCTCTTGCGGGCGATGGCCGATGATGCTGGTGGCGCTCCCGAAACGCGGGCGGCGCTTGAATTGCTCGCCTTAACATTCGTGCGCCCGGGCGAACTGCGGACGGCCGAATGGTCCGAATTTGATTTGAGCGCGGCCGTCTGGACCATACCGGCCGAGAAAATGAAAATGCGCCGGCCGCACAAAGTCCCGCTGGCGCCGCGCGCTGTCGCCATCTTGCAAGAGTTGCAGGGTATTACCGGCGGCGGGAGATTTGTTTTCCCATCCGTCCGAACTGGCTCGCGGCCGATGTCGGAAAATACAATAAACGCTGCATTGCGCCGGCTTGGGTTTTCTAAAGAAGAAATGACCGGCCATGGTTTCCGCGCTGCCGCTTCTTCGATGTTGAATGAGTGCGGCATCTGGAATGCCGACGCTATCGAAAGACAATTAGCGCACGTTGACGCTGATTCCGTCCGCCGCGCATACGCCCGCGCCGATTTTTGGGATGAGCGGGTGCGAATGATGAGTTACTGGGCGGACCGTTGCGACGCCATGCGGCGCGGTGGTGATATTGTAAAATTTGAGAAAAAAGCTACTCTGTAACACCAAAAAACAGCAAATTGATTTAACCCAAATAAACCAGTCATTATATGCTTCTTACATGGGGCAGCTTCTATGAAAAAAATATTAGTCGGATTTGCCTCTTTATCCCGCATTCGCCCGATGGCTCAATAGTTTGATGCGCTGGACATGCGATTCAGCTATATTTTGCAGGGACTTCTTCGCACATGGAGCACTCCCTGATGACGCACCCGGCGGGTGAAACAAACGATGGCTCTCTCCGGATCGATTTCGACCGCCGCCTGCTGCTTCAGTTTCGTGGATCGGTGGTGACTTCGGACGCCGGGCTGCTTGCTTATCGGGAACTCGATGACGCCCTCGGCCTCTCCGCGATGGCGGACGATGTTCTCGCCGACGCGCGAACGGGAAAGAATGGTCGGCACGCTCTGGTGGGAATGTTGCGGCAGTCCGTGTTCGGACGGCTGGCCGGTTATGAGGACGTGAATGACGCCGAGCGGCTGCGGCATGATCCGGCGATGAGATGGATTGTCGGAGGGAAAGCAAGCCATGGGAGCGCGGCCTCGGCAAGCCAGATGGGACGTTTCGAGACGCGCTGGCTCACCGCCGACAAAAATCTGTTGGCGCTCGCCGATCTTTCCGGCCGCTGGATCGACCGCGTGCATGCGCGCCGGCCGCCGAAGGGCGTCATCCTCGACATGGATTCCAGCGTCAGTCCCACCCATGGCGAACAGGAGAACAGCGTCTGGAACGGTCACTACGACTGCACCTGTTATCATCCGCTGTTCGTGTTCAATCAGTTCGGCGATCTGGAGCGCTGCGCGCTTCGTCCCGGCAACGTCCACAGCGCCGATGGCTGGAAGGGTGTGCTTGATCCCGTCGTGGCGCGCTATCGCGGCAAGGTAGCGCGCATTTATTTTCGGGCCGATGCCGGCTTCGCCAATCCTGATGTCTACGAATATCTTGAAGCCGAAGGGATCAAATACGCGATCCGGCTTCCGGCGAACCGCGTCTTGCAGGACAGGATCGGCTACCTGCTCAAGCGTCCGGTCGGGCGGCCACCGAACCATGTTCGCCGGTATTACGCCAACTTCCACTACCGGGCCGCAAGCTGGTCGAAGCCGCGCAGGGTCGTCGCCAAGGTCGAGTGGCATCCGGGCGAACTCTATCCGCGTGTCGGCTTTATCGTCACCAACATGGCGCGGCGCGCCGGGAACGCCATCGCCTTTTACAACAAGCGCGGCACGTGCGAGCAATGGATCAAGGAGGGCAAGGGCGCGATCAAATGGACGCGGCTTTCCTGCCGTTCCTTTGCCGCGAACGCTGTGCGCCTTCAGCTTCACGCCCTCGCCTACAATCTCGGCAACTTCATGCGCACGTTGGCGACGCCGGAGCCGATCAGCGAATGGTCGATGACGACGCTGCGGGAGAAGCTGATCAAGATCGGCGCGAAGGTTGTCGGCCATGCGCGCTACGTCGCATTCCAAATGGCCGAGGTCGCGGTTTCCAGAGACCTGTTCGCCGACATCTTGAGGATGATCGCGGAACTTCGGCCGCCGCCAGTCGCATCAACGGCGTAGTGCGTTCGGGTGTTGCGGGTCCGATTGAAAACGACGGGAGAAGTGCGTCTCAATGACGGGAAACGCGACATTTTCCACCGCTCAACACGGCGTTCGCCGACCCGCAGCCCCCGCTCACTCGGCCGGCTGGGGATATTGGCTTGCCGAAACCCGTCGGTCGAGTTAGATTATGTTCAAAATTGATGTCATCCGGCGTATGCTCCTTTAAAAGAATTATCACTCAAATGTTTCAGATTTTCTCCACCTCCCAAACCTGTTTACCCGGCGCGCAGTCAAAATATCACACGAATTCTAGCTTTTTTTCTGCAAAGATCGTGGGAGTTGCTTTGTTATTCGTTACATCATCAAACGGATTTGCTGAGGTTAGAGAACCTCTGGGCCATGATCAAAGAAAAATACTGTTTTTGGGCACTAGGTTCCAAAACGATCATGAGGTTCAGGAACCGACGACAGAGGCGGAACAAAATCGAATTCAGGCAATAGAGCAAATCCTCAGATCGCAACTGGAATCGACGGGTAAGTTTCTGTTTATGCCTGTCTCCGTTGAGATGCGCTCCAAAATCCATGAAGGTCAGCCAGTAGGCGAGTGTGGAGGATGTGAGATCGATTATGGAGCGACAACAGGAGCTGACATAAGCTCTTGGATCGTTGTTCAGAAAGTTTCCAATCTCATTCTCAACATCAACCTATACATGGTCGACGTTAGGGCAAGAAAAATACTGCTTACTCAAAGCGTCGACATCAGAGGGAATACAGATACATCATGGTCAAGAGGCATGAACTATCTGATCAAAAATCATGTGATACATGATGGGATTGTCAACAAGAATTGAATTCAGCAATCTTCTGTCTGGTCCCATCGTGAATAGGCAGAGTGTATATTGTTTTTCTGAGAAACTCGATCCTAGCTCCGATAATCGCCGTTGATCGCGACATATTCCTTCGTCAGATCGCATGTCCACACCGTGGCGACGCCCGAACCAACGCCAATATCAGCCTTGATGACGATCGCCTCGCGCTTCATGATCTCCGAGACTTCCGTCTCATTATAGTCTGGATCCCGCCGGCCCTTGTGGGCGACGCGAACGCCGCCGAACCAGATCGAGAGTTTATCGCGATCGGCTTTCTCGCCCGCTTTGCCGACCGCCATCACGACGCGGCCCCAGTTGGCGTCCTCGCCGGCGATGGCGGTTTTAACCAGGGGCGAATTGGCGATAGAGAGCGCAATGCGTTTCGCCGCTCGGGCGTTTTCGGCTCCGCTCACCGTCACCTCGACAAACTTGCGCGCGCCTTCGCCGTCTTTCACCACCTGCTGCGCCAGATCCAGAAGCACTTCCGACAGGGCGCGTTTGAAATCGAGCAAGCGGCGGTCGGACGCCTGTTCGATTTTTGGCGCGCCGCGCTTCTTCGCGGCGCCGGTGGCGAAGAGCATGAGCGTATCGGAGGTCGAGGTGTCGCTATCGACAGTTATGGCGTTGAAGGAGCTTTGCACAGCCTTCGAAAGCATCGCCTGCAAGGCCTCTGCGCCGATCGGCGCGTCGGTGAAGACGAAGGACAGCATCGTCGCCATGTCGGGCGCGACCATCCCGGCGCCCTTGGCGATGCCGCTGATCGTCACCTCGACGCCGCCAATCGTTGTTTTACGCGTGGCGAGTTTGGGAAAGGTGTCTGTGGTCATGATCGCCCGCGCCGCGTCCTGCCAGGCGTCGGGCCGGGCGTTGCCGACGAGAGAGTCGAGCACGCCGTCGAATTTGCTTGCGTCGAGCGGTTCTCCGATCACGCCGGTGGAGGCGAGGAACACCTGTTTTTCATTGACCCCGGCTGCGTCGGCCGCCAGCCGCGCCGAGAGCTTCACGGCCTCTGCGCCGACCTTGCCCGTGAAGGCGTTGGCGTTGCCGGAATTCACCAGCAATACGCGCGCCTTGCCGCCTTTCACTTTCGCCCGGCACCAGTCGACCGGCGCCGAAGGACATTTCGATTTTGTAAAAACGCCGGCGACCGTCGCGCCCTCATCCATCAGCGCCAGCATCACATCGGTGCGGCCGGCATAGCGCACGCCCGCCATGCCGGCGGCGAAACGCACGCCCTCCAGCGGCGGGATGTCAGGCGTTGTTTTCGGCGCGAGCGGAGAGAGCGGGGCGTTGGGGGCCATGAGCGAAACTCTCGATGTGAAACCAGACCGGCGGCGCCAATACAGCTCAGGAGCCGCGTCGCCCCAGCCCTGCGCCAGTCATTCGGAAAGTTTATTTCAACAAGATGACGCCGGCGCCTGTGCAGACGCCGGCTTACTTTTGTCGCCAGTGCCGGCCCTTACTTCTTTTTGTCGTCCGGCTTCGCTGCGCCTGCGGGGGCGGGCGGCGGGGCGTCGGTGCGTTCGACCTTTGCGCTCTCACGCAATTTTAGCACCATTTCGCTCTGCGCCTTCTGCACCACATACCGCGCCACCTGATCCTTGATCTGATCAAGCGGGGGGAAGGTTTTCGGACGCGTCTCGTCAAGCTTGATGATGTGCCAGCCGAATTGCGATTTCACAGGTTCAGAAAGCTGGCCCGGTTGCAGCTTCGCCGCCGCGTCTGCGAATTCCGGCACCATACGATCTTTCGTGAACCAGCCGAGATCGCCGCCCTTCGAGCCGGGGTCCTTCGAGACTTCGTCGGCGACCTTGCCGAAATCTTCGCCGCCCTTGATGCGGGCCAGGGCTTTTTTGGCCTCCTCCTCGGTCGGCACAAGAAGATGATGGGCGTGATATTCAGTTTCCGGCTTCTGGTTCTTCGCCGCTTCGTCATATGTCTGTTTGATCGCCGCGTCGGTCACGGCCGATTTGGCGACATTGCCGAGCAAGGTCTCCATCAACGCCTTGTCGCGCAAATAGGCGAGTTTCTTTGCGAATTCCGGTGTTTCCGCGAGCTTGTCGGCCTGAGCCTTTTGCACCACCAATTGTTCGTCGATCAGAAAATCCAGGATATAGGCGTCGCGGGCCTTTCCTTCGAGCTGACGTGGAATGCCGGGGCCGAGGTCATCCGTGGCCAGTTTGACGTCCTCGTCGGTGATCTCGACGCCATTGACCTTGGCCAAAACCTTGGCCTGCGCGGGGGCCACAGTCGCCGCCAGAAGAGCGGCGAAGCCGACGGCGGCGAGCGCGGCGCGGGTCGCAAAACGCGCATTGCATTGAATTTTCAACATGAACAGGCTCCAGAAAGCGGGGCGGAACACCCCAGATAGGCGGCGGAGAGCGCCGTCACAAGACGGCGTCGTTGCGAGAAGACCATTATGTTTCTAAGCCGGCGGCGCGTTGGCTGACAACTCCCCGCCGTTGTCGGCGACGGTGGGCTTCAACGGTCCAACGACGCGGGTAAAAACATCACGGGTTTTTTTCTCGGTTTCACGCAACAGCGCCTCAAGACTGGAGAGGTCCGGCGCGTCGGCGGCGCGACGCAAAAGGTCGGAAAGGCCGCGCGTCGCATCCGCCGGACGGAAGGCGTCGTCGATGGCGAGCCGCATCAGTTGCGTTAGCCCCTGATACAGCGCCGAGGCGGCGATCAACGTCTCGGCCGCACCGGGATCGAGCGCGCCGGCGTCGCGGAGCCTCAATAGCGCCATTGGAGTCGTGGTGGAGAAAATCTCTGGTCGAGCCGGCCCCTCGCGCAGCATGAGGTATTGGGCCAGGAATTCGATGTCGATGAGGCCGCCGGCGACCTGCTTCACCTCCCAGGGATTGGTCGAGACCTTCTCCTGTTCCAGCCGTCGTCGCATCGCCAATACGTCGTCTCTCAGTTTTTGTGGATCGCGCGGATGCATCAGCGCAGCGCGGATCGCGCGGTCGACGCGTTCGCTGAAAGTCGCCGGCCCCGCAATCACCCGGGCGCGGGTCAGCGCCATGTGCTCCCATGTCCAGGCTTCTGTCGCCTGATAATCGACAAAGCTCCCCAGACTGACGGCGATGGGGCCTTTGTTGCCTGAAGGCCGCAACCGGAAATCGGTTTCGTAAAGAAGACCTTCGGCGGTGGGCGCCGACAGCGCCGTGATCAGCCGTTGCGTCAGGCGCGCGTAATACGGCGCCGTCGGGAGCGCGCGCTCGCCGCCTGTGGACTCTCTCAGCGGATCGGCGTCGTAAAGCAGCATCAGATCGAGATCGGAAGCGGCGGTCATTTCGCGACCGCCAAGCTTGCCCATGGCGACAATCGCCGCCACGCCGTCCTCAATACGGCCGTGAGCGCGTTCGAACTCCAGAGCAACGCGATCAAACAGGCCGGCAATGAGCGTCTCGGCAAGCCGCGTGTAGGCGTCGCCAGCTTCCGTAACCGATAACGAGCCGGTCAACACGCGCACGCCGATCAGAAATTTTTGCTCCTGCCCAAAGATCCGGGCGCGATCGAGCGCGTCTTCATAGGAGTTCGATTCGGCAAATTGCGCCGCCAGCCGTTGACGCAAATCCTCGACGCCCGGCGCGCTTTCGAAAAAGCCCGGCTCAAGCAACGCGCCCACAACGCGCGGACGTCGCGAGATGGTTTCCGCGAGCTTTGGCGCGGCGCCCATGATCGCGGCCAGCAGATCGAGCAGGCGCGGTTGCGACGCCAGCAGCGAAAAAAGCTGCACCCCGGCCGGCAGACGCGCGACAAGCTTGTCGAACGCGAGGAAGGCCTTGTCGGCGTTCTCGGTGCGAGCAAGAGTTGCGAGGAGCGCGGGGGTCAATTCCGTGAGACGCTCGCGCGCAACGGTCGATCGGGTTGCGGCGTAGCGACCGAAGTGCCAGCCACGAATGGTTTCCGTCACCGTTTTGGGGCTGAGATAGCCCATGTGCGCAAGGGTTTCGAGCGTTTCCGGATCGTCGTCGTCGCCGGTGAAGACAAGGTTGCCGGTCGCTGTGGTCAGTTCCGGCGCCGCCTCGAACAATCGCGCATAATGACCCTGTACGATCTCCAGACGGCGGATCAGCGCTTCGGCGAAATCGTCGTAGCCCTCAAATCCCATCATGCGTCCGATGTTGGCGACGCCGTCCACCGTTTCAGGCAAGGTGTGTTTCTGTTCGTCGGCGACCATCTGGATGCGATGTTCGACGTCTCGGAGAAACAGATAGGCTTCACGCAATTCATCGCGCACCGACGCCTCGACCCAACCGCTCTCGACAAGCTGATCGAGCATCGCCAGCGTCTCGCGGCCGCGCAGGCGCGCATCACGACCGCCGGTGATGAGTTGCTGGGTCTGGGTGAAAAATTCGATTTCGCGTATGCCGCCGCGCCCGAGTTTGATATTGTGACCCAGAACGGCGATCTTGCCATGGCCCTTGTGCGCATGAATCTGACGTTTGATCGAATGCACGTCGGCGATGGCGGCGAAATCAAAATATTTGCGCCAGATAAAGGGCGCCAGTTCCTTGAGGAATTTTTCGCCGGCGTAGATGTCGCCGGCGACTGGTCGCGCCTTGATATAGGCCGCGCGCTCCCAATTCTGGCCCATGCTCTCATAATAACTGAGCGCGGCGGTGAGCGGGATCGCAATGGGCGTCGCGCCCGGATCGGGACGCAGACGCAGATCGGTGCGAAACACGTAGCCCTCACTGGTGTGTTCGCTCATGATCTTGACGACGCGCTTGGTCATCCGAACGAAGAAATCCACATCCTCCAGCGGATCGGCGAGACGCGCGCGATCGCGATCAAAGAAAACAATGAGATCGATATCGGAGGAATAATTCAGCTCAAAGGCGCCGCCCTTGCCCATGCCGAGGAAAATCCAGCCCGAGCCCCGCTCGGGATCGCGTTGATCGGCAAGCTCGATCTTGCCCCGCAGCGCCGCCTCGCGCAGCGTGAAGCGGATGGCCGCCGAAAGCGTCGCATCGGCGACGCGCGTCAAAGCGGCGGTCGCTGTGAGCGTGTCCCAGACTTTCGAGAGGTCGGAGAGCGCGATCGTCAGCGCCGCTTCCTGCTTCACCAGGCGCAGTCGACGCATCAACTCGGCTTCGTCGTCACAGCTGAATTCTCTCGTCGCCTCTATCAGTTGCGCAATCCGCTCCGCCGGCGCGCTGGCCAGAATGCGAGCAAGGCGGATGGGATCACGGGCGCCAAGATCGGCGAGATAGGGGGAGGAGCCAAAAACGCCTGAGACCAGGTTACGCGCTTTCGGCCGCGCGGCAAAAAGCGCTGCGAGCGCGCCGCCAGCCGCCATGTCCTTTTCGAGCGCCTGACTCAGCGCCCGTTCGGCCAATTCTCGACGGAGAGGATCGATGAACACGCGAGCGCGGTCGGTGAGGGCGTCGGCGTCGGGCGTCAACAGGCTTTTCCTTTGGCGGGCGTTCGATACTGGCTGTGCTTCCCCTATAATCCGCCTCGATCCGCAAATCAGCCCACGAGCCGGAAATCAAATGTCGCAACATGATCTCGCCGTCCAATTGATCCGTATCGCCGAGGCGCTGGAGCGGCTGGCCCCGCCGGCTCCGCCCGCGCCGGATTTCGCCTTAGCGGAGGCCTTCGTCTGGCGGGCCTCTGGGGGGACCTTCCAGCCGGTGGCGCGGGTCAATCGCACGCCGCTGGCGCTTCTCGCCGGCGTCGATCGTCAGCGCGACATTCTCTTTGGCAACACCAGCCGTTTCGCACAGGGCTTTCCCGCCAATAACGCCTTGCTCTGGGGGGCGCGCGGCATGGGCAAATCCTCGCTGGTCAAAAGCGTGCATGGCGCGCTCGCCGGAGAGGGGCGACTGAAGCTGGTCGAGATCCATCGCGAGGATATCGAGGCCTTGCCGGAGCTGCTCGGCGTTCTGGCCGCGGCGCCGTTTCGCTTCATCGTATTTTGCGACGATCTCTCCTTCGATGGTCCCGAGACCAGCTACAAGGCGCTGAAAACCGCACTGGAAGGCGGCGTCGAGGGGCGGCCGGAGAATGTGATTTTCTACGCAACCTCGAACCGGCGCCATCTCATCCCGCGAGACATGATGGAGAATGAACGCGCCAGCGCCATCGATCCCGGCGAAGTGATCGAGGAGAAGGTCTCGCTCTCCGATCGCTTTGGCCTGTGGATCGGTTTCCACAATTGCAGCCAGGACGATTATCTCGCGATGATTTTCGGCTATGTCCGCCATTACCAATTGGTTGCGCCGGCGGATACCATTCGCGCCGAGGCGCTGGAATGGTCGATTACCCGGGGCGCGCGTTCGGGGCGCGTCGCCTGGCAATATATTTGCGATCTCGCGGGGCGTCTCGGAAAGACGCTGTGAAGCCTGTGAGAGCGATCTTCTATTTCTTCGCGTCCGACGGCAGCGGGACCAGCGATGTCTTGCCCTCGGGAAGGGAGGCCGGCAGCAATTCGGAATTGTGAAGCACTACAGGAACCTTACCGGCGTTGCGCGCTTCATGCGACTCGTCGCCAGTTTCGGTGAAACAGTCGCCGGGCTTGTAGAGCGTCGTCTGACCGCGGAACACATAGGTGAGTTCGCCCGAGAGGATGCAGCGCACGCCTGGCCCCAGATGATGATGGGGCTTCATATAGCCGTCCGGATCGATGGTCACTTCGGTGACGCGCAATTGATATTTGCCGTTTAGCTCAGGAAGATGACCGAAATCGACAATCTGCGCGCGTGTCTTGCCGTGAAAGCCTTTGACATCCACCGCGCCATCCGCCAGCGCCGCATTGCTCAGCAAAATCGGGAGAAAGCCGGCAAGCTTGATGAGATGTTTCATGTCGTCTCCGTTTTTCATTCAGCGCCGCATCGCTCGGCGTGGTCAGGACTGGGTCGTCTTGTCCGGATATCGGCACAAATCTGCGATCAGACATCGGTCGCAGCATGGTTTGCGCGCTTTACAAATATAGCGCCCGTGCAGGATCAGCCAATGATGCGCATGAAGGCGGTAGGCCTGCGGCACGACCCTTTCCAGTCCCGCCTCAACAGCTTCCGGCGTCTTTCCTTTGGCCAGCGGCAGGCGGTTGGAGATCCGGAAAATATGGGTGTCCACAGCTATGGTCGGCTGGTGAAAGGCAATGTTGAGCACGACATTCGCCGTCTTGCGGCCCACGCCCGGCAATGCCGTCAATTCCTCGCGCGTTTGCGGCACCTTCCCCTTGTGGCGGTCGATCAAGAGGCGCGACAGGGCGACGACATTTTTTGCCTTGGAGCGAAACAGCCCGATGGTCTTGATCGCCTCGCGCACCTTCTCTTCGCCAAGCGCCGCCATTTTTGCGGGCGTGTCAGCCAGTGCGAAAAGGGCGGGCGTCGCCTTGTTGACGCCGGCGTCGGTCGCCTGCGCGGAGAGCACGACGGCGACGAGCAGGGTGAAGGGGTTGGTGTAATAGAGTTCGCCCTTTGGCTCCGGGTTGGCGCTGGCGAAGCGCGTAAAAATCTCTTCGATGCGCCTCGCCTCGGCGGCGCTCAGACGTCGGCCCGGCGCGGCGGAGGTTGCGGAGGAGTTTTTTACGGCCATAATCGGCCTTATAACGCGCTGATCGGCGGCACGATAGCGTTGGGCGCTCCGGATGTCAGAAGCCTTCGAACGCAAAATCTACGCGGCGCGGCTCCAGCCGCATCGTTCGCTCACCCCGCGCGCCTTCACCATATTCATTCTTGGATTCTGTCTGGCGCAGGTGATTTTGGCGCTGCCCTTTCTGGTGATGGGCGCCTGGCCGGTCGCCGGTTTCATGGGACTCGACGCGCTGGCGCTCTATATCGCCTTCAAGATCAGCTTCCGCTCGGCGCGGGCCTATGAAACGCTCGATCTGACGCCGCTCGAACTTGTTCACGCCAAGATCGGCGTGCGCGGCCATCGTCGTGAATGGCGGTTTAACCCGAGCTGGGTGCGGCTGGAGCAGGAGACGCATGAGGAGTTCGGCGTGCAGCGTCTGGCGCTGGCCGCACGCGGCGAGAGCGTCGAGATCGGCGCGTTTCTTGGCCCCGATCAAAAAGCCGAACTGGCGCGGGATTTGCGCGCGGCGCTGGCTGCGGCGCGGCAGGGACCGCGATTCGACTAGGCTTTTATGGGTTTTTCGCCTTACGCGCCGAGAAGAGGGCGTCAGCTTCCTGGATCAACCGCGCTTCATGCCGGCGGTAGTAGCGCCAGAGGATAAACAGACTGCCGAGCAGAGCGCCGAAGGCGAAACGCGCGACGCCGCCCTCAACCTGTTCGAAGCCGGCGGTGAGATAATAGGCGCCGAAACCAAACATAGACGCCCAGATCACGCCGCCCGCCGCATTGTAGATCATGAATTGTCGGAGCGGTACGCGATTGGCGCCGGCGAGCAGCGCCGCGAGAATGCGCAACAGGGTGATGAAGCGTCCGAAGAACACGACAACGCCGCCCCATTTGTAAAATAGATACTGGCTGAGCCGGAATTTTTCCGTTCCCAGCCCGATCCGTGCGCCATGGCGTTCGAGAAAACCAACGCCATAACGTCGGCCGATCCAGTAGCCGAGATTGTCGCCGAGAATGGCGCCAAGCGCGGCGGCGGCGACAATTCCGCCGATCTCCATGGCGCCTGTCAGCCGGGCGTAGATCGCCGCACCGATCAGCAGGGTTTCGCCCGGCAGCGGCAGGCCGGCGCTCTCCAGCGCGATGACGCCGCCGACAGCGCCGTAGCCCCAGACAGCGAGCAGGGCGGCAATCTGGTTTTGATCGAGGATCTGCGCCATCGTTCCTGTCGCCGGGTGCGGAAAACTTTTGCCATATCGGCCGGAAAAGAAAAAGCGGCGCTGAATGCGCCGCTTTTCGTCTTCGGATGACGGCGTTACGCCCGTCAATGAATGTGTTGACCATTGCAGGCGACGCTTGCCCTGAGCATCGGCGTCAGTGACATGACAGCCTCGTCGGGCATCAGGCTTTCGCGCAACGCGCCCTCAAGCAGCGTGCGCAAACCCTCCAGCAGGGGTTGATCGTCACTGATGATTTTCTCCCGCAACGACTCACGCGTGGCCGCGTCGGCCTGACTGGAGAATTTGTGCACGACTGAGACGACAAACGCGCCGGCGCTCATCCCCCTGTCACGCGCTGCGACGTTGACGTTTTCTGCGAAGCGTCCGCCCAGGCAGCACAGCGCAGCTTCGGCGACCTTCTCGTTCGAGCAGGAATGGATCAAATCAGCTATCAACATGACCTCCCTCCGTCTCTCGCGCCAAAACACAATCGTAACGGTCATTCATGCTTCTTTGGGCTAACGCCAATGCATGAAACATTTATGAACCCGACTTCGAGCGGGCAGGAAGGGTCGAAGCGCAGCATGCTTTCGTCTTCCTCGTCCGTCTTACGCCAAGCTTTGTTTTGACCTTCATCATCGAAGGCGAGTATAGATTTTTTACGTCACGCTTACCGACGTTCTTTATCCAGCTTATTCTGCAAATGACGCATTGTCGCCTGTCGTTTTCAAATTTTACAAAATTTCGTCGCTGCAGATGCTCACTGGCGCGTGCAGCGCCCATGCGGCGCTGCGGCATTCTCACCACTCGCCGATGTTCGGGGCGGAGGTCCAGGGTTCCCGTGGCGGCAGCGCCTCGCCTTTTTGCAGCAGTTCGATGGAGATGGCGTCGGGCGTGCGAACGAAGGCCATGTGGCCGTCGCGCGGCGGCCGGTTGATGGTGACGCCGGCGGCTTTCAGACGTTCGCAAATCGCATAAATGTCGTCGACGGCGAAGGCGAGATGTCCGAAATTGCGTCCGCCTGCGTAGCTGCGCTCGTCCCAGTTGCAGGTCAGCTCGATCATCGGGGCGCCGGTTTCTCTCGCGCGCAAGATATCGTCAGGCGCGGCGAGATAAACGAGCGTGAAGCGTCCTTTCTCATTATCCACGCGACGGATTTCGCTCAAACCGAGCAGGGAGAAAAACGCAAGGGCCCCGTTGAGGTCGCCGACCCGTATCATCGTGTGCAAATAGTTCATCTTTGCCTCCTGTGCCTTGCCGGTCTTATATCATTTCTCCCCGTTCGGACTTACAACCGTCGCCATGACCGCCCTTGACACAGCCGATCTTGCCGGACAAAGCCGCAAACTCGCCGCCGCTCGCGCCTCCATTGCCGCGAGCGCCCTCCTTGCCGTCGCCAAGCTTGCGGCGGGACTTTGGTCCGGCTCTCTTGCGCTGTTGTCGGAGGCCGGCCACGCTATCGTCGACACCGGCGCGACAGTCCTGACCTTTTTTGCGGTGCGGGAGGCGGAGAAACCCGCCGACGCCGAGCATCACTATGGTCATGGCAAGTTCGAAGCGCTGGCCGCCCTCGTCGAGACCGGATTGCTTTTCGGCCTGGCCTTGCTCGTTGTCGGCGAGGCGATCCGGCGACTCATGGAGGAGAATATAAAGATCGACGCCGGGTGGCCGGTTTACGCCGTGCTGGGCGTCTCCATCGCCATTGATTACATCCGCTCGCGTCAGTTGGGGATGATCTCGCGTGAAGAGCACAGCGACGCGCTGGCTGCGGACGCTCTGCATTTCGCCAGCGATCTGGTCTCCTCCGTTCTGGCTTTGGCGGGCGTGGCCGCCACCCATTTTGGCTTCCTGAAGGGAGATGCGCTTGCGTCTTTCGGCGTCGCCGTCTTTATCGCCATCGCCGGCTATCGGCTCGGCAAACGCACCATCAGCACATTACTCGACGCCGCGCCCAGCGACCTAACCCCGCAAATCCGACAGGCCATCGCCGAGGTGCCGGGCGTTATCGCCCTGGACGATTTGCGTTTGCGGAGCGTTGGGCCGGAGGTGATCGGCGAGGCGGTGATCGGCGTCTCGCGCAGCCTGCGGATGGAACAGGCGTCGCATATCAAACTGGCTGTCGCCGAGGCTGTCGCGGCGGTCGAACCACGCGCGCGGATCACTGTCGTAATCGAACCGCGCGCGCTGGATGACGAGACGGTTGTCGAACGCACGCTGCTGGTGGCGTCGCGGCGTCACCTCACAGCGCATCATATCATCGCGCAACAAATCGGCGATCGTCTCTCAATCGGCGTCGATATCGAACTTGACGGCGCCATGCCGATGGGACGCGCCCACGCCATCGCGACGGATTTCGAACGCGCCGTCCGGGACGAATTTGGCGCAGATGTCGAGATCGAAACCCACATTGATCCGATGGCTGCGCACGTCATGGCGGGGATCGATATCGATCCGGCGGCGCTCGCGGAAATTGTCGCTGCGCTGAATCGCTACGCCCTTGATGTCGGCTGGCTGGGCGACATTCACGATGTGCGCGCCCGCGAGACATCGGGCGGCTGGGTCGTTAATTTCCACTGTCGCGTCGATCCGGCTATCGCTGTCGAGACCGTGCATCAGGCGGTGGATCAGGTCGAGCGACGCATGTTGGCGCAGTTTCCCGAAATTTTACGCATTGTTGGTCACGCAGAGCCAGAGGATCATGAATAAACTCATGCGCAAGTTTCGCGTCAGCCGGTCGAACGATGGTCATTCGGGCGCGATTGGTTTATTGTGAAAACATGAGCAAGGAAACCGTCAAAGCCGCCGTGGCCGATTTGCCTTTCGAACAAGCCATACAGGAGCTTGAGCAAATCGTTGGCGAACTCGAGAAAGGCCTGGTGTCGCTGGACGAGTCGGTGGCGCTCTACGCGCGCGGCCGCGCTCTTCAGGAGCGTTGCGAGAAACTGCTGGCGCAAGCTGAGGCGCGGGTCGAAAAAATCACGCTGGACGAAAAAGGCGCCCCGGCGGGCGTTGCGCCGCTCGATCCAGAGGCATGAGCGGGTTTCAGCGTCGTCTTACATCCCGGTGTCATTGCACAGCAGCATATATCCGGGAGAACGCATCGCGGGTTCATGCGCCATCGATATGTTTTTCGACAAGATGCGCAAGATCGCGACGGTAAGCCGCCTGTGAGAAATGCCTGTCGTAGAACGCCCGCGTGGCGCTATTCGCCCGCGCCGGCGCGCTAGTCGCTGGACGCCCTGCCGCATCGCGCAACAGCTGTGCAAAAGCTTCGGCTGTCTCGGCGAACTCAATGCCTGACAATGTGCGCACGCTTTCGTCCATGCCGCGCATCGCTTGCGGCGTGGCGATCAGCGGCAGGCCGCTGGAGAGCGCTTCGACGCTCTTGATCGACAAGCCATGGCCGCTGATTGTCGGCAACAGTGCGAGTTTGGCATTGGCGTAGACCTCCCCGAGGTTTTCAACCTGGCCTGTGAACCAGCGGGCGAATTTTTTATATTCACCGGGCGCGCGCGATTTCACGCCCGCGTCGACATTCCCGACGATCTGCACATCGACGCCAGGCGCGAGCGGCGCCGTCTCGCGCAGAAACCACAGGACGCTCTCGACATTCGCCGCGTTGTTGCTGGCGACAAGGAGGATGTTGGGGCCGCCCGGCCCCGTCGGCGCCGGCGGCGTTGCGGGATAGAGCAGCGCATGTTTTTTTTCCGGGAGCAGACGCTCGAATTCGGCTGCCTCCTGCGCATTGAGATGCAGCAGTAAATCGGCCTGGCGCATCGCGTCGAGTTCCTGGGCCAGCATCTGCTCGTAGGTCACCCGCGGGTGCAGCCATGGCATGCGCTTGTTGATCAGCGTGAATTGTCGCGCCTGCAAATCGTGTGTGTCGAGCAGGAAGGGCGTGCGGTTGCGCGCCAGCCTCTTCGCGAGGGGGGCCAGGAAAAAATGGTTACAATGGATGAGATCGAAATGCTGGGTCTCAACTTCGGAGGGCAGAACGGATCTTTCGGCGCTGCCCAATCGCATGCGCGCCTGATCCCCATGCAGATAGGGCCAAAGGACATCGCGCAGAAAGTGTGGATGCAAATAGGCATGGAGCGGAACGCCGCCAAAGTAGCGCGGCCCAGCGTCGAGTTCCGGGGTTGCGCGCTTGAAGGCGCGCCACAGCCAGGCGCGTTCGGGCACGAAGCCGGGATCGGAACTGATGGCGATCGGCCAGACGTCGGCGCCGAGCGCGCGATAGGCGGCAATCTGTCCCAGCACAACCTGATAGGTGCCGCAGCTATGCCAGGCGGGATGCAGCAAGGCGATCTTGCGTCCGGCGAGCGGCTGCGCCCGATCTTCGAGCGGCGACGACAGCTCGGCGAGCGCCTGCGCAAGTTTGGCGGCGTAGGACGCCGGGCTAAAGGTTTCCTCATACAAGCGACGCGTCGCGCTCGCGCCTGAGGGCTTCGGCCCGGTTTCGGCGCGTAGCTGCGCTTCTCGCCAGCAACGGGCAAAATCCGGCGCATCGGCCGCACAGGCGACATTGTCGAGCGTTTCCGGGTCAATCTGCATGCCCCGGAAGGCGTGAGGCGTCGCCACCAGCGGCGCGCCGCAGGAGAGCGCCTCGACCGCCTTGATCGACAGGCCATGGCCCTCGATCGTGGGCAACAGCACACAGCCGGCGTTGGCGTAAACCGCGCCGATGTCGTCAACCCGGCCGCGAAAGAGAGGGCGATGCGCGTCGAACAGGACCGGATCGCGTCGTTTCACGCCCTGGTCGATATTGCCGTATATTTCCACGCGGGCGTCGCCGGCCAGTGGAACGACATCCTGTAAAAACCAGCGCAAGCTGACATAATTTGCGTAATTGTCGCTGGCGACGATGATGATATTTCGTCCTTGCGCCCTTGGAACTTCGGGAACGGCTGGAAAAAGCAGCGCATGGCGCGATTGCGGCAACAGGCGACGAAAATCAGCGTCTTCTTCGCTGTTAAGATGGACGCATAAATCGGCGCGCCGCATCCATTCAAGTTCCTGCTTGAGCATGTCCTCGTAGCGTGCGTGTGGGGGAATGAAGAATCCGCCACGATTGCGCAACACATATTGTCGCGCCTGAATATCCTGGGTTTCCAGCAAGACGGGAATATTTTTGCCCTGTTTCAATCTCTCGACGAAAGGCAGGGTGAAGTAGTGATTGGCGTGAATGAGATCTATTTTTTCGGCGCCGAAGCCTTCTGGAATCGGCGCGCGTGACGAGAGTTCGAGCAACCAGGCCGCCTGATCGCCATGGATCAGCCGCCACCAGCCGTCGATCAACAGTCGGGACGCGATCGCGGCATGGGACGGAGCGGAATAATAGCGACGATCCGCGCCGATATCGCTGGTCGCGGCGATGTAGTCTCGCCACCGCCGGCCTGCCGGCGGCGCGGGCGCCAAATCGTCCATGAGGGCGATGGACAGGACACGTGCCCCCAGCGCCCGGTAGGCGGCGATCTGGCTGACATTGACCTGATAGCTGCCGCAGGAGTGCCAGGCGGCGTGGACCACGGCGACAGTCTTGCCCGCCAGCGGAAGAGGATCGATCTGCGCCCCCTTGCTTTTGCCCGATTTTTAAAAGTACATCCCCTATATGAGCCTTCGACGTCCAAATCTACCCCTGCGCGCGCCGGAGACGGGCGGCGCGGTCACGCCTCCCGCAAAACGCTATGGCGTCGCCATTGTCGGCAACGACAAGATCATCGACTGGCTGTTGCCCTTTCTCGAAAGCTATCGGGACACTAACGCGGGCTTGCCGCTGTATTTGATTCCCTACGACGACAATGTCGTTCAGACCCGGCGCGCAGCGGAAATCTACGGGGCGACCTTCATTGAAGAGCAGCCGGTCGAGATCGATCGCCTCTCGAATGAGCTTTATCCGGGTATCTTCAACACGAATCGCAGACGGCTCCGCAAACTTCAGGCGTTGGCGCTGCCGCTCGACGAAGTCGTATACGTCGACGTCGACGTGATCGTTTTCAGGGATTTTCGTCCGTTATTCGGACGGCTGGAGGCCGGCAAGCGGGAGTTTGTCGTCGCCTCGCCGAGTTTTGAATATGTTTATAACGAACGTCGCGCGAATTATCCTTTTCTGAGGGACGTTTTGTTGTTCAACGACGGGTTCTGGGTCACCTCGAACGCCTTTCTGAAATTGTCGGATTTTATCGAAACGATCCGCGCCGACGCGGCGATTTTTCACGATGTACGCAAGCGCGGCCAGCTTTTTGCGCAGCCGCTGGTCAATTTCGTCACGCATCGGCGCGGCTTGAAAATCGAGCTTTTGCCCAATGTCGTCGAGAACGCCTCGCACGAGAGTTTTTACAAGGCGCCCGGCGTGAGTTTTCGCGGGGGCAAGCCCGTCGACTACGAGGGCAAGGAGATCTATTTCGCGCATTGGGCCGGCGCGACGGCGCTGCCGTCTCACGGGGTCTTTGACGCCGCCTGGAGCGACTACTCGAAAGCCGCCTGGGCGCGCTTCAAGAACACGCGCTAGCTGGGCTCAACATCATGCCGCGCCTGCTGTTTATGTATTTGTTCAAGCGCATCGGCCTTAGCATGCTTGTTGTCCAGCTGGCGCTTTCGGCGCCCGTCGTTCTTTCCTATCTCTTGTATCAATTGCCCCCTGCGGCGGTTCGCGGCGGTCTCGTGACGCCTGCGCTGATCGGCATTTCGCCGACCGTTGCTTTTCTCACCTTGCCGATGGCGGTTGGCCTCGGCACGGCCCTCGAATTTTCCCGCATGGCGAGCGAGGGCATGATCGCGGTGTTTTATGCGCTGCGGTTGTCGGCTTGGGCGATTTGTCGTCCGGCCCTGACTCTCGCCGCCGGGATCGTAGTCTTATGTTATCTGCTTGGAAACGTCATCGCCCCTTATTACTCAAGTAACATGCAGGACGTTCTGAACGTCGTTCGCAATTCACTGAACCACCGCATGCTGGATGCGGCGCATTTCTACACTTTCGATAATGGCCTCAAGACGCTTTACATCGAACGGTGGCTGACGCCCGATCTCGCCGCCAATCTCTACGTTCGACAAATCTCCATCGAGAAGATGCAGGAACAAACGATCACGGCGGCGCGCGCAGACTTTCGCCGCAACGAAGCAGGCGTTGTCGTCGCCTTGTCCAAGGGCAGTATCCAGACCCGATCGCTGATGGGAGCCGGCGAGGTAAAAATCTCAAATTTCGACGAATACGCTATGGCTTTGCCCATGCAAGGCAGCGGCGCCTTGCCGACGCGCGGCTGGCATGGCGTCTACGAAATGTCTCCATCGGCATTCAGGGATAATTTTCAGCAGGCGTTGATCGATCCGCGACAGCTCGGAGAATGGTCGGCGGAGGCGGCGAAACGCTTTGGCGTGCCGATCCTCGCCTTGTCGCATACGCTTCTGGCCTTGGCGCTCGGCTTGACTTTCGGCAACATCACCGGCCGTCGCGGCGCCGGGGGCGGCATCATGGTTATGGCGGCGCCGACCGCGCATATCGTGTTTCTGGTCGGGCTCGAGTCGCTGATGCGGCTTAACTGGCGTTATGCTTTTCTGTTGGCGGCGTTGGCGCTGCTTGAAACTGGCGTGTCTATCTGGATGATCGGCAGGCTTAACCGCAACGATCCGCCGGTCCCTCTGATTCACCCGGCAGCTTCTGGCGAGACGGAAGGCGACGAAGCGATGTCCGCCGCCTGACGCGGACGGACGGCTTTACTCCACTGTGACGCTTTTGGCGAGGTTGCGCGGCTGATCGACGTCTTTGCCCATGAAGACGGCGACATGATAGGCGAGCAGTTGCACCGGCGCGGCGTAAACGATCGCGGCAAATGGCCCTGAGACGCTTTCCGCCACTTCGATATATCCCGCCAGCGCGGCGGCGGCGGCTGTGCGGGCCGAGGGCGCGCCGATCAAAACAAGGTGTCCGCCGCGCGCCGCCACCTCCTGCAAATTCGACACGGTTTTCTCGAGGCTGGCGTCATGCGGCGCGATGACGATCACCGGCGTGGTGAAGTCGATCAGCGCGATCGGGCCGTGCTTGAGTTCGCCAGCAGCGTAGCCCTCCGCATGGATGTAGGACAGCTCCTTCAATTTGAGCGCGCCCTCCATCGCCAGCGGGAAAGAGGGGCCGCGTCCGAGATAGAGCGCGCTGGTTGCGCGCGCAACATCTCGGGCGACCGGCTCGATTTGGGTCTCGCGCTTGAGTTCCTCAGCCATCTGGCCAGGCGTGGCGATCAGTTCGGCGACCAGTTCGCGTTCCTGTTCCCGCGTCAGCACGCCGCGCGCGCGGCCCAGGGCCAGCGCCAGACAGGCGAAGACCACAAGCTGGCAGGTGAAGGCCTTGGTCGAGGCGACGCCGATTTCGGGACCGGCGAGAGTTCTGGCGACAAAGTCGCTCTCGCGGGCGATGGTCGAGGTGTCGACGTTGACAATCGCCAGCGTGTGCTGAGCGTTCGCTTTGGCGTAACGCAGGGCGGCCAGCGTGTCGGCGGTTTCGCCGGATTGCGACACGACGATCATCAGTCCATTTTCGGCCAGGGGCGGATCGCGATAGCGGAACTCGGAGGCGATATCGATATCGACCGATAGCCGCGCGAAACGCTCCAGCCAGTAGCGCGCGACAAGACCTGCATAAAACGCCGTGCCGCAGGCCGAGATGGTGACGCGCGACAGACTGGCCGGATCGAAAGGAAAGTCGAAGGGCAGGCGCACGACGCCTTCGGCGAGATCGATATAATGCGCCAGCGTGCGGCCGATGACCTCGGGCTGCTCGAAGATCTCCTTGGCCATGAAGTGACGGTAATTGCCTTTCTCGACCAGATAGGAGCCCGCCTGCAACGGCTGACGACGGCGCTCGACAAGAGCGTCGTCGGCGTCGTGGAATTCGCTCGACTCGCGACGCAGCACAACCCAGTCGCCCTCATCGAGATAGGCGATGGAACTGGCGAAGGGCGCCAGCGCCAGTGCGTCCGAGCCGAGGTAGACGCCATCATCGCCCCAGCCGACTGCGAGCGGCGAGCCGCGGCGCGCGCCGATGAGCAGGTCGTTCTCGCCCTCGAACAAAAACGCCAGCGCAAAGGCCCCTTTGAGGCGCTTGAGGGCGGCGGCGACCGCCGCTTGCGGAGTCGCGCCTGCAGTCAGGCCTTCGCTGACAAGATGTGCGACGACTTCGGAGTCAGTCTCGGAGGCGAAGCGATGGCCGCGTCCCTGCAACTCCTCACGCAATTCGCGGAAATTTTCGATGATGCCGTTGTGCACGAGGGCGACCCTGTCGCTGGCGTGCGGATGGGCGTTGGTCTCGGTCGGTTTGCCATGCGTCGCCCAGCGCGTGTGGCCGATACCGACCGCGCCGGATAATTTTTCGGCCGAGAGTTTTTCTTCGAGGTTTTTCAGTTTGCCGCTGGCGCGCACGCGAACAATGCGGCCATTTTCCAGCGTCGCGACCCCGGCGGAGTCATAGCCGCGATACTCCAGACGCTTCAGCGCCTCGACGATGTCGCCCGCGACCGGTCCCTTGCCGAGTATGCCCACAATGCCGCACATGCAAATCTCCGGGAGTTCGCGCCGGACCAGCCGGCAGAAAGGGAAAGGCGTAAATTTATTTCTGTGCTTTTTCTTTTCTGACTGACTGCGCTGCGCGGAACGCACGCGCCCAACCGGTTTTTTCCATCTGACGGCCGCGCGCCACGGCCAGCGCGTCAGCGGCGACATCTCTGGTCAGCACCGAACCGGAGCCGACATAGGCGCCGGAACCGATTGTCACCGGCGCGACCAGCGCCGAATTGGAGCCAATGAAGGCGTTGTCGCCGATCACGGTGCGGTATTTGAAATAGCCGTCATAATTGCAGGTAATTGTCCCTGCGCCGATATTGGCGTTGGTCCCGATATCGGCGTCGCCGATATAGCTGAGATGATTGACCTTCGCCCCTGGCGCGATGGTTGCGTTTTTGATTTCGACAAAATTTCCGATTTTGGTTTTCTCGCCAAGCCGGGCGCCGGGACGCAAGCGCGCATAGGGCCCGATGGTCGCCTCCGGACCAATCTGAGCGCCTTCGAGATGTGAAAAGGCGTGGATCACAGCGCCGTCGCCAACCGCCACGCCCGTTCCAAAAACAACATGCGGCTCAATCAGCACGTCCCGTCCCAGAACGGTGTCGAAGGATAGAAAAACAGTTTCAGGCGCAATCATGGTGACGCCGGCGGCCATGGCTGTGCGCCGCAGACGCGTTTGCAGAACAGCCTCCGCCTGCGCCAGCTGGATGCGGTCATTGACGCCCAGCACTTCATCTTCGCCGGCGACGACAACGCGCGTCTCCAGCCCATCGGCGCGGGCGAGTTCGACAATGTCAGTCAGGTAATATTCACCCTTGGCGTTTTGCGCGCCGATCCTGTTCAGAAGTCCGCGCGC
Source organism: Methylocystis sp. (assembly GCA_044233645.1). GTDB lineage: Bacteria > Pseudomonadota > Alphaproteobacteria > Rhizobiales > Beijerinckiaceae > Methylocystis. The sequence continues at coordinate 20,637 of JBIIJP010000015.1, read as the reverse complement.
GCGACGACCATCGATCGCCATCAACCCGGCGTTACAGAGCCGGATCGCCCGCTCGACCTCAGTTGCGTCCTTTTCCTCCCGGATCGCGATCAGTTGGCCGGCGTCATCTTGCAATAATCGACCATAGCCAAATGGGTTCACCGCCAGAAAGCCGAGCGCCGCGACGCCGGCGCCGTCCGTCAGTGCGGCGCGAAGCGCTCTGATCGTATCGCCGGTGACCAGCGGCGTGTCGGCGAAAAGAACGATCAAATCGTCGTAGCCGTCTTCAATCGCTTCGCCCGCTGCGAGAACCGCATGGGCGGTGCCGAGCCGCTCGGTCTGCATGAAAACCCGTGCATTCGGCGCAAGCTTCTGCGCCTCGGCGCGCACATCATCGCGGCCGGGACCGATCACGACTACAATATCCCTGACATCCGCCGCTGCGACGCTCGCCAGCACATGCCCCAGCATTGAGCGTCCGGCGACAGCATGCAAAACCTTGGCCTTGTCGGATTTCATCCGCGTACCCTCGCCGGCGGCGAGAACAATGGCCAGGGCTTTTCGGGAGGTCATCGACATAGCGCGTAGAAATCCATGGGCTGTGAAGAGTTGAAAAGCGACGGTGTTGCATCGCATATCGAATGGCTGAAACTGGTTTTATGCAGATTCGAGGGAGCAGGAGCAAGCCGCCAATAGACCTTCGTCGGAACGCAAAAACCGACAAGAAACGCTTTTGCTCCGGTTTTTTCCTGTATAGATGATCTTCTTGCGATTTTGAAACCTCATCGCCGCCCTCTCAACCCGGTTCCCCATGTTCGAACGTCGAGACGTCCTGAAGGCCGCACTTGGAGTCATGGCTGCCGGTCTGAGCCCCGGACAAACACGGGCGGAATCTGACTCGGTTGCGCCTAAGGCCTCCGCCTTTACGCGCGAGACGGTTGTTGATCTTGCTCGCACGGTAGCGTCCAAACCTTACACGCCGCCGCCGGGAGATCTGCGCGAGCCTTTCGCCGGACTAAATTACGAGCAATTCGTCAGCATCAAGACAAGACCGGGTGCGGCGATCTGGGCCAGCGAAAACAAGGGGTTCTCGATCGAGCCGCTCCATCGGGGCCACATCTTCTCCGCCGCCGTCGACCTCTATCTCGTCGATAGCGGCATGGCGACGCGCCTGCCCTATGATCAGGCGTTATTCGACTACGGCGGTCTCAAAGTTCCGGAGAAGCTGCCGGATTTGAGCTATTCAGGCTTTCGTGTCTTGCACAGGGACGCCAGTGGGTCCGTCGCGGAACTCGCCATTTTTCAAGGCGCCAGTTTCTATCGGGCGGTGGCGGCGGGCCAAAATCTCGGGGTTACGGCGCGCGGTCTGTCGATCCGCACCGCTGATCCGCGCGGCGAGGAATTCCCTTTTTTCCGTATTTTCTGGATTGAGAAACCGGCGTTGGGGGATAACACGCTGGTGATTCACGCGCTTCTTGACGCGCCAAGCGTGGCCGGGGCCTATCGCTTCACGCTGCGGCCGGCCGAGGCGACAATTGTCGACGCCGAGCTAACCCTGTTCCCGCGCACCAACGTCGATCACTATGGCCTCGCCGGCTTCGCCGCAATGTCGCTCTACACGCCGCTTGATCGGCGGAGCGCCGACGCGTTGCGGCCGATGGTCGCCGCCGCTAGCGGTCTGCAAATGCTGACGGGCGCGAACGAGTGGCTCTGGCGGCCGGTCTCCAATCGTGAAAGCCTGCAGTTCTCTTCCTTCGTCGATAGCAACCCCCGGGGTTTTGGCGCGCTGGTGCGCGACCGGGACATTGCCGCCTATCAGGATGACGATCAGCATTTCGAGCGTCGCCCATCCTTGTGGATCGAGCCGCTGGGCGAGTGGGGGCCGGGCGCCATCCAGCTTGTCGAAATACCGTCGGAGTCGGAAAACAACGAAAATATCGTTGCTTACTGGCGGCCCAAGACCCCGCTGATCGCGGGGCTTGCCACCACTTTCGCCTATCGCCAGTTCTGGTGCTGGGAGCCGCCGGCGCGACCGCCGCTGGCGATTGCGGCCGTATCCCGCTCCGGTCGCGCGCCCGACGGCAAACATCGCCGTTTTCTTGTCGTTTTTTCCGGCGATGTCCTTGCCGACGCGCAGCGCACGGCGAACTTGACCGCCGCACTGGTCACCTCGCCCGGCGCGGCGACGAACGTCAGGACCTTTCTCAATCCGGCGGCGAAAAATTGCCGCGTGGTGTTCGATATTGATCCGGCGGCGGAGAATTTTTGCGAAATGCGGCTTGTCCTGAAATCGGGCGAGCAGGCGCTCAGCGAGACCTGGCTATATAGATGGACACCCTGACCGAACCGCACGCTCCGCCCGCCGCTTCCATCGCCGACCTCTATGCCGAATCGCCGCCGACGCCTGTCGATAACCGGCTGTCCATGCCGGCGCAGAATCTCTTCAAATACGATACGTCAAAAGTTCGACCGCCTGCGGCGTCATGGCTCTGGCGCACGCCATGGCTGGCGCGGCTTGTCACCTATGGCGGCGGTCTTGCGCTAACCGTGTATGGCGGCTGGCAGATGTATCGCGTGATCGACGTCGGCGGCGTCACGGCGCTAAAATGGGCGCTGCTGGCTCTCTTCCTGCTGAATTTTTCGTGGATTGCGCTGAGCTTTTGCAGCGCTGTCGTCGGTTTTGCCCTGCTGCTTAACAAACCGCCGACGCCGGGGCTGCCCACGGCGTTGACGCAAAAAACCGCCGTCGTCATGCCGATCTACAATGAGGCGCCTAGTCGCGTTTTCGCCGCTCTGCAGACGATTTTCGAGGATGTGCAGGCGACGGGTCTGGGCGAGAATTTCGACTGGTTCTTTCTCTCGGACACCACCAATCCCGACGTCTGGATCGCGGAGGAGCGCGCCTTCATCGCCTTGCGACGACGGCTGGGTTCCCAGGCGCGCGTCTTCTATCGCCGGCGCGAAAAGAACACGAGCCGCAAGGCGGGCAATATCGAGGATTTCGTTTGCCGTTGGGGCGGCGCCTACGCGCATATGGTTGTGCTCGACGCCGACAGTCTGATGACCGGGCCGACCATCGTCAAACTTGCTGCGGCCATGGAGGCGGACCCCGACAGCGGCATTATTCAGACGCTGCCGCTGATCATCAATCGCAACACCCTGTTCGCCCGCGTCCAGCAATTCGCGGCGCGCATATACGGTCCCGTCATCGCCATGGGCCTCTCGGCCTGGATGGGACGAGACGGCAATTACTGGGGCCATAATGCGATTATCCGCACCGAAGCCTTCGCGAAACATTGCGGGCTGCCGGATCTGCCCGGCAAACCGCCGTTTGGGGGCCATATTCTTAGTCACGATTTCGTCGAGGCGGCGCTGATCCGGCGCGCCGGCTATGCAGTTTATATGATCCCGACGCTCGGCGGCTCCTATGAGGAAAGCCCCCCTTCCCTGATCGACGTCTCGATCCGCGACCGTCGCTGGTGTCAGGGCAATTTGCAGCATTCGCGCGTGCTGTTTGCGCGCGGACTCCACTGGGCCTCGAGACAACATTTTCTCACCGGCATTTTTGGTTATCTAACCTCGCCGCTCTGGCTGATGCAGCTTCTTGTCGGCATCGTCATCGTCATTCAGGCGAGTTATCTGAAGCCCGAATATTTCACCGGCGATTTCGCACTGTTTCCGACCTTTCCGCGCTTCGACGCCGAGCGTTCGCTTCAGCTTTTCGCGCTCACCATGAGCATCCTGCTGGCGCCGAAATTCTTCGGCCTGCTGGTGGCGATCTACGAAACCGAGACCCGTCGCGGCTCCGGCGGCGCGATCATGCTGCTGATTTCGACATTGTTCGAAATCGTGCTGTCAGCCTTGTTGGCGCCGATCATGATGCTGATCCAGACCGGCCATGTCGTGCATATCGTTTTTGGTTTCGATACCGGCTGGGACCCGCAGCGACGCGACGACGGTTCGGTGCCGCTTGTCGATATCGTCAGGCGTCACCGCTGGCATATGGCGCTGGGCGTATTGACCCTGTTCGCCGGTTTATTGATCTCGCCATCGCTGGTGGCGTGGATGTCGCCGACCATCGCCGGCCTCATTCTGGCCATTCCGATTTCCTGGCTGACCAGCCAGCGCTGGCTCGGTCTGGCGTTTCGACGCGCGGGCGTTCTGACGACGCCGGAGGAAACGACGACGCCGCCCATCGCCAAGCGCGGCAAGGCCTTGTCCAGAGCGCTGGCGCGCGCCGGAGAAGACGAGGTCAATGGCCTTCTGGCGCTGCATGGCGATCCAGAACTCCGACTGCTGCACGAGGAGTGGCTGCCGGCGCGCAAGCCGCGTCAGCGCGGCGTCATTTCCACAGATCGCGCCATGGCCGAAGCCAAGATCGCCGACGCTGAGACGATCGAGGACGCCGTGAAATGGCTTAATCGCGGCGAGCGTCTGGTGACGCTGTCGGATCGCGCGCTGATTGGCATGATCGCGCGTCTGCCGCGTAAGGCCGACATGGCGGCGGAGGCGAAGCTCTCCGGCGACGCGCAGGCGGCCGAATGACTTTAATTTACAAAATCGTCGCCGCGCCAGCGTGGCGCGCGGCGGAAATAGCGGGCGTTTTTCGCGGCGCGGCCGTTGATCTCGCCGATGGCTTCATCCATTTCTCCACCGCCGAACAGGCGCGCGAAACGGCGTCGAAACATTTTGCCGGCCAGAGCGATTTGCTGCTTGTCGTCGTCGACGCCGCCTGTCTGGGCGACGCGCTGAAATGGGAGGTATCGCGCGGCGGCGCTTTATTTCCGCATCTTTACGCGCCGCTCGCGCTCGACGCCGTGACGCGCGTGGCGCCCCTGCCGGTTGGCGCCGATGGCGCGCATGATTTCGGCGGGCTTCTCGAATGATCGATCTGTTCGGCCTCGCCGCCGCCGGGCTGCGACGCCTCGATCCCGAAGACGCGCATCGCACGACCATCGCGGCGTTGAAATTCATGCCGGCGCGCGCGCCGGCGCCGGACGATCCGCGTCTCGCCGTTTCCGCCTTCGGACTTGATTTTCCCAATCCTGTCGGGCTTGCCGCCGGTTTCGATAAGGACGCCGAGGTCGCCGATGCGATGCTCGGTTTTGGCTTCGGCTTCGTCGAAGTCGGCACGTTGACGCCGCGCCCGCAGCCGGGCAATGCGCGGCCGCGCGCCTTTCGCCTTGTGGAGGATCGCGGCGTCATTAATCGTTATGGCTTCAACAACAGCGGCCATGCGCCGGCGCTGGCGCGCTTGCGCGCACGGGCTTGCAGAGGGATCGTCGGCGTCAATGTCGGCGCCAACAAGGACGCCGACGACCGCATCGCCGATTATGTCGCCGGCGTTCGCGCCTTCGCCGAGGTCGCCAGCTATTTCACCATCAATGTGAGTTCGCCCAACACGCCGGGCCTGCGCGATTTGCAGGAGCCGTCGGCGCTCGCCGATCTGCTGGCGCGCGTGATCGAGGCGCGCGACGGCGCGGCCATGCGTCGTCCGTTGTTGCTGAAGATCGCGCCCGATCTCGATCTTGCGCAGCTTGACGGCATTGTTCGCGTCGCGCGCGACAGCCGCCTCGACGGCATGATCGTCTCCAACACCACGATCTCGCGCCCCGAAACCCTGCGCGCGCCGCTGGCGAAGGAGAGCGGCGGACTGTCCGGCGCGCCCCTGTTCGATCTCTCGACGCAGATGCTGGCGCAGACGTTTCTGCGCGTGGAAGGTCAGTTTCCGCTGATCGGCGTCGGTGGCGTCGACAGCGCCGACAAAGCCCTCGCCAAGATCGAGGCCGGCGCGACCCTGGTGCAGCTTTATTCGGCGCTGGTTTATGACGGGCCGGATTTAGTGACGCGGATCAAGCGGGGGTTGCTCGAACACCTCAACAGCGAGCGCGTCGCCCTGTCGACGCTTGTTGGCCGCCGCGCCAATCACGACGCGGCGCTTTCGTAAGCCGGCGCCCGATGCTATGGCCGCGACATCAACCACTTCATCATCTTGAAACAAAAAGGAACGATCATGAGCGACCATATCTGGCTGGCGACGGGCGAAGCGACGGTGCTGGCGGCGGACGGCCAATACACAGACGCCATGCCAGAAGTGCTGATCGGCAATGTGAAAGGTCCGGTCGGTCACGCCTTCGCGTCGATGACCGGGCAGGTCGCCGGCCATCCGCGCATGTTCGTCATTCGCGATCTCAATCAGCAGGTCCGCCCGGCGACGATGATGACCACCAAGATGACGGTGAAGTCGGGCGATTATGTCGAATTGCTCGGGGGCATCGTGCAGGCCGCCACCGGCGACGCCATCGTCGACTGCCTCGCCGAGGGGATCATCCCGAAGGATCAGGTCAACGAGCTGTGCATGATCATCATGGTCTGGCTCGATCCGCGCTGCGCCACGGATGAGAATCTCGACCGCAAAGACCTTTACCGCACCAATTACGAGGCGACGAAACTCGCGATCACGCGCGCCCTTAAGGGCCAGCCGACGGCCGACGAACTAATCGCCAACCGCAAGACGGTGACGCATTACGCGCTGGAAGGCGTGTTTGAGGAATAAAGACGACTCCGCGAGCGGGCATTCAGGCGGGACAGCTTGCCGGCCGGGCCCGCGACTGATATAGCGACGCCGCGTCTGGAGCGGATTTCCGCTCTGGACGCATGAAATCGGGTTTTCGGCCTTCGGGCCGCGCCGGCCGGTTCGCAGTCTCGAACCTCTTGCCCCGTTCCTTGCGAGAACCGGGCATCCGATCGCCGAAAGCCTTATCGTAACGCCAACCCCGCCGGCGCCTGCCCACATCGGGCTCTTCAGGAGAACATATGTCCGTCACGACCGAGCGCGCGCCGACGCGCGAAGATTTTGCCGCCCTGCTCAACGAAAGCTATGGCGATAACGAGGCTTTCGAAGGGTCCGTCATCAAGGGCCGCGTGGTCGCCATCGAAAAGGACGTCGCCGTCATCGACATCGGTTTGAAGACCGAAGGCCGCGTCGCCCTCAAGGAATTCACCGGCTACGGCCGCGATCCCGCCCCGCAGATCGGCGAGGAGGTCGAGGTCTATCTGGAGCGCGTCGAGAACGCGCTCGGCGAGGCCGTGATCTCGCGCGACAAGGCGCGCCGCGAGGAAAGCTGGGTCAAGCTCGAAAAGGCGTTCGAGACCAATGAAAAGGTCGACGGCGTCATCTTCAATCAGGTCAAGGGCGGCTTCACTGTCGATCTCGACGGCGCCGTGGCCTTCCTGCCGCGTTCGCAGGTCGATATCCGTCCGATCCGCGACGTTGGTCCGCTGATGAACGTGCCGCAGCCGTTCCACATTCTGAAAATGGATCGTCGTCGCGGCAATATCGTCGTCTCCCGCCGCACCGTGCTTGAAGAGAGCCGCGCCGAGCAGCGTCACGAGATCGTCGCCAATCTCGAAGAGGGGCAGGTGATCGACGGCGTCGTCAAGAACATCACCGATTATGGCGCCTTCGTCGATCTCGGCGGCATCGACGGCCTGCTGCATGTCACCGACATCGCCTGGCGGCGCGTCAACCATCCGTCCGAGGTGCTGACCATCGGCCAGACCGTGAAAGTGAAGATCATCAAGATCAATCACGACACGCACCGCATCTCCCTCGGCATGAAGCAGTTGCTGGAGGACCCGTGGCAGGGCATTGAGGCGAAATATCCGCTCGGCGCCAAATTCCACGGCCGCATCACCAACATCACCGACTACGGCGCCTTCGTGGAGCTGGAGCCGGGCATCGAGGGCCTCGTCCACGTCTCCGAAATGAGCTGGACAAAGAAGAACGTGCATCCCGGCAAGATCGTGTCGACGAGTCAGGAAGTCGACGTGCAGGTGCTTGAGGTCGATCCCTCCAAGCGTCGCATTTCGCTGGGCCTCAAGCAGACCCTGCAAAATCCGTGGGAGGCTTTCGCCGAGAAGCATCCGGTCGGCTCCACCGTTTCGGGCGAGGTCAAGAACAAGACCGAGTTCGGTCTGTTCATCGGCCTCGACGGCGATGTCGACGGCATGGTCCATCTCTCCGATCTCGACTGGAATCGTCCGGGCGAGCAGGTCATCGACGATTACAAGAAGGGCGATGTGATCAATGCGCAGGTGCTCGACGTCGATGTCGAGAAGGAGCGCATTTCGCTCGGCGTGAAGCAGCTCGCCGGCGATCCCTTCGCCTCGGTGGGCGGCGGCGAGGAGGGCGGCGACGTCAAGAAGGGCGCCGTCGTCACCTGCGAAGTGATCGAGGTGAAGGACTCCGGCATCGACGTGAAGATCGCCGGCACCGACCTGACCACCTTCATCAAGCGTAGCGAACTCGCCCGCGACCGCGGCGATCAGCGTCCCGAGCGCTTCGCTGTCGGCGAAAAGGTCGACGCGCGCGTCACCCTGTTCGACCGCAAGGCGCGCAAGGTCGCCGTTTCGATCAAGGCGTTGGAAGTCGCCGAGGAGAAGGAGGCGATCGCCCAATACGGCTCGGCCGACTCCGGCGCCTCGCTCGGCGATATTCTGGGCGCGGCCCTGAAGGCCCGCGACGATACGCCGAGGAAAGGCAAGAAGACGGACGAATAAGACCTCAACGTCCTGAACCAAAAGACCCGCGCCGGCGACGGCGCGGGTTTTTTATTGTCCCGCCGCGCGCGCCCGACCGCACACAAAGCATTGTTAACCATGTCCAAAAACGGTGACCGGACGTTAACCTTGGTTTTCGACTCCCTTGGCATGTTGCGCTCATGAGACAGGCCGAACGAACGGCCGCAGCGAGGGCAGCGCGCGCGACGCCGCCCTGTGGAGTGTGATGATGCGTGCGAGCTCTTTCGAACTGGACTACCGGACGCCGGCGTATGCGGGGCCGCGCCGGGCGCGCCGCGCTGGCGAACGGGCCGCGCTGGGCATGGGCCTCGCGGCCAGCTTTTTCCTTTTCGTCATGGCGTGGGCAAGCAGCGGCGCGACGCCGCAGGTCGATCAAAAACTCGCTCTTGGTCTCGCGCCTGTCGCCGTGCCGGCGGGACAGGCATCGCAGGGATTGTCGGCGGCGCAGGTGACGCGGGTGGCGAAATTCACCACGAAGGCCTCGATGGCGACGCCGGATCTCTCCGCCGCCGCGCTGGTCAAATCCTACGACGGCTTCGATCTCCCGGCGCCCGGCTTCGCGCAGGAGAAAAAGACGCTGGCCTCGCGCGACACGGGCGACGAGAACGGCCGCATCGATACGCTGACCATGGGCGATTTCTCCCGCGGCGGGCTGTTTGTGCGGATCGACATCCATCGCGGTCTCGGGCCGGTGGAAGCCAATCCGGATTTCTTCCTCGACATGACCCGCCACGCCAATCGCCAGTTGCTGACGGTCAACAAAATCGCCCATCCGGCGCCGCTCAACACCAAATTCGGATCGTTTGAAGCCGCCGACATGCGGGTCGCCGCCGCCGATGGCCCGCCCGGCGCGGAGCCCCGCGCCTGCGTCGGGGCGCGCCTTGTCGACAAGTCCGGAACGCTGGAGATCGCCGGCCTGTTCTGCCCCGCCGCGAGCGGCGCGCCCTTCGCCCGGGCCACGGTGGGCTGCCTGCTCGATTCCCTTGCCTACGCCCCGGCCGGCGCCGACGACGCGGCGACCGCCTTCTTCGAAAAGGCCAATGCGGCCCCGCCCGCCGCCTGCCCCAATGGCGCAGCGGACGATATGACCGCCTCGATCCCGGCCGCCAAACCGCGCGGCAGAAAGGGCAAAGCCGGCAAGGGCTCGCAATCGGGCCTCCCGTAGGCCGGTCGCCGCGCGCAGCGATTTTGCCCTTGTGCGAGACCGGCGGCGCCGTTTATGGATGAATGACGAAGCTTGAACAAAACGAGGGCGCGGATGCGGAGAGGAATACGGATTTCGGCAGGCCTCGCCTGTCTTGTCGCGCTGGCGGCGTCCACGAACGCGCTCGCCAAACCGCGCAACGCCGCCCGCGCGCCGATCGAGGTGGAGCGCCGCAGCTTCCTCGATCCCGGCACCAAGGTTATTGTGGGCAGCACCAACCGCTACATGACCCAGCAGACCTTCTCCAGCCAGGACCCGGTCTACGCCAACCAGCGCAGCTGGTATATGGGCGAGACCCTGCCGCGCCGCTGGTATAACGACTGGGCGCCGGGCATCCCCTTCGAGGGTCCGACAGAGGACGATTTCTAGCACGCCTGCGGTCCCGCCCCTTGCTTGACAGCGGCGGCGGGGTCCGGTAGCCAGACCCCAGCTTGCGACGCCCCGGCGCCGCGAGCCCAGCACCCGTGGCGACGCTTGAATAAGCCGTCGCCTGTCGGCCGGATTTTCCGGCAGAGGAGGGCGCGTTCGCCATTCCCCTGAAGGGAAAGCAGCGACGCGAGAAAACGCCCCGCGCCGGAGACGGCGCGTGGAGGGCGTTTTTCGTCCTGCCGGCGCGCGCGGCCAGAACAGGACAAAAAGACAGTGACCAAACGCGCAGAAGCCAAATACAAGCTCGACCGCCGCCTCGGCCAGAACGTCTGGGGCCGCCCGAAGAGCCCGGTCAACCGCCGCGAATACGGCCCCGGCCAGCACGGCCAGCGCCGCAAGGGCAAGCTCTCCGATTACGGCACGCAGCTCAAGGCGAAGCAGAAGCTCAAGGGCTATTACGGCAATATTTCCGAGAAGCAGTTCCGCAAATATTACGCCGAGGCGATCCGCATGAAGGGCGACTCGGGCGATAATCTCATCGGCCTGCTGGAGCGCCGGCTCGATGCGGTGGTCTATCGCGCCAAATTCGTGCCGACCGTGTTCGCCGCGCGCCAGTTCGTCAACCACGGCCATATCCGGGTCAACGGCAAGCGCGTCAACATCCCCTCATACCTGGTGAAGACGGGCGATGTGATCGAGGTGAAGGACGCCTCGAAACAGGCGGTGACGGTGCTCGAATCCGTGGCGCTCGCCGAGCGCGATACGCCGGAATATTACGAGGTCGATCACTCCAAGATGACCGCGAAATATCTGCGCGTGCCGCACGCGACCGAGGTGCCCTATCCGGTGCAGATGGAGCCGAACCTCGTGATCGAGTTCTATTCGCGCTAGAGCTAACAGCACAAAATAATCAATATATTGTGCATAAAATCAAAGAATTGGGCGTCAGCATTGAGAGTGCTGGCGCCTTTTCTTTTACACATATGTTACACAGAACAAAGCATGAACTAATTTGAATTAGTGGCACAACCATCTAAAGCATCGGCCCAACTTTACACAGACCATACACGCGCGGTGGGGAGACGCAGAGAAGAAGGGTTGGGGAATTGATGGAGGGGGATAGAAATGTCGTAGCAGCATTTAATCTGCTCTTTCAGATTTGAAGCGGGCTTTCTAGCAACGTTCAATATGTTAGCATCGGTAACGAACGAAATTTATTCTCGCCGTTATCACGTTCAATTGCCCCCCTTCACACGCGATAGAGAGGGCGTATCGTGCTCAGCAGTATTTCCCCCAAGGCGGCCACCACAATCCCCACTGCGGCACAAGTGGCGAATGGCATTCCTATTCCCCCTGTAAGTCTTCTCACAATATTATCGCCGAGCGAATGGGAACAATTCACTCATGAATGGCTCTGGTTTTATAAGAATTCGGGTCAATATCATGATGTTAACAAATATTCAGGCCCAGGCGACCTTGGCCTAGATCTTGTAGCATTTGCTTCTAGTGAAGGCTTTGACGGCCCTTGGCATAGCTATCAATGCAAACAATACGACCATGCTCTCCAGCCTAATGACATTTACGCTGAAGTCGGCAAAATTATCTATCACTCATACAAGAAAACGCCCCCATTCAATCAATCTGAACGCATTCCGCGGCGTCATATCTTCGTCTGCCCGCATGGCGTCGGGATAACAGTCGGCAGATGGATGAAAGACCCCCTACGGTTCAAAGAAGAGGTACGTAAGCAATGGGAAAGTGCCTGCGTTCCGAAAATTGAAAAAGGTCTTGTCGCGCCGCTGACAGATGGCCTTCTAGCTTACTTCGACGCCTTTGACTTCTCGATTTTCCAAGACGTCTCCGCAGTGGACCTAATCGCAACGCACGCGAAAACACCGTTCCATGCGCCACGATTTGGTGGCGGCCTTCCACCAAAGCCAAAAGCTAATCCACCACCTATCGAAACCGCACCGGAAGAGAGCGTTTATCTAAAGAAGATATTAGAAGCTTATGGTGATCATCTCGGCACCGCCGTGTCATCCGTCGATCAACTCACTGCACAGCTCAATGACCACTATAATCGTCAACGAGTTCTCTTTTACAGTGCCGAGTTTCTCCGAAACTACGCCCGTGAATGCACGCCTCCAGGCACCTTCACTTCGCTCCAAGAAGACATCTATCACGGCATCATTGACACCTGCGACAATGATCACGATGACGGCCTCGCACGAATGAAGGAAGTGATTAAAATAGCGGCACAAGTCGCAGCAGGCGGCAACGCCTTGTTTTCTGCTTCCACAGTCCCAGAGCGCCAAGGAATCTGTCATCAGCTTGCTAACGACAATCGTCTCGGTTGGGTCAAAAAGAAATGAGCGGGCTACAACTATCGCCATTCAACAGTGCGCTCGAAACTGGAATTCGTACCCTTACCGTGCTTGTAGCATCATATCCAAACGCCCACGACCTGAGCAGGCTTGTCCAATACGACTACCTAGTTGTCCACTCGGCTGACGCTGATGGCCCGCCTAGTCTACACGCAGCACTCCCATTGCGCTCTGGCGAACTTCTAGTCAGACGCGGTCTCGTGCAATCAGGCCTCCAACTCCTGATGAGTCGCGACCTCGCAAGTCTCGTGTTGAGCGAAGAAGGCGTTTTCTATCGTGCCGAAGAACAGGCCGGACCGTTCCTCAATAATTTGAAAGCATCATACCTTCAGAAGCTACGTGCCCGTGCCGAATGGGTATCCACAACATTTGATTCAATCGGATCAAACGAGCTTGATAAGGTGATCAACAGTCTTTTCTCTGCTTGGACAACTCAGTTTCAGCCAATGGAATTCAGCACCAAGGAAGAGACTTCGGAATGAGCAATATAATCATTCGTTATCTTGGATTCTTTGGAGCGGGTGAGAATCCTGCTTCTCTATCATTCACTCCCGGACTCAATATTATCTGCGGCGCATCTGAAACAGGAAAATCTTTTGTCGCCGAAAGCATTGACTTTATGCTCGGAAGAGAAAGGCCTGTTCGTGATATCCCTGAATGTGCAGGATATGACCGCGTTCGCCTCGCCATTGAAAGCAACGGATATCCGCCACTAACACTCGATCGCAGCATCGAAGGGGGAGATTATCGTGCCTATGAAGAACTTATATCCGATAAGCCGTCGAGCATGGAGGCGCACACATTGCGTTGGAAGCATGCAGCTACCCGTACAGACACTCTATCCTATGAGCTCTTGAATCGTATCGGCTACGCAGGAAAGGTGTTACGTAAAAATGCAAGCGGAAAGACACGTACATTAAGCTTTCGTGATCTTGCTCGACTTTGTGTGGTTACTGAAGAGGGTATTCAACGCAGAGGCTCACCAATCCTATCTGGTCAATTTGTCACTGCTACATCTGACTATGCGGCATTTAAACTTATGATAACAGGAAACGATGATAGCGCCTTCGTTCAGAGCATTGCTGATTCCAGTGGGAGTGAGCGAGAAGACGGCAAGATAGAACTTCTTGATCAAATGATCGCAGAACTTCAAGCAGAGCTGGATGAAACGGGAGTCGACGAACGCGAGCTCAGAGATCAAGAGGAGCGGCTAAATACTTCGCTGCAAAATCAGGTTACCCTGCTGCAATCTGCTCAGCTTAAATTTAACGAGCTAATTTCGGATCGTTCAGAGCTCGCCATCTCTCTGCGAGGCCATAAGTCTCGTTTGATCGAAATTTCCGAGCTTATCAACCGTTTTTATTTGCTTGATCGGCACTATGATACCGACGTTCAAAGACTTCACGCGATTCGCGAGTCTGGAACTCTATTTGTTAATTTTTCTGCAAAAGCTTGTCCTCTTTGTGGCGCAAAACCAGCGGACCAGCATCTCAACTCCGAATGTGACGGAAATGCCGAAGCCGTCGTGAAGGCTGCCGAAGCAGAAATTTTAAAAATAGAGCAGCTGCGTCGAGAGCTAGAAGAGACCATAACGTCGCTGCGAGCGGAATTCGTTGACATCGAGTTTATGATGCCGCTCATACAGGCTAGATATGACGATATCGAGCTGCAGCTTACGCAGTTTGTAGCGCCGAATCTTACGGGGGAGCGGGCATCCTATAATGAATTGATGAACCAGATGACCAACGTCCGTTTTTCTTCAGAAAAAATCATTAGGCTAAAGGGCCTAATTGAGCGCAGAACTAATCTAGAACTGACGGGCGATGGCGTGTTTATCGCCAAAGAAAAGACCGCGACTCGCGTTTCAAAATCCATTCTAGATGAGTTTGCGCAGGAGGTTCAGGACATACTCCAAAAATGGGACTACCCCTATGCATCTCGCGTGTTTTTTGATGAAAGTACGAAAGACATCCAGATTTCAGGCAAAGATCGAGGTAGTACCGGCAAGGGTCTACGAGCGATTACGCATGCAGCCTTCACCATCGGCCTCATGCAGTTTTGTAAAGAGCGCGATATGCCTCATCCGGGATTCGTTGTTTTGGATTCACCACTGCTTGCCTATTGGAAGCCGGAGGGTGATGATGATGACCTGCGAGGAACCTCTCTGAAAGAGAGTTTCTATAAATACCTGCTAAGTATCTCGAAGGATCAACAAGTCATTATTATTGAAAATGAACATCCACCAGACTTTGTGGAAAAGGGAGCCAATGTCGCAGTCTTTACAAAGAACCCTTCGGTCGGCCGTTACGGTTTCTTTCCCTTTCCATAACTCCTAGTATTAAACTGCATCAAACTTGGCCTTGTCCAACGCCGCGCAACATCACAAAAATAGTAGTTTGTGATGTTAGCCTGTAACCAAGTGAATTTACAGCGGTCATTTCAAAAATCTCTTCGGTTGCTCTTTCTAACATCAGAAAACATGCTTGTTTCGACCTTTTTGTGAGCCACAGGAGGCAGCAATGAAACAAGCGCAAGTTTAAAAAGAGCAAGTCATGAAGCGGGCGCCCCAGCATGTGACCCGCAAAATCTACCCGGCCCGTAACCGCTGTTGACGGACGCCGAGCGGACGGGCGGGGATGCGGGTGGGAGAAATCGCGGCGCTGAGCGTGGAGGACATGGCGACGCCCGGCGGCGAGAGACGCCCGCAAATCCAGCTTCGTCCGAACCAGACCAGGGGAAGCTCGGCCAGAACAGTTCTTGTCGGCTCTCAACGGAGGTCCGAGCGGGACGCCTGTATCCGATCCCGGCCCTCTGGGCGATACATGAGACGAAGCGGCGTCAGCATCGCATAAGCGGGTTTCCGGTCGCAGGGACGCAAACCCCGGTCGGAACCGGCCTATGCGCAGGGGGGCCGACCATGATGCAAACTATGACGCCGCCAGTCGTGAAGACATAATCTGGCGTTGCTGCGCGACAGGACAGCCCGGGAACTCCTGATCTCCATGTGATTGTTCTATCGGGTGACGCGCGCGCCAGATCGAAATTTTGGCCCCCTAGTCCCTCTGCCCGATTGAGTCAGACCGGGGCTGCGTCGACCCGTCCGATTGCAGGGGCCAGGCGTCGACAGCAAAAAACAAGGCTAGCAACAGGCAAGCCGCAACGCCGAGAATTTCCGACCAGAAAGATACGGCAAAGGCGCCGAGATAGAAAAGAGGTCCGAAACGGTAATGTCCGCTAATCTGCGCTGAACTTGTTGTATATTTGGCGTTATCGCCGGGCGAGAGCAGTCTGTTGTCTTTTGATACATGACGCCACAGAATATCGAAGGACAGAGAGATCAAGAAGAATGTGCCTGTATAAAATCCAGCTGCAACTCTTGCTTGAGGATGCAGGAGATATTCAGCGAGTAAACCCGTTGGAAACGGAACAAATGTAACGACAAGCAACAGAAGTCCGTTCAAATAAATCAGCAGATGATCTGCGCGCGCTATGAGCGAAAATATCCAGTGGTGGTGGGCCCAGATCACCAGAATTGTCACAAAAGACGTAATAAAAGCCAGGTAACTTGGCCAAATGCCGATCAGGGATAGCGCCAGCCCATGTTCATTGACGACTTGCTGGCCTGGGATCTTGATTTCAAGGATAAGAAGCGTAACGGCGATCGCAAACACGCCATCGCTGAAGGATTCTATCCGTCGTGTATCGGCATCGTTCCGCATTATGACGCGTCTTCCGGGAATAACATCCTTATAGATATGGTGGCTCACCGGAGAATAACCAAACAAAGCAGCAAACTCAGCGCAGAATAGCGGTTTGCGCCTGTCGCCCGGACGGTCTACCCAGCCTGCAATCATTAGTTACGGATACGGAATGGCCCTGCGGGATGCGGGTCGATGAAATCGCGGCCGATGTCGATAATCGCAAGAGTGTTCCGATCTTGTGAAGAGAGACAATGGTTGCAGGAATGATTCATTCTGCTGTTGCATTTGCGCAACAGAGACCCGGCCACGCGCGGCTTTTTGTTTTTATCCCTCCAGATCAGGATCGATTTAAATTATACAGGGAATGAACCGATTGGACATGATTTGAAACCCGAAATCCGCAAATCGCCTCGTAACGGAATTTCTGGAAGAACGCTCTTTCTTCTTGTGTCTTTTCTTGCGCCATTGATTGGCGATGATGCCTGGGCCGAAGATTTATTGGCGTCATTGGCGACGCAAACCTCGCTTACGGACACCAGGGATGGGCCAAAGGCGCAGTTAAAAACATATGGCGTTCAGCCGGACGTTTGGGTGACGCAAATATGCCAGGGGATTATGGCCGGTTCGCCGCCAACAAACACCGCTTGCGGCGGAAAGATCGACGCGTTTTTGAGAATTGACGCCGAAAAAGCAGGTCTCTGGAAGGGCTTCCATGTTTTTACTCAATTCGAACAATATACAGGACTGACGATCAACAATATCACCGGCACATTATTGCCGGTGAGCGCCATTCAGGCCTTCGTGCAGCAAAGATATTACCACAACACTTTGACGCTTTTTGTCAGACAGGAATTGAACGAACATCTTTCGATCAGCGCAGGCAAGGTGAACATGCTGACCCTTGCCGCCAGGACGCCCATTCTGGGGGGCGGAGGTTGGGAAACATTTTTGAACAGAGCCTTTGCAATCCCGAAAACGGGCATCGGCATCACCGCTCCCGGAACGCTCGCTGATCGGGTCATCGTTGCGCCAACCTATACGCTCGGCGCACTGGTCGATTTAAAAACGCATGTCGGAGACTTTACTTTCGCCGTAGCTGACCCCAGAAACGCCGAAGATCCCAGAGTGATCCAGAACCCGTTTGAACGGGGCGTCGCTTTGACGGCGGGATATACTCTTCCGTTGAAGTTGGCGGATTTACAGGGATATCACTCCCTGCGCGCGGCCTATAGTAATGCGCGCAGCTTCGATCTGGATGACTTTAATGGCTTACGGGCGCGCCTGTCCTCTGGTCAAACACTAACCAAAAAAGGCTACTGGTTTGCGAGCTATGCCCTCCAGCAATTTCTGATGCAATCCGAAAATGATCCTTCAGTCGGGTGGGGGCTTTTTACAAACGTATCGATATCGGATGGTAATCCAAATCCGGTCAAATGGAGCCTGTTAGTCGGCATTGCGGGCAATAATTTATTGAAGGGAAGGGAGCGCGATAAATGGGGCATCGGGTATTATCATTATGGATTGAGTCAATTGCTGATCAATGGCCTGCAATCGGCGAATATCCCGAGAAGAAGCGAGGGGGGCATAGAATGCTTCTACAATTTTGCAATTACCCCATGGGTTCAGCTATCGGCTGATTTGCAGATTATTGATCCATGGAAGGTGGAAAAAACACGGGAAACAGTGGGCGCAATCAGGCTTTTCACAAAACTATGAGAGAAGCCTTATGGAAAGCCAACCAATAATATTGGTCTTGCAAATTTGAGCCAATCCGATTTTTAGCGACAGAGCCGCAAATCATTGCAGAGAAGGGATACAACATATTTCTTGAAATAAAGGTTCCAGGCAATGGTCTGGAGGAATTTAACGCCGTCTCCATTTTTTCATCAATCGGAACCGGGGACGTTCTTCAATCGGCCTCCATCCCATGATGTCGGCGACAACAGTCTCGTCCGTATTGAAGTTTCGCCATTCTTTGTCAAACCAGCAGCAGACGAAGGGAATGGTATATGTGCCATTCCTGTCGCGGCAAAGTAGTTCAACGGGCATTTCGTCGGGGGGAGGCTGATCCGTGTTAAATTCGGCTATTCGTTTATTTAGCGATGACATGAACATTCCTTTGTTTATCATATTAGATACGGGAAATAATTAAATAAATATTATATGAATAATATAATGAGATAACATCTTAGTCTTAAATTTGCAGCTTGAATTTGATCGCTTAACATGAGCTTAAGTATATAAGTTGCATTTCTGCAACTTGATTTGGAATTACAGCTGTGAATATCTCTGGGACCCATGCATTTCATGTCGCCGCCACGATATCGTCACAAACGAAACTGGAATTAACGAAAATCAAAATCCACACATTTTGATTGAACATTATGTATTGTTTGGCGCCCGGGATCTTGTCATGAAGAAGTTTCAGAAAAAAGTTTTTGATGATCTTCGTATTATTCGATCAATTACTGAGACCCAGCACGATCCAGATTTGCGGCTCAACCTTCCTGGCGGCGGCAAAGCTATCAAGTCTGGCCTTCTGAGTTCCGCCTCTGCAGTCTGTATTCTGACATTTGTTGCGATGGCTCCAACGCCAGTATCTGCGCAAGTGAGTGTAGCCCCCGGGGGACCCGGAGCGCCGGGCGGAGGTGATGGCGGCGATGGCGGGATCGGCTATCCTGCCCCTTTGTCCAGTCGAGATGGCGCTAACGCCGCCGTTGGAGGCGCCAGCGGAGGCATCGGCGGCTTGTTTGTTTCAGGACAACCGGGCGGGAATGGCGCTGTTGGCTCTAACGGCGCACCCGGGATATCGCCGTCTTCAGGCGCATATTCCGGTTCGATTACTGGAGCTGGCGGCGGCGGCGGCGGCGGTGGCGGCGGCGGCGATCAAACTTTGGGCGGCGGCGGCGGCGGCGCGGGTGGCAATGGCGGATTTGCATTTAGTTTTTCAGGCGACGGCGCCCTTAACATATCGGGCGTCGTAACCGGCGCTGGCGGCGGCGGCGGCGGCGGTGGCGGCGTTGGCGGCGCCTATGGTGGCTTGGGCAGCGGTTCCTTCGGCGGCAACGGCGGCCATGGCGGCGCGGGCGGCTATGGCGGCGCCGGCGCTTTGATGAGCGCAGGAACGCTCAATATTACCAGCGGCGGCAGCATAACAGGAGGCAATGGCGGCAGTGGCGGCTTTGGTGGCGCTGGCGGCTATGGTGGATTTTTATTCCCCGGGGCGGGCGGCGCTGGCGGGGCGGGCGGCGTGGGCGGCGCTGGCGGCGCCGGTGTTTCGATGAGCGCAGGAGCGCTCACACACTATGGATCAATCACTGGCGGCAACGGCGGCAACGGCGGCACTGGCGGCACTGGCGGCTATGGCGGAGCGGGCGGCGCTGGCGGAGCGGGCGGCGCTGGCGGCGCAGGCGTTTTTATGAGCGCACAAACGCTCACAAACAATGGCTCAATTATTGGCGGCAACGGCGGCTCTGGCGGTTATGGCGGCCCTGCCGGCGACGGCGGCGGCGATGGCTACTTTGGCGGCGCGGGCGGCAATGGCGGCAATGGCGGCGCTGGCGTTGTGATGACTACAGGAACGCTCACAAACAATGGCTCAATTACTGGCGGAAACGGCGGTCTTGGCCGCTACGGCGGATATGGCTTCTATACTGGCGGCAACGGCGCAGGCGGGAATGGCGGCGTGGGTGTTTTATTGAGTGCGGCAACGCTAATCAGTAATGGCGCAATTACTGGCGGCAAGGGCGGGAATGGGGTCAATCAAGGACTCTTTGGCGGCAATGGCGGTGCAGGCGGCGCCGGCGTTTCTATGAGCTCAGGGACGCTCACCAATCACCTCTCAATCATTGGCGGCAATGGGGGTAGTGGTGGATATACTTATAGTAAGCAGGGCGGCAGGGGTGGCGCAGGCGGGTTTGGCGTATTAATGATCCGTGGTTTCGTCACCAACAGTGGCTCAGTTACTGGCGGCAATGGCGCCGCCGGTGGTAATGGCCCCGAAGGCGGCGGCATCGGTGGCGTCGGCGGTTCTGGCGTTTCCATGAGTGGGGGATACCTGGCAAATTATGCTGGTTCAATTAATGGCGGCGTTGGCGGCAATGGCGGCACAGCGGTCCGTGTCGGCGCAGGTGGCGCTGGCGGCAATGGCGGCTCAGGCGTTTCGATCAGCAGCGGAAATCTGAACAATTTTGCTACAGCAGCGATTATTGGCGGCATTGGCGGCGATGGCGGCAAAGGTGGGTTAAACTCCATTTTCTATAGCGGCATTGGCGGCGCCGGCGGTAATGGCGGCTCTGGCGTTTATATGAGCGGCGGCTCCCTTTCAAACTACGGCGCAATCACCGGTGGCGCGGGCGGCAATGGCGGCAACAGTTCGTCTGGTTTCGGCGGCGCAGGCGGCAATGGCGGCTCAGGC
>JBIIJP010000029.1:0-19272 GCA_044233645.1 Methylocystis sp. | reverse complement strand
GCCCCGCTCCCTCACAAGCCGAACCGCTTCGACCTTGAACTCTCGACTGAACTTACGCCTCTGCATGACACGCCTCCGGTTGCATGAAACACCTTTTCTTTGTGTCCATCAAACCGGCAGCAGGCCAGCCTTCCAAAGTCCATTTGCTCATATTGAGAAGCTGGTTCATCCAGCTAGAATTAATACTGGTAACGCTTCGGCTATAAATAAATGGTGGTTATTGTGGAACCCAAGACCGGCTATGCGCGCGGCAATGGCTCCAATCAACCGTTACATTGTCACGCCAAGGGTATCTGAGCATCGATTTTTCATTTGGTTGCCAACCAGTATCCTAGCCGACAGTAGGTTGGTAGCTATATGCAAAGATGACGACATCATTTTTGGTATTCTTGAAAGCCACACACACCACACATGGACGCGGGCAAAAGTTGCGTTACATGGGGTTGTCGATAGCCCCACTTATAACAATCAGGAAATATTCGAAACCTTCCCTTTCCCCGCCGGCCTTGAACCAAATCGCAAACCTGCGGACTACGATAACCCGTATGCGTCAGCCATCGCCGACGCCGCGAAGCGGCTCAACGACTTGCGCGAGAACTGGCTTAACCCGCCCGACCTTGTGAAGCGCGTGCCGGAAGTCGTGCCCGGCTATCCCGACCGCATCGAGCCGGTCGGCGTCGCCGCGCGGGCAGAGTTGAAAA
Organism: Methylocystis sp.; assembly: GCA_044233645.1. Taxonomy (GTDB): domain Bacteria; phylum Pseudomonadota; class Alphaproteobacteria; order Rhizobiales; family Beijerinckiaceae; genus Methylocystis. Next base: position 18,571 of record JBIIJP010000029.1, on the reverse strand, counting down.
AGCGGACGCTGACCAATCTCTACAACGCCCGCCCGGCGTGGCTCGCCAACGCCCATGCCGATCTCGATGCGGCGGTCGCCGCCGCCTATGGCTGGCCGACCGATCTTTCCGACGACGAGATTTTGAAACGACTTCTCGATCTCAATCTCGCCCGTTCGACCGGCGGCTGAGGCGCCCGCCATTGCCTTCCGTGTCCGGCCTGACGCATGCTGCTTGCGGGACGGGACAGTCTCGAAAACACATAAGAGGAAACATGGCGTTCAAATATTTCGCAACTGGCGCGGCGCTGATCGCGGCGCTCGCGCTTCCGACAGGGGCTCTGGCCCGTCATGGCGGCGGTCATCCCCACGTCGGGCATCGTCCAGGCGGCGGCTTTCATCGCCCCGGCGGCTTTCATCCTCACCATCCTGCCCATTATCCCGGCGTTCACCATCGCCCCGGCTTCCATCCGGGCTTCCATCCCGGCTATCGCCCGCCGGTCGTGCGACCGGGTTGGGGATATGGCGGCTGGCATCGTCCCGGCTATGGCTGGCGTCCGGGCGGCGCCATCGCAGCTGGCGCGGCCATCGGCTTCCTGACGGCCGCGGCGGCGGCTTCGGCGGCCCCGGCGCCAGGCCTGTGCTGGTATTACACCAACCGCGCCCGTACTGCTGGCTTCTGGGATTACTGTCCTTGAGGCAGGCAATGTTGTTTCTGTTGCGACAGCGGGCTGCAAAGACCCGCTGTTTTTTTTTCGACTGTTCAGGAACTATGGGCCTGCAGAGAGCAAGTGGCGAAAATCGCACGCTTAATGTCTGAAACTCGCTGACGAATGCCCCCGGCTGGATTGTTTCAACTTCAATCTTGGACATTTTGTCCAGAGATACAGGAGCTGAATATGAACGATCTCATCGTCTATGCCGGCATCGGTGTCCTTCTCATTGGTCTTCCGGTGCTTTTCGCACGCTGGAAAACAACGAAATAATTAATCGAGGATGATCGCGGTAAGAGCGCTCTTTCCTTACGATACGCCAGTCCGCCCGAAAGAAAATTTTTCGGGCGGTCTTTACCGGGTGAGTATCCGGCAAATCTTACCTTCAATGCTCGACGGAGCCTCCTGAGAGCGGCGATAAAACCGACTGAATACCAATCAAGGAGGAGCAGGTATGAGCGATATAAATTCCGGCAAGGAGCCAGATAAATACACTGGCATGGTTGGCTTCGACATGGACATGACCCCCAGCGTCTATATTTGCGGAGCTGCTGGCGCTGTCCTCGGAGCTATCCTCGCCTACTGGCTCACTTCCGACATGGCGATTGTCATGGCGGCGAGTGTAACCTTTGCGGTTTTGTCCGGCATCTTTGGCTTCTTCGTTCCGTGGTATAAATCACCTGACAAAGCCTGATAGACCATCTGAAAATAAGTAATACAAAAAGGCGAAGCATGATGACGGCGCGGCCTTCACGGTCAGCGCCGTTTATTTTTCTGAAGCCAAATCATGGTTAGACCCTGAAGTGTGTTTGGCGCTCGCAATCGTCACATCGGGATGTACGCCTTTGAACCCTGAGCCTTCGCGGTGCGGATTGCTCAATGTGGCGCCCACTCCGAAGGCGAAAAACGCAATCCACAACACAAACGGGATGAATTTCAGTCTGTCGAAATTCATGGCTCCCTCCTGACGATCCGACGACTTGATCCTGCCAGCACTGTTGGTTGGATAAAGCGCCAGCCAGTCTGGAACGAATGGAGCCAGGTGCGCGAGCGCGCTGGTGCGAGCCGGCCTATCCGCTCATTGACGGGTAGTCGGTGTAGCCTTCGGCTCCCGGCGTATAGAATGTCGTCGGCCGGGGACGGTTCAGCGGCGCGCCGGCTTTGAACCGCGCCGGAAGATCGGGATTGGCGAGGAAGGGGACGCCAAAAGCGATGGCGTCGACCTTGCCGTCTCGGATGGCGGCGTCCGCTTCCTCCGCCGTGTAGCCCATGTTGCCGATCAACACGCCTTTAAAGCCTGCGCGCGCGGGCGCCATCACGTCCACTTTCGTCGGTCCGGCAAAATCTCCGCGCATCATGTGCAGATAGGCTAGGCCATAATTATTCAGCCGGGCGGAGAGCCATGAGGTAAGGCCGACCGGATCGCTGTCAGACATATCATTATAGCTGTTCAGCGGCGATAGCCGCAGGCCGACCCGGTCGGCGCCCCAGACGCTGATTACCGACTCCAAAACTTCCAGCAATAGCCGCGCCCGATTCTCGATAGGTCCGCCATAGGAGCCGCTGCGTTTATTGGTTCCGTCGCGAAGGAACTCGTCGAGCAGGTAGCCATTCGCGCTATGGACCTCTACGGCGTCGAAGCCGGCGACTTTCGCATTGCGCGCCGCCTGCGCGAAGCCGGCGATAATCTGAGGGATTTCCTCATCGCTCAGGGCGCGGGGCGCAACATAGGGTTGCATTCCCTGTGGCGTGAGAACCTTTGAGCCGACAATGGCCTCCGCCATGGGCGCCACTGGCGTTGCGCCATTGTTGAGCAGCGGATGGCAGGCCCGGCCGCCGTGCCAGAGTTGCAAAGCAATCCGGCCGCCGTTGTCGTGAACCGCCTCGGTCACCATGCGCCAGCCGGCGATATGGGCGCCAGCGTAAATTCCGGGCTCGCGCCAGAAGGCGGAATTGCCGGCGATCGCCATGGTCGCCTCAGCGACGATCAGGCCTGCGGAGGCGCGCTGGGCGTAATATTCCGCCATCAATGGGCCGGGAACGTGATCGTCGTCAGCGCGACATCGGGTCAATGGCGCCATCAAAATACGATTGGGAAGGGCAAGCGCGCCCATTTTCAGGGGCGAAAACAGCGCGTCTTTCGACATGTGAGTCAACCTTTCCGAATTTCGTTGGTCCTCAAGACTTGGTGTTCTAAGACGGATCAGCAACCGGAAACAAACGTCAATGATGATCTTGCGTTATTCGCCCGCCTCGCCCTATGCCCGCAAAATCCGCATCGCCGCCAATCTGCTGGGAATGGCCGACCGCATCAGCATCGAACCGGCCAGCACAGCTGATCCGGGCGATTCGCTGCGCCTTCAAAATCCACTGGGCAAAATTCCGACGCTGATCCTCGACGATGGTTCGGCGCTCTACGACAGCCGGGTGATCGCCGATTATCTGGATCATCTATCAGGCGGAGGACGGCTCATCCCGGCCGAGCCTGCGCGTCGCTTTGCTGCGCTGAGGCTTCAGGCGCTCGGCGATGGAATCAATGACGCAGCCCTGCTGATCCGATACGAGACGACGACCCGTCCGGCGACCATGCGCGATCCCGGCGCTATCGCCCTCCAGCAGGGTAAAATTGATCGGGCGCTGGCGGTTCTTGAGGCGTCCTCGCCGGCCGGTCCGCCCGAGATCGGCCAGATCGCGCTGGCCTGTGCGCTGGGTTATCTTGATCTACGTTTCGATGGCGCGTGGCGTCGTGCGTCCCCGCGACTTGTGGACTGGCTGAGCGCTTTCGCCGCAGAAGTCCCTGCCTTCGAGGCGACAAAGGCCTGAGATCGCCCTGCCCACCAACGCCTGCGCGTCAATTGGCGACTTTGTCATGTTCCGGCGGCGCCACGGTTGGTATAGGCTTTGCAGCAATCTCAACCAAAAAGGGAAACAGGCGTAGCATGGCGATGAGCCGACTGGGGCGAGAACTAACCTTGGCGCTGGCGTTCAAAATCGTCGCCATCGTTCTGATCTACGTCTTTTTCTTTAGCCCTTCCCACCGTTTCAGGCCGACTCCGGCCGATACGGCAGCTTTTCTCACCTCAGGCGCCGTCAGAAGCGAATAAAGGACCAATCGATCCATGGAATTCGATGTTGTTACGCTGTCCCGTCTACAATTTGCGCTGACGGCGTTGTATCACTTCCTTTTCGTGCCCCTCACCCTGGGTCTGTCGCTGTTGCTGGCGATCATGGAAAGCGTCTACGTGATGACCGATCGCACGGTCTGGCGCGACGCGGTAAAATTCTGGGGCACATTATTTGGCATTAACTTCGTGATGGGCGTCGCCACTGGCGTGACGATGGAGTTTCAGTTCGGGACCAACTGGGCGTATTACGCGCATTATGTCGGCGATGTCTTCGGCGCGCCGCTGGCGATTGAAGGATTAATGGCTTTCTTCATGGAGGCGACCTTCGTTGGCCTTTTTTTCTTCGGCTGGAAGCGCCTGACCAAGGTGCAGCACCTGATTGTCACCTGGCTCGTCGCGATCGGCTCTAATTTTTCCGCACTGTGGATACTGATCGCCAACGCCTGGATGTCGAATCCTGTGGGCGCCGTGTTCAATCCGCAAACCATGCGCATGGAGTTATCCTCTTTCCGCGAGGTCGTGTTCAACCCTGTGGCGCAATCGAAGTTCGTGCACACGGTCAGCGCCGGCTATGTGACGGGCGCAATGTTCGTTTTGGCGATTTCGGCTTTTTATGTCGTGCGGGGACGTCACCTCGATATTGCGCGCCGCTCGCTCACTGTCGCCGCCAGTTTTGGACTTGCCTCAGCGTTGTCTGTGGTAGTGCTCGGCGATGAGAGCGGCTACACGGCAGGCGAGAACCAGAAAATGAAAATCGCCGCAATTGAGGCGATGTGGGAGACGGAGCCGCCGCCGGCGTCCTTCACAATGATCGGTCTGCCCGATCTCCAGACCGAGACAACCAAATACGCCATAGAAATCCCCTGGTTGTTGGGTCTGATCGCCACACGCTCGCTCGATACCCCTGTCGATGGCATCAAGGATCTTGTCGCTCAGGCCGAAAAACGAATCCGTAACGGCATGGCCGGCTATCTCTGGCTGGCGAAGGAGGGCGGACGCGAGCATGTCTCGATGCCCGAATCTCTCCAGTCGTCCATGCGCGATGTGGGATACACCCTTCTGCTCAAGAGTATCCGTCAGGACGTCGAACACGCCACAGACGACGAGATTCACGCTGCAGCGAGCAAGACGATTCCCAACGTCCCGGTGCTATTCTGGTCGTTCAGGATCATGGTGGGATTGGGCTTCTACTTCATCGCGCTGTTCGCCGCTTCGTTTTATTTTTCCTGCAAGCGCCGGCATGGTCCGCTCTGGTTCATGAAGCTGTCGATGTGGAGCCTGCCGTTACCCTGGATTGCCGCCGAGCTGGGCTGGATCGTCGCCGAATATGGCCGACAGCCGTGGATCATCGACGGCATCATGCCGACCTTCATGGGAGTATCCGACGTGCCCGCCGGAAATGTCGTCGCCAGCCTTGCCGCCTTTGTAATTTTCTACTCTTCGCTGGCGGCGGTCGATCTCGCCCTGATCATAAAATATGTTCGGCTCGGGCCGCATGGAAAGGCTCACGAGCCTGCGATCTCCGGCCCTCTGCCAGCGCCTCAACCGACATACGACGCACCACGGTAGGAATGCACATTACATGCTCGACTATATGACCCTTCGTGTAATCTGGTGGCTGCTGGTTGGCGTGCTGCTCGTTGGCTTCGCGATCATGGACGGTTTCGATCTGGGCGTCGCAATTCTGCACCCCTTTGTGGCGCGCACGGATCTGCAACGTCGCGTTTCTCTCAACGCCATCGCGCCGGTCTGGGAGGGGAATCAAATCTGGTTTATTCTCGGCGGCGGCGCCGTTTTCGCAGCTTGGCCTTTGCTTTACGCCGTTTCTTTCTCTGGTTTCTACCTGGCGATGCTGCTTGTGCTTCTATCGCTAATCCTTCGTCCCGTAGCCATCACCTTCCGTGGAAAGATAGAAGAGCAGGGCTGGCGCAAAACATGGGATTGGCTTTTCTTTTTTTCCGGGCTGCTGCCAGCGTTTCTCTTTGGCGTCGCTTTCGGCAACTTGTTACTGGGCGCCCCCTTCCGTCTCGATCAAACCATGCGCTCGATTTACGAGGGCGGATTCATCGGTCTGCTCTCGCCTTTTGCGTTGCTATGCGGCCTTGTCAGCGTCACGATGATCGTTATGCAGGGCGCAGCCTGGCTATCACACAAGACGGAGGGCGCAGTGGCCGAGCGCGCTGGTTGGGTCGGTCCGATCGCGGCGCTTTTACTTGTGCTGCTCTTCATAATCGCCGGCATCTGGATTGCGACGACGGTTGATGGCTATATGATCGTTGATGGCGGAGATCCCAATGGCCCCTCCAATCCCGCGTACAAAACCGTCATCGCCGACCGGGGAGCATGGCTGTATAACTACGCGTTCTATAAATGGCCTGCGATTGCGCCAGCCTTGTCCTGCGGGGGCGGGCTGTTGACTGCAGTATTGATGGCGTCGCGTAAAAGTGGAGCTGCCGTCCTGGCGTCAAGCATCGCCGTGGCTGGCATTGTGACCACGGCGGGATTTAGCATGTATCCCTTCCTTCTACCGTCCTCGACCCACCCGAACGATAGTCTGACCATCTGGGACGCTTCTTCAAGTCGAATGACATTGGGGCTCATGTTGGCGGCGGCAATCTTCTTCCTGCCAATCATACTGGCCTACACATCCTGGGTTTATTACGTTTTGCGCGGACGCGTCAGTGAGACGGCCATTGAGCAGGGCGACGATTATTATTACTGATCCGAGAGGAAAGCGCCGATGTGGTATTTCGCCTGGATACTGGGACTTGGTCTTGCCTGCGCCTTTGCGATCCTCAACGCGATGTGGCTTGAACTTGATGAGGAACTCCCCAATCACCATCATTGGGAAGAAGACTGGACGCCGGAGGCGTAATTGCGACCGGAAGCTTCTCATGCAGCCTTTCCTGCGACGGTTACCTGTACTCATTCTTATGGCCGGACCTGCAGCGTCACAAACCATCGATCTTGCCGCGACGACGATCGTCGATCTCTCTCATGCCCTCGACAGCGAGACGATTCACTGGCCAACCGATCCTTCCGGCTTCGAACTCAGGCCCTTGCACAAAGGCGTTACCAAAAAAGGTTTTTTCTACTACGCCAACGCCTTTTGCGCGCCCGAGCATAGCGGCACGCATCTCGATGCGCCGATGCATTTCGCCGAAGGACATTGGACGAATTCAGACATTCCCGTCGACCGACTTGTTGGACCGGTCGTTGTGATCGATATTTCCCCGAAGGCAGCCGCCGATCCGGATTACCGATTGACGCGGCTCGATGTTCAGGAATGGGAAAAGTCTCATGGCGTTATCCAGGACGGCGCCATTGTATTATTGCGCACCGCCTGGAGCGCGCGCTGGCCAAACCGCAAGGACTACATGGGCGATGACACGCCCGGCGACGCGTCGCATCTGCATTTTCCGTCCTATGGTTCTGATGCTGCAGCCTATCTTGTCGGTGAGCGACATGTGCGCATGCTTGGCGTCGATACCGCGAGTGTGGATCATGGGCCATCGCAAGATTTTCCTGTCCACCGGATATTGGGCGCGGCTAATGTGATGGGCCTCGAAAACCTTGCCAATCTTGACAGGCTTCCGGCGACAGGTGCGACGCTTGTGGCCCTGCCGATGAAGATTGCTGGAGGCTCGGGCGCGCCTGCGCGCGTGATCGCTTTCGTTCCGCGTTAATTCGCGACAAGATCATTTTGCCTGGAAAACCAGAGAGGCGCCTGCAACGATGAGCGCGAAACCAAGCGCATGCCGCCATGTCAGCATTTCGCCGAGCACGAAAACCGAAAAACCGGAAAAGATCAGCAGCGTGATCACTTCCTGAATGGTCTTGAGTTGGGCCGCGGAATAGACCCCATAACCGATCCGATTTGCCGGCACGGCCAGACAATATTCGATCAGCGCGATAGCCCAACTCACGAGAATGGCGGTTGGCGCGCCAAGCTTTGGAAACTTCAGATGTCCATACCAGGCAAAGGTCATGAAGAGATTTGAAGCCAGCAGCAAAAGCACCGGCGTTACGCGCGGTGAGCCAAGAAATGCTATCATCATCAGCCGTCTTGTTTGAGCAAAAGGATAATTGATTACTGTGGCGATTTACGCAGGCAGAGAAAACGGTGCTCGTCCGTATGACGCAGAAATATCCACGGCTCTTTCATCTCGATCTGCGCCTTGCCGCCGTCGGCATATGTGAGTTCGTAAACGTCTGGACGCAGATTACGAACGACCAGTTTGGTCGGCTTCTGCGCACCTTCAGTCAGGACGCCTTTGTCGTCGAAGCGCTCCTGCCACCAGTCGGCAATGTCGATCGTATTGCCATCATGGACCGTTGTGCAGGACCAAATCCCAAAAAACTTAGGGTCGACACCGGCGATGGCGATGGAGGTTATTGACAGTCCAGAAAAGGCGCAGGCCAGTGAACGGGTGATTTTCATCGCATCAATCTTTGGAGTAAACAGGAGCTGGATATTAGTCTCGTAACGGGTGGTGGGGAAGTGATCCATACAGCGATAATCCAGCTGTTCGCCCGAGATCAATGGAGAGCGCTATGACAACAAGACTGGCTGTGGCCGCGTGCTGGCTGACGTTTGGCGTAGTATCCGCTGGGGCATCAAACGACGACGCCTGGAAAGCTTTCGCGGCGGATGTTGAGTCTAGATGTCGGACAGAAATTTCCAAAGTCCTGAGAAATCCAAAAATTGACGTCGACCCCTTCGGCAGTCCCAGCTATGGCGTGGCTATTGGCCGGGGTATGGTGATCGGAGGAAAAAGCAGGAAAGCGATTGTCTGTATCTTCGACAAGAAATCAAAAATGGTCGAGATTAGCGGCGAACTTCGCCCCTAGCGTTTCCCGTCCTGAATAGTCGTCAGGGTTCAACATGGCCCTACTGAAACGAGTAATGCTAACGATACTCGCCTTCACCGTCCTTGCAGGTTTGCCGCTCGACGCGCTTGCTGACGAAATTATTCAGCGAGAGGATATGCGCGATGCGCTGACCAGGACCGGCGTTGACGGCGCTTTCGCCGGTTACGACGTCGTCTCGGGGCGCCTGTATATTGTAAACGCACCCCGCGCGCAAAAACGTCTAAACCCCGCATCCACCTTCAAGATCGCCAATAGCCTGATTGCACTCGAAACCGGCGTGGTCCGGGATGAAAACGAGATCATTTCCTATCATTCGGAAACGCAGCCCCTGTTGAAGGAATGGGCGCGGGACATGTCGATGCGTGATGCGATCAAATTATCCAATGTCCCGATCTATCAGGAATTGGCGCGACGGATCGGTTTGGCCCGTTATCATGATTGGTTGACCCGCTTGAGTTACGGCAATGCTGAGATCGGTATGGTCGTCGACCGTTTCTGGCTTGATGGTCCGCTAACTATTAGCGCTGTTGAGGAGGCGCGTTTTGTCGCTGCGCTGGCGCAGCAAAAACTGCCGATGTCGGATCGGTCCCAAACTATCGTGCGCGACATTCTCAAATTTGAAACGATCGGCGATCGTACCATCTACGCTAAAACGGGCTGGTGTCGTTCCTGCCAGCCGCAAATCGGATGGTGGGTTGGATGGGTTGAAAATCGCGGGAGCGTCTTCGCATTTGCGCTGAATATTGACATCGTCAGTCTGGATGATCTCGAAAAACGCATTCCCATCACCAAAGATTTATTATCGAAATTGGGCGTGATCTGAGCCCGCACCCTTTTGCTGGACTTGTTTTCCCATCTCTCAGATCCAATGTAGGAAGGTGTCATTTAATTGACGGACGAAAATCAATGATGTGGTCATCGATAGATCCTGTCGTGGCTGCTGGCGTCGTCGCCTCTACGGCGATGACGGACGCCGTTTATGTTTTTTTCAATGCTTCTGTCGCGGCCCGTCGCCGGATTGCCGCCGCGAGCTGGAGCAGCATGTGGTATCTGCTCTCGGCTTTCGCTGTGGTCAGCTATACGTCTAATGCCGTCTATGTTTTATTCGCGGCGATCGGGGCATGGATTGGCGGCTTTTTTGCCGTTACGGCGCTTGAGCGCGTCATGCCTCACGTTCATGTAGATGAATACAAAGCCGATTGAATACTGGGATTTCAGCTATACGGAGTTTACATGCGAACCGGGCCAAGACTGAAAGCTCTCCTTGCGGGTTTTGCGATCCTGATGATAGCGATGGGGTCGAGCGCAGCTATCGCGCGGCCGGCAAGATGTGTGCTCACTGGCAGCATTCACTACTCAGGCAAATGCGATTTTAGGCGCGCTGGTCCAGGTTTCTCTATCTCGCCGGTTGGCCACGCCAGCTTTTCCGGGGGCATTAACCCCGTAAACGTGGCCATCATGGCGCCGGGCGTTGCGGAGGTTCGAGGGCTTACAAAATATGGGATCAATTCGCGTTGGGGCGCAGCACGCCGTTCGCAGCGTGATCCGGCTTGCTGGGTAGGTTCCGATTTTCGCATCTGCGTCTATTGAAATGGCTGCAAAATTGGTTCTGATTTCCCTTTGTTAACCTTTCTGTGGTGGTTTTTCTCGCCGCTTCGGAGTTGAGTCACATGCGTTACATACAGATTGCTTCAGCTATCGCTCTCCTGGCCTTCGATCTCGGGATTTCCGGCTGCGCCAGTAACGGACCCGCCATGCCGCAAGTGGCTGTTATGCCTGGCAAGGGAAAATCCTATGAGGCCTTTCAGCGTGACGACGCCTATTGTCAAAGCTCCGGTCAGGCTGCGATAGGCGGTCAGTCGCCCGGCGCTGCGGCGAATAGCGCCGCCCTCGGCTCGGCCGTGCTTGGCACAGGCCTCGGCGCCGCTTCTGGCGCGTTGATAGGAGCCGCCGCCGGCAATCGTCCGGGAACCGGCGCAGCCATCGGCGGCGGCGCCGGCATGCTGTTGGGCAGCGCGGTCGGCTCTGGACAATCCCGTCAGGCCGGCGGGTCCCTGCAGTCTCGCTATGACACCGTCTATGCTCAGTGCATGGCGGCGAAGGGTCATAAGGTCGGAGAATCGCCCTTTGCCCAGCCAGTCTACGTCGCGCCGGCGCCGGTTTATTCAGCGGCGCCCTTTCTGACGTATTGAGAGCCTGTCACGCACCATCGGTAAGTCGTCTTACAGAGCGCCGGAGTCTTTCCGGCGCTTTTTTTATGTCCGAGGCGTTGCACACAACAGGCGCGCATGCAAAAGGCGACATTGTTTTTCAAACTTAATTTTTAATGAATTTCAAATAGCAAAGCCCCAGATGTTTTAAGGAGATTTCCAATGAAGAGTGAATTCGACAAACTGAACGACCTCGAACTTCTTTCTCTGATTGGTCGTGCTGAGCAGGAAATTGAGCATCGTAGGCAAGCCAGCTAGGATCATTTGCGAGCCGAACTCGAAGAAAGAATCCATTCTTTCGGTTTTAATTTTGAAGATATTTTTCCGGTATTCGGTAAAAAAACGCGCAAGCCTCAGTCGCTTGTCCAGTAGATGGCGAGCGTAAGCCTCCTCGGGCGAAATATAAAATCCAGTCACTGACGAGACATGGTCGGGGCGGGGTAATCGACCGCCGCAGTGGGTCAAGGATGCAATACGCGAGCGTGGATGGGATGATCTGGAAAAGTTCAAAACCGCCAAAGAATTTCTTGCTTCGGAGTAGGTTCGATTTTTTTTCTAGATTCGCTTGTCTTGGTGATTCGCCATCGCTCAAGACACAACCGTCGACATCAACGCTTTTTTTCAAGGGCAGCAATGAATGGACAGATCATTTGAATTGCGCTGATAATGATATTAAAACACTATTTATAAAAATAAGTAGATTTAACAAACTTAATCTTCTTAAAAATGCTTTTTTGTGATTCGAATCAGTGAAAAACTCACTCTTCTACCGTCAATTTTGAGATTAATGAGCGATTCGGTCTCGTCGAATTGGATGTTGACATTAAAGTCAGTGCTCAATTATCATTCAAATATGATGTTGAATGTTGCTCATAACTTGTTTCCGCATTCTTTGCGCGAGGAAGTGAGCATTATTTATGTTGCGCTTTTTTGTAGCTTCTCCTCATGGAGTTCGGCGCTGAGCCGCGCAAAACGAGAAGGGGCGTTTTGTGAATTATATGACGACGACAATGAGTGATCGGCTCAAACAAGCCCGGGTGTCGGCTGGTTTTTACAAAGCAAGCGACGCAATCAAAAAGTTTGGTTGGAAGGCTTCAACCTATCGCGCCCACGAAAGTCATCAAAACCAGTTCGACGCCGCTACGGCCCTTAGTTATGCGCGCGCTTATGGCGTTAACGCTGGTTGGTTGCTGACCGGTGAAGGCGAAATGAGCATGCGCTACAAAGAGCCTGCACATCGATCCGCAGCGCAGACTATGCGCCTTCAGGAGAGGCCAGCTGCAAGTTTTGATGGACGGATACCAATTAAGGGAGTCGTTGCATCGGGAGTATGGATTGAAGAGCGGTTGATTTCAGGCTCAGGTGATAGCTTTCGCTACAGCCCGTTTCCGCCCGACCCGGCTTATCCTCTTGATGCGCAATATGATTTCACAGTCGGTGGCGCATCATTCAATAAAATTGCTCAGGCTGGCGACAATCTCCGCTGCGTCGATTTATTGGCGGCGGGACTGGAAGCAGTAGACGGCGATCTGGTCATTCTTGAGCGCCGCGCAAATAATGGACTGATTGAACTCAGTGCGCACCGTATGCATCGGGCTGGCGAGGTCATTGAATTTTGGGCTGAGTCCACGGATCCTATGTGGCGCTCGCCGATCGTTGTTTCGCAGGGCCTTTCGGGGGATGGATTGGAAACGCGCATGTTGGCCAAAATAATCTGGAAATACATGAAAATGTGAGACTCCAAGCCTCGCGTGTATGGTGATGCAGGCTGGGGCTATTTTCCGCCGCTCCTAAACCGCTATTGTTGAAGTTTGACTTGATTTCATTATGGGTTATTCGTACGGATGAGAGAGGTCTCTCTTTCATCGTGAAGTTTTTACCTCGCGTATCGTGTTGTGCGAGGATTGACCCCAGAGCCCGCACGCGTGAACGCCTCCAATTCCTCCGCCGCGCCGCTGAGCGCCCAGCCCTTCGGGCCGTTATCCGGGCGGATACGTCCGCCGGGCGATAAGTCGGTTTCACACCGCGCCCTGATTTTTGGGCTTCTGGCGGTCGGCGAAACCCGGATCGAGGGTTTGCTCGAGGGCGAGGATGTGCTGCGTACAGCCGAAGCCTGCCGGGCGCTTGGCGCGAAGATCATCCGACAAGGAGAGGGGAGCTGGAGCGTTTGGGGCGCAGGATTGGGATCGCTCGTGCAGCCTACCGATACGTTAGATTTTGGCAACGCCGGCACGGGCTCGCGGCTGATGATGGGCGTGGTGGCGGGGCATCCGATTGTTGCGCGCTTCGATGGCGACGCCTCTCTGCGCAAACGGCCGATGAAACGCATTCTCGATCCTCTGGCGTCACAAGGCGCGCTGGTGTTGGAGCAAGCCGAAGGCGGCAGGTTGCCCCTCGTGCTTCAGGGAGCCGCAGAGCCGCTTCCTGTCGAATACAAAACGCCGGTCGCCTCGGCTCAGATCAAATCCGCCGTGCTGCTATGCGGCCTCAACTCGCCGGGACGCACGGTGGTGATCGAGGCGGAGGCGTCACGCGATCATACCGAGAAGATGCTGGCCCATTTTGGCGCGGCGGTAAAAAGCGAGCCCCACGGGACACATGGCCGCAAGATAACGCTCGAAGGCCGCCCGGAACTCAGGGCGCGACCGGTGACTGTTCCGGCAGACCCGTCCTCGGCCGCCTTTCCGCTGGTCGCGGCGCTGATCACGCCGGGCTCGGAGGTAATGATCGACGGCGTTATGACAAATCCCTTGCGCAGCGGCCTGTTGACGACTTTGCAGGAGATGGGGGCCGATATCTCACTGGAGAATCGGCGCGTTGAAGGCGGTGAGGAAGTCGCCGACGTGGTCGCGCGTTATTCTTCGCTTCATGGCGTTGACGCGCCAGCCGAGCGCGCGCCGTCGATGATCGACGAATATCCGATTCTCGCTGTCGCCGCCGCGTTTGCGAAAGGCGAGACCCGGATGCGCGGTCTATCTGAGTTGCGCGTAAAGGAGTCGGATCGTCTGGCCGCTATCGCCGCCGGACTTGTTGTCAATGGCGTCGATTGCGCCATCATCGGTGATGATCTGATTGTTCGTGGCGGTCCGGTCAGGGGCGGCGGGCTGGTCGAAACGCATCTGGATCACCGCATCGCTATGAGCTTTCTCGTCATGGGTCTCGCCAGCGCGAGCAAAGTTACGGTCGACGACGAGACGATGATCGCGACTAGTTTCCCGAATTTCAAACGCTTGATGCAGGGGCTCGGGGCGCGCTTTTCATGAGTCTCGTCATCGCTATTGATGGACCAGCGGCGTCAGGCAAGGGCACGCTGGCGCGGCGTCTGGCAGAACATTTCGGTCTGCCGCACCTGGACACCGGGTTGCTCTATCGCGCCGTCGCCTGTTCCTTGATCGACGAGGGTCTACCCCTCGACGATGTTGCGGCCGCCGAAGCGGCGGCGCGAGGTTTGTCGCTGACCGAATTCGATACCGAGCGGTTACGGTCACGAGAAATGGGCGAAGCCTCGTCAGTTGTGGCTGCGATCCCTGCGGTGCGGAAAGCATTGATCGACATGCAACAGCGATTCGCGGCTCGCGCCGAGGGCGCTGTCCTGGATGGCCGGGACATCGGCACGGTGATCTGTCCAAACGCTACGGCCAAGATTTTTGTGACAGCTTCGCCAGAAACCCGCGCTCAGCGCCGCGCGCTGGAGCTTGCCGGTCGCGGGGAAGCTGTCGATTACACGCTGATCCTCGAGGATGTGCGCATACGCGATGCGCGCGACAGCCAGCGCGCGCTGGCGCCTCTGAAGGCGGCGGACGACGCAATCACCCTCGACACCAGCTTGCTGGACCGCGACGAGGCCTTCGCCGCCGCGCTGGCGATAGTCGAGAAGGCGCGGAGCTGACAGGCGCTTCCCGGCGGAATGGCGATATGAGTCAGGTTTTCCGCTTTGCGCCCTCGCCCAATGGTTTCCTGCATCTCGGTCATGCCTATTCCGCCTTGCTCAACGCGCGTCTGGCCCGTGAAAGCGGCGGACGTTTCCTGCTGCGAATCGAAGACATTGATACAAGGCGCGCGCGGCCGACTTTCGAACTGGCAATCTATGAAGATCTCGCCTGGTTAGGGCTCGACTGGGAAAGACCGGTTCGACGACAATCGGAACATTTCGACGAATACGCGCAGGCGCTGGAGCGTCTCGACGCGATGGGGCTGATCTACGCCTGCGATTGCCGGCGCTCGGCAATCGCGCGGCTAGCGCAGACGCGGGCCGGTTGGTCGCATGATCCTGATGGTTCGCCGCTTTATCCCGGAAGCTGCCGATTAAAACCGCATCGACCGGCGCGCGAGATTCTCGCTGCCGGCGGCGTCGCCTTGCGACTCGACATGCGCAAGGCGGTCGAACTGGTGGGGCAGGGGCTCACATGGCGAGAGGGCGAGAGGACTATCGCTGCAGACCCCGCGCGCTGGGGAGACGTGATTCTTGCGCGTAAGGACACGCCGGCGAGCTATCACCTTGCGGTTGTCCTCGATGATGCGTTGCAAGGCGTCACCGATGTGGTGCGTGGGCGCGATCTCTATTACGCGACCAGTGTGCATCGGCTGTTGCAGCGCTTGCTGGGTTTACCGGAGCCGCGTTACCTGCATCACGATCTGCTGCGCGACGCGAGCGGCGAAAAACTGGCGAAGAGCCGGGGCGCCGAAAGCCTGTGCGATTTGCGCCGCTCAGGCGGTTTGGCTGAACAAATCCTGCAGCGTCTCGAGTTATGACTCGCTCTATTTGTTACCGCGCGTGGCGATTTTGGCGGCGTTATTGTTGGGCGCCTTGGCCATCAGGCCGTCGATTCGATCGCGTTCGCGTTTGAAGTCGACCAGCATTCTGCCTTCGATCTCGCGTGTTCGCGCCAGCTTGACGCGCATCGGATCGACGAAGTGACCATTGACCATGACTTCATAATGCAGGTGCGGGCCGGTCGAGAGGCCGGTCGAGCCAAGAAAGCCGACGGTTTGCCCTTGCTTGACGCGCACGCCTTCGGTTATGCCGCGCGCGAAACCCGACATGTGATTGTAGGTCGTGATGTAGCCGTTGGCGTGCTGGATCTCGACGCGTCGGCCGTAGCCCGAGTCCCACTGAGCCTTGATGACTGTGCCATTACCGGCGGCCAGAATCGGCGTGCCGATCGGCGCCGCCCAGTCGACGCCGGTGTGCATTTTATAATAGCCGAGAATCGGATGCTTGCGCATGCCGAACCCGGAGCGCGTTTCGCCGATCGAAATCGGTTTGCGAACCAGAAATTTGCGGCTCGATTTACCGTTTTCGTCGTAATAATCCACCAGACCGTCGTCTCCAGTCTGGAATCGATAGTAACGATAGGTCTCGTTGCGCGTCGTTAAAGAGGCATAGAGCAGGGCGTCGCGGCCAGGAGTCGAGCCGTCTTCCGGCTCATCGTAGAAAATATCGATAGAGTCGCCGCCGGCGACGCTACGCTGCAGGTCAGCGTCGTTGGCGAAGACGCGAATCAATTCGTTGACGATCTGCCTTGGGACCTGCTGCTTCAGTGCGGTTTCATAGATCGAATCGTAGAGACGCATGCCGCCATCATCTTCTTCGCCTTCGTCAGCGCCCTGTGATCGACGGCCGGATTTTCCAGAAGCCATTTGAGTTGGCGTCGTCGGCGTTTGCATGAAGGTTCCCTTGTCGGTCGCCGCGACGATCGAATCGATTTCGTCGTCGGTGTAGACAGAGACGCGGGCGAGCTGCATGTTTTTCCCGGAGCCGTCGAAATCGGCGAAAAGCAACTTCACGCGCTGGCCCTCGCGTGCAGGTTCGCCGCGCTTGTTCTTGTAAGCGGCCATCACCGCCGCAGCTCGCGCCCGAGGCACGCCATTGGCGAGCAGGACCTCCTCGAGTCCCTCGCCGTGTCGGACAACCGCCAGTTTTTCCTCCATCTGGGTTGGCTGTGGCGTGTCGCGCGGCGCGATGGTGACGTTCTCCGGCACCATGCGCACCTCAATGGAGGAAAAAGGCGCGTTCATAGAAGCGCCCGGAGCGGCGTAATTGTTGAGACCGAGCGGTTCAATCGTCGCGGCGCGTGTTGTCCGCGACAGCAGAGCCTGTCCGGGAAGGGGCAGGGGCCCGCGGGCGCCGGGCACGATGGTGGATTTGACCTGCTCGATCACCTGGGCCTGTGCTTCCTCGGCCGAGAGGCGCGCTAACCGATTCTCCACTTCCACAGCCCCAAGATCATGGGTAACGAAAGAAACTTCCGCTTCGTCCAGCGCTGCGACCGGCTCGCCGCTGTTCTCCGGCGCACGAGGATCGGAGGATAGTTTGAGCGGATTATAGGGCGGCACCTCCGAGGCAAAGCTCGTTGGCGACACTGTGAGCGTCGCGGCCACTCTCGTGAAGGCGCGGTTACGAACGACTTCCTTCTCCCCGGATTTGGAGGTTGTTGCGGTTTTGAAGGTCTGCTTGGCGGCGACCACATCGACCGCGCGCATGAGACGGTCGCCTTTTTTGGGATTAACGACCTGACCGGTGTCCACTTCCTCGGGGCGAAGCAGCGTGGCGCGTGTCGGGGCCTCGGCGAATCGGGTTTGCTGGTCGAGAGCCGTGTAGGCGGCGGAACTGATCAGGAGAGCCCCAGATAGGCCGGTCAGGACTGTGCCAAGCAGCCAGCGCACGGAGACGCGGCGGCGCTCATCGGCGCTATGGCGGCGCCCATCGATCTCAATGGCGGGGTCTGTTCCGACATGAAGCCAATTCGCAGAGCCGGCGCTCACGGGATAAACCCGGCCACTCAAGTTGAAGCCCATAAACCCTCATCGTCCTTTTTGGCGGTTGCCTGGCGCGACCACGAATATAAAGGCTATGAGAATGTTGGCAAAAAAACGCCGCTCGGCGCAACTGCGAGGTCAAAAAGGGTTAAATATCCATCAGGTTTTACCGATGGCGGACACGCCATCATCTGAGGCGCGCCGAAAACCCCATTGCGGGTATTTTTGCCGCAATAAGCTGAAAAAAAAGAATAAACTTCAGGGCAGTCAAATTTTTCAGAAGCAATTATCAAAATCTGGTTGACAGGGTTGGCGGCCCCTCGTATACACCACACATCGACGGCGGCGTTGCGGTCTCGCAGCGTTCGGTGTCGCTTCTTCGTCTCCAAAATGGTATCGGCCAGCCGGCTGACCGTCGGAACGAAGACGCTTCACTTCATGGAACGTCTGTGTCCTTGCCCGCCGTCCTTGCTGTTTGACAATTAAATCGGAAGAAAGAGAAACGTGGACGGCGGAGGTCCTTGCGGACAACCCTTTTTCGGAAGGGTAGTCGATGAGACACTCTGACGGTCACGTATTCTAAGTACACCATTGTTGATTCGTCGTGAGACGATGAAAACAAGTGTGCTTGGGACTCGTCAAGAGATAGTGACCAGTCAGGTAAAATTCTCAAACTTGAGAGTTTGATCCTGGCTCAGAACGAACGCTGGCGGCAGGCCTAACACATGCAAGTCGAACGCCCTGGCAACAGGGAGTGGCAGACGGGTGAGTAACGCGTGGGAACGTACCCTTCGGTTCGGAATAACTCAGGGAAACTTGAGCTAATACCGGATACGTGCGAGAGCAGAAAGATTTATCGCCGAAGGATCGGCCCGCGTCCGATTAGCTAGTTGGTGAGGTAATGGCTCACCAAG
>JBIIJP010000003.1:0-204112 GCA_044233645.1 Methylocystis sp. | reverse complement strand
AGGGCAACAACTATAACAATGTTGGCGACGCCCTCGGCGCGGTGAACAACAGCATCAGCAACATCAACAATAGTGTGAATAATCTGAGCGCCAATGTCGCCGGCCTCTGGCAAAATGTCGGCGCGCTGCAGAGCTCCGTCCAGCGCGGCTACGAAGGCTCGGCGGTGGCGATTGCCGCCTCGGGCGCGCCAAATCTCTCGCCCGGCAAGAAATTCTCCGTTTTCGCAAAATGGGGCACTTTCCGGGGCCAGAACGCCTTCGGCGGCTCCGCACAATTGCGTATCGCCGACAATGCGATCCTGAGCGCCAGTTTCGGCGGCGGCCTGCGCTACGGCGGCATCGGCGGCGGCCTCGGCGGGCTCATCGAGTGGTGAGCGCCGCCGCCGGGCGCACCCGTCTTATCGGCTGCGCTGGGATACGGACTGGCCTTTCCGCGGCATTCAAAATGCCTGCGGCTTGGCGGGCGACAATCAACGGGTAAAGAGAACATCGATTGTCGAACTGGCCAGCGCCGCCGTCGGGCTAACGGCGCGATGGCCTGATCCTGATTGTTCCGTCAATACCCCAAGTCTGAGGATTGCCGCCATTGTGGCGGCTTTTTGCGTTGTATTTCTGCAACTGTTGACAAATAAGCGAGAGCAACCCCCTGAAGGATAATCTTGAGCTATAGCATTTGCGTGGCTGAGGACTCAGACTTTCATCATCGACATTTCGATTCGGCATGGCCGACGACCAGCGCTTCAACGCGCGGGCGTCGGGAAGCGAGGGCGCATGACCAAAGACCTGCCCGTAATTGTTCAGCAGCGTAGCGAAAAACTGCTTGCTTGCCGCGCCTCGCTCAAAGCGTTGATGACCAGCGCCGCTTTCGTCGCCGTCGCTTTTCAGGCCGCGCCGGCATCGGCGGACAATACGCTCATCACAACGGGCACAGTCGGTTCCGGAAACGTCCCGACCCTTGGCTCCCTCCCGTCCACTGTGCCGACGACCGATGTGGTGATCGCTGGACAAGGAGCCGTCGTCCAGGGTCCTAATTCAACCGTTATCGGCGTCAACGCCAATGCGTTTGGCGTTGGCGCGATCGCCATTGGCGCAAACGCCTCGGCTCAGGCCGCAGACGGCTCTCTGCCGGTCTATACCCCGTTGCCGAACGTCATGGCGATCGGCGCGAACGCATCGGCGTCCCAGGCGGGCGCCACGGCGATCGGCGCCGGCTCCCGAGCCGTTGGCACCAACGTTCTGGCCGTCGGCGTGGGCGCCAACGCCGAAACCAGCGACTTCCGTCAGGCCAACGCGATGGCGATTGGCGTCAATGCGAATGCGCTGGGCTCAAACGCGATTGCGCTTGGCGCAGGTTCGATAGCCAACGGCGACTCAATCGCTCTGGGATCCGCCGCCAGCGCCAATGGCATCGCAATCGGAGCTTCGGCGCAATCGCTTGGCGGCATGGCGATCGGTTTTGAAGCGACATCGACAGATCTGTTCGATGTCGCGATAGGTCACAAAGCTACCGCCAACGACGGCATTGCGATTGGCCCAACCGCTAATGCTGTAAACAACGGCGTCGCGTTGGGCGATCTGGCGAACGCCACGGGCGCGGATTCCCTCGCGTTTGGCTCGGGGGGTGCGGCGGCGGGCGATGCGTCGGTTGCGCTTGGCGTTAGAGCATGGGCGTTGGGCGACAATTCGATAGCGATTGGACCGTTTGGTTATGCCCAGGGCGATAATAGCTTTGCGGCAGGCTCGCGATCACGGGCAGTGGAGGATGGCATCGCCATCGGATCGCGATCCAGGGCGGGCGGTCTCTTCGACACGGACGCCATTGCGCTGGGCAGATCGTCCAACTCCGATTGCTCGAACTGTATTTCAGTTGGCGCGGAGTCGATTGCTTCATCCGGAGAGGCCGTCGCAATCGGCGGGGGGTCGAATGCCCAAGGGGGCGGCGTGTCGCTGGGCTTTGGCGCCGACGCGAGGGACAATGCTGTGGCTCTGGGAAAAGGAAGCTTTTCAGATAATGGTTCTACTGCAGTGGGCGGGAATTCAAATGCGGGCGGGCCTCGTGCTGTTGCGGTGGGCCAATATGCTAATGCGAGCGGCGACTCGTCGCTGGCGATGGGCCGGAACGCCGCCGCAACGCAAACGAACAATATCGCGCTCGGCGTGGGCGCGAACGCCAGCAACGTCAATGCGACGGCCTTCGGCGCCGGCGCGACGACACAGTTCAGCAATCAGCAGGTGTTTGGAACCTCGACCAACAATTATCGCCTGTCGGGCCTGACCACGGGCGCGAACAATCAGAACGGCTCGACCTTCATGGTCACGACCGACGCGACGGGCCAGCTCTACTACGCCGATATCCCCTCGGGGGGCGGCGGCGCCAATCCCTGCGCCACGGCGACCCAGATTGGTCCCAATGCGCTGGCCTGCGGCAATGGCGCTGTGGCGAACGGCGCCAACGCCTCGGCGTGGGGCGCGGCGTCCAACGCCACAGGCGCGTCGGCGACGGCCACGGGCGACGGGGCCAGGGCGACGGCGGCCAACGCCGCAGCCTATGGCGGGGGCGCGCTGGCCAGTGCAACAAAAGCCATGGCGGCTGGTTACGGCGCGCGGGCGACGGCGACGAATGCTGTCGCTCTCGGCCAGAACGCCCGGGCCGGCGCCGCCGACAGCGTCGCGTTAGGCGCAAATTCAGTGGCGTCGGGACCCAACACAGGCCCGTATACGGTCAATGGCGGCGCGATCGCCGGAACGACTTCGGCGGGCGGCGTAGTCAGCGTCGGCGCGGCGGGCGCCGAACGGCAAATCCAGAACGTCGCAGCGGGCGTGGTTTCCCCAACCTCGACCGACGCTGTCAACGGCTCGCAGCTTTACGCGGTGGGAGCATCACTCAATAGCAGCATCGCCAACATCAATCACAACATCAATACGCTCAGCACTGCAGTCGCAAGCGGCCTCTCCGCCGCTTATCAACAGAACCAGGGCTTGCAGCGCGAAGCGCGTCAGGGCATCGCTATGGCGGCGGCGATCGCCCACGCCAGCATGCCGTCGGAGCCGGGACGCACCACCTGGAAGTTCAACAATGCGGTCTACAGGAATTACGCCGCAACGTCTTTCGCCATGGCGCATCGTCTGCATACCGCCATGCCCCTGGCCGTAACGGGCGGCGTCGCGATTGGCTTGCGTAACGCCGCTATTGTGACCGGAGGACTGGAAGGACAGTTTTGAGGCGCTTTCAGGCCGCGCGCCCGAGGCTTTCAAACAGCGCCCGTCCATCAATGCCGCCGACCAGCGGATCGATGAGATTTTCGGGATGCGGCATCAGGCCAAGCACATTGCGTTTTTCGGAGTAGATGCCGGCGATGTCGTTGCGCGAGCCATTGGGATTGGCCGCGCCGCCAACCATGCCCGCCGCGTCGCAATAACGGAAAGCGACCAGCCCTTCGCCCTCGATCCGCGCCATGGTTGCGTCATCGGCTTCGTAATTGCCTTCGCCATGCGCGATGCAAACTTCAATAATCTGTTCTTTGGCGTAATTGCGCGTGAAGGCGGTGTCGTTCCGCTCGACGCGCAAGTGTTGCATCTTGCAAACGAAACGTAGATTGGCGTTACGCATCAAAACGCCGGGCAGCAAACCGCTTTCGCACAGGATCTGGAAGCCGTTGCAGACGCCGAGCACCAGACCGCCGCGCGCGGCATGGGCGCGCACCGCGTCCATGATCGGGGCGCGGCCGGCGATGGCGCCGCAGCGCAGATAATCGCCATAGGAGAAACCGCCGGGCAAGGCGACGAGATCGGTCCCGGCGGGCAGGTCGTGATCGGCGTGCCAGAGCATGGCGGGGCGGGAGCCCGTCGCCTGTTCGAGCGCGCGCGCCATATCGCCCTCGCGATTGGAGCCGGGAAAGACGATGACGGCGGCTTTCATGGACAAACTCAAATATCGATGTGGTAGTTTTCGATCACGGTGTTGGCGAGCAACTTCTCGCAAGCGGCTTGCAATTGCGCCTTCGCCATCGCAGCGTCGCCCGTCACCTCGATGTCGAAGACCTTGCCCTGCCGCACGCTGTCGACGCCGCTCACGCCGAGCGATTTCAGCGCGCCTTCGATCGCCTTGCCCTGCGGATCGAGAACGCCGTTTTTCAGGGTGACGACGACACGTGCTTTCATGCGATTGATCCAGAGTGAACACCCCCGTCGGGGGGCGGGATGACGTTTATTCGCGATAGCCGGCTATTGCACCAGCTTGGGGCCGCCGGCGCGCGTTTGTTCTCCGTCCTGCATGATGCCAAGCCGGCGGGCGACTTCGCTGTAGGCCTCGACCAGTCCGCCCATGTCGCGACGGAAGCGGTCCTTGTCGAGTTTATCGTTGGATTTGATGTCCCATAACCGGCAGGAGTCGGGCGATATCTCGTCGGCGACGACGATGCGCATCATGTCGCCTTCCCACAAACGCCCACACTCCATCTTGAAATCGATAAGGCGAATGCCGACGCCTAGAAACAGGCCAGAGAGGAAATCGTTGACGCGAATGGCCAGCGCCATGATGTCATCGATCTCTTGCGGAGTCGCCCAGCCGAATGCGGTGATATGCTCCTCCGAAACCATCGGATCGTCGAGCGCGTCGTTCTTGTAGTAAAACTCGATGATCGAGCGCGGCAGTTGCGTGCCTTCCTCAAGGCCGAGACGCTTGGAGAGCGAACCGGCCGCGACATTCCGCACCACGATTTCGAGCGGCACGATCTCAACCTCGCGGATGAGTTGCTCGCGCATGTTGAGACGACGGATGAAATGCGTCGGCACGCCAATGCTGTTCAACTGCTGGAAGATATATTCCGAAATACGGTTGTTCAGCACGCCCTTGCCGTCGACAACCTCGTGTTTCTTGGCGTTGAAGGCGGTGGCGTCGTCCTTGAAATGCTGGATCAGCGTTCCGGGCTCGGGGCCTTCGTAAAGGACCTTGGCCTTGCCTTCGTATATGCGACGGCGGCGGTTCATGGGGGTCAACCGTGTCTTGAGGAAATCCATGGGTCGGCCTTTGCTCCCTTAACGTTGCGCCCGACGGGCGGGCCTTCGTTGCGCGCGTAGGCGCTGAAAGGAGCGGCGAGAGGCTTGCGCCCGGCCGCAGGAAGCGGCGCCTTCTGACGATTTTGGGCGTCTGTAAGGCGTCGACGCTAGCTTTTACCCGAAACGGCGGCGCCGCACAACGCGCCGTCGCGCCGCAGCCCGCCGTCGCGTCGGTTTTCCCCAAATGAACTGCTCTGGTCACAGATTGCCGCAGCGGCCAAGCATTGGCATTGGCGTCGAATACGCCTATACCCGAGGCGCGCGGGCGGGCGACCGGCTTCACGACGCTTGTCGCGCCCGCAAATTTTTGTTTAGAAGCATAAAACCCGGCCGAGGATGGACATGAGCACGTTCGATCAACGAGAAGAATCGTTTGAAAAGCGCTTCGCTCACGACGAGGAGTTGCAGTTCCGCGCCGAGGCCCGCCGCAACAAGTTGCTGGGTCTCTGGGCGGCCGAAAAGCTTGGCAAATCAGGCGCCGATGCGCAGGCCTACGCCGATGCGCTGGTCGCCGCCGAGGTCGCCGCCGACGCCGATGAGCGCGTCTACAACCAGATCAGCAAGGATTTCGCCGCCGCCGGCGTCGATCAGTCGGAGCACCAGATCCGCCGCACCATGGATGAGATGTTCGCCAGGGCGAAGGCCGAGATTCAGGCTGGAAAATAAACCAGTCTGCCCGACGCAGGCGTTGCGAAATCTTCACCTCTTGCGGCGAGACTTGCGCCGATGCGCGATTCTCGACCACAGACGTTTTTCAGCGCCGCGCCGGACATCGCCGCCGCCGCCGCGCAATGGTTGCAGGCGCTCGCCCATGAGCGGCGAGCTTCCCGCCACACGCTCGACGGTTACGCGCGCGACGCGGCGAGGTTTCTCGCTTTCCTGACCGAGCATCTGGGCGAACGCCCCGATAGCGCAGCATTATGCGCGCTGGAGCCCGCCGACATCCGCGCTTTTCTGGCGCGCCGTCGCGCTGATGGGCTGGAGAGCCGCTCATTGCTGCGCGCGCTGGCCGCCGTTCGCAATTTCATGCGTTTTCTCGAGAAGCGTGGTCTTGCGCGCACCGATGTGTTTGGCGCCGTCCGGGCGCCCAAACGGCCGCACAGCCTGCCAAAAGCTTTGACGGTCTCAGCGGCGCGCGATCTGATCGATCCCGATAATCGCGCCGGCGAGAATCGCGAACCCTGGGTGCTGGCCCGGGACGCCGCTGTGCTGGCGCTGCTCTATGGCGCAGGCATGCGCATTTCCGAAGCGCTATCGATCGATCATGCGGCGGCGCCGGTCGGGACACGCGATCGCATCACGATTCTCGGCAAGGGCGGCAAGACCCGCACCGTGCCGGTGATTGTGCCGGTGCGCCGCGCGATCGAGGCCTATCTCGCGCTGTGTCCCTATGCGCTGGAGGGCGGGCCGCTGTTTGTGGGAACGCGAGGCGGGCCGCTGTCGCCGCGCATCGTGCAACTGGCCGTCGCGCGTCTGCGCGGTGGGCTGGGCCTGCCCGACAACGCCACGCCGCACGCGCTGCGCCACTCCTTCGCCACGCATCTTCTGGGACGCGGCGGCGATCTGCGCACAATCCAGGAATTGCTCGGCCACGCCTCGCTCTCGACGACGCAGATTTATACGTCGGTGGATTCGCAACGTCTGCTGCAAGCGTTTCAATCGGCGCATCCGCGCGCAGATTGATTACTCAAGCGGCTCGACTGCCGTAATCTCGATGCCAAAACCCGAAAGCCCGACAAAGGCGCGCGGCTTCGCCGAGGACGAGCGCAGCCGGATCGAGGATACGCCCAGATCCTTCAGGATTTGCGCGCCGAGACCAACGTCGAACCATTGTCGTTTACGATCTTCCTCGGCGTTGTCCGACGCTGTCGCGCCGACGATATTGGTCGGCACGCCGGCGGCGCCGTCGCGCAGATAGACCAGCACGCCGCGCCCTTCGCGCGCGAAGCGGTCCAGCGTTTTACGGATCGTCGTCGCGCCGCCCATCACATCGTCGAGTATGTCGGCGCGATGCAGGCGGGTGGGCACGTCGCGTCCGTCGCCGATCGCGCCGAGCACGAAGGCGAAATGCCGCACGCTGTCGAAGGGCGTGACATAGGCGTGGCCAGTCATGTCGCCTGCCGCCGTCTTCACGGGAAACGTGGAGACGCGCTCGACAAGCTTCTCGCGCGCCTGACGATAGGCGATGAGTTCGGCGACCGAGATCATCTTGAGGTTATGCGCTTGGGCGAATTGCGCCACCTGCTCGCCGGTCATCACCGTGCCGTCGTCGTTGGCGAGTTCGCAGATCACCCCGACCGGCGGCAGACCGGCGAGGCGGCAGAGATCGACGGCGGCTTCGGTGTGCCCCGAGCGCATCAACACGCCGCCGTCGCGCGCAATGAGCGGAAACACATGGCCGGGCCGCACGAAATCGGCGGCGCCCATATTGCTGTTGGCGAGCGCCCGCACCGTGTTGCAGCGCTGTTCGGCGGAGATGCCGGTCGTCAGCCCGTGGCGCACATCAACCGAAACAGTGAAGGCGGTGCCGAGCGGGGCGTCGTTTTGCGCCACCATCGGCGCGAGCTGGAGACGGCGCGCCTCTTCGAGCGTCAACGGCGTACAGACGATGCCGCAGCAGTGACGGATGATGAAGGCCATTTTCTCAGGCGTGCACAGCGATGCGGCGATAACCAGATCGCCTTCGTTCTCGCGATCGTCGTCGTCAGTGACGACGACGATCTCGCCCCGCGCCATAGCCTCAATGACCTCTGTGATGGAATGCGGCACACCGATCTCCACAAGCCGCCCCGCGGCGCCTATTTCTAACTCCCTTCGTCCTATGTAGCCGCCCGGCCACGGGCTTTCAAATCGGACCCGCCCATGCGCCCGCTTTCGTTGTTTCTTCCTCTTTTCGGCATAACGCTCGCGGGGATCGTGTCCGCCCCAGCCGCGCCAGCTCCAGCCGCGCCAGTTCCAGCCGCGCCAGCTCCAGTCGCGCCTTGCGCCGATCTGGATGCAGAGGGGGTCTCCTACACGGTCTGCTCCTTCGATGCGCGGGAGGCGTCGATCCGCCTGTTCCTGCGCGACGCTTACGGCTCGACCTTTGGCGATTTCTCTCGACTCGCCAATGCGGTCGCCGGGCAGGGTGAGCGTCTCGTCTTCGCGATGAACGCCGGCATGTATGACGACGCTTTTGCGCCGGTCGGCCTGTATGTGGAAAACGGTCGCCGTCTGCATGAGGCCAATACGCAGGCCGGCTCCGGCAATTTTCATCTCAAACCAAATGGAGTCTTCTGGATCGACGGCGCCAGCGCCGGCGTGTCGGAGACTGAACGGTTTCTTAAATCGCGCGCCCGTCCCGCCTTCGCAACCCAATCGGGACCGATGCTGCTGGTCAAGGGCAAGGTCAATCCGCATATTCACGCGAGCGGCGTGTCGGAGAAATATCGCAACGGCGTCGGCGTATCCGAGGGCCACATAGTGCGGTTTGCCATCTCCAATGCGCCGGTCACGTTTCATCAGTTTGCGGCGCTTTTTCGTGACAGGCTGAAGTGTCCCGACGCGCTCTTTCTTGATGGCGGAACCGCCTCGGCGCTTTATGCGCCCTCGCATGGCCGTCACGATCGCTTCCATCCGATGGGACCGATGGTCGGCGTCGTGAGCAAAAAATAACGCTGGTTATTTTTTCTCCATGCGCAGGCGGACAATCAGCTCTTTCGCACGCATCGCTTCGCGCCTGCGCATCTCCTTGGCGAAATTTTCGCATATCGCCTGAATATTCTGCGAGCAGGAGGCGATGAATACGCGCAACACGCCCTCGCAATCCTCGACGCTCGCGGCAGCCGCCGTTTCGGGCGAATGGGCGGCTTGTTGAGCATGGCGGGTCGCTGTGTTGTCGACGCAGCGCGCCAGTTTCTCGCCATGCTGGCGCACCTGTTGCGAAAGTTCGTTCATGAGCGCATTGGCGTTATCGGCGCCGAGGGCATGCTTCGCAGACAGAACCAGCAGAGAGGCAAGCAGGGCGACGGTTGAAAAAAAAGAGTTCCGGTTCATGGCGCATCATCCATGTGTCGAGTGTCGAATATACAAACTCCCGCTTGTCCCTCACGCCTCCATCAAGGCGCTGACATGCGCTGAAACGCTGGCCGCGAGATCGTCGGGGGCATAGCCGCCTTCGAGCAGCGACACGATCCGGCTCTTGCAGCGACGCGCCGCAATCTCCATCACCCGCAGCGTCGCCTCGCGGAAATCCTCCTCGACCAGACGCAAGCCGCCAAGCGGATCGTGACGATGTGCGTCGAAACCGGCGCAAAAAATTATCAGATCGGGCGAGAAGGCGTCGAGACGCGGCAGGATGCGCGTCGTCAGCGCCGCACGAAATTGCGCGCCGTTATCGCCTTTGCGCAAGGGCGCGTTAATGATGTTGTCATGCGCGCCTGTCTCGCTCACAGTGCCCGTGCCGGGATAGAGCGGCGTCTGGTGCGTCGAGCAATAGAGCGTATGCCTCTCGTTCCAGAAAATCTCCTGCACGCCATTGCCGTGATGCACGTCGAAATCGACGATGGCGATGCGTTCAGCGCCGCAGACGTCGCGCGCATGGCGCGCGGCAATGGCGGCGTTGTTGAGAAAACAGAAGCCCATCGGCGCATCGACGCGGGCATGATGGCCCGGCGGACGCGCCGCAACGAAAGCGTTGCGCGCCTGTCCGCGCATCACCGCTTCAACCGCCGCAACGCCGCCGCCAGCCGCATGCAGCGCGGCGGAGAGCGTAGAGGCGTTCATCACGACATCATTGCCGAGCTGTTTTGTGCCTTGCGCAGGAGTCGCCTGTTCGAGACTGGCTAAAAGTTCGGCGTTGTGCACGCGCAGGATCCCCGCGCGCGTCGCTTCTGGCGCCTCCACGCGTCCCAGCGCCATAAAGCGCGGCGTCGCTAGAGTCTCTTCGAGCGCGCGCAGCCGGTCGGGTCGATCCGGCCAGCCGGGTCCGGGGTCATGCGCCCGCATGTCCAGATGCGAAAAGAATAGCGTTGTCGACGCTTGCGCGCGCGCGGGCGTCGCCACGCTCGCCATGGCTCCCGCCAGCAGATGACGACGCGTCAGGCCAGACATAGATCAACGCCTCTCGTTACGCCTGTCGTCCGGGCGCTGCGATCTACCCCACCTGTCCCCGGTGCCGCAAGAAGTGATCGGCAAGCACGCAGGCCATCATCGCTTCGCCAACCGGCACGGCCCGGATGCCCACGCATGGATCGTGACGGCCTTTGGTGACGATCTCGGCGTCGTGTCCGTCACGATCGATCGTGCGACGCGGCGTCAGGATCGAGGACGTTGGCTTCACCGCGAAACGCACCACGACTGGCTGGCCGGTGGAGAGACCGCCCAAAACGCCGCCGGCGTGATTGGAGAGAAACGTCGGCCGGCCGTCGGGCCCCATCCGCATCTCGTCGGCGTTGGCTTCGCCGGTCAGTTCGGCGGCGGCGAAACCATCGCCGATTTCGACAGCCTTGACGGCGTTGATCGACATCATGGCGCTCGCCAGTTCGGCGTCGAGCTTGCCGTAAAGCGGCGCGCCCCAGCCGGCCGGAACGCCCTCGGCGACGACCTCGACGATGGCGCCGATGGAGGAGCCGTTCTTGCGGACTTGATCGAGATAATCGGCCCAGAGCGAAGCGGTCTGCGCATCCGGACAAAACAGCGGACTGCGCTCCACCTCGGCCCAATCGAAGCGGCTGCGATCGATTTTATGCGGGCCGATCTGCACCAGCGCCCCGCGAATGGTCACGCCGGGAATCACCTTGCGGGCGACGGCGCCGGCGGCGACGCGCGCTGCGGTTTCGCGCGCCGAGGAGCGACCGCCGCCACGATAGTCGCGCACGCCGTATTTGGCGTCATAGACGTAATCTGCGTGGCCGGGACGGTATTTTGCGGCGATCTCGCCGTAATCCTTCGAGCGCTGGTCGGTATTGTGAATGACGAGGGCGATCGGCGTTCCGGTTGTAACTTGTTTGCCGTCTGTCCCGGCGAAGACGCCGGAAAGAATTTTCACCTCGTCGGCTTCGCGCCGTTGCGTCGTGAAACGCGATTGACCGGGTTTGCGCTTGTCGAGGAAGCCCTGAATGTCGGCCTCGGTCAGTTCGATGCGGGGCGGACAGCCGTCGACGACGGCGCCGAGCGCAACGCCATGGCTTTCCCCAAAGGTAGTGACGCGAAAAAGATGACCGAAGCTGTTGTGCGACATGCGCGTTTCTAGGCCGGCTTCGCTGGCGCGGTCAAACGCGTTGAGGCTAGCGGACGGCGGCGGAAGGCGCAGGGGCGGGCGAGGCGGTCTTCGGTTGTGGCGCGGAGCCCGGAGGGGTCGTCGATGAGGACGGCGCGTCGGCCGTCGGCGAGACAGCATCGGCGCCGCCGTTTTTAAGCAGCTTGCGCAGATCGGCGACAGCGCCTTCGATCAGCGCCATGCGCGGTCTCGCCGGGCCGATCTCCACCGCCGCCATATTCGCCATCACTTTCGCCAGTCGTTCGGTCGGCTGTCCGCCGGGCGTGAACAATTGCAGATCGTCATAGGGGCCGGAGGCGACGCCGGCGATCAGGCGTTCGGCGTAGTTGGCGATGCGGGCCATCTCGCCCGAACAATCGAAGCTCTCCAACGGGGGCAGGGACGCGCCTGAAGTCCTTGGCGATGGCGTCAAGGTCGCGAGATCGTTTTCCGGCGCCAGCATTGGCTCCCCGGTTTTTGAGGCGGTTTTGCGGTCGAGAGCGCGATTTTTGCCGCCGATTTCCGCGACGCCCTCCATGATCGTCGGTGTCGTCAACATGTCCAGCGACTTGGCGCCGGAGCGGCGAGCGCTCTCTTTCCTGCCGGCTTCTTTCTCTCCGCTGCCCTTCATGAAGCCGGGGCGACCATGCGCTGCGAGCCATTCAGCGCGCAACTCGTTTT
The DNA here is from genome assembly GCA_044233645.1 of Methylocystis sp. Taxonomy (GTDB): domain Bacteria; phylum Pseudomonadota; class Alphaproteobacteria; order Rhizobiales; family Beijerinckiaceae; genus Methylocystis. Next base: position 192,135 of record JBIIJP010000003.1, on the reverse strand, counting down.
GCTCCCGCATTGGCGCAAGGCCCATTTGGCCATGCGCAGCGAGCCAGCGCGCGCGGACCGTATTCATCAGACCTTTCGGCGCCAGTCCCATCGGCACGACGCGCTGCGGCAACATCTGGGTCAGGCCGGCGCGCGACACCGGCGGCAGGGGCGGCGCGGTTTTACCGCCGGCCCCGGCGAGTCCCGGCGGACGCATGAGGCATTGCGCCGGCGCCCAGCGTTCGACGATGGCGCGGGCGCTGCGACGATTGTAGTCGACGTAGTAGCGGCGCAGCAGCAGCGCCGCGACGGCGGCCCCCTCGGCGGCGGTCGCAAAAGCGACATGGCCGTCGGCGTCGGCGGCGATCTCGCCAGTCCAGCCGGCGCGCTTGATGCACCAGTAGTTGTTGAGTTTGACGCATCGGGCCGGATCGCCCGTTTCCAGCGCCAGCGCGCGACGCGCGACGGCAAGCGGATCCATCTCCAGCGCCAGCGCGCTCTCGGTGCGCCAGTTGTCCACCGCGCGCTGGTTTGGTTGATAGGCCGGCGGCGCGGTCAATGAAATCGAAGCGAGCGAGATCGACGCGGGATCGACCAGCGCCTGCGGCGGCTTGTCGGGGGCCGCCGTCGCCAGCATCAACGCGAGGGTCTCGATCAGCATGGCGGGCCTCGACCCTGTCAGTCCGGATCGTCGACGGTTTCGCCGCGCAGGATCGCCGGCGTCACGAAACAATGGAGACGCGCGGCGCCGGGGCGGATATCGGCCCAGCTCGCGACATCGAAGTCGAGCACCGCCAGCGCCGCCGGCGGATATTTCATGCGCATCAATTCCCGTTCCGACGGATCGCCGGCCCCGGCAAGCATCGTCGCCAGTTCGGCGAAACCGGGATTATGGCCGACAGCAAGCAACGCATGAGCGCGATCCGGAGTCTGGCGCAGCACATCGACAAGGTGATCGGCTGACGCGAGGTAGATGGTGTTTTCGATCACATGCGTCACATGCGTCGGAAACGCCTCGAGCGCCCGTTCGAGGGTTTGTTTGGCGCGGCGCGCATTGGAGGCGACGGCGAGATCCGGCGTGACTCCGAGATCGCGGATGTATTCGCCGACTCGCCGCGCATCCTCCTCCCCGCGCCGGGTGAGCGGACGTTCGCGATCGCCGCCGGCGGAGTGACGGTCGGCTTTGCCATGGCGGAGAAGGAGGAGACGGCGCATTCGAGCCTTCTAGCATGGAGGGAGAAAAGTCGTGCATGGCCCGCCGGGAACGGCGGACGCCCGGTCTTTACCCGGCGGGGGCGGCCATGCAAGGACCGAAGGGACCCAACCGGCGGGAGAACGCCAGACCGATGACGCGACTCGACATCCGCGACTGCATGAGACTTTTTCGCTTGCCGGCGATGATTGTCGTGATTTTTCCGATGCTCGCGCTTGCCGGGACGACGCCGGCGCCGGCGGCCGGCGTGACGCTGGAAAATCTTGGCGTGACGGTCGGCGCGACGACTTATCGCATGTCTCGTCTGACCATAGAGGGCGGCGATCCTTCGGCGATCGCCGGGGTTTTTCTATCCGGCGGCGCCGGGATCGAGACGCGCCTCGCTGGCCTCACGGCGAAACGGATCGTGATTCCCGAACTCCTGACCGAAACGCGCGCCGCCGGGGGCGTCGAACGCGCGCGCTATCGCGACGTGATCCTGACAGATGTCGTCGATGGCCGGGTCGCTGTCGCTCATGCGACCGCCGCTGAGCAGACGATTGAACAGGCTGATGGCCGGGAAGCGCGTTTCGACTGGCGCGGTTTGTCTTTTCGCGGCGTTGATCTGCGCCAGCTGGCGCATGTCGTCGCGCCGGACGCAGCGCCGTCTGCCACCGAACCGCTGAAGCCTGTTCTCGACGAAGAGATCATCGACTCTGCGAGCTACGAGAGCCAGTCGGGAGATGTCTCTGTTCGCGCCGGACGATTGACGCTTGTCGGCGCGAAAGCGCGGGCGTTCGTCAGGTCCGCCGCGCCCCCTGATAACGGGGCCAATCAACTGGCGCGCGCCGCCGGCGACATGGCCTTCGACCGTTTTGAAACTCAAAATCTTGTTATCGAGGGGCGGGTTCCCGGCGAGGCCGGAGCTTTCTCGCTGCGGATCGAGAGAATCGATCTGCGCGGACTCGCAAACGGAACGCTCTCTGCGGCGACGCTCGACCATCTTTCGCTCTCGACGCCGGCCGGCGGAACGGCGACGCTGGCAGAGTTTGGCCTGCGCGATGCGTCGCTCGCTACGCTGGTCGACGGCGGCCTGCCGCAGATCGGTCATGCGTCGGTGAGCGATGTCGTTGCCGATCTGCCGACGCCGCAAACAGGGCCGACGTCGCGCCTGCGTTTTCGACTCGCCGGCGTCCATTTCGATCTGGAAAATTTTCGTGCGCGCATCCCGACCAAATTTGCTTTGGGCGTCGACCGGCTCTTCATCGATCTCGCCGCGCACGGCGACGCCGGTCTCGCCGCGCCCCTGCGCGCCCTCGGCTATCGCGCGGTCGATCTTTCCGCCAGCGCCGCCGGCGCGTGGGACGAAAAAACCGGCGATGTCGTCGTCGCGCCGGTGCGGGTGTCTACGCCCGAGATGGGCGCTGCGACGCTTGCGGCGACCTTCGGCAATGTGTCCGGTCTTGTGTTCTCGTCATCGACGCTGGTGTCCCGCGCCGCCGCCGCTGCGGCCTCTTTTAAATCCCTCGATCTGACGCTTGAGGGCGGCGGTCTGGTCGAGCGTCTGATGGCGCAACAGGCGACGGCGTCCTCATCGCCGACGGAAAAACCCCGCCCCGACGCGGCGCAGACGGTCCGCGACGCGCTCGCGCAAACCATCGGCGGCGGACCGAATGCGCGCCGCGTTTCGGACGCGTTGGCCGACTATCTGCGCGCGCCGCAGCATCTGCATGTCCGGCTGGCGGGCAAGCCGTCGATCAACGCGCTCGACATTCTCGCCCGCAAACCGGCGGATATTTTCGAGGGGCTTGAGGTCGAGGCGACAACACAGACAGGAGAGACGGCTCCCCCACAATCGCCGCCGCCTCAACGCGCGCCCTGACGGCGCAGGTCTTTACCCTCCCGCGATCCTGCGCTAATCCTCTGGCGTAACGAGCCCTTCGCGTTACCGCGCAGGGCTTTTTTGTTGTTTTTTCGGGAAGACGGACAGCCATGGCGAATGTGGCGGTGGTCGGCGCCCAGTGGGGCGACGAGGGCAAGGGCAAGATCGTCGACTGGTTGTCGCTCGGCGCGGATGTGGTCGTGCGTTTTCAGGGCGGCCACAACGCCGGCCATACGCTGGTCATCGACGGCGTCACCTACAAGCTCGCGCTGTTGCCCTCCGGCATCGTGCGGCCAGGCAAATTGTCGGTCATCGGCAATGGCGTCGTCGTCGATCCGCATTTCCTGATCGGCGAGATCGAGCGGCTGCGCGGGCAGGGGATCGCCATCACGCCCGGAAATTTGAAGGTAGCCGAAAATGCGCCGCTGATCCTGTCGCTGCATCGTGAGCTCGACGCCCATCGCGAGGACGCGAGCGCCGGGGCGAAGATCGGCACCACCAAGCGCGGCATCGGTCCGGCCTATGAGGACAAGGTCGGCCGGCGTTCGATCCGGGTGATGGACCTTGCCGAGCCCGATACGCTCGACGACAAGATCGCCCGCCTGCTCGCCCATCATAATCCGCTGCGTCGCGGACTGGGCCTGCCGGAGGTCAGCGTGGCGTCGCTGCGCGAGGAACTGCTCGCCGTCGCGCCAAAAATCCTGCCCTTTATGGATGCGGTTTGGGATCTTCTCGACGCCCAGCGCCGCGCCGGCAAGCGCATTCTCTTCGAAGGCGCGCAGGGCGTGCTGCTCGATGTCGATCACGGCACCTACCCGTATGTTACCTCCTCGAACACTGTCGCCGCCTCGGCGGCGAGCGGTTCGGGTCTTGGACCCGGCGCCATCGGCTATGTGCTCGGCATCGCCAAGGCCTATACGACGCGCGTCGGCGGCGGGCCGTTCCCGACCGAACTGCACGACGCAATCGGCGAGTTGATCGGCGATCGCGGCCATGAATTCGGCACCAACACCGGTCGGCGCCGGCGCTGCGGCTGGTTCGACGCCGTGCTGACGCGGCAGGCGGTGAAGACTTCCGGGATCAACGGCGTCGCGCTCACCAAGCTCGATATTCTCGACGGGTTCCACGAAATCAAAATTTGCACCCACTATACCCTCGACGGAAAGCGGATCGACCGCCTGCCGGCGTCGCAGGCGGCGCAGGCGCGGGTGCAGCCGGTTTACGAAAGCTTCCCCGGCTGGGAGGAGTCGACGAGCGGCGCCCGCTCCTGGGCCGACCTGCCGGCGCAGGCGATCAAATATGTCCGCCGCGTCGAGGAATTGATCGAGGCCCCGGTCGCCTTGCTCTCGACAAGTCCCGAGCGGGACGACACCATCCTCGTGCACAATCCGTTTCAGGACTAGCCGCAACGGCAGGAGGTCCCGATCATGGCGCAAGCGCCCAGTCCATCCGAGGCCGCCGGCCTGCGTCTTCACGCGCTGGACGACGAGGATCTCGCACTCTTTTCCGCGATGTTGCAGGATGCGTTGGTCCGCGTCGGCGATCTCGCCTACCTGCCGGGACAACGCCGCTTCGCGCTGATCGGCGCGCGCTTCGACTGGGCGGCCGAGGCTGAGGGACGTCTGGAGCGCTGCCGGGCCGGGCTGCATTTCGATGGCGTTCAGCGCGCGCGGCTGCTGCGGGTGCCGCACGATAAGCCGGAGACGGTTCTGGTTTTGCTCGCGGTCACCTTCGAGCCCGGTCCGGACGCGCCCTCCGGCGTCGTCAAGCTGGTATTTTCGGGCGGGTCCGCTATCCAGCTCGATGTCGAATGCGTGGAGGCGCAAATGCGCGACATCGGTCCGCGCTGGGCCGTCAAATCGCGCCCCTCTCACGATCTGGGACCGGACGCGCCAGTTGCGCCAGCCTGACGTCTTGACGAGACCGTCGACGGAGGGTCATGACAGCCGGTCTACCCCAAGCGGAGAAAACGATGACCCTGCGTCTGGACGCATCAACCCCCGATTTCGAGCAGCGTTTCGTCGAACTGCTCGGTATGAAACGGGAGTCGTCCCAGGACGTCGACGACACGGTGCGCGACATCATCGCGCAAGTCGTGGCGCGCGGCGACGACGCGCTGATCGATTTCTCGAAACGTTTCGACCGCATCGATCTGGCGCAAACTGGCATCGCCGTGTCGGCGGCCGAGGTCGCCGCCGCTGAAGCGAAATGTGCGAAAGAGCAGATCGCGGCGCTCGATCTGGCGCTGGAGCGCATCACCGCTTTTCACGAACGTCAAAAGCCGCAGGATTTGCGCTATCGCGATACGGCCGGCGTCGAATTGGGCTGGCGCTGGTCGCCGCTCGACTCGGTCGGCTTATACGTGCCCGGCGGCACCGCCGCCTATCCGTCGTCGGTGCTGATGAATGTCGTGCCGGCCAAGGTCGCAGGCGTGTCGCGCATCGTTATGGTGGCGCCAACGCCCGGCGGCCATGTCGAACCGCTTGTGCTGGCCGCCGCCAGACGCTCGGGCATCACCGAAATCTATCGCGTTGGCGGCGCACAGGCTGTCGCTGCGCTCGCCTATGGCACGAAGACGATTGCGCCTGTCGCGAAAATCGTCGGTCCCGGCAACGCCTGGGTCGCAGCGGCCAAGCGTCGGGTGTTCGGCCAGGTCGGCATCGATATGATCGCCGGCCCCTCGGAGGTGCTCGTGCTGGCCGACAGGAGCGGCAATCCCGACTGGATCGCCGCTGATCTTCTGGCGCAGGCGGAGCACGATGAATCGGCGCAATCGATCCTGATCACCGACGACGCGGCGCTCGCGGACGCGGTCGTCGCCGCCGTCGAGCGGCATCTCGCGACGCTATCGCGTAAGGAGATCGCCGGCGCTTCGTGGCGCGACTACGGCGCCGTCATTCTTGTGAAGAAGCTTGCCGACGCGCTTCCGCTCGCCGACCGCATCGCCGCCGAACATCTCGAAATCATCAGCGCCGACGCTGAAGAACTCGCGGCGCGCGTTTCCAACGCCGGGGCGATTTTCATTGGCGCATATACGCCGGAGGCGGTGGGCGATTATGTCGGCGGCAGCAACCATGTGTTGCCGACGGCGCGCTCGGCGCGCTTTTCCTCCGGTCTGAGCGTTCTCGATTTCCTCAAGCGCACCTCGATCCTGAAATGCGACGCGGATTCGCTGCGCGCAATTGGCGGCGCCGCCGTAACGCTCGGCGAGGCCGAGGGCCTCACAGCGCATGCGCGCTCCGTCTCGATTCGTCTCAACCAGCTCGGAGGCTGATGCAGTGACGGCGGGCGAACAGCAGAAACTTGTCTCTGTCACGCTCGACGAGAATTCGATTGGCCGCGGCTCCGCCGATCAGGAACATGAACGCGCGATTGCCGTCTACGATCTGATCGAGAACAATCGTTTTGCGCTTCTGGGGTCGGATGGAGTCGTTCAACAAGGCGGCCCCTATGGGCTGAATATCGCGCTGATGGACGCCAAGCTCGTGTTCGACGTGCGAGACGAACACGGCGCGCCAGTCGTGACGCATATTCTGTCGCTGACGCCCTTCCGCCGCATTCTCAAAGATTATTTTATGATCTGCGAAAGCTATTACGCCGCCATCCGCCACGCGACGCCGAGCCGGATCGAGGCTATCGACATGGGCCGTCGCGGTCTGCACAACGAAGGCGCGCAGCTCCTCGCCGAGCGCCTCAAGGGCAAGATCGACACCGATCAGGACACCGCGCGCCGGTTATTCACGCTGATTACCGCCCTGCACTGGAAGGGCTGAGCCCATGGCGGCCCGCCCGCAATCCGTTCTCTTCGCCTGCACGCTCAACACCGTGCGTTCGCCAATGGCCGAGGCCATTGCGCGTCATTATTTCGGTCGCGACATCTATTTCGCCTCGGCCGGCATCAAGCGCGGCGAGCCGGACGGCTTCGCCATCGCGGCGATGGAGGAGATCGGCGTCGATATGCAGGCGCATCGGCCGCATACGTTCGAGGATCTCGCCGACTCCAGTTTCGATCTGATCGTGACGCTCTCGCCCGAGGCGCATCACAAGGCGCTGGAGTTCACCCGCGCCATGGCCGTTGATGTGGTCTACTGGCCGACTCCGGACGCTACCGCCACACAGGGCTCTCGCGAACAGGTGCTCGACGCCTATCGCGACGTGCGCGACAAGCTGACCAAACGGATCATAGAATTGCTGGGGCGGGGGCCGGTTCGGGGCGCTGGTTGAGCTTTGATTTTTTAGCGCCGGCTTAACTGGCGTAAAAAATTAATTTCGCACGATCGCCAGAGCGACAAATTTCGTAACGGTTTAGGAATCTGAGCAGAATTCAAATCACTCAAAAGAATGCGCTCTTGCTGGTGCATCGACTATCAAATCTTTAGCCGATCTTATCAATGCTCGTGTTTATGATGTCTGAAAAGAATGTAAAATAAATTAAGGCAGGCTAGAAAGCTGATGAGAGCAATAAGATATGAAGACCATACAACGACAGTGGTAACGATATGCACGTCAAATATCTTGCCCGGCATGTGAATTTGTTCAATGAAGCATTCCATCAACAATCCAAAACACAAGTAAAATGTGCCGTAGGGATGGGTCTTCTCGCTGATTTCATCGTGATCCGAACCCTTCGCAACGAGGCCGGATATCTCCAGCACGTCATGTCGCTCAAGAATGAGAACGCCCACCGTGATGAGTCTGACCGCCAGCGGACTTGCAATGTCATGAAATTCTTCTGTGTTAATTTTGCCGAAGCTTGTCTGTAAAAACGTTAGCCAATAGACGAAACGAAAATTGATGGTAAACACCAGAAAGTTGAAAAAAATCAGACCCGGGACGCTTACACAGGATCTGGATAATAAATTTACAAATTTTTCCATTGGAATACGTATCCATGTATACGAGCAAGGCCCTACAATAACTTGCGCAAATCAATTAACAAGCCCTCCAATATATATTCGCTCAACGCTCGCAGCCTGAAGTGACTGCTTAGGGCGCCATGTCTTTGTTGATCGTAACGGCCTAACCGGATTTGTCTGAACTATTTCTTGTTCCGATAATATCTGGTCGGCGTAATGGCCCTTTGTCTCGCGCTTTCATGCGCGAGCCGGTTTCCATTTCGGCGTAGATCGCTCCAGCGCAAATGGCTTGTCAAAGATATTTTGCAGGAGCAGAGTAGGATCTATTTTCTCTGCTTTCCGGGAAAGTGGATCAACACCGATTCGTCGGGGTTAAATCGTCGGGCCTTTTCAGGGAGTGCTTGCTCATGGTGATGAAGTTCGAAAATCATTTGCCGCTCGGCGCGCTTGATATCGTCACTACCGGACAGACCGGCGCATCGGGTTGCGTCACGATCGCCATCGAAGCGCGCAGCGTGAAGCTGACTGATGGCGTCGCCGCGCCGAAGAGCCCCAATGCCTGGTGCTACGTGCGCAGCGGTTCTCCTCAGGCTTGCGCCGAGAAACTCGAAAATTACCTCGGGCCAGTGATTAACGTCATGCGCGGCCAGCCGCTCAAGAATGTCTGGATCAATAAAGCGCCATCAATGGCGCCAGCGCATCCTGGCGACGCTCGTCCTCTGGCGATGCCGCCGATCAATCCGTTCCCCATGGAGTTTGGCGTGCAGTTTCCGCAATTTGCATCGATGAATTATTCGCTCGGAGTCGTCACGCATCTCCATGGCGGAAAGGTGCAGCCGACGTCAGATGGCTGGCCGCTTCATCCGGCAAGCTACGATGGCAATCCATTTCATCTTCCCACGTACAGAGAATATATATATCCGAACGAACAGCGCGCGGCGATGCTCTGGTTTCACGATCACAGCATGGATAATACCGCGCAACAAGTTTATGCAGGACTCGCAGGTTTGTATTTCGTGCGCGATGACTCCGACGCCGAGATTTTTCACCTGATCGGCGGCGAAGGCCAGGAATTGCCGCTCGTGGTTCAAGACAGATATTTCGCGCAACCATCCGTCGATTTTCCCGAATTCACCGCTTTCGATTATCGCAAGGGCGTTCCGCTCGCCGACAATCCGCCTGACGGTCGACCGGAGTTTCTCGGCGGCGTGATTGTCGTCAACGGCCGGCCGTGGCCGCATTCGCACGTTAATCCCAAAGTCTACAGACTGCGGGTGCTTAACGGCTCCAACGCGCGCACCTATGCGTTGACCATTGCCGATCCCTCGGGAAAATTCGGCGGCAAGATCTGGCACGGGGATCTTTTGACAGTGATCGGCAACGACGGCGGTCTTCTCACGCGTGCAGCGCCTGTCGCCGACACCCACTATCTGCTGCTCGCGCCGGGAGAGAGATTGGACCTCTTGCTCGATCTGACTACCGTGCCGCCCGATACGAACCTGCACCTCGTAAATCTTGCGCTCGCCGGTTACGATCCGCAGAAACCCGAGGATGCGGGCATCTTCCAGACAGATGAGCTATCGGTTTCGGCGCCGGGGACAACGGACGCCGAGCAGCTGATCGCCTATGACTCTGCTGCTTTCGAGGCGAAGGAGCCGCTGGCGCATGTGCTGCAGTTCAAAGTCGTGGCGGAGGGACGCGGCCATGGCGGCATGGGTCATGTTGAGACGCCGGCGCCGGGTCTTGACCTTGCAACCTTGGACCGAATTCTGCGTCGTTACGCAACAGACGAAAGCTTTCATCCGGTCGCCAGCGATAATCCTAAATTGACGACGAATCCTGCCGATGCGCCAATCGCCCGCAACAGATTTGTGCTGTTGATGAACAATACCGCCGGTCGAGACGCCACAGAGAAACCATCGCCGTTCACGAACGGACCATGGCGTGACACGCAGATATGGGAATTGCGCGAGGCGACGAAGCCGGCAGGCGACCCATCGGTTTTCACCTTGCCTTTCCAAGCACATCTCGGCGACGCCTCGAAACGCGGCGACAGCACGGGTCAAGCCAATTATCAGGTATCGCGCGCGTTCTTCTTCGAACCGGAAGATCCTGCGCCGCCGCATCATCCCAGAAGCGAAGATCCGCTCTGGGGCCTCGCGACTGAAAACGCAAATCCGGCGGGTTTCCCGCCGATTTTTCGCTACCCGCATCTTTACAGGCAAAATCCAGCCATGGGCCGCAAAATCTTCCGGCCGATTGAGGGGACCTATGAGCGCTGGTATGTCGGGAATATTGGCAATGATTTCGCCAATTTGTCTTCAGGTCTGCCCGATATGCATCCCTTCCATATGCATCTCGTGAATTTCGTCGTTCTCAGAAGATGGAAGCTCAGCGACACGAACGTCTTCGAGGACAAGACAGGTGGGCGACCTCTCGATTTCGATGGCGTCGCGCGGCACGATACGGTTCGCATCCAGTCGAATGAGTTGCTCGAATTGCTCGTGCATTTCCCCAAAGGTTACAGGGGTCATTACCCCTATCACTGTCATCTCGTCGAGCATGAGGATATGGGGATGATGCTGCATTTCCAGGTTCAGCCGCGATCGCCAATCTGAGTTGGCGTATCGGATAAAAACTACCAGTGTGAAGCTGATCTGATAACTGAATGTAGCCGCATGCCCTTGAAAGCCGGGCAATACTGTTATGATGTCTTGTCCACCAAGCCTCTCGCGAATTTCAGCAGCCCCCGGTCGTTTCCACGCCGGCCGATCAAAGACAATCCAAACGGCGCGCCGTCCGTCTTCAGCGGCAGACTGATCTGCGGCAGGCCGCCGTAGCTCGCCAGAATAAACAGTCGCATCATTTGGTAGCGTTTGGCGTCGAGTTCGTCTTCGCGCGCGTTGAGACGCGGCGCGCGAAACGGCGTCGTCGGCAGCACGATGACTCCATGCTCGCCCAGCAGCGCGTCGAGACGCGCGCGAATGTCAGGGCCGAAATCAAGCGCCATCTGTTTTTGTTGCGGCGTCACATTGCGCGCGATCTCGAAACGCTGCGCAACGCCGGCGCCAAAGCTGGGTTTGTTCGTCGCGATCCAGTCGCCGACTGAGGCCCAGGCCTCCGCCGCCTGCAAATTGCGAAAATGCATCAAGGCTTCAGCAAGAAATTCTTCGCCCAGCCGCGCCTCGCGCCAGCGTCCGGTTGTCAGGCGCGCCAGCACGGGCGCCGCCGCTTCGTCAAAACCGGGCTCCATGTCGTCAAAGCCATCGGCGAGCCGCACGACCTCCTCCACGCCGGCGCGGCCAGAGTCTGGCGGAAGCAGCGCGTCGCCGACCGAGATCATGGCGTCGACGTCGCGCGCGAACCAGCCGATCGCGTCGAAAGAGGGCGCCAGCGGAATGACGCCCGTCATCGAGATCGCGCCATGCGTGGAACGGAAGCCGCAAACGCCGCAAAAGGCCGCCGGCGCGCGGCAGGAGCCGGCGGTATCGGTGCCGATGGCGAAATCGACTAACCCTGCTGCGACGGCCACCGCCGAGCCAGAAGAAGAGCCGCCGGGATGGCGGTCTGGCGCCGCCGGGTTTGTTGGCGTGCCGTAATGCGGATTGGCGCCGAGCAGGCTGTAGGCCATCTCGTCCATATGCGCCTTGCCGACGAGATGCGCGCCGGCATGGAGCAGGCGCTGGATAACCGATGCGTTCGTTTGCGCCGGCGCATGGGTCTGAGCCCATAGCGGATGGCCGTTGGTTGAAACGCAGCCGGCGACGTCGATGTTCTCTTTAACGACAAAGGATTTTCCAACCAGCGAACCGTTTGCGGCCGGCGGGACTACAAATTTCGTGCTCAGCGCCCCGAAAGGGTCGAGGCTCATGACTGGCTCGGTAAGCGTGGTCTGCGACTGGGGGAGATGCTAGCTCTGGCGATCAGCCGCCATAGGCCCAGCCGACCAGAGCGGAGCATAGGAAAAATCCGATCGCGCCGACGATAATGAGTTTGGTGAGCCCCTCGGGCATGGCCGCCTCTCCGTTTGTCGTTGGATAAGGACACGGCCCGTCGCTACCTCCGCGCTCGGGCCGTATCTCCCGACGCCGAAGCGTCGGTCTTTAGACAAAATAGGAATGCGCAGGCTCCGCGACAAGGCAAGCGTCGGAACTGCGGCCAGTCAGCGACGCGACGTCGCCCCCGACCGATCCAGCGCGTCGTCGTTGAAGGCCTCCGTCGCGGATAGTCGGGCGTCGCGCATTCTGCTCAAGCCGCGCTCCGCGCCCTCCCGCACAGGCCGCTGGTGGCGGAAGTCGCTGTAGGCGGTGATCATTCCTATGAGTATCAGAGCCAGCCACAGCGCTTTCGGAACGGCTTTGGATTTCTCGACGTCCATGCTCCCGATCCTCATGACAGCTTGATGTTTCGTTTTATCGAGACCCGCATCGTGGGCGAGGATTGGTCGGGCTGAAAGCGCCAACAAAAGCATTAGACATAGGGCCAGTTTTCATGACGTGCGCGATGCTGGTCGAGCGCAGGCAAATATGCGATCCCGCGCTTGGCGCCAGTTCACGCCGCCCTCGTGGATCTATGAGTTGGTCGATTCGGCTCCTATTTTGTTGGCAGGAGCGGCAAAAATGACAATATCAGATCTACATCGGCCTTCGCACATGGTGCGCAGCGGTCATGTTCAACTCTCTATTATCCTTAAAGAAACCGATAAAACGACCCTGCAGACACAGATCTTCGACCAGATACGTACGATGATCCTGAACGGTCAGTTACGCGGCGACGATCCGTTGCCCACAACCCGCGAACTGAGCGTCCAACTAGGCGTTTCCCGCAATACGGCGGTGCTGGCCTACGAACGTCTGATCGCCGAGGGTTACATTCGCACCAAACCCTATGTCGGCACCTTTGTGTCTTCGGATTTGCCGGACACGGCCTTTCTGTCGACGCATGGGCCGGGCGCCATTCAGAACCAGAGATCGCAGGAGGCGGTCGAGGAGCAGGAGCTGGCAAGCATCCCGCTGCGCACGCATCAGCTCGCCAAGCCGGATCGACGTCGTCTGGCGGCTGATTTCTGGGTGGGCCGGCCGGACACGCGGACCTTTCCGCTCAAGGCCTGGTCGCAGCACATCAAGGCGCGACTGAAGAGCGCCGGTCCGCGATTGACGAGCTACAGCGATCCCGCCGGTTTGCTGGAGCTTCGGCAGGCGATCGCCAAACATCTTGGGCCGGCGCGCGGCGTCATCGCCGATCCCGAGCAGATCATCATTGTCGGCGGATGTCAGGATGGTTTCAACCTTGCCGGTCGTCTGCTCGTCAAACCGGGCTCGACCGCGGTGGTGGAGTCGCCCTGCTATCAAGGCGCCGCCTATGTGCTGGAGAGCATGGGGGCGAGGCTGCATCCCGTGCCGGTCGATCGCGACGGTCTCGATGTGACGAGACTGCCCAAGGTCGATGGCGCGCTCGCCTATGTGACGCCCTCGCATCAATATCCGATCGGCGTCACCATGAGCCTGCAACGCCGCATCGAATTACTCGCCTGGGCGACCCAACACCACGCCTACATCATCGAGGACGATTACGACAGCGACTTCCGCTTTGTCGGCTCGCCGCTCACGGCCCTCAAGGGACTCGATCGCAATGAGCGCGTCATTTACCTTGGCACCTTCTCGAAATGCATGGGACCGGGATTGCGACTTGGATATGTGGTCGCGCCGCGTCGCCTGGTTGATAGCTTCCGCCGGATGAAAATGCTGATGAATAACGGACAAAGCTGGCTGGAACAGGCGGCGATGGCGGATTTCATGTCGAGCGGCGAATTCGGCCGCCATTTGCGCCGCATTCGTCAATTGTATCGCGAACGCCGCGATGCGCTGCTCAACGCGCTGACGAAACATTTCGGCCCCTGCGAGGTCTTCGGCGATCAGGCGGGAATGCATCTCGTCTGGAAATTGCCAGAGGGATTGCCGGATGCGGCGGAGGTCGAGGCGCGCGGGCTGGCCGCCGGCGTCGGCGTCATATCCCTCGCCACCGGATCGGCGCTGCGTTTTGGCGACGATGACGGCGCCGATCGGATGCTGATGCTTGGCTTTGTCGCGCTGACCGAGAAAGAAATCGAGGACGGCGTTGCGCGTCTCGCGACGGCGCTGCGGAGCTGAGCCTCGCTTTTGAACTGGCGCCATAAAATCCGCCCAATCTACTGAGTTTATGCACTCATGCTCGAAGACCGACCCGGCCTTGCCCCTCGGTCCGGGACCGGGGGGCGAAGCTGATGGCGTTGTATCGAGAGTTTTGGAGTCGTTTATTTTGCGCGTCTGTAGCTGCGCTGCTCTCGTTGCTTGCATCGCCGGCAACGCGCGCGGCCTCCGAGCCGCCGCAGTCCGTCGAACCTGTAGAGGTGTTTTACATAACCAACCGCGCTCCGGAGACGCTCCAGGACGGACGTGCGAGTTATGGCGCTGAACGCTCCCATTCCATGGCTTTTGGCGTTGTTCCTGTCTTCGGTCACGAGTCGGAGACGGCCGTCGTCGGAACGCCAGTAGAACTCGGCCGTTTTCCCGACTCTCCCTATGAACTTGAACGCACGAAAGGCGGCGTTCGGCGCGCGCCATCGGTGGTCTCGATGCACAAAGCCGCCGAGTCCCAGATGTTGAAACAGCTCGGCCAACGCGTTGCGGCGAGCGGTCGCAAGGAAATTGTCGTTTTTGTGCATGGCTTCAACAATAGTTTCGATGACGCCGTTAAATCGGCGGCGCAACTGTGTTCGGATTTCGGTCCCCGTGATTTCACCTGCATCGCCCTGACGTGGCCGGCGGGCGGATCGGGCGGCGCTTTCTTTGGCTATAATGTCGATCGGGAGTCGGGCGAATTTTCCGTTTCCGACGTCAGAAAGGCTGTCCGCATCATCTCCGATACGCCCGGATTGCTGGAATGGCACTTCATCGCGCACAGCCGCGGTACGGACGTGCTATCCTCCGCCCTTCAGGATCTTTCTATCGAGTCATACGTCTCCGACACGCCGATGACGAAGCGTAAAGCCGGTAACATTATTCTAGCTGCGCCGGATATGGATCTCGATGTCGCTTTCTCGAAACTCTTCAGCCCGGTGTCCGATCCAGACCTTTTGCGCGGACACAAATCCGCGCCCGACATCGTCCTCAATCCCGGACGACTGCATCTGACCGTCTACGCCTCAGACAGTGACGAAGCGCTGGGCATGTCGGAATTTTTATATGGGAGTCAGCTGCGACTTGGTCGCCTTGATGCGCATAGCAACCCCGACACCATGCGTCTGGCTCCCCATTTTGCCGACCTGGCTGATTTTATCTCAGTTGAAGGCGGCGAAGGCCTTATTGGCCATAGCTATTTCCTCTCCAACCCTCGCGTGCGCGCCGACATGACGGCGCTGGTCCGGGATCATAAAAAGGTCGGCGATCCCCAGCGACCCCTGATCGAAATTCGCCGGCCCTTCTGGTTTTTGTCGAACCACTAAAAAACCCAGAAAATCCGACGTCACGGTTTGAGTTTGTAAATCCAGTATCCCTTGAGCTGATAGACGAGATCGAAATTTTCGAGTTGCGCGGGATTTGATGTCGAGAATGGCAGGAGCTTGGCGATCAGCGAATCGCCGTCGCCTTTACGCTGGAAATAATGCAGCCGCGTCGCGCCGCCCATCGGTTCCGCCGCAAAGCCGCCGTCGACGCGATGATCTTGCATCCATTGCTTCGCGGATTTGATCACGCCATGCGACACCCCGGAGGAGGGAAAATCTTTATAGGCGACCGATAGCTTCGTCGGCGCAGCGGCCGCCGTTTTCCAGATGTCGGAAATATGCACCGCGATAAAACACGGTCGCCCGTTTGCCAGTTGCCATAACTGCGCCGCACCGTCTTTTTCCGGTAATGTGAGCGCCTCGATAAAGCGCGTGAAGACATCGGCCGTTTGCGCGCTGGCGCCGTTCCCCCAGCGGGCGCGTTCAGGTTCGCTCGCATCCGTCCATGAGACTGGAAGCGCCAGCCCGCGCGCGCGCGGGTCATCGAGCGGAGCGTCGCGCTTGGCGACAAGACGAATGGCGCGCGACAGATCCCACCACGCCAGCACAATCGCCTGTTCCGGCGCATGATCGTGTATGGCGGCCAAAACCGTAGCGAGATCGGCGCCGGATGTGTCGGCGAAGAGAATGGGCTCTGTGACGGCGTTGCGCCACAGTAGCGGGGTCAGACGCCCGCTCTCTCTCGCCACAATCCCATTCGCAATGGGGCGCCGCTCATCGGGCGTCGAGATTTCAATGCCCTCGATCCTGGTTTCCGGCGCAAGGTTGAATGCGGCCAGTTCACGCCGCGCCGAGTCGGAGGCCGCAGCGATCGTGACCGTATAGGACGGCCGCGCACGCAGGGCCGACGATCCGGCCCAACCCAGCAAGGCCAGTCCTGCGGCGATGAGTCCGGCTCCGGCAATGCGCCGCATGCGCTCCTCGTTGATGGACTGAGCAAAGCGTAACAATCCAGAGCCGTCGCCGGCTGTGGATTGCATCTTGCCGTCAGGGTTTATGCGACCCGGATCTTGCGTCACGACTTTCTGCGGTTGTGCGTGAACAACAGGCCGGCGCCAACAAGTAACGCCAGTCCGCCAAGACCCGCCGCCCAGTCGCGGCGGTTTGGCGTATCGAGATCGTAAAGATCGCCGCGCTTCTCCCCGCCGATGCGTTTCAACTCGGCGCGGATCGCCGCCGCTTCGCGCAGCTTCGTATCCTCGTCGTTGATTCTCGCCGCGCTCTTGATGAGCTGCGACCAGCCTTCCGAATATGTGTAGCCGCCGGGATTGGCGTGGGCGAGCCCCTTGTAATGCTTGATCTTGTGGTGCTCCCACATCTCGGCGAACTCGTATTCGACCGCCGACGGATTATTCCCCTTCTGCCAGAACAACTGGAAGAACGCGCCAGGGCCGTCTTTCTCCGGGGCTGGCGGCGCCGGGCGATTGCTCTTCTGTCCGGGCAGGAGCTTGTCCTCATAAAGTTTCACCAGAACGCTTCGCGCCTCTTCGGTGATTTTGATGCCGGAGATCACGCCTTTGTCCACGTCGTCGAGATAGGCGCGGGCGAAACTGTCGGAGTGACAGTTCGAACAGGTCGAAATCCATGCTTCCTTGCGCTGCACGAACCAGGCATGGCTCAGATTATCGGCGATCTTTGGCGTTGGCTCGAAGGCCCAGCGCGACTTGCGCACCATGTTGTGCGTGAACTTGCCCTGATACTCCATATGGCAGAACTGGCATGTCGGGGCGTTCATATTGCCCTTGTCGATCGCATCGGCGAGCCGTGCGTTCCAGTCCCACGTATCGCCACGCGTCTGGTAGACCGTGCCGTGTTTCGAGAACATGTAATTTTCGTACTCATTATGGTCGACGCCATTGTGGCATTGGGCGCAGGCCTGCGGTTTGCGCGCCTCTGTCGACGAGAATTCATGGCGCGTGTGGCAACTGTTGCAGGTCGTTTGCGGCGTATGACAGAAGGTGCAGCCCTCCGCGACTTCGCGTTGCTCCATTGCAGCCCAGATCGCGTTTTCGACATTCGCCTTGTAGGACAGCGCATGCGAGGGATGGCCAGGGTCCCACTGACCCTGTGGCCAGGTGAAGGTGTCGCGTTCGGACTCGCGCTCGGCGAATTGCTGCACGTGACACTGACCGCAGGCGGCGGCGTCCGGCATTTTCAATTCGGCGTTGTGCTGACCATGATCCTTGCCGACTCCGATGTGACAGTCGATGCAGCCGACCTCCTTCAGCGTCTCGCCGCTTTTCAGCGTTCCCATTGAGCGGAGGTTGTCCTCCACCTCTTTCAGCAAAGCTTTTTTATAAGCGCGCGAATCTGTCTCCGGCAGTTTGCGGATATCGTCGAGATTGCCATGCACGCTTTTTTGCCAGCTATGCGTCCAGCCCGGCGTGACTTGCTGATGGCACTCGACGCATTGTTCGCGCTTGGCGTCGATCTCGATGGTCTGCGGCGGTTTGTAGAAGGTGTGCGGGTTTAAATATTTCGAGATCGGGATTGGCTCCCAGTATTTGGAAAGTGAACCCTTGCCGGCGCCTTGCGCCTCGTCGTGGTAGCGCTTGGTCAGCGCCTCGTAGAGTTCCTTGGGAGACGCCGATTTCGATAGGCCGAGCGCCTTAAAGGTTTCGTCCGGCGTTTCGGCGAAGGCGATTGGGGATAAAAACAGCGTTAGCGTGGACAGAATGACCGCTGCAACGCCGCAATGACGAAAAAGCCCCGTCCCCTCAAACATGTCCAGTAACCCCGCCCGACGTTCGATTTTGTTGGATTTTCCAACATTCACCTTCGACTTCGGCGTGGCGGGTGGGAAGGGCCAGTGCAAGGCCTGTTGTTGGCGCCAAATGAGCCCACGCCGCGTTGGCGGCGAGTGCGCGGCGAAAAAGGAGAGTCGCGCCCGACCTGTGGCGGGCGCAACAATTTCAGCCTTCGATCACAATCGCGTCGCCATAACGAATGGCGCCGCCGGCGATCACCCGCGCGTAAACGCCAATTGATGGCAGCGATTTGCCGGCGAAGGGCACGTTTATGCGATTTTGCATGATGCCCTTGTTCAAGACGCCGAGATCGCGGGGCAGGTCTCCTTGCGCGAGCGTCGGCATGATGCAGCGCGGGCAGGGATCGGTGACGTGCAGACGCACGGTGTCGCCGATGCGAATGGTTTTGCCGACCCAATCATTTTCGACAAAGCCTTTTTGATCTCCGGTATCGACAACAATGTTGGGGCGAAAGCGCCGGGCTTCGAAACGCCCCTCGGGATAAAGTTCGCCAAGTTTGGTCAGCGACGCCGTCGTGAGCAGATGGAGAGTAGCGTAGTCGTAGAAGGTGCCTCTCGGCGCGTCGCCGGCGACGGCCTCCTGACTAACTTCGTTGGCCTGACCGGCGAATTCAGGCCAGAATTGCTCCAGCGTCGGTTGTTCGGGAGCTGCGCTGTGCAGCGCAACCTTGCGGTTCAACGCGGCGGAAAGTTCGTCGTTGGCGTTGGAGGCGTCGCTCAGCAAGCTCTTGCCGCAGGGCATAGTGATGCGGATCGGCGGCAGCGTCGCGCCATGTGGCGGCGTCGAGTAGGCGGCGCGGTAGTAAAATATGTTCGGCCATTTCTGGGGATTTTTGGCGCTGACGACTTTTCCGGTCTCGACATCGATGAGCGCGAACGCCCGGTCGCCGTGTACGCCATGAGCGGTGATCTCAGAGGCGTTTAGTTCCTCGCCCATCATCGATTTGACGGGGTAACGCCAGATCGTCGCGACTTTTTGTGGTGCATTGGCCATGTGGCGCCTCCCTCGCTGGCGTCCATCCGACGCGGGTCGGGGACGATGCAGCTTTCGTCTGTGTTATTGCTTCGCCATCGCTGATTAGGCCAGCGAGGCGCCTGTTTATGCGCCAATTGGCGCCATCCGCCAAGCTTGACCCTGATCAACGACCAGATGATCCAGAACGAAAGATTAAGCCGTCGAGAGATCGAAAATTCCCTCGATCCTTCGGGGAAGCTTTCCCGGCGCGACAAGAATTGCGTCGGCGCGCAGCGCGCAGCCGGTCGCCCGCGGATGGCGTCCCAGCCAGTGATGGACGGCGCGCCGGATGCGGCGCTGCTTGCCCGGCGTGATCGCCAGCGCAGCGGTTTCGAAATCGGCGCGGGCCTTCACCTCGACAAAGACGATCAACTGTCCCCGCTGAGCGACGATGTCGATTTCGCCGCCCTGCACGCGGTAGTTTCGGTCAAGTATCCGGAACCAATGCGCCCGCAGCCAGAGCGCAGCGAGCGTTTCGGCGCGAAGGCCGAAGGCGCGGGCCGCACGTTTGGCCTCGCTCATTTTTCGCGACCCGCGGCGGTCAGTTGCAGGGCGCGGGCGTAAACCTGACGGCGCGGCTGGCCGGTTGCGGCCGCGACCACGCTGGCGGCGTCCTTTACCGAATAGCTCGCCAGCGCTTCCGTGAGGCGCGCGTCGAGATCGACTTCGGCCCATTTGACGTCGCCGGCTTCCGGCGGGGCGATCAGCAATACAATTTCGCCCTTTGGCGTCTCCTCAGCCGCGAGCGTCGCCGCAAGCGCGTCGAGCCTGTCGCGGCGCACCGTCTCGTAGAGTTTGGTCAGCTCGCGGGCGATGGCGGCGGGACGTGGACCCAGCGCCGCAGCGGCGTCGACCAGGGTCTCGGCGATCCGGCGCGGGCTTTCAAAAAACACCAGCGTTCCTGGAATGTGAGCGAGTTCGGCCAGTCGGGCCCGTCTCGGGCCGCTTTTGTGCGGCAGAAAACCCTCGAAGAAAAAACGGTCGGTCGGCAGACCGGCGACGACCAGCGCCGCCAGCACGGCGGAGGGGCCGGGCACGGCGGTGACGTGAACGCTTTTCTCCAGAGCTTCCTGCACTAGCCTGAATCCCGGATCGGAGACCAGGGGCGTGCCGGCGTCCGACACCAGCGCCAGCTTTGCGCCGGCTTCGAGACGAGCGAGGAGGTGCGGGCGCACGGCGGCGGCGTTATGCTCGTGATAGGCGACGAGCGGCGTCGCGACGCCGTAAAAGGCGAGCAGATTGCGGGTGACGCGCGTATCCTCGGCGATAACGGCGTCAGCGGCGGCGAGGGTCGACAGGGCGCGGAAAGAAATATCCTTGAGATTGCCGATCGGCGTCGCGACGACATGCAGCCCGGACGCAAGCCTCTCCGCCTCGGCGCGCAAACCGAAAGCCGTATAGGTTGCCGGCGGGCGAGAGTCTGTTGCGTCGGTCAAAATAGTCGGCTCACTCTATCGTTCTGTTTTTCGATCATATGTTCTTTTTATAGAACATAGCGCTGGCCGACAGCAAGTCGACCGGGGCATTCCGCCCTGGCTCTATTGACTTTCACGCCGGGAAACGGCCCTTATCATCGCTAAATCGACGGCAAACAAAAATATACGACGAGATTGCGGGAGTTGTTTTCACGATGACGATTATCCGCGCCGCGACCAGATTTGCGGCTTGCGCCTCTGTATTGATGCTTGCGGCCTGTAATCCCATGGGCGGGCCCGGCGGCCTGCGCGACGGCGCGCTTCAGCAGCCGGCCGGCGCGCCGTCCCAGCAGGTGAACGAAACCATCGGCGCGGGACCAACGAAAATCGCCTTGATTGTGCCGTTGACGGGCGGAGCCGGTCAGGCCGCCGTTGGCGCTTCCCTGCGCGACGCCGCCAAACTCGCTTACGCCGACAGCGGCGCAAGCGACGTATCCATTCTCGTCAAGGACGATCAGTCGACGCCGGCAGGCGCCGCCGCCGCGACCCAGGCGGCGCTTGCCGAAGGGGCCGAGCTGATCCTCGGGCCTGTGTTCGCGCAGAATGTTCGAGAGGCCAGCCGGGTCGCGCACGGGGCCAATCGGTCGCTGATCGCTTTTTCCACCGATACGACGGTTGCGGGCGCCAACACCTATCTCCTGTCATTCCTTGTCGAGGGGTATGTCGAGCGCGACATCGCCTACGCCGCCGAGCGCGGCAAAACCTCGATTGCGGCGCTGGTCCCCGAAAACGAGTATGGCACGCTGGCGTTGGCGCAATTCCAGCAAAGCGCCGCCAATCATGGCGTTCGCGTGCCGCTGATCGAGCGTTACAAACCCGGCGCGGCCGGAGAGTCGATCAAACGTCTGGCTGCTGCGCGCGACCAGTTCGACGCCCTGTTCATACCCGAGCAGGCAGATTCGATGAGCCAGATTTCAAAAGAGCTGATCGCCAACAACCTCGACGCCAAGAAAGTGCAGATCATCGGCACCGGCCTGTGGAACGATCCGCGGGCGCTTGGTCTGCCCGGACTTCAGGGCGCCTGGTTTTCGGCTCCGGAAAACGCAGGCTTTAACGCCTTCGCGCAGCGTTATAAGTCGAAATTCGGCTCCCAACCGACGCGCATTGCGACGCTGGGCTACGACGCCGTCTCTCTCGCCATCGCTTTGTCGCGAGCGCAGGGCGCGCAGCGCTTCGCGCCGGGCGTCCTGACCAATCCCTCGGGTTTCAACGGCGCCGACGGCATCTTTCGCTTCCGTCCCGATGGCGGCAACGACCGCGGCCTCTCGATGCTGGAGATCAATAACGGCGGCGCGAAAATCATTTCGCCGGCGCCAAGGTCTTTCCCGGCGAACTGACCCTCAGCGAAGTTTCGGTCGAATAAAAAACCCTCCCAGACTTCCGTCGGAGAGGGTTTTTTTATCGGCCCGCGCTGGCGTCAGGCGATGGCGTCGCCGGCGCCCGACACCTTGTCGAAATCGGCGACGGCGTTCATCGTGTGACGCAATTCGCATAACAGGCGTAGACGATTGAGACGCAGATCGGCGTTTTCGGCGTTGACCGTGACCTTGTCGAAGAAATGATCGACCGGCTCGCGCAGTTTCGCGAGCGAGCGCATGGCGCCGGTGAAATCTTCCTTCTTAAGCTTTTCAACCGTTTCCTCTTTGGCGCGAGCGATGGCGGCGGCGAGCTTGTGCTCCTCTGGCTCCATACGCAGATTGGGGGCGTGGCAGGCGTCATAGGCGCCGGCGCCGTCTTTCTTCTCCTCGGCCTTGAGAATGTTGCAGGCGCGCTTGTAGCCGGCCAGAAGATTCTGGCCGTCTTCGGCGCCCAGGAACTCTTCGAGGGCTTCGACTTTAGTCTTGATCATGAGCAGGTCGTCCTGTGGCTGCGTGAGTGTCGCTTCCGCCGCCCCGGTTCCGGCGACGGCCCCGGCGCCCAGCGCCGCGTCGATAAGATCGTATCGCGCCCCCTTGTCGCGCAAGTAGACTTTGAGACGATCGATGAAAAATTCGAGGAGATTGCCGTTGACAAGGGTCAACAATGGCAGGCGCAAACGGTTTTCAAGCACGATGCGGATCACGCCCAGCGCGGCGCGGCGCAGGGCGTATGGGTCCTTGCTGCCGGTGGGTTTCTCGTCGATCTCCCAGAAGCCCGTGAGCGTATCGAGCTTGTCGGCAAGCGCCACGGCCACCGACACCGGATCGGTCGGAGTGCGGTCGCCTGGCCCCTGCGGCTTGTAATGCTCCTCGCAGGCGGCGGCGACGGAGGCGTCCTCGCTCTGCGCCGTTGCGTAATAGCGGCCCATCAGCCCCTGCAATTCGGGGAACTCTCCAACCATTTCGGTGACGAGATCGGCCTTGCACAGCGTCGCGGCGCGCGCCGCCTTCTCAGGATCGGCGCCGACGAGGGGCGCCAGTTCGCGCGCGAGCGCAACGATACGTTTGACGCGCTCGCCCTGCGTGCCGAGCTTCTCGTGAAACACGATCTGATCGAGCTTCGGCAGACGGTCGTCGAGCCGCGTTTTCAGATCGGTCTCAAAAAAGAATTTCGCGTCCGACAGGCGTGCGGCGATGACGCGCTCGTTGCCAGCGATCACAGTCTCGCCGCCGTCGCTCGCCTCGATATTGGAGACGAGAATAAATCGATTGGCCAGCGCGCCGTCGGGCTTCTTCAACACGAAGCATTTCTGGTTGACGCGGATGGTGGCGCGAATGACCTCCGGCGGAATCGCCAAAAAACTTTCGTCGAACGAGCCCATCAGCGTTACCGGCCATTCGACCAGACCGCCGACCTCTTCCAGCAGGCCGGCGTCCTCGACCAGTTCGAGTCCCTGCGCGAAGGCGAGGTCTTTGGCGTCGTGCAGAATGATGTCGCGTCGTCGCGCCGGATCGATCACAACCTTCGCGCGCTCAAGCGCCAGCGCATAATCCTCGAAGCGCTTCACATGAAAGGGCGCCGGCGCCATGAAACGATGGCCGAAGGTTTTATTGCCAGCGGGAATATCCTCGACCGAGAAACGCACGACCTCTGGCGTCTCCGTCTCCGGTCCGAAGGTCGCGACAATCGAGTGCAGCGGCCGCACCCAGCGCAGCGAATCCGAACACGCCGAGGCCGCGCCCCAGCGCATCGATTTCGGCCAGGGAAAGGACTTCACGATAGCGGGCAGGATCTCGGCCAGCACGGCGATAGTCTCGCCGCCAGCCCGCTCGATCACCGCGACATAGAATTCGCCCTTCTTCGGATCTTTTTCGATGGTCGCCTCGTCGATCGAGGCGAGCCCGGCGCTTTTCAGGAAGCCCTGAATCGCCGCCTCCGGCGCGCCGACGCGCGGACCCTTGCGCTCCTCGCGCGCGTCGGGCTGGCGCGCAGGCAGGCCGACAACCTGCAACGCCAGCCGGCGCGGCGTGGCGTAGGCTGCGGCGCCCTCGTAAACAAGTCCGCGCTCGACCAGCGCATTGGTGACAAGGCGCTTGAGGTCGTCGGCCGCCTGTCGTTGCATGCGGGCAGGGATTTCTTCGCTGAAAAGTTCGAACAGAAGATCGGGCATCGAGCGGCTTACAGCTCCTTGTGCGAACCGTCGCAGAGCGGTTCTTTCTTGGTGTGCTTGCAGCCGCAGAAGAAGGCCTTGCCGGTGGCTTCCGCCTTGTAGGCGACGGGAGAAATATCCGTGCCCTTGTGCGAACCGTCGCAGAAGGGCTGGTTTTTACTCATACCACAGGCGCACCAGTAGTAGGTTTTACCCGCCTCGACCTCAACAGGCATGGCTTTCTTCTGAAATATCACGCGATCGGTCATGTCTGCGCTCCCTTGCGTTTGATCTGTTGTCAGGCCTCTGCGTCGAGCAGATATTTTTCCACTTCCAACGCCGCCATGCAGCCTAATCCGGCGGCCGTCACCGCCTGCCGGTAGACATCGTCGGCGACGTCGCCTGCCGCGAAGACGCCCTTGACGCTTGTGCGCGTCGTGCCGGGCTCGACAGCAATGTAGCCCGAGGGTTTGAGCCTTACCTGTCCCTTGAAAAGCTCGGCGGCGGGCGCGTGACCGATGGCGATGAACACGCCGTCGACGTCGTGCGTTTCGATCTTGCCGCTTTTGAGATTTTTGATTTTTGCGCCGGTCACGGTGAGCGGCGCGTCGTTCCCGATAATCTCCTCGATCACCGAGTCGAACAGGATCGAGACATTGGTTTTTTTGCTCAGGCGTTCATGCAATACGCGTTCGCCCCGCAGACTGTCGCGACGATGCACAAGCGTCACCTGAGAGGCAAGATTGGAGAGGTAGAGCGCTTCCTCGACTGCGGTGTTGCCGCCGCCGACAACAATGACTTTCTTGCCACGAAAGAAGAAGCCGTCGCAGGTGGCGCAGGCGGAGACTCCGAAGCCTTTAAATTTGTCTTCACTCGGCAAGCCAAGCCATTTTGCTTTGGCGCCGGTGGCGATGATCAGCGCGTCGCATGTGTAAACCGTTCCTGAGTCGCCGATCAGAGTGAACGGCCGTCGATCGAGCCGCGTCTCGACGATGTAATCCGAGACGAGCCTGGCGCCGACATGTTCGGCCTGCAGACGCATCTGCTCCATGAGCCAGGGCCCCTGCACCGGTTCGGCGAAACCAGGGTAATTCTCGACTTCCGTCGTGATCATGAGTTGGCCGCCCTGATCGACGCCAGAGATCAGCACCGGTTCGAGCAGGGCCCTGGCTGCGTAAATGGCCGCCGTATAGCCGGCGGGTCCGGAGCCAATGACGATAACGCGGGCGTGCTGGGGGGCTGACATGACTTGCTCGAAAGGAGAGGCCTCGGGAAGCCCGCAATCTAGCGATTATGCGCCCCGCCGCAACTGCGGGCGCGGAAGGCGCAGAAAGCTTCAATAACCGACTCCGCAATCGCCGGCGTCGCATTAACCGGCGGATAGGACCAATCCTCCAGCGCGCCGCGCCACTTGCGGCTGGCGCCGGTTTTTTCAAGCGCCGCGTGGAAGGCGGCAAAACGCCTGTGGCTGCCGTGCGGCCAATACTCAGGCCAATACGCTGGCCAATAAACATGGACAGGGGCGCCAGTCGCCGCCGCTTCGCTCGCCATATTGACGCTATCGGCGGTGACAAGGATGGCGTCGGCGCACGCCAGCATCGAGGGATAGGGGTTTGGGCCGGCGCCGTCCCAGAGAAATCCTGGTCCCCCGGCGATGGCCGCCGCCAGCCTCGCAGCAAGAGGCGCGGGCGTGCGTCGCGACGTCGTCGCCATAACGCTGGCGCCTGCGGCGTAGATCGCTTGCACGGCTGCAGCCAGTTTTCCCTCGTCGACGTTGGTGAAACGGAAATGCCGGCTATCGCCTCCGATAAATAGCGCGATGCGCGGATAGGGCAGGGCGCCTACGCGCGGATCGGGCGCGGCGAGAGTTTCGGCCAAAAGGGTCGGGGTGAGGCGATTAGCCGGCGTCGTTGGCGTTATGACGTTTTCGCCGGTGAAACCGTCGTGACGCGGCGCGACAATCAGGTCTGCGGTCGCTCTCCCTGTTGCGGGCCGGTTGAAATAAACTGTGAAAACGCTGCCGCCGGAGAGGCGCTTGAGTTTTCGAAGCGCCGGGATTGTCCGACGACCGGCGGCGAGCGCCAGATCCGGCCAGGGCGGCGCGACAGCGTCGGCGTCGCTTGGATCGGCCGGGCCGTAAGGCGCTAGTAATCCGTAAAGGGCGCGTGGGGCGAGGCGATGAAGGTCTAGCGTCGCGCCCAGCGCCTCCGCTACGCCCAGCGTTTGAACTTCATGACCAATGCGCCCATCGGACAGAATACGCAGTTTCAGCCCGGCAGAGGGCTGAACAACAGGGGCGCCGGTCGCCGTCAGATGAAGGCTACCTTCAGAATTTCGTAGCTTTTGGCGCCGCCGGGCGTTTTCACCTCGACACTGTCGCCGGCTTTCTTGCCGATCAGCGCGCGGGCGATCGGGCTGGTGAGCGACACGCGGCCCTGTTTGACATCGGCTTCGGACTCGCCAACGATCTGGTAGGCTTTTTCTTCTTCAGTGTCCTCGTCGACAACCGTGACCGTCGCGCCAAACTTGATGGTCGTCGAGCCGGCGAGTTTGGCGATGTCGATCACTTCGGCGCGCGAGAGCTTGTCCTCAAGTTCGGCGATTCGGCCTTCGTTGAGCGATTGGGCTTCCTTGGCGGCGTGGTATTCCGCGTTTTCGGACAAATCGCCATGAGCGCGGGCCTCTGCGATCTGCTGAATGATGCGCGGTCGATCTTCCTGCTGGCGCCGCCGCAATTCCTCGCCAAGCGCGGCGTAGCCGCCCGCTGTCATCGGCACTTTTTCCATCGACCCGTTTTCCTTGCCTCGCCAGAGAAACCGAAAGTCCGGCCACGACCCACTAAATGAGCCAGCACGATGATCTTGGTAGTCGTCTGGTGGTTTAGATGTCATCCTCGGCCAGTCTTGTTGGCCGGGGCGAGAGTAACATCCCTATTGTGAGCCTAACTGCGGAAATAGTCCTGTAGGGCGCGCGCTTCCAGATCTCCCGAGACATAGGCTCGTATGCCCTGGGCTGCAGCGATCGCTCCCGCCAGGGTGGTGTAATAGGGAACTTTATGCAGAAGCGCAGCGCGGCGCAAGGAACGCGAATCCGCCAGCGCCTGCGCGCCCTCAGTGGTGTTGAAGACAAGCTGGATCGATCCGTTCTTGATGGCGTCGACGATATGCGGTCGGCCTTCCGAGACTTTATTGATCTTTTGCGCGGCGATTCCCTGTTCGACAAGATAGCGGGCGGTGCCGCCCGTGGCGAGGATGGAAAAACCCATATCGCTCAACATTTTCATGGTTGGGACAATGCGGATCTTGTCGACGTCTCGAACCGAGACAAAGACATTGCCGCTCCGCGGCGCCTTGGCGCCGCCGCCCAGCTGGCTCTTGACGAAGGCCGCATCGAAGGCGGTGTCAAGGCCGATGACCTCTCCGGTCGAGCGCATTTCCGGACCGAGCACAGTATCGACGCCGGGGAAACGCGCGAAGGGGAAAACCGCCTCCTTCACGCCAACATGGGCGGGCCGGGTGTTCGGCGCCGGGAAAGCGGACAGTTTTTCGCCAGCCATGACACGCGCCGCGATCTTGGCGATCGGCGCGCCGACAACCTTTGCGACGAAGGGTACGGTGCGAGAGGCGCGCGGATTGACTTCGAGTACGTAAATCTCTCCGTTTTTCAGCGCGAATTGCACATTCATGAGTCCAACGACCCCCAGCGCCATGGCAAGGCTGCGCGTCTGCGCTTCCAGCGCGGCGACAGTCTCCGGCGTCAGCGAGCGGGGCGGCAGCGAGCAGGCAGAGTCGCCCGAGTGAATGCCTGCCTCCTCAATGTGCTCCATGACGCCGGCGATCACGGCCGTCGTCCCATCGGCAAGGCAATCGACGTCGACCTCAATGGCGTCGGTCAGATAACGATCGAACAAAAGCGGATTGCGGCCGAGCACGGTGTTGATCTGGCCGGTCTTGTCGTTGGGATAGCGCGCCTTGATTTCGGAGGGCACCAGACTGGGCAGCGTGCCGAGCAGGTAATCGTCGAGATCGCTCTGGTCGCGGATGATCGCCATGGCGCGCCCGCCCAGCACATAAGAAGGCCGCACAACAAGCGGCAGCCCGAGTTCGGCGGCCACGATGCGCGATTGTTCGACAGAATAGGCGATGCCGTTCTTCGGCTGCTTCAATCCGAGCTTGTCGAGCAAACGCTTGAACCGGTCCCGATCTTCGGCGAGATCGATGGAGTCGACCGGCGTACCGAGAATGGGCGCGCCAGCCTCGGCGAGACCATGGGCCAATTTTAACGGAGTCTGGCCGCCATATTGAACAATCACGCCGGCCAGCGTCCCACGCGACGTCTCGACGTCGATGATCTCTCCCACATCCTCATTTGTCAGGGGTTCGAAATACAGACGATCCGAGGTGTCGTAATCCGTCGAGACAGTTTCTGGATTGCAGTTGATCATGATGGTTTCGAAACCGGCGTCAGCCAGCGCGAAACAGGCGTGGCAGCAGCAGTAATCGAATTCGATGCCCTGGCCGATGCGGTTGGGGCCGCCGCCAAGAATAACAATCTTCTTGCGATCCGAGGGTTGCGCCTCGTTCGCCGGGGCGCCCGCGAAGGGCGACTCATAGGTCGAATACATATAGGCCGTGGGCGAGGCGAACTCGGCCGCGCATGTGTCGATGCGCTTGTAAACCGGCCGGACATCAAGCGCATGTCGCGCCGCGCGCACATCTTTTTCATCTCCGCCGGTCAGCGTCGCGAGGCGCACGTCCGAGAATCCGGCGAACTTGAGCGCCCGGAAATTTTCGGCGTCCATGGGCAATCCGAATTTTTGCACTTTCCGCTCGAGCGCAACGATTTCAGCGATGCGCGCGATAAACCACGGATCGATTTTGCTGGCGTCGTGGATCTCTTCCACGCTCATTCCCAGACGCAGCGCCTGTCCGACGACGAGCAAACGATCCGGCGTCGGCGTGCCCAACGCGCCGCGTAGCACATTGAGATCGTCGCCCTTGCCCAGTCCCTCGATCTCGATCTCGTCAAGGCCAGAAAGTCCTGTTTCCAAAGAGCGCAGCGCCTTTTGCAGCGACTCGGCGAAATTGCGTCCGATGGCCATGGCCTCGCCGACCGATTTCATCGCGGTGGTCAGGGTCGGTTCGGCGCCGGGGAATTTTTCGAAAGCGAAACGCGGAATCTTGGTGACGATATAATCGATGGTCGGTTCGAACGAGGCCGGTGTGGCGCCGCCGGTGATGTCGTTGGCGATTTCATCCAGTGTGTAGCCAACAGCGAGTTTGGCGGCGACTTTCGCAATCGGGAAGCCGGTTGCCTTGGACGCGAGCGCCGAGGAGCGCGAGACCCGCGGATTCATTTCGATGACGATCATGCGGCCGGTTTTGGGATCGACGGCGAACTGCACATTGGAGCCGCCAGTTTCGACGCCGATCTCTCGCAAGACGGCGAGAGAGGCGTCGCGCATGATCTGATATTCCTTGTCCGTAAGCGTTAGCGCTGGTGCGACGGTGATGCTGTCGCCGGTGTGCACGCCCATGGGATCGAGATTTTCGATGGAGCAGATGATGATGCAATTGTCCGCCTTGTCGCGAACAACTTCCATTTCATATTCCTTCCAGCCTAGAACGCTCTCCTCGATCAGAACCTCATTGGTCGGCGACGCATCAATGCCGCGTTCGACAATTTCGATGAATTCGGCCTTGTTATAGGCGATGCCTCCGCCTGTGCCGCCAAGGGTGAAGGACGGGCGAATAATCGCCGGAAGCCCGATATCGTCGAGCGCCGCCAGCGCAGCGGAGAGCGTCTTGATGTGATGCGAGCGCGGCGTCGAGAGACCGATTTTGGTCATCGCCTCGCGGAAGAGTTCGCGATCTTCCGCCTTGTCGATGGCATGGGCCGTCGCGCCGATCATCTCGACGTCGAATTTCCTTAGAACGCCCATTTTTTCGAGCGACAGCGCGCAATTGAGCGCCGTCTGTCCGCCCATGGTCGGCAGCAGCGCAAAACCGCCGGGAACGGCGTAGCGTTCCTGCTCGATAATTTTGGCGACAAACTCCGGCGTGATCGGCTCGACATAGGTTCGGTCGGCGAGATCGGGATCGGTCATGATCGTCGCCGGATTGGAATTTACAAGGACGATGCGGTAGCCCTCGGCCTTGAGCGCCTTGCAGGCTTGGGTGCCGGAATAGTCGAACTCGCAGGCTTGACCGATGACGATCGGCCCAGCGCCGATGATCAGGATGGTCGATATGTCTGTGCGCTTCGGCATCGGCGTCCTTCCGGGTCCGGCATTTGTGCCGGATGTTGTTGTTTATTATAGGCTTTGTGCCCATGAGGGCAGGGCGCGGGCATAAAAAAAGGCCGCGACTCCGGCCTTTTGGACCAGAACGCGTCCCGATATGCCCGTCATGCGGGCGGCGAGCGGGCGCGCCCGGCTCGAAAGTCGACGTTTGTCTAGACGAGTTTCCGGGAACTGTGAAGGGCCGGCGACGTGTTATACCCGCAAGAGTGTTGAAGGAGACCGATTTCATGCGCAGCTTCACGATGCTCGGCTTCATTGGTGTCGTCCTCCCGGCCGCCACAGCGGGCGGTTGCGCCGGCGAGACTGGCGAATTTCCTCATCAGTGCGCCCGCCTGCCACGGCGCAGACGGGATCGCCTACAGCGCCGACGTTCCCAACCTCGCAGGCCAGCATGAATTGTATCTTTATAACCGGGTGAAAGCGCTCGCCGACGGCAAGCGTCCGCAATGGGAGATACGTTTCATGAGCCGAATGCTTACCGACGCCGACATGCGCGAGATCGCGCGCTGTTATGAACGGATGCCGCACTGAGATGATGGCGTTTCGTCAGCTTGCGACCTATGCGTCGGTGGGAGTCGTCGCGACGCTGGCCCATTACATCGTTCTGCTCGCGCTTGTAGAGGGGGGCGGCTGGCGACCGGTGCCCGCGACGCTGCAAGGTTATGTTGTCGGCGGCGTCGTGTCATATCTGCTCAATCGCCGGCATACATTCGAGAGTGATCGCTCGCATGTCGAAGCGGGTTGGCGTTTTGCGCTTGTGGCTTTCGCTGGCTTCTGCGTGACATTCGCGGCAATGAGACTAGGCGTCGATGTTTGGGGCGCGCCCTATCTGCCGGCGCAGATCCTGACGACTGTTCTTGTGATGTTTATAACCTTCGGCGTCAACAAGGCGTGGACGTTCGGCTAGTCGAATCGGCGTTTACGGCCATTTCACGGACGGCGGCATCGAAGAGAGAATTGAGTCGACATTGCCACCGGTTTTCAGGCCGAAGATCGTGCCGCGATCATAGAGCAAATTATACTCGACATAACGCCCGCGCCGCACCAGTTGCTCCTCGCGTTGCGCCTCCGACCAGGGTTTGGCGAGATTGTTGCGCACCAACTCGGGATAGATGGCAAGGAAGCTCTCGCCGACGTCTCGCGTGAAGGCGAAATCCTTGTCCCAGGCGCTGTTTGCCGGGTCTCCGGCGCTGTTGAAGTAATCGTAAAAAATGCCGCCAATGCCGCGCGGCTCGTTACGATGCGGCAGAAAGAAATATTCGTCGCACCATTTCTTGAAACGAGCGTAATCGGCGACCGGATGACGTTCGCAGGCGCCGCGCATCGCCGCGTGAAAAGCCCGTGTGTCGGGGTCCTCCTGCGTACGACGGACGTCAAGCACAGGCGTCAAATCGGCTCCACCGCCAAACCAGGCTTTGGTCGTGACGACAAAACGCGTGTTCATGTGCACCGCCGGCACATTCGGATTCCAGGGATGGGCGATCAGCGAGATGCCGGTAGCGAAAAAGCGGGGGTCCTCGGCGGCGCCGGGTATCTGCCTGGCGAATTCCGGCTGGAAGGTTCCAAATACAGTCGAGCAGTGAACGCCGGCCTTTTCGAACACGCGACCGTGGATCATGCCCATGCGGCCCCCGCCGCCGGGAGCGCCGTCGTGATTATTGCGTTCCCAACCGCCAAGCGAGAATCGTCCCGGCGCAGACGCGCCGGGCGCAAAGGGGCCGGTCGCCTCCTCTTCCAGCGCCTCGAAGGCGGCGCAAATGCGCAACTGCAGGCTCTCAAACCATTCGCGGGCGGCGACCTTGCGCGTCTCCAATAATTCCGGGGACATTAATGTTTCTCCGGTTGCGGCTTGATGGTTTCTCCGGACGGTTCGAGTAAATCGCCGCCGCCGTATGACGAGAGCCCAAAAACGCGAGAGATTTCCGATATGATCACTGATTTGACGTCGGCGCCAAGCGGCGTCAACGCCATCTGATAGCAACGGCGCGGTTCGCCAAGGGTGCGACCAGCGGTCTCACGACGCAGTTTGTCAAGGAGATCGGCGCGGTCGATTTCCTCAACCAGCCCTTTTTCTCGCAAGACGGCGTCGGCGGCCATAAATTTTTTCATTGTGCTGGTAGCTTTGTCGTATTCGCAATTCAGATCGTTGTCGCTGAGCGCCGCTTTACCATAATCCGGACGATGCAGCAGTCTTTCGATTTCCATTGCGTTGAGCGAACTCATGGTCTCGTTGATCTGGATCATCTCGCCCGGACTTTTGTGCAGGTCGGCGTTCAGACGATAAGCCTGTTGGCCAAAGGAGAGTTTGACGCCCGATATTTCCGCCGTTTGCACCCTGTTCATGACCCCGACCAGCGCAGCGCCGATATTTTGACGTTCGCTCCAACCCAACAGCAGCAGACCAAGAATGAAGAAGGTGATCGCCGCGTTGCGGATCGCGACCATGAGGTTGGAGAGCGCTTCGGGATTCATTTTTAAGGTCGATCCTGCATCGGTGAAATCAAAAATCCGGGGCCTGCCGTCGCGCCTCGCTCATCACGATCGCCGCCGCAACGCCAACATTCAGGGATCGCGCGTCAGTCCGCATGGGAATCGTCGCGGCCAGATCGGCGACGTCGACGACCTCCTTTGGCACGCCGGATGTCTCTCGACCAACCAGCAAGATGTCGCCCGGTCGGTAATCGATGTCGACATAGGATCGGCTCACTTTCGTGGTCAACAGGATTAACCGGCGGGATGCGCCATTAGCCGTCTCGACCTCCCGCCAGGCCATGAACGCCGCGAAAGACGCATGTCGATGGATTGTCACAAGGTCGAGATAATCCATGCCGGCGCGGCGGAAATCCCGGTCCGTAATCGGAAATCCCGCCGGGCCGATGATTGCGGCCTGAAAGCCCAGGCAGGCGCATGTGCGCAGGATCGATCCGGCGTTCTGCGGAATATCCGGCTGATACATGGCGAGGGTTAGCGGCGTCGACGGCATCGGCGGTTGTCTTAGCGGGAGTTTGCGGCAAAACGACGCGAATATAGCGAGCGTGCGAAATATGGCGGAAATCGACGGCGATTCCCCCTGCGGCCGTGTGGACAAGCGCAATTTTACACGCCAAGAAGGATGACAATATCAGCAGCCTGCGAGCAATATTGATCTTTCGTCGTTCGACAGGTTGTGCGATTTATCAAAAGGCAGACGAAACCGTCGGTTACGGCGGTCATAGCGCAGAGGAACTGGCGTGAACTCGAAGGTTGAAAGCCCGGAAACCCATCCGGACCCGTCCCGTCGCGATATCCTCTACGTCGCCACCGGCGCAGCGGCGGCGTTGGCTGTTGGCGGCGTGGTCTGGCCGCTGATCGCGCAAATGAACCCCGACGCCTCCACGCGCGCATTGGCCTCAACAGAAGTCGACCTCGCCGCTATTTCAGAAGGCCAGATCGTTACCGTCAAATGGCGTGGGAAACCGGTCTTTGTCCGACATCGGACTGCCGACGAGATCAAGGCCGCTGAGGGTGTCGAGCTGAGCGTATTGCCCGACCCGCAGCCCGATAACGCCCGTGTGAAGAAACCGGAATGGCTGGTCGTGGTGGGTGTCTGCACGCACCTCGGCTGCATTCCGACGGGCAAGGAAGGCGAATTCAATGGCTGGTTCTGCCCCTGTCACGGCTCGACCTACGATGTGTCGGGCCGTATTCGCAGCGGTCCGGCGCCCAGCAACCTTGAAGTGCCCGATTATGCCTTTCTCTCGGACAAAAAGATCAAGATCGGCTAGGCGGACGCGTCCTCAGGACCCGCCGCCTTCTTCACGCCAGGGAAACGCCAGGAACAAGCTATGAGCGGACATTCGCAGTATACGCCTAAGAGCGGCTTCGCCAAATGGCTGGAGCGCAGGCTTCCCATTCTCGGCTTTGTTTATGATTCCTTCGTGGCCTATCCGACGCCGAAAAATCTCAACTATATGTGGACTTTCGGCGCGATCCTTTCCTTCATGCTCGTGGCGCAGATCGTCACCGGCATCGTGCTGGCCATGCATTACACTCCGGAGACGACGCTTGCGTTCGACTCGGTAGAGAAAATCATGCGCGATGTGAACTGGGGCTGGGTTTTGCGCTATGCGCACGCCAATGGCGCCTCGATGTTCTTCCTCGCAGTCTATATTCATATGGCGCGCGGCCTGTATTACGGCTCCTACAAGGAGCCTCGTGAAGTGCTCTGGATTTTGGGCGTTTTCATCTTCATGGTCATGATGGCGACGGGCTTCCTTGGCTATGTGCTGCCCTGGGGTCAGATGTCCTTCTGGGCGGCGACAGTCATAACCAATTTGTTTTCCGCGCTGCCGGTCGTCGGGCCATCGATCACCACCTGGCTGTTGGGCGATTACGCCGTTGGCAACGCGACGCTAAACCGTTTCTTCGCCCTGCACTACCTGTTGCCTTTCATCATCGTCGCGATCGTCGTGCTGCATGTATGGGCGCTGCACGTGACGGGCCAGAACAATCCGACAGGCGTCGAGGTCAAGGACCTCGAGAAAGAAACGGTTCCCTTCACGCCCTACGCGACAATGAAGGACGGGTACGCCATCGGCATTTTTCTCGTATTGTACGCTTGGATGGTCTTCTTCGTGCCAAACTACCTGGGACATCCGGATAATTACATTGAGGCAAATCCTCTGGTAACTCCCCCGCATATCGTGCCCGAGTGGTATTTCCTTCCCTTCTACGCCATCCTGCGGGCTATTCCGAGCAAGCTGTTTGGCGTTATTGCCCTGTTCGCCTCAATCCTGATCCTCGCCGCACTGCCGTGGCTCGACATCTCTAGGATCAAGTCCGGCTCCTACCGTCCGTTATTTCGCAAGGCCTATTGGGCGTTCATCGCAGCCTGCGTTGGTCTTGGCTATCTCGGCTCGCAGCCGGCGGAGGGCGTCTACCTGTGGTTCGCCCGCGCCCTGACGCTGTATTATTTTTTCCACTTCCTCGTCATCCTGCCCTGGCTGAGCCGCAACGAGAAAACAGAACCCGTGCCGGAATCCATTGAAGCCGCCGTTAATGGCCGCGGAGTGTCCCATGCCTGATCCGCGTTCAACAAACGTCCGCTCGTCAAAGAATTCGTCCCTTCGTCTCGCTACCCTAGTTCTTGCGACTGTTGGACTTGTGGCCATTGCCTCATCTGCGGCGCGCGCCGGCATGACACACGAGGAAGAAAAGCCAGAGCGACAGGAATGGAGCTTCGCCGGCGTCTTTGGCCGTTTCGACCAGGCGCAACTTCGACGCGGTTTCAAAGTCTATAAGGAAGTTTGCTCAACCTGCCATTCGATCAAGATGCTGGCCTTCCGCAACCTTGGCCAGCCCGGCGGACCCGAATTCTCCGAGAAGGAGGTCGCCGATCTTGCCGCCTCCTACAAGATCAAGGATGGACCCAACGATTCCGGCGAATTCTTCGATCGTGCTGGCCGTCCCAGCGATCGTTTCCCGGCGCCCTTCGCCAACGAACAGGCCGCCCGGGCGGCAATGTCGGGCGCCTATCCCCCGGATATGTCGGTACTGGTCAAGGCGCGCGGCTATCATCGCGGCTTCCCTGGCTTCCTGCTCGACGGTCTGCCGGGATTTTCCTATCAGGAGCATGGCGCGGACTACATCGTGTCGTTGCTGAAAGGCTACAAGGAAGCGCCATCGGATTTCAAAGTCCCGGATGGCCAATACTACAACGTCTATATGATTGGCCGTCGAATTGGCATGCCGCCGCCGCTTTCCGATGGCGCCGTGACCTACGACGATGGCGCGCCACAAACCGTCGATCAGTATGCGCGGGACGTTACCGCCTTTATGGCGTGGGTGGCCGAGCCCAGTCTTGAAAGCCGCAAAAAGACCGGTCTTGGCGTCATTTCATTTTTGATCGTCTTCGCGGGTTTGCTGTATTTTACAAAGCGGAAAATCTGGTCGGATGTTGCGCATTAATCCCGCAAGCAGGAACAAGACATAGCCTTAAGCATAATGTAAAAAATAAAAAACGGCCGTTTTCCGGCCGTTTTTTTCACTCTCGCAACGGCTCAAAACGAGCCGCCAGTGTCGAAACCGTCGCCGGACCCGCCGCCATCGAAGCCGCCGCCGCCGCCGCCAAAAATATCGCCGTCGCCGGGAAAGCCGCCCGGGGGGAACATCGGTCCGGGGTGATAGCCGCCGCCCCAATCGATTGAGGGCGGCTGACGATAACCCTGCTGCAACACCTGTTCGAGCACGGCGCCCTGGATCATGCCGCTGAGAATGCCGCCCAGGACGTCATTGATCGCCGCTTCGTTACGAAAAGTGGCGCCAGGATAATCGTAACGATGTCGACGGAAAGACTCGCGCGCATATTCGAGTTCACCCCGCCGCCCGGAGAGCTCGCGGATTTGCCCGCGGAGCTTAGAGATATCGGCTTCCGCCTTTCCCAACTGGCGGGTGAGTTGATCGATTTGAGCAACGATCTCCTTGTCCTCGTTCGAACGCGTGCGCTCCGCTTCGCGATAGAGCGTGACGACATCGTCGCGCGAATCATTATCGACCATGAGCTGGATGGCGCGCGCCAGGAGTCCGTCATTGTTCTTGCCGATGACTGCATCGAACCGTGCGTCGGCGGCGGTGAACTCTTTTTGGCGCTGCGCGACTTCCGCTTCGCTCTCGTCGCGAGCGGCCTGAGCCTGACGAACGCGCTCCTGCAAGGGCCCGACGCCGGCGGCGAGCAGGCGTTCTTGCCGGAAATTAGCGATTTCCTGACGAAGGGCTTCGAGACCGGTTTTCAACTTGTCGACATGCGCCCGCAACCGCTCGGGTATCTGATTGAGCATGGCGTAGTTGGCGCGCGCCTCGTGGTAGTTGATCATGCGAGCGATCAGTCCGTCGAAATACCCCACGAGACTGCCGCTCCGATAGGCCGATGTGCCGAACTGTCGTTTCCACAAATAGACGAAGAGCGGATCGTTTTCGTAGGGCGTGCGCTTGGCTTCCCGATCTTCCTCGGACTGTCGGGTTTTACGTTCGGCCTCGCGCCAGACTTTCTCGGCGCTTTCCGCCTCCCGCGTGAGCGCGACCCACTTGGACTCCCGCACGATGTCCGGCTGGTGGGCCGTCTCGAATTCCAGCAAGGCCCGACCGGCCGCCTCAAATTCCGCCGCGCAGGCGGCGCGCTTCGCCTCTGCTTTTTTGAGAGCCGCGGCCGTGCGCTCGCGCTCGGCGGCGGTTGAAGCGTTTTCACGCTCGGCCTCGTCCAACAGCCGTCGCACCTCGCGCTCGGCCATATCGAGCTCTCTGGCCAGCTCACCGGATTTGAGCATGCGGAATTTTACTTCCGCCAAACGGTGCAGCTGTGTGAGCCGTTCCTGACGCAAACGGGCGGCCTCGCCCGAAACGGCGCGAAGACGGTCGTCGAGACGCATCTCTTCCTCGCGAATTTGCGCGTAGGTCCGGTCGATCGACTGAAGGGCTTCGAAACCCGAAATCATGACGGTCTCACCATTTGGTTATTGTGCCGCCGAGGACGGGCATCTTGTAATCGATGTCGAGATAGCCGCGATGTTTCTCGCCAACCACATTTTCTGAGATGATACCGTCCTGACGCTTGTCCGCCAGCACGCGCTGGTAAACCTCTCGACTGACGCGCACGCCCCATTTGGTCACGGTCGAGGTGACGCCGGTCTCTTCACTGCGGATCGCGCGCGGCAAAACGCGACCATCCGACGTAACCGCTTCGACGATCAGATAATCGTTACGGCCCTGCGGATTGATTTCCGGTTTTCGCCAGACGCCGCTCGCCTCGCCGGGTCGATTGACGATCTTGAGCGTGAATTCTGCGCGCAGCTCCTTCAGAAAGGACTGCATATCTCCGACAGCCTTTCGCGCAGCCTCTGCGTCGTTGTGCGACAGAGCGCTTTTGCCGTCGGCAAGCAATCGCTCGGCGTAGGTTTTCGCCTCATCGACCTTCGCTTCGCCGGCGATCTCGTCGTAAGCCGTTTGCAGCGCCTTTGGCAGCGTTTCGGCGATCTCTTCATACGCCTGCATCTGCGCAATTTGCTGCGGCCGGGTAACGAAATAATAATTCGCCGCCCATGCGCCCGAGATCGCCAGCAAGCCCAGCAAAAGGAATTTGCCGAGCCGCGAGCGGTCGATCCACATCAGGGCGAGCGTTCGGCCGAGTCCTGGTTGCGAGCTGGCGTAAGTGAAGCGCTTTTCGCGCAACGCCTTGACGCCTTCGACAAGCACCTCGTCTGAAACCTCGATGCCCTGACCGCGGTAGAGATCGCGCAGGCGTTCGATCAACGCCTCATCGCTGTAACCGGCCGCTAGTTCTTTTTCGACCAAACGTTGATCGTGACGCAGAGTATCGACGACGTCCATCGCCAGCATCAGATCGTCAAGCTTCGTCTCCTCGACGACGGGAGTCGTCTGCGGTGCGGCAGGCGCTACAGCATCAGACATTGGCGAGGGTCTTGCCTTCGAGGATCAGGGTTTCGATGCGCTTGCGGCCGTCTTCCACCGCCGCGCGAATTTCCTCCGAATTCTGGGTGGAGAGCTTGCGCATTTCGTCGACAATCGTCAGGGTTTTCTCCTGAAAATTCGTCACGGAGTCGACCAGCTTGATCACGGCGTCCGATCGGATGGTCGGTCCATAGCCTGCGCGCGTCGCCGCTTCCTGGACTTTGTCGCCAAGCTCGGAGAGAACTTCGATGCTGCGCGATACGCCTTCCTTCATCGTGTTGAGGGTCTGCGTCGACTCATGCAGACCTACCAAACCCGTAAAGGAAGCTTTCAGCGCAGTGAGCACAGAGTCGTTGGTCGAGAAGAAGCTTACCGCCTGCGCGTAGACCCGCTCCTTGGCGTTGGTCGTCTGTTGCAGACGCGCCATGATCACTTCCGATGTGTTGTAGCTGATCGTCAGATTATCGGCGAGATCCTTGGCGATTTGGTAGCGTTTATCCTGATCCTGCAGATCCCGAAGTCTTTCGTCGCGAGTCAATTCGAGCCGCGCGCGCTCCGCGAGATCCTCGCCCTTGTAATTGGCGAGGGTATCGGCCGCATCGGCAAGAACTTTTTTGGACTCGTCGAGTTTGGCTTCGGCGGTTTTCAGCACTTCCAGCGCCAGCACCTGCGATTGTTTCAACGCGCCGCGAAAGTCGTGATAGGCGTCAAGGATGCGCGCCTCACGCACGATCTGATCCTTCGTCGATTTGGTGACGTCGAGATAGGTCTGGCGGATATCGTCGAAGCGCTGCGCAATGTCGCCGCGCGCGACTTTCATCCAAACATTGGCGACGCGTTCGAAGATATCGACCTTGCCGTCCTCGAGCTGGTCCACCATCGATTTGGCGTCGTCGCGGATCGAATTGAAGGATTTCGCAATCGACTCATAGCGCTGGCCGATATCCATCGCCTGTGTCTGATCGCGCACGACTTCGTTGAACACCTCGGTTTGCCCAAGGGTGCGGGCGATAACGGCGATCCGATCCTTGTCGAGATCGGTGATTTTTTCCAGCAACGCGTTAATCGGTGAAAAATCCGGTTTGACGGGCGCAATGCCCAGATCGCGCAAGGTGTCTGTCGCTTTGTCGAGATATTGGATCGGCGTTTTCGCGAGGCTTGTCGTCATTTTAGATGTATCCTGAAGTTTACGTTCACGGAAAAGCGCCGGGGACGCCGGCTCGGCAAGAAGGACGTTTGGTTCGCATCGGTCAGCAGGCGATCAAACCTCGATAATCCCGAGGATTGCCGAATTTCGGCCGCGCTGGCAAGACGCCATAGGTCCGGCAGGGCTGAGGCGGTAGGGTCTCTGGCGAGAGCGCGTCTCTCGCGCGAGTGAAATGATGCAGACAAATTGCGTCGCTCGAAAAATCCAAGAGCGGAATTTGCGCGTCTGTCATAACCGGGTTCCGGATAGCTCGATCGATGGGGAAGACGCTGCTGCTTCTATATGAAAAAGACTTTCTTGAAATACGGTCGGACGCGGCCGAAACAAGAGGCGGCGTCGCAATTAGCCGCCTTTCTTGATCGCTCGTTCGAAATCGGGCACAACGCCTTGACTTGACGGGTCGACTTGACCGGTCATGGAGCGTCTATCCCGGCGCCATAACGATTTCCCGAAAGGGCGAGAATGTCGGAGTTTTTGCGTGTCGGCGTCGCCGGACTGGGCACGGTCGGCGCTTCGGTGGTTCGCCTGTTGGCCCGTCAGGCGACGGCGCTAACCGCACGGACCGGCCGTCGCATTCTCGTGACCGGAGTCTCGGCCCGCGATCCGGACAGGCCACGCGACATCGATCTCTCCGGCGCGACCTTTTTCGCCGATCCGGTTAAGCTCGCAGCCAGCGAAAATATCGATCTTTTTGTCGAACTTATCGGCGGTTCAGAGGGACCGGCGAGGGCCAGCGTCGAGACCGCCCTCGCGCATGGTAAATCTGTTGTCACCGCCAACAAGGCCTTGCTCGCCGCGCATGGCCTGCATCTCGCCGCTCTGGCGGAAGAAAAACATGTCGCGCTGGCCTTCGAGGCCTCGGTCGCTGGCGGCATCCCGATCGTCAAGACGTTGCGCGAAGGTCTCGCCGGCAATTCGATCGAGCGAGTTTATGGCGTGCTCAACGGCACCTGTAATTACATCCTTTCACGTATGGAGCGCGAACAGCTTTCTTTCGAGGAGTGTCTGCGCGAGGCGCAAGAACTCGGTTATGCGGAAGCCGATCCGACGTTTGACATTGGTGGTTTCGATACAGCGCATAAACTCGCCATTCTAACCTCCCTTGCCTTCGGCACGCGGATC
This sequence comes from Methylocystis sp., assembly GCA_044233645.1. Taxonomy (GTDB): domain Bacteria; phylum Pseudomonadota; class Alphaproteobacteria; order Rhizobiales; family Beijerinckiaceae; genus Methylocystis. The sequence continues at coordinate 150,846 of JBIIJP010000003.1, read as the reverse complement.
GATGCGCAATCCATAGATATCGAGGGCATCGAACGGGTGACGCTCGCCGACATCGCCGCCGCCGATGAGCTTGGATTTCGTATCAAGTTGCTCGGCGTCGCGCAGCGTACGGCCGAAGGCATCGAGCAACGCGTGCATCCGACGATGGTCAGCAAGAATTCCTCCATCGCGCAGGTGATGGGCGTGCTCAACGCCGTGACCGTCGACGCTGACGCCGTGCATGAACTGACGCTGGTCGGTCCCGGCGCTGGCGGCGACGCGACAGCCTCCGCCGTCGTCGCCGATATCGCTGACATCGCCAAGGGCGTACGCTCGGCGCCTTTCGGACTGCCGCTAGCGCAGCTCACCGACCTCAAGCGCACGGCGATGCGCCGTCACGAGGGCGGCTATTACATCCGCATGTCGGTGCGCGATGTGGCTGGCGCCTTCGCGCGCATCGCCTCACGCATGGCCGAACGCAAGATTTCTCTCGAGAGCATCATGCAGCGCGGCCAGCGCGGCAAACCGGGCGATTGCGTCGATGTCATCCTCATCACCCACGCGACCAGCGAACATCTGGTGCGCGAGGCGCTCGATCTGATCTTCGACGACGGCACGATTGTCTCGCGCGCGCAGGTCATACGGATCGAGCGGGAGTGATCGTCCGCATGGCGCGGATGTAACCGCAGAAGGGCCAGTCATGTCGCCGACGCCGTCCATCGACGCCACGGCCATCGGGCGTTTCCTCGTCATCGAACTGACGCGCGCCACCGAACTCGCCGCCGTCGCAGCGGCCCGGCTGCGCGGGCGCGGCGATGAAATGACCGCCGATCTCGCGGCGGTCCGCGCCATGCGGGAACATTTAAAGCTTTTACCGGCGCAGGGCCGTGTCGTGATTGGCGACGACGCCGGCGGCGTCGACAACGCGATCTGTTTTGGCGATGCGCTGGGCGCTGGCGATGGGCCGCGAATCGATCTTGCGGTGGCTCCGCTCGAAGGAGCCACCTTATGCGCCAAGGACATGGCCGGCTCGATCTCCATCGCCGCCGCCGCCGCGCCCGGCGCGCTGCTCACCGCGCCAAACGTCTACATGGACAAGATCGCCATCGGACCCGGATATGCGCCGGGCCTCGTCGATCTCGACCGAGCGCCGGGCGACAACATCGCCGCCCTCGCCGCCGCGAAGGGCGTCGCGCCGGGCGACGTCACCGTTTGCATTCTCGATCGTCCGCGCCATGCCGGCCTGATCGCCCAATGCCGCGCCGCCGGGGCGCGGGTGCGTCTGATTTCCGACGGCGACGTCGCCGGCGTCATCGTCACCGCCGATCCAGCCGAGACAGGCGTCGATCTCTACATGGGCCGGGGCGGCGCGCCGGAGGGCGTGCTGGCTGCTGCGGCGCTGGCCTGCGTCGGCGGGCAGATGCAGGGTCGGCTGGTGCTGGAGACCGCCGATCAGCGCGCCGAGGCTATGCGTCACGGCATTACCGACCCTGGTCGCAAATACGCCATCGCCGACATGATCTCGGGCGATGTGGTGGTCTGCGCCACCGGCGTCACCGACGGGCCGCTGGTTGGCGGCGTGGCGTTCGGCCGGGGCTATGTCGAGACCGAGACCATCGCCTATCGCTCCACTACAGGAACGATCCGCCGTATTCGCGCCCGCCGGCCGGCGGTGGGCTAACTCAAGCGCCGCTGCGTCGGCCGTTCTGGAAATTCGATGACTCCCGCAGCCCAAGTCTCCGCCGCGATCGACATTCTCGGCGATCTTGCCGGACGCCGCCGGCCCGCCGCCGATGCGCTGAAGGAGTGGGGCCAGCGGCATCGTTTCGCCGGTTCGAAGGACCGCGCCGCCATCGCCAGCCTGTTGTTCGACGCGCTGCGCAAATCGGCGTCGGCGGCTTATGTCATGGGAGACGCCGGGCCGCGCGCCATCATGCTCGGGGCGCTGCGCGAGGCGCGCGGTCTCGACGCCGCCGCCATCGCCGATTTGTGTTCGGGCGAGGGGCATGCCCCGGCCCCGCTTTCCGACGATGAACGCGTCCGGCTGGAAACGGCGACGCTCGACGCGGCGCCCGACCCTGTGCGCGGGGATTATCCCGAATGGCTCGCGGAGAAATTCGCTAAAGCCTTCGGTGCGCGGGCTGTGGAGGCGGGCAGGGCGCTGGCGATGCGGGCGCCGGTCGATCTGCGCGTCAATATTCTCAAGGGCGATCGTTCGCAGGCGCTGGAAAAACTGGCGCATCTGGCGCCCCTTCCGACGCCGCTGTCGCCATTGGGCCTGCGCATCGACGCCGGCCACAAGCGCGGCCCGGCGCTTGCCGCCGAGACCGCTTACGTGAAGGGCTATGTCGAGCCGCAGGACGAGGGCTCGCAACTGGCGAGCCTGCTCTGCGCCGCCCAGCCGGGTGAACAGATTCTCGATCTTTGCGCTGGCGGGGGCGGCAAGGCGCTGGCGCTCGCCGGGCAAATGCATAACCGCGGGCAGATTTACGCCCATGACTCCGACGGGCGCAGGCTCATGCCGATGCACGGGAGGGTGGAGCGGGCGGGCGCGCGCAACATCCAGATTCGCGCGCCGCGCGGCAAGGCGGATGTGCTCGCCGATCTTGAGGGCCGCTGCGATCTCGTTCTGATCGACGCGCCTTGCACCGGAACCGGCGTGTGGCGGCGCCATCCTGACGCCAAATGGCGGATTGCGCCGGGGGCGCTGGATCTGCGACTGAAAGAACAGGCCGCTTTGCTCGCCTCCGCAACGCGTTTCGTTAAACCAGGCGGACGCATCGCCTATGTCACCTGCTCGGTGTTGATCGACGAGAACGAAAGCCAGATCGCGGCGTTTCTCGACGCTTGTGACGCCTACGCTGCGCAGCCGGCGCCAGCAATGGCGCAAGCCGCAGGCCTGCCCGATCTGGCGCGGTTCGCTTCGCCGCATGGCGCGGGTCTGCGATTTTCGCCGGCGACAAGCGGAACCGACGGGTTTTACGTCTGCGTCCTGATCCGGCAGTGAACGTCGCTCCCCCCTCCCGTTTACATTAAGTATTCCAGGCGCCGCGCCAGACTTAGCCTTCCGCCTCAGTTGAGTGCGTGAGAGCAGGCGTCGTCATGCGTGTGTCGGCATGGTTTTGGGCTTGGGTAATTATTGCGTTTGGCTGCCTCGCAGCGCCGGTCGCCCGCGCCGGGGCATGGTTGTGGCCCGAAAATCATGGTCTGGCCATTCTCACAACCACCTTCGCCGACGCCCGCAAGGCCTATGACAAGAGTGGTCGCCTTATTGCAACGCCGCCCTACCGCAGGTTCGAGACCCAGCTTTACCTCGAACACGGGGTAACGGACGGGTTGACCTTCGTGGGCGAGGCCACGGCGATGGATTTCAACGGCGCAGAGGACAGAACCGTCGATCTCGCCCGTTCGATTGCGCAAGCAAAAGTTGGGTTGCCGATCGATGGCGCAATCACGCCCGGACCGCATTATCGGGGTCTTGGCCTCGGTTCAGCCGGTTTGCGGCTCGGCGTGGCGACACTCGGCGATTACGTTGTTTCCGTACAAGCGTCGGTTCGGTCGGCCTCGTCGCAGGCCCGGCGGTTTCTGGACATGCGTCAGCCCGTTACGGCGGACGCGCGGCTTCTGGTCGGCCGTTCCTTCGCGCTCTGGGGCATGTCGGGATTTCTCGACGGGCAAATCGGCTATCGCTCCGGCGGCCAGAATGGTCCCGAAACGCGCATCGATTTGACGGCTGGCCTGCGACCAGCCGCAAACGTGTTGCTGCTGACGCAGAGCTTCTCGGCGATTGCGCCGCGCGGCGGCGTCGCGCCGGTTATGGCGGCGCAAAGATTTCAGCTGAGCGCGGTCTACGACGTCACGCCATCGCTGTCGCTGCAACTTGGCGGGGTCATCGCCATGCTTGGCGTGAATTCTCCCGCCGAACGCGGCGTGTTTTCCGCGCTTTGGTGGCGCTATTGAGCTTCGGCGAGGCTCGACAGCGGTTCGACCTTTACTTTGGCGACGCCGGCGGAACGAAAGCCCAGCACGTCGGCTGCATGGCCGGAGACGTCGATCACCCGACCGCCCGTAAACGGTCCACGATCGTTAATGGTGAGGATCACGGAGCGGTTGTTGCGCAGATTGGTGACGCGCACCTTCGAGCCGAAGGCCAGGGTGCGATGAGCGGCCGTCAGCGCGCCGACATGGCCGCCGCTGGCCGTGCGGCCTTTGAGTTCGTAATAGGAAGCCTTGCCTACCCAGGCGGCATTGGCGGCGGCGACGCCGGCGATCAGGGCGCAGGGCGTCAGGATCGTGGCGAGGATGAAGTTTTTCAAATGTCTTCTCCCATGAGCGATAGAAAAGCGCCGGCCAACACGGGACACCCGGCGCGGACGCGTTCGCTGCGATAAGCTGCTGTTGGGACGAAAAAAAGGCGTGTTTTTCTTCGATGCGCCTGCTCAACCGGCGGCCATCTCGAATCTGCGGTAGCCCGCCCCTTATGCGCCGAGGCGACGACAGGCGAAAAGAACCTTGCCCACAATGCGGATTGTGCCGTCGTCCAGTCGCATGTCCAGAATCAGGGGAGCTTCCTGAAAAGCCGGATCGTTGCTCACGTGACGGAATTCACACAATCCGCCAATCCGTCGCAATCGACGGATTGCAAGACGAGAAACCTCGCCATCGGGAGATTCTCCACTACCGCGAAGCTCGATAACCGCGAGATCGCCGTCCTGCGGCTCCCCGCCGGCGACAGTTGATCGCACGCAGAGCAGCGTGTCCCCGTCCTGGGCGATTTTGTCGACGCTGTTCCCGATGACGGAGAGCTTGAATTGCGCGTCTTTGGGGAAGTCGGCGACAGGCGGAAAGTCCAGGGCTGCAAACATCCTCACTGTTGAGTCATCAGTGAGCGGCTCGATTACCGACAGCCTATGCGCCGTTTTCTTTACGCCGTTTGCCGACGGCCCCATGATATCATGCATGCAAACAACTCCGGAGCGGTCTGCGCAGGACAAGGCTCCGAAGGACCGGGCGGCTGGAAGCTCCGATCTGAGCGATGTCTGTTGAGTTAAAGTTGGCCGACCCGATGAGGGGCTGACTGGTTGTTCGGCGATCAGTCGTCGCCCCGCGCCATTTTTGATTGGAGCCACGGCCCGGCTGCTCGTACCACAACGACCTTGTGACAATGTGAACATTAGGCCACAACTTAACCGTGAGCAACAATTATTATTCAACCAGTCTATTTCAGAAGAGACTCATTGCTTTATACGATGTCGCTGACGCCATACTTCTGTAGCTCCAATCTGAGTTATAATTGATTTATAGCAAGCCGGAAGCGATCAAATTTCCGTTTTTCATCGACCGGGCTCCCCCGAAAAACTTGCCGCGCTGTCACCAGCAAGGATAATGCGCATGAGGCTGTGGCGCGACCGTTTCGCGCGTCGCCCGCGCAGGACGCAAACCATGACACTCGAGCGTGCAACGGCGCTTTTTTCTATCGCATGGCTCGCTCTCGGCTTTTTCCTGTCCCCGGCGACAGCAGAATCGGCGTTGCGTAAATATCGTCCGGTCTGGAGCCTTAACGGTAAGGTGACGGTGGTTGGTTCGGGAACGCTGGAGGCGGAGCTGACCGGGCTCGCCGACAATTTCCAGCAAATTTATCGCGGCGTCGAAGTGGCCGTCGAGAAAACCGGCACGGGCTCGGCGCCCGCCGCATTGGCTGCCGGAACAGCTCAGATCGGCGTGATGTCGCGGTTGATGACCCGCGCCGAGATCGCGATGATCGAAGAGAAATTCGGCGCGCCGCCAAAGGCGTTCCCGGTCGCGCTCGACGCGCTGGCCGTCTTCGTCCACCGCCAGAATGGGGTCCGCTGCCTGACCCTGTCGCAGCTCGACGCTATTTTTTCGGCAAATCGTTTAACTGCGGACGGCAAGCTTGTCGCGACATGGACTGATCTCGGTCTTGATGGGGAATGGCGTGGTAAGTCGTTGGTCGCCATTGGAAGACGCGTTGGCTCGAACACCACGGAATTTTTCCGCAACGCCGTTCTTGGCGGCGATGTTCTCAGACCCACCGTGAGACTTCTCGACACTGGACAAGCGGTCGCGTTGGCAGTCGCCGGGGATAAATTCGCCATCGGTTACTCGAGCGTCGGGTTTCTGATCGAAAGCGTGCGGGCCGTCCCGATTGCAATGTCGGGCGAAGAGGGATGCATCGAACCGACCGCCGAGAATGTAGCGCGAGGTCGTTATCCCCTTGCGCGCACACTTTATCTGTATTTGCCGCATAACCCTGGCGACCGTCTCAACGCGATTGGCGTCGAATTTATCCGTTATGTCCTCTCACGAGATGGCCAGTTGAAATTACTTGAAGCGGGACTGGTTCCAATTGGACGAGATGTTCAGGATATAAATTATCAAAAGCTCAAAACCTTTCGCGGCAGACGCAGTCATTAAACGTCCTTCGTCATATTTTGCTGTTTATATTCAGAATATGTTCAGTCGGTTTGTCATTTAGGAGATATCGATCATGAGACGATCCTTGCCCAGATGGAGACAGAGATGAACCGTTTGTTCGCCACCGCCCTTGTTTTGATGGCTTCCACCCTCGCCAGCCTGACTGTCGCAACGGCCGTCCGGGCGCAGAACGCCGAGCCGGCTCCCGTCGCCGCGCCCGTCGCGACACCTGCTGTCGCCCCGGCCAATCCCGATTGCGCCGCCCAGGCCAGCGACAAAAAACTCGCCGGCGCTGCGTTAAACAGCTTTATGAAGAAATGCGCGCGCGACGCCGCGACAGCGAGCTGCGACGTCGCCGCAGAGGAAAAGAAGCTGAAAGGCGCCGCGAAAAAAAGCTTCACGAAGAAATGCGTCAAGGACGCCATCATCACGCAATGACGCTTGACCGACGCGCGCGCCGGCGCGATCTGGCGCGCGCGTCAGGAAGAGGGCATGTCGAGAAGGCATGACGGAAGAAGCGAAACGCCTGCTCGTCATCGCGCATGCGCCCTCCCACAACATACGGCGCATGGGCGCGGCTATCCTTGATGGCGCCGCCGCGCCGGAGATCGACAACGTCCAGTCGCGTCTCATCGCCGCCGTCGACGCCCGGCCAGAGGACGTCTGGACGACACAGGCCGTCATTCTTCTTACCCCGGAAAATCTTGGTTACATGAGCGGCGCGTTGAAGGATTTCTTCGACCGTTGTTACTATCCCTGTCTGGAGCGCACTCAGGGACTGCCATACGCCCTCTGCGTGCGCGCAGGTCATGATGGCGCCGGAACGCAACGTGGCGTCGAAACCATCGTGACGGGACTACGCTGGCGAAAGTCTCATGCGCCGCTTGTATGCCGGGGAGAATGGCGAGAATCGTTTCTCAATGACTGTTATGCGCTCGGCGCGCACATGGCCGCCGGACTGGATGTCGGGATTTATTGAACATTTTGCCGACAGGACATTCGGTCGATATGCTGATGTGGTGATCGATCGGGGAACTTTCGCAAATGTTGCGCGCTTTATCGATTATGCTGTGCCTGATCGGCGCGCTTTACCTCGGCTTTGCCGGGCGAGCGGTCTATCGGGTCCTGCACGGTCTATCGACCGGCGACGCGTCGACGGTTGTGACCTATCTCGACACGTCCTCGGTCAAGGAAAAGCTCAAGACGCAAGTCGACGCCTTTATCCTCAACAAAAGTCGTCGTGGCCTGGGACGCAGCCACGATCTCGGCGCGCAAATCGGGGCCGGTTTAATCGCCGCGCTCGGGCCTGCGCTGGCTGATCAAATCGTCGACTCGCTTGTCACGCCCGAAGGGCTGGCGACAATCCTTTCCTCTGTCGAGAAACGCGCCGACAATCGGCATCAATCCGGCGCTGGAGATGGCCCCGGTCTTTTCGACCTTCTAGGGCAGTTCAGGCCGCTAGCAGTAGATCGCTTTGAACTCGTCGACAAAAGCGGCGGCGCGCTGGTCTTTTCGTTTCGGGATTGGGGCTGGCGCATCACCGAAATTCGCGCGCCCTCCGGGATGATCGAAGGACTCATGCGCTGACCGAATCGAGACGCGGGCCTAACCATGGGGTCGATCGGGTCGGCTGGGAGGAAACAGTTTATGGCTACCGTCAAATTGCTTGAAGACCACGAAATGTCGCCGGAGGCGCAAGCCGTATTTGACGATATTCGCGCGACGCGACAGACAGATTACGTCAATAATTTCTGGCGTTCGCTGGCGCACGATCCGGCGATGCTGAAACGGACCTGGGAAAGCATAAAGGCGGTCATGGGTCCCGGCAGTCTCAGCCCGAAGATGAAGGAGATGATTTATATCGCTGTTTCCGTCGCCCATGGCTGCGATTATTGCATTCATTCGCATACGGCCGGCGCACGGGCCAAGGGCATGACCGATGACGAATATCTTGAACTGCTTGCCATTGTCGGCATGGCGGCCGAAACCAATCGTTTGGCCACGGCGCTCGGGACGCCTGTCGACGAAATTTACAGAGTTTGAAAAACTAAATTTTTAATGCGCGTCAGGCGACGTTGGTCGAATCCGTGCGTCGTTCGCGGCCGGGCACGAGATCCCAGCGGGTTTTGAATACAGTGTCGCAAATATTCGACGAACCAAATCCGTCCGAAAAGCTGACATTGCCGCGCGTGTGGTGATAGCCATGCGCCTCGGTCGATAGCATCGCGCCAAGGATGCGTCGCCACCCGCCCGCCTTGCGCAGGGTCAGGCCGAAATCGTAGCCGGAGTGTTCGTAAACGCCGCCATAGGCGCCTGCGCTAACGATTAGCGCGTGAAAAACGAAATTCGTCCCGCCTCCTCCGATCAAAATCAGCGGCAAAAGGTAGGGACTGACGATCTCCAGAAAGAAATCCGCCGCGCTCATGTAGCAGGCGCTGACGCCCCGGCTGGCGCGGGTTGAATGATGCACAGCGTGTCCGAATTTGCGCATATAGGCCGGGTCGTGCAACACGAGCCGATGCGTAATGTATTGCACCATGTCGTGACCGATCGTCAGACCGGCGCAACTGATCACGACTGTGAGCGGCGTGAGTTGAGAGGCGCCATAGTAAGCCAGACCCATCGCCTGCGCGAGCACCATCGCCGGTAACAGAATGAAAACCTGATTAAACACAACGCGGGGCATTAGCTCCCGGTAGCTCATACGATCGACAGGTCGAACTTTGAATCGCGCCCCACGGCCGCTTCGGTCCAGCCATTCGAACAAAAGACCGTAGCCATGATAGGAGAGCATCTGGACTCCCCAGACCGCGATAGAAAAATTGAGTCCCTGGAAAATACGAGCGTGATCCATACGACGAATCTTTTTGGCTGACCTTCCATCCTGTTCGCCGTTTTTTAAATTTCGTTGCGCTTCAGTTCAAGGGTTGTCCCAATTCCATAAAGCGCCGGTCGTCGGGCTAATGAGGCTAAAGATATATTAAATACAATAGTTTATTTGAACCATGCTTTATTTCTTCAATGACAACGGGCCATTGCGGTCAAGCGTCGCAGTCCATGGGTATTGTGTATTCATTTCAGGGCATTAGTTTGCAGTGCAACCGAAACGCGTCAGTCCGGCCTCGCGGCCAGCCATCGGACACTCCGTGAAGGGAGGTATAAATACTTGTTATATATTATTGATTTTCCCCGGAGCGTTTTCGGGCGCGGGCTATCATTTTTGGTCTGGTTAGCCTAGAACCAGTCTTAATCTCTTATATTCGGCGCCGCCGAGAAGGTCTCACCACAATGAGCGATGTGGCCAAAACTGAAAATGTGGCCAAGCCCAAGCATGTCGCCCTGGAAAAATCGGGCGGTCTGATCAGATGGCGGCTTTTTATTGCGGGACTACTTGCGCTCAACCTCCTGTTCGTATGCGTGAGATATTATCAGCAACTCTTCGGTTTCAGCGCCGGTCTCGATTCCTTCAGCCCCGAATTTCGTCAAAGCTGGACTCCACTGCTCTGGGGAGAAATTCCGCTTGAGATTGCTTTTGGCTTCTTACTCGTCGGCTATTTGTACAAAACACGCAGCCGCCAACTCTTTTTTCTTTCTCTGCGCGAGGAAGTCGCCAGACTCTTCTGTCTCATCCAGTGGCTTTTGCTTGCCGTCGTCGCCTATTATTGGGCGGCCTCCTTCTTCGCAGAACAAGATGCGGCCTGGCATCTTGTCGTGATTCGCGACACGGATTTCACCCCGTCTCACATCATCGTCTTCTATCTGTCCTTTCCGATCTATTTCCTTCTGGCCTTCGGCGCCTTTCTTTATGCGCGCACTCGCATTCCGTTTTTTGCGCGTGGTTATTCGATGGCGTTTTTGTGCATCAACAGCTCCTTCATGATCCTGCCGAACGTCGCGCTGAATGAATGGGGTCATTCGTTCTGGTTCATGGACGAGATCGTCTCAGCGCCCTTGCACTGGGGCTTCGTCGTTTTCGGCTGGATGATTCTCGGCATGTTCGGCGTCGTCCTGCAAATTCTTGGACGTTTCCATGCAGCGCTTAAGGCCGACGGACATGTGCTGGCCCATGTCATCGGCGAGGACCGTCGCTGACGCGAAACTCGCGTGACGTCCTACTCGCCCGTGGCGAAGCGCAGGCCCACCTGACCCAGTGCGCCATAATCCGCTGAGACACTGTCTCCGGGACCAATTTCCAGCGGTTTCATGCAGGCGCCGGTCGTGACGAACTGACCGTTGGAGAGCGTCTCTCCCAGGGCCGACAGGCAGTTGGCCAGCCATGTGAGCGCGATGCGCGGATCGCCAAGCACATTCTCGCCAATGCCGTCGCGGGTCCAGCGCAGGCCCTGTTTCGTTATGACTTGACCGGTCACGGCGTGGCGGCTGAGATCGAGGTCGCGCCAAAGCGCCGGCGCTTCGGGGCCGAGAACGAACTCTCCTGTGCAAGCGTTGTCGACGATCAGCTGCGCCTCTCCGGCCTGTTCGAAAACGGCGAATCGTGAGTCGGGCGCCTCCAGCGCCAGGTGCAGCGCGCCAACGGCCCCCATTACTTCAGCCTGTGTATAAGGACTTTTCCGCGGCGGCAGATCGCGCGCCATGCGGAAACAGAACTCCGGTTCGGCGACCCGCATGCGGTTGCCGGCGAGCGACAGGGTCGCGCCGTCCTCAAAGACCTTTCCCGCCATCAGTCGACCGGCGAGCGGGCCGGAGACCTGGATATGCGCTTGTCCGGCAAGGCTCGTGGCGGCGATTTTCCAGCCGAGCACCTCTCTGCCGGCCACAAGAGGAAGTTGCGCCTGAGCCGCGTAGCCCTCCGAGGCGGTTTGCGGACGACAGGCATCTGGCAGGGCGTCGCACACGTCGCCAGAACGCCACAACGACCAGATCGACCGCGCCGCCTCGGCGGCCATTTCAGACGAATAGTCTCGCACCTGTCCGACCGCTGGTTGTTACGCGCTATTTGTTGACGACAAAAAGAGTCGGATCTGGCGTCGTCGCCTGATCGATGTTGTAGAGCGAAATCAGGGTTTCGTATCCTTGCGGGTCCTTGACCTGCCACTGTTTGAGCTTGAAGGTTTTGGGATCGAACACCAGTCGCACATGCGATGTGCCGCCAAACGTCGCTTTATCTTCAATGAAGATTGTCACGCCGGAGTCGTCTGTCTGGACGTCCTCGACGGTTACGTCCTTTTCGAGGTCGATCTTTTCCTTCATCAGGAATTTGAGCGGCGTTTGCGAGATGAAATACAGATCCTGTGTGCCGAGCTTGCGGTCGCGCACCGCGACCTGAACGCCGTCGGCGACAACCTCCATGGTCGCGGGCTGGGCATATTCGAAGCGAACGCGACCGGCGCGCTGCACATGCAGCTTGCCCTCCGAGCGTTTGCCGTCGGCGCCGATCTGCACGAAATCTGCGGTCATCACCGGCGAGGCGTTGAAGAAGGCGTTGGCGCGTCTGAGCGCTTCCGCACGGCTGACGGGCTTTACCGGCTCCGGAGTGCGGACAAGTTGCAAAGGCTCTCCGGCCTTGGCGCGTTTTTTGGCTGCCGGCTTCGTTTCGCCAGCTTGTTTCTCGGTCTCGGCTGCGGGCGCGGCTGGCGGCGCGGCGGCGGGCGCCGCCGGGGCGGCCGGCTGAGCGGGCGCCGGCCTGGCGTCTTCCGCATGGAGCGGCGCGGGCAGCAGGAGAGCGAGACCGAGCAGGGCGGAAAAATATCTGATCACGGGCGAAGATCCGATTCGACTTGGTTTAACCGCTCGTATCTAGCACAGTTTGTTCGTCGTGCGGGTAAGCGGCGGCTTATTCCGCCGCCTCAATGTCGAAAGCCCCGCGGTCGATCCCGCCGCCTGCCAGCACCTCGCGTTTGCCGCTGTGATTGGGGGCGCTGACGACGCCCTCTTGCTCCATGCGCTCCACCAGCGATGCGGCCTTGTTATAGCCTACAGAAAGACGGCGCTGAATGTAGCTCGTCGAGCACTTGCGGTCGCGCAGCACGATGTTGACGGCCCGATCGTAGAGATCGCCCCCTTCTTCGGCGTCCATCGAACCAGGCAGGGGCGCTTCGCCGGCGTCGCTGTCCTCGTCCTCGCGGGTGATGGCTTCGAGATACTGAGGCGCGCCCTGGGCCTTAAGATGCGCGACGACATGCTCGACTTCATTGTCGGACACAAATGGGCCATGGACGCGCGAGATTCGGCCGCCGCCGGCCATATACAGCATGTCGCCCTGACCGAGGAGTTGCTCGGCGCCTTGTTCGCCGAGAATGGTGCGGCTGTCGATTTTCGACGTTACCTGGAAGGAGATGCGGGTCGGGAAGTTAGCCTTGATCGTACCGGTGATGACGTCGACGGAGGGACGCTGTGTCGCCATGATCAGATGGATGCCGGCGGCGCGGGCCATTTGCGCTAGTCGCTGGATCGCGCCTTCGATATCCTTGCCGGCGACAAGCATGAGATCCGCCATTTCGTCGACTATGACGACAATATAGGGCAGTTTTGACAGATCCATTTCTTCCCGCTCGAAGACCGCTTCGCCTGTTTCGCGATCAAAGCCTGTCTGCACTGTGCGGGTGATAATTTCGCCCTTCGCCTGCGCCTCGGCGACCCGGGCGTTGAAGCCGTCGATGTTGCGCACGCCGAGTTTCGACATCTTGCGATAACGATCCTCCATTTCGCGCACCGCCCATTTGAGCGCCACTACCGCTTTTTTCGGATCGGTGACGACCGGGGTAAGCAGATGCGGGATATTATCGTAGACCGAAAGCTCCAGCATTTTCGGATCGACCATGATCAACCGGCACTCTTCGGGTTTCAGGCGGTAAAGCAGCGACAGGATCATGGTGTTGATCGCCACCGATTTGCCAGAACCGGTGGTGCCGGCGACGAGCAGATGCGGCATGCGCGCCAGATCGACGATCACCGGCTCGCCGCCAATGGTCTTGCCGAGCGCAATTGCCAGTCTGTGATCGGATTGCATGAAATCATCGCTGGCGATCAACTCGCGCAGATAAACGGTTTCCCGGCGCTGATTGGGTAGTTCAATGCCGATGGCGTTGCGGCCCGGCACCACCGCGACACGCGCGGAGATCGCCGACATCGAGCGGGCGATGTCGTCGGCGAGGCCGATGACGCGAGAGGATTTGACGCCCGGGGCCGGCTCGAGTTCGTAAAGCGTCACCACCGGACCGGGGCGTGCGTTGATAATCTCGCCGCGCACCGAGAAATCGTCGAGAACGCCTTCAAGTAGCCGCGCATTATCGGCCAGCACATCTTCGGAGAGGCGCACGGCGGCGCCCTTCCTGGGTTCGGCCAGCAATTCGGCGGCGGGGAGCTCGTAAACGTGCTGCGCCCCGCGTCCGGAGGGGCGGGCGGGAGCGCGCGGTCGCGCGGGACGCGGCGTGACGACCGGCGCGGACGCTGGGGCGACGACGTCGAAATTGCTGAAGTCTGGCGCTTCGCCATCGAATGCGCCGCTGACGCCGACAGACGGCGGATCGATGCGGCCGGCGTTCAAGTCCTCGAACACAGGCTCCCGTCTCGGATGCGCTGCCGGCAACGTCTCCATCGGGATCGTCGGTCGCGGACGCGGCGACGTCAGCCGCTTCATCGGCAGAAAGAGACGACTCCTGATCGCCAGGAGGACATGAAGGATCGCGCCCAGCGAGATGAGCGCCACGCCGGGTTCGCCGTCCATGTCTTCATCGTCATCGAGCGTCGGCTCCTCTTCTTCTACAGCCGGATTGTCGAGGTTCTCCGCAGCTGGCGTTCCAAGTCCTGCGGAGCCGCTGACAGCGAGAATCGCGACGAAGGCGGCGGCCAGTCCAAATCCCGCCATGGCAAGACCGGAGCCGGCAAAAATCGTGCGCGGCACCGCGAGCACGGCGTCGCCGGCGACGCCCCCCAGGCCGGTCGGCAACGGCCAGCGGTCGGTGGCCGGCAACAACGAGGCCGTCGCGGCGGTGGCGAAGATGCCGACGAACCAAAGACCCAAACGGAAGGCGCCCTTGCCCGTCGATTGCTGGCGCAGCAGCCTCAGACCCTGAGCGGCGAGCGGCAGGATGGCGGCGATGGCTCCGAAGCCGAAAAGCTGCATGATTAGATCCGCAGCGGCGGCGCCCGGTGCGCCGAGCAGGTTGCGGATATGACCGCCGGTGGCGTGGTTGAGAGAGGGATCGCGCGCCGACCATGTCGCAAGCGCCAGCGCGAGGGCGCCGGCGCTCGTCAGCATCCCGAAACCGACGGCTTGCCACAACCGGCGTTGAGCGGCGTCGCCGATTTGCTCAAGGAGATAGCGCCGGTGATGACTGCGCATGGAAATTTTCCGCCTGACAGGAGGTGAGGCGACAGCCGCGCCGCCGCGGTCGACGCGCCGCCAGACGCGCGCCGCCGTTGCGCGCAGCCTAGAAAATGCCGGTTAAAACGCGATTAACCCTCGCGCCGCAGCGTCTGGTTCAGTTCGGCCCCGAAGATAAAAATCGCTGACAGAGCATAAAGAAAAACCAGCGCCATCATGATCGAGGCGAGGCCAGCGTAGGTGACGATATAATTATCGGCGAAATGCAAAAGATAATCGCCGAAGCCGGCGCCAAAGAGCAGCCAGAGCGCCAGCGTCAGAAGAATGCCCGGCGCGACGGCGGGCAGCGGCGGTCGTCCCGCCGGCAAGATGGTGTGGGCGCCAATCAATCCCGCGCCCAGCACCAGCGTCGAAACGCCGTAACGCGTCGCCGGTCCAAGAAATTCGAGATGATGCGCCAGCTCCGGCGCATAGCGGCCGACCAGCGCCCAGACCAATGGCGCCAGCACCAGCAGAAAGGCGATGACCAGCAGCGACGCCGCGCCGACGATCACGAAGACAATCGCCTCCAGGCGCAACAGCCACCATGCGCGATGGTCGCGCGCGTCATAGGCCCGATTAAGGGCGACGCGCATCGCCTCGACGCCGCTCGACGAGAAATAGATCGACAGCACGGCGCTGATCGTGAGCAGCCCGCCATGCGGCTGGGTCAGAACGGCGGTGATTTCACGGGAGAGGGGATGTGCGATCTGCTGCGGCCAGCTCTCGAAGATCAGACTGGTGGCGGAGAGGGCCATTTCCTCGCGGCCGATGAAGCCCGCCAGCGTGGCCAGAAAAATCAGAAAGGGAAACAGCGCCGTCAGCGTCGACAGCGCGACATGGCTGGCGATGGCCCAGCCGTCGTCGCGGGTGAATTTGGCGTAGGCGTTTTCGAAGGAGTTAAGGACGCGCATGGGGGGAGAATAGCCGGAATGAATTCAGCTGTAAGGGCGATTCAGGCGAGACGATGGATTAAGGGACTCTAATCCCCCCGCTGAAAATGATCGTAAACCAGTTTCGCCGTTGTTTTGTTCAGACCCGGCGCCTTTTCGAGATCGCTGAGGGCGGCGCGGGCTACCGCTTTCGCCGAACCAAACGCATGCAGAAGCGCGCGTTTGCGCGCCGGGCCGATGCCGGCGATTTCGTCGAGCGGGTTTTTGACAAACTCCTTCTTGCGTCGCGCGCGATGCGTGCCGATGGCGAAGCGATGCGCCTCGTCGCGCAACCGCTGCACGAAATACAGCGCTGGATCGTGCGGCGGTAGACGAAACGGCTCGCGACCCGCCATAAAGAATGTCTCGCGTCCGGCGTTGCGGTCTGCGCCCTTGGCGATGGCGACGAGCGCGACGCCCTCGACGCCCGAGGCTTCCAGCGCCGTGCGCGCCGCCTCGTATTGACCCCGTCCGCCATCGATCAGAACCAGATCGGGTTTTGAGGGAAAGGCGTCGGGGTCGGCGGTCGCGGTTTCGTTCTCCTTTGCAAGGCGCGCGAAACGCCGCGACATGACCTCGCGCATCATGGCGTAATCGTCGCCGGGCGAGATTTCGGTGTTTTTGATGTTGAAGGTGCGGTAATGCGCCTTCATGAAGCCGCCGGGACCGGCGACGATCATTGCGCCGATGGCCTGCTGCCCGCCGGTGTGCGAATTGTCGTAGACCTCAATGCGCCGGGGCGGCGACGGCAGATCGAAGATTTGCGCCGTCGCGGCGAGCAATTTTTGCTGGCTGGCGTCTTCGGCGAGTTTGCGGCCGAGCGCCTGACGGGCGTTGGTGAGGGCGTGTTCGACAAGCTCGCGTTTCTCGCCGCGCTGCGGCGCGACCACTTCAACGCGTTTTTTGATCCGCGCCGATAACAACTCCTCCAAAACCCCGGCGTTCTCGACGCGATGCGACAGCATCACCAAGGGGCACGAGGGCATTTCGTCGTAAAACTGCGCCAGAAAGGCGTCGAGCACCTCCGCTTCGCTCAGGCTGGCGTCGGCGCGCGGATAATAGGCCCGGTTCCCCCAGTTTTGATAGGCGCGAAAGAAAAAAGCCTGGATGCAAAAACGACCTGCCTCCTTGACGACGGCGAAGACATCCGCCTGCTCGACCGTGCGCGGATTGACGCCCTGCGCGCCCTGAATGGCGGAAAGCGCCGAGATCCGATCGCGCAGGCGCGCGGCGCGTTCGAACTCCAGACTCTCGGCCGCTGCGCTCATTTCCGCCGCAAGCTGTTCACGCACGCTCATGCTTTTGCCGGAGAGAAAATCCCGCGCCTCCTGCACGAGGGCGGCGTAGGACTCAATCGAGATTTCCCCGGTGCAGGGACCGGCGCAACGCTTGATTTGAAATAGCAGACAGGGCCGCGTGCGATTGTCGTAATAGCTTTGCGAGCAGGAGCGGAGCAGGAAGGCGCGCTCCAGCGCATTAAGCGCGCGATTGACAGCCCAGACGCTTGCGAAGGGCCCGAAATAGTCGCCCTTGCGCACGCGCGCTCCCCGATGTTTGGAAATCTGCGGCGCTTCGTGATCGCGGGCAATCAGAATATATGGAAAGGACTTGTCGTCGCGCATCAGCACATTGAAACGCGGCTTTAATTGCTTGATGAGGTTGGCTTCAAGCAACAGCGCGTCGGCTTCGGTTTCCACCGAGATGAAGACCATGCTCGCGGTCGCCGAAATCATTCGGGCGATGCGGTTCACATGCCCGGCAAGGCGTGTGTAACTCGCCACGCGTTTGCGGACGTTTTTCGCCTTGCCGACATAAAGCACCTCGCCGTTTTCGGCGATCATGCGATAGACGCCCGGCGTGTTGGGGGCGTTTTTCCAATATTGTCGGATCATCGCGACGCCGCGTTTGACGCTTTCGGACGTTTGCGGCGCGTCGTCTTTGGTCTCGACTTCATCGCTCATGTCGAAACCGGCGGTCTCCGGCTCCGGAGCATCCTCCGCCTCTGGGGGCAGGTCGTCATTGGGCGCGCGCGGAGGGGTCATCGGCCTAGATTTATGCGCGGCGTCGGGTATTGGAAAGACGCAAATTTCTATCCCGACAGGAGCCGGCAAGCATGGCGCAGAGTGATCCGCAAGGGCGCGGCGCGGCAATTTTCCCGACCCTGGGGCTGCTGGCGGCAGCTGGCTTGTTTTTCTGCGCCCCCTTGCTGCAGACCGCCCCGCCCGGCGCGCTGTTCGCAATCGCGGCGCTGGCCGCGATTTTACTGATCGGCTCGGTATTCGCGGCGCTTGATCACGCCGAAATCGTTGGCGTGTGGCTGGGCGAGCCCTATGGAACGCTGGTGTTGACAATCGCCGTGACAATCATTGAGGTCGCTGCGATGGCCTCAATGATCGCGCATGGAGCCGACGACCCGACAGAAGCGCGCGAAGCGGTTTTTTCGGCGATCATGATCGTCTGCAACGGCCTTGTCGGCCTGTGTTTGCTCTTGGGCGGTTTTCGTCATGGCGAGCAGGAGTTGCAGCCAATGGGCGCGAGCGCTTATCTTGCGGTGCTGATCGCGCTGTCCGTACTGACGCTGATCATACCCGATTACACTACTTCGGCGGCCGGACCACGTTTGACCAACGTGCAGCTGGTGTTCATCAGTTTTCTGTCAATTACGCTCTATGGCGCGTTTCTGTTTATCCAGACCGTGCGTCATCGTTCCTATTTTCTTGACGCCCGCTCTGCCGCCAAAGGTCATTTCGACACACGGCCTTCCATGCGTCAGGCGCTCTTTGCCGGGCTGGGTCTCGTCGCGAGCCTGATCACCGTCGCCGTCCTTGCCGATCGCGTCGTGCCAGCGATGGAGGAGGGGTTCGAATTGCTGCGCGTGCGCAACGTCAATGCCGCGAGCGGCGCGGCGTTGGCGGCGCTGGTGCTCTTGCCGGAGTCGCTTAACGCTATCCGCGCCGCTGCGCGCAACGCCTTGCAGACTGCGCTGAACTGCGCATTGGGTTCGGTCGTCGCCACCATTGGCCTGACTGTGCCGGCCATTTCATTTTTTTGCCTTTTGACCGGCCACGATATCGTCTTCGGACTGGAGAAGCGCGACACAATGATGCTTTTGCTGACCTTGCTGTTGAGCGTCGTCAGTTTTGGCGCCGGACGCACAAATGTATTGACCGGGCTTGTGCATCTTGTGGTGTTCGCCGCCTATGTGTTTTTCATTTTCGTGCCGTGACGGGAGGCGGCTCCTGTAGGCCCAGTGTCGAAATTTGACAGTCTCGGTCGTGATATCGGGGAATGTTTACGTTGCCGGATCGTCATGTGCGCGACATCACATTGTCGTCGGAATTTCTGCTCTATCCCGCCAATATTCGACAACATCAAGCGTCAAAGGGCGGGAGAGAAATATGAACGAACTTACCATTCAGGGCATTGTCTGCGCCATGTTGAGCGGCGGCGTGGGCATTATGCTGGCGATGATCGTGCATATCGCCGCGCATACTTTTGGCCGCTCGCAATAACAGGCTGACGTTCGCGCGTTTTTCCATGTGTCCCATGTTCCGCGCCAGAACCTTGCAGGCTATGATCGCGCGTCAGTGAAAAAAGCGAATGTGAGACGGCATGAGCGAGGCTGGGTTAATCTTCTATCATTCGCCGAAAACCCGTTCGTCCTGCGTATTGGCCTTGCTGGAGGAACTGGACGCTCCCTATACGCTGCGCGATCTGAATTTTCGCATCGGCGCCCAGCGACTGGCCGATTATCTGGCGATCAATCCGATGGGCAAGGTCCCGGCGATTGTTCACGATGGCGTGCTCGTCACCGAGACGTCAGCGATTTTCATTTATCTGGCCGACGCTTTCCCGCTCCGGCAACTCGCACCGACTATTGGCGATCAGCGGCGGGGTCCCTATTTAAGGTGGCTTGTTTTCTATAGCGCGGCCTTCGAGCCTGCGGCGCTGGATCGCCTGACGAAGCGCGAGCCGCCGCCGCGCGGCATGAGTCCCTATGGCGATTTCGATACGGCTCTGGCGATAGTGGAGGCGCAACTTTCGCAGGGGGCATATCTTCTGGGCGAACGCTTTACCGCTGCCGATTTGCTATGGGGCATGGCCTTGCGCATGTTGATTGGCTTTGGGGCTTTGCCGTCGACGCCAATTTTCTCGGATTACGCCGCGCGGGTTTGCGCGCGGCCCTCCATCGTGCGTGTGGATGCGACCGATAAACAATTGCTGACGATCCATCAGGCGATGGCCGCGCGCGGGGGAGAGCCGCTTACCAATTGATGGCCGTTTCGCCATGCGCGACGAGCCACTCGTTGGCTTTAGAGAAGTGTCGGCAGCCGAAAAATCCATTATGCGCCGAGAGAGGCGATGGGTGCGCGCATTCCAGCACCAGATGTTTGCGGCGGTCGATGCCGCCGCCCTTGCGCCTGGCGTAAGCGCCCCACAGCAGAAAGACCAAACCTTCGCGCTCCTGCGATAGCGCATGCACGGCGGCGTCGGTGAAGCGCTCCCAGCCCTTGTTTTGATGCGAACCGGCCTGCGCCTCCCGCACGGTTAGCGTTGCATTGAGCAGCAATACGCCCTGTCGCGCCCAGCGGGAGAGATCAGGATCGCGCGAGATTGTATGGCCAAGGTCCGCCTCGATCTCTTTAAATATATTTTGCAGAGAGGGCGGCGGCGGCGCTTGCGCGCTGACGGCGAAGCACAGGCCATTCGCTTGACCGGGTCCATGATAGGGGTCCTGACCGAGAATGACGACCCTGACCTTTTCGAACGGGCATTCGTCAAAGGCCCGAAATATTTGCCCTGCGGGCGGATAAATGCGCCGCGCCGCGTATTCCGCGCGCACGAATTCTCTCAGTTCGGTGAAATACGGATGCTCGAATTCGCTTGAGAGACGCCGTCGCCAGCTCTCGTCGATACGGACAGGTTTTGTCATAGGAAAAAGGTGAAAGACCTCTTGAGAGATCACCCTAACGTCAGACGGGAGAAAGTGACAACACTTTTGATATATAATTGACATATGTCAATAAATATAGATATTCTGACATAAACAAATCTTTATATCTTTATTGTCTTCCGCAAGCGGTCTTGCTATAGGCACGCCAGCGCCGGTTTCGACGGCCATTCCGCGCATATTCCGATCCGCGCACATTCTGAGCAGAGGAAATCCATGACCGCTCATTTTAACGATTACGCCGTAGCAGATATTTCGCTTGCCGACTGGGGCCGTAAGGAGATCGCCATTGCCGAGACCGAAATGCCCGGTCTGATGGCCACCCGCGCCGAATATGGCCCATCCCAGCCGCTTAAGGGCGCACGCGTCGCCGGCTCCCTGCATATGACCATTCAGACGGCTGTCCTCATCGAGACGCTGAAAGCCCTCGGCGCCGACGTGCGCTGGGCCTCCTGCAATATCTATTCGACGCAGGATCACGCTGCGGCCGCCATCGCAGCCGCCGGCACGCCGGTGTTCGCCGTCAAGGGCGAGACGCTGGAGGATTACTGGGATTACACCCACAAAATCTTTGAATGGGGCGACGGCGGCTGCCCGAACATGATCCTTGATGACGGCGGCGACGCTACGTTACTGATCCACCTCGGTCTGCGCGCCGAGAACGGCGACACCGCCTTCCTAGACAAGGCGACAAATGAGGAAGAGGAAGTTCTCTTCGCCGCGATCAAAAAGCGTCTCAAGGCCAATCCGGGCTGGTACAAACGTAATGCCGAGGCGATCAAGGGCGTCACCGAGGAGACAACCACCGGCGTGCATCGTCTCTATATCATGCACAAGGAAGGCAAGCTTCTGTGGCCGGCGATCAACGTCAATGACTCGGTGACCAAGTCGAAGTTCGACAATCTTTACGGCTGTCGCGAGTCGCTCGTCGACGGCATCCGTCGCGGCACCGATGTCATGATGGCCGGCAAGGTCGCCTGCATCGCGGGTTATGGCGATGTGGGCAAGGGTTCCGCCGCCTCGTTGCGTAACGCCGGCTGCCGCGTGCTGGTCACCGAAATCGACCCGATCTGCGCGCTGCAGGCGGCGATGGAAGGCTACGAAGTGACGACGATGGAGGACGCTGCGCCGCGCGCCGACATCTTCTGCACGGCGACAGGCAATGTCGACGTGATCACCATCGAGCATATGCGCAAGATGAAAGATCGCGCTATCGTTTGCAACATCGGCCACTTCGACTCCGAGATTCAGGTCGCCGGCCTGAAGAACCTGAAATGGCACAATGTGAAGCCGCAGGTCGACGAGATCGAGTTCCAGGACGGCAAGCGCATCATCCTTCTGTCGGAAGGCCGCCTGGTGAATCTCGGCAACGCGACTGGTCACCCCTCTTTCGTAATGTCGGCTTCCTTCACCAACCAGACGCTGGCCCAGATCGAACTCTGGACCAAGCAGGGTCATTATGCCAAAGGCGTCTACACCTTGCCGAAGCACCTCGACGAAAAGGTCGCCGCGCTGCATCTCGACAAAATCGGCGTCAAGCTCACCAGGATGACTCCCGAGCAGGCGGACTATCTTAATCTGCCTCAAAATGGTCCGTTCAAGCCGGAGCATTACCGCTACTAATAGTGGGTAAAGACTCTGCCAGACTCAACTAAATGAGTCTTGAAGAAAAACGCCTCTCGTCAGACAAGACGGGAGGCTTTTTTTTTAAAAGATTGAATCCCAGACGATTCTCTTTTCGCTTTTCTCGTTCTAGATTGCAGTGATTCGGAGCGTGCGCCCGGCGGTCGTCCCTTCGGACTTTCTGGTCCCAGGTTTATCCCGCCACGCGTTCGAGTCACACGACGGTTGTATCTCGTTGTGTGGGCCGCTCTCGGCGTTGTCGTAATGAGCATCATACCATTCGACCGTGGAGACCGGGATTGTCGAATATTTTTCCTGTTGGCGCGTACGCGGCGGCTGTTCAGGCTGCCACAGCGACGACCTCCAGAGCGCGCGTCATCGGTCGACATTGCTGATGCGGCGTTCGGCGGTTTCTTTTTTTGGATATGCTTCGACGCGCTTGCGGCTGCAAAATATGATTTTGTGCAGCTCGGCGTTTGCGGCGGCTTGCTTTCTGCCCTCGCGGACGCTGGCGCAGGCTGTCAGTCTCTATGGTCCGCCGACCTATGACGCCAATGTGGCGAGCTTCGTTTTCAGCAGCGGATTGACGATTTTCACAGTAGTTGTGGCGTTAACATATCTGAGTGAGCGAAAGGATTGGCGCCGTCGCGCCGTTGCCCTCACCGCGGATCTTGACGAGGCGAATGCCGCCCTGGAGCGCGCAAAGACATTCCTCGCCAGCGAAAAACAGATACTCATTTCATGGTCGGGGCCGGACAGCCCGGCAAATATAAATGTCTCATCTCTGAACTTGCCCGATAATCTTCCAGCCAGTCGTGTTCTCGCCTTCGACTCCTGGCTGGCGACTGAGGACGCGGGTGCGGTCGCTTCTGCGCTCGATCGGCTGCGTCGCAAGGGTGAGGCGTTCCGTTTGCAACTTACCGGCCTGGCGCGCGACCGATATTTTGACGCCGAAGGTTGTGTTGTCGGCTTCAATGCAGTCTTGCGCATTCGCGAAGTCTCGGGAGATCGTCTGGAGCTAATTGGGCTAGGCCAGCGTTACGCAGCGATCGAGAGCGAGTTGGCAGGCGTGCGCGCTTTACTGGACGCTGGTCCCGCGCCCGTCTGGATTCGTAACGCAGAGGGCGTGTTAACCTTCGTCAACGCTGCCTATGTCGCGGCTGTCGAGGCGAAAACATCCGAGGATGCGATTGGCGCTGGCGCAGAACTGCTCGATCCCCAAGATCGCGACTCTGCGGCAAAGGCCCGCACACAGGGCGTGCTTTGGCGCAAAAGCGTCACCGCCACAGTTGCGGGCCAGCGACATTTGCTCGACGTGACCCAGACGACCTCGCCACTGGTCACGGCCGCCATCGCCATTGATCGGCATGAGGTCACGACAGTGCGCGCCGATCTCGAGCGTCAGATGCAATCGCACAAGCGCACACTCGACCAGTTACCGACCGCTGTCGCCATTTTCGATCGCAGCAAGCGGCTCGCTTATTATAATGACGCTTACGCCAAGCTCTGGCAAATCGACCAGGGATTTCTCGAGCAGGAGCCGACGGACGGGGAAATTCTCGATCGTTTGCGCGCCGACCAGCGCGTACCGGCGGAGAGCGACTATAAGGCCTGGAAGGAAAATCTGTTCGAAGCCTATCGCGCCACGGAGCCCGCACGGCATATCTGGCATCTGCCGGATGGACGCATTCTCGATGTTGTGGCGCACCCCAATCCACAGGGCGGCGTCACCTACCTCTACGATGACACCACTCGAGCTTATGAGCTGGAAACCCGTTTCAACGCGCTCAATCGCACACAGAGCGAAACATTGGAGACGTTACGAGAGGGAGTTGCGGTATTCGGTCCTGATGGCAGATTGAGTTTCTGCAATCCTGCATTCATTGATTTGTGGCGTCTGGATGCGGATCGGCTTGCCGAGCGACCGCGTTTCGAGGCGCTCGCCGCACACTGTCGTAGTCTGCTGGACGATGACGAGGCGTGGCGGATGTTGCAGGATTTCGTTACCAGTTTCAACGATATGCGCGAGGGTTTTACGCGACGTATGTCCCGTAATGACGGTCTGGTTCTTGATTGCACCGCGCAGTCACTGCTGGATGGCGCCGCCTTGTTGACTTTTGTCGATGTGACGGCGGACGTTGGCGCCGAGCGTGCGCTGATGGAGCGCAACAAGGCGCTTCTGGCCGCCGAGAAACTGCGGAACGACTTTATCCATCATGTCAGTTATGAGCTGCGCTCGCCGCTCAATAACATCAATGGATTTGTCCATTTGCTCAACGAGCAGTCAACCGGCTCCCTCAATGCCAAACAGATTGAATATCTGGGTTATGTCAGCAAATCCTCGGCGGCGCTACTGGCGATTATCGATGATATTCTGGATCTGGCGACGATCGACGAAGATGCAATGGCGCTGGAACTGTCCGACGTTGACGTTGAGGCGACAATGCGTTCGGCGATCGAGGGCGTGCAGGATCGGCTTGAGGAAAATAATATCGACGTACAGATTGTCGCAATGGATAATGTTGGCTCCTTCCGTGGCGACGCGAAACGAGTGCGACAGATCCTGTTCAATCTGCTCTCCAACGCTATCGGTTTCTCGCGTCCTGGCCAAACCGTGACTCTCGCCGCCTTGCGGCGTGGCGACGAGATTGTGTTCAAGATCACGGATAGAGGTCGAGGAATTGCTTCCGAAGTTCTGGAGCGTATTTTTGATCGGTTCGAATCGCATACCGCCGGTTCCCGACATCGCGGCGTAGGTCTTGGGCTCTCGATCGTGCGCGCCTTCATGGAATTGCATGGCGGCAAGGTTTTTGTTGACTCGGCGCCGGGCGAGGGAACGACCGTCACGTGCGTGTTTCCTGTCATGGCGCAGGATCAACAGCCCGTGGTCGCGAGTCAGGGAGGCGCAGGATGACGCTGGACGACACGGAAAATTCGGTCTGGCGCGTATACGCGGCAAATGAGGAGGAGACGGCGACACTCGCGCACGAGGTGGTCGCCCTTTTGCGTCGCGGAGATATGGTCACGCTTTCGGGCGATCTTGGGACTGGCAAAACCACTTTTGCGCGCGCGATGATCCGCCATCTTCTCGACGATCCTTGGATTGAAGCGCCAAGTCCGACTTTCACGCTGATGCAGGTTTACGAAAAAGGGAATTTGCGTCTTGTTCACGCCGATTTCTATCGTCTTGAGGGAGCCGACGAACTTGCCGGCCTCGGCTGGGAGGAAATAGTCGATGGCGCTCTGGCGCTCGTCGAATGGGCCGAGCGTGCGCCGACAGCGTTACCGGCGGATCGGCTCGACGTTCACTTCGATTTCGCCGATCCGGACTCGCCGCAGGCGCGCGCAATCACAATAGTTGGCCATGGGGCGTTTGCACAGCGACTTGCGCCGTTTCGCGCCCTGCGAGATCTGTTACGCGAAAGCGGCTGGAGCGACGCCAAACGAAGTTTTCTCCAGGGCGACGCCTCCAGTCGCGCTTATGAAACGCTTGAAAAGCCGGATGGTTCGCGCGCGATTTTGATGATCTCTCCACAGCGCCCGGACGGCCCGCCTTTACGTTACGGAAAATCCTACAGCGCCATAGCGCATCTTGCGGAAAATGTTCGTCCCTTTGTTGCGCTCGCCGATGGCTTGCGCGCGCATAGTTTTTCAGCGCCGCGTATTTACGCTCACGATCTCGACGCTGGATTGTTGATTGTCGAGGATCTTGGACGCGAAGAGGTGATCGACGAACAGGGCCCACTGCCGGCGCGCTATCTCGAAGCTGCTGCTGTGCTCGCCAATTTACATGCGCAGGTTCTTCCGGACACCTTACCGGTCGACCACGCTGGCGTTTACGTCATACCACCCTATGATCTCGATGCGCTTTTGATTGAGATTGAATTATTGCTCGAATGGTATGTTCCGCACAGCAAAACTATTGTCGCCTCTGGCGCCCGCGCCACCTTCGTGAATCTGTGGCGTCAGACGCTGGTCGAAGTCGCCGGGGCGCCGCCGACATGGACCCTGCGCGACTATCATTCACCCAATCTCATTTGGCTGCCCAAGCGCGAGGGGTTGGCGCGTATCGGCATCATCGATTTTCAGGATTGCGTCATGGGACACCCCGCCTATGATCTTGCATCTCTGGGACAGGATGCCCGTGTCACTGTGCCGGACGATTTGGAGTTAAAATTGCTGGCTCTTTACGCACAGCGTCGACGCGCCGCCGACCCTTCTTTCGATATGCCGGGTTTTGTTCGCGCCTATTCGATCCTTGCTGCGCAGCGCGCCACCAAGATCCTCGGCATTTTCGCTCGCCTGAACCAGCGCGACGGCAAGCCCGGTTATTTGCGTCATCTGCCGCGGGTCGAGGGCTATTTGCGTAAAAGTTTGCAACATCCCGCGCTGGCCGAAATCAAGGCGTGGTGTCAGACCAATCTTCCGACGCTTTTCAACGATGTCTGACGCTCCGCCGACATTCAGCGTTCCGCGCGTCGCAATGGTGTTCGCGGCGGGTCTGGGCACACGGATGCGGCCCTTGACGCTTGAGACGCCAAAGCCCCTGGTGCGGGTGGCCGGCCAAAGCCTGATCGACTATGCGCTGGACGATTGCGCCGCCGCAGGCGTCGAAACAGCGATCGTCAACGTTCATCACCTGGCAGATCAAATCGAAGCACATCTTGTCGGACGCACATCGCCAAAAATCGTCATTTCCGATGAACGCAACCTTCTGCTCGATCAGGGCGGCGGCATTCGGAAGGTCTTGCCATTAATCGGCGATGCGCCGTTCTATGTATGGAATACCGACGCATTTTGGTTCGACGCGCCCTGCGCCAATCTCCTGACGCTTGCGCAGGCGTGGGATCCGGAAAAAATGGACGCCGCACTTTTGCTGGCTCCGACGCAGGGAAGCATTGGCGTCGACTGGGAGGGCGATTTCGATCTGACGCCGGAGGGGCGCATCATCCGGCGCACAGGAGCCAAACCCTATGTCTACGCAGGAGTCGGGTTGCTCAAGCCACAATTATTTGCGCAGGAGACGAGGGAGGTTTTCAAGCTTGCGCCCTTCTTTTTCGCGGCGGCTGAACAGGGACGCCTGTTCGGTGTTGCCTCCCAAGGGCTCTGGCTGCATGTTGGCGCTATTGACGCGATTGGCGCGGCGGAAAGGGCGATCGCGGCGAGAAAGGAGTGAAGCGACCGATGCGCCAGCCCAATGTTTTCACCATCCCGCCGGGCGCGCCGTTTCTCGCAACCTTCGTGGAAGCCTTTCTCGCTGGGCGCATTGTCGAAGACATTTCCCTAAAATGCTCTCCACTCGCCCTCGCGCGTGCAACCATTTATGTGCCGACACAGCGGGCCGGCCGTGCGCTGGGCGCAGAATTTGCGCGAGCTATTGGCGTTGGCGCAATATTCCTGCCGCGCATTCTCCCGCTTGGCGGACTTGAAGAAAGCGAAAACGCAGCGTTATTTGCTGCCGATACGACTTTCGATCCGCTGGGGCCGCCGGCGATCCAGGAGCTTGAGCGCCGTCTGCAACTGGCGGAACTCATCATGACGTGGTCGAAATCGATTGGCCACGCCATTGTATCGATGGGACCGGATGGCAAACCGGAACTCGATAAAAAGGAGCCTTTTCTCGTCGCCGCCTCCCCGGCCGGCGCCTTCGCGCTTGCGGCCGAACTCGGCGAACTGATCGACGAGTTTCATATCGAGAATGTGGTTCCCGAAACTATCCGAGCGATCGTCGAGGATTCATTCGATCCCTATTGGTCCATCACGACGCGCTTTCTGGATATCGCCCTCGGTCAATGGCCCGCATTGCTGGGAGAGAGCGGATTGGTCGACCCTGCCCAGCGGCGGCGATGGCTTGTCGAGACTCAGATCGCCGCACTCGCTGCGGCTGACGAGCCGGTGATCGCTCTCGGTTCGACAGGCGCCCAGCCGACGACCGCGCAACTATTGGCGGCGATTGCACGTCACGACAAGGGCGCCGTGATTCTGCCTGGTCTCGATATGGCGATGTCTGCGGCGGAATGGGCTCTTGTCGGAGATCACGAGCAGGAGCCCGCCTTCAGTCATCCCCAGACCATATTGAAAAGATTGCTCGCCACGATGAAACTGGCGCGCGATGACGTGCGCGAAATCGGGGTTTTGACGCCGGAAGCAGGCGCGCGTCGCAAGCTGATCTCCGCAGCCATGGCTCCCGCGGCAGCGACGGCGGAATGGCGCCGATTTCGTCGTGACGAAGCCGCACATATCGCCTCGGGTCTGGAAAATGTGACAGTGCTGGAGGCGCCAGACGAGCGCATCGAGGCGCTTGCTCTCGCGTTGTTCATGCGAGAGGCGCTTGAGACGCCGGAGCGTACGGCGGCGCTGGTGACGCCGGATCGAATGATCGCCCGGCGCGTAGCAGCGGAATTGCGTCGCTATAATATTGATATTGACGACTCTGGCGGCTTCGCTCTTGCCACGGCCAGCATGGGCGGGCTGGCGCGTCTTGTAGCCATCATCGCTGATGGAGGCTTGAATGCCGTAAATCTGTCGGCTTTGCTGGCGCATCCCCTAACCTGTCTAGGCGGCGCGCGCGAGGATATTGCCGTTCTTGCGCCGCTCATTGAGATTGGCGTCCTGCGGCGTCCGGGCGCAGGCGCAAGCGGTTGGCGGTCAAGCGTCCAGAAGGCGCAAGAGGCGGCGCAAAACAAACATGCCTATCTGGCGGCGCAGCGCATCAATGAGCAACAATGGCGGCAGATTGAAAGTTTTCTCGGACGCCTTGAAGGTATATTCGACGTCTTTGAGAGAGCGAAAAAGACCCGTACTCTCGGCTCATGGGCATTGGCGCATCGAGAGGCGATTGAAGCGATCTGCGCTGGCGCCGTTAACGATGAGAACTGTGGCTCTCAGGAATTGTTCGATCTGCTCGAACGGCTGACGCAAGCGCGGGCGCCAGACGATTTCGATGCAGGCGGTTACGTTGCGCTCTTCGAGCGTATCGCGCATGAGACGATCTTGCGAGGGCCACGACGCGCTCATCCCCGGCTTAAAATTCTTGGACCGCTTGAGTCGCGTCTGATCGACGCCGATGTCATGCTGCTCGCTGGTCTCGATGAGGGCGTCTGGCCGCCCCAGACGGAAACTGGCGCCTTTCTGAACCGTTCGATGCGACAGCAGCTTGGATTGTCTCCGCCGGAGCGGCGAATCGGTCAGAGCGCTCATGATTTTGTGATGAGGCTGGGGGCGCCACAAGTCGTGCTTGCACGCGCGCTGAAGCGAGAGGGATCGCCGACAGTCGCGTCGCGTTTTCTTACGCGCCTGAAAGCGCTGGCGGGCAAGTCCTACGACGCTTGCCGGGCGCGCGGCGCGCGCATGGCCGCGATCGCCATGGCGCTCGATCATTCGCCGGAAGCGACGCCCCTGGGCCGTCCGGCGCCGCGTCCCCCGCTCGCTTTACGGCCCTCCCGCCTGAGCGTGACGCGGATCGAAACTTTGCGGCGTGATCCTTATGCAATTTACGCCGAATACATCCTCGGCCTAAAGTCGCTTCCCGAGTTAGGCGCAAAGATTGGCCCGCGTGAGCTGGGCACGGCGATACACAAAATCATCGAAACTTTCATGCTACGTTATCCTTTCGGCCCTGTGTCGCCGACGGGGCGGGGGGAACTGATCGATCTCGCTCGTGCGGCGCTCGCCGATTTCCTCATCGATCCAGATTTTGAAACATTCCACTGGCCGAGAGTTCTCGCTGGTCTTGATCATGTCGTGAAATTCGAAAACGAGCGGCGAGATATCGTATCGCACATATTTCTCGAAGCGCATGGCTCTTGGCTCTTTCGTCTTGCGGATGACAGTGAATTTATGCTCACGGCCGACGCGGACCGGATCGAGGTCGATGGCGCGGGCAAAGCTTATGTCATCGATTACAAGACGGGAGGTCCGCCCACTGGTCGTCAGGTCAGGGTGGGCTGGAGTCCGCAGCTCACACTGGAAGCGGCGATGATCGAGGCTGGCGCCTTCAAAAATATCGGCCGGCATCCTGTCGTCAGCGCCGCCTATGTCAGTCTCAAGGATGGCGGCAAGACACAGTGGCTCGATAAGGTCGATAAAATGAATTTCGCTGATGTCGTTGCAACGCATCGCGAGGAAGCTCTCAAGCTTTTGTCCCAGTTTCGCGACCCTGACACGCCTTATCTCTCCCGACCCTATATGTTTTTGAAAGCCCAGCGCGGCGATTACGATCATCTGGCGCGCGTCGCCGAGTGGTCTCGTGGAAATGGAGAGGAGACTTGAGCGCTTATCCCATTCCCGAATTGACGTTGAAAAAACAACGCGACGCCGCCGATCCGGCGCGCTCGATCTGGGTCTCTGCGCATGCCGGTTCGGGGAAAACCTATGTTCTTGCGCAACGCGTATTGCGCTTGCTGCTCTCCGGCGCGCCGCCATCACAAATTCTCTGCATCACCTACACCAGGGCGGCCGCAGCGAACATGTCGAAACGTATTTTCGATCATCTCGCCGACTGGGTTATGCTTGAGGATGAGGAACTCTCTCAAAGGATCGTAGCGACTGGCGCGCCTGCGCCGGACCGTTCGATGCGCGATTTTGCCCGGCGATTGTTTGCGCGCGCCGTCGAGACGCCCGGCGGACTGAAAATCCAGACGATCCATGCCTTCTGCGAAAAACTTTTACACCTCTTTCCCTTCGAGGCAAATGTTCCGGCGGGTTTTCGGGTGATCGACGAAACTGCGCAGGCCGAATTAATGCAAATGTCGCAACGCCTCGCTATCGGGCAGGCCATACGCGCCGGCGGCAAACAGCGCGCGGCATTGGAAGAGATCGCCCGAGAAACGACTGGGCAGGGTTTCGACGACCTCTGCAAGGATTTGTTAACCAAACGCGAAGCGTTGGCGCAATGCGACGATCCAGAGGATTATGCGTCGAATTTGCGTATTGCGCTGGGACTTCGCGACGAAGAGACGCTGGCGAGCGTTGAAAACGAGATGATAATGGGCGGCGAACCGCCCGAGACATGGCCGGAACTGGCCAGTCTTTTGAGGCAAAGTGGTAAAAAAACTGAGAGGGAGCTCGCGAAATACCTCGCCGAGGCTAATTTGCTTGCGCCGAACTCCGAGTGTCTCGACACCTATCTGCTGGCTTTTTTCACCAAGGACGGCGCTCCGCGCGGGGTCGAGGAGAATTCAAGATTTCTTACAAAAGATTTTGCTGAAGCTCACCCGTCGCTTCTCAACCGTATGGAGACCGAGCGCGATCGTCTTGAAGTACTCATTGAAAAACGCAAGGCGGCGGCCGTCGTACAGCGCTCACTGGCGCTGGCGCAATTGGGTCATGCCATTTTAGACGCCTATACGAGCGCCAAGCGTCGTCGCAACCTGCTCGATTACGACGATCTCATTGCGCGTGCGCGGGAGCTGCTTCATCGTTCCAGCCCTTCGTGGGTCTTGTATAAGCTTGATGCGCAAATCGATCATATTTTACTGGATGAAGCGCAGGACACCAGCGCCGCGCAATGGGATATTCTTACCGCGATCACAGACGAATTTTACTCGGGCATTGGCGCGCGCAGACTGGCGCGTAGTTTTTTTGCTGTCGGCGACGAAAAGCAATCGATCTTTTCCTTTCAGGGCGCCGCGCCGGAAAAATTTCAGGAGATGCGCAGTGATTTCGAGTGCCGTTTTTCTGCCGCCGGTCGTGGTTTCACGCAGATTTCTTTGCATCAATCCTTCCGCTCGGCAAAAGGAATTCTCGAAGCCGTCGATCAGGTCTTCGCCCATGCCGACAATGGCGCCGGGCTGGGATTGAACGTGTCGGATACGATGATCCACGAGTCGATCAAGACTCATCTTCCGGCGCTGGTCGAAATCTGGCCGCTGATCGGCAAGGATAGTAGCGTCGATCCCGAAGATTGGCGTTTGCCGGTCGATGCTGTCGGTCGTGACGACCCATCTGAACGCATGGCGCAAAAGGTCGCCAGTAAAATCGCCGAATTGCTCAAGCGCGATAGCGGCGAATGCGTTATGGACGAAAACGGCGTGCGTCCTGTCAATGCCGGCGACATTCTAGTTCTGGTCCGCAAGCGCGGGCCGTTTTTCGAGGCCATCATCCGGGCCCTGAAGACACGCAGCGTCCCTGTCGCCGGCGCCGATCGTCTGGATGTCGCCAATCATATTGCTGTGAACGATCTGGTTGCGATTGGCCGCGCCGCGCTCCTCCCGCAGGACGATCTGACCGTGGCGACCGTGCTGAAAAC
Organism: Methylocystis sp.; assembly: GCA_044233645.1. Taxonomy (GTDB): domain Bacteria; phylum Pseudomonadota; class Alphaproteobacteria; order Rhizobiales; family Beijerinckiaceae; genus Methylocystis. Next base: position 118,351 of record JBIIJP010000003.1, on the reverse strand, counting down.
GCCGCTCATCGGTTTTGACGACGACGACCTGATCGCTTTGGCGCCCGGACGTAGCTGCTCGCTGTTCGATGCGTTGGCGGCTGCGCCACAAGAGCGCTATCGGGCGGCATGGGCCACACTCGCGCGATGGCGCGAAGACGCGACAACGCTGCAACCTTTCGAGTTTTACAGCAAGATCCTCGGCGCCGGCGGCGGGCGTCGTCGTCTCGTTGCGCGTCTTGGCGTAGAGGCCAATGACGCGCTGGATGAATTTCTGCATCTCGCTCTGAATTTCGAGCGCGAGACATCGCCGTCGCTTACCGCTTTTTTGTCGATGGTCCAGTCGCTCGATCTCTCGATTAAGCGCGACATGGAGGCGGCGGGCGACGCGGTACGCGTGATGACGGTTCATGCGGCCAAGGGACTGGAGGCGAAGATCGTTTTTCTTCCCGACACCTGCGGCGCGCCGGTTGGCAAACACGATCCGAAATTGTTTCGACTGGGCGATCGACAGTACGGGCTACTGGCCTGGACGCGTGGCGTGAAATACGATCCATCGGTTCTGACGCAGGCGCGCGAGGCGCACAGACAAGCCGAACTGGATGAGTATCAGCGCCTGCTTTATGTTGCGCTGACCCGCGCGGAGGAGCGGCTCTATATCGCTGGCTTTCATGGAGAGCGCGAACCGTCGGCGGAAAGCTGGTATCGTTCAACTCACAGTGCGCTGGCGCAAAGCGCCATTGAGCATCCCGATCCGCTTGAAAATGGCGCCACCATTCTGCGTCTGGGCGATATTCCCCTGCGTCACGATCTGAGGCCGACAAAGGCGGCGGAGATCGTTGAAACGCTTCCGCCCTTTGCGATGACGCCAGCCCCCGTCGAACGTTCGCCGCGACCGCCGTTGCGTCCGTCGAGCGCGCTGGCGGGCGCAGATGCGCAAAGATCGCGCGACGAGTCGACGATGGACCGCGCCGAGGCGGAGCGCGTACGACTTGGCGTCTTGACCCACGCCTTGCTGCAATACCTGCCCGCGACGCCGCCGTCGCAACGACGGGCTGCGGCGGAGTCGTATCTAAAACTGCGCGCCAGAGAGATGGACGATGATCGACGCATCACTATCGTCGAGTCCGTTTTGCGGCTGATCGCGCATCCCGAACTGGCGCCGTTGTTTGGCGAAAACGCTCTTGCTGAGGTCGATATCGCGGCGACGCTCACGGATGGTCTGTCTGTCGCGGGTCGCATCGACCGCTTTGTCGAGACGGCGGAGGATGTGCGCATCGTCGATTTCAAGACCGGCCGCCCGCACGAAAAACCCACGCCGGAGCATTTGCGCCAGCTTGCGCTCTATCGCGCCGCCGTGACGCCGATGTATCCCGGCAAGAAACTGCGCTGTTTTTTGATTTTCACCCGCGCCGCCGCCATCGTCGAGGCCAACGCCGCCGAACTCGACGCCGCACTGGCGCTGGCGCGCAAGGATTATTTGTCTCTTAGCGCATAGGCCTCAGCGCGTCGTCGCCAGAACGACATCATCAGGCTCGTTGTCGTCATGGCGATGGGACCGAGCACGACCCCCGAGGCGCCAAAGACACTGAGGCCGCCGAGCATGGCGATGAAAGCTGGCGCTGTGGAGAGGCGCAGGCCGCCGCTGACCAGTAAGGGGCGCACGAGATTATCAGCGCTCGCGATCACCACGCCGCCCCATAGGGCGAGCGTGAGCGCATCGCCCCAGCGGCCATCAACGGCGAGATAAAGCGCCGCCGGAACCCAGACGACAAAGGTTCCCAACACCGGTACGACCGATAACAATCCCATGATCAGCGCCCAGAGCGCTGGTGAGGGAAACTTCAGCCACCAGAACATGAACCCGCCAAGGGCGCCCTGGAGAATAGCGACCGCGACCGTGCCGAAGATGATGGCGTTGATCGTATCGCGCACGCGCACGATCAGCTTCAGCGTCTCGCGGTCGGAGAAAGGCGACAGGCGCAGCAACGCCGCGACGCCGGACTTGCGATCACGGAGAAAGAAGAAAAGCATGTAGAAGGCGAGGAGCAGCGTCACCAGTTGACCGGTCGATTGGCGGATAAAAATTGCCCCGGCGTTGGTGAAAAAGCCGCCGAGCTTCTTAACGAGATCCTGAAGGTCGATACTCGTCTGAACCCAGTCGCTCACCGCTTGCAGCCAGGGATGTTCGGCGACAAAGGCCTGCCATCTGTTTTCGGCCAATGCGTTTTGCAAATAGCTGAAGCCCGACATCGCTTCGACAATGAGCCGCTTCGAGGCGAAGGAGAAGGGCGCAACAATGATCAGCGCGATAAGAAATACGGAGATCCCTGCTCCGATATTGGGACCGACCCATTTCTCGATAATATTGTGAGGCCGCAGGAAGATCACCGACAAAACCATCGCCCAGGTCAGACTCGCCGAGAAAGGGGAGATCAACAGCAGCGTCACGGCGAGGAAAGCGAGCGTTAGCCCCAGTCGCGCAAGCACAAAAATATCTACTGTCGGCGGCGTCTGCGTGGAACCGGGAGGCGTTTGTGCAATCATGGCGGTCTATCGCTCGCTCGGAACTTCGGGAGTCATGACAGGTTTAGCATAAAAAAGGCCGCTCGTTTTTTAACGGGCGGCCTTTAGTCTGCGCAAGATCGGGGGCTTTGGATTTAACCCTCGCCCCCGGCGGCCTCACGCTCGGCCTTCTCTTTGGCTTCGAGATCTTCGCCGGTTTCCTGATCGACGACGCGCATGGAGAGGCGAACCTTGCCGCGATCATCGAAGCCCAACAGTTTCACCTTGACGCGGTCGCCTTCCTTCACCACGTCGGTGGTCTTGTTAACGCGCTGCTTGGCGAGCTGCGAGATGTGAACGAGACCGTCGCGGGCTCCGAAGAAGTTGACGAAGGCGCCAAAGTCGGCGGTCTTCACCACTGTGCCCTCGTAGATCATGCCGACTTCCGGATCGGAGGCGATCGACTTAATCCATGCAATAGCGGCCTTAATCGAATTGCCGTCGGAGGAGGCGACCTTAACCGTGCCGTCATCCTCGATGTTGATCTTGGCGCCGGTCTTTTCCACGATCTCGCGGATAACCTTGCCGCCCGAGCCGATCACATCGCGGATTTTGTCGGTTGGGATCTTCAAAGTCTCGATGCGGGGCGCAAACTCGCCGAGTTCGGCGCGCGAGGTGGTCAGGGCTTTGGCCATCTCGCCAAGGATATGCAGGCGGCCGTCACGCGCCTGCGCGAGGGCCACGCGCATAATCTCTTCGGTGATGCCGGCGATCTTGATGTCCATCTGTAGCGACGTCACGCCATTCGACGTGCCCGCCACCTTGAAGTCCATATCGCCAAGATGATCTTCATCGCCGAGGATGTCAGAGAGAACCGCATAACGTTCGCCCTCCAGTATCAGACCCATCGCGATGCCCGCCGTCGGCGATTTGATCGGCACGCCTGCGTCCATCAGCGCCAGCGAGGTGCCGCAGACGGTGGCCATCGAGGAGGAGCCGTTCGACTCGGTGATCTCGGAGACGACGCGCAGCGTGTAGGGAAACTCCGCCTGCGCTGGCAGCATCGGCCGGATGGCGCGCCACGCCAGTTTGCCGTGGCCGATCTCGCGACGGCCGGGCGAGCCCATGCGACCGGTCTCGCCGACGGAGTAGGGCGGGAAGTTGTAATGAAGCAGGAATCGCTCCTTGTAGGTGCCTTCCAGGGAGTCGACGTATTGCTCGTCCTCGCCGGTGCCGAGCGTGGCGACGACTAGCGCCTGGGTCTCGCCGCGCGTGAACAGCGCCGAACCATGGGTGCGCGGTAGAACGCCGACCTCGGCGACGATCGGACGAACTGTCTTTACGTCGCGACCGTCAATACGCACGCCGGTGTCGAGAATGTTCCAGCGCACGACTTTCGCCTGCAGTTCCTTGAAGGCCTCGGCGACATGCTCCTTGCTGAAAGCCGGCTCCCCGCCTTCCGGGAAAAGATGTGCGGTAACTTTCGCCTTTACCGTATCAACGGCGGCGTATCGATCCTGCTTGACGGTGATTTTATAGGCCTCGCGAAGTTCGGCTTCGGCGATTTTGGCGACTGCGGCCGCGACCTCTGACGTATCGGGCAGATGCAATTCGCGCGGGTCCTTCGCGGCGCGCTCGGCCAGGCGGATGATGGCGTCAAGCACCGGCTGGAAACCGCGATGACCGGTCATGACTGCGTCGAGCATGGTTTCTTCCGAAAGCTCTTTCGCTTCCGACTCCACCATGAGCACCGCGTCCTGCGTGCCGGCGACGACAAGATCGAGATCGGAGGTTTTCATCTCTTCGATCGTCGGATTTAGTTTGAGCGCGCCGTTGATGAGACCGACGCGCGCGCCGCCGACTGGGCCCATAAAGGGCACGCCCGACAGCGTCAGCGCCGCCGAGGCGGCGACCATCGCCAGAATGTCCGGATCGTTTTCGAGATCATGCGATAGAACGGTGACGATCACTTGCGTATCGTTGCGATAACCGTCCGGGAACAGCGGGCGGATCGGGCGATCAATCAAACGGGAGACAAGCGTCTCACGCTCGGAGGGACGTCCTTCGCGCTTGAAATAACCGCCGGGAATGCGACCGGCTGCAAAAGCTTTTTCCTGATAGTTGACAGTGAGGGGGAAGAAGTCCTGCCCCGGTTTGGGGGCCTTTGCGGAAACAACGGTGGCGAGAACAGTCGTCTCGCCCCACGAGGCCAGCACCGCGCCGTCTGCTTGACGTGCGATCTTGCCGGTTTCGAGGACGAGCTTGCGGCCGGCCCAATCAAGTTCCTCACGGTGAATATGAAACATTAGCGGTCTTTCTCCGATGAGCGCCAACGGCTCGTCATGAGCAAGACGGCGAGAAGCTGCGCGTGCGGCGATGAGATCGAAACTGCTGCGCAGCGTCCGGCGATCCTGCCATGACAGTTGGGCGTTGGCGGTGTCTACGTTTGATTTAGGGACGCCGGAAATTCGGCGCCCGGTAAAGACGAAAGCGGCGCATCGACGGCGCCGCTTTCGTGAGTGCTTTTTTAGCGGCGAATACCGAGCCGCTCGATCAACGCCCTGTAGCGCGCTTCGTCGCGCGATTTGACATAATCCAGAAGCTGACGGCGCTGCGAGACGAGCTTGAGAAGGCCGCGACGCGAATGATTGTCTTTTACGTGCGTTTTGAAATGACCGGTGAGGTTGGCGATGCGCTCCGTCAGGATCGCGACCTGCACCTCGGGCGAACCCGTGTCATTCGCTTTTGTGGAATATTCCTTGATAAGCGCCTGTTTGCGCTCAGCTGTAATCGACATCGGAGGTCCTTTTCTCGTAAGAAGCGATCCGCTCGAACGGCCGGGCCGGGATGTCGTCCAGCATGGTCGTCTCTAAGCGAAGCAGCCCCGGCGAACCGGGGCGTGCGGACGGACTTATAGCAGAAAACGTCAGGAGCGATAGGGGGATCGATCGACTGACTGAATTAACCATTTCGACCAGGGTCGAGGACGCGACCGTCACCCTTGACCAGACGCGCAATGAAAGCCCGCGCCCCCGGCTTCTCGGTCTCAGAGGCAAGCCCCGAGATGATCCCGGCGGCGAGCCCCAAAATTGCGCCCGACATTCCGGCTAGTCCATAAATCTCCATGCGACGGTGAGACTGGGCTATGGCGAGCGCGCCGACCAGTCCAGCCAGACCGCCGACAAGCGCCGCCAGCGCTTCTCGGTCTCCAGCGCGCGGCCAGAACATCAGTATCATCGATGGCGCGACGCAGGCCGAGGAAATTGCCAGTGCGAGCGCGACAAGTTCGCCGGCGGCGATGAAATTCAACGCACAAACCAAATAGCCAAGCGCCGCAACAACGACAAGCGCCAAACGGGTCAGCGCCAGCCGGCGACTGCTGAGATCGGCCGCGCCGCGCATGCGATAGAGCGCATCGTGATCCAGCGTCGCGGCGCATGCTTGCAGTCCAATGGCGGAGAGTGCGAGCCCAAGGGCGATGAAACCGGCGGCGAGTAGACCAGAGGCCGCTGCGCCGAGGTTGGCGAAAGCGGGCAGGGCGCCCAGAAGATACTGAGGGTCGACCGGACGCATGTCGGTCGGGGTGAGGGGCTTGCCGAGGCCGGGGCCATTTTTCGTGCAGGCGATTGCCGCCAGCGACGGCGTTCTGGGGAAGGCGCCGCAGATGCTGACTAGGCCGCGCGCGCTGGCGTCATAGGCTGCATCGGGCAAGTTTTCGGCGGTTTTTCCCCTGGCGGCGTTGGCGAAATATAACGCGGCTGCGGCCATTGAGGCGCTGATCAGCGTTGCAAACACCATCATCCACAACACCGCCGCGATCCCGCTGCGCCGGGCTGTAGCCGTGTCGGTCGTGGCGACGCTGGTCGCCAGCGAGGGAGCCAGCGCCGCGACGCCAGCGGCGAGGGCGAGGGTCATAGCGATATCGACATCAAGACGCATCGGCCTTGGGGTAATGCCCCAACCGGACATCAATGCAGCAGCGGCTGTCCAGCTTTCGCCGCCACCGAGGGGGGATACGGGCAGAGCGCCGTCGAGCGCCAGCGTCAGGACCGGTCCGCCAAAACCAAAGAGTCCAATGCCTCCGGCGGCGGCGGCCGTCCAGATCGCGCCATTGAGACCGCCCGGTCCAGCGATCACGAGGCTTGCGGCGACAATGGAGAAAGCTGCGAAGGAGCGTCTGGCGCCGGTGATGTCGACCAGCGCCTCCACAGCGATCAGATCTCCGGCCATGGCTAGCAGGGCTGCTGCGGCGGCGATTGAAATAAGCAGACCGATCCGGGGACCGTTGGCGCCGAAACGGGCGGCGAGCAGGCTGTTGATCGAAAAGGCGCCGCTTTTGCGAAGAAGCGGGCCAAGCAACAGGGACGCGGAGGCGAGTCCCAGAAACACGCCGCCGACGACCCCCGGAAACCAGTCATGGCCAGCGAATCGCGCAGCAAAAGGCAGGAGAAGCGCGATCATTATCGTGGCATTGGCGAAACCGGCGTAGGCGCCGGGAACCAGACGGTCAGCAAGGTAATAGGCGCTGACGCGAGTGGAGTGCAGTAAAAACCCGAGCGTCGCCAGCGCCAGAATGGTGAACCATGGCGCAGCGGCGCCGACAAACCGCTCCGGCGCGCCGACACGATCGAGGAGAGCAACGAAGCCGAAACCCAGAAGCAGACTGGCCGCGACGAATACGATCCGCGCGTCCAGACTGGCGCGATCGAACAGCGTGGCTTCTCGTGAGCGTTCGAGCATGTTCGCGCTTTCGGTTTGGGTCGCTGGCAAAATAACCAATGCGTCGGGGTCTTCCAAGCCGTCTTCCAGAATGATCAACGCAGGTCGCGCCGGGGTCATCGACAGATGGCCCGCTTTGGCCGATAAGGCGCCATGTCGAAAGAAGCCGAGACTGTCAGAACGCCGGGCGATCCGAGACCTTCGCCAGCTCCGACAGGCGCCAGCACGGGGGGCGTCGCGGTGCTGATCGTCACGGAGGACGAGGCGGGATTACGCATTGATCGCTGGTTTCGGCGGCGCTACCCGACCTTGGCGCTGTCGCATCTGGCCAAAATTTGCCGTAAGGGCGAGGTGCGCGTCGACGGCAAACGGGTCGACACTTCAACCCGGCTGGAGGAGGGTCAGAAGGTCCGGGTGCCGCCGCTGGCCAATGAAGCTGCGGTGGCGCCGGCGGTCAAGCGCCTCCGCCCGGAAGATGCCCGGGCTCTGGAAGAAATGACGCTATTCGAGGATAAAGACGTTCTCGTCCTCAACAAGCCTTATGGGCTCGCCGTGCAGGGCGGTTCCGGCACAACGCATCACATCGACGGGATGCTTGGGTCGCTGGCGCGCGGCGATACGCGTCCCGTTCTGGTGCATCGACTCGATCGCGACACTTCTGGCGTGCTGTTGATCGCCAAAAGCCGCCGGATGGCGGCGGATCTTGGAGAGATATTCCGCTCGCGGCAGGCCAAAAAGATTTACTGGGCTTTGGTCGAAGGCGTGCCGAAACCGGCTCAGGGCCGGATTTCGCTCTATCTCGCCAAAGGCGCGGCCATGAGAGACGACCGCGCTGGCCGGCGGAAATCTGCGGAGCCGGCGCCGGACGCGCGAGAAAAGATGCGGGTGGCGCGCCACGGCGAGACCGACGCCCAACATTCCCTGACTTACTACGCAATCGTCGACAAGGTTGCGCCGCGCTGCGCCTGGTTATCCATGAAGCCTCTGACCGGCCGCACCCACCAGTTGCGAGCCCATGCCGAGGCCATCGGCCATCCCATTTTTGGCGACCCCAAATACGGGCACAGACCTGAGGACGAGGTGCGTCGCCGCGACCCGTTGCGCGCCATGCCAGAGGGACTGGAGCGCAAACTTCATCTTCTCGCCCGTCGACTGATTCTGCCGCATCCGAAAGGCGGCCAGATCGATGTTACGGCCCCTTTGCCGGCGCATATGCGACGAAGCTGGGAAATGTTTGGTTTCGAGACCAATCCCTACGATCCGATCGAAGACGCGCCCGACGCCTGAGCCGAGCGCCTGATGGGAACTGACGAAGTGTCTGAAAAAGATCATAATCTTGGCGAGGATATCTTTGTTGCAGCCAGCGAGCGCGATCCGGTAAAAGCTGCGCGAGACCCGGCGCGCCCTTTGCCCAAACGATTTTATGACACTGCCTCGGTCGGCGAGGGCGTAGAGGGTTTCGACGTGCTGCTCGACGGCCGGCCAGTGAATACCCCGGCCCGGCGCCGCGTTTCGGTCCCAACCCGCGCACTCGCCGAGGCTCTGGCGGCCGAATGGGCGGCGCAAGTCGAGACTATCGATCCTGCGACCATGCCTTTGACGCGCTTGACGAACACTGCGCTCGACGGCGTCGCCGGCAAGATGATTGAAGTAGAGGCCGAGCTGGTTAAATACGCCGCCTCTGACCTGATTTGCTACAGGGCAGGCGAACCGGATGGGCTTGTCGCCGCGCAGGCCAGGGCATGGGACCCGGTTTTGGCCTTTGCGCGGGACCGGTTCGGCGCGCGTCTGACGCTCGCGGAGGGCGTAATGTTCGTCGCCCAAAGCGATGAAGCCCTGGCGGCGCTGGCTTCGGCTGTCCGTGACTGGGTGGGGCAGGGACCGGCTGCGGCCTTTCGTCTCGCGGCGCTATACGAGATGACGACGCTGACCGGCTCGCTGGGGTTGGCGCTTGCCCTGGCTCATGGCGCCATGACTTTGGAAACCGCTTGGACGGCGGCTCACATTGATGAGGATTTCCAGATGCGCGCCTGGGGCGCAGACGCTGAGGCCATGGCCCGACGTGAACGCCGGTTTGCCGATATGCGGGCGGCGGCTTTCATGGCGCGCGCAAGCCTGATGGACTCATAGGCTTCTTCTATAATCCGAGAAAGCTCGCCGTTTTTCTTGTCGATGCAGCACGGAAATTGCAGGGCGGCTTGTCTCTTGCTTGGCGGCTTTTCGCCTTGTCTCTTGCTTTGCACAATGGCCTTTGTTACGGAACGCGCGGCCTGCTGGCGAATTGGAGTCTTTCCAAAAACGGCGACTCCGACCGCGTCTCTCGCCCAGCCAAATCGTCGGAATGACGGAGACGACCATGCCGATGTTGCTCGAACAATACATGCCGCTGGTGATTTTCATCGCCTTGTCGGCCATCATCGCCGGCGCATTGCTCGTCGCGCCGTTTCTGCTTGCCTTCAAGGCGCCGGATCCCGAGAAACTGTCGGCCTACGAGTGCGGGTTCAATCCTTTCAACGACTCGCGCATGAAATTTGACGTGCGCTTTTATCTTGTTTCTCTGTTGTTTATCGTCTTCGATCTTGAAGTCGCTTTTCTGTTTCCATGGGCGGTCGTGTTTAAGGATGTGGGCGTCGCCGGATTTTGGGCGATGATGCTGTTTCTCGTCGAATTGGCCATCGGCTTCGTCTATCTGTGGCGGAAGGGAGCGCTGGAATGGGATTGATCGCCAATCAGGACGGCGCGCACAGCGGCGCGCTTGTCGCCCCGCAGGCGCGGGGGCTTATCGATCCGCGCACCGGCAAGCCGGTGGGCTCGGATGATCCCTTCTTTCTCGAAATCAATAATCAGCTCGCTGACAAAGGTTTCTTTGTCACCGCGACAGACGATGTCATCAACTGGGCGCGCACCGGCTCGCTGATGTGGATGACGTTCGGCCTCGCCTGTTGCGCGGTAGAAATGATTCAGGCGGCGATGCCGCGCTACGATCTTGAGCGTTTTGGTTTTGCTCCTCGCGCCTCGCCGCGTCAGTCGGACTGCATCATCATTGCAGGAACCTTGACAAACAAAATGGCTCCGGCGCTGCGCAAGGTCTACGACCAAATGCCCGAACCGCGTTACGTCATTTCCATGGGCTCATGCGCTAACGGCGGCGGCTATTACCACTATTCCTATTCAGTGGTTCGCGGCTGCGATCGCGTCATACCCGTCGATGTCTATGTGCCGGGTTGCCCGCCGTCGGCGGAGGCGCTGGTTTACGGCATGTTGCTGCTTCAGAAAAAAATCCGGCGCACCGGCACGATCGAGCGCTAAATCGCGCCGAAATCGCTAAAGGTTGGCTTCTGGCGAAGGGATAGTTGATGAGTGGGGAACTGGAGGCTCTGGGCGCCAAGGTCGGCGGCGCGCTTCCCGGCGCCGTAATCGACGCGAAGATCGCGTATGGCGAACTGACGCTCATGATCGCTCGTGAGCGTTGGCTGGAAGTTGCGACCTATTTGCGAGACAATCCCGATTGTCTCTTCGTCAATGTGATCGATATCACGGCGGCCGATTACCCGGAGCGCGAAGAGCGCTTCGAGGTCGTCGCCCATCTCCAGTCGCCCCGACACAATCGACGTATTCGCATCAAAACGCCTGCTTCGGAAGAAACGCCTGTCGCCTCGCTTACGGGGCTTTATCCCGGCGCCGATTGGTATGAGCGTGAAACCTACGATCTCTTTGGGGTGATTTTCTCCGGGCACCCTGACTTGCGTCGCATCATGACCGATTACGGTTTCGAGGGGCATCCGCTTCGAAAGGACTTCCCCATGACCGGCTTTGTCGAGGTGCGTTACGACGACGAACAAAAGCGGGTCGTTTACGAGCCCGTCAAGCTCACTCAGGAATACCGTAATTTCGATTTCCTCTCGCCCTGGGAGGCCGTGCAATACGACCTGCCGGGCGACGAGAAGGCGAAGGGGCAGTCTTAAATGAACGAGCTACCCGCCGCCCCGAGGGGCCAGCGCAACTTCAACATCAATTTCGGTCCGCAGCACCCGGCTGCGCACGGCGTTCTGCGTCTTATTCTCGAACTCGACGGCGAAGTCGTGGAGCGCGTCGATCCGCACATCGGTTTTCTGCATCGCGGCACCGAAAAGCTGATGGAGGCGCGCACTTATTTGCAGAATGTGCCCTATCTTGACCGGCTCGATTATTGCGCGCCGATGAATCAGGAGCACGCATTTTGTCTGGCGATTGAACGTCTGCTTGGCGTGGAAGTTCCTCGTCGCGGTCAGTTGATCCGCGTCCTTTACGCCGAAATCGGCCGTCTGCTCTCTCACCTGCTGAACGTCACCTCACAGGCGATGGACGTCGGGGCGCTGACTCCGCCGCTCTGGGGTTACGAAGAGCGTGAGAAGCTGATGGTGTTTTACGAGCGCGCCTGTGGCGCCCGCATGCACGCCAATTATTACCGACCGGGCGGCGTCGGCCGCGATCTGCCTGACCAGCTTGTCGAGGATATCGGCGCCTTCTGCGATCCCTTCCTGAAAGTCTGCGACGATCTTGAAGCGCTCTTCATCGAAAATCGCATCTTCAAGCAGCGCAATGTCGACATCGGGGTCATCTCGCTGGAGGACGCCTGGAAATGGGGCTTCTCGGGCGTCATGGTGCGCGGCTCTGGCGCGGCGTGGGATTTGCGTAAGGCGCAGCCGTACGATTGCTACGAAGAAATGGAGTTCGACATTCCTGTCGGCAAACACGGCGATTGCTACGACCGCGCTGTGATCCGAATGGAGGAAATGCGTCAGTCGACCGCGATCATGAAACAATGCGTCGAGAAACTGCTGCGCGCGGATGGCCGCGGTCCGGTTCTGACCCCCAATCACAAATTCACCCAGCCCTCGCGCAGCGAAATGAAGCGCTCGATGGAGGCGCTCATTCACCACTTCAAACTTTTCACCGAGGGCGTTCACGTGCCGGCGGGAGAAGTCTATGCGGCGGTCGAAGCGCCCAAGGGCGAATTCGGCGTCTATCTTGTCTCAGATGGCGGCGATAAACCCTATCGCTGCAAGCTGCGGGCGCCGGGTTTTGCGCATTTGTCCGCCATGGATTTCCTGTGCAAGGACCATATGCTGGCCGACGTATCAGCGATACTGGGGTCGCTTGACATTGTTTTCGGGGAGGTCGATCGCTAATGTCCGTCCGCCGTCTCGCCGATCAACAGCCCGATAGTTTCACTTTCACGCCCCAGAATATGGCGTGGCTGGAGAAACAGATCGCCAAATATCCCGATGGCCGTCAGGCGTCGGCCGTTGTGCCCGCGCTGTGGCAGGCGCAAAAGCAGAATAATTACTGGCTGCCGCAGAAAGCCATCGAGAAGGTCGCCGAACTGCTCGATATGCCGAAAATTCGCGTGCTGGAGGTCGCGACCTTCTACACGATGTTCAATCTCGAGCCGGTCGGGAAGCATTACATCCAGCTTTGTGGCACGACGCCCTGTATGCTTTGCGGTTCCGACGATCTCATCAAGGTGCTTGAGCGCCGGATTGGCCCGCAACGCAAGGTGACAGCCGATGGTATGTTCTCGTGGCTGGAAGTCGAGTGTCTTGGCGCCTGTTGCAATGCGCCGATGGTTCAGATCAACGACGATTTCTACGAGGATTTGACGGTCGAGAATTTCGAGAAGCTGCTCGATGATCTCGCCGCCGGTCGCCCAGTCAAAACAGGCTCGCAGACGGGCCGTGTTTCCTCGGAGCCGGCGGGCAAGCTGACGAGTCTCACGTCGCTCTATGGCGAACCTGCGAAATAACGGAGGGAAGGAAAAAACATGCTCTCCGACAAGGATCGTATCTTCACCAATCTTTACGGCATCGGCGACCGTTCACTCTCGGGCGCCCGTCAGCGCGGCCAGTGGGATAACACCCAGGCGTTGCTGGCCCTGGGCCGCGACAAGATTATCGACGAAGTCAAAGCTTCGGGGCTGCGTGGTCGCGGCGGCGCCGGATTCTCGACCGGCATGAAATGGTCTTTCATGCCCAAGGAGGTCGATCCGCAACGTCCGCATTACCTCGTCATCAACGCCGACGAGTCCGAACCCGGCACGTGCAAGGATCGCGAGATCATGCGCAACGACCCGCACACGCTGGTCGAGGGCGCGCTGGTCGCGAGTTTCGCCATGGGCGCACACGCCTGCTATATTTACGTGCGCGGCGAATTTATTGCCGAACGCGAGGCCTTGCAGCGCGCCGTCGACGAGGCCTATGAGGCGCGACTGATCGGCAAGGACAATGTCCACGGCTATTCCTTCGACCTCTATGTGCATCACGGCGCCGGCGCCTATATCTGCGGCGAGGAGACGGCGCTGATCGAGAGCCTCGAAGGCAAGAAGGGCATGCCCCGCCTGAAGCCGCCGTTCCCCGCCAATGTCGGGCTTTATGGCTGCCCGACCACGGTCAACAATGTCGAGTCCATCGCCGTTGTGCCGACCATCCTGCGGCGCGGCGCGGCGTGGTTCGCCGGCATCGGCCGTCCCAATAACGCCGGCACGAAGCTTTTCTGCATTTCCGGCCATGTGAAGACGCCATGCAACGTCGAAGAGGCGATGTCGATTTCGTTCCGTGAGCTGATCGACACGCATTGCGGCGGCGTGCGCGGCGGTTGGGATAATTTGCTTGCCGTTATTCCCGGCGGTTCGTCCGTGCGCTGCGTGCCGGCGCATGAGATCATCGACTGTCCGATGGATTTCGACAGTCTCGCCAAGCTCGGGTCGGGTCTCGGCACGGCGGCGGTGATTGTCATGGACAAGTCCACCGACATCATCCGCGCTATCGCGCGGTTGTCCTATTTCTACAAACACGAGAGCTGTGGACAGTGCACCCCCTGCCGCGAAGGCACAGGCTGGATGTGGCGCGTGATGCAGCGCATGGTCGAGGGCCGCGCGCAGAAGAAAGAAATCGATATGCTGTTCGACGTGTCGAAGCAGATCGAAGGCCACACCATCTGCGCCCTTGGCGATGCGGCCGCCTGGCCGGTTCAGGGGCTGATCCAGCATTTTCGTCCGGTGATCGAGCAACGCATCGATCAATACACAGCTAATCCGCATTCCGATCCCGTGCGAGAAGCGGCGGAGTGACGAAATTGATGACCATGCCCAGCAGCATAGAGACTGCGGAGACACAGAAGTGACCAAGATCCTCGTCGATGGCGTCGAAGTGGATGTGCCGGGGGAGTTCACGCTCCTTCAGGCCTGTGAGGAGGCGGGGGCAGAAATCCCGCGCTTTTGCTATCACGAGCGTCTGTCGATCGCCGGCAACTGTCGCATGTGTCTGGTCGAGGTGAAGGGCGGCCCGCCGAAGCCACAAGCCTCCTGCGCCATGTCGGTGAAGGATCTACGGCCCGGACCAAATGGCGCCCCGCCGGAAGTGCTCACGAAATCGCCGATGGTGAAAAAGGCGCGTGAAGGCGTGATGGAGTTCCTGCTCGTCAACCACCCGCTCGATTGCCCGATCTGCGATCAGGGCGGCGAGTGCGATCTGCAGGATCAGGCGCTGATGTTTGGCGGCGACTCGTCGCGCTATCACGAGAACAAGCGCGCTGTCGAAGACAAATTCATCGGCCCGCTGGTCAAAACCGAGATGACTCGCTGCATCCATTGCACGCGCTGCGTTCGATTTACGGCGGAAGTCGCTGGCACTGGCGACATGGGCGCCATCGGTCGCGGCGAGGATATGGAGATCACCACCTATCTCCAGAGCGCGATGACGTCTGAGTTGCAGGGCAATGTCGCCGATCTCTGCCCGGTTGGCGCGCTATTGCCCAAGCCACAAAATTTCCGCGCCCGTCCGTGGGAGTATCAGAAGACCGAAACCATCGATGTGATGGATGCGCTCGGCTCCAGTATCCGCGTCGACTCACGTGGCCGCGAGGTCATTCGCATCCTGCCGCGCGTCAACGACTCGGTAAACGAGGAGTGGATCTCGGACAAAACTCGCCAGATCGTGGACGGGCTCAAGACCCAACGTCTTGATCGCCCCTATTTACGTGAGAATGGCCGACTGCGTCCGGCGTCCTGGCTGGAAGCGCTTGCTGCGATTACAACTAAAATACGCGCCAGCTCCCCCTCGCGCATGGGCGCGCTGGTCGGAGATCTCGCCGCAGTTGAGGAAATTTTTGCGCTCAAGCTGCTTATGGAGCAGTTGGGAGTCAAGAATCTCGATTGTCGTCAGGACGGCGCCAAACTCGATCCGGCCAACGGCCGCGCCGCCTATCTGTTCAACGCGACTGTCGCAGGCATCGACGACGCAGACGCGTTGCTGATCGTCGGCTCCAATCCCCGCAAGGAAGCGCCGGTGCTCAACGCCCGCATTCGCAGGCGGTGGCTCGCCGGAAACTTCAAGGTGTCGCTGGTCGGCGAACGCGCTGACCTGACCTATGATTACGACTATCTCGGCGCCGGCGCTGAATCGCTGCTGAGCTTCATCCAGACGGCAAAGCCGGTCGGCAAACTGCTGGTGCTTGTCGGTCAGGGGGCCGTGGCGCGTCAGGACGGCGCCGCAATCCTCTCGCTTGCGGCGCAGGCGGCGCAAAAACTGGGCGGGATTGCGCAGGGCTGGAACGGTTTCAGCCTGTTGCATACTGCCGCGGCACGGGTGGGCGCGCTTGATCTTGGCTTCGTCCCCGGCGCCGGCGGTCTTGACGCTGCGGCGATGTCGAAGGGCGGCGCGCTGGATCTGTTGTTTAATCTCGGGGCCGACGAAGCATCGATTGAGCCGGGCGCATTCGTCGTCTACATCGGCACGCACGGCGATCGCGGCGCCCATCGCGCCGATGTAATTTTGCCTGGCGCCGCCTATACGGAAAAATCCGGTCTCTACGCCAACACCGAAGGCCGCGTTCAGCTCGCCTCGCGTGTGGTGTTCCCGCCGGGCGAAGCGCGTGAGGACTGGGCGATTTTCCGCGCTCTGTCGGGCGCGCTCGGACTGCCGCTGCCCTTCGACTCGCTCACAGCGCTCCGCAAGAAGCTCTTCGATGTTTATCCGCACTTTGCCCGGATTGATCAGATCGCGGCAGGCGATCCGGCGCAGATCGGCGCTGTGGCTGCGCATCCCGCTGTCGCGATGCGCGATCCGCTGATCAATGTCATTCACGATTTCTATCTCACCAATCCGATCGCGCGCGCCTCGGCGGTGATGGCGGAGTGTTCGGCTCTGGCGCAGGGCCGACTGACGCAGGCGGCGGAATAGGAGCGACGACGCGATGGACGCCATCACGACTTATCTTTCGGAAAGTCCGGTTCTGCTGGCGCTCATCAAGAGCGTGCTGCTGGCCGTCGTTCTGCTGATCTATGTGGCCTATGTCATTCTTGCTGATCGCAAAATCTGGGCGGCGGTGCAATTGCGCCGGGGTCCAAACGTCGTCGGGCCGTGGGGGCTTCTCCAAAGCTTCGCCGACTTTATCAAATTCGCGATCAAAGAACCGGTGATCCCCGACACAGCCAACAAGGGCATCTTTCTGTTCGCGCCCTTCATCGCCGCGACGCTATCCATCGCCACATGGGCGGTGGTTCCGGTCGCCGATGGCTGGGTGGTTGGCGACATCAATGTCGGTATTCTGTATATTTTCGCGATCTCGTCGCTAGGCGTCTATGGAATTATCATGGGCGGCTGGGCGTCGAACTCGAAATACCCGTTTCTTTCGGCCCTGCGCTCCGCGGCGCAGATGGTTTCCTATGAGGTCTCAATCGGCTTCGTCATCATTACAGTTTTGCTCTGCGCCGGTTCACTGAACCTGTCCGACATCGTGCGCGCGCAGGATACGCAATACGGCATGCTTGGATGGTATTGGCTGCGTCTGCTGCCGATGTTCGTGATCTTTTTTGTCTCGGCTCTGGCAGAGACCAATCGCCCGCCCTTCGATCTTGTCGAGGCGGAGTCGGAACTCGTTGCGGGCTTCATGATCGAATATTCGGCGACGCCTTATGTGTTGTTCATGCTCGCCGAATATGTGGCGATCACGACTATGTGCGCGCTTCTGACCATTCTGTTTTTTGGAGGTTGGCTGCCTCCAGTCAAGATGGCGCCCTTCACTTATGTGCCGGGAGTGATCTGGTTCATTCTAAAGGCGAGCTTCTTCTTCTTCTTCTTCGCCATGGTGAAGGCTTTCGTGCCCCGCTATCGCTATGATCAGCTGATGCGACTGGGCTGGAAGGTCTTTCTGCCGATTTCCCTCGCCATGGTGATGATTGTCGCCGCTGTCCTGCAATTCGGTCCCGTTCTGGCTGCGAACTGAGGTTTGTCATGAGACTTGATCAGGCCGCAAAATCGCTTTTCCTGTCGGAGTTCGTCGGCGCATTTTTCCTGTCGATGCGCTACTTCTTCAAGCCGAAGGCGACGATCAACTATCCACATGAGAAGAATCCGCAATCGCCGCGCTATCGTGGCGAGCATGCCCTGCGTCGCTATCCCAATGGCGAGGAGCGTTGCATCGCCTGCAAGCTTTGCGAAGCGATCTGTCCGGCGCAGGCCATCACCATCGAAGCGGGGCCGCGTCGCAATGACGGCACGCGTCGCACGACCCGATACGATATCGACATGGTGAAGTGCATTTACTGCGGCTTTTGCCAGGAAGCCTGCCCGGTCGACGCCATCGTCGAGGGGCCGAACGCCGAAT
Source organism: Methylocystis sp. (assembly GCA_044233645.1). GTDB lineage: Bacteria > Pseudomonadota > Alphaproteobacteria > Rhizobiales > Beijerinckiaceae > Methylocystis. Next base: position 100,504 of record JBIIJP010000003.1, on the reverse strand, counting down.
TCGCGACGGAGACGCGCGAGGAGCTTTATTACACCAAGGAGCGTCTGCTTGAGAACGGCGCTCGCTGGGAACGCGAGATTGCGCGCAACATCGCGCTGGACTCGCCCTACCGGTAGAACGGAACGCGTGGGCGGCGACAGCCGTCTGCACTACGAGAGGACGGGAACGTGCCGGCTGTATTCTTCTACATATTTGCGACGGTAATGATCGCATCGGCCTGCGTTGTGATATTGGCGCGCAATCCGGTGCATTCCGTGCTGTTTCTGATCCTCGCCTTCTGTAATGGCGCTGGTTTATTTCTGTTGTCTGGCGCTGAGTTTCTGGCGCTGATCCTGATCGTCGTGTACGTCGGCGCGGTCGCAGTGCTTTTCCTCTTCGTCGTCATGATGCTCGACGTCGATTTCGCCGAACTGAAACAGGGCTTCGCCCAGTATCTTCCGCTGGGTATTGGGGTTGGCCTTGTCGTCCTGGCCGAACTGGGCATGGTCGCCTTCGGTTGGCGCACGTCGCCGCTGGCCGCCAGTGCGGCCGCGACGCCGATACCGGACAATATGTCCAACACGGCGGCGCTTGGACAAATTCTTTACACCAAATACGCCGTTTTCTTTGAGGCTTCGGCCATGGTGCTGCTCACCGCAATGATCGGCGCCATCGTTTTGACTCTTCACCACAGGCCGAACGTCAAGCGCCAGAGTATCGAGGAGCAGAACGCGCGTAACGCGAAGAATGTCGTCGAGATTAAAAAAGTTCCTTTCCGTACCGGCGTCTAACGAGGAAATCTCATGACCATTGGCCTGACCCATTACCTCGTCGTCGGCGCGATCATGTTTACGCTCGGCGTTGCGGGCATCATTCTCAACCGCAAAAACATCATCGTCATCCTGATGTCTGTGGAGTTGATTCTGCTGTCGGTGAATATCAACTTTGTCGCCTTCTCCAGGGAGCTTGGCGATCTCACCGGACAGGTGTTTGCCCTTTATGTGCTCACCGTCGCGGCGGCCGAGGCGGCGATCGGTCTCGCCATTCTCGTCGCCTTCTATCGTAACCGCGGCACTATCGCGGTCGAAGACATCAATTCTCTCAAAGGCTGATTACGCGATGATTCAGGCAATCGTCTTTCTTCCGCTGCTCGGCTTTCTGATCGCCGGCGCCTTCGGTCGCTGGATCGGGGCGCGCGCCTCGGAAATCGTTACGACCTCGCTGCTCATCACCTGCGCCATTATGTCGTGGATGGTATTTCTCGATGTCGCCGTCGGTCACAACGAGGGACATGTCTCGATCCTCGCCAACTGGATGACCGCCGGCAAGCTCAGCGTCGACTGGGCGCTGCGCGTCGATACGCTGACGGCGGTGATGCTCGTCGTTGTCAACACCGTGTCGAGCCTCGTGCATCTTTATTCGATCGGGTACATGCATGAAGATCCGCATCGACCGCGGTTCTTCGCCTACCTTTCACTCTTTACCTTCGCCATGCTGATGCTGGTGACGGCGGACAATCTTGTGCAGATGTTCTTCGGCTGGGAGGGCGTCGGTCTCGCCTCCTATTTGCTGATTGGCTTCTGGTACCAGAAGCCCTCCGCCAATGCTGCGGCCATCAAGGCCTTCGTGGTCAACCGCGTCGGCGATTTCGGTTTCGCCCTTGGCATTTTTCTGGTTTTCCAGCTGACCCAATCGCTGACATTCAACGAAGTCTTTGCTGCAATTCCGGGGCTTGAGGGCAAAGAAATCCATATTTTTGGCCTCGACGCTGAAGCGCTGGAAGTCGCCGCTTTCTTGCTCTTCATCGGCGCGATGGGCAAATCGGCGCAGTTCTTCCTGCACACCTGGTTGCCGGATGCGATGGAAGGTCCGACGCCTGTTTCCGCGCTCATTCATGCCGCCACAATGGTCACCGCCGGCGTTTTTATGGTTGCGCGACTCTCGCCGATCTTCGAACATGCCCCGCATGCAGCGACCTTTGTCACGCTGATTGGCGCGACTACAGCTTTCTTCGCCGCGACAGTTGGTCTTGTCCAAAACGATATCAAGCGCGTCATCGCTTATTCGACCTGCTCCCAGCTAGGCTATATGTTCGTCGCCGAAGGCGTCGGCGCCTATTCCCTCGGAGTATTTCATCTCTTCACACACGCCTTCTTCAAGGCGTTGCTGTTTCTGGGCGCCGGTTCGGTGATTCATGCGATGCATCACGAGCAGGACATGCGCAACATGGGCGGACTTCGCAAGGACATCCCTTTTACCTTCGCGATGATGACCATCGGCACGCTGGCGCTGACCGGCGTCGGCATTCCGCACACCCAACTGGGCTTCGCCGGCTATTTCTCCAAGGACGCGATCATTGAGGCGGCCTTCGCCGCCGGAGAGCATCATACCGCCGCCTTCATCGGTTTTGTTTCAACCGTCGTGGCGGCGGCGCTGACGTCATTCTACTCCTGGCGTCTGGTTTTCATGACCTTCTTTGGCGAACGTCACGAAGCATCCCATGGCCATGATACGCATGGTCACGACGATCAGGGTCGTGCTTCCGTCCTTCACGACGATCAAGCGCACGAGGATCATGCGCACGACAATCATGCGCATGACGATCATGGTCACGGCCATGGCGATCATACGCCGCATGAGTCGCCGATCGTGATGCTGATCCCGCTGGCGGTTCTTGCTCTTGGCGCGCTGGCGGCTGGCGCGGTGTTCCTGCCCTATTTCGCTGGACACGCCTATGACGAGTTCTGGAAAGGCGCGCTCTATACCGGCGAGCACAACCATATTCTCCATGAGATGCACGACATCCCGTCATGGGTAGGCCTGTCGCCAACCCTCGCGATGATCGGCGGCTTCCTTGTTTCGCTCTATGTGTATGTGCTGAAACCCGGCACGGCGCAGAAGCTTGCCGCGACATTCCCGCGCCTCTACGACTTCCTGCTCAACAAGTGGTATTTCGATGAGCTGTATGATGCGATCTTCGTGCGTCCGGCTTTTGCGATTGGACGCTTGTTCTGGAAAGGCGGCGATGGCGCGATCATCGATGGTCTCGGCCCGGACGGCGTCGCGGCGCGCGTCGCCGACGGCGCCCGCATCGCTGTTCGTCTTCAGACCGGATATGTCTATCACTACGCCTTCGCCATGCTGATTGGCGTCGCGGCGGTCGCCACATGGTTTGTTGCCGGAGGAATGCGCTGATGTTCGGGTTCGGAATCCTCACCGGCCTCACCTTCCTGCCGCTGGTCGGCGTCGCTTTCCTGCTGACGCAGAGAGGCGACGATCCGGCGACGCTGCGTAATATCCGCTGGGCGACGTTGTTGACGACGCTAGCGACCTTTGCGCTCTCTCTGGTTGCATGGATGCGTTTCGATGCGACAAGCGCCGCCTTTCAGCTTGTCGAGGAACATCCATGGTTTGGGTCGGGTCTCGTCTACAAGCTTGGCGTTGACGGTTTCTCGATGCCTTTCGTACTGCTGACGACTTTCCTGATGCCTTTTGCAATTCTCGCTTCATGGGAGTCGGTCGAGAAGCGAGTCAAGGAATATATGATCGCCTTCCTTGTGCTCGAGACGCTGATGATCGGCGTGTTCTGCGCGCTCGATCTCGTGCTTTTCTATTTGTTCTTCGAGGGCGGCCTCATTCCGATGTTCCTGATCATCGGCATCTGGGGCGGCAAGCGTCGCGTCTATGCGAGCTTCAAGTTCTTCCTCTACACGCTGGTCGGCTCCTTGCTGATGCTGATCGCCATTCTGACGATGTATGGGCATGCGGGCACGACCGATATCGCGGTGCTGCTGAAAACCGATTTCCCCAAGGATATGCAATACTGGCTATGGCTCGCTTTCTTCGCCTCTTTCGCGGTGAAGATGCCGATGTGGCCAGTGCACACCTGGCTGCCCGATGCGCACGTTGAGGCGCCCACGGCCGGCTCGGTTATTCTGGCGGCGATCCTGCTAAAAATGGGCGGCTATGGCTTCCTGCGGTTCTCGCTGCCGATGTTCCCCGACGCCTCGGCGCATTTCGCGCCGCTGGTCTACGCCATGTCGGTGATCGCCATCGTCTACACCTCGCTGGTCGCGCTGGTGCAGGAGGACATCAAGAAACTGATCGCCTATTCGTCGGTCGCCCACATGGGTTTCGTGACCATGGGCCTGTTCACGCTCAACCCACAGGGTCTCCAGGGCGCATTGTTCCTGATGATCTCACATGGCTTTGTCTCGGGCGCGCTGTTTCTTTGCGTCGGCGTGATCTACGACCGGATGCATACCCGCGAGATCGCCGCCTATGGCGGTCTGGTGAACCGGATGCCCATTTACGCTTTCGTCTTCATGGTGTTCACCATGGCGAATGTCGGTCTGCCGGGCACGGCAGGGTTTGTCGGCGAGTTTCTGTCGCTGTTGGGCGCCTTCGAGGCCAATAGCTGGGTCGCGCTGATCGCCACGAGCGGCGTGATTTTCTCGGCCGCCTATGCGCTCTATCTGTATCGTCGCGTCATTTTCGGCGCGCTGGAGAAAGCCAATCTAAAAGACATCGCCGATCTGACGCCGCGAGAGATCGCTATCTTTGTCCCGCTCGTCTTGCTGACGATCTACTACGGCGTTCAGCCCGATCCGATCCTCAATACAACGGCGGCGTCGGTCGATCACCTGATCCAGTCTCACACGGCCCTGCTCGATGCGGTCAAACTCGCGGCCGCAAGCCACTAGGCATCGCCACTGAGGATTACAGACAATGCTTTTGCTCACCGAACTATTTCAGCATTTCCTGCCGGAGACGATCCTCTCGGTCGGCGTCTTTGTTTTGCTGATCATCGGCGCGTGGCGTGGCGACAAGGGCTTCGGCCTCGTCGACGAGATGACCGTCGCGCTGCTTGGCCTTGCAATTTTGTCGATCGTTTTGTCGACCAAACCGGATATGGCGGTTTTCGACGGCGCCTTCATGGATGATGGTTTCTCGCGTTTCATGAAAGTCCTGGCGCTCGTCGGCGCGATGGCTTCGGTGCTTATGTCGGTTGATTATTTGCAGCGCGCGGAGCTGGAGAAGTTTGAATATCCGCTGCTGATTATTCTTTCCACGCTCGGCATGATGTTGCTGATCTCGGCGGATAATCTGATTGCGCTCTATCTCGGCCTCGAACTCATGTCGCTGGCGCTCTATGTGCTCGCCGCTTTTGCCCGCGAAGATGGTTACGCTTCGGAAGCGGGTCTGAAATATTTCGTTCTCGGCGCACTGTCGTCGGGCATGATGCTTTATGGCTCGTCGCTGCTCTACGGGTTCGCTGGCACGGTGTCTTTCGCCGGGATCGCTCAGGCGGTGGCTGACTCTACGTCGCTCGGCGTAGTCTTCGGTCTGGTCTTTCTGCTCGCGGGTCTTGCCTTTAAAATGTCAGCGGCGCCCTTCCATATGTGGACGCCAGACGTTTATCAAGGCGCGCCGACGCCCGTGACCGCCTTCTTCGCCTCGGCGGCCAAAATGGCCGCCGTGGCCGTTACTGCGCGCGTCGTGATGACAGCCTTCCCCGGCGCCACGCAACAATGGCGTCAGATTATTGTCTTCCTCGCCATCGCCTCGACATTGCTGGGCTCCTTCGCTGCGATTGGGCAGACCAACATCAAACGCCTCATGGCCTATTCCTCCATCGGCCACATGGGCTTCGCGCTGATCGGACTTGCCGCCGGCAGTGAGGCCGGGCTCAAAGGCGTCGCGCTTTATCTCGCCGTCTATCTGGTGATGACGCTCGGCTCCTTCGCTGCAATCCTGTCGATGCGGGTCAACGGCAAGGCGGTCGAGGATATCAGCGATCTCGCCGGCCTGTCGCGGACCAATGGGCTGATGGCCTTCTTTCTCGCCATGCTAATGTTCTCGCTGGCCGGCATTCCGCCGCTCGCAGGTTTCTTCGCTAAATATTATGTGTTGCTGGCGGCGGTCGACGCCGGACTCTACCCGCTCGCCGTCATCGGCGTGCTGGCAAGCGCGGTGGCCGCTTTCTATTACTTGCGCGTCGTCAAGGTGATGTATTTCGATGATCCGGCGCCGCGGTTCGACGTCGCGCCGCTTGCGCTGCGCGCCATTCTGGCGATCTCGACCATCGCCTTGCTTGTCTTCTGGATTTACCCGACCCCTGTGATGGACGCGGCGACCGCCGCCGCCAAATCCCTGCTGTAAAAGGAAGGCGCGTGAAATTAGGCGATTTCGCGCGCGAGCAGGGCGTTCTCCTGCTCGATCTCGATACGGTCGATTCAACCAATGAGGAAGCGCGCCGCCTCATTGCCGGCGGCGAGCGCGGTCCGCTCTGGATCGTCGCTGCGCGCCAGACCAGGGGTCGCGGTCGTTTGGGACGTGGCTGGATTTCCCCTCCCGGCAATCTTTTCGCCAGTTTGATCCTCCATGACATTGGCGACGCCAGAATCGCTCCGCAGCTCGGCTTCGTCACCGGCGTGGCGGCGATGCGGGCGTTTAGGACATTGGGCATTGAAAGCGGCGTTATGCTGAAATGGCCGAACGATCTGCTGCTTGATGGCGCAAAACTCGGCGGCGTGCTTCTCGAAACCGTCATGGTTCCGACCGGCGATCTGCGTAATCCGATTGCGCCGGCGGCGATCATCGGCATTGGCGTCAATTGCGCCTCGGCGCCGGACGATCTACCCTATCCCGCGCGCGCCCTATCCGAGCGCGGACCCGATGCCCCGACGCGTGAAAGTTTCTTCACCGCGCTCTCCGACGCCTTCGTCGACACTCTCGCGATTTGGCGCCGCGGCGAAGACTTTTCCAAATTGCGCGCCGAATGGCTGCGTTATGCGGCCAGTCTCGGCGAAACTATTCGCGTTGCATTGGCGCATGAAACGGTCGAAGGGCGTTTCGAGACGATCGACACTGCCGGCCGTCTTGTGCTGGCGACGCAAGCGGGCAAGCGCGCAATCGAGGCGGGGGATGTGCTGATCGGACCGCGCCACGCACTAACGGAAGCATTGGCATGAGCGCGACGCCTGAAAACGACTTTGTCTTCACGCCGCTCGGCGGCGTCGGCGAGATCGGCATGAATCTCGCCCTGTACGGCTACGGACCGCCCAGGTCGCGAAAATGGATCATGGTCGATTGTGGCCTTGGTTTTCCCGGCGCCGACTTGCCCGGCGTCGATGTGGTCTTTCCCGATATCTCCTTCGTCGAGAAGATCGGCCGCGATCTGCTCGCCATTTTCATTACACATGCCCACGAAGATCATATCGGCGCGCTATCGACTCTCTGGCCCAAACTGAAATGCAAAGTTTACGCGACCCCCTTCGCGCGCGGTCTGCTTGAAGTGCGCAAATTACAGGAGCCGGGCGCGCCCAACATCAAGCTTCTACCGGCTCATGCCGGCGCCGTGATCGAGGAAGGACCGTTCAGCGTCGAATATGTCGCCGTCGCGCATTCGATTCCGGAGGCCTGCTCGCTGGCGATTCGCACACCGCTTGGGCTCGCGATTCACACCGGCGACTGGAAGATCGACGCTGAACCCGGCGTCTCGACGCATATCGACGAGGCGCGGTTTCGCGCGCTGGGCGATGAGGGCGTCACGGCGCTGATTTGCGACTCCACCAATATTTTGCGCGAGGGCGCGAGCTTCTCCGAAGGCGATGTCGCACGCACGTTGAAAACGCTGATTGCGGAAGCGCCCGGCCGTGTGCTGGTGACGACCTTCGCCTCCAATGTGTCGCGTCTGCGCGCGCTGGCTGAAGCCGCGCAGGCTAGCGGTCGTTCTGTCGTCGTCGCCGGGCGGGCGATGGATCGCGTCATTCAGGTAGCGCGCGAATGCGGCTATCTTGATGGACTGCCGGGATTCCATGGCGTCGATATGTTGCAGGCATTGCCGCGCGACCGCACGCTGGTCATCGCCACGGGCAGTCAGGGCGAACCGCGTGCGGCGATGGCGCGGGCGGCGGCGAAAGATCACCCTCTGCTCAAACTCGGGTCGGGCGATCGGGTGATTTTCTCCTCGCGCGCCATTCCTGGCAATGAGCGTTCCATTCATCGCGTCATCAACAACCTGTGTAATCTCGGAGTCGAGGTCATCACCGATCACGATCATCTCGTGCATTGCTCCGGTCATCCGCGTCGCGGCGATGTCGCGCAAATGTATAACTGGACACGGCCCAGGATCGCCGTGCCTGTGCATGGCGAGGCGCACCATCTCAGCCAGCATGAGATTTTTGCGCGCGCCCATGGCGCCGAACATGTTGCGCCGGCGCGCGATGGCTCGATTGTGCGTCTGGCGCCGGGTGCGCCGGAGATTATCGGCGCGGCGCCGACAGGACTGCTCTATCGTGATGGCGATGTCGTCGTTGGCGAAGCCGATGGCGCGGTGCGCGAACGCGCCAAGCTTTCCTTCGTTGGGGTCGTCTCCGTTGCGCTCGCCGTCAATCGCAATGGCGATATGGTCGGCGATCCGGATGTTGTCTTCGCCGGCGTGCCCAAGCGCGGCAAATTCGGCGAGGACATGGCCGAGGTCATCGACGAGGCGTTGTTTGCAACCTTCGAGGGGCTGCCGCGCGGGCGCCGGCGTGATGTCGATACCCTCTCCACCGCCATCGAGCGCGCGGTGCGCGGCGCCGTGTTCTCCGTCTGGGGCAAGAAGCCCATTGTTCATGTGATGGTGGTCTCGGCCTGATGCGCCGATCATTTGGCAGGCGTTGTGGGCATCGAGTTAAATAAAAAAAGCGGCGCCCCGAGGGACGCCGCCGTGAGAGCCGCAGGGCGGATTGATCACAGCGCGTGGATGTGCTGGGTCTTGCCGCTATCGGTGGTGATGGAGATGGAGCGCACATAAGCGCATTCCTTCGTGCCGGGCACCGTGAACTTCTGACCCTTGTGATAGGTCCTGTTAAAGACCTCATGCTGCGTCGGCGCTTCGCATTCGCCGCCGTTGATTGAAACGGAGCGCACCGAGACGGCTTCCGCCTTCACGCTGCAATGGAGCTCGCCATCATGATGGTTATGGTTGCACTCGAACGGCTCGTCGCCGGCATAGGCGAGGCCGGGCAGGAAGGCGGCGAGAATCAGAAGCTTTTTCATGGAAAACTCCATTTGGATCAGGTCGGGGAGATCTGATTGAATTGCTGGAAAAGCCGCATATCCACGCACTGCTTTTCGCTGGTGTGTTAATCATGCGCGCACGAAGCTTTTGTGACAGTGCCGCCGGCGCCGTTTTCCGGCATAGTCGGCTATGGGAAGAATCACTCAGGAGAATCGGGACCGGCGCATGCGCGGCAAACCGGGCTTTTACGAATTCTTCGCCGGCGGGGGCATGGCCCGCGCCGGGCTGGGACCCGGCTGGCGCTGTCTGTTCGCTAATGATGTCGACCGTCGCAAGGCCGAGACCTACCGCGCCAACTGGGGCGGCGACGTCCTGCATGTCGGCGATGTCAGCACGGTGACGACCGCGCAGCTTCCCGGCGTCGCCGATCTCGTCTGGGGCTCCTTTCCCTGTCAGGATCTGTCGCTGGCCGGCGCCGGCGCCGGTTTGCGCGGCGAACGCTCGGGAACCTTCTGGCCGTTTTGGGGACTTGTGACGGCGCTTGGTCGCGAAGGACGCGCCCCGAAGCTTGTCGTGCTCGAAAATGTCTGCGGCGCGCTCACCTCCCATGGCGGCAAGGATTTTACGGCGCTGTGCAAGGCGCTGGCCGAGGGCGGCTACCGCTTCGGCGCGCTGGTGATCGACGCGGCGCTGTTTCTGCCGCAGTCGCGACCGCGCCTGTTCATTATCGCCGTGCGCGCCGATGTCGCCGTGCCCGCCTTGCTCGTGGGTCAGGGAGCCGAGGCGCCGTTCCACACCCGCGCGCTGCTGACGGGGCAGGAGAATTTGCCAAAGGCGCTCAAACAAAACTGGCTGTGGTGGCGCTTGCCGCCGCCGCCGCTGCGCAACAGTAGATTGATCGATGTGATCGAAGACGCGCCGCGCGACGTTGTCTGGCACAGTGTGACAGAAACCAATGCGCTATTGGCCATGATGAGCGATATCAATCTCGCCCGGATCGAAGAAGCGAAGCGCGCGGGCAGCCGAATGGTCGGGACCCTTTATCGTCGCACGCGCTATGTAAATGGTGAAAAGCGGCAACGCGCCGAAGCGCGTTTCGATAATCTTGCCGGTTGTCTGCGCACGCCGGCCGGCGGATCGAGCCGGCAATTTGTTTTGTTGATCGAAAACGGTCGGGTGCGCTCACGACTCATGTCGGCGCGCGAAACCGCGCGACTGATGGGTCTGCCGGACGACTACATTCTGCCGGAGAAGTATAACGAGGCCTATCATCTAACCGGCGATGGGGTCGTTGCGCCGGTCGTTCGTCATATTGCGCGACATGCGCTGGAACCGCTGCTCGACGCAATATCCTTATGCGTCGCGGCGTAAGCGAAACATCCGAACGCCGCTCCGCCATCATGCGCGCGGTGAAATCGCGCGACACGTCGCCCGAACTGGCGGTGCGCAGGGTGTTGCGTCGCTTCGCGCCGGGCTATCGTCTCCATCGTGAGGATATCACAGGCAAGCCAGACATCGCCTATGTCGGCCGCAAGCGTGCGATTTTCGTCCATGGCTGTTTCTGGCATGGACATGATTGCGCGCGCGGCGCGCGATTGCCGAAAACCAATGCCGATTACTGGCGCGCCAAGATTGCGCGAAATGTCGCGCGCGACGCGCGCCATCAGGAGACGCTCGCCGCCCAGGGCTGGCGTTCGCTTGTCGTGTGGGAGTGCGAGTTGAAGGATCCCGACGCTTTGGCGAAAAGGCTGCGGGATTTTCTTGCCTGAGCGGCGCTTTAACCTCACCCGGCGCAACGCGCCACCCTCTCCCTGAAGGAGAGGGGTTTCCCTTCTCCCCCGGCGGGAGAAGGTGGTTCGCCGCAGGCGAACCGGATGAGGGGTTAATCCTTCGCCCGCTCGACATAGGCGCCGTCTTCCGTCTGGATGACGACGCGGGTGCCGGTCTGGATATGCGGCGGCACCATGACGCGCGCGCCGTTGGAGACTTTCGCCGGCTTGTAGGAGGAGGAGGCCGTCTGGCCCTTCACCACCGGCTCGGTCTCGACGATCTCCAGAGTCACGCGCGGCGGCAACTGGATGGCCACCGGAACGCCATTAAACATCGAAAGAATGCAGACCATGTTTTCCTGCAGCCACTGCGCTTGATCGCCGATCACATCGGCGGGGACGGCGACTTGCTCGTAGCTCTGCTGGTTCATGAAGTGGTGGCCGTCGTCGTCGCTGTAGAGGTAGGTGTAATCCATATCCTCGACGTAGGCGCGCTCGACCTGTTCGGTTGTTTTGTAGCGGTCGGAGACTTTCACCCCGTCGGAGAGGCGGCGCATGTCGATCTGGGTCGTTGGCGTGCCCTTGCCGGGGAAAAAGCTTTCGGCGGTCAGCACGACGTAGAGCTGGCCGTCCTCGCGCTCAATGATATTGCCCTTGCGGATCGAGCTGGCGATGACTTTCACGGAGTTGTTTCCTTCTGGCCGGGGGGCCGGCGAACGTTCATTGCCGGCGCGCGCCAGCCTGTTTATGAACGGGGGTAAGATCATATTTCGCGCGCGCCGGCAAATCCGGCCCGCAGGAGGGCCACGATGACGCACGCGTCGCCCTGGTGGGCGCCTGATGTTTACGCCGACCGGCGGCCCTTTCTCAAGGCGCGCCGACGTATAACGGCCGCTGTCCGGGATTTTTTTGAAAATGAGGGTTTCGAAGAGGTCGAAACCGCGGCGCTTCAGGCGTCCGGCGGCAACGAGACCCATCTCTCCGCCTTCGCTACCGAGCTGATCGGCGCGGATGGCGGGCGCAGCCGGCTCTATCTGCACACCTCGCCCGAGTTCGCCTGCAAGAAGCTGTTGTCGGCCGGCGAGACCCGGATTTTCACGCTGGCGCGCGCCTTCCGCAATCGCGAGCGCACGGCCCTGCATCATCCCGAATTCACCATGCTGGAGTGGTATCGCGCCGGCGAACCGACGCTTCGGACGATGGAGGATTGCGCTGGCCTGCTGGTCGAGGCCGCTCGCGCGACGGAGGCGACGGATTTCGTCTGGCGAGGGCGGCTCTGCGACCCCTTCGCCGAGCCGGAGCCCTTAAGCGTCTGCGACGCCTTCGCCCGTCACGCCGGCGTCGATCTAGCGCCTTTGCTCGATCATCGCGACGCACTCGTCCGCGTCGCCGAGCAGCTCGGCGTGCGCGTGGCCGCCGACGACTCATGGTCGGACTTATTCAGCAAGATTTTGTCCGAAAAAATCGAAGGACACCTCGGCTGTGGCCGACCGACCTTGCTGTGCGATTATCCGGCGAGCGAAGCCGCACTGGCGCGGGTCAATCCCGACGATCCGCGTTTTGCCGACCGTTTCGAGCTGTATGTCTGCGGCGTCGAACTCGCCAATGGTTTTGGCGAACTTACAGACCCTGTCGAGCAACGTCGTCGCCTGGAAGCGCAGATGAGGGAGAAGGCGCGGCTTTACGGCGAGCAGTATCCGATCGACGAGGATTTTCTTGCAGCCCTGGCCGCGATGCCGGCGGCGAGCGGCGTGGCGCTCGGTTTCGATCGGCTTGTCATGCTGGCGACCGGAGCCGAACGTATCGAACAGGTGTTGTGGACGCCGGTCACAGCGCGTGGAACGCCAGTCTAAACGGCGCGTCGCTCGATCTCCTCCATATCCTCGTCCGACAGGCCGAAGTGATGGCCGATTTCATGCACGAGAACATGGGTCACGACGGCGCGCAGCGTATCCTCGCCGTCCGCCCAGAAATCGAGAATTGGGCGACGATACAACCAGATCATATTCGGCTCGTCGCCGGTCTGGGCGAGATGTTCGCCTTGCGCCAGACCGCGGCCGCGAAACAGACCGAGCAGATCATATTCCGTTTCGCAGTTCATATCTTCAAGCGTCTCAATGTCGGGGAAATCTTCGACAAGGATCACGAGGCCGTCGCACAGGCTTCGGAACCGTTCCGGCAGGGTTGCATAAGCGTCGTCGGCGAGACGTTCGATATCGGCAAGCGTGGGAGCAATGCGAAGCGACCAACTATCGCTTTCGCTTTCTGATCCTAGTCCCATTTGCGCACGTCGACGAAATGGCCCGCGACCGCCGCCGCCGCCGCCATCGCGGGCGACACCAGATGCGTGCGGCCCTTGAAGCCTTGTCGACCCTCGAAATTGCGGTTCGACGTCGAGGCGCAGCGTTCGCCCGGCGCCAAACGATCCGGATTCATCGCCAGACACATGGAGCAGCCCGGCTCACGCCATTCGAAACCTGCGGCGAGAAAGATCTTGTCGAGTCCTTCCGCTTCCGCCTGTTCCTTCACAACGCCCGAACCCGGCACAACCATCGCGTTGACGCGCGGATGAACTTTCTTGCCGTCGATCATTTTCGCCGCCGCGCGCAAATCTTCGATGCGGCCATTTGTGCAGGAGCCGATGAAGACGCGGTCGATCTCGATGTCGGTCATCCGCTCGCCGCCCTTGAGGCCCATGTAGTCGAGCGCGCGTTCGATGGCGGCGCGCTTTTGCGGCGTCTTCGCCTGGTCGGGAGTCGGCACGGTTCCGTCGATGCGCGCCACATCCTCGGGAGAGGTCCCCCAGGTGACGATGGGCGGCAGACTCGCGGCGTCGAGTTTGATCACCTTGTCAAAATGCGCGCCCGGATCGGAGTAAAGCGTTTCCCAGTAGCGTCGCGCCAGCTCGAAGGCTTCGCCCTTCGGTCCCTTGGGGCGATCCTTGAGATAGGCGAAAGTCTTTTCGTCCGGCGCGATCAGGCCGGCGCGCGCGCCGGCTTCAATCGACATGTTGCAGACCGTCATGCGGCCTTCCATCGAGAGATCGCGGATCGCCTCGCCAGCGTATTCGATCACATAGCCGGTGCCGCCCGCCGTGCCGATTTCGCCGATGATGGCGAGGATAATGTCTTTCGCGGTGGCGCCATCGGCGAGCTTGCCGTCGACCTGCACCAGCATGTTTTTGGCTTTCTTCTGGATCAGCGTCTGGGTTGCGAGCACATGCTCCACCTCGGACGTGCCGATGCCATGCGCCAGCGCGCCAAAGGCGCCGTGCGTCGAGGTGTGGCTGTCGCCGCAGACGATGGTCATGCCGGGCAGGGTGAAACCCTGCTCGGGGCCGACAATATGCACAACGCCCTGACGCCTGTCATGCTCGTCGTAATATTCGACGCCGAAATCGCGGGCGTTGATGGCGAGTTGTTCCACCTGCGCCTTGCTCTCCGGATCTTCAATCGGCAATGAGCGATCGGTCGTCGGCACATTATGATCGACGACGGCAAGCGTGCGTTGCGGCGCGCGCACCTTGCGGCCCGTCATGCGCAGGCCTTCGAATGCTTGCGGACTTGTCACCTCATGCACAAGGTGGCGATCGATGTAGAGCAAGCAGGCGCCATCGTCCTGACGGTCGACGACATGGTCGTCGAAAATCTTGTCGTAGAGCGTACGCGGCGCGGACGATTGTTCGGACATTGCCTGTTCCCTTGCGCTTTGCCGGTCCCGGGAGACCGAGCATATGCGATATGTCTTGAATTGAGGGTGTTCTAACCGTATCGCAAGCCGCATGGAAGAGAGTTTGCGTCCCGGATACGCGGGATTGCCGTCATGAGCGCGTCGCTCGTCTCGCCGCCTGCGCTGTCTTGCGCCTTGCCGCCGGCGCTGAATGCGGCGTTGACGACCCGTCTCGATGGTCGCTCGCGGCAAGAGTTGAGATTGCGCGCCTTGAGGCTCTCCGACGCCTATCGCGCACGACAGCCAACTGCCGGGACTATTCGCGACGAGACTGACGCGCTTGCCTACGCCCTGACCCGGCTGCCGGCGACCTATGCGGCGACTATTGGCGTTCTGGGTCGTCTGCGCGACGAACATCCGGATTTCGCGCCCGCCCGACTCCTCGACGCTGGCTGCGGGACCGGCGCGGCTTCCTGGGCTGCCAGCGTCGTCTGGTCGGAAGTGGCGCAGGTCGCGATGCTTGACCGAAGCCGGGCCTTTCTCGACCTCGCCAGGGCGCTTGCCGCCGGGAGCGGGCGCGCCGCTCTGATCGCCGCGGCGTTCATCGACGCCGATTTGACCCGCTTGCCGCCCATCCCGGCGGATGCCGATCTGGTCGTTGCGTCCTACGCCCTGACAGAGCTTGCCGAGACCGCATTGCCGGCGGTCGCGGAAAAGCTGTGGCTGCGGGTGTCGCAGACCGGCGCGCTGGTTCTCATCGAGCCGGGCACGCCGCGCGACCACGCCCGGTTAATGCTAATCCGCGAACGGTTGATCTCGGCTGGCGCGCGGATTGTCGCTCCCTGTCCGCATCAGGCCATCTGTCCAATGGCAGGCGACGACTGGTGCCATTTCTCCGTTCGTCTGCCCCGCTCCCGCGATCACATGTTCCTCAAAGATGGCGTGGTCCCATTCGAGGACGAGAAATATTCTTATCTCGTCGCCAGGCGCGTGGGCAAGCCGGCAACGGGTCGCATTATCGCGCCGGTTCGGGTCGCCAAACCCGGAATAACGGCGCGTATTTGCGGCTCGACCGGAATCACCGAGACTTTCGTGCTGCGCCGCGATAAGCCTGCTTTCGACTCACTGCGCAAGAAAGACTGGGGCGACGCCGTCGTCCCGCGCGCAATTCCCGAGGAGATCGCATGAGCAGCCGCCCGCGGGTCGCGCCCTATCTCACCGTCAGCCCGGCGGCTTCCGCCATTGCCTTTTACATGGGCGTTTTTGGAGCCCAGCAGCGGGCGTTGATGCCGTCGCTTGACGGCCTGCGTATCGCCCATTGCGAATTATCGATTAATGGCGGTTCGGTGATGCTGTCCGATTTCTTCCCTGAGTTTGGCCAGACGCGGATTCCGATCCCGGCGGATAATCCGACCGTCTCGGTCAGCCTGGAGTTGGACGCGGCGCAGGAGGTCGACGACACCTGCGCCCGCGCCAGTCAATTCGGGGCGAAGATCGAGACCCAGCCGACCAATTCTTTTTGGGGCACGCGCTACGCTTCGCTGCGCGATCCATTCGGCCATCGCTGGATTTTAAACGCGCCCCTCGGCTGAACGACATAAAAAACCGCCCGAACCGATGCGGCGCGGACGGTTTTTAGACCTTTTCAGGAGCGTGTCGCTCAGGCGATCACTCGGCCTTCGGCTTGTTGTCGACGCGTTCGGCGATACGGGCCGATTTGCCGCGACGGTCGCGCAGATAATAAAGCTTGGCGCGGCGGACCTTGCCGCGACGCACCAGCTTGATCGAATCGATCACCGGACCATGCAGCGGGAAGACGCGCTCGACGCCCTCGCCATAAGAAATCTTGCGGACGGTGAAGCTCTCGTTGAGGCCGCCGCCGTTGCGGGCGATCACGACGCCCTCATAGGCCTGAACGCGCGAGCGGTCGCCTTCCTTAACCTTGACGTTGACGATGACCGTATCGCCGGGGCGGAAGTCCGGGATCTTTTTGCCGTCGATGAGTTTGGCGGCCTGTTCGGCCTCAAGCTGTTGAATGATATTCATTTCGGTAAAACCTTTTCCGTTTCGTCTTGAGCCTTATGGCCGACGAGCGTTTCGGGACGCTGTTTTAGTTGGACGCGGCCGCTATACAGGAGCCTTGGGTATTTGTCGAGCCGACGTGCGCCCTTACGCCAGTCTGTCGCCCAGCAAGAACTCCATCGCCCGGTCAAGGCGGATGTGGGGCAGGGGCAGGGCGAGCGTGTCCTTACCGAGCTTCGCCGTCGGCGGCCGGAATTTCAGAAAGCGGAAATCGGCCTCTTCCTCATCGATCGCCAGCGCGTCGCCTTCGAAGGCCTCGCGCGGGTCCGCCGGCAGTTCGCCGGGGAAGATGGCCCCCTCGGCCTTGCCGTCGAAAACCTCGCGGCCAATCCGCTCTCCGGCGACCGGCACGCCGACGATGGCCATGAGCTGTTCGCCCTCGTGCCTGACCATCGCCTCACGGGTGGCGCGCACGGCGGCCATGGCGATCACGTCGATCTGGGCGCCGACATCCTCGGCGCGGGCGATGGCGCGCGCCGTGACCATGCGCAGGATGTTTTCCAGCCGATCGTGGCAGGTATGGTGGAGATGATCGGCCTTGGTGGCCACGAACAGGATTTTGTCGATCTTCGGCCGGAAGATCTGCGACAGAAGATTGGAGCGGCCGGTGCGAAAGGCGGTCAGCACGTCGGCCAGCGCGGTTTCGAGATCGCGCACGGCGGCGGGCCCGGAGTTCAGCGCCGCAAGCGCGTCGACCAGCACGATCTGCCGGTCGAGCCGTGCGAAATGATCACGGAAAAAAGGCTTCACCACCTGCGACTTATAGGCCTCGTAGCGGCGCTCCATCTCGCGTCCGAGGCTGCGGTAGGGCAGATCGGCGTCCGGCGAAACCGGCAGCGGCGCGAAGGTGAGCGCCGGCGAGCCTTCAAGATCGCCGGGCATCAGAAAACGGCCGGGCGGCAGAGTCGAGAGCGCGAAGCGCTCGGTTTTCGCCTGACGAAGATATTCCTTGAACAGTGTGTGCAGTTTCTGCGCCGTCATCTCGTCGTAGCGTGCGGCGGGATCGGCGGCGGCGGTTTCCCGCAGCCAGTCGGCGGCGATGGGCGCGCGCGCTTGCGCGCCGGCCGAAGCCAGCGTTTCTCGCGACCAGTCGTAGAAGGATTTATCGAGCAATGGCAGATCGAGCAGCCATTCGCCGGGGTAATCGACGATGTCTATGTCGAGATGCGCCTCATGCGCTCCTTTGCGGCGCGCCTTGCCTTTGCCCTGACCAACATGGCGCAACGAGAAAGCCTGAGATTCGTAATCGATGGAGACGCGCAGTTCGGAGATGCGGCGCGTCGATTGCGGCCAATGCCGGTCGGCTCCCGTCAGTGCGGCAAGGTGTTCCTCATAGGCGAAGCGCGGGACGCTGTAATCCGGCTGTGGATCGAGATGGGCGGCGAGGATGCGGCCCTCAGCGAGCGGACGAAAAACGGGCAACTGGGTTTTTTTGCCGGCGGCGAGGGCGCGAGTCAGATTATGCACGAAGGCGGTGATGAACACCGTCTTGCCGGCGCGGGATAGGCCGGTGACGCCCAGCCGCAGCCTGCCGCCGGCGACGAAATCGGCGAGACTTTCGGCAGCAATCCGGGTTTCGAACAAAAGATCGGCAAATTGCGACAAGAAAGCTCCGGGGCGGCGCGACACACGCCAGATCTACTCCAGCGACAACCGATTTTATAGATCGCCCGGGACAAAGGTCCCGCGATCTTACGGCGCCGGAGAAGATAGGCCCGAGACCTTAACGTTTTGCGATTTGCACATAATCCCGGCGTTTTTCGCCGGTGTAGAGCTGGCGGGGACGACCGATCTTGGCGTTCGGATCCTCGATCATTTCTTTCCACTGCGCGATCCAGCCGACCGTGCGCGCCAGCGCAAACAGAACCGTAAACATTTCGACCGGGAAATTCATCGCCTTCAGCGTGATGCCTGAGTAGAAGTCGATGTTGGGATAAAGCTTCTTCTCGATGAAATACTCGTCCGACAGCGCAATTCGTTCAAGCTCGAGCGCCACTTCCAGCAGCGGATCATTGACGCCCAATTCTTTCAATACTTCCTGTGTCGTGCGCTGCATGATCTTGGCGCGCGGGTCGTAGTTTTTGTATACGCGATGACCAAAGCCCATCAGGCGGAAGGGATCGTTCTTGTCCTTGGCGCGGGCGATAAACTGGGGGATGCGTTCGACTGAGCCGATCTCGCCCAGCATTTTCAGCACCGCCTCATTGGCGCCGCCATGCGCCGGCCCCCATAGCGAAGCAATGCCCGCTGCGATACAGGCGAAGGGATTGGCGCCGGATGAGCCGGACAGACGCACGGTGGAGGTCGAGGCGTTCTGTTCGTGATCGGCGTGCAGGATAAAGATGCGATCCAGCGCGCGTGCGAGAATAGGACTGACCTTGTATTCCTCGCAGGGCACCGCGAAGCACATGCGCAGAAAATTCGAGGTGTAGTCGAGGTCGTTCTTGGGATAAACGAACGGCTGGCCAACGGAGTATTTATACGCCATCGCCGCCAGGGTCGGGATCTTGGCGATCATGCGCGTCGAGGCGACCATGCGCTCCACCGGGTTCGCGATGTTGGTCGAGTCATGATAGAAGGCTGAGAGCGCGCCGACTGACGCCACCATCACCGCCATCGGATGCGCGTCGCGGCGGAAGCCCTGAAAGAAACGCGCCATCTGTTCATGCACCATGGTGTGGCGCGTGATGCGGTAATCGAACTCGGCTTTCTGCGCCGCCGTCGGCAATTCGCCATAGAGCAGAAGATAGGCGGTTTCGAGAAAGTCCCCGTTTTCCGCAAGCTGGTCGATCGGATAGCCGCGATAGAGTAGCACGCCCTCATCACCATCTATGAAGGTGATCTTCGACTCGCAGGAAGCTGTCGAGGTGAAACCGGGATCGAAGGTGAAAAGGTCCGTGGTGGCGTAAAGGCTGCGAATGTCGACGACAGCCGGTCCCATCGACCCGTCGCGGACGGGAAAGACGACCGTCTTGC
Organism: Methylocystis sp.; assembly: GCA_044233645.1. Classification (GTDB taxonomy): domain Bacteria; phylum Pseudomonadota; class Alphaproteobacteria; order Rhizobiales; family Beijerinckiaceae; genus Methylocystis. The sequence continues at coordinate 81,019 of JBIIJP010000003.1, read as the reverse complement.
CGTCGACCTGAAGCGACGCCGTTCTCTCGACCATGATCGTCTCCCCTCCTGGCGGCTCGCGCGCGCCACTTATCCCAAACGCTAGCGAAATGATCCGCAGGAACGGATATTCTTGTGCGCCGCACAAAAACTATCTTACGGCCACAGCCTGTCAAGCTTCAAAGAACGGCGAAGCGCCCGATCCAGTGGCGCAACCGACGTCAGGGTAATCGCCGCGCCGGTTCAGCCGGATGACGAAATCTGATCCGCGATGCGGACAAGACTCTCGGTTTTTCCGAGAACCTCAAGCACCTCGAAGATGCCGGGCGATGTCGCGCGGCCGGTCAGCGCCGCGCGCAGGGGCTGGGCGATGTCGCCAAGCTTCACGCCCAGCGTTTCAGCAGTCTCCCGCACAGCCGTTTCAGTTGCGGCGGCCGTCCATTCCGGCAGAGCGGAGAGTTTTGAGTGCAGCGCCGCGAGTCGCGTCCGTCCGTCGGCGGAAAGCAGCTGTGCGGCTTTGACGTCCAGCGTCAACGGCCTTTTCGCAAACAGGAAAGCCGCGCCGTCCAGAAGCTGGTTGAGCGTTTTCGCCCGCTCCTTGAGGCCTGGCAGGGCAGCGCGCAATTGGCCGCGTTTGTCCTCGTCCAGCGATTTGGCGATCTCATCGCCGCCCTGGAGCCAGGGGAGCGTCGCGAGCAGTTGCGCGAACAAGTCGTCGTCGTTCGAGTCGCGCAGGTAATGCCCGTTCATGTTTTCAAGCTTGGCGAAATCGAAGCGCGCCGGCGAACGATGCACCTGCGCCAGATCGAAGGCCTCGATCATCTCCGTCAGCGTGAAGAATTCGCGGTCGCCCTGGCTCCAGCCAAGCCGCACCAGATAATTGCGCAGCGCCGCCGGCAGATAGCCCATGGCGCGATAGGCGTCGACGCCAAGCGCGCCGTGGCGCTTGGAAAGCTTGGCGCCGTCCGGCCCATGGATTAGCGGAATATGTGCGAAGGCCGGCGTCGACCAGCCCATCGCGTCGTAGATGTGTTTCTGGCGCGCGGCGTTGGTCAGGTGATCGTCGCCGCGAATGATTTGCGTCACGCCCATATCATAATCGTCGACGACGACGGCAAGCATATAGGTCGGCGTGCCGTCGGAGCGCAACAGCACGAAATCGTCGATGTCCTTGTTTGGAAAAACAACGCGCCCCTGAACGGCGTCTTCGATCGTCGTTTCGCCGTCGAGCGGCGCCTTCAGGCGGATCACAGGCGCGACGCCGGCTGGCGCCTCGGCGGCGTCGCGGTCGCGCCAGCGGCCGTCGTAGCGCGGCGGGCGCTTTTCGGCGCGCGCCAGCTCGCGCATCTCGTCCAGTTCCTGCTGCGAGGCGTAGCAGCGATAGGCCTTGCCTTGCGCCAGCAAAGCTTCCGCAATCTCTCGATGTCGTGCGGCGCGGGAGAACTGGTAGACGATGTCGCCGTCCCAATCGAGGCCGAGCCATTTCATGCCGTCGATGATGGCGTCGATCGCCGCCTCGGTGGAGCGCTCGCGGTCGGTGTCCTCAATCCGCAGCATCATCTTGCCGCCATGCCGCCGGGCGTAGAGCCAGTTGAAGAGCGCCGTGCGCGCGCCGCCGATGTGCAGAAAGCCGGTGGGCGAAGGCGCAAAACGGGTGACGACGTCGGACATGTCGGGGCAGGTTTCCGCTGGCGGTTCAGGATGCGCTCGTCTAGCACGACCGCCAGGCCGGAGGGAATAAGGGAGCGGAGAAGGCGTTCGCCGGCGCTGTGAAATACATGCGCGGCCTGGCCGTCGTCTACACCGCTTTGTTCCCGTCCGGCGTCGCTGTGATTGCGCCGTCATCGGCGTCCGCGACCGCACGCCCGGCTTCCTCCGTCCGCTGCCCGGTCGTTATGTTGGCGATATCGCTCTCCAGCGCCAGCGCCGTCGCGGCGGCGGCCGCTGCGAGCTTGTCGGGCTCGGGGATTTGCAGGATCGCGGTCGTCGGCGTCGTCGGCGCGGCGATGGTGACGCCGGCGATCTTCAGGCGCCGGTGCAAATCGAAATGCAGATCGCTGCGCACGCGTGATGATTTCTCGACATCCTCGACATAGCACCACAGTTCGAATTTGAAGCTCGACGAGTCCATGCCGAGAAACATCACTTGCGGCGCAGGAACCCGCAGCACGTCTTCCTGCGCGCGCGCCGCCGCCAGCATGATGTCGCGCATTTGTTCCGGATCGACGCCGGCGTGCGGCGAGAGGGCGATCTTGATGCGGCCGACGCGATCGCCGCGCAACCAGTTCTTGACGACGCCGGCGACAAGATTGGAGTTTGGCACGATCATCGTTGCGCGGTCGAAGGTTTCGATCTCGGTTGAGCGCACATTGATGCGACGAATGTATCCCTGTTCCTCGCCGAGCACGACCCAGTCGCCAACGCGGATGGCGCGCTCCCACAACAGGATCAGTCCCGAGACGAAATTATTGACGATGGATTGCAGGCCAAAGCCAATGCCGACAGAGAGCGCGCCCGCGACAATCGCCAGTTTCTCGACGCCGATGCCGAGATTGGACAACGCCATCATCGCGGCGACGATGAAACCGGCGTAGCCGAGCGTCGCGCCGATCGAGTTCCGGAAACCCAGATCAAGCCGCGTCAGCGGCAACAGGCGAGTATCGAGCCAGCGTCGCAGCGCCTGCGCCGCCGCCAGCACGAGGAAGAAAATCAGCGCCGATTGGAGCAGCGCCGATAGGGAAATCGTTACATCGCCAAACTTGACTGCGAAGAAGCTCGAACGAATGCGGGCGATGAAATCCTGTGACTGGTAGCCCCAGGGCGCGACAGCGACGACCGCCGCAGCCGCGCAGCCGACGATTGTCACCACGCCGGCGAGAAAAACGCCGATCGGCGCAAGTTGATCGTTTCTCAGCCCAAACGCATTGACCAGCGCGCGTCCAAAGAAATTTTGAGTCGAAAAAGCCATTTCGACGCCGCCGCCTGCGAGCACCACGAAGAGATATAGAAACGTGACAAGCGCAAGAAGCCATCCAACCTGAAGGATGATGAAATAGGCGAAGGTCACATAGCCGAGCGCGCAAGCCCCGACGATCAGCATCACCGCAAGGACGTCGACGATCCGGGAGAGCATCACCCAGTCGCGACCATGCGACGATAGACGCGCCTCCGGGCTGAGGGCGGGCTGAAAGAAGATGGGGACAAGGAACAGCATCGCCACGATCAGCACGCCGACGCCGCGCGTCACGATGACGAGCGGCAATCCGGCCTGCACGCTTTCCTCGATCTGTTCGACGATGCGTGTGATCGAGAGCACAACGGCGATAATGGTTAGCAACCGAACGTAAATTCGGGCGCGTTCGTCGCCGGGATTGAGCAGACGCCATTCCGGATGGGTCGGGGCGAAGACCGCGCGCGCAATTCCGTAGACGAAGGAAATGCGTCCGACGCTTTCCAGCAACCGTTGCCATAACGGCTCCAGACCCCCGTCGAGGGCGTCGTAGGCGTGCAGAACCATGCCGAGCAGCAACGCCGCCGCCACCGGCGCCGAAGCGGCGACCAACGCCGTCCACCCCGCCACAGCGGCCCGGCGCAGTTTTGTCGGCGCGTCCTCGTCAGGATTGCGTCCGAGCAAACGTCGAGACAACAACAGCGCTGGCGGCAAAAAGGCAATTATGGCGCAGATCAGAAATACGAACTCTGCTCGACTGTCGTTGATGCGGGAGAGAAAATTGGCGCTGCGGGCCCGCAGAAAGATTTCTGCCTCCCTGAAAACGCCCGGCGCGTCGGACATCGCTGCGCGCCAGAGGTTCGGCGAAAACAGGCTGTCGGTGTTAAGGAACAAGAGACGCGAGAATAAATCGCGCTGACGACCGACGATCGCGGTTGAGAGCTGTCGCGCCTCCAGCATCAATGCGCGCGCGCGTTTGAGCGTCGCGTCAAGGGAGTCGAAAAGCTTGCGCTGTTCAACCAGTTCGGCGCTCGCCGCCGCCTCGGCGGCGCTGGGAGCCGTCGCCGGTTCTGCGACAGGCGGCGCCGGCTCGGCGCTGCGTTTGATTTTCGCCGGTTTTGTCGCCGGCTTTTGCGCCGGGTTCTTCACGTCCGCGCCGGAGTCTTTCGGCGGTTCCGGCTTCGCGTCCAGCGGCGGTCGTTGCGGCGGCTGCGGCGGCGCGGACTCCGTTGGTTTGGGCGGCTCCGCAGGTCTTCCAGCCGGCGCCAGCTCTTTCAGTCTTGCTTCCACGGCGGCGAAACGCGGCGACAAACGGTCGATCAAGCTTTCCAGTTCGCTGCGGAGCGGATCGACGCCATCGCGTAGCTGGCGCAGTTCGCTGTCGCCGAGATTTGGGTCCTCAAGCGTCTTGTGCGCGGCGTCGAGCGTAGCGCGCGCGCGGTCAAGCTGCTGGGTGATCTGATCGATGCTCGCCGCCGTTTCATCGCCAAAGGACAATGTCGGGGCGATCAGCGCGCAGAGACCAAAGATCAGAGAGAGCAGGGAACGACGCAAGACGATGACATCTCCTGAAACGGCGCGGACGGTTAGCGCGAGCAGTGGCATGAATGTTGGGGCGATTTTAGGCGCCGTCGCGGTAAAGGTGGCGTTGGCCGGCGCGATCCACAATCGTCCAGCCGCCTGAGCCATCCGGCGCGGCTTCAGCCTCGGCGACCCGCGCTTTTCCAAAGCCGCCAGGTAAATCGAGCACATAGGTCGGCAGCGCCGGTCCGCCGAGACGGCGGGCGAGGGCGGCGTAAATCTCGCGACCCCGCGCCAGCGACAGCCGGAAATGTCCTGCGCCGGGCGCAAGATCGGGATGATGCAGATAATAGGGTTTGATTCCAATCGCCATCAACGCTCGCATCAGCGCCTCGAGCGTTTGCGCATCGTCGTTGACGCCGGCGAGCAGCACGCTTTGCGACATAAGCGTGGCGCCAGCCTCGCGCAGACAAGCGATGGCGGCGCGCGCCGGCGCGTTCAATTCCCGCACGTGATTGATATGCAGCGCGACGAACAGCGCCTTGTCGCTCGCCTTCAGCGCGGCGAGCCATTCCGGCGTCACCAGCGCCGGCGCGGCGGTGGGCGCGCGCGTATGAATCCGCAGTACGGCGACATGCGGAATCGCCGCGAGTCGTTCGGCGACCGCGCGCAGACGTCGGGGCGATAGCGCCAGCGGATCGCCGCCGGTCAGGATCACCTCGTAAATGAGCGGATTAGCGGCGATGTAATCGAGCGCCGCATCCGTCTCGGCGAGCGAGAGCACGTCTCCCTTGCCTCGACCGACGGTCTCGCGACGGAAACAGAAACGGCAGTAGACCGGACAAACGGTCAAAAGTTTCAGCAGAACCCGATCGGCGTAACGATGCACGATTCCCGGCAGCGGCGTGTGAACATCGTCGCCGATCGGATCGGCCAGTTCTCCCGGCTGAACGAGCAGCTCCCGCCCATCCGGCAGGAATTGCCGCGCGATTGGATCGTCGGGATCGTTCCGGTCGATCAGCGACGCGATCTGCGGCGTGACGGCGATGCTGTAGCGCGACGCGACCCGGCGCAGGTCAGCAGCCTCCGACGGCGCGATGAGACCGGCCGCAGCAAGCGAGTCAACGGAGAGCAGGGTTTTGTCGTCTCCAGCGTCAGCCGGAAAAGAAAGAGACGTCGTCATGATCGCGACACAACGATCACGCGACGCCTCCGGTCAAGCATGGTTCGACAGCGAAAACGCTCAGCCGACCAATCTTTTTTTGATCATGTTGTAGGCGAGGGTGACGATCGCGCCAGTAACGCCGCCTCCGGCGGCCTGGCCGAGCATGACGCCGATGTCGAGACCGCCGCTCTGCGCCGCGTTGGCCAGAGCCGGGATCAGCGAGGAGAGAAGCTGGCCGCCGATGCCGCCGCCGAGCGCGCCGCTGATGATATTGCCGAGCGCGCCGCCCTTGTCGGTTTTCAGCACCGAGCCGGCGGCCTTGCCGCCGAGCGCGCCCGAGACGACGTTAATCAGAATGTCGGTAATGAGAGACATGGATCGAAACTCCGCAAAGGATAGGACGAGATCGCCCTGTCTTATTTGCAGCAATCCTTGACTTTTGCAATCTCAGGCGGCGAGATCGGCGACGACGGCGTCGAGAACCGGAAAGCCTTCGTTGCTCACGCGCAGTCGATTGTCACGGGTAAACTCGACAAGACCGTCGCCGATTAGTTCGCTGATGCGCGATTGGGATAGTTTCTTGCCGGTGAGCAGGAAATAGCGCTGCGGATCGACCCCCTCGCGCAGCCGCAGGCCCATCAGCAAGAATTCATCGCCCTCCTGCTCGGCGTTGAGCAGATCGTCCTCAACGAGCCCATGGCCCTCGGTCTCGACGCAGGTGAGCCACATCTCCGGATGGCGCTCGGTCGATTGGGCCCGACGGCCGCGCGGGGACACAATGCGGCCATGAGCGCCGGGGCCGACGCCGACATATTCGCCATATCGCCAGTAAACGAGATTGTGTCGGCATTCGGCACCGGGCCGTGCGTGGTTAGAAACCTCATAGGCCGGCAGGCCGAAGCGGATCGTCACATCCTGCGTCACGTCCCACAGGGCGCGCTGCGTTGCGGCGTCGGGGATGGTCATCTTGCCGGCGTTGACCATGCGCTCGAACATGGTGTCGGGCTCAATGGTGAGTTGGTAGAGAGAGACATGCTCCGGCTGGCGGGCCAGCGCCAGCTCCAGCTCCTTGCGCCAGGCGGCGGGCGTCTGTCCGGTGCGGCCATAGATCAGATCGAAGCTCGTGCGCTCGAATACCGAATTGGCGATATCGAGCGCCATCAGCGCCTCGGCGACGGAATGCTGACGGCCTAGCGCGCGCAGATCGATATCGTTGAGCGCCTGCAGACCGAGCGAGACGCGGTTAATCCCCGCCGCCTTGAAGCCGCGAAAGCGCGAGGCCTCGACGCTGGTCGGATTGGCTTCGAGCGTGATCTCGACGTCCTTCGCCATCGACCAGTGGCCACTGATGCGCGCGAGGATCGCCTCTACGGTCGAGGGCGACATCAGCGAGGGCGTGCCGCCGCCGAAAAACACCGAGCGCACCTCGCGGCCGGGCGCGAGCGCGGCGCGATGCGCCAGCTCCATGGCGAAGGCCTCGACGAAACGGTCCTCATCGACATCGCCGCGGCGGACGTGGCTGTTGAAATCGCAATAGGGGCATTTCGACAAACAAAACGGCCAGTGGACGTAAACGCCGAAGCCGGGGTCGAAAGCGTTGCGAATCGTTGCTGACATGGCCCCTTATCGCATGAAACGCCTGATTCGTCAGGACTCCGGGGCTGTCGGCGGCGGGGATCGCAAATCGGGTCGGGCGGTAACGCCCGAAGAATGCGTGGGCGCGGCGACTGCTCCACGCGTGGCGGCCGCGGAGAACCTTGAAGGAACGCACGAGCGATGTTGCGCCGAGACCTCCCTTTGAACAGATGAAGTCATGAGCTTCTTGTAGAGATAACGCGATTTCGCCCACGCGATCATCCTTCCCACGTAACAAATCCTCTTGTAATTATCCGATACCGGAGTATTTCATATATTAATTCGGAGAATCGTGTGCAGGCTCAACTCGTCTATCCCAAATCCGGCTATGAACCTTCCCCACTGATCGATTTGAACGATCGGAAGGAGCGGGAACGTTTGAGCCCGTCGGCCATCAAGGTCTTTTTCAACATCATGGATAAATGGTCGATCAAGGACGCCGATGCGCGCGATCTCCTCGGCGGCGTATCGAACGGCGTTTTTTATGAAATGAAAAAGAATCCCGACCGTGTTCTCGATGTGGACCGGCTGGCCCGGATTTCGCTGCTCGTCGGCATCTTCAAGAGTCTGAACATCCTCTACCCGGAGGAGCTTGCGGACGCCTGGGTGACATTGCCGAACAGGAACCGGCTCTTTGGCGGCGGAACGCCCCTGTCCTACATGTCACGCGGCGGTCTCGCCGCGATGCTGACCCTGAGACGGTTGGTCGACGCGCGGCGGGGCGGACAATGATCGCCCTCCCGCCGGCCTCCCTGATCCGGCAGTTCGACACGCATCGATTGATTCCGTCGAAATACGGCGAAAAGGAAGAGAGCGTTCTGACGCGCATCGCCGACGACGACGCGCATCTCAAAAACCTCTTCGACCTCGATCATGCGACAAACGATCGGCTCATGGCCGAGAACGGCCTGTTGCCGGGCATCGGTCTCGACGAACTCGTTTTCGGCGTTCCCTATTTCCGCATCATCAACGCCGCCTTCTGTCATGCGCACCCGCTGGGCAGTCGTTTCAACGGCCCCGACAGAGGCGCGTGGTACGCGGGTTTTTCGGTCGAGACGTCGATCGCCGAAATCAGCTTTCACAAGCAGGTCGAGCTGGATGAAATCTCGTGGCGCAGGCCCGTGTCCGTCACCTACGACGACTACCTGGCCGATTTTACGGGAAGCTTTCACGATGTGCGAGACGTTCCCGTCTTCGCACCTTGTCTCGATCCCGCAAGTTACGTCGAGTCCCAGAAATTGTCGCAAGCCCTGCTTGGCGAAACATCGCTGGGGCTCGTGTATCCGAGCGTGCGTCATCCCGGCGGCGATTGTATCGTTAGTTTCCGGCCTGCGGTTGTCGGGAATGTGCGCAAGGATCTGACATATCGCTTTGCCTTCGAGGCCGGCCTTGCGCCCGTCGTCGAGAAGGCGCTGTAGCCCGGAGACGAGTGGAGTATGTTTGCGGTGCAAGGGGAGCGGAGCAGGCGTGTCTTAGGCAAAAAAAACCCGAAATTAAAGGGTTTTCCGGCATTGTCGCCGAAACGTTTAAAGTTCAGCATGGTGACGGGCGAAGCAGGCGGGTATCGAACCCGCCACTGAATTCCCCGCACACACACTCACTGCCGCCCCGCCGCTGCATCCGCGCCGATCCAGCGGTCGATCTTCTCGATAAATCCGTAAAAACCGGAATCGGCGAAGACGCCTGCCTGCACGCCCGCCAGCAAAAGAGGCTTCAAAGCGGGGATGTCTCGCCACGGACGATAACTTATGCCTGTTACTTGTCCCTGCAGACTACAAAGGACCCTCCCCTCCGCCGCGACACATGTCAGATAGACGTACGCCCGACGTCCGGGAGGTTATCGTGTTCATAGGATTGATCGACCGCGATTTTTTGGTCAAGCGTTGTTGCATCATCCATCTCACCGATGGGCCGATGATAGTCGCCGTTTGGCGCGATATAATCGACCAGATGACGGATCGATTTGGGGATAAGGTATTCTTTGAATAACGGAATTTTCGACGGCCAAACCAGATTTATTTTTGTCAGCCATCGGTAATACCAGGTCTGTGAGTCGTGCGGTTGTGCAGAGATGTCTGGCTTGAAGTCAGGTCCAGCTTCGGAATTATTGAGAATCTGCAGGTCGATGTTCAAACCATGTCGGCTCGCCCGAAAGGCCATCCATTCAAGCGCGATGTCCGAGAGCCCCGTCTCGTCATAGCCGCCGCCGACATCCGAATGAACGCCCGGAAACCATTTTTCCTCGTAATTCGGTATCTTGCCGGATTGCTCCGCTTCCTGATTGCTGCGCAGATGACCCTCATTCAAGGTCCAGCGGGTTGGACGAAAAGGCCATCGCTTTTCGTCAGCCGCCAGCGCGTGGTAGGCGCTCTTGACCCATGAACTCAATTTGTCGTCATGGAAGCTGCAATTGAAAATCTTGTCGACGACCCAGCCAGTGATCTGGCCATAGGGCGCGCCCAACGCGCCGACCGTGTCCCAGACGCCAATGAATTCGATGCTTTTGTCCAGATGCGAATACATGTTGCGAAAAGCGATGGCCTGCGCGCCATCGGGAGCCCACCCCGGCGTCTTGTTTCGATAATACTCATAGGCGTCATCGATCAGATGCATTTGTTCCCGACGTAAAATGCCGACATTTCGGATCAATCCGGCAATGCTGCGGGCCGTGTAGGCGCCGCGGCTGAAACCGAAAAGATAAATTTTATCGCCCTGTTCGAAATTCGAGACGATAAACGAGTAGCCTTCCTTGATTTTATCAGAAATGCCGTAACCGAAAGCGCCGCCCCTGAGCCATTCCTCTCGTCTTGTGCCCACGCCTTTGAGGTAATGCGCGATTTGTGGATTGGGGGGATTTTCCATGTCGTAATGCTGTGTCGCCTGGAATAATTTGACGACATTCGTCCGCGCGACGCTGGCCTGGTTCCATGTGCCGTCGCAGAAAACCGCGATTTTCTTGGACATTTTCGGTCCTCCACTCAATTCAGAACAAAAATAACTGAAGATGTCTGTCGGATTTAAGGATCCTGATAGTCTAGGGCGGTTTCCGGAAAGCGCGCAATGATTAATTCTTCGTCATCGCGATCATGACGCCTTGTCGCTTGTCGCTGTGCGCTTTCTGTTGTCGAATTGTCATGACGAATGTCGCCACGCCGGCTGCTTTATGGCCGTTCACCCTGGCGAGCTGCATCCGCGCCGAGGTGACGCCCGATTTCCTGGATCACATCGTCGATGTCGGGATCGGCGAACACATCGCCAGAAGGCTCCAGCCGCACCACCGGATCGCGGGTGCAGAGCCGCAGACAATCGCGGGTCGAGATTTTGAGACGTCCATCCGCGAGCGCATTGGGAAAGGCTTCGGCCAACGCTGTCTGCGCCTGCGCCAGCAGCCGACGCCCCCGACCTTGCGCGTCGCAATTGGGGCCAACGCAGACGAGAAGGCGAAAAGGCGCTGTCTTGGTCATTCGCGCGCAAGCTCCAGGAGTGTTTGGCGGGCAGCTTGACGCAACGGCGTCGCGCTGCGCGCCTCACACATCCAGATTGGCGACGCTCAGCGCGTTTTCCTGAATAAATTCGCGGCGCGGCTCCACCACATCGCCCATCAGCTTGACGAAAATATCGTCGGCCTCGGCGGCCTCCTTAACCTTCACCTGCAACAGCGAGCGCGCGTCGCGATCGAGCGTCGTCTCCCACAATTGCTCGGCGTTCATCTCGCCAAGGCCCTTGTAGCGCTGGATAGTGAGGCCCTTGCGGCCGATGGCGTTCATCGCTTCGTAAAGCGCGATGGGACCGGCGAGTTGCGCTTCGTCGCCGCGGCGGATCAGCGTCGCCGGCGCAGCGAAGAGCTCGCGCAGGCTGTCGGCGCGTTCGTGCAGCTTGCGCGCTTCGCTGGAATTGAGCATTGCGGCGTCGAGTATCGACGCCTGGGTCACGCCGCGCAGCGTGCGGGTGAAAACATAGCCGCCGTCGCGCGGTTCGCCGCGCCAGCCGCGCTCGGTCTCCTCGGCGATGGCGTCAAGCCGCCGCGCGGTGGCTTCGGCGCGCGTCGCCGCCGTCGCGAAATCCTCGCCATAGGGTTCGAGCGCGCCAGCCATCGCCGCCTGTTCGACAACCTGACGGTCATACCGCGAGTGCAGGCTCGCCACGACGCTGCGGAACGCCCGCGCGTCCTCCAGCACCCGGCGCAGATCGGCGCCGGCGCGGTCTTCAGAGCCGGCGCGCAACACGGCGCCGTCGAGCAGGCTGTCGATGAGGTAATCCTCCAGCGCGCGTTCGTCCTTGAGATATTGCGAGGATTTGCCTTTCGTCACCTTGTAGAGCGGCGCCTGGGCGATGAAGATATGGCCGCGCTCGATCAGCTCCGGCATTTGCCGGTAAAAGAAGGTCAGGATGAGCGTCCGGATATGGGCGCCGTCGACGTCGGCGTCGGTCATAATGATGATCTTGTGATAACGCAGCTTGTCGGCGTTGAATTCGTCGCGGCCGACGCCGGTGCCAAGCGCCGTGATCAGCGTGCCGATCTGTTCCGACGACAGCATTTTGTCGAAACGTGCGCGTTCGACATTGAGAATCTTGCCGCGCAGAGGCAAAACCGCCTGATAGGCGCGGTCCCGTCCCTGTTTGGCGGTGCCGCCGGCAGAATCGCCCTCGACAATGAAGAGTTCGGCCTTGGCCGGATCGCGTTCCTGACAATCGGCCAGCTTGCCGGGCAGGTTGGCGACATCGAGCGCGCCCTTGCGGCGCGTGAGTTCGCGCGCCTTTCGCGCCGCCTCGCGCGCGGCGGCGGCCTCGACTACCTTGGAGACGACGTTTTTTGCTTCGCCGGGATTTTCTTCCAGCCACTGGCCGAGAATTTCGTTGACGACGTTTTCGACCGCCGGCCGCACCTCCGAGGAAACCAGCTTGTCCTTGGTCTGTGACGAGAATTTCGGGTCCGGCACTTTCACGGAGAGCACGCAGGTCAGGCCCTCGCGGCAATCGTCGCCGGAGAGATCGACCTTCTCGCGTTTGGTGAGGCCGGAGCTTTCGGCGTAGCCGGTGATCTGGCGGGTCAGCGCGGCGCGAAAGCCCGCGAGATGCGTGCCGCCGTCGCGTTGCGGAATATTGTTGGTGAAAGCCAGCACATTCTCGTGGTAGCTGTCATTCCACCACAGCGCGACTTCGACGCTGATGTGTTCGCGCTGGCCTTTGACCATGATCGGACCAGAGAGCAACGGCGATTTGGCCCGGTCGAGCCAGCGCACAAAAGCCTCCAGGCCGCCTTCGTAGAAAAGCTCCTCCTGCTTCACTTCGGCGTGACGGGCGTCGGTGAGCAAAATGCGCACGCCGGAGTTGAGGAAGGCCAGTTCGCGCAGCCGGTGTTCGATCGTCGCATAGTCGAAGTCGACCATCGTGAAAGTTGCGGGCGAGGGCAGGAAGGTGACTTCCGTGCCGCGCTTGACGACGCCGTCCTCGACCGGCGCGTCGTCGACAATGGCGAGTTTCGACACCGCGTCGCCATTAGCGAAGCTCATGGCGTGCTCCTTGCCGCTGCGCCAGATGCGCAGTTTCAGCCACACCGACAGGGCATTGACGACCGACACGCCAACGCCGTGCAGCCCGCCGGACACCTTGTAGGAGTTCTGGTCGAATTTACCGCCGGCGTGGAGCTGGGTCATGATGACCTCGGCCGCCGACACGCCCTCTTCGGGGTGGATGTCGGTCGGGATGCCGCGGCCATTGTCTGTGACGGTGCAGGAGCCGTCGGCGTTCAATGTCACAGTGACGCGGGTGGCGTGGCCGGCGAGCGCCTCGTCGATGGCGTTGTCGACGACCTCATAGACCATGTGATGCAGACCGGTGCCGTCGTCGGTGTCGCCGATATACATGCCTGGGCGCTTGCGCACAGCATCAAGGCCGCGCAGCACCTTGATGGACTCCGCGCCATAGGCCGCCGGGTCGTCGTTCAGCTTCTCGTTGTCGGTCATTTCGCCTGCTGGTATTCGGGCGTTAATCCACCCTCGAATCGCACCCCGTAGTTTACCCCGGATCGAACCCGGAATGCACGAAATTTCAGGGTTTCGCACAGCTCCGTGACGCGCTTTTGCTCCCCGCTAATTTTGTTCGGTTCCGCGAGGCGGGCGGATCACGCTGGGAAGATTTTTCCCGCTGTCACCGAAAAGATTGTCGCGCGGTTTTTAAGCGTTTCGAACAGGGCCGGATCGGCTCCGGTCATCCAGACCTGTCCGCCGAGTTTCTCCAGTTCGTCGTAGAGCGCGGCGCGGCGTTTGGGGTCGAAATGCGCCGCCACCTCGTCGAGCAGCAGCAGCGGCGCGCGACCGGTCATCTCCCCGACAAGGCGGGCGTGGGCGAGGGTCAGGCCCATCAGCAGCGCCTTCTGCTCGCCGGTCGAACATTCTCGCGCCGCAACGTCCCTTGGACCATGGCGCACGGCGAGATCGCTGGTCTGCGGGCCGGTGAGGGTGCGGCCGGCGGCGGCGTCCCGGCGACGCGTCGCGGCCAGCGCATCGCGAAACCATTCCTCCACCGCCAGCGCCGGGGCCTCTGTCAGCCGGTTCTCGATCTCGCCGTCGATGGCGATCTCAGCCCAGGGAAACGGCCCCTCGCGCCCTTCGGCGATAATCCCCCGCAGACGCGAGACCGTTTCAAGCCGCGCCGCCGCCACGGCAACGCCAAGGGCGGCGATTTCCTGCTCGGTTGCAGCGAGCCAGCGGCGATCGGCCACACCCTCTTCAAGCAAACGGTTGCGATTGCGCAGCGCGCGTTCCAGCCGGCTTCCGCGCGCGCCGTGATCGGCGTCGACGCCCAGCGCCAGCCGGTCGAGAAAACGGCGCCGGTCGCCCGCCGGACCGGCGAAAAGACCGTCCATCGCCGGCGTGAGCCACAAAACGCGCAGATGATCGGCAAAGGCGCGCGCCGAGGCGACCGGCGCGCGGTCGATCCGAAACTGTCGCACGCTGTCGGGGCCGAGGCCGTGGCCGAGCTGTGTGGTCCCATCGTTACAATCGAGTTCGATGGACACGGCGTAGCCGCCAGCGCCGTCGTGACGCGCGCATTCCGCAAGATCGGCGCGTCTAAGGCCGCGACCGGCGGAAAACATCGACAGGGCCTCAAGCGCATTGGTCTTGCCGGCGCCGTTCTCGCCGACCAGCACGACGAGCTGATCGCCCGCGCCGCCCCCAATGTCGCAGCGCGCCTGGGCGTAGGAGCGGAAATCGGCCAGCGTAAGTCGACGCACGCGCGGCAGGACAAGACCTGCGCCCTCAAGCCCCATTCGCTCAAGATCCATGCGCTATTGCGGTCGCGCCACGCGCCGGCTCGCGGTCGTGAAACTATAGCTGTGCGTGCCGATAAAAGAGGCGATGAACGCCTCCACCAACGGCTCATCGGCTCCCTGCGGCGTCGCCCAGTCGATGGTGAAGCTCGCGCCGGGGCCGCCGCGCATATCGTCCTGCGCAATGACGACCTGCATGGAGGCGTAGGGCTTCAGAGTGATGGGCGCATCGAGATAGTTCTCGATCAGCGCGCCGGCGTCATTGCGATAGTCGATCTTTTCGATCGTCAGCGCATGGGCCGCAGAGGCGTTGTGGATCGACAGCGCGCCGGAAAAATTCAGCCGCGTCGCGCCGCCCTGTCCGACCAGCGCGGAGGGCGCCGTGACCAGCGTGCGGCCGTTAACGGCGGGTTTGGCCTCCGGCGCAGCGAGGGTCGCGTCAGGGCTGACGACGATCCGGAGAGGTTGGGTCGATCGCGCGCTGGCGACAGGGGGCGCGACGAGAGCCGCCGCGCAGAGCAGGGCGGCGAGAAATGGCGAGAGTGTTTTGATCCGGTATGCCCGCCGCATGATGAACGCCTGGTGGATTAGAGAATCACGTTGGTAGGATAGACTACCATCCCGGCGGTGCCGGTTTAACGCCGGATCGGGGGGCGATCCAGCGGCAAAGGTGGCGGGCAGGAGCAGTGAGTTGTGGGTCACATTGAGAGCAACAACGCTGTCCATTGTGCCCGGTTTTTTTGCGGAGCATCTAGGCAATTATAGGAGAGAACTTTTGATCTAACACATATTTCGCCTCGTCTAACGTGTGAGAGGAACGAGTGCTCGGAGATTATGATTACAGTCAAGAGCTTTAAGCCGCCTGAATGGAACAAAAAAATTTTTGACGAAAACGCTGCAAGGCCACCCGCTACGGTCATCTGTAAATCGGGGCCGTGTTAGCGACCCGGGCGCTGCTACAAACGGCTCTAGTCCTAGAGCCTAGGCTATACCGATGGATGCTTACTTGTAGTACAGATGCCAGCTATATGACACTTAAATTAAAGAGTCTATGACAACGGCGGAGTGGCCGCGTAATCATTGAGAACTGCAACAATGCGATTTAGCAATCCAGCAAATCGTTTAAAATCGATTGTGTCTTTCTGTGCTCGCACAACTTTCTCGGCGAATATCATCTTTCCGTATTTTCCGGGTCCGGGATCTTTACTGGCGTCGAATGTCTTGCCGTCTATGATAGTCTTTAAAAGAGCAGGATCGAATAAATTTTCGATGTAGCTTATTCCAGTCTCTCCAATTTCGGGGGTTTTGACTAGGTAGAGATTAGGAGCTATTCGATAGAACGGCTCTCTCGATGTTAAAGAAATTTCTGCACCAAGATTCTTCGCAATAGGGAAGAGTTCCGCTCCCCCCTTATCATTGTCTATGAGAACGATAATCGGATTTGGCAAAGGCTGATGACGAAATGTCTTGAGCACTTCTGGGTATTTGCGAATAAAATGCTTCAGGTCCCCGTTTCCATTCCCGATTTGAAGCACATCATGGATGGTGCGAGAAAAGTTCATGAACTTAACGGCAGGCTTGAACTTTCCCTTCTCGATCACCCCAAGCTGTGGGTGGTATGCGGTAAGCTTTTCTATCGCGGCACGTAAGTATATTGAGTCTGTCTTTCCCTCAGGAATGATGAGTGGCTTGGCAGCGACAACGAAATTTCGAAAGAAAAGAAAGCGGATATAGAGTTTGCGCGTCGCTGTGGCAGATTTATCACCTTTCTTTTCTGGCGGCGTACGTATGTCGACTTGATTGCGCACATAATAGATGTGGCCTAGCATCCCTTGAAGTGTTGCAAGCGAGGTGGCAACTTCCCTAACACTAGGATCGTCGGGTTTAGCGCCTGCCAAGGCGGCAGGCACTACACGGTAGTAGCTTCCCGTATTGAACAGCGACCAGCACATCGCGCGGACCGTACGATAATACTCGGGAAGAATGTTGGGCTTCTCATTGACCAATAGTCCGGTCGTCACCTGACGCGATCCGCGATATTGCATCCGTGTCTTGGCCGGATTGATTAAGAACCCCGCCTTAGTGATCTCCTTGACCAGAGCCGATCCTAAAGTCCATTCATGATCAGTTCCAACTACAGGAGTGGCGACTTCAGAGGGGAATGACTTGGCATTCGTCGAAAATGTAATGTCATCTGCATAACGTGAATAGGTGCATTTGTGCGACTTTGCGAGGCGGACGAGCCGAATGTCGAGCAGGTGACCTACGATGTTCGATATTACTGGTGAGCAGGGACTCCCGTGAGGAAGGATATCTTCATGGCAGGCGATCTGCGCAATCATAGTCGCGATTTTCGGTGTCAAGCCGAAGCGCTTGTCCTTAATGAAAATACCACGAACTCGGCCGAAATTAATCGTGAGGAAAAAATCTTTAAGATCTAGGTTAAATACATATCGTCGGCGCCTATGAATATTTGCGTTCGTAACGATCGACATGTGCTTGGCGAAGCCATGTGACAAATGTCTGCGAGGGGTGCCGGATTTGTCGATATCTGCCAGTGCGAGATAAAGGACGTTAGCGAGACGACGCTGTAGCAACTTTAATTTGGGCGTCGGCGCAAGAATTGCTCGCCTAGTCCCGTCGCGCTTCGGAATATCAAAAGCTCTATATCTATGCGAGGCAGGCAAATGGTAGAGAAGATAAGCAAGCGTAGATGATTTATAGCCTAAAATAGCTGCTAGATCGTCGAGCGATTTTGCCGTTTGCAGTTTCGCTAGAGTCGACACTCCGCCCCCAAAGTAGGCGGCTTACAGGCACTCCTTTGCGATAGGTTCATCGCTCTTTCAGCCATAATGCTGCAATAAGGGTTGATGGTAGCATCACTGCCTAACATCAATGTCTTATATCGCGATACGCGATAACAACTCTGCCTGTAAGCCTGTCACAAGTTACTTCAAAACTGTCGATATTTCAAGGATTGACTATTAAGTAATCTAACTGCAGGGGAGCGGGAATTTTTACTCCCGGGACTGATGAACGGCTCAATTGCCTGCAGCCGGCTTGATGGATACAGAGATAGGGTGTTATTGTGTCGGAGAGATAATATTTAAAAACGTAAGTTTGCCGGGAGTTAAAGGTCGAATCTGCTTCACTGGTTAAAGAACGTAACGGAATACGATGTTCCGTCGAAAGTGTTTCTTCCAGCTCGACCGCAGCTCTTTGTCCGTCGCAAACTCGTCCCGCTCCGCCTGTGCGAAGGACCCGTCGAAAGATGCTTCTTTTTTGGGGGTAAACTGGATTGGCGCGGGCCGACCGCCGGTCATCGCCAGAATGACCTGAGCCGGGTCGTTCTGCATTGTCGTCCCGCATTTCCGGAGACATGGTCCCGGCGGCATCGAAGGCTTTTTAGAGAAGCCCAGTCATGCTTCACAATATTCTTCCCGGGGACGGCGCAGAAGGAATTTTTCCAGCAGGATTATTCTGGCGCGCCGGCTTCAAAGCCCCGCACCCACAGTATTTCCCCCCAACTTGGCCCGCCGCCGAAAATATGCCATCTCCGGGCGCGAGAGAGGGAGCGTCTGGTGTCCGAGGTTCAGATGGCGCAAAGCCTTGCCGGAAAACGCATCCTTCTGATCGTCGGCGGCGGCGTCGCCGCCTATAAAGCCCTCGATCTTGTCCGACGCCTGCGCGAACGCGGCGCCGGCGTGCGCGTCGTGATGACGGCGGCGGCAAAGGAATTCGTGACGCCCCTTTCCTTTGTCAGCCTCACCAACGCGCCCGTCCACGACGAGTTGTTTTCGCCAACGGACGAGCAGGAGATGGGCCATATCCAGCTCTCGCGCGCCGCCGATTTGATTGTTGTCGCGCCGGCGACCGCGCATTTGCTGGCGCGCGCGGCGCAGGGGCTCTGCGACGATCTGGCCACGACTCTTCTGCTCGCTACCGACAAACGCGCGCTTTATGCGCCGTCGATGAACGTGCGCATGTGGGCGCATCCGGCGACACAGCGCAATCTTTCGCGGCTGCATGGCGACGGCGCCTGGTTTGTCGGCCCCAACAGCGGCGAGATGGCCTGCGGCGAATTTGGTCCGGGCCGCATGGCGGAGCCCGTTGAGATTGTCGCAGCGGTCGAAGCGGCGCTGGCGCAGGGCGCCGCCCTGCCGCCGGTCGCCGACCTATTGCGCGCAACGACCGGCGCGACCCTCGCCGGCCGGCATGTCGTCGTCACCTCGGGGCCGACGCATGAGGCGATCGATCCCGTGCGTTTTATCGCCAACCGCTCCTCCGGCAAGCAGGGACACGCCATGGCGCAGGCCGCAGCCCGCGCCGGCGCGCGGGTGACGCTGATTTCCGGGCCCGTGATCCTGCCCGATCCGCCGGGCTGCGAAACCGTCCACGTCGAGAGCGCGCAGGACATGCTGACGGCGACAATGGCCGCCTTGCCGGCCGACGTTTTCATCGGCGTCGCCGCCGTCGCCGATTGGCGCGTGGCGCCGGCCGTGCACAAAATCAAGAAAGACGGCGACGCTGCGCCCCCGGCGCTAACGCTCGTCGAAAATCCCGACATACTCGCAACCGTCGCGCGTAGTGACCGGCGGCCGAAAGTGGTGGTGGGGTTCGCCGCCGAGACGGAGAACGTCGTCGCTCACGCGCGCGACAAGCTCTCGCGCAAGAGTTGCGATTTGATTGTCGCCAATGATGTCGGCGAAGACTCCGGCGTTTTTGGCGGCGACAGCAACACGGCGCATCTGGTGACGCGCGAGGCCGTCGACACATTGCCAAAGATGAGCAAAACGGCGCTGGCGGATCAGATCATTGCTTTTGTCGCCGGGTCTCTGCTGCCAGCGCGAGAGAACAACGCATGACGACGCCCCTGCGCGTAGCGTTGCGCCGATTGCCCCATGGCCAGGGATTGCCGACGCCTCAATACGCCAGCGCCGGCGCCGCCGGCATGGATCTTTACGCCGCGCTCGCCGAGGGCCAAAAGCTCGTTCTCGAACCCGGCGCGCGCGATCTGACGCCGACCGGCATAATGATTGCTCTGCCTGAAGGCTACGAGGCTCAGGTGCGCCCTCGCTCCGGGCTGGCGGTTCAGCATGGCGTCACCGTGTTGAACGCGCCCGGCACCATCGACAGCGACTATCGCGGCGAGATCAAGGTGATTTTGATCAATCATGGCGGCGAGCCCTTCGAGATCGTACGCGGGATGCGGATTGCGCAACTGATTGTCGCGCCAGTGACTCGCTCGGCCATCGTCGAAATCGACGAGGATCTCGATCCCACCGCGCGCGGCGGCGGCGGATTTGGTTCGACTGGCTTCGGCGGAGATCCGCGCGGATGAAAATCCTGCGACGACCCGCGCGGTTTGCGCTCTTGGCGACGCTGGATGTCGCGTTGCATGCGCGCGGCCGGCCTGTCTCCTCAAAGGAGCTCGCGTCGCGACACGATTTGCCGCCGCGCCGTCTGGAGGCGCTGTTGCAGGCGCTCGTGCGCGCCGGCGTCTTGCGGAGTCTGCGTGGTCCCGCCGGCGGCTACGAACTGGCGCGGGAACGGCGCCGGATTTGCGTTGGCGAGATCGTGCGCATCGCCCTTCGTCATGACGAGGAGGAGACAGCGCGTGATTCCGCCAGTCTCGACGCGCTGGTCGATCCGTTGCTGGAGCGCGCCGAAGAGAGGGCGCTGGCTTTCCTCGACGAGGTGACCCTGGACGAATTATGCGTCAGCGCAGCGACTCTCGACATCCGTCGTACGCTCAGCGCCCCGAGCGACTTCACCATCTAAGCGCCGGCGACGAGGCGGTTATTCAATACAATCGGGGCCGACGCCCGGGAGACGACGACATGACCTTCGAGACCATCAAAACCGAAACGCATGGCCGAGTCGCGCTGGTGCGGCTCGATCGACCGGCGGCGCTAAATGCATTGAACGCGCAATTGATTGCGGAACTCGACACGGCGCTTGCCGGCTTCGAGGCGGACGACGGGGTCGGTTGCGTGGTGATCACGGGTTCAGAAAAAGCCTTCGCCGCCGGCGCGGATATTAAAGAGATGCGGGACAAGACGGCGGTCACCGCTTTTCTGGAGGATTTTCTGGGTCGCTGGGACGCCGTGGCCCGATCGCGCAAACCCATTATCGCCGCCGTCGCTGGTTTCGCTCTGGGCGGCGGCTGCGAACTGGCGATGATATGCGACTTTATCATCGCAGCGGATAACGCCAGCTTCGGTCAACCCGAGATCAGGCTGGGCATCATTCCCGGCGCCGGCGGCACCCAGCGGCTGACACGCGCCATTGGCAAGGCCAAGGCTATGGACATGGTGCTGACCGGGCGCATGATGAATGCGGAGGAGGCCGAGCGGTCCGGCTTGGTCGCCCGCGTTACGCCGGCGGCCGATCTTCTGCCCGAGGCGCTGAAGGCTGCGGCAGCCATCGCCGGCATGTCCTTGCCCGCAGTCCTGACGGCCAAGGACGCCATTAATCAGGCTTTTGAAACAACGCTGGCGCAGGGCTTGAAATATGAGCGCCGGGCGTTCTACGCCCTATTCGCCACAGATGATCAAAAAGAGGGTATGAGCGCCTTCATGGAAAAGCGAAAGGCCGATTTTCGGCATCGATAGAGCGGCATTGACGAGAAGGCCGGCTGACGTCTATAAGCCGCTTCGCATGGCCGCGATTTCGCTGCCGCAGTAATTTTCGGGCCTTGTGGCCTTTCAGCATCTTGAGGAAACACACACTATGGCCAATACTGCCTCGGCCAAAAAAGCCGTTCGTAAAATCGAGCGACGGACGGCCGTCAACAGAGCCCGCCGCAGCCGCATGCGGACTTATCTTCGCAAGGTCGAGGAAGCGCTCGCCGCCGGCGACGCCACGCTTGCCGCCAATGCTTTGCGGATTGCCGAGCCCGAGCTCATGCGCGCCGCCCAACATGGCGTCGTTCACAAGAATACGGCGTCGCGCAAGGTGTCGCGCATGACGGCCAGAGTGAAAACCCTTGCAGGACAAGGCTAATCGACAGCCACTCCTTTTGTTTTCCAAAACCCGGCCTTGCCGGGTTTTTTTTTAGCTCAATCTGATCAGCGCCAGATATTTTTGATAACAGCGGCCTAGCTCACGCAACAACTCTGAAGTGGGCCTTTGTAACGTTTATGTCTCAGTCCGCGATTTTTTTTACCGGGCAACTCGTGCGCAGCCAAACATCCCGCGATTCAAACCTTTGTAGCCAAGCTGAATTTGAGCCTGCCAAATCCGCATCTTGACAAGGCGAGCGAAATTTCCATCAGGCGCGACGCGTTCGATCTCAACATTTCGCGCTTCGCATGAGGTAATTTTTATAAGGACGATGAATCATCGGGTTACATGTATCCCCGCATTCCAGTCATGATGAGCGAGGTTGGTGAGATGTTGTTCCGTGTCGCCGTGGCGTTGGCGCATTGCGTAAGGATTTTTGTGCGTGTAGGTTTTTTTCGTCCGACGGAAGAGCGAATGGGGTGCTGTTTTTGGCGGAATCTGAGATGTGGGAACGATGCAACGTCGGCTCTCTTTCAGTGGTTTTCGCCAAACATTTAACGTGTTTCCTTTCGTTGGGTGTGTAATCAAGCGTACTGCTTCATACCAAGTAAATCGAGTGTCGATCTTACCATCGTACGCTCGGAATGCATGTGTGCCTGTCTCATAATCAGGAGGTGAAGAAGATGATAAGACGAGATGGAGGGGCGCGCCGTGCGACTTGTGTCGACCTCTTCGTCAAGAGAGAGAAAATTTTTGCGCAATTTGTCTTTTTTGCTTTTGGTGATTTGTGCCGCTCCAGAAGTTTGGATCCAGGAACTGACGCGCGGTTCGACGGAATTGGCGCTTTAACTCGTTGCTCACACGCCTAACAGGGTGCTTTCGTTTTAAGCCTGCCGAATGAGTTTATCTCCGGTCGGCGTTGATGGCTCGTCTCTAAATTTCAATAGCAAGGTTGATAGTGAAGATGTCTGAACATCGGGTTGACGCGACAAAACAAATTTCGGCGGAAGACCTGGCCCGCTGGGAGCGCGTGCGACAGCGGTTGCGTACGGAACTTGGTGACGCAGTCTACAATTCGTGGTTTACCCGTCTTGAACTGGATCGTATCGACAACCGTAATCTTCACCTGACGGTGCCGACCAAATTTCTCAAAAGCTGGGTGCAATCCCATTATGCACCGCGCATCAAGTCGCGTGTAACGGCTGAATTCAAAACAATCGAGTGCGTCCTGATCGATGTCCGGTCCTCGGCCCGCAAGTCCAGAGTTCGCCCAAACGAAATAATTGCCGGGGTTGAGACATTACCCTCCGCTCCGACAGGTAAAATCTCATCAGTCGCTGTAACATCGACCGATAACAGCGGCCAGACTGGCGGCGCGAGACGCGGCGGTCGCGCGCCCATGTCTAACGAGCAGATGTCTCTGATCGGCTCGCCTCTCGATAAACGATTATCATTCGCCAGTTTCCTGGTCGGTCCATCGAACCAGCTCGCTTATGCAGCCGCTTGCCGGGTCGCCGAGTCGAGATCCGGCGAAACGCCGATGTTTAACCCGTTTTACGCCCATGCCGGCGTAGGTCTGGGCAAAACGCATTTGTTGCAGGCGCTTGCTCATGCGGCGAATGAAAATAATCGACGCGTCATCTATCTGACCGCCGAACGATTCATGAGCGGTTTTGTTTCGTCGCTAACGGCTCAGACATCAATCGCCTTCAAGGAGCGCTTACGCGCTATCGACCTGCTGATCATCGACGACGTTCAATTCCTGCAGGGAAAATCCATTCAACAGGAGTTTTGTCATACGCTGAACGCTCTGATCGACGCCGGTCGCCAGGTCGTCGTCGCCGCCGATCGACCACCCTCCGAGCTTGAGACGCTCGACGAGCGCGTTTTGTCGCGTTTCAAGGGTGGTTTATGCGTCGATATCGGTCCGCTGGACGATGCTTTGCGCGCCAAAATCCTCTCCGCCCGCATCTCGGCTGCACGGGATGCGCATCCAGGCTTCTCGGTCCCGGAGGATGTTGTCGCCTATGTCGCGCGAACAATCGTCACCAATGGCCGCGATCTGGAAGGCGCCGTGAATCGATTGCTGGCCCACTCGACATTGTCAGGCGCGCCTCTCACGATTGAGACGGCGGAGGGGGCCATTCGCGATCTCGTCCGCACACACGACCCCCGTCGCGTGAAAATCGACGACATTCAGAAGCTTGTCGCCAGTCACTACAATATTTCTCGCGCCGACATTCTATCGTCCCGACGTACGGCAAATGTCGTTCGACCACGTCAGATCGCGATGTATCTCTCCAAGGTTCTGACGCTGCGCTCCCTGCCCGAGATCGGTCGAAGATTTGGCGGGCGAGACCATACGACCGTGTTACATGCTGTGCGAAAAATCGATGAACTTGCAGCCAAGGACAAGGGACTTGCCGAGGTGATTGATTTGCTGAAGCGCATCCTCAGCGAGAACTGATCGACAAACTCTCCTCTGGCGATGAATGCGCAGCGCTGCAAGTTATTCGCTAACGTCCCGTTTTCACCATTGTCCATAACCGGGTTATCAGCTTTTGTGTCGGCTGATCGGGAGCCGTGACAGCAAAAAGACGCAGCATGGTTTTGTCGTCTGGATAGATTGCCGGGTTATTGCCGATAGCAGGCTCGAGAAGTTTGCGTGCCGGAAGAACGCCGCTGGCGAAATTAGTCGCCCGCACATTTCTGGCCGCAACATCAGGGCGCAGAAGATAATCGATAAACACATAAGCCTCGTTGAGATGAGGCGCATCAACCGGTATCGCGAGGGCGTCGAGAGAGATCATCCCGCCTTCCACAGGTGTCGTAAACACGATGTTCACATCAGCGCCGGCTTCCCTGGCGCGATTGCGCGCCTGCATTGCGTCGCCGGCCCAGCCAATGGCAAGGCAAATATCGCCGTTGGCGAGGGCGTTGATATATTCCGACGAGTGAAATTTTTTCACGTAACGACGTAATCCGCCCAATACATCTGCCGCCCGGCGCAAATCATTTGGATTCTTCGAGTTCGGATCCAGCTTGAGATAATTGAGCGCGATGGCGAGCATGTCCTCAGGGCTATCGAGCATATAGACAGCGCAATCGGCGAATTTCTTCAGAGCATCGGCCCGGAGAACCTCGTCCCAGCTTGTGATCGGTTTACCGATCCGCTCGATAATTTTTGACTCATTGTAGGCGACGCCCGTCGTAAACCACGCGTAATCGACGGCATGAGCCCCTCCGGGATCATAGAGTTGCAACCGCCGGTCGATTTCAGGCCAGAGATTACCCGCATTGCTCAGGCGACGGCGGTCCAGCGCCTGCAGAACGTCGGCGCGGACCAGACGTTGCAACAACGGTCCAGATGGTACGACGACGTCATATCCTGTGGCGCCGGCGAGCATCCGCGCTTCCAGCATTTCGTTGGAGTCATAGGTGTCGTAAATGACCTTGATGCCGCTTTCACGGGTGAAGTCCGCCAATACGCCCGGATCGATATAATCGCTCCAGTTAAAGATATTGATCACGCGTTCGGCGGCGGCGACTGGCGCGATGGCGCCGAGGAAGGCAATCAATGCGATTAATATGCGTATTTTCATCGCAGGGAATATCCGTCACGAAAGGCGCAGAATCGCTGGCGAATAGCCAATGACGCCGGTTTTGCCCCAGGAGGTAGCCTCAATCGAGATAATCTGGCGACATCTCGCCGAAGCATCAGCGCGGTGCGCGTTTCGCAAGGATACGTTGCAGAGTTCGCCGATGCATGTTGAGGCGTCTTGCCGTTTCGGATACGTTGCGGTCGCAGGATTCGAACACTCGCTGGATATGCTCCCAGCGAACCCGATCCGCCGACATCGGGTTTTCCTGCGCGTCAGGCCTGTCGAGCTGAGTCGCCATGAGCGCGTGGTATATTTCGTCGGCGTCGGCTGGCTTGGCGAGATAATCGAAAGCGCCCAGCTTCACGGCGGTAACCGCCGTGGCGATATTGCCATACCCGGTCAGAATAATCCCACGCGCATCGGGTCTTAATGTCTTGAGTTTGGAAATGACGTCGAGGCCATTACCATCTCCCAGTCGCATGTCGATGATCGCAAAAGAAGGCGGCGCCGCGTCAAGAGCGGCAAGTCCATCGGCGACGGACTCACAGGCAGTAACCGTGAAGCCACGCAGTTCCATCGCCCGAGTCAGACGCGAGAGGAATGGACGATCGTCATCGAGAATGAGCAGAGTACGATCTTCGGGCAGGGCAGGAGCCTGCAAGGTCTCGTCAGTATCGTGGCTCAATTCCTCGTCGGAATGTTTGTTGTTGTGGTCTGATTCTGTCATCTCTCCACCCAATTGGGCAAAGTTTAGCGGATATGCCTTGCTTAGTCGATCCTGTCCTCTGACATGCCAATCTGCGCCGGGGCCTAGTCAGATCTGACAGCGGCGGCTCCGGTGACTTCTATGGCGGCGCGGGGCCATGTCATTCTGACAATTGCTCCGCTTCTGGGCTGAGAGACATTGGTCATGTCGACGGTTGCGCCAGATCGCTCGATCAGCGTTTTGGCGATAAAGAGCCCCAGACCAAGGCCGGATTCCTCTTCTTTCTTTGTTCGACGATCAGTTGGACGATCGCGAAGGTAGGGCTCGCCAAGTCTTGCCAGAACCGCTGGTGAAAAACCCGGTCCATCGTCTTCGATCGTGATGACGATCAGCGAACTGCTCCACATCGCATCGACACGCACACGAGATTTGGCGAAATCCATGGCGTTCTCAACGAGGTTCCCAAGACCGTAAATCAGACCCGGATTGCGGACTAGCGCCGGGGGCGGTCCAGAACCGTGTTTCGACACCTCTACTTTCACATCGAAGGCGCGGTGCGGATCGATCGCTTCCTCGATCAGGGCGTCGATCGAGAGAATGTTCATCACGCCGCCTTCGTCGGCCGAGTTGAGAGAGGTGAGTTTTCCCAAAATCTCTCGACAGCGGGCTGTTTCCTGCGCGAGCAACGCGAAATCGTCGCGAAGTTGTGGCGAGACGTCAGTCCCCATTTTTTGCAACTCTTTGACGATCAGCGTGATTGTCGCGAGCGGCGTGCCGAGTTCATGCGCGGCGGCGGCGGCGAGACCATCGAGTTGAGAAAGATGCTGTTCGCGGGCTAGCACCAGCTCCGTAGCTGCGAGCGCTGTCTCCAACAGACGGCTCTCCTCGGCGACCCGCGCCGCATAGATGGCGATGAAGGCAGAGCTCAACCCCAGCGCCGCTAAGATGCTGGCGCGATAAAGCATCGGAAAAACAAGCTTTTCGTTCTCGTACCAAGGCAGCGGCCAATATTCGACAAAAAGAAAGGTCGCCACTGCCATCATCGAAATGCCCAGCAACAAGGTCATGTTGCGTGGCAGCGACACGGCGGAAATCGTTACCGGGGCAAGAAACAGCATGGCGAAACCATTTGTCAGGCCGCCAGTGAGATAGAGCAGAAAACCTAGTTGGATAATGTCGTATCCCAACAATACGGCCGCCTCTATATCGCCGAGCCGGAAACTGCCCGAGGTGCCAAAGCTCAAGCCGAAATTCAGGGTCGCGGAGGCGACGATGAAGACGAGGCAAAGCCCGATCGGAAAGTCGAAATCGAGAAAGTAATAGACAAAAACCAGCGCTGTCGTTTGGCCGGCGATTGCAATCCATCGCAGCAAGATCAGCGTGTCGAGACGCAGACGACGACGTTCGTAATCGTAGGGTTCGGGCCGGGCGGTCATCGGTTCGTTCCTTGAGCGACGACGCCGGGTTTAGAGTCCGGCGCCCCGCGCTGCGCGCCACAAGCGCCATTGCCGACGCAGGGGCGATGGCTCGGGTAGGGCGATGTCGGGATCGTATCCGGTTCGCGCCAGTATCTCCAGATAGAGCGGAACGGTCGCCGCCGGGAGCAAGGCCTCGCGACCGGCCGTCAGGCGATCGGCCTCGCGTCGGGCGTTTTCGTATTTTTCCATGGCGATGGCGGCAAGCTGTCCCCGGGCTACTTTAACTGAAGCGACTGTGGAGAACTCAAGCGGTATGAAGGCTGGATTGCGGCTGCGCAAAATCTTCGTCAGTCCTAACGCGACGCCTGCGTCGTCATAAGCCGTCGAGGTCGTCCCGAGGATCGCGCCCGCCCAGCGGACCGGCGCGGCGGCAATCGCCCGGCAGTAATCTTCGAGCGCCGCGACGGTCGGCATGGGATCGTCATAAAGATCGAAGACGCGCGCTTCGAGCAGAGCCGTCATTTCATCGCGCGGCAGGTCAAACTCCGCGGCTGTATCGATCAGTGCGGCGGCGACCGGAGGAGCGGCGGAGTCGTCCGTTTTGCCAGCGGTGATGATATCGCCCCACCAACGCAGGCGCATCTCGCCCAGCAAAGGCTGCGAGACTTTCTCACGAATATTAATCGTCTCGAGCATGAAGGCGTAAATCGCGTAGATGTACTTGCGCGCCGGAGATGGGGCAAACAAACAGGCGAGCCAAAGGTCGCGATCTCCTTCGCGCACCAAACGCTCGCAATACTCAAAATGATCCTGTCGTGATGTTGACATGGTTCCTAGTCGACGGCGATGAGCAGCGCCCCGACCCTGCGGCCCTCGTCCAGAAGTAAATTATAGGTGCGCACGGCGGCGCCCGTCGCCATGGTCTCGCATCCCGCGCCAGCATCCCGTAACCTGGCGCGCAACGGAGCGGCGAGCGGGAGAAGATCTTTGCCAGAGCCGATTATAAATACGTCCAGCCCGCCGGACTCTATCAACGCCTGATCGATGAGCTTTGCGTCGATGTCGGCGTGGCTGAGGGCGTCGATGGCGCGGACGCCTGCTGGCGTGGCGAGGATCGATCCGCGATGTGACATATCGGCAAAACGAAAACCGCCGCCGCCGTAATCCTCGATCCGATGACGACCGGGCACATAGCCGCGCGGGACGTCGGGAGACTCGCTCAAGAACGTCTCTGACGGGTGTTGTTAACGCGACCGGAAGATTTGCGCGTCGGCGGGGGACGTTTGGGCTGCTCGGCGGGACCTGCCTCAAGCAGCGGCAGCGCAGTCGCGGGCTGATTATTCTCGTCGACCTCCGGTTTAGCGGCGATTCGATCGCCTTCCTCATTCCGCAGGCCAAGGTAAATTAACATTGGCGAACAAATGAAGATGGACGAATAGGTTGCGACGAAAATGCCCCAGATCATCGCCAGCGAGAAGGACCGGATAACTTGACCGCCGAAAATCACCAGGGCCAGAAGCGCCAGCATTACGGTTGTCGCTGTCATAATCGTGCGTGGCAGAACGGCGTTGATCGACATATCAACCATCTGCGCCGTCGACATTTTTTTGTATTTGCGCATATTTTCGCGAATACGGTCGAGAACGACGACAGTCTCGTTGAGAGAGTAGCCGACGATGGTCAAAATTGCGGCAATCGATGTTGTGTTGAATTCCAGCTGGGTGATCGAAAAGAACCCCACCGTAAGCAGCAAGTCGTGCATGGTGGCGATCACGGCGCCGACAGCGAACTGCCATTCGAACCGAAACCATAGGTAGCTCAGCACGGCGATGATTGACAGCACGACGCCGAGCGTGCCGGATTGCACGAGTTCATTGGAGACTCGCGGACCAACTACCTCGACCCGACGGAGGTCGTAGGCATTCCCGACTGCGCTACGAACTTTTTCGACCGCCGCTTGCTGGGCGACATCGCCGCCCGGCTGTAAACCGAAGCGCAGGGTCGCGTCAGCGGGATTACCGAATCCCTGTACCTCGATGTCCCCGAGTTTCAGGCTTTCGCCAAGCGTTCGCAGCGCGCCGACCTCAGCGTATCCGCTTTTTGCGCGCAATTCGATGACGGTGCCGCCGGCGAAATCGATTCCGAAATTCATACCCTTGAAGATGAAAAGCGCTACGGCGATGAGCGATAGCAACGCCGAGAAAGGATAGCTCACGCGCCGGAAACGCATGAACGGGAATTTGGTGTTCTCCGGAGCGAGGCGCAGGAGTTTCATCGTATGTTCGCCTCTTTAAATCGGCAGGCGCGTCGGGCGCGCATAGTGATACCAGACTGCGATCATCATGCGCGTCATGGTCACGGCGGTGATGATCGTTGTGAGAATGCCCAGCGCCAGCGACACGGCAAAGCCGCGCACTGGTCCGGTACCCAGAAAATAAAGGATTGCTGCAGCAACAAACATTGTGACGTTTGAGTCGACAATGGTCGCGAAGGCCCGATTGAAACCCGCGTCCAGTGAGGCAAGAATGGACCGTCCTGCGTGATGCTCCTCACGAATACGTTCGTAGATGAGCACGTTTGAGTCGACGGCCATGCCGATGGTTAACACGATGCCGGCGATGCCGGGCAGCGTCAGCGTCGAGCCGAGCAGCACAAGGCCGGCAAAGATAAAGGCGATGTGAACGAATAACGCCAGATTAGCGAAGACCCCGAACACGCCGTAGGTGATCAGCATATACAGAACAACGAGCCCGGCGCCGACATAGGCGGCGCGCTTGCCGGCGTCGATCGAGTCTTGACCGAGACCGGGGCCGACGGTGCGCTCCTCGACGATATTCAATTTGGCGGGCAGGGCGCCGGCGCGCAGCAGGATCGAGAGATTATTGGCCTCTTCGACCGTGAAACGACCGGAAATCTGTCCAGATCCGCCAGTGATCGGCGTGAGGATGCGCGGGGCGGAAATCACTTTGTTATCGAGGACGATGGCGAACAGGCGGCCAACGTTTTTCGACGTCACCTCGCCGAAACGCTGGGCGCCCCGGATATTGAAGCGGAAGTTGACCACTGGTTCGCCGCTGCGTTGCTGATCGAAGCCGGGCTGGGCGTCGGTGAGGTCCTCGCCTTGCACCATAACCTGCTTCTCCACGGCGATTTTGCCCGCGCCGTCTTGTTGATCGAGTTCTTCGGTCTCTGCCGGGTTCTGGCCCGGTTCAGCGACAAGACGAAATTCGAGTTTGGCGGTTTGACCGAGAATAGTCTTGAGCTGCTCCGGATCTTGCAGGCCGGGCACCTGAACGATAACCCGGTCGTCGCCCTCGCGCTGGATCGAGGGTTCGCGGGTGCCGAGCGCATCGACACGGCGACGGATCACTTCAATCGACTGATCGACAGCGTGGCGCATCTTATCGGTTACGCCCACATCAGTAACACTGACGCGGATCAATCCGTCGCCGGCGTCCTCAACTTCGAGCGGCGCCGGACCCCCGGTGAGGCGGGCGCTAAAGCTGTTGCGAAGCAGACGCAGCTTGGGCATGATTTTCTCGCGATCCGCCCCGTCGGCGACACGCAGCTGCACGCCCCGCGCTGTCGCGCCAATCCCCCCCGTGATCCCGACCTTTTCCTCACGCAGGATGCGCCGGACATCGTCGCGAAGGTTCTTCACCTGAGTGTTGATAATGTCGACTTTATCGACCTCAAGCATGACATGTGAGCCGCCCTGCAGATCGAGGCCGAGAACAATCGTCGGCGGCGTCAGCCACGACGGAAGACGTTCTTTCAACGCCTCATAATGCGCCGGCGTCAGCATGCTGGGCGCCACTACGAAAACCGCAGCGAGCGTCATAAGCATGATGGCGATGGTTTTCCATTTCGAGAATCGGAGCATTGGTGCGTTGTTCTTTCACAAATAGGCGATGTGCGCGCCGCCACTCGCCGGGAACTGCGTGCGGGAGGTGCGGGTTCGGAGCGCGAACTCAGGATTTCGCCGGCGGCGCATCCTTGACAGGCTCGCCCTTGGCGCGAACCTCTGTGATATTGGCGCGCGCCAGTCGTATCCGGACGTTGGGCGCGATCTCGACTTCTATGTCATTGTCATCGATCGACTTCGTGACCTTGCCGACGATGCCGCCATTGGTGACGACCGTGTCGCCGCGACGGACATTGCGGAGAGCGGAGAGCTGCTCGCGCTCGCGGCGGGCGCGCGGACGGATGACCAAGATATAAACGATGCCCATCACGACGAAGATTGGCACCAGCTGGGAGAACATTTCCGGCACCGTGGGCGGGGGCGGGGCCGTCGGGTCGACCGGTCCGCCGGGCGCGACGGTTCCCGAAGCTGTCGGCGCCTCCGGAGCCGTTACTGGGGCTGGGGCTGCCGGGGGCGCCGGCGGCGTCGGCTGAGGGGTTTGCGCCATCGCGTCCGGAATCAGGTTCATTGCAGAATCTCGTGTTGGAGGGCCGGGCGCGCGTGGTCGCGCCGGCGGGGCGTCTGAATGGCCGCGGACTATAGCCGCTCACCTCGCGAAAGCAATGGCGCGCGGCGCCTTCGGACAGGGCTCGCCGCATAAACTTTGCCTCCTCGGGGTTGCAACCGGCGCGGAGGCGGGAAGATGAGAGGGGCAGTTCAGGAAATAACGGTCGTCGTGGCGATGCTCCTGGCCACCTCAGCCCTTGCGGCTGATCCCGGATACATCGAGGGGCAAAACATCGAGGATGGCTGCTGCCGCAACTGGCAGGAAGACCCCGCCCTCTCCGACGCGCCGCGCCACGGCGTGATCCATGGCGGTTTTTTGCCCGTCTATCGGGGCGGATGTTGGCGTTGGTGGTATGACCAGTGGGTATGGGTTTGTTGACGCTCAGGCCGATAATTCCGACCCCAGCCGTCGCATGAAGTCGATACAGGCAGAAATTTGTTCGATTTCAATATATTCGTCAGGTTGATGGGCCTGATCGATGCGCCCCGGCCCGCAGACGACGGTCGGCACGCCGGCCTGTTGAAAATGCCCGGCCTCGGTAGCGTAGGGCACCGCGATTGTCGCATTGCGACGGGCCAGTCGCAGAGCCAGCGTTTCCGCGGCAGAGCCCGGCTCGGGCGATAGACCCGGCACCTCGTTCTCGATGATTGTTTCGATCCCGGCCTGCGGGAAGTTCGAGAAAAGCGTTCGTCTCAGGCTCTCTGCGTAGGCCTCAAGCCGGTCGCAGACCAGGGCCCCGCGCGTTCCCGGCAAGCCGCGCACCTCCCATTCAAAGGTGCAGTTTTTAGCAACGATGTTTCTGGCCGTGCCACCATGGATCACACCGATGTGCACGCTGCTCCAGGGCGGATCAAAGCGACCAGAGGGATCTCCGGCCGCTTGCAAGTCCGCGCCGATTCGTTCGAGTTCGCAGACGAGCCGACAGCCGACATGCACGGCGCTGACGCCGCGATGAAGGTTTGCTGAGTGGATTTCGAAACCGGTGACGCGAGTCACGCAAGTGGTGACGCTTTTGTGGGCGTCCGCGACTTGCATCGATGTGGGCTCGCCAACGATGACCGCTGCAGGCCTGGGAAGATCGACTCCCAGCCGGGCGATAACGTCGAGCGGCCCGCGACACGTGGTCTCTTCGTCGTAGCTTAAAAGGAGGTGTATCGGACGCGTCAGTCGGGCTTGTTTGAATTCCGGGATCATTGCGAGACAGACCGCGCCAAACCCCTTCATATCGACCGCGCCACGACCATAGAGCCTGTCAGCTGTGCGGCGCAGAACGAAAGGATCGCTGCTCCAGTCCTGTCCGGCAACAGGAACGACGTCGGTGTGACCCGATAGGAGCACGCCGCCCGGCGTATTTGGTCCGATTGTCGCAAAGATTGCCGCCTTGTCCCCGACGGCATTGGAAGCGCACACAAAAGAAATCTGCTGTTCTTTGAGATAATTTGAAACAAAATCAATCAGCGGCAGATTTGTTTTCGCGCTCTCAGTGTCGAAGGAGACAAGCTGGCCTGTCATCTCAATGGCGCGTTCGAGTGCGTTCATTAGTTCAGAGTGGGGTTAGCGTGCGGACTATCAAGCGAAAATGCCGGTATTACCACATCAAAGGCGGCGCCCGCATCGTCGATCATGCGATAGGACCCCTGCATGATCCCCGATGGAGCCGATAGCGGGCAACCCGACGCGTAACGAAAGCACTCTCCCGGCTCCAGCACTGGCTGCTCGCCGACCACCCCGGCCCCCCGCACCTCCTCCCGACGGCCGCAACTGTCTATGATAATCCAGTGACGCGACAGCAATTGTACGCGGTCGTGTCCAAGATTGGCGATTTCAATCGTATAGGCCCAAAAGTAGCGGCCTTGCTCTGGATCGGAGCGATCCGGCAGATAATCCGGCAGCGCCGTGACGCGGATGTTATTCGTGGTCGCAGTATACATAACCCTCAAATTAGGGCGCACCGGCTTTGTGAGAAGGTCTGCTTCTTGTTAAGGATTACACTCCGAGTCAGCGAGTTCGCGCGCGGAGGACCGCCATCTGGGTCGAGATCTCATGAACTGATGCGTCTGAGCGAGGGCTTGGCGAGGTCACGCCGTGATTTCGCCGCAATTGCCCCGGTCTCGCCATAAAATCGTATCATCCCGGCAACAGTTGAATTCATTGTGATCTCGGCGCCCACAGAATGGTTGACCTGCACGGGGAAAGATTTCAGTTTAATTGCATGATGTCGCCAATTGCCATCTTCATTCGCTCGAACCGCACGTTTTTTGCGGTTGCGATGCTTTGCGTTCTGGCAATGAAAGGTTTCGGCTTTCTGGGTATGGCGTCGGCGGTTGGCAAACCAATTGATGGGTTAGACCGTTCTTTCGCGCTAGCCATCATTGGCGCTCACTGCGATCAGCATCAGGAGAATGGCCTGCCGCAAGGCACTCATGCGCATCACACGGAGTGTTGCGTTCTCTGTTCGGGCGGAGCGCGTGAGGCGGCGCTCATTGATGTCGTGTCAGTGGGTGTGGTGGTCGCCTTCCTGACGCCCCGCCTGGAAAAACGACCGATCATTGCTTCGTTTTACCGGCATGATCCTCCGCTGGCTTATTCCTCCGGATTGTTCTCGGACTGGAGCCCCACGGCGCCGCCATTGGTCTGATTATGTAGACGTCACGGGAATCTGCGCGTCAGATTGCCCAATCGTCGTTTGCCGCCTGCGGCATCCAACCTCCCAGAATCCGTAAATATCCCAGTTCGCCGCCCTGCGCCGCCCGTCGCCCATGTGCACTGCACATGGATGTCTGACAGCGCAAATCGCAGGCGCGCGTTCAGACAGGAATAAGAAAATGTCACGCTCATCTCTCGCCCTTGGCGTATCGATCCTTACGCTAAGCCTCGTTTGCGCATCGTATGCCGAGGCCCAGCAGTCGCTCCCCACAATTAATGTTGGCGGCAAGGCCAGGCAGACAGGAGGCAGACCCTCCGGCATCGCCAACGCCGGCAGGACAAACGCTCCGGCGACAGGCCGGCCCGTCACTGCCGGTCGAGGCGTCGGTATCGCGAGTCAGCCTGCCGCCCCGCAGATTTCGGTATTGACCGATCGCTACATGGAGCCAAAACCGGCGCCGTTGAGCCGCACGCTGCCAACGAATATTCCGGCTGTTATCGAGGGTCGCACACGTCAACAGGTTGAAAACACGGTCAACTATGTGACCTCGGCTCAGGCTTTCAAATATCTGCCATCGGTGACGATACGCGAACGTTTTCCCGGCGACCGACCCATCCTCTCGGCGCGCACGACGGGCACGGCTGACGGCGCCAAGAACCTTGTCTATTCTGATAATATTTTACTTTCGAACCTTCTCGGCAACGGCTTCGCATGGGGGCAACGCACGGATTTGGTGTCGCCGGAGGAAATCGAACGCGTCGACGTCATGTATGGTCCGTTCTCCGCCTTGTATCCCGGCAACTCGATTGGCGGCGTGTTCACGATTACGACACGCATGCCGGAGAGTTTCGAGGTTCATGCGCGGGGCGTTGGCACGGCCCAAACCTTTAGCCAGAATGGGTATACGGATACGCCTCTCACCGGCAACGTCAACATCATGGTTGGCGATAAAATCAATGATTTTCGTTATTTCTTGACCTGGAACCATCTGGACGCCACCGGTCAGCCGTTGCAGTTCTCGACCGGTCTCCTCGCTGGCGCCTCGGCGCCATCCGCCTTCGCATCAAGCAATGTTGGGCCAGCCTTCTTCGGCGGCGAGTATGGATATAACCAGAATGGTTTCCCGCGTATGTTGTTGGGAGCCAACGGCATCCAGCACAATGTTCAGGATCTCGGCAAGGTCAAACTGGCCTATGACGTAGCGCCCCTCACCCGTCTGACCTATCAGGCCGGGTTCTGGAACAATTTGATCGATACCGACGTCCAAACCAACATTCGCGACGTGCGCGGCAATCCAATTTACAATACCCAGTCTGGCAACCTCGAATATTATCAACCAAACCGACCGGCAAACTCGACGGCAGGTTTGGGTATGGCGCGTTTTGGCGCCATGAATCCCGCGCATGGCGGCAGCCAGCACCTCATGCAATCGTTGCAGTTGAAGCGAGACACCGGGGAGACCTTCGATTTCGACGCCTCGATTTCGACCTATAACTACCTCCGGGATTTCAACAACAGCTCCAGATCCTATGGCCTGCTGCCCAACAATACATTGACCGACGCCCCCGTCACTTTGGGGCGTAACGCCGGACCCAATATCGGGGCGTCGCGCAATCCCTATTTGATCAACCCAACAGGATTGAATGCGCAACTTGATGGAACATTCTGGCGGACGGGCGATCTCCGGTTCATTTATCGTCCCGATATCAATCTGCAGGGCAAACACGAATTATCATTTGGAACCCATACAGATGTTTATTCTTTGAACCAGGTCCAATATCAAACAGCTTTCTGGCCGAGTAATGTCAACATGGGCGTCAGCCAATACAACAAGGGCAAGACAAGTTTGCAGGGCCTGTATTTGCAAGACGCATGGAAATATAACGATCAGGTCAAGTTTATTCTCGGCGCTCGCGGCGACTGGTGGAACGCCTATAACGGCGCCAATGCTTCCGGCGGATGGAATATCACGAACACCAACGCCGGTGCGGGGCCGCTCACGGCTGTCAATGGATGGACGCAAAACTCGGCGTTTAATCCCAGCGCCAACAGCAGTTTCATCTATCCAAACAGCTCGAAGAGCGGGTTCCAGCCGAAAGCTTCTGTGGAATGGCGGCCCCACAAGGATTACGAGGCGCGTGTGTCTATGGGCCGGGCCTATCGCTTTCCGACTGTCGCGGAGCTCTTCTCCGATCTGTCAATTCCGGGCACTGTGACGCGCGGCAACCCCAATCTCCAGCCGGAAATCTCAACTTCCTGGGATTTTACTCAGTCTTGGCGTTTCGTGGACTCGTTTAATGGCTCAATCGGTCTGATCAATCCGCGCGTCAGCGTTTACCTCGACGAAAGGTGGAATGCGATCGAGAGAAGTCAGTCGACGATAGGCGGCGTCAACATCACTACCAATGGCAATGTCGCGCATGCGCGTTTCCGTGGCGTCGAGTCGGTCCTCGAAATGAAGGATTTCCTCGTTAAAGGGCTCGGCTTCTCGGGTTCGCTAACCCTCCAGAAGTCCGAGGTGGTCGATGGCGGCAGTCTCTGCAACACAACCTATGTCCAGACCGTCGCTTACTCCGGCAACGCGCTGGGATGCACAACGCCTTTCACGCCTACCAGTGGTCTGCTGGGGGGACTGACGCCCATCGCGCCGACCTTTTACGGCTACGCTCTGAATGGCAATACTTTTCCCTCCATTCCGAACATTCGCTTGCGCTCTGTGGTCACCTATCAGCCGACGGACGAACTGGATATGGCGTTCGGCACTCGCTTCAATTCTGCTACCTTCACGACGATCTCCAACACCGACTGGAACCACGAGGTATATGGAAGCTCTTACAGCACGGCGTTGATTTTTGACGCCAAGCTCAACTATCGCTTCGAGAAGAACTGGGTGGCGACGTTTGGCATCGATAATATAGGTAACTACAAATGGTACAATGGCCCGCATCCTTACAATATGCGCACCTTCTATGGTGGTGTGAAATACGATTTCGTTGACGACAAGAAATCAAAAGGCGCCGCCGCGGCAGCCCTGGATCAGGGATCGCAAGAGGAAACTCTGGCCTTTCGGTAAGATAATAGATGCGCCATGAATGACTTCGTGTTGTACATGGCGCTGACAGTTTCAGAAACAGTCAGATGGATGATGTTGGCGGAGAAATGGCGATGAAGACTAAATCTGCGATTACGCCCATGGGGAATAACTATTCAAAGACCTTTGTCCGGCGGTCTCTTGAGTTATCGCTTGGCGCTCTGTTGGCTGGTTTAGTGGCTACGCCAGTGGGCGCAGATAATAGCGCCGTATCGGCCGGCGCTCCCGCGATCGCCGTCGAAGCTGCTGCGCCCTCCGCTTCATCCGGCGAGGCCGCCGGGGGACACGCTGGGCATATGGCTATGAAGCCGCAAAAAGGCGTGGCGAGCGTCGATATCATTGAGAGCCGGGGAAAACTTTATCTGCTGACTTTGCGTAATCGCCCGGAAGGGCAGGCGCTAATGCTGCAAGTATCCAGCAATGGCGGCAAGGTCTGGACGAAAGAGCAACAGATTCCCATACCGCAGGGCGTT
This sequence comes from Methylocystis sp., assembly GCA_044233645.1. Taxonomy (GTDB): domain Bacteria; phylum Pseudomonadota; class Alphaproteobacteria; order Rhizobiales; family Beijerinckiaceae; genus Methylocystis. The sequence goes on along the minus strand of JBIIJP010000003.1, from coordinate 43,082 downwards.
GGCGCGCAGGCGTCGCGCGGGGCCGATGCGCGTATTGCAAAAATAGGCGATACGCTGCTCGTGATGTGGATGAGCCATGTTCATGGCGCGCCGCATGGCGCGGGACCCATGGTGGTTATGCGCTCTACAGATGATGGAAAATCATGGACGCCCGGCACGCTTGCCGCCGATTGGCCGCAGGGACCTCACGGCTTTATGTCCATGAACGCAGACGGAAAAACGCTTCATGCCGCATGGCTGGATAGCCGTGACGGCAAGCCAGCGGCTCCGGGCTCGCAGGGATTGCGCTACGCCATGTCTGTCGATCAGGGCGCAACATGGTCGAAAAACCTGACGCTGGATCAAAGCGCTTGTGCCTGCTGCTGGACGACCATGCGTGCGGACAAGCAAGGCAACCTCTTTATTCTATACCGCGACAAACAACCCTCGGATATGGCGATCGGCGTCATCGACTCCAAAGATCATAACTGGAAGCGACTCTCTACCGTCGGCGCCTTTGGCTGGGATTTTCCCGGCTGTCCGCATATTGGCGGCAGTCTGGCTTTCAGGGGAAATGGCAAGTCACAGGAAATCCACGCCATAGTTGGAACGCGCAAAAAAGGAGAGGCAGGCGTTTATCATCTTAAATCGATCGACGGAGGTAAAAACTGGGGCTCCCCGGTTAAACTTGGAGACGAGTCTTCGACTCATGCCGACATCGCCGCCAACAGGAATAATCATCTTGCGGCTGTTTGGGATATGATTGATCCTGAAGCGGCAGATGGCAGTCTCGCGATTTATGCTGCGACATCCTCGACAGGCGCCAACTGGTCGCAACCGATACGGCTGTCCGCCAAAGGCGCGAGCGCGACGCATCCCCGTATCATCGCTAACGGACAAGGGTTTATCTCCCTGTGGACGGAGCAATCTGCGGATGGCGAAATGCGTCTGGAAATGAAGGCTTTCGGCCCCGATCGCTCTTCATGAGAGTTTGAAAGACCTTGTCTGCCGGAGGCCAATACTTTTGGATTTTGCTACCGATCTTGCTTTTTTGTAGAAGGGATAAGGTCCTGTTGGAATTAAAAAGACAGCGTTAAGAGTTACTCAGATGATATGCAGATCATCTCGAACTACGTATCGAGGCGATCTGCGAACGCGCGGTTCAAGTTAATCGCGCATTCCCTTGGTTATGTCCAATCAGCCAGGGAATTTTCATGCCGTCCCGATCCCATACTCGCTGATAGCAGGTATTGGAAATAGATTACGCTTGTCGTTCTTCGTCGCACGTCGGTAGTCAGGCTTGCTTTAAGCTTGAAATTTTGCTTACTGTGTCATCACCATACCTAGGGACTTTCTAGAGAACCCTGATGCGCCGCACCCGGCTCCAGATTTTCCTTTTCGCTTTGGCGCTGGCCCTTCAGGCGCTGGCGCCAGTCGCCGGGAATTTGGCCGTTGCCGGAACCCTCGATCTGGGCGGCGTTTCCACAAGCGTTTGTCAGCCGGAAAAAGCGGGCCCCATGAAGGCGCCGCTATCCCACAGCCATCATCAATCCTGCGCATTGTGTCAGGCCTATTGTGACGGCGTTTCACCTGTTGTCGCCAGCAGCAAAATATTTGTCGCGCAGGTCCAGCGCCCGAGCGTTGCCGACTGGCGGAATTTAGATCGCGTCCTCCCGACGACGACTATCGATTATTCTCACCGGGCGCGGGCGCCTCCGTCTTTTTCTTGATCCAACCTTCCTGAACGACTTGCTGCGTTTCGTCTCCAGTAGACGAAGGACACGAGCCCATAAGTTCTGTCGCTGTTTTCTACGGTGACGAGGAGGAGTCATGCCCTTCAGGAAACAGTCTCCTCAACCGCTTGATATCGTCGTAGTCGCATCGGGTGATCTCTCAGGAGACGACGAGACTCAATATGCAATGCCTCTTGGGCCGGAGTCTCTATCGCCGTTTGTTTTGGCTCCAGCTTAGGGACAACGTCTGGATGGCGGGATCAGACTTATCGATCTTCAGCGATGGGCAAGATTTGCAGGTCACCGACCTGAGATCGTTTGAGGTAAGGACGGACAAAGTGATAACGGCCTGTGTTGGTCTGCGCTATCACACGACGTAATTGCGCCGGCCTTGTCCGCCGAACCTGTTTTGTCGGCGCCGCGCCTGTTGGATGCGGCCTGCTATTTCTGACAGTGGCGGACTGCGCGGCGCCGACGTATTTGGTCATAATAAACATCTGTTTCTTCGTGCTAGGTTGTCTGATCTCCGGCGCGAAGCGAGGCGCCATTGTGGGCGCTGAAGGATGGCGCAGCGATGTTTCTCCTTGCATCGCTGCGCAACCCTTGGAATGAAACCTGTCATGGAGCAAACAACATGATGGAAATTCTTGACGGCGCCAGTTTCGAAATCGCAGGAGCTATGATTTTCGCATGTTTTCTGATGATCGCATGGGTGGGCGATGAGCCGGATGTCATGCCGTGTCGGGTTCGCGAGCTCCGAAAATGAGCGCGCAGGATCGATATCGTTCTCCCGATCATTTATGATGCCCTGAGGTCTATTTGCCCCAGCGTAAGTTGCTCGCGCCGATCATTATCAATATTGGCGCTATTTAGTTCATCACCGGTCTGGGCGAGGCTTGGTCTCCTCGCGAACCCTCCCGGCGCGCGGCGTGTCAAAAATTCCCCGTTCAGATCAGCTTATCTGAACGGGTTTTTTCTTTTTGGCGATGAGGCGATGACAACTGCTCAGCCCCGCGCTGCCGCCGCAAGTCCGGCGGCAAGATCGTCGATCAGATCATCGACATCCTCAAGTCCAACGGACAGACGCAACATCCCGTCGCCAATGCCCATGGCGGCGCGCGCTTCTGACGTCAGTCGCTGGTGCGTCGTCGTCGCCGGATGGGTAATGAGACTTTTGGCGTCGCCGAGGTTATTGGAGATCTTGATCACCTCAAGCGCGTTGGCCAGCCGGAACGCCGCCGCCTTGCCGCCGACAGCATCGAAACTCACCAGCGTGCCGCCGCCGGTCATTTGACGTCGCGCCAGCGCCGCCTGCGGGTGATCCTTGCGGAAAGGATAAAGCGTGCGCGCGACGCCTTTCTGATCGGCAAGGAAATCTGCGATTTTCTCTGCGCTAGCCGTCTGTTGGGCGACGCGCAGGGGCAAGGTTTCCAGCCCTTTGAGCATCACCCAGGCGTTAAATGGCGACATCGCCGGGCCAGTTTGCCGCAGGAAATTATGGATATTTTCCTCGATCAACGCATGCGACGCCAAAATAATGCCTCCCAAACATCGGCCCTGACCATCAATATGCTTGGTCGCCGAATAGACGACAACGTCGGCTCCGAACTCGAAAGGCTTTTGCAGCATCGGCGTCGCGAAGACATTGTCAACAACCATACGCGCGCCGTTATTGTGGGCGATGTCGGCAATGGCCTGTAGATCGTAAATATCCAAACCGGGATTGGTCGGGCTTTCGAGGAAAAATACTTTGGTCTCCTTGCGCGCCGCGTTTTTCCATTGCTGCAGATCGGCGCCATCAACCAGCGTCGTTGCTACGCCAAATTGCGGCAAAAGATTTTCGACGATGTAGAGGCACGAGCCAAACAGCGCCCGCGCCGCAACGACATGATCTCCCGCCTTCAATTGCGCAAGCATGCTCGCGGTGACGGCGGCCATGCCGCTCGCGGTCGCTCGCGCCGCTTCGGCTCCTTCCAGCAGGCACATGCGCTGCTCGAACATCGCCACGGTCGGATTGGAGAAGCGGGAGTAGATAAAACCCGGATCCTCGCCCTTGAAGCGAGCTTCCGCCGCCTCCATCGTCGGATAAGCGAAACTCTGGGTAAGGAACATCGCTTCCGATATTTCCCCAAAGGACGAACGGGTCGTGCCGCCATGAACGAGCAGAGTGGCGGATCTGAGCTTTTTGCGCGCGGCGTCCTCGGCCATAAGATTTTCCTTGGAATAGGGGCGGGACAGGTCGTCCCCGGCACTTGCGGTCTTTTAACGCCGTGTTTTTCATGGCGGCAAGCCGCTCTCGCCAAAAACCGTGGAGGACGATCGCCCGAGAGGCCGGACTGGGCTCTCCAGCTTGAAACCATCCGTTTTTTGTCGCTTATGCAAGAAAAGGCCGGCAAGACCGGCGGCGAAGGCGGGAAGTTTTCATGAGCAGCGTGCTGTCCGCTCGTCAGATCGAGGCGTTGATCGCCTCCGGCGCCATACGCTTGGCGGCGACGCCCGCGTATGGACAGATTCAGCCTGCAAGCCTTGATCTTCGGCTGGGCCCAAAGGCATGGCGTGTCCGAGCCAGCTTCCTGCCCGGCAAGGCGCGCCGGGTCGAAGAGTTGCTCTCGGCGCTCAAATACGACGAGATTTCCCTTGAAGGCGACGGAGCCGTGCTGGAGCGTGGCTGTTTCTATGTTGTGCCGCTTCTGGAAAGCCTGGCGCTGGGCGCCGATGTAGCGGGTGCTGCGAACCCTAAAAGTTCGACCGGTCGTCTGGATATTTTCACCCGGCTGATCACCGATCATGGCGACCGTTTCGACGAGGTTGAGCCGGGTTACAATGGCCCGCTCTATGCGGAGGTTTCGCCGCGTAGTTTTTCTGTGCGCGTTCGGCAGGGATCGCGATTGAACCAGCTGCGGTTTCGCGCGCAATCCATTCCGGGTGCGGCGACGCTTTCAGATGCCGAACTCGCCGAGCTACATGGCCGGTCGCCGCTGGTCGATGGACCGCTCCATCTTCGTGACGGCGTCGTGTTACGCGTGGCGCTGGACGCGAAAGCTTTTGGGGGCGTGGTGGGCTATCGCGCACAGAAACACACCGATGTGATCGATATCGATCGCATTGGCGCCTATGCTATTGATGATTTCTGGGATCGGTTGTCTGCGCGTGACGGTCGTTTGATTCTCGATCCCGGCGATTTTTATATTCTCGCTTCGCATGAGCGGCTCGCCATTCCTGCTGATTTCGCAGCAGAAATGGCTCCGATGGATGCGGCTATCGGCGAATTCAGAGTACATTACGCAGGATTTTTCGATCCCGGCTTTGGCGTCGGCGCGGATAACCGGCCGGCGGCGCGGGCTGTTTTGGAAGTACGTTCGCGCGAAGTGCCGTTCATTCTAGAGGATGGTCAGTTTATCGGACGCCTTGTCTATGAGCGGATGGCTGAGCTGCCGCAGGCGTTGTATGGCCAGAGCGGCGTCTCGAATTACCAGGGTCAGGGACTCAAGCTCTCGAAACATTTCTCTTCAGAGTGAAGAGTTAATCGGCGTACGCAGGCCTGTAAGCCAAGTCGCGAATGTGAGTCTCTATATCCGCTGGACGCTCGACGCTCGCCAGTCCCTTGTCGAAGACATATTCAGCGATTTTTGCGGCGGTGTGCAGCGATGCGTCGAAAATATGCGTCATCGGCGGGTAGATGAGACCTCTATCGAGATCCTCTTTCGTTACCTGTTCAGCAACCGCACGCGCCGCAACAATAAACATCTCTTGCGTTACTCGTTTTGCCTGCGTCGCGAAAACCGCCATGCCCATCGCCGGAAAGATGTAAACATTGTTGCCCTGACCCGGAACAAAGGTTCTATCTTTGAAGGCGACCGGTGGAAATGGGCTGCCACTGGCGAACACAGCCTGACCGTTGGACCATGTGTAGGCCTCTTCCGCCGTGCATTCCGATCGCGATGTTGGATTGGAGTAAGGGAAGATGATCGGACGTTCATTTAATCGTGACATAGTTTCGATCACCTGCCGATTGAATAGTTTCGGGGTCGTGCTGACGCCAATGATAGCGGTTGGTTTGATGGACTCAATTGCCTCGACAAAAGAGCCAACAGGTGGCGTATCATGCGCAAAGGGGCGCTGGAAATCGGCGACATCGGCGCGCGCGGACGTCACCAATCCGTTGATGTCGAACAGCCAATTGCAAGCCCGCGCCGCCTCAGGCGCAACGCCCTCCTGCATGAGCGCTTCGCTGATGAGTTCCGCGATTCCGGTAGCAGCCGAGCCGGCGCCCAGAAACAGGACGCGCTGGTCTATCAATTTTTGGCCAGTGATACGGAGCGCGCCAAAGACGCCGGCCAGCGCGATGGCCGCCGTACCCTGAATATCATCGTTATAGGTGCAAATCCGGTCACGATACCGCGCCAGAATAGGCACGGCGTTGATATTGGCGAAATCCTCCCATTGAAGGCAACATTTGGGAAAACGCGCCATCGCCGCCTGCACGAATTCTTCGATAAACGCTTCATAATCCGCCCCACGCACGCGCTCCTGACGCAGACCCAGATACAACGGATCTTCGAGCAGGGCGTGATTATTGGTGCCGACATCGAGCGTTACCGGCAGCGTCACATGCGGGGGCACGCCGGCGCAGGCGGTGTAAAGGGCCAATTTGCCCACTGGTATACCCATGCCGCCTACGCCCAGATCGCCAAGACCCAGAATGCGTTCGCCATCCGTGACGACGATGAAACGCACGTCAGTCACTGGCCAGTTGCCAAGAATTTCGTAGAGCCGTCCCTTCGCGGTGATTGGCAGATACATGCCTCGCGATGCGCGGAAAACATGATCAAATTTTTGGCAGGCCTCGCCAACCGTTGGCGTATAGACCAAAGGCATAAATCGCGCCGGATCGGACATGAGAACTGCGTAATACAAAACTTCGTTTCGCGCCTGAAGATCGCTTAGGAACAAATACTTTTGAAGATCCGAGTCGAGCCCCTCAAGTTGTTGCTCGACGCGCGCAATCTGGATCTCCAGCGTATCCGGCACTGGCGGCAGCAGCCCCTCCAGGCCAAGTCGGCGTCTGTCTTCGCTGGTGAAGGCCGAGCCGCGATTGAGGTGAGGGTTATGTAACAAGTTGGCGCCTGTCATCAGGGAATTTGTTTCCGTCATTTGATTGGAGCCTTGTATTCGCGAACTGATGCGTCGTAGATTTCGATCTTAGAGCAAACACTGTCGACGGAATACCCGCATGTGTCAGCGAAGAGACGTTTTGCGTCCTGTGGCGACAAAAGCCAATCTGCGCTCGGAGTGGGTGATGTTGGTGCGCGTTCTTCTTTGAGACGGAAATTGCAGGTATGATTTGTGGTATCGATCATTTCACTGTGCTCACCACGGACCTGGAGGGAACAGTTGCTTTTTATCGTGAGGTGCTGGAGCTGGAAACCGGCCCCCGTCCGGCGTTCTCGTTTCCCGGCGCATGGCTATACCGGAACGGCTCTGCGCTCCTTCATGTGATCGAAAAGGCTATCATCCCCAAGGAGACTGGCGTCCTCGATCATATCGCTTTTCGCGGCGTGGGTTTGGCGGCGTTGATCGCGCGGCTGGAGGCGCGCCACCTCGTTTATGATTTACGGCGATTGCCAGATAGCGGGCCGGGAGCCGGGATCTGGCAGCTATTTTTCAGAGATCCCAATGGCGCTCAGGTGGAGGTCGATTTCGCGGCTGACGAACGACCGGTGGCGTTCTGACTAAATTTATCCTTGCGCCTCTTGCAGGGTGATTGGGCCTTGCGCCTAACTGTCGTGGTTATGATTCGTCTTCTGCATACCGCCGATTGGCATCTTGGCGCCGCGCTACATGGGTGGTCGCGCGAACCCGAGCATCGCGCTGCTCTTGCGCAGCTGATCGAGATCGCGCGGATGCGGGCGGTGAACGCCGTAATCATCGCCGGCGATATTTTCGATAGCCTCAACCCTTCGTCGGAGGCCCAAAGGTTGTTGTATGAAACGCTGCGTGATTTGCGCGCCGCCTGTCCATTCGCAACGATTGCGATGGTCGCCGGCAATCACGATCCGGCCGGCCGACTTGAGGCTCCGCGCGCTTTGTTTGAATTTGCCGGCGTTCACTCTATTGGCGTTGTGGCGCGCGTCCAGGGCGTTCTTGATCCACGGGCGCATCTTGTCTCTGTGAAAGACGACGCCGGCGCTGTCGCAGCGCATATTCTTGCATTGCCCTATCCGCGCGCAGCCGATCTCCCCATCGCAGGGACCGATGTTGCAGGATCGCCCGTGGTTTGGGGCATACGCGAACTCTATCGCGAGGCGGTCGCCGTCGCGAGACGTGAAATTGGCGAGTCGCCGCTGATCCTGACAGGTCATTTGCATGTTGCGGGCGGACTGGAATCGGAAGGCGCGGAACGACGTATCCTGGTTGGGGGGGAACACGCGGCCCCGCCCGATATTTTCCCTTCCGATGTCGCCTATGTCGCATTGGGCCATCTGCATCGGCCACAAAAAATTGGACGCGAGACGATCCGCTATGCCGGGTCGCTCATTCCGATGTCGAAAACCGAAATCGATTATGATCATGGCGTTACACTTGTCGAAGTCCCCGCCGCCGGAACCGCGCGCATCGAACATGCGTCGATCGCTCGCGCCGTTGCGCATGTGCGTTTGCCATCGCGCGGCGCCCTGGCCCTGCAGGACGCCGCCTCTGCTCTGACGGAGTTCTGCGCCAAACTGTCGCCGGACGCGCCCCCACCCTTCCTACATCTTGCCATCCGTGTCGAGGGACCGGCGACAGGGCTGAAGGCGGAGATAGACGCGCTAGTCGAGAAATTACCGGTGCGTCTGGTATCGCTCGCAATCGAGCGACCGCGTCTGGAGCAGTCATCGCAGGCAGCACCGGTGCGGCTTGCCGATTGCACGCCACGCGATCTTTTTGCGTCGGCCTTCGCACATGAGCATGGCGTCGAACCCACGCCCGCACATATGCAATGTTTCGACCAACTCCTGCAGGATGGCTGAGATGCGGATTCTTGCAATCCGCGGCAAAAATCTTGCAAGTCTCGCCGAGCCCTTTGCGCTTGAATTCGAGCGAGAGCCCTTACGTTCCTGCGGTCTCTTCGCCATTACCGGCGAGACCGGGTCTGGCAAATCGACTATTCTGGACGCGCTGTGTCTCGCGCTTTACGACACGTTTCCGCGCGTGGAGGCGACGGCAGCCAGTGAGCGTTCGCCGGACCCTTCAGGAGAGCTGCTTAAAACGCGGGATCCGGCATCGATCCTTCGACGCGGCGCCGGTAGCGGCTATGCAGAAGTCGATTTTATCGCACGCAACGCCCTGCGCTATCGCGCCCGCTGTGGTTTGCAGCGCGCTCGTGGCAAGGCCGGTGGGAAATTGCAGAAGCGTAGCCGTAGCCTCTGGCGTATCGATACATCAGGAGTCATCGTCGAAACGATTGACTCCGGCATTGAGCCGGTTAATCGACGAATTGTCGAGCTCACGGAATTGAGTTTCGATCAATTTTGTCGCACAGCGCTTTTGGCTCAAGGAGACTTTGACGCCTTTCTGCGCGCTGATGCCGGCCTGCGCGCCGATCTGCTGGAAAAAATTACCGGGGCCGAGATTTACGGGCGCCTGTCGCAGCGAGCTTATGAAAAGGCCCGCGCGGCAAGAGAGATGCTGGCGCAACTGGAGCAACGCCAGGCTGATGTGGGACTGCTTTCGCAAGAGGAGCGCGCGGCGCGTCTAACAGAGATTGACTCGCTGACGCAAATGCGACGGGAGACAGAAAGCGAGAATGCAACGATTCAACACAATCTTCGATGTCTGGAGATCCATGCGCAGGCGCAGGAAAGGTTGAGGCTGGCCGAGACGGAGTTGGAATACGCGATCCGAGCAGTTGAGGAGCTTGCGCCACAGAACGCACAACTCGATATGGTTGAGCGCGCTGAGCCGTTGCGGACCTCGTGGCGAAATATGTGCAACGCCAGAGAAACAGCGATAGGTCTTGAGAAATCGGTAGCACAGGCGCAGAGTCGCGCCGCTTGCACGCAAGAGACTCTGGTCCGAGCAGATGCTGATGAGCTGGCGGCCCGACAGGCGTTGAACGAAATCCAGCAAAAAATTATCACATTTAACCCGCTCTGGGAGCAGGCGAACACGCTCGACGTTCGCATTCGCGAAGCGCAGAAACATGAGAGGCTGATCCATCGGGAAGTCGAAAGCGCTCAGGCCGTCTTGGATGCAAAGCAGCGAGCACTTGATGCGGTTTGCGCCGAACAAAAGGAAAATTTGCGTGAACTTGATACGGTAAAAATTGAGGCGGGTCGTTGCGCGCCGGCGCGTCCTCTTGCTGATCGCATGCCGGAAATCGATGAGTGGCTCGCCAAGCGCATCGAGTTGTCTCAGGAAAATCAACGAACGAGAGCCGAAAGGGACAAGGTCAGGATTGAACTGGACAGGAACGAACAGTTCCTTTCAGCGATCGACGCAGCAGATACGCAGGATCGTGTCGAAAGAGACTCCCTTGCCAGACAGATCGCTGAACGTGAGGAGGCTTTGAGAGCGCTTGATGAAGAGAACTCCACAACGAAAGCCAGACAAGTCGGCCTGGAGATTGATAGCTTACGTGCGTTGCGACGACCGGCGGCTGACTATGCTCGCGCTACTCAGTCTATGGAGGAAGCCGATCGGATCATTTCAGATCGTACACTGCGCGTGGCGGCTTTGACTCAGGACCTGCAGAGTTTGCGCGATCAACGCGCACAACAGGCGACCTTAGGCGCCGAAGTCCTGCACATGAGCCAACTAGCCGAGTCTATCGCTGATCCTCACACTATGGCGTTACGCGCTGTGCTTGATGATGGTAAACCATGCCCGGTCTGCGGCGCGCTGGAACATCCATTTTCACAAAACGCTGGGGTTGCGCAAGAACTTGTCGTTAAATTACGAAATCGTCGTGATGCTGTGAGTCATGCGCTGGATCGGCTTGATGAAGATATCTTTCAAAGAGAAGCCGCTGCGGCTGCCGCGCGTGCGGAGAAAGATACGGCGCAACGACAGCATTCGGCAGCGATGACCGAAATCTCACAGGCGACAAATGATTATAATATATTGAAAGCGGAGCCCCCTTTGTCATCGATGCTTGTTAGCATTTCAGGAGCGGTTTCGCGTATTGATGAATTGTTGGCGGAGCGAGATATTGAGACTCAGATGCTTGCGCGTGGCCTGGAGGCGGCGAGTCACTTGCGTGATGAGCGCGACAGATTGATAAGGCGATTCAATACGACGCGTGACGCCCTGGATCGGCGTCAGCTCGAGACCCAATCGGCGGCGGCGAGCCAGCAGAAATTTGTTGAACGCGCCGCTCAGCTTGCAGCGGCGTTAGCGCATCAAAGCGAGCGCATTGCCTCCCTCGACCGGGCGTTAAAGCCTTTTCTCGATTTGTGCGATTTGATGACACATGATTTGGAGCGTGATCCGGCGTCTGTCCGCGCGCGTCTGGCGCAGGCGGAGTCTAATTTTCGGGAATCTCACGTAGCTCTGGATCGTCTAACGCGGGAGCTTGCAGAGATTGAGCTAAGGGTCGCAACGAATTTTGCAGAGGCGCAGTCAGCGGCTGAGTCGCTCGCCATGCAGAAACAAACGCTTGAGTTGCAACGCAAGACGCTGGAAGATTTGTGCGCAATGCGCGCAACCCTTCTGGGCGGCGAGGAGACCTCCGATCATCGTCGACGCTTTGAGGAAACCCTCAAGTCTCTTGCTATGAAATTCGAACAGAAGCGCAACGAGCGATCCGCAGCCGGAGAACACGCCGCTGCTGCGCGTTCGCTGGCTGAAGAAGGCCTTGGAGCATTTGAAAGAGCGACGCAGGCGTTGCGTGAGGCGCAGGAAAGTTTCTCGCAAGCCTGCGTCGCCGCCGGATTTGCCGAACAGACCGTAGTGACTCTGCTCGTAAGACCGCAGGAGGAAATTTCCGCCCTAAGGACAAGACTTCGTCTTGCACAAGACAGGTACGCAGCGGCGTGTGCGACCGTAGCGGCGCGTCAACAGGATATTGAAGCATCTCGCACGGTATTGACGGAAGCGTCGCGGGTTGATCTCAACGCGCGCGCATTAGCTCTGACGCAGCGCTTGGAGACGACGTCAGCGCAGATTGGCGCCTTGCGCGAACAAATTGGCCGAGATGACGCGGCCCGAGACAAAGCCGAGAGTCTGTCGCGAGTGATCGATTCGGCGCGTTCGTCAGGCAAGCTCTGGGACGAAATCAATGCTGCGATTGGTTCGAGTACAGGCGCCAAATTCAGGAGATTTGCGCAAAGCGTCACGCTCGATCAACTCGTCGGGCTCGCCAATCAACGTCTGACGCTCTTGTCGCCCCGATACCGCCTTGAGAAGTCGGGCGAGATTGACTCCCTGGGTCTCCAGATTGTTGACCGTGATCTGGGAGATGAGCGACGTTCGACGCGTTCACTTTCGGGCGGCGAAAGATTTCTTACATCTCTGGCCCTTGCTTTGGCGCTCGCCGGTTTAGAGGGGCGCGATTCCTTCGTCGATACGCTTTTCATCGACGAGGGTTTCGGTTCGCTGGATACGGTTACGCTCGATGTAGCTATCGACGCGCTGGAGAGTTTACAGGGGCAGGGGCGCAAGGTGGGCGTGATCAGTCATGTAGACTCCCTGCAGCAGAGAATATTAACGAAAATATCGGTTGAGCGTCGCGGGGGCGGATTAAGCGTTGTGCGGGTGCAGACTCCGGGATGGGAGGCCTAGAGTTTGTTGGTCGTTTCCCGCAGCGTCCTCAAATACATATTGTCGCCACTTTACTGAAAGCGTAACAAATGTTGCGCTCCGGATGAGGTTGTCTTCATGGATCGACTCTACGATCTCCTGATTATCGGCGGCGGGATTAATGGCTCTGCCATTGCCCGCGATGCCGCTGGCCGAGGATTGTCCGTCCGGTTGGTTGAGCAAAATGATCTGGCGAGTGGGACCTCATCCGCCTCCACAAAACTGATCCATGGCGGTCTGCGTTATCTGGAGTTGTACGAGTTCCGTCTTGTTCACGAGGCGCTGGCCGAGCGAGAGAGGATGCTCGCCGCCGCGCCGCATATCGTCTGGCCGCTGAAATTCGTTCTGCCTCACGAAAAAGGGCTGCGCCCGGTCTGGATGCTTCGTCTGGGTTTGTTCCTTTATGATCATCTCGCTCCTCGCAAACGCCTCGAAGGCTCAAATATGGTGTCGCTTTCTGATAATACGCTTGGCGCACCCTTGCGATCGGTCTATCGAACAGGGTTCACCTATTCCGATTGCTGGGTAGATGATGCGCGGCTAGTTGTGCTGAACGCGCTGGATGCAAAGGAAAGCGGAGCTGAGATCGAAGTCGGGGCCAAACTGGTCAGCGCCGAACGTAACGACAAACATTGGCAGGCGATGCTTGCGGATGGTCGCAGGATTGCAGCGCGCACCATGGTAAACGCTGCAGGCCCATGGGTGTCGTCGATCATGGATGATGCTTTGCATGTCATGACTCGTAAGAATCTACGGCTGGTGAAAGGCTCGCATCTGGTCATACGTCGGCTCTATGAAGGGGAACACGCCTATATTTTGCAAAATCCCGATGGACGGATCGTTTTTGCAATACCTTATGAGCGCGATTTTACGCTGATCGGGACCACAGACATTCCCTATCACGGCGCGCCGGGCATAGTTGAGATCGAGGAGGCTGAGACAGATTATCTACTCGAAACGGTCAATCATTTTCTGGCGCGTCCGATTACGCGGGCGGCAATCGTCTGGAGCTACGCCGGATTGCGCCCGCTGTACGATGACGGCGCAGTAACGGCTTCAGTTGTTACGCGAGATTATGCTTTCGATCTTGACGCTCCGGAAAATAGCGCGCCAGTTCTCTCGATCTTCGGCGGCAAGATCACCACCGCTCGCCGGCTTGCAGAGCATGCGCTCAATGAGTTGAAGCCTTTCCTGCCACAACAGGGGCCGGCATGGACTGGCGACGCCAGATTGCCCGGCGGCGATATCGATTTCGACGACTTTCTGGCTCGTTTGCGGCTCGATCGTCCATTTCTGGACGAGGCTTTGTCTTTGCGTCTCGCTCGCGCCTATGGGGCGCGTGTCGATAATATTCTTGGGGATGCGCGTTCGATGTCAGATCTGGGGCGCGATTTAGGTTGCGGGTTGACGGAAGCGGAAGTGCGCTATCTCATCGATCATGAATGGGCGCACACGGCGCAGGATATCCTCTGGCGGCGCTCAAAACTCGGACTGCATATGAGTCAGGCCCAGCAGCAAGAGTTGCGACTCCTCATGGGCGGTTAGCATCAGTTAAATAAAGCGATTAGCCCGCCAGCAATTTCCGCGTCGCCGCCGTCACATCGCTCTGTCGCATCAGGCTTTCACCAACAAGGAAGGTGAAAATATGCGATTTCTCCAGACGCAGGCAGTCTTCATGGGTGAAAATACCGCTCTCTGAGACAATGATCTTGTTGCGCGGCACGCGCTCCGCAAGCTTCTCGCTGACGTCCAGTGATACTTTAAAATCATGCAAATTGCGGTTGTTAATTCCAATCAGACGCGTTTCGAGTGCAAGCGCGCGATCCAGTTCGCGCTCGTCGTGAACCTCGACCAGAACGTCCATTTTAAGATCATGCGCGGCGGCATTGAGCGCCTTCGCTTCGGCGTCGTCGACGGCCGCCATAATGATCAGGATGCAGTCGGCTCCGTAGGCGCGCGCCTCATAGACCTGATAGGGATCAAAGAGAAAATCCTTCCGTAGAGCCGGCAGATGCGTCGCTTTGCGCGCCGCTTCCAGATAGTCGAGCTTGCCCTGAAACGATGGTCCGTCGGTGAGGATGGAAAGACAAGCCGCGCCCCCGGCTTCGTAGGCTTTCGCCAGGGCTGGCGGATCAAAATCTGCCCGAATCACGCCCTTCGACGGACTCGCCTTCTTAACCTCTGCGATCAGCGCGATCCGCCGTTCTGAGAGCTTGCGTTCGATGGCGTGAACGAACCCACGCGGCGGATCGTGATCGCGGACCTGACGTTCGAGCGCAGCAAAGGGCATACGAACCTTGGCTTCGGCGATTTCCGTGCGCTTGTAGGCTTCGATGTGATTAAGGATATCGGTCATTTTTTCATCCGGGGCGCGCTGCGCGTCTTTTTTCTTCTCTATCCTGATTAGACCATTAGCGCCGCGCCGGCCATCCCGCATCCTGTCGCGTCAGGCCTCGCGGTTCGATGTCTGGATCAACGCATCGAGTTTATCGCGCGCCGCGCCGCTGTCGAGCGCGCACGCCGCCAGTTGCGCGCCCTCGCGCAAATCGCCGGCCCGTTCGGCGACGATCAGGGCGATGGCGGCGTTGAGTACGGCGATATCTCGATAAGCGTTTTTGGCGCCATCCAGCACCGCGCGCAGCGCCTGCGCATTGTGAGCGGGATCGCCGCCGACAAGCGCCGCAGCGGGTGCACGAGGCAAACCGGCGTCCTCAGGAGAGATCTCGAAAGTGCGGATCACACCATTTTCCAGCGTCACAACGTGGGTGGCGGCCGTGGTTGTGGCTTCATCCAGCCCGTCGGCGCCATGCAGAAGCCAGATTCGCTTCGAGCCAAGATCGCGCAGAGCGCGCGCCAGAGGCTCCAGCCACTCGCGACAGTAGACGCCGATCGCCTGCCGTTCGACCCGCGCCGGGTTGGACAGCGGCCCGAGCAGGTTAAAGATTGTGCGAACCCCCAGTTCGGCTCGCACTGGCCCGGCGTGACCCAGCGCCGGATGATGGGTGGGGCCGGCCATGAAACAGATGCCCGTTTCGCGCAGACAGGCGCTCGCGGCGGCCGGGCTCATGCCGACCCGCACGCCCAGTTCGCCGAGCACATCCGACGCCCCTGAGCGCGAAGAGGAGGCCTTACCGCCATGTTTGGCGACCGTCGCGCCGGCGGCTGCAGCGATAATCGCCGCGAGCGTCGAAATATTCCACGTGCTGGCGCCGTCGCCGCCGGTGCCGACAATGTCGATGGCGTCGAGCGGCGCGGCGACCGGGATCATAGCGGCGCGCATGGCCCGCGTCGCCCCGGCGATCTCCTCCACTGTCTCGCCGCGCAGCCGCAGGCCCATCAGAAAGGCGCCGAGTTGCGCTGATGTCGCCTCGCCGATCAAAATCAACGAGAAAGCGGCGCGAGCCTCCTCCTCGGAGAGGGGCTCGCCGGCGGCGAT
Source organism: Methylocystis sp. (assembly GCA_044233645.1). Lineage (GTDB taxonomy): Bacteria > Pseudomonadota > Alphaproteobacteria > Rhizobiales > Beijerinckiaceae > Methylocystis. The sequence goes on along the minus strand of JBIIJP010000003.1, from coordinate 27,155 downwards.
GGCGGCAAGGTAGGATTTGAAATTCTTCATGGGGGGTCCGCCGTCTGCGCGCAGGCTGTCAAACGACCCTCGTTGGTCGTCACGCCACTCGGCTCCGTCCACGCCGTCCGGCGTTCCACTCGGCGGCAAGATCAAGAAAATTGCGCAGGATCTTGTGGCCGTGTTGCGACGTGATGCTCTCAGGGTGGAATTGCACGCCGTGAACAGGCAGACTGACGTGCGAAAGCGCCATGATCAGCCCATCGGATGTCTCGGCGGTGATCCGCAGACAATCAGGCAGAGTGTCCCGCTTGACCACCAGCGAGTGATAGCGGGTCGCCTGAAAGGGACCCTCAATACCGCGGAACAGGGTGTCGCCTGAGTGATGGATGGTCGCCATCTTGCCGTGAATCGGAAGGGGCGCGCGCACCACTTCCCCGCCAAATACCTCGCCAATGGACTGATGGCCAAGACATACCCCGAACATCGGGATCGTTTCGCTGGCGGCTCGGATAAGATCCAGACAGACGCCCGCCTCATGAGGCGTGCAAGGTCCAGGAGAGAGAACGATGGCGTCCGGATCGCTGGCGACAACCTCTTCCACGGTGACGGCGTCATTGCGATGGACGGTCACATTCGCCTCCAATTGCCCAAAATAATGGACAAGATTGAAGGTGAAGCTGTCGTAATTATCGATCAGCGTGACATTGGCCATGTGTCGAATGTCTCGTAAACCGTCTCGGAGCGCGGCAGGCGTTTCCAGACCCTTAAGACGCGCAGCGGCGTTAGGCAACCGGTGTCGGGTTTTCCCCATTTCGATCGAAACGCCAGTCCGGCCGCATGTCGCGGATCATCATGATCTCGGCCAGGGACTGACGGGTCAGCAGGCCGACCAGCCGTCCCTCGACATCCACGACTCCAACTGGGTCGCCACTGTTCAAATGTTGAAGCGCCGCGCCCACAGTCTCATAATCCCTGATCGTCGGCGGCGCGGGTTGGGCGAAGGGAGCGACGGGCGCATCCGGCGCGCTCGATTGCAGGGCGGCAATGATCTCGGGACGACCCAACAAGCCATGTAGCCGCCCGGCCTGATCGACCATCGGAAATACGTCCTGGGATGTGGCGAGGAGCAGATCGACCGCCTCCCTGACTGTCGCTGCGCGATCAATTGCGGCGATTTTAGTCTCCATGGCGGCGGTCGCGTCGAGATCTCGGGCGGCCTCGGCCATGCTGGTTATTTGCGCTTCGCCCGCGGCGGCCATGTAGACGAAGATGGCGATGAAAACGAGCATCGGGTTGGAGAAAAGCCCGACAAAGCCCAGCAGGAAGGCGAAAATCTGACCGATGCTCGCGGCGATCCTGGTGGCCTTCTCCTGACCGATCCACATGGCGAGGCCAGCGCGCAGCACCCGGCCCCCATCCATGGGGAAGGCGGGCACGAGGTTGAACAGCGCCAGAAACAGGTTTGTGGCGGCGAGTCGCTGCACAAGACCGATGGTCGGATTGCCGATTTCGATGGCGTTGGCGAGATCGGCGGCTCCGGTCGCTGCGATCAGACCGATGGCAATGATGACGTTGACCATCGGCCCGGCGAGAGCCACAAGCAGTTCCTGCCAAGGCTTGTCAGGCATCCGGTTCATGTCGGCGACGCCGCCGATGGGCAGTAGCGTGACCTCGGGAGAGACGACGCCAAACCGTCGCGCCGTCAGGATATGGCCGAATTCATGGAGCACGACGCAGGCGAAGACCGCCGAGATGAACAGGACGCTTTGCCCGGCGGCCTCCGCGCCGCCCTGCTGATAGGCGCGCAGACCGATCCAGGCAAGAAACAGCAACAGCGTCACATGAATGCGAACCGCCGTGCCCTTGAAACTGCCGATGGTGAAAGACCAGCCCATGACGACTTCCGTTATGCAGGAATGATATCACGCAGAGATAGGCTTTTCCGAAGCCAGCCGCCAGTTTGCGCCGCCGATAAACATAACAAGCCGGTCCGGGCGAGGAGCCGCCCGACCGGTGGGCAGGACGCTGACGAGGATTTGCTGGCGCTTTCAGAGACGATAGCGGATCTGGTCTGTCCAAAAACGCTCCAGCCGACCGAGCGAGTGGTTCAGGGCCCGAAAGTCCTCAATGGTCACGCCGCCGATGGGCTCGACGGTCAGCGCATGTTTCTCGTAGAGCGCGGCGACGATATCGTGAATCTCATGGCCTGTCGGCGTGAGGCTGATGCGCACGGCGCGACGGTCGAGCCGGGAGCGTGCGTGATGCAGGAAACCCAGTTCGACAAGCTTCTTGATATTGTAGGAGACATTTGAGCCAAGATAGTAACCGCGCGTGCGTAATTCGCTGGCAGTCAATTCTTTGTCTCCAATATTATAGAGTAGTAATGCTTGAATGGCATTGATGTCGTTGCGGTCGCGTCGATCAAATTCATCCTTGATCACGTCGAGAAGACGTCGATGCAGGCGCTCGACCAGGGTCAGCGCCTCGATGTAAACCGGACGAATGTCAGTGGCGCTGGCGGCGACGGTTCGCGGCGCATCGGTCGTGATCGCAGGTTTCATCCTTGTCTCTCCTGTGTCGCGAGTGCGAGTGGCGTCTCTTGTGGCGTCTTGTTTGAAGAACATAGATCGCGTCAGGTGAAAGCGAGTTTAAAGAATAGCCTGAATCCGGCGTTTACCCTGCCAAATCGGTTTTGAGTGAATCAATCCTGAAAAATGGATAAAATTGATATCAATTTTTGTTAAGCTTAACAGACGCACTCGCTTATGATCGGTTTGCACGGAGCGCGCAGCCATGAATCCGATCCTCAACACAGATAGCTATAAAACCAGTCATTTCCTTCAATATCCGCCCGGCGCAACGCATGTTTTCGCCTATGTTGAAAGCCGGGGAGGGGTTTATCCGCGCACACTTTTTTTCGGGCTACAGGCGATTTTGAAACAGGAGTTCCTGCGTCCAATTATAGCTGAGGATATCGCGGAGGCGCGCACACTGCTCGCGGCGCACGGCGAACCCTTTAATGAAGCCGGCTGGATGCGCCTTGTGGAAAAACATGGCGGGCGTTTCCCGCTCGAAATTCGTGCGGCGCCGGAGGGGCTCGTTATTCCTGTCCACAATGCTTTGATAACGATCGTAAATACAGATCCGGAATTTTTCTGGTTGACGAGTTACGTCGAAACCGCGTTGCTGCGCGTCTGGTATCCTACAACTGTCGCAACGATTGGATGGCATCTGCGGCGAATGATCGGAGAGGCGTTGGAAAAAACCGCCGACAATCCGACCGCAGAAATCCCGTTTAAGCTGCATGATTTCGGCGCACGCGGCGTCTCCAGTTATAGCAGCGCTGCGCTTGGAGCTCTCGCGCATCTGGTGAATTTCAAGGGCACGGATACGCTTGCAGGCGTGATTGCGGCGCGTGATTTGTATCACGCGCCCATGGCGGGTTTCAGCATCCCCGCCGCCGAACATTGCACGATCACAAGCTGGGGTCGGGAGCACGAATACGACGCCTACGAAAATATGGTGACGCAATTCGGTCGACCGGGAAAAACCTTCGCGGTCGTTTCCGACAGTTACGATATCTACGCCGCCGTCGATTACCTGTGGGGCGAACAGTTGCGCCAGCGCGTTGTCGAGAGCGGCGCGACGCTTGTGGTGCGGCCCGACAGTGGCGATCCGGTCGAGATTGTCGCGCGGACCCTTGCCTCCCTTGCGCAGCGTTTTGGCTACGAGATCAATGGCAAAGGCTACAAGTTGCTCAAACATGTCCGGGTGTTGCAGGGCGATGGCGTCAATCCCGCAAGTATCGCGGCGATCCTTGATCGTATCGTGAGCGACGGGTTTAGCGTCGCCAATATTACTTTCGGAATGGGCGGCGCCCTGTTACAGCGCCTCGATCGCGACACGCAACAATTCGCCTGCAAAGCCAGCGCCGTGGCGATTGACGGAGTTTGGCGCGATATCCGAAAGGATCCGATCACCGATCACGCCAAGTGCTCGAAACCGGGGTTGCTGGGGCTGATCGCAGCGCCCGACTACGCGACGACTCGGGTCGACGAGAAGACATTTCAGCCTCTTGATGAGGGCGTGAATCTGTTGAGGCCGGTTTATCGCAATGGCGAACTGCTCGTCGACGACTCGCTTGGGGTCATTCGCTCGCGCGCCAACCCTGTCACCTGACAACAGGTTTCAGGACGCATCAGTCTGCGCCAACTTTTTCGCCGCCGCTTTTTGCTTTTCGAGTTTGCGTCGTCGGCGGCGTTCATACAGTCGAACGGCGTCATCGTCGCGTCCGGCTTCGAAAGTCAGGGTCAGATAAAAAAGTATCAGAGCCGTATTAATGCCGATCAGCCAGTAACCCCCGATAAAAAATCCCGGCAGGCTGAGGGTGACGAAAATCTGCGCGCTCGCAATCAACAGCCAGAGCACGCCGCCCCAGGGCGTGGCGAGCCATAATCCAACGCCGGCGACGAGATCCAGCACAGCGAAAAAGATGATCGCGAAGGCGGCGTTTCGAGGCATGGTGTCGAAAATCGATTGATCCGAGCACATAATGATCCGCCAGTGCATGAGCCCCTGCACCAGCCAGAAAAGGGCGACGATGCGCATGAATCTCGACAGCAGCAGTCCCCACTTTGGCGTATCCGATACGGATGAGGGATCGCCGATGCGAATCGGGCGATAGGGGTCTTCGCCTTCGTCGTAGATTGTCGGCTCCGCCACTTCTGGCTCTCCACCTTTGACGACTATCGTCCCCGACGGGCCCGCGTCGCGAAACGCACCGCCTCCTCGGCGGCTCGGAAAAGGGCTTTCGCCTTATTCTCGCATTCACGATTTTCATATTCGGGCTCGCTGTCGTAAACGACCCCGGCGCCAGCCTGCACATGCATCTGGCCATCCTTAACGATGGCGGTGCGCAACACGATGCAGGTGTCCATCTGGCCGCTGGCTCCGAAATAACCGATACAGCCGCCGTAAATGCCCCGCTTGTCGACCTCGAGTTCGTCGATAATCTCCATGGCGCGCACCTTGGGCGCACCGGAAACCGTTCCGGCGGGGAATCCGGCGGAAAGCGCATTGATGCAATCATGGCGCGCGTCGAGTTCGCCTTCAACGTTCGAGACAATGTGCATTACATGACTGTAACGTTCGATAGTGAAGCTGTCCGTGACGCGCACCGTGCCAGTCGATGCGACACGACCGACGTCGTTGCGGCCGAGATCGAGCAGCATCAAATGTTCGGCGCGTTCTTTCTCGTCGGCAAGCAGATCGTCCGCGAGACGCTCGTCCTCTGCCTTCACCTCGCTGCGCCAGCGCGTGCCAGCAATGGGACGGATCGTCACCTTGCCGTCGGCGACGCGCACGAGAATTTCCGGACTGGAGCAGACGATCTGGAAATCGACGAAGTCGAGGAAGCACAGAAACGGCGCCGGATTAACCCGCCGCAACGCACGATAGAGCGCGAAGGCGGGCAGGGCGAAGGGCGCCGTGAATCTCTGGGATAATACAACCTGAAAAATATCGCCGGCGCGGATGTATTCCTTGGCGCGCTCCACCATGTCGAGAAAGCGCGGCTTCGGGGTATTCGAGGTCGGGGCCGGCGCCGACAAAGCCGCTTCATTTATGGTTTCGCGATGTTCGAGCGGCGCATCCAGCGTCGCCACGATCCGATCCAGTCGCCTTATCGCCGATTCGTAGGCAGTAAGAGCATCAACGCCAATCTGTGGCCGAACGGGCGTAACGAGCGCGATTTCGTCGCGAACGGTGTCAAAGACTACCATGATGGTCGGGCGCACCAGCAGCGCGTCCGGCGCACCAATCCAGTCGGCCTTGGCCGGCGCCAGCCGCTCCATCTGGCGGACCATGTCGTAGCCAAGGTAGCCGAAGACGCCTGCCGCCATCGGCGGGAGTTGCGCGCTTTGCGCTACGGCCGACTCTGCAATCAATTGTCGGAGCGCCACCAGCGGCGCGCCTTCGCAAGGGATGAAGGCGTCGGGTTTGTTCAGCGCATCGCGATTGATCTCGGCCTTGTCGCCAGCGACGCGAAAAATCACGTCCGGGTCGAGGCCGATCATCGAATACCTGCCGCGCGCCGCACCGCCTTCGACCGACTCCAGCAGGAAGTTCGCGCCCGTTCGATCACGGGCGAGTTTCAGATAGGCCGAGACTGGCGTTTCGAGATCGGCGACCAGACGGGTGACGACCAGACGCGGTCGTTGGGCGTCGTAGTCGCTGGCGAAGTCCTCGAAAGCGGGCTCGAAAACGGGGCCAGTCACTGTTCCTTTTCCGCCCCGGTCGCCGCCGCCAGCGCCTTCTGGTTGATGTCGACGTTGAAGGCGCTCTCAAGGCCGCCGATGTATTGTTCAAGCAGATCGTTTTGCAATGCGGGCTTAAGCTGTTCGGCGATGGTTTTGGATTCGATCGATGTGGGATCGAAGGCTGGGGCCGCGCTGTCCTTGACGAAGAATACGAGACGCCCGTTGTCCGTCGCAACTGTGCCCGCGCCATGCGGCGCGACATCGAAGAAGGCGACGATGGCGTTGCTGGGAATATCGGGTCGTGGTGCGCGCTTCACATCAGTGGCGCGTTTGACCTCAGCATTGAATGCCTTCGCGACATCGTCGATCGACTGGCCGCCCCGAATTTTGCCGACGGCCTCTTCGGCCTTTTCGCCGAGGGTTTTCTGTGCAGCTTCCGCCCGCATTGCCTCAAGGACGGCGCTCTTGACCTCATCGAAGGTCTTCTGGCGCGCTGGCTCGATACCGTTGACTTCAAACCAGACATAGCCGCCGTCTCGGGTGGCGACCGTGTCGTTATCGACGCCCACGTCAGAGGCGAAGGCAGCCTTGAGCAGATCGGGGCCGCCGGGAATATCGGCGATGGTCTTGCCCGCATGATCGAGACCGGTGTCATCAACGCCGTCGATTGTCCTGACATCGAGCCCGGCTGCCTTGGCCGCCTCTGCGAGCGGCTTGCCGGAGGCGCGCTGGTCTTCGACAAGGTCACGTAGGCGACTGACGTCCGGCGCCGCTTTCTGTGCTGCAATTTCGGTGCGCAACTCTGCTTCGGCCTGTTCGTAGGTCTTTGTAAAGACGGAGGGCTGGATCGCCTTGATCTGTGAAATCACGGTGCCAAAGGCGGTTTTCACCGGTTCGGCCAGTCCGGGTTTCGCGATTGCGAAGACTGCGGCGCCCACCCTCGGGTCGCCAAAGTCTCGCTGCTCGACAAGGCCAAGATTAACATCCTTCGGATTAAGCTTTAGCTCGGCTGAAAGGGCGTCGATGTCCAGCCCGCCCCTCAGGCGAGCAAGGGCGTCGGCGACTTCCTTCTCGGTCTTCAGCACGATCTGTCGAACCTCGCGCTTCTCAGCCGTTCCGAACCGTTTGGTTTTCACCTCGTCGTAGAGCTTGCGGATCTCCTCGGCAGTTACGGCGGCGGGTTTGGCGAGACTCGATGGGCTGACCGTCAGGGTCGTCAACTTGCGGTATTCCCTGGCCCGAAAACTTTGCTCACGGTCGGCGAAATATTTTTTCAATTCCTCGTCAGAGGGCGACGCGCTGGAGCCTGCAGCCGAAACCGGCAGGATGAAATAATCAACCGAACGGCTTTCGTTGCGGAAACGATGAATCGCCTCGACCATCAGTTTCGGGGGCTCCGTGCCGGCAATAACGACGTCGGTCAGGAGTTTGCGAAGATAGGCCGCTTTTTGGGCGGCGACAAAGGAGCGTTCCGTATAACCAGCGTTGGCGGCGATTTCCTTGAAGCGGACAGGGTCGAATTTTCCGTCGGATCCCTGAAACACTTTCTCGTCGGCGAGCAGACGTTGTGCGGTCTCGTCGCTGGAGGCAAGCCCCATGGCGTGGATTTTCTGGTCTAGGGCCGCTTCAGTGATAAGTCTTTGGAGAACCTGTTGATCGAGGCCGGCCTGGCGGGCTTCTTGATTAGTGACGGCGCGGCGTAGACGCTGCTGAATATTTCGCAATTCGTTCTGGTAAGCGGTTCGGAAGGCGTCGACCGTAACCTCGCTGGCGCCGACTTTCGCCAGTCGCTGGGTAGTCATGCCCCGGAAGACGTCGCCGACGCCCCAAATCGCAAAGCTGACGACGATCACGCCCATCACCAGCGCCATCAAGGCGCGACCGATCCAGTTCTGCGATGCGACGCGCAGGCCCTCGAGCATTGTTCCAGCTTCCTCTGTCTTGAATTTGGGGCGCGAAGGCCCCGTTTTGGCGCGGACTATAGGGAGGGGCGACGGCCGTGGCAATCAGCCGCGCGGGAAAAGGCCGGTTGCGCCGATATGCTCTCTTGTCCCTTTTTTCCCTTGCCTGCATCCTTCCGCCAAGTCGACAGGGAAAGGGCCTTGGCCGCTGTCGCAGGACCGGGGAGCTTTGTCGGGAGCATAGTTGATGGACGACACGAAAGACGCCGTGCAACCCGCCGAAATCGAGGCCGCCATCGAAAAGATCGTGGCTCAGGGCGAGGACGCCGCGCCAGCCGGGCATGATGCGCACCGGCCCCATCATGATGACACGCGGCGCCTGCGCGCAGATCCGGACGCCATCCGACACGCCTTCGAGACCGGCGAGTTTCCATTCAAAAACCGGATGCGCGAGAAAATCTATCTCGAGCACATGGAGGCGCTTCAGGTCGAATTGCTGAAGGCGCAGAACTGGATCAAGGAGACAGGCCAGAGAATCGTCGTCCTCTTCGAGGGACGCGACGCGGCCGGCAAAGGCGGCACAATCAAGCGGTTCATGGAGCATCTCAACCCGCGCGGCGCCCGCGTCGTCGCGTTAGAAAAACCTTCGGAGCGCGAGCGTACGCAGTGGTATTTTCAGCGCTACATTCAGAACCTGCCAGCGGGCGGCGAAATCGTTTTCTTCGACCGCTCCTGGTACAACCGCGCCGGCGTTGAACGGGTGATGAATTTCTGCACTCCGAACGAATATCTCGATTTCATGCGCCAGTGTCCCGAACTAGAGCGGATGTTCGTCAGTTCGGGATTAAGGTTGTTCAAATACTGGTTTTCGGTCACCCGCGAAGAGCAGACACGTCGTTTCATGGCGCGCGAGACGGACCCATTGAAACAATGGAAATTATCGCCCATCGACCGCGCCTCAATGGATAAATGGGACGATTACACCGAGGCGAAGGAGGCGATGTTCTTCTTTACCGACACCGCAGACGCGCCATGGATCGTCATCAAGTCGGACGACAAGAAGCGCGCCCGACTGAATTGCATGCAACACTTCCTGACTAGTCTCGATTATCCCAACAAGGATCACAATGTCGTGCGCGGACCTGATCCGCTGATCGTCGGCGCCAGCGCGCATGTCATCGGCCGCGATGAGCACATTATCGGCAAGTCGCTTGATCTGGACAAGAAACGCAAGCGCAAGGACACGTGAGCTCTGCGCCTGCGCGCGAGGCGCACAAAATTGACGCACTCAATCATGCGTCATTGATCCCAGACCCTGCTGGGTTAGCTGGATTTGACGCTTCCTCCCTCGTACCAGGTTTTGCTGCGATTAACGATCCAGCAGACGCTCAGCATCACCGGCACTTCAATCAAAACGCCAACGACAGTCGCCAGCGCTGCGCCGGACTCGAATCCGAACAGGCTGATCGCGGCGGCGACGGCAAGTTCGAAGAAATTGCTGGCGCCGATCAGCGCCGATGGACCTGCGACGCAATGGTCCTCGCCAACGAAGCGGTTCAGGGCGTAGGCCAGGCCGGCGTTGAAATAGACCTGAATCAGTATTGGAACCGCCAGCATGGCGATGATCGCGGGTTGCCGTACGATCTGTTCGCCCTGAAAGCCAAACAGCAAGATCAGCGTCGCCAGTAATGCGACAAGCGACAGCGGCGAGAGAGTCGCCAATGCGGCGTTGAGCGCAGTTTCGCCGCCGGACGCCAGCAAAACGCGTCGGACGATTTGCGCAAGAATGACCGGCGCGACGATATAAAGCGACACGGACAGGAACAGCGTGTCCCATGGCACGCTAATCGCCGACAATCCCAAAAGAAAACCAACGATAGGCGCGAAGGCGACAATCATGATGGCGTCGTTGAGCGCCACCTGGCTGAGCGTGAAATGCGGTTCGCCCTTTGTCAGACTCGACCAGACGAACACCATCGCCGTGCAGGGCGCTGCAGCGAGTAGAATAAGGCCGGCGATATAGGAATCGATCTGGTCGGCGGGCAGGTAATTCCGAAACAGACCGCCGATAAAAAGCCAGCCCAGCAGAGCCATGGAGAAAGGCTTGACCGCCCAATTAACAAACAGGGTGACGCCGATGCCGCGCCAGTGTCTGCCAACTTCTCTCAGCGCAGAGAAATCGATCCGGATCAGCATTGGAATGATCATCAGCCAGATCAGCGCCGCCACCGGCAGGTTTACCTTGGCGATTTCGAGCCCGCCTATGGACTGGAACAGTTGTGGAAGTAAATGCCCAAGCCCGACGCCGGCGACGATGCAAAGCCCGACCCAAAGAGAGAGGTAGCGTTCGAAGAGCGTCATGTGTCTAAACCGAAGCCTTTGATAGTTGCGTTGCGCCTTCAAGATCGCCGATCTCACGCAACCTGTTTTGTAGCGTCAGCTTGTCGAGCCGATGCAGGGGAATTACGCAGAATAGTTCGAGGCGATTTCGCAGGTAGTGAAAGGCGGTCGCGAAGGCGCGCTGCTTGTCGATTTCTGATCCATTTACGGCGGCGGGATCTTCGACGCCCCAGTGCGCCGTCATCGGATGGCCGGGCCAGACCGGACAGGCTTCGCCGGCGGCGTTGTCGCAAACCGTGAAAATGAAATCCATCGACGGCGATCCCGGCTGGGAGAATTCCTCCCAGCTTTTCGAACGCAGTCCCTCAAAGGGGAAACCGCAGGCCTCAAGTGTGGCCAGCGCATAGGGATTGACCGCGCCTTTGGGTTGGCTGCCAGCGGAAAAAGCGTTGAATCTTCCGGCGCCAAGTTTGCGCAGGATGCCCTCGGCGAGAATCGAACGGGCGCTATTGCCGGTGCAGAGGAAGAGGACGTTGTAGGTTTTCTCACTCATGCAGAGGGCTCCGTGCAGGTGATGACTGGCAGATCCGCACAGCCGCCTCCCCCGCAACAATCCTGCGCGAGAAACGTGGTCAACGCGGCAAGACGCGAAACATTCGCGCGATAGTAGACGCTACGGCCCCTGCGCCTCGCCGAGGTTAACCCTGCATGCGACAGGACATTCAAATGCGCCGAAAGCGTATTCGGCGGCACGGCGAGACGGCGCGCGAGTTCGCCGGCCGGCAGTCCTTCGGGTTCGTGCTGAACCAGCTGTCGGAAAGCCTGCAGCCGGGTCGGTTGGGCGAGGCTGGCGAGCGAGACGATGGCTTCTTCTATTTCCATATTTCCAGATATATCGAAATTTATGACAAGTCGATGACGTATTTCTCTGCACGCCCGACTTATTGATCCTTCACGAGGCAGCAGTTACCAAAACATTGATCGCCTAAGCCATGGATCGTCTGGAGCACGCCTGCATGAGTCGTCGCCCGCTTGTCGCCGGAAACTGGAAGATGAACGGCTTGCGCGCGGCGCTTACTGAGATCGCCGCGACATGCGCCGGTTACGATGGCGGACTGAAGGCGCGTGCAGAACTTGTGATTTGTCCGCCTGCGACCCTTCTGTCCCTGGCTATGGATATCGCTGGACCAGCCGGCCTCGGTCTTGGCGGACAGGATTGCCATCCGGCGGCGCGCGGAGCCCATACCGGGGATCTCTCCGCCCCGATGCTGAGAGACGCTGGCGCAACCTATGTGATCCTCGGCCATAGCGAACGCCGCGCCGATCATGGCGAAACCAACGCGCTCGTGCTGGCCAAAGCGCAAGCGGCCCTTGACGCCGGATTGACGCCGATCATTTGCGTTGGCGAAACCCGCGCCGAACGCAAGTCCGGTCGCGCGAGCGCGGTCGTCGGCGCGCAAATTATGGCGTCGCTGCCGGCGGACGCGCCGGGAAACATCGTCGTCGCCTATGAGCCGGTCTGGGCCATCGGCACTGGTCTAACCCCTACGTTGATTGATGTTGCGGAGATGCACGCTTTCGCGCGCGAGAGAATCGAGGCGCGACTGGGTGGGGGGAAAAGCGCCGCCGTACGAATTTTATATGGCGGCTCGGTGAAACCGGAAAACGCCCGCGAACTACTGGGCGTCGCCCATGTCGATGGCGCGCTGGTCGGCGGCGCTAGCCTGCTGGCGAGAGATTTCCTCGCGATTGCCGGCGCCTATCGATAGGCCGTCCCTTCCGCCGCCTCTCGCGCTTGCCGGGACGCGGCGCCGCCGGTATAAGCGCGGCGCTCATCCATTTTCGCACTCCAACGACAAGGCGATACGCTGACATGGCGATCGAACGCACTTTTTCCATCATCAAGCCGGATGCGACCCGTCGCAATCTGACTGGTAAAATCAACGCCATCATTGAAAACGCAGGATTGCGCATCGTCGCCCAGAAGCGCATTCATATGACTCGCGCGCAGGCCGAGGCCTTTTATGCTGTCCACAAGGAGCGGCCCTTCTTCGGCGAACTCGTCGATTTCATGATCTCTGAGCCAGTGGTCGTGCAGGTGCTTGAAGGCCAGAACGCCATTGCGCGCTATCGCGAAGTGATGGGCGCGACCAACCCCGCCAATGCTGCGCCGGGCACGATCCGCAAGGAGCACGCGCTCTCGGTTGGCGAGAACTCGGTGCATGGCTCCGATGCGCCGGAGACGGCGGCGATCGAGATCGCCCAGTTTTTTGCCGGCAACGAAATCGTCGGCTAAGTTTGACGACAAATTTTTGCTATGGCCGGGCCTCAGCCCGGCCTTTTTTATTTTTAGCCCTCTGCCGCAAAATCAGGAAAGAAACGCTGCAACATGCGATCGCGATAGGCGACGAGAGCGGGATTGGCCAGCGCGGCGTCCCGCATTGCTGTCTCGGCGATGGGCGCCATGATCGACGCCAGAAAGGCGAAGACTGTCGCATCCGCGCCATGCGGCGCGTCGCCAAACAGGAAAGGCTTGTCGCCGATCAGCGCCGCCAGCGCGTCGAGGTCGCGCAGGCCGAGACGATCGGCCTCCGCCGCGCTATGGCGACCTATCCCCTGACTCCAGAGGTTTTTACCAACACGTCGGCGCATATACCATTTGGCCAGAGGGCGCGCCGGCGCCGGCAATTTGTCGAACCATCTTGCAGGCCCGCGTTCGAAATTCGCATCGTCCATCCACATTTCGCGGGCAACGAGCCAGTAGAGGTGTTCCTCGCACATTTTCTCCGCGCACCAGCCGGTTGCTTTCTGTTCGGCGGTCAGTCCGGCGTCGAAATCAATTCCATGCGCATCTTCAATGTGAAAGCGGATGAAGGTCGAGTCGGCGACGATCGCGCCATTGTCGTCGATGTAAGGTTGTTTGCCCTTTGGAGCGCGGGCGAAGCCGGTGCGGTCCTCGACGTAATCGAGATCCGCCATTTTCAAAAGGGTCATGACCTTGACGACGAAAGGCGAGGCGTCCGGCAGACCGCCGGCGGGACGAAAACAGTAAAGTTTGATGGTCATGACGGACTTATCCTTGCCAAATCAAAAATCAGGGAAAGTGAACAAAGAGAAAAAAACTTCTGTCAAGATGAAGATGGCGCGATCAGCCCCGCATTGCTCGCCGGCAGCGCGCCGAGCACACGGTTGCCCTCGACATGCACTCTGCCGGACGCCACCAGTTTCAGGGCGATCGGATAGATCACATGCTCCTGTGCGAGCACGCGGGCGCCGAGCGTTTCGGGCGTGTCGCCGTCAAGCACCGGCACGGCGGCCTGGGCGACGATCGGGCCTTCGTCCATTTCCGGCACAACAAAATGCACCGTGCAGCCGTGAATTTTCACGCCATCGGCGAGGGCGCGTTCATGCGTGTGCAGGCCGCGATAGGCGGGCAGCAGGGCAGGGTGGACGTTCAGCAAACGGCCGCGCCATTGACCGATGAACCAGGGAGTGAAAAGCCGCATGAAGCCGGCAAGACACACCAGTTCGATACGATGGGTCTCCAGCACGATTTGCAACGATCGCTCGAACTCCTCGCGACCGGCGTAGATTTTATGATCTACCGCCGCGACAGCCAGACCAGCGGCTTTAGCGCGCGCCAATCCCGGCGCATCCGGCCGATTCGACGCCACCAGCACAATCTCGGCTGGAAAATCAGGAGACCGGGCGGCGTCGATCAGCGCATCCATGTTGGAGCCGCGACCGGAAATCAGAATGGCGGTGCGCCGGCCCCTCACAGACCGAGCGCGCCTTGCATCACGACTCTCTCACCACCGGCTTCTGGTTCGAAGATTTCGCCAATGCGGGCGGTCTTTTCACCCAGTGAGCTCAGCACAGTCTCGACCTCGGCGACCCCATCCTTGGCGACGACAAGCGTCATGCCGATTCCGCAATTGAAAGTGCGTAGCATCTCCGCTTCGCCGACGCCGCCGGTTTCGCTCAGCCAGCGAAACACCGGCGGCGGGTCAAAAGCCGCAAGATCGAGAACAACTCCAAGATTTTTGGGCAAAACGCGCGGCAGATTGTCCGGGAAGCCGCCGCCTGTGATATGAGCCATTGCCCGGATGTGCGGCGTCCGTCGCAGCGTAGCGAGCAGTGGTTTGACGTAAATGCGCGTCGGCGCGAGGAAGGCGCGCGCAACGGTCATGCCCTGCGCGAAAGGAGCCGTTGCGTTCCAGGCGAGACCGGAGCGCTCGACTATCCGGCGCACCAGCGAAAAACCGTTGGAGTGAACGCCCGACGAACGCAGACCCAGCACGACATCGCCGGGAAACACCTCGCGCGGCAAAAGTTTTTGGCGCTCGACTGCGCCGACGGCGAAGCCGGCGAGGTCGTAATCGCTTTTCATATACAGGCCCGGCATTTCCGCCGTTTCCCCCCCGAGCAGGGCGCAGCCAGCCTCAATGCAGCCCTCGGCAATTCCCTTGACCACAGAGGCGGCGATCAGCGGATCGAGTTTACCGGTGGCGAAGTAATCAAGGAAGAACAATGGCTCAGCGCCCTGAACGATCAGATCGTTCACGCACATGGCGACAAGGTCGACGCCGATCGTGCCATGCATCCCGGAATCGATGGCGATTTTGACCTTGGTGCCGACGCCATCGTTGGCGGCGACAAGTATCGGATCGTTGAGGCGCGTCGCACGAAGGTCAAACAGACCGCCAAACCCCCCGATTTCGCCATCGGCGCCGGGACGGCGGGTAGAGCGGACGGCAGGACGGATCAGTTCGACGAGGCGATTGCCGGCGTCAATATCGACACCGGAGTCTGAGTAGGTGAGGCCCATGATAGCGTCCGCTCCCCGTCGAAGTTTTTTGTCTTTACGGCTAATTGGGCGCAAGCTCCCGCGCCTGTCAAATAACCGGACTTATCGCTCTTTGAGCGTGTGCCCGACCGGCGCATCGCAGGCTAATTCAGCTTGACGGCGAATTTTAACGCTTTGATTGCGCTTTTGATGCCGGCGGATTATATCTCCTTTCGAATTCCCATCATGTACCGCAAGTCGTGAGGGTCGCGCGCTGGCAAGCGCCGCGTCGGACGCTTCTCTTGCGCCTGTTATCCAAGGAGGTTTTTCATGAGCAACGCCCCGTTGATGCCCAAGGCCACGGCAGTCTGGCTCGTCGAGAACACTTCGCTGACCTTCGAACAGATCGCCAATTTCTGCAAATTACATCCGCTTGAGATCAAGGGCATTGCTGATGGCGATGTCGCAGCGGGGATTCGGGGGCACGATCCGATCACCTCCGGGCAACTCACCCGCGAGGAAATTGCCCGCGGCGAGGAAAATCCGAACCATCAGCTTGCGCTATCGATCTCCAAAGTGGTCATGCCGGAGGTTAAAAAATCTCGCGGTTCCCGCTATACGCCTCTGTCCCGCCGTCAGGATCGTCCTAACGCTATCCTGTGGCTCGTGCGTAATCACCCCGAGCTCAAGGACGCCCAGATCATGCGTTTGGTCGGCACCACCAAGGCGACGCTGAAGGCCATTCGCGAGCGCACCCACTGGAATGCGGCGGCGCTGACGCCGATGGACCCGGTGACGCTGGGGTTGTGTTCCCAGATTGATCTCGATTTTGAGGTCGGCCGCGCGGCGAAAGATCGGCCAGTTGTGGTCGAGGAGCAGAGCCAGACGCTGGTGCCGGCGAGCGTGACCACCGGCGCCCGCGCCGAACCCTCGACAACAGAGGACGTATTCGGCAAGACAAGTCCGGCTCCTCTGGCGGAGGAGGATCATTTCGACGCCGACAGCGTTTTCGCCAAACGTTGAGTGCGTGCCGAAATAGCGCGCGCCGGATATCAGAGGCGCGGGCAGGATTCTTGCACAGCTTTTAAGGTCGCCGGCATTTGTTCGGAGTTCGCCTCGATGTCCGTTTCTCCCTATGATCGCGATCTCGATCGCAAGCCGGCGAATTTCCAGCCGTTGACTCCGCTGACGTTTCTGGCGCGCACGGCGGCGGTTTTTCCCGATCGCGTGGCTGTCATCCACGGAACTTTGCAGCGGAATTATCGAGATTTTTACGCGCGTAGTCGTCAACTTGCGAGCGCGCTCGCCAGTCGGGGCGTCTCACGGGGCGACACGGTGTCTGTGATGCTGGCGAATACGCCAGCAATGCTGGAATGTCACTATGGCGTCCCGATGACCGGCGGCGTTCTAAACACCCTGAATACGCGTCTCGATGCGCCGATACTGGCCTTCACCCTCGATCACGCCGAGACCAGGGTGCTGATTGTCGACCGCGAATTCTCCAGCCTCATGCGCGCGGCGCTGGCTCTCGCCAAAGTCAAGCCGCTGGTCATCGATTACGACGATCCGGTTTATGACGGACCGGGGGAGCGACTGGGCGACATCGATTACGAGGCGTTGCTGGCGACCGGAGACCCCGATTTTGACTGGCGTCCGCCATCGGACGAATGGGACGCCATCTCCCTGAATTACACCTCGGGCACGACCGGCGATCCCAAGGGCGTTGTCTATCACCATCGCGGCGCGCATCTGCTTGCAATGGGCAATGTGTTGACCGGCGATATGGGACGTTTTCCAGTCTATTTGTGGACGCTTCCGATGTTCCACTGCAATGGCTGGTGTTTCCCATGGTCGCTTTCGGTCGCCGCCGGAACCCATGTCTGCTTGCGACAGGTGCGGGCAGCACTGATGTACGAGCTCATGGCCGAGCATGGCGTCACCCATCTGTGCGGCGCGCCGATCGTGATGTCGACGCTGCTCAACGCCACTGGCCACGAGAAAAGACCGCTTGAAAAAACGGTGCGTTTCTTCACTGCGGCTGCGCCGCCGCCTCAGGCGGTTCTCGCGGCGATGAAGGCTGCGGGATTCGAGGTGACGCATCTTTATGGGCTGACCGAGACCTATGGTCCCGCCGCTGTGAACGAATGGCAGGAGTCCTGGGACGATCTCGACGAGCCGGCACAGGCGCGGATGAAAGCGCGGCAAGGCGTACGCTATCAGGTCCTTGATGCGATTGATGTGATTGATCCAGAGACTATGAAACCAGTGCCGCGCGATGGCGCTACGATGGGCGAGGTGATGTTTCGCGGCAACATCGTCATGAAAGGTTACTTGAAAAATCCCGCCGCCTCCGAAAAAGCCTTTCAAGGCGGCTGGTTTCACTCCGGCGACCTCGGGGTGATGCATCCAGATGGCTACATTCAGCTCAAGGATCGCTCCAAGGACATTATCATTTCAGGCGGCGAGAATATTTCCTCCATTGAAGTCGAGGATGTGTTGTTCAAACATCCCAAGATCGCCGCCGCCGCAGTCGTAGCGACGCCGGACGACAAATGGGGTGAAACCCCTTGCGCTTTTATCGAATTGCGCGAGGGAGAAGACGCAACCGCAGAGGAAATTATCATCTGGTCGCGCGGACATCTGGCGCATTTCAAATGCCCGCGCCATGTCGTGTTCGGACCGTTGCCCAAAACATCCACCGGCAAAATCCAGAAGTTTATCTTGAGAGAAAAAGCTCGGAGTCTTTGGCCTGGCGACGGCTCAAAGGCGACGCTCTAGGCGAAATCCAGCCCCGATGAGTTGGTTGCGGGCGGGCAGATATCCTTTAAACGCACACAGCCAGCAATCGTTGCCGATTGCTGGCTGTTGTCGACGATATCAGCATCAGCCTGGGGCTGGTGAAACGTCTATACTTTAAATCTTAGAAGAACAGGCCGAGGCAGCCGCCCGCCAAAGCGCCAACCACGCCGGCAGCGACAATGTTCTGCATGCCGCCCAGAGCAGCCGCAGCGAGGCCAGCGAGGATCACGCCGCCAACGCCAGCGAAGATGTAGGTGTTTGTCGTGATTTCGAAATCGCCGTTTTTGTTCGCCATGTTCCTGACTCCTCTTGGGTTCCCTCTGACAGCCGAGACTGTTGATCAGTTATTTGCTCTCAGCTGTTCGCTTGCCTTACGGGCCGCGTCATTTCGACGCAGGCGGAAAGTAGCACATGTTTTTTGGCTGTCCAGTACGAAATTTTTCATCCTGCAAACAACTGCGACAGCGTGTCGCATGATATAAATCTATGATTTAATTGAACATAATGAATATTATCACGAGACTCTTCGATTGTCCCGATCAATTTTTTTTGTTTGGAGGCGCATTTTTTTGCTCCGACGAGAGACCTCGCAGTCGCAAGCGGGGTCGTTTTCCGCTTCACTGGCGGCTATACGGCCACCTATGACCAATGATGCAGCGCCCGTTCGCCCAGAAGGCGAGAATCATCCTTCCGATTCCCAAGGCCGTCTTCGGGCCACCCTTGCGCCACTAAAGCCGCTACTGCCCTACGCCTGGCGCTACAAACCAATTATTGCAATGGCGTTGGCGGCGCTCTCTGTCGCGGCGGGCGCCACGCTGACCCTTCCGCTCGCCGTACGCGGAATGATCGATCACGGTTTTTCCGCTGAGAGCGCCGGCGCGGTGAACGCCTATTTCGGCGCCATGATCGCCGTTGCGGCGACGCTCGCGCTGGCGTCGGCGACCCGATATTATTTTGTCATGATCCTTGGCGAACGCGTCGTCGCAGATTTGCGCGCCGACCTTTTTCGTCATCTCGCCGGGCTTGACGCCAGCTTTTACGATACGGCGCGCACTGGCGAGCTTCTGTCGCGTCTCACTGCCGACACGACCCACCTCAAGGCGGCCTTTGGTTCATCCGCTTCCGTGGCGTTGCGCAATCTTTTCATGTTTTTGGGCGCGGTCGTCATGATGGTGGCGACAAGTCCCAAGCTCGCGGGGCTGGTGCTGCTCGCGATCCCGGTCATCGTGCTGCCGCTGATCGCCTCAGGGCGCGGCGTGCGTGCGCGCTCCCGCCACGCACAGGATATGCTGGCGCAGGCTTCGGCCTATGCAGGCGAAAATCTGTCGGCAGTGCGGACCATGCAGGCTAACGGCGCTGAAACTTCGACTGTCGCGCGCTTTCGACGCGCTGTCGAAAACGCCTATGACGCGGCCCAGAAGGCGACGCTTTTGCGCGCTTTTGTCACCGCCGGGGCTATTCTGATCGTTTTCACCAGCATCGTCGCTGTGCTTTGGCTGGGCGCCCAGGATGTTCTGGCTGGCAGGATGAGCTCTGGTCTGCTGTCGCAATTCGTTCTCTACGCCGTCCTGGCGGCCAGTTCGCTTGGCGAGCTGTCGCAAGTATGGAGCGAAGTGTCGGCCGCCGCCGGCGCCGCCGGTCGGATCGCCGACATTCTCGCCGTCAAATCCAAAATCGTTGCGCCGGCCCGGCCGGTTGCGGCTCCGGGGCGTTGGCGCGGCAAAATTATTTTCGATCAGGTGCGCTTCGCCTATCCCACTGCTCCGGACAAGGTTGCGCTGAAGGATCTTTCCTTCACCGTCTCGCCCGGCGAACGCGTCGCCATTGTCGGGCCATCCGGGGCCGGCAAGTCAACGATCTTCTCCCTGTTGTTGCGCTTCTATGATGTAAGCTTTGGCGCGATCAGCCTCGATGACGTCGATTTGCGCGCTCTTGACCCGCGCGTTCTGCGCGAAGCGATCGCGCTGGCGCCGCAAGACCCCGCCGTCTTCGGGTTGAGCGTCGCCGAAAATATCGCCTACGGCCGGGAATTGGCGCCGCGCGAGACGATCGTCGCGGCGGCGAAACGCGCGCAGGCGCATGATTTCATCATGGCGCTGCCGCAGGGCTACGACACGATGCTGGGCGAGCGCGGCGCGACGCTCTCGGGCGGCCAGCGCCAGCGTCTCGCCATCGCCCGTGCGATACTCGCAGACGCTCCGGTGTTGTTGCTCGACGAGGCGACCTCCGCGCTCGACGCCGAAAACGAAGCTGCAGTGCAGGCCGCGTTGCATGACGTAATGTCCGGCCGCACCAGCATCGTCATCGCCCATCGTCTGGCGACGGTGCTGGAAGCCGACCGTATCATCGTAATCGACGATGGCCGGATCGTCGAAGAGGGCAATCACGCCAGCCTTATCTCAGCGGGCGGGCTATATGCCCGTCTGGCGAAATTGCAGTTCGACACCGCGCGCGCCGCAGCGGCGAGCTAGAACGACACGGGTTTTGGTTGCCTCAGATTTGCCTTTGCGTCGGGAGGTGATATGAGCACCCGCCAACCCTGAACGGCGCCGGGCGCCGTGAATGACCCGCGATTGAGGAGTTGGCTTCATGGCCCAGATCACCGCCGCGTTGACCGAGGCTTTGACGTTCGACGACGTGCTGTTACGGCCTGGCCATTCCCGCGTCATGCCTTCGGGCGTCGATACAACGTCTCGGTTGACGCGCGATATTTCCCTCAACCTTCCCATCGTCTCCGCCGCAATGGACACCGTGACCGAAGGCCGCCTCGCAATCGCGATGGCGCAAGCCGGCGGCATCGGCGTTATTCATCAAAATCTATCGCCAGAAGCGCAAGCCGCCGAAGTGCGCAAGGTGAAGCGCTACGAAAGCGGCATGGTCGTCGATCCGATCACTATTTTTCCTGATGAAACCCTCGCCGACGCGCTGGCGCTGATGGCGGCGCAGGGCATTTCCGGCTTTCCGGTGGTCGAGCGCGCAGGGGGTGGCGACAGGGGACGTCTCGTCGGCATTCTGACCAATCGCGACGTGCGATTTGCCCAGGATCGCCGCCAGCCGGTTTCGGAACTTATGACGAAAACGCTGGTCACCGTTCGTGAGGGCGTTTCAGAGGCCGAAGCGCGACACCTGTTACACGAACATCGCATCGAAAAACTGCTGGTTGTGGATGCGGATCATCGTTGCGTTGGGCTCATCACCGTCAAGGATATCGAGAACGCGACCCATCATCCCAACGCCTGCAAAGACTCAGAAGGACGTTTGCGCGTCGCCGCCGCATCGACGGTCGGCGATCATGGGTTTGAGCGCGCTCTCCAACTGATCGACGCTGGCGCCGATTGCGTCGTGATCGATACGGCGCATGGTCACTCGCAGGCGGTGATTGATCAGGTCTCGCGGGTCAAGAAATACACCAATCGTGTGCAGGTTATCGCCGGCAATATCGCAACGGCGGAAGCAGCGCGCGCGCTGATCGACGCCGGCGCCGACGCCATCAAGGTCGGAATCGGTCCCGGTTCGATCTGCACGACCCGCATTGTCGCCGGCGTTGGCGTACCGCAACTGACCGCAATCATGGAAGCGGCTGAGGAAGCGCGTAAAGCCGATGTGCCAGTCATCGCCGATGGCGGCGTAAAATATTCCGGCGATCTGGCCAAGGCTATCGCCGCCGGCGCAGATGTCGTGATGATCGGTTCACTCTTCGCCGGCACAGAAGAATCGCCCGGCGAGGTGTTTCTCTATCAGGGCCGATCCTTCAAGGCCTATCGCGGCATGGGATCGGTAGGCGCCATGACGGCAGGATCGGCGACGCGCTACTTTCAGGGCGATGTGAAAGATCAACTAAAGCTGGTGCCGGAAGGGATCGAAGGGCAGGTGCCCTATCGCGGATCGATCGCGCCGATTTTGTACCAACTCGCCGGCGGTCTTCGTTCGTCGATGGGCTATGTCGGCGCGCCGACGATCCGCGAGTTCCAGGAGCGCGCACGTTTTGTGCGCATCACCAACGCCGGTTTGCGCGAGAGCCACGTCCATGATGTGACGATCACCCGCGAGAGTCCGAACTATCCCACCGGGGTCTAGGCTATTTCAGAACTCGGCGCGCAGGCGCAGGCCGAAAAAATTCACGGGTCCGCGCGCGGTATTATAGCCAGGGTTAATGATGAGCTGGTGATCGATCGTCGCCTCCAGCCAGTCGGTCAAGCCGCAGCGATAGAAGCTCTCGAACACGGTCTCCGCTCCATAGGACAGTCTTCCGTTGCCTGTTGGCGATCCATCCCTGCCGGGCAGGTAATATTTCAGAGAGTTGCCGGCTCCGACGCCGCCATCGCCGATAAAGCTGCCGAGGCCGCCCAGACGCAGATAACGCGCATAGGCGCCTGAAATCCCGCTCGCCGCCGCCGCGACGCCAATTCGGTCCGGTGTACGGTCCCAAAGATCGCCATCGAACACGACGCCCGCTGAGATCGAGCGATTAACGTCCGTGTAGTCGATCGTTTGATAGCGGCCGTCGTTTAGGCCGCCGCGCGCAAACACCCCGATGCCCGGTGCGATTTGTTGCGCGAGATTGACGCCGAAACCGTTCTTTTGTCCCCGTCTTTGAAAATTCGAGACGCTCGGCGGAAAGCTGCTGCTCAGGAACGCGCCATTGACCACATCGTCGAACTTGCTGAAATAGCCATTATTGCTGAACAAAAGAAGTTTCGCGACGCCCGGGCGCCCGGCGATCTCATAACGCCCTTCCAGTTCGCTCACCGCCATGAACTGGCGCAACAGCACAGGTTCGATTTTGATCGCGCCTGGTTTTTCCGCCAGCTGAAACACGCCGCTGCGCGCCGTCCACCAGCTCTGCCGCCATTCGAGGGCTGCGCCATCAGTATAACCCCAGGCGTTCGCCGCATAATCGAAAGCGCCAAGGGTAATGAAGGCGAAGTTGAGAAAATCGCGGGTCGGGTCGTGGGCGTAGAGGTTATCGTCGAAAATGTCCTGAACGGACATCTTGCCGACGGTGAGGGTCACACGATCGCGATCCACCTTGCCGGCCACTTGCGCCAGAGTTGATTCGAGCCGTTCGCTCGCCGCCGGAGCGTCTTGCGTATCAGTTTCGCCGCCGCCGCCGAGGCCGACAATCTGGCGCAGGAAGTAACGCTGGATTCGCAAATAGGGCGCCCCGGTGCCCACTCTGGTCGTTGAGCCGTTCACGTAATTCGCCGCGCCGAGCGTGTTTTGCGGTCCATATCCCTGATTGATTTCCGGATTGACGAAGGCGCTGGCGCCCTCCCAGAGACGGAAGCCCATGAACACATCAGAGATTGTGCCTGAGCGCACCTGACCATTCGGGGAAAAGCTTTGTCTGCCGCTGTAATCCGCCCTGAATGGCGAGAAGCCCTGAACAGCGGTGGTCGAGACGCCATGAACGCTGTAGATTTCCTCGGTGACGTCGTCGCCGTCCTCATTTTTCTCGATTGGCGCGCCGGGTATACGATTTTCGGCGCCGAAGTGGTGATTGAGACCCAGTCGAACAATGTGGTTTTCGTTACGGGTTTTCGACCAGTAGAGAGTTTCCTGGCTATCAGGAAAAAACTGACCGTTTAATCCCTGATTGAGGAAGAAATATTCAAGTCTGACGCTGGTGTCCCCCGATAACGGATGCTCTGCGCCGGCGCCGACAATGTATTTAAAGTCCCGCGAGCCGGATGGTTTGGCGCGATACAAGCGCGGTTGATTTTGATCGAACTGATCCAGCTTTGCTGTGCCGCGCGTGCCGCCGAGCGCAACGCCGGCTGTGAGATAAAACAAAGTACGATCGAGAGAGAGGCCGATGCGTCCGCGAAGGCTTGCAAAAAAAGTCGCGCCGGGATCGTAATTCAGCGCATAGCCGAAGATCTCATGCGGCGCGGCGTGTCTGGGCGCAAAGAACAATCCACTGCGCGGATTTTGTCCATCAAGAAGGTTAAAGTCGCTCTCAAGGCCGTAGACAAATCTTCCAACCTGCCAATTGTAGCCGACCTGCGCGCCGACGGTGACGCCAGAGCGGCGACCGGGATTCGGGAATAAATCATATGCTGGCGGCATCCGGGTAAAGATCGGCTGGAGATGTTCCCCTCGAAAGAGCGGAATCGCGCCGCCGGCGTTGAGACCGACATACATCCCTGCCCATGCAGGAGCAGGTTCGGCAAGCGAGGTTGAGGCGGGTATTCCGCCGTCACCGGGTTGTATTTCGGCACGACTGCAGTCGAGGGTGAGAGCGATGATCAGTAACGCTGGCAGAATAGCGGAAGCAATCCCCGCGACGTAACCTTTAAAGGCTGCGCCGATAGCTCCCATCATCTGCCCTGTCGCCTCCCGGCGGCTTGTTCGCCCAAAACCCTTTTCGGGCATAAACACTCTGAAAAGACGACAATATTAGGACCACGACATTTCGACGGGCCGATTGTGGCAACTGATCTCGCATGATCGCTAGCGATCGAGGCCCGGAGCCATCCAATCGCCATAGCCGCGCCGAGGGCTTTCTCGAAATCCTTCGTTGTGATAGCCCAGCTAGTCTGAACACTGCCTCGGGCGCGGCCAGAGGCGAAGAAACGCCAAGCAAAAATCTAGGGGAGCGAAAACATGTTTCGACTAGGGATCGCCGTCACCGGCCTGGCTCTGCTGGCGCCCTTTGCGGCGCAAGCAGGAGATTTGCGCGCCGACGCCAGGGAAGTCTTCAAGCCGATCGACTCAGTCAATGTCGTATCCCTCTTGAAAGGCAACGAACTTTCGCCCGCGCGCGTTGATCTCGGTCGTCAGCTTTTTTTCGATCCGCGCTTGTCAAAAAGCCAGGTGATCAGCTGTAACAGTTGTCACAACCTGTCGACGGGAGGCGTCGATGCAGGCCCGACCTCCATTGGACATAATTGGGAGAAGGGGCCCCGTCGCGCCCCGAGCGTTCTCAACGCCGTTTTTAACGTCGCCCAGTTCTGGGACGGTCGTGCGCCAGATCTGAAGGCCCAGGCCAAGGGACCTGTGCAGGCCGCCGGCGAGATGGCCAACACCTCCGCAAACGCCGAGAAGATGATGCGCAGCATTCCGGCTTATGCGAGTGCTTTCAAGGCGGCCTTCCCCAACGACTCCAACCCGGTGACCTTCGACAACATGGCGCTGGCGATTGAAGCTTTTGAGGCGACCTTGACCACGCCGAACTCCAAATTCGACAAATTCCTCAAGGGCGACGATTCGGCCATGAACGACGTCGAGAAAAAAGGTCTGCGTCTGTTCATGGACAAGGGGTGTTCGGCTTGTCACAACGGCGTGAATATCGGCGGCGGCGACTATCAAAAGTTCGGCGTTGCCCAGCATCCCGGTCCGGAGATCATCTCGCAAACCGACAAGGGACGCTCTAAAATCACCGGAAAGGCTGACGACGACTTCGTCTTCAGGGTGGCCCCTTTACGCAATGTCGCCCTTCGCGCCCCTTATTTCCATAGCGGCAGCGCTTGGACTCTGGAGGACGCCGTCGGCGTGATGGCCAAATATCAACTGGGTCAAACGCTCTCTGCAGAGGAAACCGCGGCGATCGTCGCTTTCCTTGGCGCATTGACCGGCGATCAGCCAAAGGTGATCTACCCGGTGATGAGCGCCAGCACCAGAGATACGCCGCGTCCGCAGCCCTGATCGTTTTCAACTGCTTCAATGAAGGGACGCGCCCATCGGCGCGTCCTTTTCTGTTTTCGGAGCCGGAGCCGTCTGGATCAGATGCGTACGGAACGTCGCATTCCAAGTGATGGGAACGCTAACGAAAGATTCACCAGGCGCACCGGGAGGCGACAGCGGACGGGTTATTCTCTCAAATAATTGTTTTTATTGGTGAAAATTACTTCACAGGCGAAACTGTCTCGTCTGCTGAACGCCCATCAAGAGTAGGGAATGACCTATCCACTGGGGTTGATTATACTATTCGATAGAGAGGGATTTACTATCTTATTGGGTATT
Organism: Methylocystis sp.; assembly: GCA_044233645.1. Taxonomy (GTDB): domain Bacteria; phylum Pseudomonadota; class Alphaproteobacteria; order Rhizobiales; family Beijerinckiaceae; genus Methylocystis. The sequence continues at coordinate 1,125 of JBIIJP010000003.1, read as the reverse complement.
GTTCTTTGACGTTTGAGTTGGGAAGAATGCGGCACGCTAAGCGAGGACCTGAACCCTGCAAGGGAGGTTTTGCTTGGACGGCGACATCGGTGTTTCGTCCGATAACAACAAGCGGCGAGAACCGGATTTGGCATGAGCGTCGCTTTTGCTGGATTTGGGGAAGACCGCGCAACAAGGGCGGGTTGAACGCGTGACTGCTGAGTTAGTACGCGGGAAAGCTCATCTGAAACGAGGACGAAGCGGCTCTGTTCTGGGAGGCGGAGCGGTACCGGTCACGCGCATATCCCTGGGAGCACTTAGAGGAGAGAGAGTATGAGCTCTACGACTGACACAGCTGCACGCGCAGCTGCTGGCACAGACGCAGTAGTCGATCTGCGCGGCATGTGGATTGGCCTGGTTCTGTTGAACACGTTCTACCTGATTGTTCGTATTTACGAGCAGATCTTTGGATGGCGCGCTGGCCTTGATTCGTTTGCGCCTGAGTTCCAGACCTACTGGATGTCGATCCTTTGGACCGAGATTCCGCTGGAGCTGGTTTCTGGCCTTGCGCTTGCTGGCTATCTCTGGAAGACGCGCGACCGCAACATCGATGCGGTGACGCCGCGCGAAGAGGCGCGTCGCATTGTCGTTCTGGTTCAGTGGCTGGTTGTTTACGCTGCGGCCATTTACTGGGGCGCGTCGTTCTTCACGGAGCAGGACGGCACGTGGCATATGACGGTCATCCGTGACACGGACTTCACGCCGTCGCACATCATCGAGTTCTACATGAGCTATCCGATTTATTCGGTGATCGCGGTTGGCGCGTTCTTCTATGCGCGCACCCGCATCCCGTATTTCGCGCATGGCTACTCGCTGGCGTTCCTGATTGTGGCGATTGGTCCGTTCATGATCATCCCGAACGTTGGCCTGAACGAGTGGGGTCACACCTTCTGGTTCATGGAAGAGCTGTTTGTTGCGCCGCTGCACTGGGGCTTCGTGTTCTTCGGCTGGATGGCGCTCGGCGTGTTCGGCGTCGTTCTGCAGATCCTCGGCCGCATCCATGCCCTGGTTGGCAAGGAAGGCGTTGCTCTTCTGACGCAGTAATCTGACGACCCGCCCGCATCCCCCAAAGATGCGGGCGGATTT
>JBIIJP010000002.1:0-223430 GCA_044233645.1 Methylocystis sp. | reverse complement strand
GCCCAAAAACAGTATTTTTCTTTGATCATGGCCCAGAGGTTCTCTAACCTCAGCAAATCCGTTTGATGATGTAACGAATAACAAAGCAACTCCCACGATCTTTGCAGAAAAAAAAGCGAGAATTCGTGTGATATTTTGACTACGCGCCGGGTAAACAGGTTTGGGAGGTGGAGAAAATCTGAAACATTTGAGTGATAATTCTTTTAAAAAACGCATATTATGGTTCCTTACGCTATAATTACTAAAAAAACTTACCTTCAGTTAATTAGATTTAATTACTTGCAAATCAAGCTGACGAAACAGGAAAGGTCGATTGTCATGAAAAAACCCGGCTACTGGCCGGGTTTTTCTTTTATCGGGCGTTTTTCTGAATAGCGTCCATCAGCCTGGCTTTTGGCAGCTTTTTGCAGTAACGCGCGATCTTTTCGGTGTTGCGCTTCACATATCTGGAATCAATCACGGTCAGGTTCTTTGAAGACATCCAGAAACCGCGCATCCAGTTACCGATAAAATCCTGGGTCTCCGCATCATATCCAGCGAAGTCCTTGCAGCTGATCTCGGACATTTCGATAGTGACCTGCGCCAACGCAGGCGCGGCCAGAGGAAGCGCAAGAGCGAGAGCGGCGGCGAAGCCGGCAAGAATGAATTTGCGTGTCATGATTCAATGGCCTCCCGATTACTTCTGTCCGACGGCGCGTTCGATCGCCGCCATGACCGAGTCGGACGGATTGAACTTGCACCAGCTCATCACGCTCGCCGTATTCTTGCGAAACAGCCCGAGGTCGATGAAGGTTCGGCCCGCTTTCTGCGCGAACCAGCCGCTTAAAAAGGCGCCGAAATCCGTCTGATCTTCCGACGGCATCGCCATCACTTCCCCGCAGGTGACCTTGCTCATGTCGATCTTGACCTGCGCCTGCGACAGCGACGGCAGGCACACGCCGGCGAGCGCCAGCGCGACGAGTAATTTCTTCATGCGTTCTCCTCCCAGTCCATCGCCATCTGTCTGGCCCAACGCGCCAGCATCGTCTCCCGGAGGGATGCTCTCAAATCGGTCATGCAGAGAGGCGGGACTCTTGCAGTGTGCAACGACGATCATGCCGCAAAGGTCGCGCCAGGACGATCCAGCGTCGATGATCCTCCTTCGTGTGACACGATGCGGCGTGAAGGGCAACTTTACCGATGCATGAGTTTAATGCATTTCCCCCAATAGAGCGCCTGCGCGACGATCCGCGCCTGGCGGAACTCCCCGGTAAAATGACTCCAGCCCCTGTCGACGCCCGCGAAATCAGCTATATTCAACGGCATGAAACTCCTTCTGGTCGTCGCCGCCGCGCTGATTGATGCGGATCATCGCGTGCTCATCGCGCAACGCCCCGAGGGCAAGCAACTCGCCGGCCTGTGGGAGTTTCCCGGCGGCAAGCTCGATCCGGGCGAACGTCCCGAACGCGCGTTGGCGCGCGAACTCCGGGAGGAGCTGGGCGTTGAAGTTTGCGAACCCTGTCTGGCGCCGCTGACCTTCGCCAGCCACGCCTATGACGATTTCCACTTGCTGATGCCGCTTTATGTCTGCCGCAAATGGGACGGACTGGTTGTTCCGGCTGAAGGACAAAACATCAAATGGGTGCGCGCGCGCGATCTGCGCCAATATGAGATGCCGCCCGCGGATGCGCCGTTGATTGGACCCTTGATGGATTTTTTGCGATAGGTCGGAGGACGTTCAGAATATCATCACAATGATGAGTTTTTCTTGTCGCTTCCCCCCGATTTTTCTTCGCTCTTATCCGTACAGCCCTGTTTTTTCGGACTACGGCCTTTGTCTTGATCATGGCAACAGATTTGGGGAAATGGCGTGAGCTGTCTTTCGTGCAGGAAAGCTCTTCGAAAAAGACGCGGGCTGGCTCAGAATTTGCTTGAAACGTGAGTCTCGTCTCAGAGCGATGCAAGCCAATGGAAGCGCAGAACACCTGCCGTGTTGAAGTCGCCGGCAAGGCAATAGAATTGCCCATAAAGCAGGCGTCGCTCGGCGATAGCATCATCGATATGCGAACGCTACATGCGCAGACCGGGCTGCTGAGCTTCGATCCCGGATTCATTTCGACAGCCAGTTGCGAAACAAGGATAACCTATCTTGACGGCGCGGCTGGCGTATTAATGCACTGCGGCTATCCGATTGAACAGCTTGCCGAATACTCCGACTATCTGGAAGTCTGTTATCTGCTGCTTTACGGCCAATTGCCAACGCCGGATCAGAAGCAGGATTTCAACTATCGCGTCACGCACCATACGATGGTGCATGAACAAATGACACGGTTTTTCCATGGATTTCGGCGCGACGCCCACCCGATGTCGATTATGGTCGCATCTATCGGCGCGCTCTCCGCTTTCTATCACGACTCAACCAACATCTCTGATCCTCATCAACGAATGATTGCCTCGATGCGTCTGATCGCCAAAACGCCGACGCTTGCGGCGATGGCCTATAAATATTCTATCGGACAGCCGTTCAACTATCCGAGTAACGATCTCGGCTACGCGGCCAATTTTCTCCATATGTGCTTTGCTGTGCCGACGGAATCCTACGTTCAGAGCGAGATCGTCTCCCGGGCGCTGGATCGTATCTTCATCCTGCACGCCGATCTTGCCCAGGTTGCATCGACCTCGACCGTCCGACTTGCCGGCTCGTCCGGAGCCGATCCGTTCGCCTGCATTGCGGCAGGCGTTGCTTCCCTCTGGGGACCGTCGCACGGCGGAGCCAATGAGGCGGTTCTACGCATGCTCTCGGAGATCGGCGCGCCCGAACGCATCCCGCATTTCATCGCGCGCGCGAAGGACAAGTCCGATCCCTTTCGTCTCATGGGCTTCGGACATCGCATATTCAAAAACTACGATCCACGCGCGAGGATTATGCAGAAAACGGCGCGAGACGCGCTGGCCGAGCTTAATGTCCGGGACCCGCTTCTGGAAGTCGCTCAGGAACTTGAGCGGATTGCGCTTTCGGATGATTATTTCGTCTCTCGCAAGCTGTTCCCGAATATAGATTTTTATTCGGGCATCATCCTGAAGGCGATGGGATTTCCGGTAACGATGTTTCCTGTTATCTTTGCAGTTGCGCGCACGGTTGGCTGGATCGCGCAATGGAAAGAAATGATCGAAGATCCGAGCCTGCGTATGGGGCATCCGGGTCAACTCTACGTCGGCGAAACCGGGCGCGATTATTGTCCCATCGAAAAACGTTGACGCGATGGTTGTGAGACCCTCGCCCCGGCATATGCAACAGGACGTTCGCTGCCTGCCTCACGAAGTCTTCGACAAATCTTCCGTCTTCAGCATCGCGTAACTCGCCGGAATCGAAAGGGTCCACACCAATCCGTCCGGAGGGAAGTTGAGCGACGCCTCGCCATCGAGGGCCAGCGCCACAAGTCGTTTCACGACCTTATGACCAAAGCCCTCTCGCGGCGGCATCGCCACCGAGGGACCGCCGCTTTCGCGCCATTCGATTTTCAGCCGGCCCTCTTCAAGGCCCCATTTCAGCGATACCGCGCCATCGGGCCGCGACAGGGCGCCATATGCCAGGGCGTTGGTGGCGAGTTCGTGCAAGGCAAGGCCGATGTTCTGCGCCGCTTCGGGCTTCAGCATCAGCTTCGGTCCCTCGATCACCGCATGTTGCGCCAGCTCGTCTCGCGAGACATCAAGACAATAGGCCATTTGCGCGCGCGCCAGATCATGCATCGAGGCGCCGCGCCAGTCCTGCGAGATCAGCAGATCATGCGCCATGGACAGCGCTTGCAGACGCGCGCCAAACTTGCGCTGGAATTCTTCGACCGAGGGCGAGCCCGCCGCCGTCTGACGGGACATCGCCTGAACGACGGCGAGCAGGTTTTTTGAACGATGCACAAGTTCGCGTAAAAGAACGCGCACATGCTGTTCGCGCTGCTTGCGTCCTGTGATGTCGCGAGCTGTGCCCAGAATGCGCACCGGACGTTCATTTTCGAAAAAGGTGCGGCCACGGATCGACACCCAGCGTTCGACCTTGTCCTTCAGGCCAATCACGCGATATTCGATCTCGTAATCGCCGTCATGTTCGGGATCGAGCGCTGTCTCCACCGCTTCGCGCGAGCGCTTGCGATCTTGCGGATGCAGGGCGTTGCGAAACATATCGAGGCTCGCCGGCGTATCAACGTCGAAGCCCCAGAGCTGACGCACGCGCGCATCGAGATGCACTTCGCCGGTAACAAGATTCCAGTCCCAGACGCCGGTGCGACCGGCATCGAGCGCGAGCTGCATCCGCTCAAGGGCATAGGCCTGATCGCTCGACGCATCCGAAACCGCCGGCGCGATGACCGATTGAGCCGCAGCGGCGTCGATATCCGTCTTGCGTCCATCGCCCGGCATCAGATGTCGACCAGTTCAGCGGCGAAAACCGCCTTTTCCTGAATGAAGGCGAAACGCGCCTCGGGCTTGTTGCCCATCAGACGCTCGACGCAATCGGCAGTCTCCTCGCGTTCGTCGCCGGCCAGAACGACTTTGAGCAACGTGCGTTTTGTCGGGTCCATCGTTGTCTCCTTCAACTGGGCTGCGCTCATTTCGCCAAGCCCCTTGAAACGATTGACCTCGATCTTGCCCTTGCCGGTAAGTTCGGTGCGCTCCAGCTCCTCGCGATGTTCATTATCGCGCGCATAGACGGTTTTGGCGCCTTGCGTCAGTTTGAAAAGCGGCGGTTGCGCCAGATAGAGATGCCCTCCCTCGATCAGGCGCGGCATCTGCCGGTAAAAAAACGTAATCAACAGGGAGGCGATATGCGCGCCGTCGACATCGGCGTCGGTCATCACAATCACCTTACCGTAACGCAAATCCTCTTCGCGATAATGCGCGCCAAGGCCGCAGCCAAGCGCCTGAGTCAGATCGGCGAGTTGCTGATTGGCGTGAAGCTTGTCCTTCGTCGCCGAAGCGACGTTTAGAATCTTGCCGCGCAGCGGCAACACAGCTTGCGTTGCACGGTTGCGCGCTTCCTTCGCCGAGCCTCCGGCAGAATCGCCTTCGACAATAAAAAGTTCCGAGCCTTCAGCCGAACTATTGGTGCAATCGACAAGCTTGCCGGGCAACCGCAATTTTCGCGTCGCCGTCTTGCGCGCGACATCTTTTTCGGCGCGACGGCGCAGACGCTCCTCGGCGCGTTCAATGGCGAAATCGAGCAGCTTGTTGGCCTGCGACGGGGCGCCCGCGAGCCAGTGATCGAAAGCGTCGCGCACCACGTTTTCGACAATACGCGAGGCCTCGACCGTCATCAATCGGCTCTTGTTCTGGCCCTGAAACTCCGGCTCGCGAATGAACACCGAAATCATCGCCGCGGATTGTCCCATCAGATCGTCGGCGTTGACGTCTTTCGCCCGTTTCGCCTGACCGATGCGATCGGCATGATCGCGCAACGCCTTGGTCAGCGCCGAGCGGAAACCCGCTTCATGCGTGCCGCCATCGGGCGTGGGAATCGTGTTGCAATAGGAGTGAACAAAACCGTCATCGTCTGCAAGCCACGCCACCGCCCATTCCAGGGAGCCATGGCCGCCTTCGCGCGTCACCTTGCCGACAAAGGGCTGATCGGTGACGGACTCCTTGCCGTGAATTTCGCGCGCCAGATAATCCTTGAGTCCGCAGGGAAAGCGCAGGACGGCTTCCGTCGGAACGTCCGATCCGGCCTCGATCAACTTTGGATCGCAGCGCCAGCGTATTTCAACGCCGCCGAAAAGATAGGCCTTGGAGCGCGACATTCGAAACAGCCGCGCCGGCCGCCAATGCGCCTGCGCGCCGAAAATCTGCGCATCCGGCCTGAACCGCACCTTCGTGCCGCGCCGGTTGGCGATCCGTCCCAGTTCGACAAGCCTGCCAAGCGGCAGACCGCGCGAAAACTCCTGCCGATAAAGCTGACCACCGGTCGCCACTTCGACCTCAAGCTTTTCCGACAGGGCGTTGACGACTGAAACGCCGACGCCATGGAGGCCGCCGGACGTCTGATAGGCGCCGGAATCAAATTTGCCGCCGGCGTGCAGAACGGTCATCACCACCTCCAGCGCCGATTTGTTCTTCATCTTGGGATGCGGGCCGACCGGAATGCCGCGACCATTGTCGCTGACGCTCAACCAGCCGTCGGTCTCCAGCGTCACCTCAATGAAGGTGGCGTGGCCGGCGACCGCCTCGTCCATGGCGTTATCGAGCACCTCCGCGAAGAGATGATGCATCGCGGTTTCGTCGGTGCCGCCGATATACATGCCGGGGCGCCGCCGCACCGGCTCCAGCCCCTCAAGCACTTCGATGGACGCGGCGGAATATTCGACGGGTCCGGTTTTGGCGGCGGGTTTGGGCGCGGCGGCCCTGCGGGAGGCGCCGCCGAAAAGGTCTGATTTGGTGGCCATAGCTTCGATATTAGCGCGATTCGACGAGGGATGCGCGCAGCTTGGCCAGCTTCGAGCGAGAGATGACGCCGCCGCCGCCCTAGGCTAAGAGCGATGGGTCACAGACAGCGGAAAAATCGATGAAACGCCTGTTCGCTAGTGTCCTCGCCGCCGCCATCGCCCTCGCGCCCCCAGCTTCGGCCGCCGACGCCTTGCGCCTCGCTCTCCAGAAAACCGGCACGGCTGGCTGGGAAATCGCCGTGATCAAGGCCTTTGGCCTTGATACGGAAGCCGGGCTGAGGCTGGAGACCACGGAACTGGCGTCGCCGGAGGCCGGCAAGATCGCACTGCAGGGCGGAAGCGCCGATCTGATTGTCTCCGACTGGCTCTGGGTGGCGCGCGAACGCGCCCTCGGCACAAAACTGACCCTTTATCCCTATTCCACCGGCGTCGGGGCCGTGCTGACCAAAAATCCGGCGATCCGAACCGTCGCCGATCTCGCCGGCAGAAAACTCGGGATCGCCGGCGGCCCGCTTGATAAAAGCTGGCTGTTGCTCAAGGCCTACGCCCTGAAAAACGGCGTCGATCTGGAAAAATCCGCAACGCTGGTCTTCGGCGCGCCGCCGCTTGTCGCCGAAAAAGCGCTGCAGGGGGAGATCGACGCGGCGCTGGAGTTCTGGAACTTCGCCATCGATCTTGAGGGACAGGGCTTCGCTCGACCCGTCGAGATCGCCGATGTCGAAAAGACGCTCGGCGCGACAGGTCCCGTCGTCGTTACGGGCTATGTCTTCGGTGAGGACTTCGCCGTCGCCCACGGCGATGCGCTCAGGCGTTTTTTTGCGATCGCGGCGAAAGCGCGCGCATTGATTGCAACGGACGACAAGGCCTGGCGTCTTGTCGCGCAGCGACTTGGCGCCAAAGACGCGGCGACGCTCGACCTTTACCGCCGGCGCTATGTCGCCGCGACGCCCAAACGCAGCGTCGCCGAGGAAGCGCGGGACGCCGCCGCGCTGTACGCGGCGTTGTCCGGGATCGGCGGGGAGAAACTCCTTGGTCCCGCGACAACGCTTCCGCCGGGGACCTTTTTCGCAGGCGCCCCTTGATCCGGGCGGTCTCGCTCGCCGCGCTTCTCGCGCTCTGGCAGGCGGCGGCGCTTCTGGCCGACCCGCGCCGCCTGCCCGGACCAGGTCCGGTGTTCGAGACCATTCTGGCGGAGATCCAGTCGGGCGCCTTGCTTTCCAATCTGGCGATCACGCTGGCGCGCGTGCTCGCCGCCTTCGCCCTCGCCATGAGTTTCGGCGCAGCGATCGGCTACGCGATGGGCCGCCATCGCACGCTCGACCGCCTTCTCGATCCCTGGCTGGTCGCGCTTCTCAATCTTCCGGCGCTTGTTGTCATCGTGCTCGCCTACATCTGGGCCGGCTTGACCGAGGCTGCGGCGATCGGCGCCGTGGCGCTGAACAAGCTGCCCAATGCCGTCGTCACGCTGCGCGAGGGCGCCCGCGCGCTCGACCCGCAGCTGGAGGATGTCGCGCAGGCGTTTCGTCTCTCGCCGCTGGCGCGGTTTCGACACATCGTCGCGCCGCAGCTCGCGCCCTACATCGCCGCCGCGACGCGCACCGGCCTGTCGCTCGTGTGGAAAATCGTGTTGATCGTCGAACTGCTCGGCCGGCCGAATGGCGTCGGTTTTGAGATCAACCTGGCGTTCCAGCTTTTTGACATCCGGCTGCTGCTCGCCTACGCCCTCCCCTTCGTGGCGCTGATGCTCGTCGTCGAAACCCTGCTGGTGCAGCCCCTTGAACGCTCCGTCTCCCGCTGGCGCATCGGCGCTTGATGTTGCGATCCGCCGCAAGGATCACACAACCGCTGACGGCGTTACGCATCATGTGCTGGCGGATTTACGCCTGACCATGCCAATCGGCGCCGTAGGCGCGCTGGTTGGTCCTTCGGGTTGCGGCAAGACGACCCTGCTGCGCATGATCGCGGGATTGGATCGGGACTACGACGGGGTCATTTCTCTGCCGATGCATATACGCCTCGGCATGGTCTTTCAGGAGCCGCGTCTGCTGCCGTGGCGGAGCGTGATCGATAATCTGCGCATCGCCGCGCCAGAAGCCCCCCAAGATGCAATTGCGGCCTTGATCGACGAACTGGGCCTCACGGATCATGCGAAACATTTTCCGCGTCAACTCTCGCTTGGACTGGCGCGCCGCGTGGCGCTGGCGCGCGCGCTCGCAGTGAATCCCGACCTGCTGTTGCTCGACGAACCGCTGGTGTCGCTCGATGCGGCGCGGGCGCGCGAGCTGCGCGAGAAAATCGCCGCATTGATCGAGGCGCGCCGCATCACCACCCTGATCGTTACCCACGATCTGCGCGAAGCGATTGCTCTCGCCGATAAAATTTTTCTGCTGTCGCCGCGCCCGGCGCATGTCATGGCGACGCTGGCGATCGATACGCCGCGCGCGCGGCTGAAGCCAGCGCGCGCCGACGAACTGGAGCGGGAAGCGCTGGGGATGTTGTCGGGAAATAGCGCGCAGATCTAGGCGACGTTGCGGGAAAGGTTATCGCAACGCCAGCGCGAATGGTTTCCGCCACAAAGGCTTTCAGGGCGCGCTCAACGCTTTCGAAACACTCGCCCCCCGAAAATCAGAGCTTCCGGCGAGCAAATTCTATGGAGAAATTGTCCCGGTTTTAATCCTTGAAAATAGTTGCTTGTAGTGCAACTATTGCACTATGACGCCCGAAGCTTTCGAATGCCCGTTTTGCAACGCTTCGGCGCTGTCAGCATCCGGATGTATGCCGACGATCACCGCCCGCCGCACTTCCACATCGTCGCACCCGATTTTCAGGCGCTGGTGCGGCTTTCGGATCTGGCCGTGATCGCAGGGGAAGCCCGCGCGGGCGATCTTGCCGAAGCTTTGCACTGGGCGCGCGCGCATCGGAAAACGCTAGCCCTGAAATGGGCGCAACTCAACGAGCGGAGCTGACCATGCCGAAAAAGAGCTTGCCGCGCATCGTCGCCGTGACGCCGGGAAAAAAACCCCTGACATTATGCGTGCGCTGGGAGAACGGCGACGAGAGCCTTGTCAATCTTTCAGGGCCTGTCCAGACTTTTCGGGTCTATGGGCCGTTGCGTCATTCGGCCGACATGTTCCGGCAGGTGCGGATCGGCGATCATGGAACCGATATCGTCTGGACCGACGACATCGACATGTCCGCCGATACGCTGTGGCGGCTGGCGCAAGAACAGGCAGGCGTCACTTTATCGGCGGAAGCTTTCAGGCAATGGCGGGAGCGTCAGGCCCATACGCTGGATACGGCAGCGGCGGCGCTTGGCGTCAGCCGCCGCATGATCGCCTATTACGAGCAGGGCAAGAAGCCGATCCCGCGCGTCGTCGCGCTGGCGACACGCGCACTGGAACTCATCTGATGCGGCGGCTATAAAATAATGTGCGTCCTCGGGCGCTAGGCAATTACGCAAAATGACGCTGTTGCAAGCCTCTCACTTCGCAGACCGTTCATGTCTCGCCTCACCACGGCAAATCCTGACCGCGATAATCGAGAAAGCGGCCGGTATCGGCCAGCGTCAGTCCGGCGCAGACAGCAATGACGCCAGCGGCGCTCTCGTCGACGCTGAGATCGGCGCCGGCGCCGCCCATATCGGTGCGCACCCAGCCCGGATGCAGCGCGATCACGCTCACGCCTTGCGGCTTGAGATCGGCGGCGAGACATTGGGCGATGCGATTGAGCCCCGCTTTCGAGGTGCGATAGGCGACATTGAACGTGCCGCCGACCGCCATCGAGCCCAGCCGGCTGGACATCAACGCGATGCGCGGATTGTCGCCGCGTCGCACCAGCGGCAAAAAAGCCTGCGCGACGCGAAGCGGTCCGAGCGTGTTGGTCGAGAGAAGATCGAGCGCGCCGTCAAAATCCATATCCGTCGCCGATTGCCGCATCGGGCCATAGGCGCCGGCGTTGGCGACCAGCACGTCGACCGGCTCCTCGATCTGCGCCGCAACGGCGCGCAACGACGCTTCGTCGCGCGTATCGAAGGTCACGATGCGTCCGCGCTTCGCAATCGGCGCTAGCGCAGCGGTGAGAGGTTCATGCGCGGAGGAGTCGCGCAGGCTCGCGGTAATGGTTTCCCCGCGCAGCGCGAGCTGGCGCGCCATCTCAAGTCCGATGCCGCGACTTGCGCCCGCAATCAGCCAATGCGCCATCAGCTTCTCCTTCTCCTGAGGGATATAGCGCGGCGCGGGCAAAAAAATCGTCCCGGCCATGCGCACGCAGGCCGGGACGAAAACTTTACCGATGGCTTCGGCTGCTTACATCGCGTGGGCGTGAGCGTGAGCTTGCGCCGACTCAATGCGCGCCATGCCGCTGCGCGCCGCCGCCTGCACCTTCTCGAAAGCGCGCACTTCGATCTGGCGCACGCGCTCACGCGACACGCCAAACTCCTCGGAGAGCTGCTCCAGCGTCACCGGATCGTCGGCGAGGCGCCGCGCCTCGAAGATGCGTCGCTCGCGCGGATTGAGCACATCGAGCGCGCCATAAAGCGCCTTGTGGCGATTGTCGGTCTCCTCCTGCGCCAGCAGAAGATGCTCCTGATCTTCGCTGTCGTCGACCAGCCAGTCCTGCCACTCGCCCTCGCCTTCCTCGCGCAGCGGCGAATTCAGCGAGGCGTCGCCGCCCATGCGGCGGTTCATGTCGATCACGTCCTGCTTCGAGACGCCCAGACGGGTCGCGATCTTTTCGACGTTCTCCGGCTTGAGATCGCCCTCCTCATAGGCGGAGATGCGGCTTTTCGCCTTGCGCAGATTGAAGAACAGCTTCTTCTGGCTGGCGGTGGTGCCCATTTTGACGAGCGACCACGAGCGCAGGATGTATTCCTGGATCGCCGCGCGAATCCACCACATGGCGTAGGTCGCGAGACGAAAGCCGCGATCCGGCTCGAAGCGCTTGACCGCCTGCATCAGGCCGACATTGCCCTCGGAAATGATCTCCCCGATCGGCAGGCCATAGCCGCGATAGCCCATCGCGATCTTGGCGACGAGACGCAGATGCGACGTGATCAACTCCTGCGCGGCCTTGGGGTCTTCGTGCTCGCGCCAGCGTTTGGCGAGCATATATTCCTGCTGGGGCTCCAGCATGGGGAAGCGACGAATTTCCGCAAGATAATGCGCAAGACCGCCTTCGGCGACGACGGGCAAGGAATTCGCCATAATTTTCAACCTCCTGGCGAGCGTCCGATAGACCGGGGCCCGCAATGGGCGGCGGGCGAAATCGCCAACCGCAACGAGGAGCACTATACGCCGACGGCAGGAGCGGGAGAATACGCCAGCCTGTCGCGCGACTTAAACCTGGATTAAGCTTTGGTAATGAATCTGGAAGCGCAAGTAATTGTTTTATATAAATATTTATATTGAAATTGACATTTATGAGTCAACTGGGCCCTTCAGAAGCCAGGATCGTCACGACCGGCGAAGGCGTTCGATCCGCGCGGGACTGCGCGCAAAACGCCGACGACGATGAAACAGGACCGCCGGCGCCGATATTTTGACCCGATGTTTTTAATTGTCGAGGAAGCTTCTGAGTTTGCGGCTGCGGCTCGGATGCTTGAGCTTGCGCAGCGCCTTCGCCTCGATCTGACGAATGCGTTCGCGCGTCACCGAGAATTGCTGGCCGACCTCCTCCAGCGTGTGATCGGTGTTCATGCCGATTCCGAAGCGCATGCGCAGCACGCGCTCCTCGCGCGGCGTGAGCGAGGCGAGCACCCGCGTCGTCGTTTCGCGCAGATTCGACTGGATCGCGGCCTCGATCGGTAGAATGGCGTTTTTATCCTCGATAAAATCGCCAAGGTGCGAGTCTTCTTCGTCGCCGATCGGCGTTTCGAGCGAGATCGGCTCCTTGGCGATTTTGAGCACCTTGCGCACTTTTTCGAGCGGCATGGCGAGTTTCTCGGAGAGCTCCTCCGGCGTCGGTTCGCGACCGATCTCGTGCAACATCTGGCGCGAGGTGCGGACGATCTTGTTGATCGTTTCGATCATATGCACCGGAATGCGAATCGTGCGCGCCTGATCGGCGATCGACCGGGTGATCGCCTGACGAATCCACCAGGTGGCGTAGGTCGAGAATTTATAGCCGCGTCGATACTCGAACTTATCGACCGCCTTCATCAAACCGATATTGCCTTCCTGGATGAGATCGAGGAATTGCAGGCCGCGATTGGTATATTTTTTGGCGATGGAGATGACGAGGCGCAGATTGGCTTCGACCATTTCCTTCTTCGCCTGACGCGCCTCGCGCTCGCCCTTCTGCACCATATGCACGATTTTGCGGAACTCGGCGATTTCGAGTCCCGTTTCGGTCGCTAGCGCGTGAATCTCGGTGCGCAGATCCTTGATGCGGTCTTTCTCATCGGCGACGAATTCCTTCCAGCCTTTCGAACCGAGCTTGGCGACGCGCATCACCCATTTGGGATCAAGTTCGGAGCCGTGAAACTTTTTGAAGAAATCTTCGCGCGCAACGCCATGGCTATCGGCCAGACGCAGCAACTTTGTCTCGTAACCGATAAGACGCTTGTTGATGTCGTAGAGTTGCTCGACCAGCGCCTCGATACGATTCTGGTTCAGCGACAGCGATTTGACGTCGGCGACAATTTCTTTCTTTAGCGTTTTGTACTTGCGTTCCTGCGCCGGGGTCAGCGTTTCGTTTTTAAGTTTATTTTCGACATTCTGATCCTGCAGACGACGCAACTTCTTGTAGGCGTCGGCGACGCGCGCAAAGGTTTCGAGCACTTTCGGCTTGAGTTCCGCCTCCATCGCGGAAAGCGACACGGAGTTGTCCATGTCGTCGTCTTCCTCGAAAGTTTCCTCCGGCGGGGCCTCCTCCTCGCCCAAACCCGCCGGCGGCGTGCGCGGGGCGGTGGCCGGCGCCATCTCCGCCGTTTCGATCGGCGCGCCGCCCTCGCCCGGCTTCGCCGTCTGCTTGCCGTCCGGACCGGCGTAGGTCGCTTCCAGATCGATAATGTCGCGCAGCAAAACCTTGCCGGCTTCAAGCTCTTCGCGCCAGATGATGATCGCCTGGAAGGTCAGCGGGCTCTCGCACAGACCCGCGATCATGGCTTCGCGGCCCGCCTCGATGCGCTTGGCGATGGCGATTTCGCCCTCGCGTGAAAGGAGTTCAACCGATCCCATCTCGCGCAGATACATGCGCACCGGATCGTCGGTGCGGTCGGCGGGTTCGGATGTGCGGGTGGCGACAGCGGTGGGACGCGCGCCTTCGACAAGATCGCCGCCCTCAACCTCCTCCTCGGCCTGCTCCTCCTCCTCGACATCGTCGGGATCGTCGCCCTCGGAAACGGTGATGCCCATTTCGGAGAGCATCGCGTAAACGTCTTCGATCTGATCCGACGAGACTTCCTCGGACGGCAGTACGGCGTTGAGTTCGGCGTAGGTCACGAAGCCGCGTTTTTTGGCGGTCTTGATCATCCGCTTGACGGCGGCGTCGTTGAGATCGAGCAAAGGTCCATCGGCGGCCTCAACCGTCGCAACCGCCTCGTTATCGACCTTTTCTACGTCTTTCTTGGCCATCCAACGCTCCGAAGGAGGATTGGCGGATAGCGCGTCGCGCCCCGCCAGCTCTCGAATTTATGCTCTCGTCATTCGAACCGACAACGCCGGTTCGCTGGAAATATCATGGAGGGCGCACCGACCTGTTCGCCCCGATCAGCCCATCAATTCACTGGAGGCCAGCGCTCCATTCAACTACCGATTTCGCAACTATAGAGAGCGGGACGGACGTCCCGAGAGGGCGCCAAAGCCCTCCAATGCCGCCTCCGCGCCGTCAAGCGCCGACAGTTGCGTCTGAATCTCCCTGAGGCGCGCGGCGTCCCGCTCATTGGGATTATCGGCGAGCCGGGCCTCCACCTCGCGAAGTTCTCTATTTAACGCCCGCGCGCGACGATGCAAGACAAAAGCCTGCCGCAGACTCTCGGCGGCGTCTGCGGCCGCCGCATCTGGCCGCACGCTCCACAGGTTGGCGTGGGCGACCATGCCGGCCAACCGGGCGGCCGCGGCCGAAAGACCAACTTCTTCAATAAAATCAGAGAGAATCTGGGTTTCTACGCCCCCCGCCTCCTGCCAGCGCACCAGCGCATTTCGCAGAGCGACGGCCTCCGGGGAGGCAAAATCCAGCTCGGCGATCTCGTCGGTTCTTTCCGCCAGCAATTCAGGGTGATTCATCAGGATCAGCAAAATCAGACCCTCGCGCGGCGCGATGGGCGCGCTCACCCCTCGAAACAGGGGCGAATTAGCCAGCGAGGGCCCAACTCGCAGCGGACCGCCCGCCCCCCCGCCGCGACCGACGCCGCCGCCGCGTCGCGGGCCGTAATCGCGCCACCCGCCCGCCGACGTTCGCCCGGCGGCGGGGCGGGAAGGGTCGCGCCCGAGCAGTTTGGCGAGCCGATCGGCCAGTTCCTGCTGATAGTGGCGACGCAGCGTCTCGTCGGCGATCTGGCCAGCGATTTCTCGCAGGCGACGCTCCAGCCCGGCCCGACGCTCCGGCGTGTCGAGAGCGCAGCCATCGGTCTCGCGCATCCACAAGATATCCACAAGCGGCGCTGTTGCAGCCAGCGCCTGATCGACGGCCGCCCGTCCGCCGGCGCGCAACAATTCGTCCGGGTCCATGCCGCCTGAGAGCAGCGCAAACCGCAGGCTGCGCCCGGGCCCAATCATTGGCAAGGCCGTATCGACCGCCCGAAAGGCGGCCTTGAGGCCGGCCTTGTCGCCATCGAAACACAGAACGGGTTCCTCGGCCATGCGCCAAAGCAAAGCGCATTGCTCGGGCGTCAGCGCCGTGCCGAGGGGCGCAACGACGTTTCGAAAGCCTGCGGCATCGAGCGCGATGACATCCACATAACCCTCGACGGCGATCACCGTCCCAGACTCATGCGCGGACATGCGGGCGTTATGCAGGTTGTAGAGCGTCGCGCCCTTGTGAAAGAGCGGCGTCTCGGGAGAATTGAGATATTTGGCCTGCGCGTCGGCCTCCAGCGCCCGGCCGCCGAAGGCGACCACACGCCCGGCGCGATCAAATATCGGGAACATGATCCGGTTGCGAAACCGATCAAACGGAACGGCGATATCCTCGCCGTGGATCAACAGACCCGCTTCGATCATTGTCTCGACTGAGACGTTTCTGGCGGCCAGATGGTCGCGCAGCGCATAGCGGTCGGCGGGCGCGTATCCAAGGCGGAATCGTGAACGGGACGCCGGCGAGATCTGACGGCGATCCAGATATGCGCGCGCCTCGCGGCCGGCGGGCGCGACAAGCTGACTTTCAAAAAAAACCGCCGCCCACTCCAGCGCGTCGCCAAGCGTGGCGCGACGCGCATCGGCCTCGCGCTGCTCCCTGGTCTCAACCGGCATCGGCAGGCCGGCGAGACCGGCGAGACGCTCCACCGCCTCGGGAAACGAAAGTCCTTCGGTCTCCATCAGAAAGGTGAAGCCGTCGCCATGCTTGCCCGAGGAGAAATCATGGAAAAAGCCCTTTTGGTCGTTGACGTAAAAGGACGGCGTCTTTTCCGCATTGAAAGGCGACAGACCGCGCCACTCTCGTCCCTGTTTGGTGAGCTTCACCTTCCGGCGCACGACCTCCGACACCGGGATCCGCGCCCGGATTTCATCAAGGAAGGAAGGTGAGAACCGCATGGTTCTGTCTCATAGCATAATTGCGGCGCGCCGCTTGCCGGCGAGGCCATAGGGGCCGCCCAAATGTCCAAATTCACCCTTCCGACGAAAAGCGGGTGCGTCGAGCCAGCGCGCTTGCTAAAGACCCCTGCCAAAGAAAGGAAATCGCCGCGTGACCGACGCGTACGCCTCCGAGGCCAGCCCGCGCCAGCGCCTCGCCGCCATCCTCGATTATTTCGAACGCGCCGGCTTCAGCCGACGCGAACCGAGGCTGCTCCAGCCCGCCGGGGTTTTCCTCGATCGCGCCGGCGAGGATTTCCGCGGTCGCCTGTATTTGACCAGCGACGCGTCGGGAACAGAACTGTGTCTGCGGCCGGAATACACCATTCCGATCTGTCTCGATTATCTCGCCGGCCAGCCATCGCCGACCGCCCTCGCCTATGGCGGTTCGATTTTCCGCGCCCCAGAACATGGCGTCGCCGGTCATGGCGAGTTCCTGCAGGCCGGCATTGAGAACTTTGGCCGCACAGACCGCGAGGCCGCAGATTCGGAAATTCTCGCCGCCGCGCTGGAAGCCGCCGCCGCCGGCGGGGCAGGCTCCTTGCGCGTTCGCATGGGCGACGCCGGCCTCGTGGCCGCGTTTCTGGATGGTCTCGGGCTCCCGCCGGTGTGGCGTCGGCGGGTCGAGGCAGGACATGCGCGCGGCCTGTCTCCCGCCGAGCTTTTTTCCCCGCCAGGGGGAGCCGGCGCCGATCAATCCGGCGTGCGGGCTGCCCTGACGCGCGTCGATCCGGCGGACGCGCGCCGTCTGGTCGAGGATCTCCTGTCGATTGCCGGCATCGCCACGGTCGGCGGACGCAGCGCCGCCGAAATCGCCGAGCGCTTCCTCGATCAGGCGACACTTGCCGAAGGCGCCGGCGTCTCAGCCGAAAAACGCCGGCTGGCCGAAGCTTTCTTCGCCATTGAGGGATCGCCGGACGACGCGGCGGCGGCGTTACGCAAACTCGCCGACGACGCCGCTCTCGACCTCGACGGCGCGCTCGACGCCATCGAGACGCGCTCAGGCTTCATCGCAGCGCGGGGGTTGCCGCTAAACGACATGGTTTTCTCGGCGAGCTTTGCCCGGCAGCTTGATTACTACTCCGGTTTCGTTTTTGAAGCGTGTCAGGACGGCTCCCCGCAGGCTTTGATCGGCGGCGGCCGATACGACCGTCTGCTCAGGACGCTGGGCGCGCAGGCGGACGTTCCCGCCGTCGGCGCCGCCATCTGGATCGATCGTCTCGGAGGCGCGGCGTGAGCAATCAGAAACTCATCATCGCCTCTCCTTCCAAGGGGCGCTTGCAGGAAAACGCCGCCGCCTTTTTTGCCCGCGCCGGGCTGGAGCTGACGCAAGGTCGCGGCGCCCGCGACTATCGCGGGTCCATCGCCGGCCTTGAGGGCGTCGAGGTGGCGTTTTTATCCGCGTCGGAAATCACCAGCCGACTGGCGCGCGGCGAAGCGCATCTCGGCGTCACTGGCGAAGATCTTGTGCGAGAGGAAATCGCCGATGTCGCCGGCGCCGTCGAATTGCTGGCCCCGTTGGGATTTGGCGCCGCCAATGTCGTCGTCGCCGTTCCACAGGCATGGATCGATGTGCGGGCGATGGCTGATGTTGCCGATGTGGCGGGCGGCTTTCGCGCCCGTCACGGACGCGGCCTGCGTGTGGCGACAAAATATGTAAACACGACGCGTCGGTTCTTTGCGCAACACGCCATCGACGATTACCGCATTGTCGAAAGCTCCGGCGCGACCGAGGGCGCGCCAGCCGCCGGCGCCGCCGATCTGATCGTCGACATCACCACCACTGGCGCGACGCTGGCCGCGAATGCTTTGAAAGTGCTCGACGATGGCGTGATCCTGCGCTCGCAGGCCAATCTTGTCGCATCTCTCAACGCGCCATGGAGCGAGACGGCGCGCGAGGCCGCGCGCGTCATTCTCTCAAGGATCGCTGCGGAGGAAGAAGCGCGGGTCAATCGCGACGTGCGCGCCAATCTTGCCGCTTTCGCCCCGGAAGCGGCGCGTGAAGCCGAAAACCTGTTCGGCGCGGCGATGAGAAACGCCGGCGCGGACGAAACGGTTTTCTCCTGTCCGGCGAAACATGTCGCGGCGCTGGCCGACTGGCTGATCGGCAAGGGTGCAACGCGCGTGACAAGCGCAAAATACGATTACGTGTTCTCCGCCGACACCAGTCTCTGGCGGCGTCTCGCGACGCGATTGACAGCCAGCGCATAACGCCGCCGATTATCTGTCCTGCAAGAGAGCGTTGCCGGGTCTCATCGCGTCGTTGTCGAGCAGCGCGAACAATAGATGGTCGCGCCACTCGCCATTGATGTTGAGATAGCTGCGCGCATAGCCCTCTTTCCGAAAGCCAACGCGCTCCAGAAGGCGTCGCGACGGTTCATTGGTCGGCAGACAGGAGGCTTCGACCCGATGCAATCCCTGTTTGTCGAACACATAAGCGCATGCGGCGCGCACGGCGCGGGTCATGTAGCCTTTGCCGGCGTAGGGCTCGCCCATCCAGTAGCCCAGCGACGCCGATTGCGATACGCCGCGTCGAACATACCCAAAAGAAAGACCGCCAAGCAGCGCGTCGTCATTCTCGCGAAACACGAAAAATGAGTAGGCTTCGTCGCGCGCCATTTCCTCGGCATGACGGCGGACGCGGTATCGGAAACTGGTGCGGGTCAGATCGTCCGCTGGCCAGACTGGCTCCCAGGGCGTGAGAAAAGCGCGGCTTTGTTCTCGCAAATCGGCCCATTCGGCATAGTCGCGCAATTCAGAGGGTCGCAGGTAAACGCCATCGCCGACGATCGGCATGCCACGACGTCCCAACACACCGAACAGGGCCATCCGCGAAACCTCCGTCAAACCTGCACGGCGCGCGCGCGATCCGAAATGAAGGCCGCAACGCGCGCGGCGTCGTTTTCCAGCACCGTAAATCTTTCAGGCCCTTCGAGCCGCGCTGCAATTTCACCCGGCAGGCGGGGGCGCGCGCCGATTGCGCGCTCGATCGCGTCGGGAAATTTCGCCGGATGCGCCGTCGCCAGCGCAACGACCGGCGTTGCGGGATCGACCGCAAGCCGCGCACGCGCCGCGCGCACGCCTGTCGCCGTGTGCGGATCGAGCACGTAATCGGCGTCGCGAAAGGTGCGGGCGATTTCATCGGTTGTCGCCGCCTCGTTCACCGACTGCGCATCGAACTCTTTGCGGATCGTCGCCAGGGACGCGGCCGGAATGTCGAACCCACCGGATTGCTCAAGCGAGGCAAACAGGGCCCGGATCGCAGCCGGCTCCCGCCCCATCACATCGAATAACAGGCGTTCGAAATTTGACGACACCTGTATATCCATCGACGGAGATTGCGTCGGCGTGACGCCGCGTGGTTCGTAACGACCCGTCTCCAGCGCGCGCGCCAGAATATCATTGGCGTTGGTGGCGACGATCAGGCGATCAATCGGCAACCCCATGCGTTTGGCGACATAACCGGCAAGCACATCGCCGAAATTGCCTGTTGGCACGGCGTAGGAGACATGACGATGGGGCGCGCCGAGCACAACGGCGCTGGTAAAGTAATATACCGTTTGCGCGACGATGCGCGCCCAGTTGATCGAATTCACGCCGGCGAGGCCGACGCTTTCGCGAAACGGCGCATTACGAAACAGACGCTTAAGGATATTCTGCGCGTCGTCGAAGGAACCCTCGAGAGCGATGACGTGAATGTTGTCGTTAGCGACCGTCGTCATTTGACGACGCTGCACATCCGAGACTCGACCCTTGGGGTAGAGGATAAACACATCGACGCGCTCAAGACCGCGAAAGGCCTCAATGGCGGCGGCGCCGGTGTCGCCGGACGTCGCGCCCACGATGGTGGCGCGCAGGTTCCGTCGCTCCAGCACGTCGTTCATCATTCGGCCGAGCAATTGCATCGCCAGATCCTTGAAGGCCAGCGTCGGCCCGTGAAAAAGCTCCAGAACGAAAAGATTGTCGGCGATCTGAGATACGGGCGCAATCGCGCGATGGCGAAAGCTCGCGCTCGCCGCCTCGGTCTGGGCGCGCAGCAGGTCTGTGGCGATTGCGCCGCTCAGGAACGGCGCGATCACGCGCGCGGCGGCTTCGGCATAGGGAACACCGGCCAACCCGACGATATCTCCTGGCGCGATATGTGGATAGGCCAACGGCGTATAAAGACCGCCATCGACGGCCAGCCCGGCAAGCAAGACATCGTCGAAGCCAAGCTGTGCGGCTTCACCGCGAGTCGAGAGATAGCGCAAGGGAAATGTCCGTCATATCCGCCGCCGACCGGCTTTCGGCGCTGTCATAGCATATCCGTCGGCCTCGCAAGGAGCTTCTTAAACATCTCTGTCCTGCGAGACCAATTTGCCGCGCGCGAAGAGCCCAAAAACGACCAGCAGAGCGCCCGCCAGCGCAAACCAGGTGATCGCATAGGACAGATGATTGTTGACGATCTGCGGCGCGCCGGGCGCTGGCTGCGGTTGGCCAGGATCGAGCGTCTGGGCAGGGTCAGGCGCCAGACTGAAGGGCGCGGCCCCGGCGATCCCCAATACGGCCGCTATCGCGGCAGGATCGCGCGTGTACCAAATGCGTTGCGCCGGGGCATCGACGGGGGTGAAGAAATTGCGCGACTGCGGAGCATGCAAATGACCGACAAGCGTCACATTGCCGGCGGACGGCGCGCCATAGGCAAGTTTTTTTGACTCTGGCACGAAGCCGCGCTCGATTAGCGCGACGCCGCCATCGGAAAATTCAAAAGGTGTGAGAACAATATAACCCGGCTCGCGTCCAAACCCCTCCGGCGCCCGCGTATATTGCAAGGCCTCCGGACCAGGGAGATAATGACCGCTGACGCGGACGTGCAGAAAATCATAATCGGCTGGCGCCAGAGCCCGCCATTGCGCACGCGACGGCAAGGCTTGCGGCGGCGCGTCCAGCCGCGTGTCGATACGCGCAATAAGCGCCTCTTTCTCACCCAGGCGGCGCACTTGCCAGAACCCCAGCGTCACCAAAAGCGCGAAAGCGAGCGCAGTTACAACGCCGGGAATGAGCAGCGCCTTCGCGCCGCGCGTCATGACTCGGGCCGGCCCTCCTCAGCCTTGTTGAAATATTGCAACGCGATCAACAGACCTTTGGTCGGTCGCAACAGACCGATGCAGACAATCGCCGACAGGGGGAGAAAAATCGCGACATGCACCCAATAGGACGGCTGATAGGCGACCTCGATATAAAGACCCAGGCCAACAATGATAAATCCGGCGATGGTCATCACGAAAATCGCCGGACCGTCGCCGGTGTCGGCGAAGGAGAAATCAAGACCGCACACCTCGCATTTTGGCGCGACGGCGAGCAAGCCGTCGAACATATGTCCCTTGCTGCAGCGTGGGCAATGACCGCGCAATCCATCGCGATAGATGGAGGCCGGCGGATAAATATGCTCTTCGGACATCGAAGATTCTCCAAACGAAAACGGTCACGGGAGCCCCGTGACCGCCTTTTTTCAGTCAGGGTAGACGCGCCGCGTTCATTCCATCGCGCCGCCCCAGTTCCCCCAAACATATATGCAGCAGAAGAGAAACAGCCACACGACGTCGACGAAATGCCAATACCATGCGGCGAATTCGAAGCCGAGATGCTGCTCGGGTTTGAAATGTCCCTTCATCGATCGGAACAGGCAAACAATCAGGAAAATCGTGCCGACGATGACGTGGAAACCATGGAAGCCCGTCGCCATGAAGAAGGTCGAGCCGTAGTTGGTCGCCGCTGGATGGGCCGGATCGAAGGAGAAGGCGAAAGGCGCATGCGCGTATTCGTAGCCCTGAATGCAGGTGAACAGCAGACCCAGGCCGATAGTCGCCATCAGCCCCTTCTTGAGAACCTCGCGGTCATTATTGAGCAGGCCGTGGTGCGCCCATGTCAGGGTCGCGCCCGAGGTGAGCAGGATCAGGGTGTTAAGGAGCGGCAACTTCCAGGGGCTTAAAACCTCAACGCCCTTTGGCGGCCAGACGCCCTGGAAAATCTCTGTGCGGGCGACCTGCGCCGGATCGGCCGGGAAAAGGGACGAGTCGAAAAAGGCCCAGAACCACGCGACGAAGAACATCACCTCGGACAGGATGAACAGGATCATGCCGTAGCGGTGATGCAACTGCACGACCGCCGTGTGGTGACCCTCGCGCTCCGCCTCGCGAATGATATCGCTCCACCAGGCGTACATAACGCCCAGAACCGAGGCGAGACCCGCGAAAAACATCGTGCCGCCATAGGTGAAACCATAAATCGGCGACCCCTTGTGCTGCGCCATCCAGGAGATGGCCCCAATCGCCATCACGAGCGCCGCGAAGGCGCCGGTGATCGGCCACGGGCTCGGATCAACCAGATGATAATCGTGATCGGGTTTCGCGCTTCCGGCCATTTTTTCTCTTCCTCATCATGCGTCCGGTGTCCCGGGCGCTGTTCGTGTCGCCGTCGCCGCGCGGGGCGCAGCGATGGATACTCAGCTTTTCGGTTTTCCCGCATCAGGGCCGCGCGCGGCGGCTTTAGTCTGGAAAAATGAATAGGACAGGGTGACTTCCTCGACCCGCGCCATCGACTCTTCCTTTTCGAGCCCGGGATCGAGATAAAAGACGACGGGCCATTCGGCAGTTTCATGCGGCCCCAGACGCTTTTCCTCGAAACAGAAACAGGCGACCTTTACGAAAAAGGCCCCCGCCTGATCCGGACTGACATTATAGGCCGCCTGCCCGCTCGTCTCGCGATCCGAGAGGTTCGTCACCTTGTAGTAGACCGTCGTAGTCTCGCCCGTGCGCAGCGACAGTTTCGACGTCTCCGGCTCAAACCGCCAGGGAAGATCGCGCGCAACATTTGAGTCAAAACGCACGGTCAGATGACGCGCCCCCGGCTTTGTGGCCGCCGCCTGCGTTTGAGCTTTTTGCGGGGTGCCGCCAAAACCTGTCGCCGCGCAAAAGGCGCGATAGAGCGGCACGGACGCGAAGGAGAGCGTCAGCATCGCGGCCGATCCGATCAGCAACGAGGCCGCGACGTTTCGTTGTTTGCGATGGGTCTCGGGAGTGAGCTTTGGCATATACGGCTCAAAGGGTGCGATTGGCGACGGCGCCGCCGAGCCGGACGATCGTAATGGCGTAAAACAACACCACCAGCACAGCCACGCCAAAGCCAATCGCGATATTGCGCGCGCGCCGTCCACGCTGCTGTTCAGGCGTGAGAACGACACCGTCGGTTTGCGTTTCCCTGTCGCCTGTGTTTGCGCTCATCCGTGTGCTCCGTTTCTAGATCGGCGCAAAGAGATGCAGCGCCCGTTCAATCACGAGCACAAGAAAAAGACCGAAGAGGTAGAGAATCGAAAAACCGAACATCCGGCCCGCAGCACGGCGAATATCCGCCGTGTCGCGTGCGCTGAACATCCGGGCGGCGATATTGACGAGGGTCAATCCGCCAACCATTGCGACAACAGCATAGACGGGCGAGGCGAAGCCAAGCAGCCATGGCGCAAGACCAAGCGGCGCCAGCACCAGCGTGTAGACAAGGATTTCCAGACGCGTGCGATCAAGGCCTGCGACATTCGGCAACATCGGCACGCCGGCGCGGCCGTAATCCTCGATTTTAAGGATCGCCAGCGCCCAGAAATGCGGTGGGGTCCAGATGAAAATGATGGCGAAGAGCACGATGCTGGCGAGATTGATCTCACCTGTGGCCGCCGCATAGCCAACGATAGGCGGCAATGCGCCGGCGGCGCCGCCGATTACGATGTTGAGCGGCGTCCAGCGCTTGAGCCACATCGTGTAGATCGCGACATAAAAGAAGATCGTGAAGGCAAGCAGCGCCGCGGCGAGCCAGTTGGTCGCGAAACCCAGCATGAACACCGAGAGGATCGACAGCACCACGCCAAAGGCCAGGGCGGATTCAGGATCGAGACGACCGGCAGGAATCGGCCGCTTGCTGGTGCGCTCCATTTTGGCGTCGATATCGGCGTCGTACCACATGTTGAGAGCGCCGGATGCGCCCGCGCCGACGGCGATCGACAGCAGCGCAACAAATGCGATCAGGGGGTGTGGCGGAACCGGCGCCAACAACAGTCCCGCAAGCGCAGTGAACACCACCAGCGACATCACGCGCGGCTTCAGCAACCGAATGTAATCTGCCGGCGCCGCCACCGGAATGCGCGGCAGGTCTCCATCGTCCAGATAGGATACGTCGCTCATCGCTGTTTACGTCGTCCCTGGTGTAGCATCCCGATCGATGCCCGGAATGCCGGCGCGTAACATCGCGCCGGCCTGATAGATGTTTTAGTGCTCGGAACCCGTTATCCGGGGCAGCGTCTCGAACTGATGGAAGGGCGGCGGCGAAGGCAATGTCCATTCCAGAGTCGTCGCGCCGGGACCCCACGGGTTGGCGCCGGCGGCGCGCTTGCGCAGGAAGGCCTCGATCACGGTGTAGAAGAAGACCAGCATGCTGAACGCACCGATATAGGCCCCGATCGACGAGAGATAGTTCCAGGTCGCGAAGGCGTCCGGATAGTCGATATAACGACGCGGCATGCCGGCGAGACCGAGGAAGTGCTGCGGGAAGAAAGTCAGATTGACGCCAATGAACAGGATGGCGAAGTGAGTCTTCGCCAGGGTTTCATTGTAGAGATAGCCTGTCATTTTCGGGAACCAGTAATAGAAACCCGCGAAGACGCCGAACACCGCGCCGAGCGACATCGTGTAGTGGAAGTGCGCGACGACATAATAGGTCTCGTGCAACTGACGATCGGCGCTGGCGTTCGCCAGAACGACGCCGGTGACGCCGCCCATAGTGAACACGAAAATGAACCCGATCGCCCAGACCATGGGCGCGCGAAACGAGATCGAGCCGCCCCACATCGTCGCAATCCAGGAGAAGATCTTGATGCCGGTCGGCACCGCGATCACCATCGTCGCGAAAACGAAATAACGCTGGGCGTTTAGCGACAGACCGACCGTATACATATGGTGCGCCCACACGATACAGCCCAGAAAGCCGATGCAAACCATCGCATAGGCCATGCCGAGATAGCCGAAGACTGGCTTGCGCGAGAAGGTCGATACGATATGGCTGATTAGACCGAATGCCGGGAGGATTAGCACGTAAACTTCCGGATGGCCGAAGAACCAGAACAAATGCTGGAAGAGCAGTGGATCGCCGCCGCCGGCCGGATCGTAGAACATTGTGCCAAAGTTACGATCGGTCAGCAGCATAGTGATGGCGCCAGCGAGCACCGGCAGCGTCAACACAAGCAGGAAAGCCGTCACCAGCATCGACCAGGCGAACAGCGGCATCTTGTGCAGCGTCATGCCCGGCGCACGCATATTGAAAATCGTCGTAATCAGGTTGATCGAGCCAAGGATCGACGATGCGCCCGCAAGATGGAGCGACAGGATGACGAAATCCATCGCTGGTCCAGGGTGGCCGATGTTCGCCGAGAGCGGCGGATAAAACACCCAGCCCCCGCCAAAGCCCATCATGCCGGGCGCGCCTTCGACAAAGAGCGACATCACCAGCAGGATCAGCGACACAGCCAGGAACCAGAAGGAGATATTGTTCAGCCGCGGGAAGGCCATGTCCGGGGCGCCGATCATGATCGGCACGAACCAATTGGCGTAACCGCCCATCAACGCCGGCATGACCATGAAGAAGATCATCAGCACGCCGTGACCAGTGATGAAGACGTTATAGAGATTCTTGCCGGCGTCCGTCGCCATTGAGGGATCGGCGCCGTTGAGCATTTGCGCCAGGCCAGGGAATACGGTCATGCCCGGGTGCATAAGCTCGGCGCGAATAGCGACCGACATCAGCAATCCGACCATCCCGCCGATGACGGCGAGGATCAGATAGAGCGTGCCGATATCCTTGTGATTGGTGGAGAAGAGAAAACGACGCAATCCCGTCGGATGGTCATGCGCCCCGGCTGTTGAACTCGCCATGTTCTTTATCCTCGACGTGTCGTGACGTTTTTGTGATTAAAGTCTTAGCGGATCGACTCGCCGGCCGCCATCCTGACCGGCGTTTGTGCGGCGGCGAACTTCTTTTTGGATTCTGCGAGCCACTCCTCGTATTTTTCGCGACTGACGACGCGGATCGCGGCCGGCATGAATGCATGATCCTTGCCGCAGATTTTTGAGCACTGGCCGTAGTAAAGACCTTCTTTCTCCGCCTTGAACCAGGTCTCGTTCAGACGTCCGGGGACTGCGTCCATACGGATGCTGAACGCCGGAATGACGAAGGAATGGATAACGTCGTTAGCGGTGATTTGAAGCTTGACGACTTCATTGACCGGCACGACCGCTTCATTGTCCACCGAGAGCAGGCGCACATCGCCCGGCATCAGATCGGCGTCGGCCTTCATGAGCTGGTCGAAGCCGAAGCCGCCGCCCTGATCTTCCGGATATTTATAGGACCAATACCACTGGTTGCCCGTTACCTTAATCGTAACCGAAGCTTCCGGAATCTCGACCTGCTTGGTCAACAGTCGAAAGGAGGGGATCGAGATGAAAACCAGGATCAGGATCGGGATCAGCGTCCAGATGATTTCGAGCCCGGTGTGATGGGTGAGCTTTGATGGCACCGGATTCGACTGTTCGTTGAACTTCCAGCAAACATAAACCAGTAATCCCAGAACCGACAGAGCGATAAACGAGATGATCGGCAGCAGGATGCTGTTGTAAAAGAATTGGGTCTCATGGCCGATTTCGGTCACTGTGGCCGGCAACCCGACGCCGCCCGGCGTCGGCTGACCCTCAACTTGCGCCCAAGCCATACCGGCAAACAAAACAACGGGAAGCGCCATGGCGGCCGTCAGCGCGCCGCGAGAGATCGTTAGACGTGTGTCCGTGGACATGCAGGTCGCCTTTCGCACCTTTGCAGTTCATCTTGTTTTCAAAGCAATTTAGCGATCCCGCAAGCCATTTTTCGCCAGACCGCCGCGATTTGCGCCGGTTCAACCACAAACACCCGGAGAGCGCAATTGCTGCAGCGCACATTTATACATCAATGCCGGGTAAAGAAAAGCTCGGCGAAAGCCCCTCGATACTCGTCCCGCGCTTGACAGTTCAGGTCCATTTGTTACGCAGAATCGAGGATCCGATTTGTCGCGGCCGTCTTGCACAGGCGGCGCAAACTGGAGATCGGAAGCGAGGCGCAAGCCGCCGGGGCCAGCATCATGATTTATCGCAGCGCGAAAAAAACCGCCGTCTTGCGACAACTGGTCGCGGTGTTTTGCAGCGCTCTCGCGGCGATTTTCACTGCGGATAAAAGCCACGCTCAGGGCGTTGTGAGAGGCAAGTTCGGCGACTGGGAGCTGCGCTGCGAACAACCAGCGGGCGCATCGCGCGAGCAATGCGCACTGATCCAGAGCGTGGTGGCCGAGGACAAGGCGAACGCCAACCTCGTGGTGATCATCCTCAAAACCAGCGATGGCAAAAGCCGTTTGATGCGGGTGATTGCGCCGCTCGGCGTTTTGCTGCCAAACGGTCTCGGTCTCAAAATCGACGAGACCGACA
Organism: Methylocystis sp.; assembly: GCA_044233645.1. GTDB lineage: Bacteria > Pseudomonadota > Alphaproteobacteria > Rhizobiales > Beijerinckiaceae > Methylocystis. The sequence continues at coordinate 195,767 of JBIIJP010000002.1, read as the reverse complement.
TCGGGCGCGCCGGTTTTGTCAAATGTCTGCCCAGCGGCTGCGTCGCAGAAGTGACGATGGACGACAAACTTCTCGACCAGTTGAAAAATGGCAAGACGGCTACCTACATCATCCATCAGGTGCCCGACGAGGGCATCGGCCTCCCCCTCACCCTGGGCGGATTCAAGGATGGCTTCGCCAAACTGCCATAATGGAGCTAGCTGCGTGTTGACGGAAATAGCCAATGGCCCCGCTCGACGCTTTATCCCCCGTTTCGTCCCGCTCGTCATCGCCGGTTGTCTGATGACCAACAGCGCCCACGCGATTGACATGCCCTCCTTGAAATTTCCGACGATGTTTGGAGGTCAGGAGCCTGCCGGCCCCAACATTACGCAAGATTGTCCGTCGGTTTTCATCGACAATGGGGCATCGAACATTCGGATCCCTGCAGACGCCGATGCGCATAACGTGCGCTATCAGCTTCTGATTGACCAAACGGCGCGCGAATGCGTTGTCGATGGCGGGAATGTGGTCATCAAGGTCGGCATCGAAGGCGGCGCCGTTCTGGGGCCTGTGGGCGCGCCGGGCAACTATGGCGCGACCATTCGAGTCGCCCTGCGCAACATCAAAACCTATGCTGAAGTCTCCAGCAAAACCTATCGCGCGGCGGCGGCGATCCCGGCGAATGGAACGCGAGGCGATTTCCGGTTGCTGGCGGACCCCATTGTCGCACCTTTGATTGGGAAACGTCCTCAGGAAGATTATGAGATTATTGTTGGCTTCTCTGAAGGCGGGGTCGCAGACGCTGCCCAGCCGCGCGCCAAAACCGGAAAGAAAAAGGCGCGAGGCGGCGCGCCAGCTCCTTCACAACAGCCTTCGCCGGAAGACCAGCAACCGCAGTAATGTTTTATGAAAGACAGCCCCGCGCGCCACCCGCGCGGGAAGCTGAAATCAGTGTCCCAGCGCCTTGATTTGGCTAATGCCGGCGGCGACAAAATCCTTGCCGGCGACACCGCCCTTGCTCAAAACGCCTTCGGCGATCTTGACCGCCGCGTCTGCTGCAGCCGCGCGCACCTCGGCGGCAGCCTGCGCTTCAGCCTGAGCGATTTTCTGTTCGACCTGCCGAACGCTGCGGGTCATGAAGTCATCAAGCTTTCGTCGTCCTTCGGCGGCGAGGAGTTCAGCTTCCTCCTTGGCTTGCGCGACGATGGCTCTCGCTTCCGCCTCGGCTTCTTCCCGCTTCTTCTCAAAGGAAGCCAGCAGCGCCTCGGCCTCGCCGCGCAGACGCTCCGCTTCCGCCAGCTCGTTCTTGATCCGGTCGATACGCGAGTCGATCAGCGCGGTGAATTTGGAATGCGCGCCTGTCCATAACAAGACGCCAAGAAACAGCGCAAAGCCAATCAGGACATAAAATTCGGCGTCGAAGTGAAGTGCGGGCATCGGGCCTCTCCTTTAGCTCGACTTGACGCTGCGATGTTCGGCGACAAGGCGATCCCTGTCGACGCTCACGCCCGAAAGCTTTTCGATAATCGACGCTGCGGCGTCGACGGCGATCTGTTCGACGTTGCCCAGGGCCTGCGTCTTTGCGGCGCTAATGCGCGCTTCGGCGGCGCGAATTTTCTCCGCCGACTCGGCCTCGGCGCGCGTGCGTTGCGCGGCGGCCTCGGCGGCGATTTTCTGCTGGGCGTCCCGACCAATGGCCTGCGCCTCCTCGCGACGCAGGCGGATGCTCTCTTCGTTGGCGCGAGCGGCGGCTTGCGCCTTGGCCTGCATCTCGCGCGACGCTTCCAGATCGGAGGCGATTTTGGTCTCGCGATTTTCCAGAATGCCGCCGACGCGCGGCAGCGCGACGCGCGACATCAGAAGGTAGAGGATGGCGAAAATGCCGATCAGCCAGACAATTTGCGGCGCGAAATTTTCTTGCTGGAAGGGCGGAAAACCGCCCTCGTGATGCGCTTCGCCGCCAGCAGCGCCAACGGTCTCGTGCGTTTCCAGCTCGCTTTCCGCGGCGAAGGCGGGAGATATGAACGTCAATTTCATGGGTCTGGTCCCGATCGCGCGTCACATCGGACGTCGCGGCTGGCAGAGCATAATGGGCATCCGCCGCGAGTATTGCGCGCGGCGGACATGTTTTGGACGCCTTCCATCGGCCTCTCCGGCCGACGACGCGCCTTGTCAGGCTTTCAGGAAGAGCAGGATCGCAATCAGAAACGCGAAAATGCCAAGACCTTCGGCCAGCGCCGCGCCGATGATGGCGTTGGTGAATTGGCTCGACGCCGCAGACGGGTTGCGCAGAGCGCCGTTGACGAAGTTACCAAAAATGATGCCGACGCCGATGGCGGCCGCACCGGTGCCGATCGCGGCGAGGCCCGCGCCGATGAGCTGATATTCTGACATTGTTTTTCTCCGGTTCTGTTAATGAGGCCGACGTTTATTGTTGATCGTTTATCAGTGGCCCGGGTGAATTGCGTCGTTGAGGTAAACGCAGGTGAGGACGGAAAACACAAACGCCTGCAGGCAGGCGACGAGCAGTTCGAGCGCATAGAGCGCGACAATCGCCAGTAGCGGCACAGGGGCCAGGAACGCCCAGCCCTTGGAGGCGAGCAGAAGCACCACGAAGCCGCCAAACACGGCGAGGGTGATGTGTCCGGCGAGGATGTTGGCGAAGAGACGAACAGACAGCGAAATCGGACGCGACAGAAATGAGATGATCTCGATCGGCACCAGCACCACCAGCACCGGCAAGGGCACGCCATGCGGCACGAAGAGCTTCAGGAAGCCGAATCCATTACGATAAACGCCGTAGGCGACGACCAGGGTCAGCACCAGCGCAGCGAAGGCGAAAGTGACCACAATCTGACTCGTAACCGAGTAGGTATAGGGCACAAGGCCGATCAGATTGGCGATCAGAATGAAGGAGAACAGCGTAAAGACGAAGGGGAAGAACTTCATGCCTTCCTTGCCCGCCGTCTGGCGGACCATGTTGGCCACGAACTCATAAAGCATCTCCGCCAGCGCCTGGATCCGGCCCGGCACGATCGCCTTGCGCGAGGTGGCGAGGACCATCAGCGCCACGACGCCCAGCGCCGCCAGCAACATGAACAGCGAAGCGTTGGTGAAGGAGGTCTCGACCCCGTTGATTTCCAGAGGAAAGATCCGATGCAGCTCGAACTGCTCGATCGGATTAGGCTGGGATACCGTTTCTTCCGCGCTCATCGCCCTGCCCGAACGTCGCCGCCCGGCCCTTCTGTCTACGCCTCAGGCGTCCTGATCTAAACCTTCTGCGCCCGCGGGCCCGTTCCTAGGTCGCGCGACGCGATAGACATTATAAAAGCCCGCCGCGACCCCAAAACCAAGCAGGACAACCAACAACCAGGGCTCGGTGCCGAGCCACTTATCGGCCTGCCATCCCATGACTCCGCCGAGGATCACCGCCCCGACGAACTCTGACATCGCATTGAGGCCAACCCGCATGGCGTGCGAGAACCCCTTGCGCGCCGGCGGAGGCGTTTCCCTGGCGACTTTCTCATCCTCGACGCGACGCAAGGCGGCGTCGAGTTTCTCAAGCCGGGCGTTGAGCGCCGCTTGTTCCGCATCTTCCCGGTCCTCGATCATCGGCGGTCTCCATCGCGCGAGCAATCGTGCGAAATCAGCGATGTGGCGATAGCCGGTAGAAGACGGCGCAGAGGATCCCGATAAACGGGTAGGAGGACCCGACGCAAGCATCGAGCCCTTCAAGCCGGCCGCACAATAAGTTTGACCTTCCATGAAGTCAAGATAGCCGCAATCTATACTAGCTAATTGAAATCAAACAAAAATAGATGCTTGCGACAATTGCGCGCCGTTACTTGTTCCGGCGCGGGTGAGCCTCTTCGCCGGACCGGCGCAGGATCGACGCCAGTTACGCCGCCCTTTAATCCGAGAGCAAGCTTTGCGATGCAGAGAAGCAAGAGAGTCGTCCCCACAAACAATCAGACTATTTGAGGGTGGTAGTCGCCGAGTAAAACAAATGGCGGCGAACCGGAGAATTGCGGGAGGATCATGTGTTTGATTTTAAAAGCGCGAAACCGGAAGACGTTCGAAAAAGGTTAAACGAGATCGTTAAAAAAAGTTCCGGTCATCTCACTCTCTCCAGCCGCGCCCTGAACGATGTCGAGGACGCCATTTTTCCGCAGGAGGACATTTTCGCCATTGGCGAAGGGCTCTACAATAACGATCTGTGGCTCATTCTGGTGACCGACCGGCGCGTGTTGATGCTATGCCGAAGTCTGTTCCTTGGCCTGAAATCCAAAACCATCCGGCTAGAGGACATCAAATCCATTCAGTCCATTCCGGGCCGCATCCTGACGAATCTGATCATTCAGGAAGGCACGGTCAACCTTGTCATCGAGAATGTTCAGACGATCTCGGCGCAGTTCATCGAAAATAAAATCAACCTGCTGCTGAAAGGACAAAAGCTCGGCGTCGCCGCCGCCGCCGTCCCGGAAAATGAACATCTGGCCGCTCTGGCGGCGCTGGTGAAACAGAGAGAGTCGCGTCTCATTGACGAAGACGAGTTCGATCGCCAGAAAGCAGAGCTGATGCAGAAATATCTGGAGTCCTGAACGCCTTGCGTGTGAGCGCGTTGCTGTCCTGACATGGCTTCTCGCCCCCATGCCAGGAGCCATGTTTGGGCCAAGTCAATTAATTTCTGGCGGACGGCGCTTGCGTTAATGCCGCCTCGGCGTCCTCTGCGCTCATCGTCGAGAACATCAACTGTAACTCGGCTCCGGTGCGTGGCGCATAATCGCCAATGCCGTCGCGTCCATAAAAAGCCCGAAACATCCGGCGTGCGCTTTCACGCGAGAGCGGGCCGATCTCGATCACCTCGTCGATGCGTCCGGGACGTATAATCGCCGGGTCGAGCCGCTCGATATGGTTCGTTGTGACGATGAACTTTAGCCCATCGGGCGTCTGCATCCCATCCATCGCGTTGAGAATTTCATGCAAGGGCGCGCCTGAGAGGCCCCGATCATCCGAGGAGTCTCTGTCTTTGCCGGCGTCGCGTTTCAGACCGTTGGCGATCGTATCGATGTCCTCGATCACAAAAAGATCGTTGCGGTTTCCCGTCAGAAAAGCAGCCCCCAAACCATGGAGCGATTTAATATATTTGATATCGAATCCAAATTCCGAGGCGAGCGCGTGAATAAGGCTCGTCTTGCCGGTTCCCGGAGGGCCATGAAGGATAATGCCCAATTTCCATGGGACACCGCGTATCGAATGCCATTCCTCGGCGCCGATAAACCAGTTCAGCCTGCGAACAAGCCGATCCTTTATTTCTTCTTCGACGAAAACCGTGTGCAGACCACGCTTGCGCCGCCTCAATCCGCCACTGCAGCCGCCAGCCGCATACATAGAGACGTAGATGGCGTTTTTGTGCTCTTCTGGCCGGCAATCCTGCATAAAACGCTCGACGAGCGTCCGATCGCGCGTGAGAAACGACACCATTATGGTTTCGAACGGCGCGACCTGCTGTGTGGATTTAGTCTTGGAATATTTGAACAAAACGCCAGCGTATCGTCCCCAGCCGCCGCCAAAGCCTGTTTTGAGCGCGCCATCTTTGATTTCGAGGGATCTGCTGAAAAAATCGAGACGATGACCTTCGATAAAGGCATCGACATCGCGATATTCATTCGACAGACTTTCGACAAAAACCGTCGTCCAGAGCGTTCTGCCCATAACATCGGCGATGCTTTCTGGCACTGCGCGCAACAGATACATCGCCGATCCGAAAGCCAGCGTCCCGACGCCGCCGACCAGGAGCTGATTGGATGCAAATGCGGCATAAAGCGTATCGATAACAGTCATTGGAAACCGTCAGATCCCCGCCTCCAGCCCCGGCGGCGGCGATCACCCCCTGAAAAAACGATCCATCTCAGGGTTCATGACCGACGCCGCCGTTTTCGGCAAGTGGACGCCAGAGGCTTGTGTGCGGCAGAGCCATGTGAACAGCAGGGGATCGCAGTGACCTCACCCATCCTTCGCGAGCGCCCGGAGCGACATTTGTTCAGAGTATCGAGGGCTTTGAGTAAAACGCGCGGTGTTCAGGAGCGCTGCGCATGCGCCAGCCCAAGCCAGAAACGCTTAACACGCATCACCCGCGCTTCGGCAGGGCGATTACTTTTGCGCCTCTACAAAGCAGTGAAGTTTATTGATCAATCGAGACCAGCCGTCCCATCAACTCGCCCGCCGTCGCAAGCTCCGGCGCATGACGGCCATTATCCACGGGCAAAGAGAGGCCGAGTATGAACGTGGCGAGCGCCATGGCGACAATCAACCCCATCGACATGCGAAACTGACGCCGAATGGACTCACGATCGAAATGTGTATCGTAGCTGTAGGTCATCACGAACCTCCCTGAATTATGCTTTACGAAGTATTAAAATTCACCCGCTTCCTTTGATGTGCGTCAGCGCACATCCTGCGACGCGGCGCGGGCGTCTAAACCGGCCCAGCAGACTATTTTTTCAATTTTTCAATGATTTATTCTATGGTCAACGATGACGGGCCGCTTCTTCTTTTTGGCGAGGCGCGGGTCTATATCCAATCTGTCGAAGTCATCTCACAAAGACATTGGCGTATTTATTGCGCGTTGTTGTCGCAACGATCACGCGCACAAACCTAATCAGGAGGAGCCATGAGTTATTCTACCGGATCATCAGTAGACGCGTTGGAGTTTTCCACGCTTAAGGAAAATTGGGGCTGGACGGTCGCCTTTGGACTACTGTTGTCGCTTGCTGGCGCCATCGCGTTAGGCAGCGTGACGCTGACTACGATTTCCAGCGTCTTTTTTGTTGGGGCGGCGATGATCGTCAGCGGCGTCGTCGAAGTGGCGCATGGTTTCGCCATGCGTTCATGGCGCAAATTCTTCCTGTGGCTGGCCATTGGCGCGCTTTACATCGTCGCCGGCGTCGGAGCCATTCAAAACCCCCTCCTCGCCGCAGGGGTCTTCACGTTGATGATTGGCGTTAGTTTGATCGCCTCGGGATTGTTTCGCGGCTACCTTGCTTTTCAATTACCGGAGAACGCGCCGAGGATCGCGATCGCTGTTTCGGGTATCCTGTCTTTGCTCCTTGGCGCGGTGATCCTCGCTCAATGGCCAGTATCGAGTTTATGGGTGATCGGCGCTTTTCTAGGCGTTGACCTGTTTTTCGCCGGCATGAGTTGGGTTGGCGTGGGCTTCTCGCTCAAAAACGCGTGATAGTCATGCGCCGGTCTGCGACGTTCGGACCGGCGCGCCCTCAAGGGTCAATCGACGAGACCGAACTTTCTCAGCATCGGCAACAAAGCCAAATAGGCGATGATCGTGGCGGCCGACGCCATCGCGAGGCTTCCCCACAGATTGACGCCCATTCTCAACAGAATGCTTAAAGCCGGAAAAAGAACGAGCGAGGGCACAATCAACCAGAAAATCTGACTGGACAGTTCCGCAATTTTCTCCGGTTGCGCGCCCTCGACGCCAAGCCAGACGAACGCCAAAAGCGAGGTGAGGGGCAAAGAAGCTATGAGCGCCGCAAATCCAGCCGACCGTTTGGCGATTTCCGAGATCAAAACAATCAGCGACGCTGAGACGACTAGCTTAATCGCATAATAAATCACTGTTGCCCCCAGAAGCGTTATGTCCACATCACCGGGCTGGACTGTTGAATTCGGTTCTATCGGATAAAAAGAAGGCGTGCCGATCAGCCCCCTCCTTAACACAGGATCGCCCTCTGACGACCCCGTGGACGCGCAACAGGTCGCTCAATGCGTCTGAGGGCACTTGAAAAAAAAGATTATTCGAAAGAAAGTGCCCGGCAACCGGGTCGGGAATTCTGGATTGATGAAAAAGCTGATCGTCATTGTAGGCGCCCTTGTGGCGACGGGCTGCGCTGCAGACCGGGTCAACAAGGACGCCTACGCCGTGACGAAAAAGAAAACCTATCCCTCGCTGGTGATGGCGCCGCCTGCCTGCAAGCTGCCCGAGAATCTCTACACAGGCATGTGCTCAAGCTACAATTATCTTGAGCTCATTACGGCGCCTCCGAAGCTCTGAAATGATCCGCCGGCGATCGCATGGACGGTCTTTTTTCAGCCGCAATCCTGCGCTCACTCAATCGTGACAATGGTTTCAGCTCGAAACGGTCAGAAATTTTGTAAGGCTCCCTTTGTGATCAAAGCCTGAGCCGCTCCTCAATGATTTTTTCTGGCGCGGCCGTCCCGGACGGGGGTGGCGCGCGTCAGGGTCGAGCGGCCACGCCAGTCAGATATATCGACGGTCTTCTCCCACCGACACGCGCTATCGACGTAACTGGGGGGATCTCAACGAGTTTTCAGGCTGTGGCGCAGAAGGCCCGACACAGCGGGGCCTGCCGGCGTGACGAAAATACAACACAATGTAAATCAATGATTTCTAAGTTGTCCAAACCTGCGTGCGCGCCTTGAACGATAACATTTAGGCAAGTAGCAAAGCTGGATCCTTACTGTCCGCGCACCCAAGACGCGGCCCTGGGAACAAATACGCGCGCAAGGGGGTCGATCCTGAACCGGTTCCGCCAGCAAATTGCGGATTTTTATCCTAAACTGAAACGGACAGGGGCCAAAAATGCGCGCCGCCGTCTCCGGCTCTGTTGGCTTGCCCGGCCATGATTTTAGCGCAAAACGGCGGCATGTTCGGCAACGTGCATTCGACCGCTTCATCAACCGGGCAAGCAACCTTGCGCGCAGCGTTTACTGCCGTCCAGCGTTCATCACGGGCGGCTGCAACGTCGCGCGTACGGCCCGGCTGCGTCGAGCCAGATATTTATGATTTGTTAGCGCTGATTGCAGGTTTCATCGCTCCACCGGGCCTTATCGCTGGCGCCCGACAGAGCTTCATGGTTTATTTTTTTGGCGTAATTCATGGAAAATTCGATGGTTCGAACGACTCCCCTTCGTTCGTCGAGAAAATTCCGCCAGCGATTTCAGGAACCATGCCAACGACGCTGGAACCGGCAATGAACAGGTGCAGGCGATGACGCCAATCGGCGCCCTCCGGCTGCTTTCTCTGTTGCGCGCCCATGGCGCGAAACGGGCTGCGCGCGCGTGCGCCCTGTTGATTTTACTGATCGCTTTTTTCCCCCTGACGACAGCGCGAGCGGCCAACGCCGCCGCGCCCGAACGTATGGTCGTCGAAGCCGATGAGATGGTCTACAACCAGGACGCCAAAACGGTTGCGGCAAATGGCCATGTCCGGGTTCTCTACAAGGGTAAAGTGCTGGAGGCCGATCGTGTTGTCTATGATCAGGGCAAACAACAAATCTTCGCGGAGGGTCACGCCAAGCTGACCGAAGTCGACGGCAGCGTCGTGCGCGCCCAGCGTTTCGAATTCACCGACGAATTCAAGGCCGGCTTTATCGACAGCCTGCAATACGACACCACAAACAGGACCCACATGAGCGCGCCGCGCGCCGAACATGTGGACGATTTCACCGTGTTCAACAAAGGCACCTACACGGCGTGCGAAGCCTGTAGCGACAATCCGTCCCGTCCGCGACTCTGGCAGGTGCGCGCCAAGCGCGTCATCCACGACGCCAAGGAGAAAATGCTTTATTACGAAGATGCTGCGTTCGAGTTTCTCGGCACGCCCATCGCCTACATACCCTATCTGTCCCAACCCGATCCGACCGTGAAGCGCAAGACAGGCTTCCTGATGCCCAGTCTCGCCTATGCAGGTTTTGTCGGCGCCGGCGTGAAGCTGCCCTACTTCTGGAACATTTCTCCTGACACGGACCTCACCCTCACGCCGACGTATTTCTCGCAAGGCGGAATTCCCTATCTCACCGGCGAGTTTCGCAAGCGGTTCGACAATGGCGAGGTTATGCTGCGCGCTGACGGCGCTTATGTGAACGGGACCGCTAGAGAAAACTTCGCCGAGGCGCCCTATGGCGCGCGCAACCGTTCGTTCCGCGGCATGGTTCAGAGCCGCTCGAACTTCGACATTAACGACAGGTGGAAAACAGGCTGGGACGGCGCCTATTTCACCGATCGTTATTTCATGCAGGACTTCGGCCTGTACAACACGCTGAATAACAACTTTTTCTTCAGGGAAAGCTCGTCGACGCTTTATCTGACGGGCCAAGGCCCGAGAAGCTATTTCGACATGCGCGGCTATTACATCCAGGGGCTTCTGCCGGGCGATATTCAGGGGCAAATGCCCGTCACCCATCCGATGACGGATTACAATCGGGTCTTTGACATCGATCCCGTGAAGACGGCAGGGATTGGCGGTCAGGTCGAGGTGGACGCCAATTTCAACAGCGTTTCGGCTAATCTTCCAAACTACCAATCCATTCAACCGCAAACGCTGGACAGCCAATACACCCTGTATAACGTCTGCCAGATCTATTCGCCGAACAAGGACCCCAATCTCAGCCAATGTTTGCTGCGCGGAGTCGGCGGCAATTATAACCGCGGCGTGGCGAGCGCCATGTGGAAACGTAAAGCTATCGATCCGGTTGGCGGCGTATGGACGCCTTTCGCCTTTGCGCGTTTCATGGGCAGCTATCTCGATTACAACGAGTCGGGGACATATCCGGTTTACAACTACGCCAATCAACCCATTCCGAATTATAACCAGTCCTTTTTCATTCCCGGACAGAATAATTCCTTCCGCGGCCAGGCGACGCCGGGCATGGGCTTCGATTATCGCTATCCCCTGCTGGCGCGGACGCCGCTGGGCAACATTGTGTTCGAACCAATCGCACAGTTGATCGCGCGTCCGAGCCAGACGTCGATTCCTTCGCTGGTCAATCTCGACGCGCAAAGCCTCGTCTTCGATGACTCGACTCTCTTCGAGTGGAGCAAATACTCCGGCTACGACCGCTTTGAGACCGGCACCCGCCTGAACTATGGCGGCCAGGCGACCATGAGCTTCTCGAATGGCGGCTTTATCAACGCGATGGCCGGCCAGTCGCAACAGGTCGCCGGCCCTAACGCCTATTCGATGGCTGACGCCGCTAATGTCGGTCTGGCGTCGGGTCTAAACACCCGGACATCAGATTATGTCGGACGCCTCGTCGTCGCCCCGGCGTCATTCCTGAATTTCACCGCCAAAGGACGTTTCGACAAGGACAGTTTGAGCGCTCGTCGCATCGACATGCTAGCGACCATCAACTTCAACCCGCTGACCTTCGGCATCCAATACGCGAATTATGCGAGCCAGCAACAAATCGGCTTCGATGTCCGCCGTCAGGGACTCTCGACCTCCGCGCGCTGGGATATCACAAAAAATTATTATCTGAACGGCTCCGTGACCTTCGACATGTCGCGCGGCGGCATCTACAATGCGCTTTACGCCAACTCCGCCAATTCATCTTTCTTCGCTTCAGCCCTGTGGGGCGTTGGCGGCGGCTATAATGACGAGTGCATGAACGTGGCGATGAATTACTCATCAATCTATCAGCCTTGGTATACGGGCTCCACGCGCAACGATACCTTCTATCTCTCCGTGAATCTGCGGACGCTCGGCGAAGCCAAATTCAACGCCAGCCCAGGCAGGCTCTTGAACGATGGAATTAGCGGCGGACCGAGGTAAGGAGCCTTCAAACGCCAGCGTTTTGACGTCGCACGTCATGCTGCGACAGCAGGCGTAAATCTGTTTGACGATTTCGTAAAACGGGCGTCGCTGCGATGGCGCGTCGAGTGTTGGCGGGGAACGCCGCCACAGCATTTGCAGGCGCACCGCCCCTTTCTATGTGCGCCGAACCGATTGGGCGCCTGCATTAGCTATTTGCTTCGCCGAAATAGCTCCGGCGGGAGCAGGTTTTTCAAATAACTCAAAGGTTCATTGTTTTAATAACTGGTTTTGTCTTCTCAGGATGAGGCTGAGATCGACGCCGACGCCCTCGCCGCGCTCCTGCGCGACAGACGCGAAGAGCAGGGGGTTTGAGCTGGCGCCAACGGCGCGATCATTCATGTTTTTGAGATCGTACATGCTTGCAAAACGCGCCAGGAAACGATCCAGTTTCTGCGGATCGGTAAAATCCGAGAGCTTTATTTTCGCTTTCAGCAACCGGGCCTGCGTATCGATTTGTTGAGAGGACATGCGCGGCGAGAGTTCCAGCGCCGTCTGAACGACCTCAAGCAGTTTTTTGTCCGCAAGCAGGCCATATACACTGGTCAGTTTAGGCGCATTCTCTCGAAAATAAAGCGCCAGCTCAACACCAAGATTTTGACGGCCCTGAGACGCCCGCATGGCCTCGTCAACATAACGATCGACAACGGCCTTGATGCTATCGGGCTGCGTCAACGTCGCTACGCCCTTACCCTTAAAATCAAAGGTTTTCGCAAAATCCAGCACCCGTCGATCGTTTAAACTGCGCGCGAGGGCGTCTGGCTTGTCGACGCCCTGCTCAAGCACGCGTCGCATGAGCGCCGTCGCCTGGATTCTGTCGCCCAATCCAAAGGCGCGCAAGGCATAAGCGAATAGCCGTCGATCCTTGATGAAAGCGTCGATGGAGCCGATTTTCGGAAACCGATCTTGGTAATATTGCGTCTCGATTTTAACATCGGGATTTTTTTGGGTGATCTGACGCCACCTATCGATATTTTTCGAGACGGAAAGATAGGTTGAGAGTGTTGTCATGGACCGGAAGCCACGCGCGATCTTTCAAACACACATTCTCATGACATGAAGCTTGCGCGAAGCTTGCGCACACCCGCAGCCATCTCTGGTTGTCTCATCGTCATGCGGAAGATGTTTTAAGGCGCGCCGTCCTGCGGACAGGGATTAGCCTTCAAAAAGGTCAAAGCTGTCATTTCGCCGCCAATGATAAAATCGCCGTAATCCAGACGCAGCGCCCGCGATACGCCATTTTCATACAAATCGAAGGCGAGGACATACATTGGCTCGCCATCGCGCTTGCCCATCTCAAAGTAGGAGACCGAAACCGGCCAGCGCGCCATTTGCCTGAGGCCTTGATCCTGCGCCGCTTTCTCGGTCGCCGGCGTCTTCGCAGGCTCGCCGATCACGGTCAACGTATCGAAGGCTTTGTCCCCCTCGCCCGCGCCATCGAATACACGCGCTTCAAGTAATTTGTCTCCGGCGCGCGCCGCCGACAATATACGTTTGAGATGCTCGGTGGGAAACAGCGTCGGCCCGGCGATGCTCATCGGAGCCTTTGTTGACTTCTCGAAAGAGACTTCAACGCCCCCCTCTTGTTTACGCGCGCGTCCATCGACACTTTCGACCACAGTGGACTCGATGCGCGTTTGAGTCTTGAAACGAAAATTCTCACCCTTTGGTCCTTCGAAAGTCGCAGAGCTCATCTCGGATAATTTGCTGTCGCCATCGGGCGGCTGCAAATCAGTAACCTGACGAAAATTTTGCACGTAGCCCTCGCAGACAGAGCCGGTAAACTCCAGTACGATGCGGCCACGCGCCTGCGCCGGCGCTTTCGAACCGCTGCTTTTCAGCAATCCAAGGTCATAAACCGCACGATGCGCGGCCAGCGCGGGTTCCGCATGCGCCGCTGAGGACAAAAGCGGAGCCGCAACGCCGATAAACAGTATGCGCGCCCAATTCATACGGCAGCTCCCATCGTTCTCATAACTTGCATCAAGACTTTGTGGCCATTGCGCAAACTCGATCCCAAAAGTAAGCTCGATAGGAGGTGGACGCAAATATTATATCGACAGGGATCAGCCGAATGACTCTTTCAGCCTCAACCACGCCCGACGCCCGACTGTCGGCGCTGGGCCTGTCGTTGCCGGCGGCGGCAGCCCCGGTCGCCAATTACCTTCCTTTCACGCGAAGCGGCGATTTACTCTTCGTGTCCGGTCAATTACCCGTCGGCGCCAATGGTCTTGATCCCGCCCATAAAGGCAAGCTCGGCGCGGCCGTCTCGCTCGAAGCCGGACAGGCGGCGGCGCGTCAGGCGGCGCTGAACGTTTTAGCGCAAGCGCACGCGGCGACAGGCGATCTGGCCAAGCTTCGCGCCATCCGCATCGGCGGCTATGTCAATTCGGCGCCGGACTTCGCGCATGTGCCGCAAGTCGTGAACGGGGCTTCCGATCTCTTCGCGGCTGTCCTCGGCGAAAATGGCAAACACGCGCGATTTGCGGTCGGGGTCGCGCAATTGCCGCTTGATGCGGCGGTCGAGATCGAGGGAATTTTCGAAATCCTGCCGTGAGCATGGATCATTTGAACATGCTGCTGGCGCGTCCGATCGCGCATCGCGGCTTGCATGATGCAGCAGCTGGCGTGATCGAGAACACGATTGGCGCGGCGCGTGCAGCTATCGCTGCAAACTACGCGATCGAATGTGATGTGCAGGCGACTCTGGATGGCGCCGCCGTTGTTTTTCACGACGACGAATTAGACCGTTTGACTGACTCAACAGGTTATGTGCGCGATCGGTCTCTTGCAGACTTGCAGCATCAACGTCTGCGTGGGACGGCGGAAACAATTCCCTGTCTGGCGGAATTTGTCGCGGCCATCTCCGGTCGCACGCCGCTGGTCATCGAACTCAAGAGCTACTTCGATGGCGATATGCGCCTGCCGCAAGCGGTAATAGAGACATTGAGAAACTATCGCGGCGCTGTTTGCATCGAAAGCTTTGATCCGGCGATGATCGCCTTTCTGCGCGATCCTTCGCAGACAGCCGGGCTTGCGCATATTCCGCTCGGCGTAGTCGCAGAGGCGCATTACACGGAGCAAGAATGGCCGCGACTTTCTGCGCATCAACGTCGGGAGATGACGCATTTTCTACATTATCCCCAAACCCAACCCGATTTTATCTCATGGAGCGTCTCGGATCTGCCCCACGCTATTCCGTTTCTGGCGCGGCAAGGGTTACGCCTGCCGGTTACGACCTGGACCGTGCGAACGCCAAATCAGGCGCAACTGGCGCGCCAGTGGGCGGATCAGATCGTCTTCGAGAATTTTGCGCCGGCGTAGAGCGCCTGGCTCATTCGTCCTCGTCCTGCTGATAGATTTCATCGACTTCGCTACCGGCCGGCAGGGTCACAAGTTGGTGCAAAATGCCATCGTCGAGGGCGTAAACCCAGCCATGCAGCATAGGACTTTGTTCGGTCCTCCATGCTGTCTGAACGATGGCCAGATGTGACACACGGCGCACCTGTTCGATGACGTTCAACTCGACCATTCGATTGGCTCTTTGCGTGAGCGTCTCCAGCCGGTCGATCTCATGTCGATGCATCCGGTAGATATCCTTGAGACTCATCAACCATTTGTTCAGAAGCTCAAGATGCGGGTTTTTGCGACCCAGCGATGCCTTCACGCCTCCGCAATTGTAATGGCCGCAAACGATCACATGCTCCACCTTGAGCACCTGAACGGCGTATTGCACCACGCTGAGACAGTTGAAATCCGTTGCAATCACCTGATTGGCGATATTCCGATGCGCGAAAATTTCACCCGGTTCGGCGTTGACGATGATATCGGCAGGCACGCGACTGTCGGAGCAGCCGATCCATAAAATTTTGGGCCGCTGATCCGCCGCCAGTCGCTCGAAATAGGCGGGATCGCGCTGACGTGTCTCCTGGGCCCATGCCTTGTTCTCAAGCAATAATCTTTCGTGAGATTTCATGAGAAACGGACCCCGTTCATCGCTTCAGCTCCGCGCAGACTGTATAAATGTAATGACGAGAACAAGCCGCGGAAAGCGCCTCGATCTCACGCCCCTATCCTGAATCCCTTATGCCGTCGGGCGCCACGCCGGATAATTCTCGCCAGACCAGCGGCAAGGTTGCGATCAGATCGTCAGCGATCAATCCCGGACCGAACAGGGATGCGGCGCGCGCATGCATCCAGGCCGCGCAGCAGGCGGCAAAAAACCCTTCCATCTCCTGCGCCATCAATCCGGCGACAATTCCGGTCAACGCGTCGCCTGAGCCCGCCGTCGCCAGCCAGGGCGAGGCCTCCGGCAAAATCGCGGCGCGGCCATCCGGCGCAGCGATGACCGTATCCGGTCCCTTGTGCAGAATGACGGCGCCGCTGGATTGCGCCGCCGCCCGAGTTTGATCGAGTTTGGAGCCTGTCCCGAGGCTTTCCGGGAACAGCCGGGCGAATTCGCCGGCGTGCGGCGTCATGACGACATCGCCCGTGGCGGCGCCGATCGCCCGCGACAACCGTTCAGGGTCCTCCGCAAAGCAGGTCAAGGCGTCGGCGTCGAGCACAACGGCGCGCCGGCCGCCCCATGACGCCAGTGCCGCCTCGACCTGGGCGCGATTTGTTTCCCCAACGCCCAGACCGGGACCGATAGCGACGACGTTCATGCGGCGGTCGGCGAGCAAGGCCGTCAAACCCTCGGCCCCGTCGGCGACGCGCACCATGACGGAGGTGAGGGCGCTGGCGTTGATCGCCAGCGCCTCCTGCGGCGAGGCGAGGGTTACGAGACCGGCGCCGGCGCGCAATGCGGCCAGAGCGGCGAGACGCGCGGCGCCCGTGAATGAAGGGCCGCCCGAGACAACCGCCGCATGACCGCGCGTGTATTTGTGACCTTCGATCCGGGGAAGCGGCAGGCGGGTCAGCCAAAGCGTCGGCTCATTGACGAAGGCGTCGACGCCCAAACTCTCAATTGCGGCGGGACGAATGCCAATGTGGGCGCAGACCAAACGACCGCAGAGCAATCGACCTGGCAGCAGCAGGTGACCCGTCTTGAGACGAAAAAAGGTGACGGTGACGTCGGCCTCGACAGCGGCTCCGCGAATGCCGCCTGTGGTGCCGTCGACCCCGCTTGGAATATCGACGCTGATCACCTTTTGTCCGGTTGTGCGGCGCCATTCGTTCAGACGACTGACCAGAGAGATCGTTCGCGCGTCGAGGTCCCGGCTCAACCCCGTCCCGTAAAGCGCGTCGATCACCAGATCGACTCCCGTGAAATCCGCGTCCCAGATCGATGTCGTCTCGCCTGACCAGGCGGCGGCGGCGCGCGCCGCGTCGCCGCGCAATTCGCCGGGCGGCGTCAACGCGGCGACGCGCACTTTGTAACGCTGGCTGCGCAACAATCGCGCGGCGACAAACCCGTCCCCGCCGTTGTTGCCGGGGCCACATAGCACCAGTATCCGCCGGCCGCTCGTCTTTTGCAGAATCTGACTGATGACGCCGGCGAGAGCCGCCGCCGCGTTCTCCATCAGGGTCATGCTGGGGACGCCGCCCGCGATCGTGCGACGGTCGGCCTCGGCCATCTGGACTGTCGTCAGGAGTTCGAGCGGGTAGGATGTGCTGGCCATGAATCGATGGTGACCGAAGGCGCGCCGCCATGCAATGGCCGGCGCCCGAAATCGTGGCGGGACGCATGAATATGCGGCGCCGCATTCCGTCGACGCGTCCTTTCGGATATGTTTGCGTTTCATGCTGAGCGCAATAATTTTCGCAATGGATACGATTGACGGCCCGGCGCGGGCCGATTTCGTGGCCCGTTGCCTTGCTTCGCTGATCGACGCCTGCGTGCAGGGCGTCGTCGCCGACGCTGCGCTTGTTGGCGAACCCGGTCGCAACCTCGCACGGATTGCGGAAGACGCCGGCTGCAACTTTGTTGAAACGAGCAATGCGCCAGAGGGTTTGCGAGAGGCGCTGGCGACCGTGCGGCGCGATCAAATTTTTCTGCTCTCAGCCGGATACGCGGTCGAGCGCGGCTTCGCCGACGAACTTAACGACCTCTTCGCTTATGGCGATCCGGGCGCGCCGCGCACCCTGCGCGCCGCCTCGACGACACTTACGACAAGGCTTTTCCCCGTGCTCTCGCAGCCTGCGGGCGTCATCGTCTCCCGGCAGACGCTGACGCAGACAAACGCTCTCCTGGAGACGGGAGGCGGTTTGGCGCGACTCTCCCGAAAACTGAAGGGCGCGGATCTTGCGACCCGCGCCCGTCGTTTGACCTGATCGCGTGCGCGCTTAGCGGGCGAAGGTGTAGCAGGCGTCGACATCTCCCGATTGCAGACCCTTCAGCAGCCATTGCGTGCGCTGCGCGGAGGAGCCATGGGTGAAGCTGTCTGGCACGACATAGCCGCGCTGCGCTTTTTGCAGACGATCGTCGCCAATGGCCTGAGCTGACGCGACGGCCTTTTCGATATCGCCCTCTTCCAGGAAAGGCTGTTTCTTGTTGGCCTCATGCGCCCAGACGCCGGCAAGACAATCCGCCATCAGCTCGACGCGCACGGAGAGATTATTGGCTTGCGCCCGGCTGCCGGCGCGCGCCTGCGCGCTTTGCACTTTGGGCAGAATGCCCAGCAGGTTTTCGATGTGATGGCCCATCTCATGCGAAATCACATAAGCATAGGCGAAATC
The DNA here is from genome assembly GCA_044233645.1 of Methylocystis sp. Taxonomy (GTDB): domain Bacteria; phylum Pseudomonadota; class Alphaproteobacteria; order Rhizobiales; family Beijerinckiaceae; genus Methylocystis. The sequence continues at coordinate 177,478 of JBIIJP010000002.1, read as the reverse complement.
GCCGCCGCCGCCGAAGTTGCGCTGCATGTCGCGGAAGAAATCGGTGTCGAGATATATTTTGCGGTCGAGCGGACAATAGAAGGGTCCCATGGCCGATTGCGCCGCGCCACAGCCGGAATTGGTCAAGCCCTGATAGAGCACCAGTTTTGGCGGTTGAAACTGAATCCGCTTTTGCTGCGGCAAAACGCGCGACCAGACCTCCTCATTGGAGCCCATCACCCTGGTGACGAACTGGCCCATTTTGTCCGCCGGCGGCGCGCTGGGCTGGTTGGACGCCTGCTCTTGCGGCAGGGACACCGGCGCCCGGCTGCGCATGCTGTCGAGCATCTGGGCGCCGCCGATCAGGACAGCCGGATTGATGCCCAGCGCCCAGCCGACGGCGCCGAGAATGAGCATGGTGCCAAGTCCGATGCCGCCGGCGCCGATCCGTCCGCCGCGACCGCCGGCGCTTGGACCTTGACCGCGGCGATCCTCGACATTTTTCGACGTTTCGAGATCTTCCCACTTCATCGCAACTGGCTCCGAAAACCCATTAAGGTTAGAAACGAATAATCTAGGCGACGCCGCCTCTCCTGTGTAGAGGGCGACGCTTTTTTAGGATTTTTCCGGCAAATTCAATCGGATGTGCAATTCCCGCAATTGCTTCATCGTCGCGTCGGACGGCGCGCCCATCAGCAGATCCTCGGCGCGCTGGTTCATCGGGAAGAGCGTCACCTCGCGCAGGTTCTCTTCCTCCGCCAGCAGCATGACGATGCGGTCGACGCCCGGCGCAATGCCGCCATGCGGCGGCGCGCCGTAGTGGAAGGCGCGATACATGCCGCCGAATTTCTCGATCAGCACGTCCTCGCCATAGCCGGCGATTTCGAAGGCTTTCTTCATGATGTCGGGACGATGGTTGCGAATTGCGCCCGAGGATAGTTCCACGCCGTTACAGACAATGTCGTATTGATAGGCCAGAATCTCCAGCGGATTCATGCTTTCCAGCGCCTCCATGCCGCCCTGGGGCATTGAGAAGGGATTGTGGGAAAAGTCGATTTTCTTGTCGTCCTCATTCCACTCGTACATCGGGAAATCGACGATCCAGCAGAACTCGAACACATCGGTTTTCGAGAGGCCCAGCTCATTGCCGATGCGGACGCGCGCCGCGCCGGCGAGCTTGGCGGCCGGCGTCTCGTCCCCCGCCGAAAAGAATACGGCGTCGCCAGACTTCACGCCGGACTTCGCCGCGATGGCGGTCAGCGCATCGGCAGGGATGAATTTGGCGATTGGCCCTTTGCCAGCGAGCGCGCCCGCCTCTTCCTCGAAGACCACATAGCCCAGTCCCGGCGCGCCTTCCGAGCGCGCCCAGTCGTTGAGTTTGTCGAAAAAGCTGCGCGGCTGCGATGCCGCTCCCGGAGCCGGAATGGCGCGCACCGTTTTTCCCTTGAAGGCCTTGAAGCTCACGTCCTCGCGCGCGAACTCCTCCGACACGTCGGCGATAACCAGAGGGTTACGCAAATCCGGCTTGTCGGAGCCGTATTTCAGCATCGCCTCGCGGAACGGGATGCGCGGGAAGCGCTGCGTCACCGGCTTGCCGTTGGAAAACTCCTCGAACAGGCCGCGCAGCACCGGCTCCATCGCCTCGAACACATCGTCCTGGGTGACGAAGCTCATCTCGACATCGAGCTGGTAGAATTCGCCGGGCGAGCGGTCGGCGCGGGCGTCCTCGTCGCGGAAACAGGGCGCAATCTGGAAATAGCGGTCGAAGCCCGCCACCATGAGCAATTGCTTGAATTGCTGGGGGGCCTGCGGCAGCGCATAGAACTTGCCGGGATGCAGGCGCGACGGCACGAGGAAGTCGCGCGCGCCCTCCGGAGAGGAGGCGGTCAGGATCGGCGTCTGGAATTCGAAGAAGCCGCCGGCCTTCATGCGCGTGCGGATCGAGTCGATAATCCGTCCGCGCAGCATGATATTGGCGTGCAGCTTCTCTCGGCGCAGGTCGAGAAAGCGATATTTAAGCCGCGTGTCCTCGGGATAGTTCTGGTCGCCAAAGACCGGCAGCGGCAGTTCGTCGGCGCGGCCCAGCACCTCGACTCCGGCGACATAGATTTCGACCCGTCCGGTCGGCATGTCGGCGTTTTCGGTGCCGGACGGACGTTTGCGCACCTCGCCGTCCAGACGGATCACCCATTCCGAGCGCAACTTCTCGGCCTGGGCGAAGGCTGGGGAATCCGGATCGACGACGCATTGGGTCAGGCCGTAGTGGTCGCGCAGGTCGATAAACAGCACGCCGCCATGATCGCGAATGCGGTGACACCAGCCGGAGAGCCGAATTTTTTGCCCAACGAGCATCTCGTTGGGCTCTGCGCAGGTATGCGAGCGGTAACGGTGCATTTTAGTTCTCAGGGATCATGACGCGACAGCAGGAAAAATCGAGGTTTGGGGCGGAGAAGCACACGGGCGGGTGGAATTTGTCAAGCGGTGTGAATTCCAGACGCGCAAATTCTTGTAGATCAAAGTCGACGAAGCGCTTGAGCGCGCTTGACACTGTAGAAACGCTACCTCATGTTTACATATTATTTTGCATTCCTGGACTCTTCGAATGAACATTCGCCACCGTCAGTCGATCAAACTTTTTTTTGTGTCTATCGCGGTGGCGTCACTCGCAGGATGTAGCATTAAGTGGAGCAAACCATTTCAAATTGACTCGAGCTACAAGAGGTTTTTCTCATAATTGGTCAGGGGACAGATGAGGACTTTTCGAATTGGAATTGCATTTCTTCTGCTGTCTGCGTTGTCGGCTTGTGGAGGTGGAAAATGGGAGTTGGAATTGTTCCCAAACTACGGGGCGGATAGAGCATCCAAGCCAAACTCAGATTCAGGCTTAACGGGCGGACTGTGAGCAACAGTTGGACTAGTGTAATGAACCACGTGAAATACGACTCCGCGCGGCATATACAACCAGAAAATTATAATTGATTGAAGCTCTAGTGAAACATTGATTTTAGGCGCTTACCGCTGCCGATCCATTGAATAAGATCCTGTCAGCATCTTTGCCAACACTCCAGCTTCGAGCCAGACGATCTCTTGTCTTTGAAGTTATCAGGCTAACGCTAATTCGGTGATCTACGTCAGATTAAGGCGGCTCTCTGTTTTTTTGAGTCGAGGGTCTACAGAGGAAGCATGTGGCTGTCTTTCGGCTACATAACCAGGCCACGCCATTTAACCTTAGAGGCCGGTCCCTCTTGCCCCATCTGCTCTGCCCTAAAGCTGTTGCCTAGAGCTTTTGGCGGCTCTCTGATGCGCGCGGGCGACGCCGCACCTCGCCGTCCGGACGGATCACCCATTCCGAGCGCAACTTCTCGGCCTGGGCGAAGGCTGGCGAATCCGGATCGACGACGCATTGGGTCAGGCCGTAGTGGTCGCGCAGATCGATAAACAACACGCCGCCATGGTCGCGAATGCGGTGACACCAGCCGGAAAGCCGAATTTTTTGCCCAACGAGCATCTCGTTGGGCTCTGCGCAGGCATGCGAGCGGTAACGGTGCAGATGTCCATGATTCTGTCCCTGATTCATGGAGCGCTTTCGGTTGGAAAACGGGTGAGCCGAAAGAATCCGGCGACGCGGGCAGGAAAAAGCGCCAAGGGCGGCCCGGAGTCAAGCCGAACGCGCCCCGCCGCAGGCGACCCGGCGGGGCGCAACCCGCCCGGCGCCAGCCGCCGAGGGCGGAAGTCGTATGTCGACGACGTCGGCGCCCATACGCGACTGCGACCTTGGCGTCAGAAGATGCTATAGACCCTTGAAACCACCTCAAGCGCGCCCGGAAAACGCTGCACTGCGCTTTCCGACAACCGGAAAAAGACGCGACATGACGAAATGGGTTTACGGCTTCGGCGCCGGAAAAGCCGAGGGCGCCGGATCGATGAAAGATTTGCTCGGCGGCAAGGGCGCCAATCTGGCCGAGATGTCGGCCATCAGCCTGCCCGTGCCGCCCGGCTTCACGATCACGACCGCCGTCTGCGCCCATTTCTACGCCCATGGCCACACATTCCCGGAGACGCTCGCCGGACAGGTCGACGCCGCCCTTGCCGAGATCGGCCGTCTCGCCGGCCACGCCTTCGACGACCCGGAATGGCCGTTGCTTGTCTCGGTTCGCTCCGGCGCCCGCGCATCCATGCCTGGCATGATGGACACGGTGCTTAACCTTGGTCTCAATGACAAGACGGTGGAGCGGCTGTCGCGTTTTTCGGGCGACGAGCGTTTCGCCTGGGACTGCTACCGTCGTTTCATCGAGATGTATTCCTCCGTCGTTCTAGGCGTGGAGCATCATCTGTTCGAGGAGGCGCTCGACGAGATCAAGGATGCGCGCGGGATGTCGCTCGACACCCAGCTTCGCGCAGAGGATTTGCGCGCCGTCGTCGTCGCCTTCAAGAAGATCGTCGAGGAACACGCCGGCGACGCCTTCCCGCAGGATCCGCGCGCGCAGCTTTGGGGCGCGATCCGGGCGGTGTTCTCTTCATGGATGAACCATCGCGCCATCGTCTATCGTCATTTGCACAACATACCCGACGACTGGGGCACCGCCGTCACCGTGCAGGCGATGGTGTTTGGAAACATGGGCGCGCAATCGGCCTCCGGCGTCGCCTTCACGCGCAATCCTTCGACCGGGGTGCGCGAACTCTATGGCGAATATCTGATCAACGCCCAGGGCGAGGACGTCGTCGCCGGTTTGCGCACGCCGCAGCCGCTGACCGAAGTCGCCAGCCGCGCCTCGCGCGGCGAGAACATTTCGCTCGAAGCGACGATGCCGACCGTTTTCGCCGAATTCCGCGCCTGCGCCGATAAACTCGAACGCCATTATCGCGACATGCAGGACATGGAGTTCACCATTGAACGCGGCAAATTGTGGATGCTGCAAACCCGCACCGGCAAGCGAACGGCCCGCGCGGCGCTCAAACTCGCCGTCGACATGGCGAGGGAGCAATTGATCACGCGCGACGAGGCGTTGCTGCGCATCGAGCCGACCTCTCTCGAACAATTATTGCATCCGACCATCGATCCCGCCGCGAAACGCGAAATCATCGCCACTGGCCTGCCCGCCTCGCCCGGCGCGGCGTTCGGCGAAATCGTCTTCAACCCGCAAGAAGCTGAAACGCTCGGCGCCGCCGGACGCAAAGTCATACTCGTGCGCACCGAGACGAGCCCTGAAGACATTGGCGGCATGCACGCAGCGGAGGGCGTGCTGACGGCCCGCGGCGGCATGACCTCTCACGCCGCCGTCGTGGCGCGCGGCATGGGCAAGCCCTGCGTCACCGGCGCCGGCGCCGTCCGCATCGATTATGAGGATCAGAGCTTCACCGTCGCCGGCAGACGCTTCGTCAAGGGCGAGCGCATCACCATCGACGGCTCGGCCGGTCAGGTGATCGCCGGCGAAGTCAAAATGCAGCGCCCCGAACTCACGGGCGAATTCGCCGTGCTGCTCGAGTGGGCCGACGAGAGACGACGGATGAAAGTGCGCGCCAACGCCGAGACGCCCGCCGACGCCCGCGCCGCACGGCGTTTCGGCGCGGAGGGCATCGGCCTCGCGCGCACCGAACATATGTTCTTCGAGGGCGAGCGCATCGTCGCCGTGCGCGAGATGATTCTCGCCGACGATTCCGACGGCCGCCGCGCCGCGCTTGAAAAACTGCTGCCGATTCAGCGCGAGGATTTCAAAAATCTCTTCGAGATCATGTCCGGCCTGCCGGTGACGATCCGTCTGCTCGATCCGCCGTTGCACGAATTCCTGCCGCACTCAGACAGCGAGATCGCCACTGTCGCCAAAGCGATGGGCGCCGATCCGGTAAAACTGCGCCGCCGCGCGCTTCAGCTTTCCGAGTTCAATCCGATGCTGGGCTTTCGCGGCGTGCGTCTCGCCGTTGTCTTCCCCGAGATCGTCGACATGCAGGCGCGGGCGATTTTCGAGGCGGCGATTGAAGCCAGCCTCGTGACCGGCGCGCCGGCGCAGGTCGAAATCATGGCGCCGCTGGTCTTTGCCCGCGCCGAACTCGACATCGTCAAGGCGCGCGTCGAGGCGATGGCGCAGCTTGTCGAAAATGAAACCGGCATGCGGCCGCGCTATCATGTCGGCACGATGATCGAGCTGCCGCGCGCCGCGCTGCGCGCTGGCGAGATCGCGCCCTCGGCGGATTTCTTTTCCTTCGGCACCAATGATCTCACCCAGACGACACTCGGCATCTCGCGCGACGACTCGGGATCTTTCCTCGGCGTTTATGTCGAAAAAGGCCTGTTGCCGGTCGATCCCTTCGTCAGCATCGATCAGGAGGGCGTCGGCGAACTCATCGCGCTTGGTTGCCAGCGCGCCCGCGCCGCGCGGCCCGATGTGACGCTCGGCGTCTGCGGCGAGCACGCCGGCAACCCGCCCTCCGTCGCCTTCTTCGAGAAAGTCGGCATCGACTACATCTCCTGCTCGCCCTTCCGCGTGCCAATCGCGCGACTGGCGGCGGCGCAGGCGGCGCTGGGCGGGCGCACAAACGACGAGACGGCGTAACGAGTCGCGATGCGACAAGCGAGCCGAACTTTGCGCGTCGATACGGGCTGGCGCGGATTTTACGAAATTACTGCGCATATTATCGGTTTTACGCGCAGCGCAGGCGTCAGCGAGGGCCTTCTGACGGTTTTCTGCCGTCATACCTCGGCGTCTCTGACGATCACCGAAAACGCTGACCCCGATGTGCTGCGCGATCTCGACGCCTTCCTCGCGCGCATCGCGCCGGAAAACGCCGGCTATCTGCATGACGCCGAGGGACCCGACGACATGCCGGCGCACATACGCGCCGCGCTGACGCAGACGCAGCTCTCCATCCCGGTGATCGGCGGCGCGCCAGCGCTCGGCGCCTGGCAGGGCGTGTTTCTGATCGAGCATCGCCGGCGACCGCATCGCCGCGAAGTGGCGCTGCACCTGATTGGCGACTGAGCCGTCAGCCGCCCCATTCTGGCACAGGCCGCCGCACCCGCCCGAAACGGTTCCGAAAGCCTGTCATGGCTAATGTGCCGTTTACCTTGTCGGTACGGTTCTAATGCGTCGTCGTTCGAATTCGCGTCTCGTTTCTCGCCTGATCCCTTCATGGGCCTTCGCCACGCTGGCGCCATGGGCGCTGGGGGTCGGGGTGCTTGTTTCCTTCACCGCCGACGCCGGGCAGGACCCTCTGGCCGACTGGAATGTCGCGCCGCTCACCGCCCGCGCGCGACTGGCCGCCGCGACGCAACCCGACGTCGGTTTCGGGCTCGCCGCCGCCGGCGGAAAAACTCTGGCTTCCGAGCCGCTCGCGCCCATTCAGACTGCGCGTCTGGAGATTGGCGCGCCGCAGGAGCTGAACGAGGACCCCGACGAGCTTGCGCCGCGCGGCGAACTCAAGGTCGACGCCAGCGCCGGCAAAGCCGATTTTCCCGCCGTTGACCGCACCAACAAGGGCGATCCGCTGATCGCCCTGAGACCGTCCTACGAAACGCGCCGCGTCATCCCGGAGTCGCCACCGGCGTCGCTCGGCATCGCCGAACCATCCGAATTGTCCTTCGAGATCGGCGGCGCGACAAAAAAAACCGCCGTGGCGCTGGCGCCCCGCGCTGTCATGCCAGCAAGCGAGGAGCCCGACATCGCGGCCCAAACCCCTCGAACCGCAACTCCGTCCGCAACGACGCGCAAGACCGCCGCAAACCCCTCGCCGGGCGCCCCATCCGCCCCGCCACGGGGAACGCGCGCCGACGCCACGATCGTCCAGGATATTTACGAGCGCGCCCAGCATGGCGCCACGCCGCGGGTCGCCCGCGCCATCGCGCTTGGCTCGTCCACGCCGGCGCAACCCGATCTGACCCCCATCGAGGTTTCCTCTTTCCCCGGCGCGACGCTGGCGCTGGGTCGCGAACCCCGCGGGGCGAGGCCGGATTACGCGGCGTCGATCAGCCCGGAAAAACTCGACCGCGAGAAACGTTGCCTGGCCGAAGCCGTGTATTTCGAGTCCCGAAGCGAGCCGGAAGAGGGACAGGCGGCGGTGGCGCAGGTCGTGCTCAACCGCGTGCAGAGCGGCCTGTATCCCTCGACCATCTGCGGCGTCGTCTACCAGAATCGCAGCCACTACAAGGCTTGCCAGTTCTCCTTCGCCTGCGAGGGCCGCTCCTTGCGCATCACCGAACGCGAGTCATGGGCCACCGCCGTGCGCATCGCCACCGAGGTGATGGACGGACGCACCTACATCTCGGACGTCGGTCGCTCGACGCATTATCATACCGATTACGTCCATCCCCGTTGGGCGCGCGCATTGACCAAAATGGACGTGATCGGACGGCATATCTTTTACCGATTAAAGCCGGGGCAAACTTGACGACTGACGCGCGCGTCTTGCGTCGCACCCCCTGATTATTCGCAGGCCGCTATCTTCTGCGCCGACGATTAGCCTTTCGCCCCGCACATCAAGGCGGGAGGACAGACGGTGAGCGAGGCGACGCGTCTAGTCGCGCAGATTGGGCGCGCCGTCGTCGCCCGCGGCGGAAGCCGGCTTGCGCCGCAGACTCGTCGTCTCATTGCGCTGTATCGCGCTGCGCTCATTGAGGAGACAGCGCTCCGGCGTCCGTTTTTGTGGCGCGCCGTCGCCGCCGGCGCCGGCGTCTCGCTCTATTTCGCGGCGGCGCGCGAGCCTCCCCTGTCGCTCTGCTTTACGTTGTTGGCGCTCTTCGCGCTGATGACGTTTGTGGCTCGCGAGCATCCGCGCGCGAGAACGTTATTTCTCACGCTGACCTTTATCGCGGTCGGCTTCACCAGCGGCGCCTGGCGGGCCGTGCGCGTTGCGGCGCCGATCGTGCCGCGCGTCGGCATCGGCGAATTGACGGGCTTCGTCGAGGAAATCGATCCGCGGCGCAGCGGCGCCCGTTTTATTCTGCGCGTCGCGAGCGCGGAGGGGCTGCCCGACAATGTGACGCCGGCGCGGGTTCGGCTAACGACGCGCGACGATCCTCCATTCGTCGCCGGAGACTTTATCGCTTTGAAAGTGCGACTCATGCCTCCGGCCCGCGCCTCGCTGCCGGGCGGCTATGATTTTGCGCGCGACGCTTTTTTCGTTCGTCTCGGCGGCGTCGGCAGCGCATTGGGCAAGATCGAAATCCTGCCGCCGCCCGATCCCGCTCCTGTCGATCTGCGCTTCTTCGCCGCGATCGATCGTCTGCGCAACGACCTGGCGCAGCGCGTTTATAGCGCGATCGGCGGCGACGCCGGCGCAATAGCGGCGGCGATGGTCGCCGGCAAGCGCGATTTCCTCTCTCCTGAAGCGCGCATGCTGATCCGACGCGCTGGAATTTTTCACATTGTTACGATCTCTGGCGTTCAAATGACGTTGGTGGCTGGAATTTTTTATGTCGGCTTCCGGCGCTTGCTGGCTCTGTCGCAAACGCTGGCGCTGAATTATCCAATTCACAAATGGGCGGCGGCGCTCGCCATGATCGGCGCCGTTCTCTACGATATCGGATCGGGCTCGCGCGTTGGAACGCAACGCGCACTGATGATGACGGCGATCATGCTGGGCGCGGCGATTGTCGGTCGCCCGTCGTTGTCGATGCGCAATCTGGCGCTGGCGGCTTTTTTTGTCATTGCTGTCGAGCCGGAGGCTTTGCTTGGCGCGAGCTTTCAACTTTCCTTCGCCGCCGTCGCCGCGTTGATCGCCGTTTACGAATGGCGCAACGATTACATGAGGAAAAGCCGCGCCAACGCGCCCTCGAGCCCGCAGACTCTCAGCGCTTTTGCGGAATGGCGGGAGATGTTCGTCGAGCGGCTGCTGCATGGTCCCGGCGCGCTGCTGCTCGCGACTTTTTGCGCGACCTCCGCAACCGCCGCCTTCATGGCCGCCGATTTTCACGAGATCAGCCCCTACGTGCTGATCGGCAATCCGCTGACGCTGGCGATCATCGAATTTTTCGCCGTGCCCTGCGCGCTGATCGGCGCCCTGCTCTATCCGCTGGGTCTCGACGGCTTCGTCTGGTTTTACCTGAAGCTCGGAATCGATCTGGTGATCTGGCTCGCCGGGCTGATCGCCGCCGCGCCGGGCGCCAGCCTGCCGGTGAAAGCCTTCGCGCCCTGGGCGCTTGTGTTTCTGGCCCTTGCCGTCTTGTCGGCTGTTCTTTGGCGTAGCTGGCCGCTCAAGGCGACGGCCCTTCCCTTGCTGTTCGTCGGTCTTTTGGGCGCGCGCGAGGGCGCTGCGTTCGATGTCGCAATTGCGCCGACCGGAGACGCCGTCGCCCTGCGCCAACCAAACGGCGCGCTGGCGCTGATCGGCAAAAATCCGCAGGCCTTCGCCGCCGAACAATGGCTGCGCGCCGACGCCGACACGCGCGCCGCCAGCGATGCAACGGGCGGCGGCTGCGACGCGCTTGCCTGCGTTGGCCGCGCGATGGACGGCGGCTTCGTTTCGGTCGTGACGGAACGCGCGGCGTTTTTGGAGGATTGCGCTCGCGCCGCAATAATCGTCACGCCCCTGCATGCGCCTGGCGGTTGCGCCGCGCCAATCGTCATCGATCGCGACAGGCTGGCCGAAACCGGCGCGATCACGCTGCGCATCGGTCAAACAACGGTCGAATGGACAACCGCGCGGGAGAGCGGCGAGGATCGACCCTGGTCGCCGAAACCGCCGCCCCGCCGCAAGACCGCTGCGCCGCCAACGCTGGACATGGAAGCGGAAGACGCGCTCGACGCCGCCGAACCGCCCTGATCGCGTCCGTTGTCAGTAGCGGCGCAAGAGGCTGATCAGCTTGCCCTGGATGCGCACGCGATCCGGACCAAAAATTCGCGTCTCATAGGCTGGATTGGCGGCCTCCAGCGCAATCGACGCGCCGCGCCTGCGCAGACGTTTGAGCGTGGCTTCCTCATCGTCGATGAGCGCAACGACGATATCGCCGGTGTCGGCGGTCTCCTGCTTTTTGATCACCACCGTATCGCCATCGAGAATGCCAGCCTCGATCATCGAGTCGCCGCGCACCTCCAGCGCGTAATGTTCGCCGCTGCCCAGCAGATCCGGCGGCAGGCTGATTGTGTGGCTGCGGCTCTGGATCGCGGAGATCGGCGTCCCGGCGGCGATGCGGCCCATAACCGGAATCGCCACCTGTTGAGGGTTTTCCTCCTCGCGCCGTTCGCTCATCGGCCGCACGCGGCCGAGAGTGCCCTCGATCACCGCCGGCGCGAATTTGCCGCCGCGATTGCCGCCGACGCCGCGCGGCGTCGCCGACTCCGGCAGGCGCAACACCTCGAGCGCCCTGGCGCGGTTGGGCAGGCGGCGAATAAATCCGCGCTCCTCCAGCGCCAGAATCAATCGGTGAATGCCGGATTTGGAGCGCAGATCGAGCGCCTCCTTCATCTCGTCGAAGGAGGGCGGCACGCCGGTTTCCTTCAGCCGCTCGTGAATAAATCGCAGCAGTTCGCTCTGCTTTTGAGTCAGCATGGAAAAAATCGCCCCCCGCGCCCCATGGCTTTTCACCCGTCCGACCAGGCCGACGGGAGAATCGCCAACAGGCTAAAAACAAATCATGAACGATTGGTATATGTTCTTGCTGCGTTCTGCAAGGGGCCTGAATGACTCATTCGCACCCTTCCAGAAACGCCGCGATTCGATCCAGCGTCGGGGCGTCGAGCAGAAGCGGCGCGTGACCCTGTCCAGGCACGGTGAAGACCTCCATCGCCGGCGCCAGACGCTGCATCTCCGCAAGCGTATCGAGCGACAAGAGATCGGTGGTTTCGCCGCGAATGGCGAGCAGGGGCAGCGACGCGAGCGCGCCGAATTCGTCCCAGAAGGTTTCGTACACGACGTCGGGCGCAATCTCGTCGAGCGTATGCGCGAGTTCGGGATCGTAGCGCAGCACGACCTGTCCGTCTTTCATCTCGAAAGTCTGGCGCGCATAGGCCTCCCAATCCTGCGGATCGACGCCGGCGAACGTCTGTCCGGCGGAAAAACGCATCAGCGCCACGGCGTCGCTCATGCTGCGCAGCGGCGGCAACTTGCCGACATAGCGCTTGATGCGCAGCAGGCTCTCGTTCTCGATCTTCGGACCGATATCGTTGAGAATGGCGGCGCGCACCAGTTCGGGACGGGCGGCGGCGAGCCGCATGGTGTGCAGGCCGCCGCGCGAGGTGCCAAGAAAGACCGCCGAATCCACGCCGGCGTCCGCAAGCGCTTTCAGAATATCGCCCTGTTCGACATCGAGATTGTAATGACGCCAGTCCGGGTCCCAGTCGGAGCGGCCGCGCCCGCGATAATCGAGGGCCAGCACGCGACGGCCCTGCGCCAGCGCGCGGGCGGCGACGCGTTCGAAATCGTCGGCGGTCCGCGCGAGGCCCGGCAAACACACCAGCGGCTGGCGCGCCGGCTCCGAACAGAAAAAATCAAGATAATGCAGACGAAGACCGTCGCCGGCCTGGAGGTAACGATGCGCAGGAACGGCAGGGTCTCGGGACTGTTGGGACTCTTCAGACTTTTCAGTCATGGCGCGCTCCGGGCGATTATCGACCCGATCGCTTGCGGGATTTTTGCGCCAAAATCCAGCCACGAAAATTCCGTGTCGCGAATCAAATGTCGGCAGGGACGATCGCCTGCCGATTTCCTTGACTTCGGCGCCGCGAGCGGCAAGGTTGCCGGCGGCCGGCAAATCGCTATCCGCCCTCCGCTTCGGCAGGAAATCGTCCAAAAATCATGCGCTCCTATCTCGACTTCGAAAAGTCTGTCGCCGAACTGGAAACGAAGGTCGAGGAGTTGCGCGCGCTCGCCGAGAACGGCGAAGGCGTCTCTATCGGCGAGGAGTTGGCCAAGCTTCAGGCGAAGGCGGCCAAGTCGCTGGCAGACCTCTACGCCGCCCTGACGCCCTGGCAGAAAATTCAGGTCGCCCGGCACCCGCAACGGCCGCATTTTTCGGACTATGTGAAGCGGCTTGTCACAGATTTCACGCCCCTCGCGGGCGACCGCCTGTTTGGCGAGGATTCGGCCATTGTCGGCGGTTTCGGGCGTCTGAAGGGCGAACCGATCTGCCTGATCGGCCAGGAGAAAGGTTCGGACACCGCCAGCCGTCTGCATCATAATTTCGGCATGGCGCGTCCGGAGGGCTATCGCAAGGCGGTGCGGCTGATGTCGCTTGCCGACCGCTTCGGCCTGCCGGTCGTATCGCTGGTCGACACCGCCGGCGCCTTTCCCGGCATCGACGCCGAGGAGCGAGGACAAGCCGAGGCCATCGCCCGCTCGACCGACGCTGCGCTGGCGCTCGGCGTGCCCAATGTCGCGGTCGTCGTCGGCGAAGGCGGTTCGGGCGGGGCCATCGCCATCGCCGCCGCCAATCGCGTGTTGATGCTGGAGCACGCCGTCTACACCGTCGCCTCGCCGGAAGCCTCGGCCTCCATCCTCTGGCGCGACGCCGCCAGGGCGCAGGACGCGGCCACAAGCATGAAGATCACGGCGCAGGATCTGCTGAAATTCGGCATCATCGATATGATCATCGCCGAGCCGCCGGGCGGCGCGCATCGCGATCCCGACGCCGCCATGGACGCCGTCGGCGCCGCAGTCGCGTCGGAACTCTCCGCGCTGTCCGGTCTGTCGCGCGAAGCGATCCGGGATCTGCGCGCGACGAAATTCCTCGCCATGGGCCGCAAGGTCGAGGAAAAACGTTAGAAATCGTTAAGCATATCGGTGAAAAGACGGGCCTTTGCGCCCGTCCGGAGACGCCGGACATGTTCTTGACCCAATTCTCGCCTGTATAAATTTCCCAAAGGGTCGTCGCCGACGACAGGCCGCGCGGTAAGGAATGGGTTACCCGCCGGCGTGTAAAACGCTGGACCGGACGGGTGGGCGCAGAGGGGCGTGCGCATGACGTTTTCTCGCATAGGTTTTTCAGGCGCGGGTTTTTCGCGGTTCTGGCCAATGGCTGCGCTCGCGGCGACATTGGCGCTTGCCGCCTGTCAGGGCGATTTCGCCAATCGCGCCGAGGCGCCGATCCCGCCGCAGACAATTGCGCTCATGAGCGAAAAGGGCGTCGATCCCGACTCGCCGACGCTGATCCGCGCCTACAAGAAAGAATCCGAACTCGAAATCTGGAAGATGCGGGCGGATGGCCGTTACGTGCATCTCAAGACATTCCCGATGTGCCGCTGGTCCGGTCAACTCGGCCCCAAGACGCGCGAAGGGGATCGGCAGGTGCCGGAGGGATTTTACTCGATCACGCCAGCGCAAATGAATCCGAATTCAAATTATTATCTGTCTTTCAACGTCGGCTATCCAAACCAGCTTGATCGCGCGCTGGGGCACACCGGCGGCACGATCATGGTCCATGGCGCCTGCTCCTCCGCCGGCTGCTTCTCGATGACCGACGCGCAAATCGCCGAAATCTACGCCATTGCGCGAACCTCTTTCGCCGGCGGTCAGCGCTCCATTCAAATGCAGTCTTTCCCTTTCCGCATGACGCCGGAAAATCTCGCCAAACATCGGCTCGATCCAAACATGGCGTTCTGGAAACAGCTCAAGGAAGGCAACGACCATTTCGAGGTGACGCAAAAGGAGCCGCGTGTCGCGTTCTGCGGGCGCCGTTACGTTTTCAACGCCGCGCCCGGCGATGGCCAGAACATGGATGTGAACGGCGCCTGCCCGGCGCTCAAACGCAATCCCGAAATCGCGCTGGCCGTGGCGGAAAAGGCCGATCAGGACAATCGCAGGGTCGCGGAGCTGGCGGACAATGGCGTTAAACCCGTGCGGCTGGTCTATCAGGACGGCGGCCAGCATCCGAGCTTCGCCGCGCGCGTCGCCGAGGTCAGCCGCCCCGAAACGCTGGCGCCGCCGACCGAAATCGCGCTGGACGACCGCGCCGCCAAAACAAGCGGCGCCACAAGCCAGCTGGCCGCGAAAGCGCCGGTTGTGTCGCCGGCGCTGGCCTTGTCGGCGGCCGCGCATCACGCCGCCGAGGCGCCCGACGCCGTGACCCGCGCGCTTGCGCCCGACCAGCGTCGCGCAATGACGGCCATCGCCGAGGACGTCGAGACGACCGGCGCGATCAAGAAACCGGCGGCGAAAAAGCCCGCGCCGGCAGGCGTAGCGAAGACCCCGGCGGCGCCGGCGCATTAAGGCGCCCGCCAACGGCTGCGCAACCATCCTGACCACATGCTCCGCGGGTTTTCGAGACCGGGGCGCAAGCAAATGACTTTCAGCTTTTCCTAAACTCTTTGCGCCAGACTCGCGTCGAGGCCATGCACATGTACGACATGCTCCCCGACGAACTGATCTGGCGCCTGTCGGTAGCGCTGGCCATCGGCCTGCTGATCGGCCTCGAACGCGGCTGGAAAGCGCGCGAGGCGGCCGAGGGCGAACGCGCGGCCGGCGTGCGCACCCTTGCACTGGCGGGCTTACTGGGCGGCGTCTGGGGCGCGGTCGCCGCGCCCTATGGGGGCTATGGCGTGATCGCGCTCGCGCTCGCCTTTATGGCCTTCGTGGCGGTGATTGCGCTGTTTCGCCTGCGCGAAATCGCCGCCGAACATATCTACGGCGCAACGACTGTCGTTGCGGCGATGCTCTCCTTCGCTCTGGGCGCATTTTCGGTGATCGGCGAACCCCTTCCCGCCATCGCCGGCGGCGTGGCGACGGCCGCCCTCCTCGCCTCGAAGACCGCGCTTCACGCCTGGCTGCAGCGTTTGAGCTGGCCGGAGTTGCGCTCCGGTCTTGTGTTGCTGGTGATGAGCTTCATCCTGCTGCCCGCGCTGCCAAATCATCCAATCGACCCCTGGGGCGCCATCAATCCCTTCGCGCTCTGGCTCATGACCGTCTTGATCGCCACGATTTCCTTCGTCGGCTATGTCGCAGTCAAGGCGGTGGGCTATCGCCGGGGCCTCGCCGTCGCGGGACTGGCGGGCGGACTGGCTTCTTCCACGGCGACAACGGCGGCCATGGCCAGGCTGGCGCCCGAGCGCGCCGATCAGGTGGGGGCGTTGGCCGGCGGCGCGGTGCTCGCCAATGCGGTCATGGCGCTGCGGGTGCTCGCGATCCTGGGTCTTATCAATCTGGATCTGGCGCTGCGTCTAGCCGCGCCCCTGACCGGGCTCGCGCTGGTTTATCTACTGGCAGGCGCGACGCTGGTCCGTTCCGAGCGCGCCGGCGGCGATCACGCTGACCAGGCGCCCCTGATCGATAACCCGCTCGATCTGGCGATGGTGTTGAAGTTCGGGCTGTTTCTGGCGCTGGTGATGGCGCTGTCGCGCATCGCTTCGCATTTTGCCGGACCGGCCGGCGTTTACGCCATTGCGATGCTCTCGGGCATGGCGGACGTCGACGCCATTGCGCTGGCGATGGGCCGCCAGGGGGCCGCAGAAATCGGCTTGCAGGCCGCCGGCATCGCCGTTCTGCTGGCGATAGCCTCCAACACCCTGGTCAAGACTGTTTTGGGCTGGACGCTTGGCGGACGGGCGCTGGGCGCGCGTCTCGCCATCGCCTCAACGCTGGCGCTGATCGGCGCTGGCCTGATTATCTTGACAAGCCATGGATTGCTGGGTTGACGCGCAGCGGCGGCTCGAAGGAGCTTGCCGCCGGAAATTACAGCGCGTTGGAAATCCACTTCGATAATTCGCCCTTCGGCGCCGCGCCGACTTTCTGCGCCGCCGCTTTTCCGTCCTTGAAGACGATCAGCGTCGGAATCGAGCGAATGCCCAGATTCTGCGCTACGGACGGGTTTTCATCGATGTTCAGTTTGACGATCTTGACCTTGCCCTTCAGCTCAGTCGCAATCTCCTCCAGCGCCGGCGCGATCATGCGGCAGGGGCCGCACCATTCGGCCCAGAAGTCGACAACGACGGGCAGCGATGACTCAAGCACCTCCTGCTTGAAGGTGGCGTCAGTTATTTTTTGAGTCTCGGACATGACGGGCCTTTCGAACGGGTGCTGACGATCAGACCCGGCGCTGCGGAACCTATGAAGCGGTCGCCTGATCGTCAAGACAAGACGGAGGCGCAGCAAGTCATAGGGTGAAAGAGGCGCGAGAAACACAAAGAGCGGGTGCGGCCACGCCGCTCCCCGCCCTTTGGCACCCTGTCCTTGACCGGAACCGCGAATGGTTCGGAGCCATGAAACTCCAATCCTTCCTCGCATCCGCCCGTTTATCGAGCTGTTTTGCGAGACGCAGCCTGTCCGGCGTCCTCCCCGACTTGGACCGTTTCCGGGATCGATGAGCTGAAACGCATGAACGCTTAAGCCTTCCCTTCAACCTGGCGGCGGGAGATTATGTCAAAACCTGCAATATGTCACCGGGTAAGATGCAGTTTGGTGAAAAATTAGTCCCCGGATGTTTGCTTTCGCAGCACATATTTCCGGTTGAAATCTTAACGGTCAGGTGTCGCGCCGCGTCGACAGCGCACAATGGTTGAGACCATGGGCGCACAACGGCGCCCAAAGGCTGCATTTGGCCGTGAAGCGCCCTAAAGCGGGATATTGTCGTGCTTCTTCCAGGGATTCTCCAGCTCCTTGTGACGCAGCAAAGCGAGCGCGCGCGCAATTCTTTTGCGGGTGCTGCTCGGCGCGATCACCTCGTCGATGTAGCCGCGCTCGGCCGCCACGAAAGGCGACAGGAAGCGATCCTCGTATTCCCCGGTGCGCTGCGCGATTTTTTCAGGATCGCCGATATCGGCGCGGAAGATAATCTCGACAGCGCCCTTGGCGCCCATGACCGCGATCTGCGCCGACGGCCATGCGTAATTAACGTCGCCGCGCAGGTGTTTTGACGACATCACCACATAGGCGCCGCCGAAAGCCTTGCGCGTGATCAGAGTCACCTTCGGAACCGTAGCCTCGGCATAGGCATAAAGCAGTTTTGCGCCGTGTTTGATGAGACCGCCATATTCCTGCGCCGTGCCCGGCAGGAAACCCGGCACGTCGACGAAGGTGACGATGGGGATATTGAAACAATCGCAAAACCGCACGAAACGCGCCGCTTTTTTCGACGCGTCGATATCGAGCACGCCGGCGAGCACCATCGGTTGATTCGCGACAAAGCCGACGGTGCGCCCTTCAATACGACCAAAGCCAATCACGATGTTTTTGGCGTGCGCCTCCTGAAGCTCGAAGAAATCGCCTTCATCGACGACTTTCAGGATCAGTTCCTTGATGTCGTAGGGCTTGTTCGGATTATCGGGAATGAGCGTGTCCAGCGAATGATCGAGTCGCTCCGCTTCATCGAAGCTCGGCCATTCCGGCGGCTCCTCTGTGTTGGAAGACGGCAGGAAATCGATCAGACGGCGCATTTGCAGCAACGCTTCGACATCGTTGTCGTAGCCGCGATCCGCGATCGAACTTTTGGTCGTATGCACCGAGGCGCCGCCCAGTTCCTCTGCCGTCACTGTTTCGTTGGTGACGGTCTTCACAACCTCTGGACCCGTGACGAACATGTAGCTCGTATCGCGCACCATGAAGATGAAGTCGGTCATCGATGGCGAGTAAACGTCGCCGCCTGCGCAGGGGCCCATGATCAGCGAAATTTGCGGGATCACGCCCGAAGCTTGCACGTTGCGCTGGAAAACATCGCCATAACCGCCGAGCGCGGCGACGCCCTCCTGAATGCGCGCGCCGCCGGCGTCGAACAGGCCGATGATCGGCGCGCGATTTTTCAGCGCCATGTCCTGAAGCTTGGTGATTTTCTGCGCGTGCGTTTCGGATAGCGACCCGCCAAAAACAGTGAAGTCCTTGGCGAAAACGAACACGGCTCGACCGTTGACCGTGCCCCAACCGGTCACGACCCCGTCGCCGGAGGACTTCTCGCCCTGATCCATGCCGAAGTCCGTGCAGCGATGCGTCACGAACATGTCGAACTCTTCGAAGGAGCCCTGATCGAGAAGCAATTCGATACGCTCGCGCGCCGTCAGCTTGCCGCGAGCGTGCTGCGCCTCAATGCGCTTTACGCCGCCGCCCAGTCGCGCCGAGGCGCGACGATGTTCGAGACCTTCGACAATGTGTTTCATAAACCCGCCCTGTCGTTTTGGTGATTCGATGCCATGGCTGATCAGAGTTTGCGCGAGGCGAGGCGCCAGCGCGCGATATCCCCGCCCGTCAGCATGTAAAGCTGATCCGGCGACGTGCGCTCGGCAAGCATGACGAGATCCGTGCTAACGCCCATTGATCGCGCATAATCGGAAAGCGTCGCCCGCATGCCGCCGTCGTCAAGATTGCGCTCGCGCACGACCCCGCCTTCAGCGAGATCGAAATTGGTCGAGTAGTTGAACATGCGATGCACGCCAACCTTGCTGCCTGGCGGGACAACGCGGCGCGCTCCGCCCATCAGCGCGTAGACGCAGGCCGAATAACATCTTCCTGAGGCCAGCGAGAGCGCGCCACGATCCGACCCTGCGGCGGGACGCGCGACGACGACCGCCATGCCAAGACGGCGGATCGCCCGACCAAGCTCCATCGACGCCACCACCTTGCCGCCGGGAGAGTCGAGCAAGACAACGCCATGCACATTTCCGGAGCCAACGTTCTCGTTGACGAAGTTCAGAAAGGCGTCCGGCGTGTCGTCGTTGATTTCGCCCTGCACGGCGATGACGCGTGCCTCGGGCGCCCCGATGACGCGAAAGTTCATCTCCTCGGCGCGGGCTGTCGCAAAAGCCATAAACGCCGTCAGGAAAACGAGAGCTGCGCCTTGATGGCGCGCCGGCGCCGGCAGAATGGGAGTTTGTCGTGGTGAAGCGTCGAACAAGCGCAATCTGCACTCCCGGACGTGTGAGTCGCCGATTGGCGAAAACGTGGTGGGCGGTGACGGGATCGAACCGCCGACCCTCTCGGTGTAAACGAGATGCTCTGCCAGCTGAGCTAACCGCCCGCAGTTCGTTTGATCGTAACCGCAGCCCGAAAATTTATTAGACACGACAGGTTCGGGACGCAAGCGCGGCTCGAGAGGCCAGCTGATATTCCGCTTCCCGGCCATAGCGCCGAAATAAAAAAGGCCGCCGGTCGTCTCCGGCGGCCGTTTGTCCGATCCGGGCTCACGCCCGCTGCGGTCTTATTTGTTGAGTTCGGCCTTCAGCGTGGCGCCGGGCTTGAATCGGGCGCTCTTCGAGGCCGCGATCTTGATTTCCGCGCCCGTCGCCGGATTGCGCCCGGTGCCGGCGGCGCGCGCCTTGACGGCGAAGGTGCCAAATCCGACAAGCCGCACTTCGTCGCCCTTTTTCAGCGCCTGGGTGATCCCGTCGAGGACCGCGTCGAGCGCCGCAGTCGCAGCCGCCTTCGAACTGCCGGTTTCGTTGGCGACGTGGTCGACCAGTTCTTGTTTGTTCATGGGCTTTTTCCTTCTAATGCCACGCTGTGAAGCCGGCGCTAAACCGATCAAAATTGCCGCGATCTCGAATCGGCGACACGAAGCGTGGCCGAGTTTTGGGAGGGAATCTCCCGAATTGCAAGGCGATGCGGGGAACATTGGGTTAAAAAACCTGAAAAAATCAATGTTATGGATCACAAAGCGCGGAAAAAGCCGGGAAAAACGCCCGACTGGCGTTTCCCGGCTCAATTGACGGCGATCCGCGGACCCGGCGGCGTGGACGCGTCTGGACTGGTCGACCGCCGCCCGATTAGTGAGCGCGAACCCCGCTCCCCTCGTCGGCGCCGGGGCGCTTGGCGAGGTCGGCGACCGGCTCTTCCCAGACGATTGGCGTCGGCTGGGCGACCAGCGCGTGCGGCAGGACGTCTTCCATCCGCGCCACCGGCACGATCTCCAGACCGTTTTTCACCGCATCCGGAATCTCCGCCAAATCCTTGGCGTTCTCCTCCGGGATCAGCACCTTCTTGATCCCGCCGCGCAGGGCCGCGAGCAATTTCTCCTTGAGGCCGCCAATCGGCAACACCCGGCCGCGCAGCGTGATTTCACCGGTCATGGCGATATCGCGACGCACCGGAATGCCGGCGATGACCGAGATGATCGCTGTCGCCATCGCCACCCCGGCTGATGGGCCGTCCTTCGGCGTCGCGCCTTCCGGCACGTGGACATGGATGTCGCGACGATCGAACAAGGGCGGCTCGACTCCGAAATCGACAGCCCTGGAACGGACATAGGAGGCCGCGGCCGAAATCGATTCCTTCATGACGTCGCGCAGATTGCCCGTGACGGTCATCTTGCCCTTCCCAGGCATCATGACGCCTTCGATCGTCAGCAGTTCGCCGCCGACCTCCGTCCACGCCAGACCGGTCACCACGCCCACCTGATCCTCAAGCTCCGCCTGCCCGTAGCGATATTTCGGAACCCCGAGGTAGTCGGTGATGTTGTCGGCGGTGACGACGATCTTCTCAGCCTTCTTGAGCAGGATCTCCTTCACCGCCTTGCGGGCGAGGTTGGAGATCTCGCGTTCAAGATTACGTACGCCCGCCTCGCGGGTGTATCGGCGGATCAGCTCGAGCAGTCCGTCTTCTGCGATCATCCACTCCTCAGGCGCCAGACCATGCTTGTGCGAGGCGCTCGGGATCAGATGCTTGCGGGCGATTTCGGCCTTCTCGTCCTCGGTGTAGCCGGCGATGCGGATAATCTCCATGCGATCCATCAACGGCGCAGGGATGTTGAGCGTGTTCGCCGTCGTTACGAACATCACGTTCGACAGATCGTAATCGACCTCGAGGTAATGATCGTTGAACGTAGCGTTCTGCTCGGGGTCCAGCACCTCCAGCAACGCCGAGGACGGGTCGCCGCGAAAATCCATGCCCATTTTATCGATCTCGTCGAGCAGGAAGAGCGGATTGGAGGTCTTGGCCTTGCGCATCGACTGGATGATCTTGCCGGGCATCGAGCCGATGTAGGTGCGGCGATGGCCGCGGATCTCAGCTTCGTCCCTCACGCCGCCGAGCGACATGCGGACGAATTCTCTACCCGTCGCCTTGGCGATCGACTTGCCGAGCGAGGTCTTGCCAACGCCGGGGGGACCGACAAGGCACAAAATGGGACCGGTCAATTTGTTGGCGCGGCTCTGTACGGCAAGATACTCAAGGATGCGTTCCTTGACTTTCTCCAGTCCGTAATGTTCGCCATCGAGAACGCTCTGCGCCTGTTCGAGATCGCGCTTGACCTTCGACCGCTTGCCCCACGGGATCGACAAGATCCAGTCGAGGTAATTACGCACGACGGTGGCTTCCGCCGACATTGGCGACATTTGACGCAATTTCTTGAATTCGGCGGTCGCCTTGTCGCGCGCCTCCTTCGATAATTTCGTGTTCTTGATGCGCTCCTCAAGCTCGGCGAGATCGTCCTTGCCGTCCTCGTCGCCCAGCTCCTTCTGGATCGCCTTCATCTGCTCGTTGAGATAATATTCGCGCTGGGTCTTCTCCATCTGGCGCTTGACGCGCGTGCGAATCCGCTTCTCGACCTGGAGCACGGAGATTTCGCTCTCCATCAACGACAGACATTTTTCCAGGCGGCGCGAGACGTTTGTCGTCTCAAGCACATCCTGCTTGTCGGCGATTTTGACCGAAAGATGCGATGCGACCGTATCGGCGAGTTTGGAAAAATCGTCGATTTGCGTCACGGCGCCGACGACTTCCGACGAGACGCGCTTGTTCAGCTTCACATAGCTCTCGAATTCCGAGGTCACCGAGCGGCCCAGCGCCTCGACCTCGACTGGCGACGTCACCTCGTCGCCTAGGGTTTCGGCTTCAGCCTCATAGTATTCGTCGGCGCGGGTGTAATCGCGCAGTCGCGCGCGGGCGACGCCTTCGACAAGCACTTTGACGGTGCCGTCAGGCAGTTTCAGCAGCTGCAGAACCGAGGCGAGCGTGCCGACCTCATAAATCGCGTCGGATGACGGATCGTCGTCGCCAGCGTTTTTCTGGGTGGCGAGCAAGATCGGACGATCGGTTTTGGTCACCTCCTCCAGCGCGCGGATCGACTTCTCGCGCGCGACGAACAATGGCACGATCATGTGCGGGAAGACGACAATGTCGCGCAAGGGAAGCACGGGATAATTGTCCACCGCGCCAGGCGTGAGGGCGTCGCGTTTTTCGTTCGTCATTCCGTTTGTCCTGTTCAGACCGCGTCCCCCGGTTGAGGCGACGGGAACTCTAGCGAGGAAAGAATCGAGCCATGGGGCCGTTCGCTCGGGCGTCTCCATGCTCCCGGAGAATCATGGCCAAATTAGCCCACGCGCTCCGAATTGATTCAGGAAATGGTGTACGCGCACAAACGATTCAAGAACGACGAACCGGCCGCACCCCCCTGTGCAGCGACCGCTAGAGTCTCACATCGCGGCGGCCGGCGCCCCGGCGTCAGGCCGTTGCGCCGCCGCTTTTTTCCGTTCGCTCGGCGTAAATGTACAGGGGACGCGCCTTGCCTTCCACAACTTCGGGGCCGATCACCACCTGTTCGACGCCCTCCAGACCGGGCAGATCGAACATGGTGTCGAGAAGAATGCCTTCCATGATCGAACGCAGGCCGCGTGCGCCGGTGTGGCGCTCGATGGCCTTCCGGGCGACGGCGGAGAGCGCATCATCCTGGAAGGTCAGCTCGACATTCTCCATCTCGAAAAGACGCTGATATTGTTTGACCAGGGCGTTCTTCGGCTCGGTCAGGATCTTCTTGAGCGCATCTTCGTCGAGATCCTCCAGGGTCGCAATCACCGGCAGACGACCGACAAACTCCGGAATCAGCCCGAATTTCAGCAAGTCTTCCGGCTGGACCTGACGGAAAATGTCTCCCGTCCGACGCTCGTCCGGCGCCTGAACCGTCGCGCCAAAGCCAATCGAGGTGCTGCGGCCGCGCTGCGAAATGATTTTCTCCAGCCCGGCGAAGGCGCCGCCGCAAATAAAGAGAATGTTGGTCGTGTCGACCTGCAAAAACTCCTGCTGCGGATGCTTGCGGCCGCCCTGCGGCGGCACGGAGGCGACGGTGCCTTCCATGATCTTGAGGAGCGCCTGCTGCACGCCTTCGCCCGAGACGTCGCGGGTGATCGACGGATTGTCGGATTTGCGGGAAATCTTGTCGATCTCGTCGACATAGACAATGCCGCGCTGGGCGCGCTCAACATTGTAGTCTGACGCCTGCAACAGCTTGAGAATGATGTTTTCGACATCCTCGCCGACATAGCCCGCTTCGGTCAGAGTCGTGGCGTCGGCCATTGTGAAGGGCACGTCGAGGATGCGGGCGAGCGTCTGCGCCAGCATGGTCTTGCCGACGCCGGTCGGGCCGATGAGCAGAATATTGGACTTCGCCAACTCTACGTCGCCGTTTTTGGTGGCGTGGTTCAGTCTCTTGTAGTGGTTGTGAACGGCGACCGAGAGGACCCGTTTGGCCTGCGCCTGACCGATCACGTAATCGTCGAGCACTTTGCAGATCTCGCGCGGCGTCGGGATGCCGTCACGCTGCTTGACCAGCGAGGACTTGTTCTCCTCGCGAATGATGTCCATGCATAGTTCGACACATTCGTCGCAGATGAACACTGTTGGCCCAGCGATCAGCTTGCGAACCTCATGCTGGCTCTTGCCGCAGAACGAGCAATAAAGCGTGTTCTTGGACTCGCCGCCGCCGACCTTGCTCATGCATAACTCCTGAAGGGGGCCGGCGTCCGCGCGCGAATCGACCCTGCGTTCAAATTACCGTCATCCGCCTAATAAAAGGTGGAGGTCCGGTGCGTGAGGGGACTGAACCTGTCGTCCACTCGCCACTGGAGACATTATTAAAGCAATAATGACGCCGGAACTGAACATCTATCTTATTTGACGGTCGCCCGAATTGGCAACCGTCAGAAAATGGAACGACTCCAGCCGGCCCGCGCCGGCCAGAATGCCGATACTCTCTTTGATACAATTATTTGCGAAAAACTGGTTAGCCGAGCATCTTTGGAACCCGACTCAGGCGGAGTCGATAGGCGTCCTGCATGCCGCTGCCCAGCAACGGCCGCAGATACATGCGGAAGGCGTCGGTTACGTCTGTGCCGCAGGGACTGATGAACTCCGGCGGCATGGTTTTGGTCTTGGCGGCGATCTGCTCCAGCGGCGTGAGCTGATAGTCGACGGAATAAAAACCTGTTCGATGGATTGTCACCGAGCCGTCGCGATCGCCCCAGAGTCCGTATTGGACAGCTTTTTCCCCGACTTCGCGCGCCTCGCGCTGATCCACGTCGGAGACGCAGCCGACAAAGCTGCGCTGAACATACCCGAAGGTATCGGCGCGCACGCGCTTGAATCCCAGTTTTGCCTTGACCAGATCGGTCAATTCATCCGCCAGCGCCCCGCCGCCGAGGTGAACATTGCCGTGCGCGTCGCGTTCGACGTTCTTGGCAAGTTTCTCTGCGATCGGCATATGGTTCTCGTCACAAATTCCCTCGGACACGGCCACGACACAGCGGCCGTATTTGTCCATGGTCGCCTTCACGTCGGCGAGAAATTTGTCGATGCTGAAGGCCCGCTCCGGCAGATAAATCAGATGCGGGCCATCGTCCGGAAACTTCTTGCCCAGCGCCGAGGCTGCGGTGAGAAAGCCGGCGTGGCGCCCCATAACGATGGCGATGTAAACGCCTGGCAACGCCCAGTTATCGAGATTGGCGCCGGCGAAAGCCTGCGCCACCCAACGCGCCGCCGACGGAAAGCCGGGGGTATGGTCGTTGACCATCAAGTCGTTGTCGATCGTCTTGGGGATGTGGATCGCCCGCAGCGGATAGTCCGCCTTTTTGGCCTCTTCGGACACGATGCGCACCGTATCGGAAGAATCATTGCCGCCGACATAAAAAAAGCATCCGACGCCATGGGCGCGCAGCACGCGGAAAATGTCCTGACAATATTTAAGATCAGGCTTGTCGCGGGTTGAGCCGAGCGCCGAGGACGGCGTGCAGGCGACCAATTCGAGATTATGGGTCGTCTCCTGCGTGAGATCGACAAAATCCTCATTGACGATGCCGCGCACGCCGTGCAGAGCCCCATAAACACGCTCGACCTGCCGGAATTTGCGCGACTCCAGCACAGCCCCCACAAGCGACTGATTGATGACAGCGGTCGGGCCGCCGCCCTGGGCGACAAGCACCTTGGAAAAATCGATTGCGGTCAAGAAAGGCTCCCTAACAAATCGGAGAATACGTCGGGCCCTTCTTTAACGGAGGCGCGCGCGGCGCGCGACCGTAAAACGCAAAATCCCGGCCAGACGGCCGGGATTGCGCAGAAGCTCGATTATTCCGGATCAGTTACGGATGGCGAGACGCATCTGGTCGGGGCGAGCGGCCGTCGGCGTTTTGCCCCCATCGATCCAGGCGGCGATGTCCGGTCGATAGGGTTCGGTCACCGAGGCCAGAAACAAGGCGTAAACAGCCAGCAACAGGGCGATGCAGCCCGCTAGCTCCAGTTTTCCCGCTGTTCCATTCATAGCTCCGCTCCATTCTTGGGGCTGGATGAATTCTCTGTCTGCATTGACGACGTCGGATGAAGTTTTCATGACGTTGGGCTCAGTTTGGGGATCCAGATTGGATAGGTAAATATCCATAGATGGGATTAGATATGGGTCCAGATTTATTAGACTATAAATTCTATATACTATAAATAAATTTTATCTCAAGCCAACGAACCGTAATTTTCAGCCCGATCCTGGGGAAGCGCAAAATCGTGAAAATATAAATATATCAATAACAAAACAAAATAATCGCAGTGTTTTTTCTTTTGAAGGGCGATAAAAGCAAAAAATTCCTTCCGGGATTAAAAATTAAGCTCCCGCATCACAGCTTTTTCGAACTGTGTTCGATTTTGAGCGCCTCGCTGGCGTTTTGGTGGATGATCTGCTGCACTTTTCCCGAGAGAGCGGCGAGAAGCCAGGGCAATTGCACGTCGACGCGGGCGTGATCAGCGTAAATGGAAACCTGCGCCGTCGCCGTCTGGCCGAGCGCGTCGACGCGGATATGCGCGACGTCTCCCGACCAATTAATCTCGGAATGTGCGATCTTGTCGACATAGTCGCGCTGCATTTTTTCGAGACGCGTTCGCGCGCGGGATTTTGCGCCCTCGAGGCCAAGCCGGTGGGGAATGGTGACGGTGATCGTGTTCGACATCGCCGGCTCTCCGGGCGCGGTGGATTTTGCTAATCTAGGAAGAGACGCAAAGCTTTGGAAGGCGCTAGCCCGCGCCCTCCAGAAGGCGCGCCGCCGCCGCGCGCGCCTCCTCGGTGATCGCCGCGCCCGACAGCATCCGCGCGATTTCCTCCCGCCGCTCCGCTTCGGCGAGAATGGCGACGCGTGTCGCAACCCTTTTATCTTTGCCGGCTTTGACCGGGGCGCTTTTGCTGATGCGTAAATGACGGCCCGCCCGTGCAGCGACTTGCGGCGCGTGGGTGACGGCGAGCACCTGGGCGCGACCGGCCAGACGCGCCAGCCGCTGACCGATCGCATCCGCGACGGCGCCGCCGACGCCGGTATCGATTTCGTCAAAGACAAGCGTCGGCGTCGATCCTCGATCCGCCAGCACGACTTTCAACGCCAGCATGAAGCGCGCGAGTTCGCCGCCGGAGGCGACCTTCGTCAGCGGTCCCGGCCGCGAGCCCGGGTTGGTCTGGACCCAGAATTCAACGTGGTCGATTCCCTCGGGACCGGGCGCATCGGGATCGCTTGTCACTTGCGTCACGAAATGCGCGCCCTCCAGCCGCAGCGGCTTGAGTTCGGCGTCGACCAGCGCATCCAGCCTCCGCGACGCCTCCCGCCGCAAGGCCGACAAGGCGCGAGCCGCCGTTTCGTATGACATTTTGGCGGCCGCCACGGCTTGTTCGAGTTGCGACAATCGGGTCTCGGCGGCGTCGAGCGCCGTGATCTCTGCGGCGAATTTTTCGGTCAGCGCCGGCAAAGCCTCGACGGTCGTCTGATATTTGCGCGCAGCGCCGCGCAGCGCGAAGAGACGCTCCTCGACCCGCTCCAGCTCGGCCGGATCGAAAGCAGTCGCAGCCAGCGCCTGCTCCAGCGCCTGTTCCGCCACCCCCAGCGCATCGACCGCCTGGGCCAGCGCCCGGGCGGGCGGCTCCAGAAGTTGCGGGGCCTGGGCGAGGCGGCGTTCGAGTCGACGCGCCGTCTGGGCGATTTGCGGCCCCGGCGCCGCCTCGCTGGAGAAAGCCTCCAGCGCATCGCGCAGATCGCTCGCGACCTTCTCGGCGCGCTGCATGAACTGTCGACGCTCCGCCAGCGCCGGTTCCTCGCCGGGTTGCGGCGCAAGTTTGGTCATCTCCTCATGCGCATGGCGCAGATAATCGGCGTCGGCGCGCGCCTTCGCAACGCGCGCCTCCTCTTCGGCCAGCGCCCGCATCGCCATTCGCCAGGCGGCGAACAGGGCGCGCGCTTCATCGCGTTGAGCGAACAACCCGCCATGCGCGTCGACAAGGTCGCGATGCGCCGCCGGATCGACCAGCGCGCGATCGTCATGCTGGCAATGGATTTCGACGAGAGTCGCCCCGATGGCGCGCAGAGCCTGCGCTGTCGCCTGCTGATCGTTGACGAAAGCGCGGGTGCGCCCGTCCGCCGCCTGAACGCGTCGCAGGACCAGTTCGTCGTCGCTGGCCAGTCCGTATTCGCGCGCCGCGAGATGCGCCGGATGATCGCCCGGCAGATCGAACGCCGCCGTGACCTGCCCCTGTTCACAGCCGGCGCGCACCAGCGCAGCGTCGCCGCGACCGCCCAACGCCAGCATGAACGCGTCGAGCAGGATCGACTTGCCGGCTCCGGTCTCGCCGGTCAGCGTCGTCAGCCCCGCGCCGAACTCGAGATCGAGCGCGTCGATGAGCACAATGTCGCGAATGGAGAGTCGGACCAGCATCGCCCTGCATGTGATCGCGCGGGCGCCGCCCTCCGGCGCAACCTGCACGCGATTCGTTAGCGGCGATCATAGCCGCACTGACCTGCGGCTCGCCACATACGTTCGAGCATGCGGAAGGCTATATCGCGCGCAAGGATTTACCGATCTTGGACAACCATGAATCGGTATGCTCGTGGGGCTCGAGCCCATCAGCCTGAAGGAGGGCGTGAGCGTCCTTATACCATTGCGAGTCCGGGAAATTATGGCCCAGGATAGCGGCCGCCGTCTGCGCCTCATTGTTAATGCCCATCGCCAGATAGGCTTCGGTCAGGCGATAAAGCGCTTCCTCGGTGTGACGCGTGTTCTGATATTTCCCCAGCACGTCGTGAAACCGATTGATCGCAGCCGGATAATTCTTACGGGTCAGATAGAAACGGCCGACCTGCATTTCCTTCGCCGCGAGCTGATCGCGCGCCACCTGCATTTTGTAGCGGGCGTCGCTGACATATTCCGATTTCGGGAATTTCTGGATTAGCGCCGTGAAAATCTCGACCGATTTTTCCGCCGGCGTCTGATCGCGCATCGTATCCGGCACCTGATTGAAGAACGACATGCCGGCGAGATAGTAGGCGTACGCCGTATCGGGAGAATTTGGATAGAGGCTGATGTATCGCTGCGCCGATTGCACGGCGTCGTCATAGGAGGGTTTCTGATACTGGGCGAAGGTCTCCATGAGCAGACCTTTGCGGCCCCATTCCGAATTTGGAAACGCTTTCTCGACCTCGGCGAATTTTTTCGCGGCGTTCTCGAAATCTTTGGCCTTCAGTTTGGCGAGGCCCTGGTTGTAAAGATCCTCGGCCGGAATATCCGGCACGATCTCGGTTTTGTATTTTTCGCCGCCGAACATGCCGAAGCCGCTCATGACGGAATCCATCAGATCGGCGCGCGCCGGCCGGGCCGACAGGATGAGCATGGCCGCAAACGCCAGTGCGACCGACAAGGCCCGCGACCGGCGAAGCGCCGGACTTTTCCCGAGACCGATCGAACCCGAATCCAGCGTCATGAAGATTTTCCTCGCGCGGCGGCGACCGTACCGCATTCTTCTAAAATCCGGGACAAAAGCCATTATGGCTCAGCGGCGCAGAACCCGTCAGACAGTCGACAACTAAATGCGGCCGTTCTGGCGAGATTATGGCGAAATGCCGGGCCGGTCAGTTCTGTCCGCCCAAGAAAAGTCTGCGGTCTCCAACCTCAGGGCGCCGGCGGCGAAGGCCGCCGACAATAATTTCAGGTTTAGCCCATGGCCGCTGCGGTAGGCGCGAAAGTCGCCAATGATCGGCGCCCCGGCCAGAGCGAGGTCGCCAATGACATCCAGCATTTTGTGACGCACGAACTCGTCCGGATAACGCAGACCGTGCGGATTAAGAACGACGCCGGCGCCCACGACGACCGTGTTCTCGAGCGACGCGCCGAGCGCCAATCCCCGGGACCATAATCTTTCGGCGTCTTGCAGAAATCCGAAGGTCCGCGCCGCCGCGAGTTCCTTGCGGAACATGTCCGAGGAAAACCGACGGCTCAGACGTTGCGCGCCGATCGGCGCCGGAAATGCGATCTCAACGTCGAGATGCAATCCCCGGTCGGCTGGCGTCAACTCGGCCCAACCGGCCCCGTCCTCGACCCGCACCGGCGCACAAACCCTCAGCGCGCGGCGCGGCGCGGCAAGTTCGACAATGCCGACATCGTCGATAGCCTCAACAAACGCGCGCGACGACCCGTCCATGGCCGGAATTTCCTGACCCTCGACCAGGACCAGGGCGTTATCCACGCCAGCGCCGGCAAAGGCCGCCATGAGATGTTCAATCGTCGACAGCGTCGCCTTTCGGCCGACGAGGCGCATGCGCAAATGGGCTGTGTCGATCGAACGCCAGCCGGCGGGAATATCCTCGCCGTCGATACTGAAAACAACGCCAGCGTCCGCCCCGGCCGGCGCGAGAGTCACGCGCGCCGAACGACCCATATGCGCGCCGACGCCAGAAAGCGTTGCGGAGGCCGCCAGAGTGGTTTGTCTCGGGACGGGACGACGCACAGAAATGGCAATGTCCTCCTGAAGCGGCCAGTAACGATATCCAGCATAGACCCAATGCCCGGCCATGCTCCAGAAACGCTTTGCAACAATTTGTCATAGAGCGACGAAGAACCCCAAAAACAAAGGCCCGCCTGAAGCGGGCCTTTGTCGGAATTTT
Organism: Methylocystis sp.; assembly: GCA_044233645.1. GTDB lineage: Bacteria > Pseudomonadota > Alphaproteobacteria > Rhizobiales > Beijerinckiaceae > Methylocystis. The sequence goes on along the minus strand of JBIIJP010000002.1, from coordinate 146,489 downwards.
GGCGGGCGCCTAACCGTTGCTGGACTGGCGACGCAAAAACGCAGGGATTTCGAGATGATCCTCATCGACCGCACGTTGTTGCGGCGCGCGACGACCGTGCGCATCGAGCCCAACCGGGGCGGCCGGACGACGGGCGTAATCGGCGGGGGACGGCGGGGGCGGCGGGGTCATCGGACGCGCGGGCGCCGGAGCGGCCTGCATCGCCTCTTCCTGGCGACTGGCGCCGAAAGAAGCCAAACGCTCGAAGATGGATTTGCGACGGGCGTCGACCGACGCAGTCTCGCCGCGCGCCGGCTCGCCGCGCGCCTGGCGGATTTGCTCCTGAACCGGCGCCGGGAAATCCTCAACGGCGGGCATGCGCGGGCGCGGCGTCTCGGGCAACGGCGGCAAATACGCCGCCGGCTCCGGCTCCATGCGCTGCATCGGCGCCTCCATCATAGGCTCGCCGTAGGTCGGGCGGGGCGCTACCGGTTCATAGTAAACCCCGGCAGAGGCCGCGGGGTAGGAGACTGGCGCCGAAGCCATCGGCGCGGCTTGCGGCTCTTGATGCTGGAAGACCGGCTCGGGCGGTTCGGGCTGATAGACCGGCGCGGACGGCGGCGCATAGACGGGGGCGGCCGCGACATACGCCGGGATCTCGGCCACGGCGACATGAGCCGCCGGCTGCGGACGCGCCTGCTGCATCAACTGAGCGCGCATGCGCTCTGTCGCTTCGGTCATCCGGGCGAGGCTGGTCGGGTCATCGACGGTGATCGTCGCCGGATCGATGCCGGTGGCCACCACCGACACGCGGACAACGCCTTCGAGCGCCGAGTCGAAAGTCGCGCCGAGAATGATATTGGCGTCCTCGTCGACTTCCTGACGAATACGGCTTGCCGCTTCATCCACCTCATACAGGGTCAGATCGTCGCCGCCGGTGATCGAGATCAGCAATCCGCGTGCGCCGCGCATCGACACTTCATCGAGCAGCGGATTGGCGATGGCGGCTTCCGCCGCCAGGCTCGCGCGCCGCTCGCCGCTCGCCTCGCCCGTGCCCATCATCGCCTTGCCCATGCCGCGCATGATCGAGCGCACATCGGCGAAATCGAGATTGATCAGACCTTCCTTCACCATCAGATCGGTGACGGAGGCGACGCCTGAGTACAGAACTTGATCGGCCATCGCAAACGCGTCGGCGAAAGTCGTGCGCTCGGTGGCGATCCGGAAAAGATTCTGGTTGGGGATCACGATCAGCGTATCGACGCTGGTCTGAAGTTCGCTAATGCCCGCCTCGGCGATGCGCATACGGCGCTGGCCTTCGAAGTGAAACGGCTTGGTGACGACGCCGACGGTCAGAATGCCCATTTCCCGCGCGATCTGCGCGATCACCGGCGCCGCGCCGGTGCCTGTGCCGCCGCCCATGCCGGCAGTGACAAAGCACATATGCGCGCCGAGTAACTGCTCGCGAATCTCCTCGCGCGCCTCTTCGGCCGCCGCGCGACCGATCTCCGGCTGCGCGCCCGCGCCAAGACCTTCGGTGACTTGCAAACCCATCTGCAACACGCGCTCTGCGCGCGACGACATCAGCGCCTGCGCGTCAGTGTTGGCGACAAGAAAATCGACGCCGGACAGGCCCGAGGCGATCATGTTGTTGACGGCGTTGCAGCCGCCGCCGCCGACGCCGCACACGATAATCCGGGGCTTGAGTTCCCGCAGTTCGGGCGCTTTGAGATTAATCGTCATGTCCAGGCCTCTCACTCTTTCTTGTCGTCGGCGCCGGTTGTCTGATCTCCTTGGACGCCCGTCGCCGAACGCGTCGTCCTCGGTCGTTGGTTTGCGGCGTTATCGATCTGCAACGCCACCGTTGATGAAAATCCGTCGACTGAACTCCTAAAAGCTCTCCCTCAACCATCTGCCGACGCGCGACACATAGCCTTCGGTTCCCGTCGAGATCCGACGGTGTCGATCCGGTTCGAAATATTCACGGGCCGCGACCTGCGGATAGACCAGCAGGCCGGCGACGGCGGCGAAGGCGGGCGTGAAGGCCGGCTCCGGCAGACCCTCGACGCCGATTGGACGACCGACGCGCGCCTGTCCGCCCAGAATGCGGCGGGCGGCTTCGCACATGCCGTTCACCTGACTGGCGCCGCCGGTAAGTACGATGCGACGGCCGGGACCGGCGGGATAACCGGCCCGGGTCAGTCGGTCGCGCAGAAATTCGAGCGTCTCTTCGACACGGGGACGAATAATACGTACGAGCTGAGCTTTCGACGCATGGGCCTTGACGGCTCCGCGCTCGCCGACATGTTCGAACGCGATGGTCTCGCGTTCGTCCGAGGCCGAGGAAATCGCCGAACCATGAAATGTTTTGAGGCGTTCGGCGTCCGCGAGCCGCGCGTCCAGTCCGCGCGCGATATCCATGGTGATATGCGCGCCGCCAAGCGCCACGGCGTCGAGGTGGACCATGTCTCCGCGTTCGAAAATCGCAACGGATGACGAGCCTGCGCCCATATCGATAAGGATCACGCCCATCTCCGCCTCGTCAGGCTCGATCACCGAAAGACCCGACACATAGGGGGCGGCGGCGAGGCCCTCGACGGTTAAATGCGCGCGCTCGGCCGCAAGCATGAGATTGCGAATCGCCGCCTGATCGGCGGTCGCGACATGCAGGTCGACGCCCAGTTCCTCGCCAATCATATCCCTGGGTTCATGGATGCCGGTCACGCCGTCAAGGGTGAACCCCGTCGGCAGAGAGTGCAGGGCGCTGCGCCCCCGCCGTAAGTGATAAGCGGCGGAAGTCTCCAGAACGCGATGGATATCGGTCTCGGCGACTTCGCGACCGCCGATAAGAGTGCGCGCGGCGAAATGCTCGGACGCCAGACGGCCGCCGGATGCGGTGACGATGACATGATCGATTTGCGCGCCATACATGCTTTCGGCAGCATCCACCGTTTGCCGGATTGCGCGCTCGGCCTCATCCATATCGACGACAAGACCATTCTTGACGCCGAGAGCGCGCTGATGACCCACGCCAAGCACACGCATCCGATGCGTGCGCCAATCGCCGGGCGCAACTTCGCGCGCCGGCGTCAAGCGGGCGATGAGGCAAGCGATCTTGGAGGTTCCAACATCCAAAGCCGCAAAGGTCGCCGAGCGGCGGGGCGACAGCGGCTTCAGACGGGGCGGGGCGACGGGCGTCGACATGATTATCCACCACTCCTGCGAGGCTTATGCGTCGAGGCGTCACGCGCGGCGACGCCTTCCTCCGTCAAACGAAACGCAACGCGATCGCGCGCGCGCAGGTCGATCGACATGATGTCGCGGTCGAGAACGCGCGCCTCTTTCTGCAACCGCACCAGCGCATCGATTGCGGCGCCGGGATTCTCTTCCGGCAAACGGACCGTCACGCCGTTGGTCATTTCGAGGTCCCATCGGCGACCCGCCACAAGAACGCCCGCCTTGACGCGCTTGCTCACATCTCCCGCCGACTTCATTAGCCCGATATATTCTGGAAGCCGCTTCTGCGCCCCGTCGCCAACGACAAAGGGCAATCCCAGAAAGCTTTTGTCGCGCAAGTCTGTTAGCGGAACGCCGTCTTCAGAAACAACCGACACATTGCCCTCGCGTTGCCAAAGTCCGGCCGGGTGACGCTCTTCGATCTCGATCACGAGTCTGTTGGGGTAGAGTTTCATCACGCGCGCGGATTTGATGATCGGCGTCGTCAACAGTCGATCGCGCACATCGCTTGCGGAAAGAAAGGGCAGCGTATGACCTGGGCCGACGCCGGCGGCGGCGAGCACGTCTTTTTCGCCTAGACGCTCCCGACCGGAGATCGATACGGCCGCAATATCGAAGCCGAGCGCCCGTGCGGCGATGTCCCAGGGCTGGCCCTGGCGGGCGACAAAATCGTCATAGGCGCCGTTTTGCAGCGCGCCGGCGACGCCAATGATCGCGAACATTGCACTGACGGCGGCCATGCCGACGCCTGGTCGCGCACAGCAAGCGAAGCGTGAGGGCGCGAAACGACGACGCGCAAGACGCGTTGGTTTTACCGCCGCCGACGGCGCGGACCCAAACGGCGGAGTCGATGCAACCGCCGCAGCGGAGTCCCCAGAAGAGGTCGCCGCCGCCAGCTCCTTTACCGATCGCAGGATGCGTCTTGCACCATCCATGTCACCAACTCGCCGAACGAATAACCTGCATGAGCCGCCATTTCTGGCACGAGCGAGGTCTCTGTCATTCCCGGCTGGGTGTTCACCTCCAATACGACGAGCTCGCCCGTACCTCCGGGGCGATCGTCGTATCGGAAGTCGGCCCGGCTTACGCCGCGACAGCCGAGAGCTCGATGAGCCTCAAGCGCCAACTGTTGAATATCTTGGTAAATATTCGGTTTAAGATCGGCCGGCAGAACGTGTTTCGAGCCGCCTTTTGAATATTTTGCGTTGTAATCGTACCAACCGCCGTCAGCGGCGAGGATTTCAATGACGTCGAGCGGACGATCGCCCATTACTGCGCAGGTCAATTCGCGTCCGGCGACGAACTGCTCCGCCAGCATCAGATCGCCATGAGTCCAGCTTGTGCTGGAGAGTTCGGCAGGTGGCGCGGCGTCATTTTCCATGACAATGAACACGCCAAATGACGAGCCTTCCGAGACCGGCTTCAGCACGTAGGGCGGCGCCATCACATGAGCATTCGCCGCCTCGCGCCGATCGACGACGCGGCCCTTTGGCACCGGCACGCCGGCGGCGGCCATTACTATCTTCGCGACATCCTTCTTCATGGCGACGGAGGAGGCAAGAACCCCGGAATGCGTGTAGGGAATGCGCAGCATCTCAAGCACCCCCTGCATGCAGCCATCTTCGCCGAATTTGCCATGCAGCGCGTTGAAGGCGACATCCGGCTTCAGTTCGGCCAGACGAATCGCGACATCGTGACCGACATCAACGCGTGAAACACGATAGCCCTCCGCCTCCAGCGCCGCAGCGCAGGCGGCGCCGGAGCGCAGCGAAATCTCGCGTTCGGCGGAAAGTCCGCCCATCAGCACGGCGACATGTAGGGTCATCGAAGTCTCGTTGGTTATGGAACGACATTCGGCTGTCCCGCGCGCGACTGTCGCGAGGCTCGCCTGACAGGACGCGGGAGAACGCAAATCGCAGACGATTAAGCGGGGGCACGCGGCGCGGATTCTTCGCTGGGAACCTTGGCGAATCTCTCGCGCCCGATCAGGCTAGCGCCTTTTGTCGCCCCAGGGAATCTCTCGCCGGACTCAGACGACGCCAATGCGCCGGATCTCCCAATGCAGATCGACGCCGCTCGCCTCGCGCACGCGGCGACGAACGGTTTCGCCCAGATTTTCGATATCAGCGGCGGAGGCGGCGCCACGATTGATCAGAAAATTGCAATGCATCTCGCTGACCTGAGCGTCGCCGACAACCAGTCCGCGACAGCCGGCTGCGTCGATCAATTGCCAAGCTTTGGCGCCTTCGGGATTTTTGAAAGTGGAGCCGCCAGTCTTCTCGCGAATTGGCTGCGATGCCTCCCGCGCGGCGGTAATGCGACCCATCTCGGCCAGAATGGCGGCCGGGTCGCCGGGGCGACCCTGAAACAACGCCTGAGTGAAGATCACCGACTCAGGCGCCAGGCTATGCCGATAACTGTAGCCCATATCGACGTTGGAAAAAACGCGGATAGCGCCATCGCGGTCAACGCCGCGCGCCTCGATCAGCGTATCTTTGGTTTCGCCGCCATGAGCGCCGGCGTTCATGCGCAAGGCGCCGCCAATGGCGCCGGGAATGCCGCGAAAGAAGGCGAGCCCGTCGATCCCCGCCTCCGCCGCAGCGCGCGCCGCTTTCACATCCGGCACGGCGGCGCCAACACGCACCCGACAGCCGTCCGCAATCGCAATGTCGCCAAAGCCTCTCGCCGACAATCGAATCACGACTCCGGCGACGCCGCCGTCGCGCACGATCAGATTGGAGCCCAGGCCGATCGTTGTGACCGGGATCTCACGTGGCAGACGCGATAGAAAGTAGGCGAGATCGGCCTCGTCCGCCGGCATGAACAGAATTTGCGCCGGTCCGCCCACCCGAAACCATGTGTAGGGCGCGAGCGGCTCATTGACGCCGACGCTTCCGCGTAACCCCGGCGCCAGACGCGCGATCTCCCCCGATAGATCGGGAAAGCTCATTGCGCGCCGCCTGCCGCAAGTTGCTCCGGCAACGCATAGGCCCATTGGGTGATATTGCCGGCGCCGAGACAAACGACATAATCACCGGGCGCGACGATCTCGCGCACCATCGCCGGCAGAACTTCCGGCGACGGCAGACCGACCGCGCGACGGTGTCCATGCGCGCGGATGGCGTTGACCAGCGCGTCGCGGTTGACGCCCTCGATCGGCTGTTCCCCCGCTGCATAGACATCGGCGACGATGACGACGTCGGCGTCGTTGAAGCAGGTGGCGAAAGGATCGAACAGCGATTGCAGGCGCGTGTAGCGATGCGGTTGCATGACCGCGACTACTTTGCCTTTGGTCGAGGCGCGCGCCGCCCGCAGTACGGCGGCGATCTCCACCGGATGATGGCCATAGTCGTCGAACACCTGGACGCCGTTCCATTCGCCGGTGCGGGTGAACCGTCGCTTGACGCCGCCGAAGCCGGCGAGCGCGCGCCGGATCTGATCCGGCGACATGCCCAGTTCGTAGGCGACGGCGATTGCGGCAGTTGCATTCAACGCATTGTGATGGCCAGGCATCGGCAGCACGAGATTTTCCAGATAGGTCGCCCGCGCCGTCTTGCGATCGCGCAACAGCACATTGAACCTGCTGACGCCGCCCTCAAGATTGACATCGAGAAGTCGCACGTCAGCCTGCGGGTTTTCGCCATAGGTGATGACGCGACGATCCTCGATCTTGCCCACCACTTCCTGAACGGTGGGATGATCGAGACACATCACCGCAAAACCGTAAAAGGGCAGGTTCTCGACGAAGTTACGAAAGGCGTCCTTGATCGCGTCGAAGGTGTGAAAATGATCGAGATGTTCTGGATCGATGTTGGTCACAATGGCGACATCGGCGGGCAATTTCAGGAATGTGCCGTCGCTCTCATCGGCCTCGACAACCATCCAGTCGCCGGCGCCCAGTCTCGCGTTTGTGCCATAGGCGTTGATGATGCCGCCATTGATGACGGTTGGATCAAAACCGCCGGCGTCGAGCAGCGTTGCGACGAGCGAGGTCGTCGTGGTTTTGCCATGGGTCCCGGCGATGGCGACGCACTGCTTGAGCCGCATCAGTTCGGCGAGCATTTCGGCGCGACGCACCACCGGCAGGCGCTTTTCGCGCGCGGCGATCAATTCAGGATTATCGCGTTTGATCGCCGTGGAGACGACGACGACTGCGGCGTCGCCGAGGTTCTTTGCGTCGTGACCAATGTGAACGCTCGCCCCTTTTTCGGAAAGTCTTTTCACATTGGCGTTTTCGGAGGCGTCGGAGCCCTGCACCTTATAGCCAAGATTAAGCAACACCTCCGCGATGCCCGACATGCCGATGCCGCCGATGCCGACAAAGTGAAGTGGGCCGAGATCGCGCGGCAGTTTCATACCTGTCTCCGTTCCAGATCGCGTTCCGTTGCGACACCAAGGACGACATCCGCCAGTCGCTCGGCGGCGTCGACGACGCTAGCGCCTTTCGCCGCCAGCGCGCGACGCGCCAGTTCTTGCGGCGCCGCGAGCCATTCGGCAAGACGTCCGGCCAGAAAAGCCGGGGTAAAATCGCTTTGCCGGACGGTTTCCGCGGCCCCGGCTTCGGAGAGAAAGGCCGCATTCGAGGCCTGATCCTGATCGAGCGCGTGCGGCAAGGGAACCACTAGCGCCGGCCGTCCGATCGCCGCCAGCTCTGACACTGTCGAAGCGCCAGCGCGCGCAATCACGACATGCGCCGCAGCGATGCGTGCGGGCAGATCAGCAAAAAATGGCGCAACCTCCGCCTCAACGCCACAATGTGCGTAGGCCGCCTGCACGCGCGCGATATCCTCGGCGCGCGCTTGCTGGATGAGTCGGAGTCGCGCGCGCAACTCGGCTGGCAAGGCGGTAATGGCATCCGGCACAACATCCGACATCACGCGCGCGCCCTGCGAGCCGCCCGTGACAAGTAACCGTAAAACCCCGCCGTCGAAAGCGGGATAGGGCTGCTGCGCCGCGATGAGAACGCTCGGCCGAATCGGATTGCCGGTGAGGACGACTTTGGGCTGCAACGCCGACGGCACCCGCAGATTGGGCAAGCCGGCGGCGATTTTATCGACGCGCCCGGCGAGAAAGCGATTGGCCTTGCCCATGACGCCGTTCGACTCATGCAGCACAGTCGGAATGCGCAGGAAATTAGCCGCCAGCAGCGGCGGCACGGTCGGGTAACCGCCAAAGCCGATCACCGCGCGCGGTTGCGCCTTGCGGAGCAGAGACACTGCTTGCGCCGTTCCTCTCGCCAGTTGAGCGACCGCGACGGCGCGCGCAATCAGGTTGCCGCCGCGCGGCGTCGCCGACGGCAGGACGTGCATGGCTCGGGCCGGGAAAGTCGCGCCATAGCGCAAAGCGCGATCGTCCGTGACGAGTTCGACGAGCGCGCCGCGCGCTGCAAGCGCATGCGCCAGCGACTCGGCCGGAAAGAGATGGCCGCCGGTGCCGCCGGCGGCGAGGAAGATCGCTTTGTCGCTCATGTCAGGCCGCCGCCGGTTGCGCCAATGTCGCGGCGGCGACCTCGGTCAAAACGCGCGTGCGCGGACGCCGGCGCGTCACCGCCAGCAGGAAACCCATACCCAGCGATAGAGAAATCAGTGACGAGCCGCCATAAGAAACGAAGGGCAGGGTCATGCCCTTCGCCGGCATGAGATGCACGTTCACAGCCATATTGATTAAACTTTGCAGACCAAACAGCATAACAAGGCCGGCCGTCGCGAACCGGCAGAAAGGATCTTCGTTACGCGCTGCGGAAAACAGGCCACGCAGCACGATGAAAGCGAAGACGCAGGCGAGCGCGATGCAGACGATGACGCCGAACTCCTCGCCGATCACCGCGAAAATAAAATCGGTGTGCGAGTCCGGAAGAATGCGCTTCACCGTGCCCTCGCCCGGACCCTTGCCCAACCATGAGCCGGCGATGAAACTCTCAAGCGCCGTCTCGGATTGAAAATCGCCCGGCACTCCAGCAACAGATGGCGGCGGCTGGAGAAAGGTCTCGATGCGCGCATGAACATGCGGCACGAATTTATAGGCAAGCAGGGCGCCGACAAACGCTAGCCCGCCCAGGCCCACGACCCATAAAAAGTGTAGCCCCGCCATGAAGAAGAGCCCACCCCAGACCAGACTGATGAGCATGGTTTGACCGAAATCGGGCTGCAGAACGAGCGGGGCGATCGTCAGCGGAAAGAGCATAAGCGCGAGGAGATTGCCCGGCACGTCCTTGCGACGCGCGCCTTCCGAAAACGCCCAGGCGACGACGACGATGAAAGACGGCTTGAGGAATTCCGAAGGCTGAACGCCAAACAGCCAGCGCCGCGCGCCTTTGACTTCCTGACCGAAGAACAGCGTCGCGACGACAAGCGCAAGCGACACAACGAACACGATCAAGGCGACGCGTCGCACATGCCGCGGCGAGAGGAAAGAGGCGCCGATCATCACCGCCAGCGCCGGCAGAAGATAGGCGACCTGACGATTGACGAAATGGAACGTCGCCAGATGCAGACGCTCGGCCACTGGCGGACTGCCGGCCATCGAAAACACCAGTCCGCAGACGATGAGCAAAAAGATCGCCGACAGCAGCCAGCGATCGATCGTCCAGAGCCAATCGGAAAAAGCCGTTCGTTCCGCGCGCGAAATCATGTCCTTCCCCCTCCCCGCGCCGCTAAAACGGCGGGCAATCCCTGCACGAGGCTGCGAAAGGCGTCGCCGCGCGCCTCGAAATTGACGAACTGATCGTAGGAGGCGCAAGCCGGCGACAGCAGCACGACCGGCGCCGCCGCATCGCCCTCCAGCGCATCGCAAGCGGCGCGGGCGGTCGCCACATCGAGCGTTTCGCACCTCTGATAGGGCAAGGCGCCTTCCAGCGTGCGCGCAAATTCGTCGCTGGCGGCCCCGATCAAATAAGCCTTGCGAATGCGCGGAAAATAATCGCGCAACGTCTCGACGCCGCCCTCTTTCGGCTTGCCGCCTATGATCCAGTAAATATCCGTAAAACTGGCCAGCGCCTTTTCCGCCGCATCGGCGTTCGTCGCTTTGGAGTCATTGACGAACACCGCCCTATCGATGCGACCGACCTCCTCCATGCGATGGGGGAGACCCGGGAAGCTTTTCAGTCCCCGCGCGATCTCTTCATCCTCCAGGCCGCATTCCCACGCCGCCGCACAGGCAAAGGCGGCGTTTTGCGCATTATGCGCGCCGCGCAACGCGCGAGCGCCGGCCAAAAAGGCGATGAGCTCGGCCTCTTCCGGCGCATGTCCTTCTTCGCGAAAATAGACCGCGCCCTTGTCGACGTAAAAACCCCAGTCGAGCGCACGGAGCGCGGAAACGGGCATGACGCGCCGCTCCTGCGTTGCGTTGGCGGCGAAACGCTCGGCGAGGCGCGCACCGATCGCATGTGTGAAGGAATCGTCGACCCCGATCAGCGCGACTTCGGCCCCGGCGACCAAACGCTCCTTGACGGCGGCGTAATTCGCCATCGTGCCGTGCCGGTCAAGATGATCCGGCGTGAGATTGATCAGGACGCCGATTGTTGGATTCAGAGACGGAGCCAGATCGATCTGGAAGGACGAACATTCGATGACGTGAATGCGCGCATCGGATGGAGGATCCAGATCGAGGATCGGCACGCCGATGTTGCCGCCAAGCTGCACCTCACGGCCGGCTTCGCGCAAAATATGCGCGATCAGGGCGGTTGTCGTCGATTTGCCGTTGGTGCCGGTAATGGCGACGAACGGCGCGCCAGGGGCGCTTGCGGCGCGCTCGCGACAAAAAAGTTCGATGTCGCCGATGATTTCGACGCCGGCCGCCCGTGCGCGTTGCGCCGTCCAGTGCGGTTCGGGATGCGTGAGCGGCACGCCGGGCGAGAGGACGAACGCGTCGAATTGCGACCAGTCGCTGCGTGAGAGATCCTCAAGCGGCACGCCTTGCGCAACGGCCTTGAGCCGACCGGCTTCGCCATCGTCCCACGCGCGCACATGGGCCCCGCCGGCGATCAGCGCGCGGGCGGTCGAGAGCCCGGATCCGCCGAGGCCAAACAGGGCGACCGTCTTTCCATTGAACGTCGAAACAGGGATCATCGTCCTACCTCAACTTCAGGGTCGAGAGGCCTGTGAGGGCGAGAACGAAGGCGATGATCCAGAAACGGATGACGATCTGCGGCTCCTTCCAACCCTTCTGCTCGAAATGATGATGGATGGGCGCCATGAGAAAGATGCGTTTGCCGGTGAGCTTGAAATAAATCACCTGAATGATCACCGATGCGCCCTCGACGACGAAAAGACCGCCCACAATGACAAGCACGAACTCCTGCTTGACCGCCACGGCGACGGCGCCGAGCAGGCCGCCGATCGCCAGCGAGCCCGTATCGCCCATGAAAATCTGCGCCGGCGGCGCATTGAACCACAGGAAACCCAGCCCTGCGCCGATGAAAGCGGCGCAAAGAATCGTCAACTCGCCGACGCCCGCGACATAATTGATGCCGAGGTAATTGGAGAAAATCGAATTGCCGACGAGATAGGCGAACAAAGCGAAGGCCCCGACCGCAATCATCGAAGGCACGATGGCCAGACCATCGAGACCATCCGTCAGATTCACGCAATTACCGACCGCGACGATGACAAAGGCCCCAAACAGCAGAAACCATGGACCCAGAGAACCGACATATCCTTTGATCATCGGCAGGGCGATTTTCGACATGTTCTCACCGCCTGCCTGCGTCAGGAAATAACAGGCGACGCCGGCGATGGCGAATTCCAGAACCAGCCGCGCCTTGCCGGAGAACCCGGCATGAGACTGTTTCGTCACTTTGAGATAGTCGTCGTAGAAACCGATGGAACCGAAAGCGGCGGTGACGAAGAGCACAATCCAAACGTAATAGTTTCGCAAATTCGCCCAGAGAAGAGTCGCTGCGAAAAGACCCGACAGGATCATCAGGCCGCCCATCGTCGGCGTGCCTTTTTTGGTGATGAGATGCGAGGCGGGTCCGTCTTCGCGAATGGGCTGCCCCTTGCCCTGCTTCAGACGCAGGGAGTCGATAATTCCCGGACCGAAGAAAAACACGAAGAAGAGCGCCGTCGCCGCCGCCATCGCTGCGCGGAAGGTGATGTAGCGGAAGATGTTCAGCGGACTGAATAGATAGGCGAAGTCCGCAAGTAGCGTCAGCATGCCGGTTTCCTCAATTCGCCGTCGCCGGCGCGTATTTCTGTTTCAGGGCGGCGACGATCCGCGTCATCCGCGAGCCGTTGGAGCCTTTCACCATCACCACATCGCCCGGATGGATCGCCGCCAGAACGACTTCCTCCAGTTCGAGCGCGCTGCGGCGGTGCGCTCCGCGCATCGTTTCCGGCGCGGCGTAAAACAAACGCGACATTAAGGTTCCGGCGGTGAAGACCAAATCGATGCGGGCGGCGACCAGATCCGGCGCCACGCCCGCATGCAATTCCGCGCTCTCCGGCCCCAGTTCGAGCATATCGCCGAGCACGACGATGCGACGTCCGCCAGGACCGGGCTCGACGGCCCCCAATTGTTCGAGGGCCGCACGGAGGGACGTTGGGTTAGCGTTGTAGCTCTCGTCGATCAGAGTGAATCTTCCCTGCGGAGTCTCGATCACTTCACGCTGCCCGCGCCCCGAGGGCGGCGAGAAAGTCGCCAGCGTCGCCGCCGCCTGCTCGACGTCTATTCCAAATGTGGCGGCGACCAGCAGGCTGGCGAGCGAATTGAGCGCGATATGCTTGCCCGGCGCCCCGATCACATATTCGATGCGCTTGCCAAAAATTTCCGCTTCGACGGCGCCGGCTTCTCCGATGGCGCGGTAAGAAAGCAACCGCGCATCGGCGCCTTTTTCTCCGAAGGTCAAAATATGTCCAGCGCCGGGCGTGGCGACCGCAACCAGCCGATCGGCGTGCGCGTCGTCGGCGTTGACTATGGCGACGCCGCCCGGCTCGAGGCCGGAAAAGATTTCCGCCTTGGCTTCGGCGATCGCTTCGACAGACTCGAAGTTTTCAAGATGCACGGCGGCGACGCGCGTCACAACGGCGACATGGGGCTTCACCTGCGGGACCAACGCGGCGATTTCGCCGGCGTGGTTCATGCCGATTTCGAAAACGCCATAGGCGGCGGACTCCGGCATGCGCGCGAGCGTCAACGGCACGCCCCAATGATTATTATAGGAAGCGACCGACGCGTGCGTCTCGCCGAAATGCGAGAGCATCAGAAGGGTCATTTCCTTGGTCGAAGTCTTGCCGACTGACCCTGTGATCGCCGCGATATAGGCGCGGCTGCGCGCACGGGCGCGCTGACCCAGCCACTCGAGCGATTGCTGAACGTCGCGCACGACGAACAAGGGGCCATAGCCATAAAATTCGGCGGCGTGCGCTTCATCGATCACGGCGGCGGCGGCGCCTTTTTCCAGCGCCGCGCGCACGAATTCGTGACCGTCGCGGGCGTCGCCTCGAATAGCGAAAAAGAGATCGCCTTTTTTCAGCGTGCGCGTATCGATCGAGACGCCATTGGCCTCTCGCGGCAATCCGCCGCTCACACGGGCGCGAAGGGCGCCGACCAGCGCCAGCCCAGACCACAAGGGTTCCCGGCTCATAAACTTATCTCCTGCAGGGCGTGCGCAATGGCTTCGTGGTCCGAAAAGGGCAAAACCTGATCGCCGACAATCTGGCCGGTTTCATGACCTTTCCCGGCAACGATCAGCGCGTCGCCGGGGCGCAGTTCGGCGACGGCGGCGGCAATAGCGGCGCGGCGGTCGCCGATCTCGCGAAGGTCGGCCCGGCCGGCGCTTCTGACGCCTTCGATAATGGCGTTGCGAATCGCCGCCGGCGTTTCGCTTCGCGGATTGTCGTCGGTGACGATAACGATATCGGCGCCGCGCGCTGCGATTTCGCCCATCAACGGCCGCTTGCCGCGATCGCGGTCGCCGCCGCATCCAAACACCACGATCAGCCGACCGCGCGTGAGCGGCCGCAACGTGGCCAGAACCTTCTCCAGCGCATCGGGCTTATGTGCGTAATCGACGAAGATCGGCGCGCCGTTGCAAGCGCCGACGCGCTCAAGACGTCCCGGCGCGCCTTCCAGCTGCGCCAAAGACTTGAAGACTCGCGCCGGTTCGTCGCCGCAGGCGATAGCGAGACCGGCGGCGACCAGGGCATTCGATACCTGAAACGCGCCGGCAAGCGGCAGAATGATATCATAATCCATCCCGGCGTGATGCACGGTCATGGCGGTCGAGTCGGCGGCGGGCGCGACATGGCGCAACGCGATCGCGGCGCCTCTGGCGCCGACGTCGATCACTTTCAGTCCGCGCGATTGGCAGATATCGATCACACGCGCGGCGACATCGCTGTCGGCGTCGATCACTGATGTGCAATCAGCGGACAGCAAGGTGTCGAAGAGCCGCATTTTCGCGGCGAAATATTCCGCCATGTCGCGATGATGATCGAGATGATCGCGCGAAAAATTGGTGAAGCCGGCGGCGACAAGACGCACGCCGTCGAGACGTCGCTGATCGATGCCCAGCGATGACGCCTCCATAGCCAGATGGGTGACGCCGCGCGTGGCGAGGTCGTCGAGTGTTTTGTGCAGATCGACAGGTCCTGGCGTCGTCAGGGCTCCGTAATGCGCGCCAGAGGGATCGACGACGCCAACCGTTCCGAGCGAGCCGGCGGCATGACCGCAGGCGCGCCAGATTTGACGCAAAAAGGCGACGACCGAGGTTTTGCCGCTTGTGCCGGTGACGGCGACGATGGTTTGCGGTTGCCGGGGGTAGAACCGCGCCGCTGCACGGGCGAGCGCCGCGCGGACGTCATCGACGACAATGAGCGGTAAAGCGCACTTGGCCGGGCGCGAAGCGACGACCGCCCGCGCGCCGCGGCTCCTCGCATCATCGACATAGGACAGGCCATCGCCGGCATGACCGGGAATGGCGAAAAAAACATCGCCCGCATGAATGGCGCGGCTGTCGGCGGACAGGCCCGAGATCTCGATTGCCCCCAACGCGGGATCGAGATCGGTTGTCGCAAGAAGGTCCGCGAGGCGCATCAGTGGCCATGACCTCCGGTCGCCGGGGAATTGGCCATACCGTAGCCCAGCTTCGCGAGCAGCGGGAACGGCTGATGCGGCGGATCAAAACGAGGCGCAAGACCAAGAATGGGCCCCACCCGCTGAATGATTTCCCCGGTCACATGTCCGGAGTTATAGGCGGCGGTGGCGTAGCCGCCCGTCTCCGGCAGGCCCTGCGGTTCGTCCATAATCGTCAGGAAAAGATATTTCGGCTGATCTGCGGGCGCCACGGCCATGAAGGTCGTAAACAAGCGATTTTTGTTATACCGCCCGCCGATGACTTTCTCCGCCGTGCCGGTTTTGCCGCCGACGAAATAGCCGTCGATATCGACCTTTTTGGCAGTGCCGATTTCGGCGTTTAGTCGCATCAGATAGCGCATCGCCTCGCTGGTTTCCGGCTTGATCACCTGCTCGGCGCCCTGGCGCGCTTCCGCCTCGCTCCGTTTGATGAAGGTCGGCGCCATCAGGTAACCGCCATTCATCAGGGCGCCCACCGCCATCATCGCCTGCAGCGGCGCAACGGCCAGGCCATGGCCAAAGGCGATGGTCATGGTGTTAAGCTCGCTCCAGTTCTTTGGATAAAGCGGCTCGGCGCTTTCCGGCAACTCCGTCCGCATCCGGGACAGTTGCCCCATCTTGCGCAGAAATGCTTTGTGTTTTTCGACGCCCTGGCCCATCGCCATACGCGCCGTGCCGATGTTCGACGAATAGGTAAAAACCTCGGGAACCGTCAAAGCGCGGTTCTGCGCATGATAATCATGGATCTTGAAGCGGCCGAAGGAGAGCGCGCCGCGCGCATCAAGCCGGGAGTTGAGATTGATTTTGCCAGAGTCGAGCGCCATGGCGATGGTGAGCGCCTTGAATGTGGAGCCCATCTCATAGACGCCGACATTCATGCGATTGATGTGCACCGGATCGAGCGCATCGGTCGGCTTGTTGGGATCGTAGTCGGGCAGCGAGGCGAGCGCGATCACCTCACCGGTGTTCACATCCATAATCGCCGCCGCGCCGGCCTTGGCTTTAAAGTGTTCGACGCCCTTGTAAAGTTCGTCGCGCAACGCATGCGTGGCGCGAATATCCAGCGACAGGTTGATTGGCTTTAAATCTTCCGGCGTCGCCGCAAAACCCATGGTGTGCAGATCGGCCAGTCCCTGACCATCGATATATTTTTCGATGCCGGCGATGCCGGCGTTGTCGATGTTGGCGAAGCCGAGAACATGCGCGCCAATCGGTCCGTTGGGATAGATGCGCTTGTTTTCCGCAATCAAGCCCACGCCCGGCAAGCCGAGATGAAACACCTCGTCGCGCTGATGCGGCGTCACCTCGCGCTTTACCCACACGAAGCCCTTTTTCGTCGCCAGACGGTTGCGTAAGTCCTGCGCATTCACATCGGGCAGAACGGCGGTAAGCAGTTCGGTCGCTTCGTCCTTGTCGATCAGCTTGCGCGGCTCGGCGAACACCGACATGACCTTGACGTCGCTGGCCAGCACTTCGCCATTACGATCGAGAATATCCGGTCGCGACGCCGAAACGGCTTTCGCCGCTGCATGCTGGCCTGTGCCGGGATCGGGGCGGAAACCAAGATAGACGAGTTTGCCGCAGATCAGACCATAGAGCGCCAGAAATCCCAGCGCCGCAACGCGAATGCGCATCGGGCTTTTCGAGATGCGCGTCGAGAACATGTCGCGCATTACCCGGCGCCAACCGGAAGGTTTTCGCGCCGGCGCTGCGAGGGCGACGACAGGATCAATCTTGGAGTCGTTGGGCGCGTGCGTCATGGTTTCTGGCGTTTCTGAGTGAAGGCTATCGATGGGACATGTTCCGGCTTCGCGCCGGTTTTCTGCGCGGCTTTCGCAATGGAGCCGGTGACATCGATTGCAGTTTGCTCTCCGGCGCCAAGGCCCAGAGCATCGAGTTTGCCTGCGATAGCGTCGCCATGCGACGCGCGTTCCGGAATCGCCGTCACGGCGACGATCTGGGGAACCTGCAGCGGCGTGAGATCGGGCAGATATTTATCGGCGAGTTGTTGCAGGCGTTCCGGACGGGTCATATAGGCCCACTCGGCGCGCAGCACCGCTAGCGCATCGCGCTCGGCCTTGATCTCGATTTTGGTTTTCGCGATCTGCTCATAGCGATAGGCCGTCTGATATTTGATCGTATAGGCATAGACGGCCGAAGCGATCAGCAGCAAAACCGCGAGGATGTTGAACAAACGCAACATCAATGTTTTCCTTTGTTCTTTTCCGGCAGGCGCGCGAGACGTCCCAGGCGGTCGGACAGCGGTTGCGCCGCCGCCGCCGTGCGTGTCGCAAAACGCAACTTGGCCGAGCGCGCGCGCGGATTGGCCTCGATCTCAGCCCTTGATGGCGTGACGGGCTGACGTCCCCTGCAGATAAAGCTTGGCGCCGCCGCCGCCGGCTCTCCCGGCAACCGTCGCGAGCCAGTTTCTCCACGGCCCGCCCGTTCGACGAGGAACTGTTTGACGATACGATCCTCCAGCGAGTGGAAGGTCACGACGGCAAGGCGGCCGCCGGCGCGGAGCGCCCGCTCTGCGCCGACCAGACCCAACAGCAACTCGCCCAATTCATCGTTGACGGCGATCCGCAACGCCTGAAAACTTTTGGTTGCGGGATGAATATCGGAGGGTCGCGCCGGGGCGACGCGCTCGATCAGTCCGGCAAGCGCTTTCGTGGTGGTGAACGGCGCGAAAGCGCGATCATGAACGATAGCGCGCGCGATCCGGCGCGCGGCGCGCTCTTCGCCGTAAAAATAAAGGATATCGGCCAGAGTCTCTTCATCGGCGGCGTTAATGATATCGGCGGCGCTTTGTCCGCGTCCCTCCATCCGCATGTCGAGCGGACCGTCGCCGCGAAAAGAGAAACCCCGCGCCGCTTCGTCGAACTGCATCGACGATACGCCAATATCAAACACCACGCCATCGAGCGGCGCAAAGTCTTGCGCTTCGGCAATCTGCGCGAGTTGAGAAAACCGCGCCTCGACGAGCTTTAGCCGACCGCCCGCAGCCTCAACGAGCGCGGCGCCGTTCCGCATGGCTGTCGGGTCGCGATCGAGCGCCAGAACCCGCGTGTCGGGATAATCGAGCAAAGCGCGGCTATATCCGCCTGCGCCGTAGGTCGCGTCAAGAAAGACCCCGCCGTTTTGCGGTTGCAGAGCCTCGATCGCCTCGCGCAACAGCACCGGAACATGTCGGGCTCTGTCAGCGCGAACCGTCGTCATCGCCCTACTCCCTGCCGGCAGGCCTGCCCCGTTATTGCGACGGCGCGCGCGTTCGCCTCGCGGCCGCCCGCGATCAGGAATGGCGAGACTCGCCAGTTTTGGTTGCGCGGACGCAGACAACGCCATTTTCCCGATGGGGCGCGACGAGACGGCCGTGAGCCGAAGCGCCGAAGGGCGCCTCGTTTTATTAGACTTTGTTAGTGTTAAGGGAGCGTTTACGTGGCCTGCGCCAGAGCGTTTCGATCCCGGAAATGCGGAGGAAATCGCCAGTCGGCCTGTAAGCCGGGTTCTGTATGGCGCGAAACGATTTCTCGCGGCGCGCGTGATGGCCATTCCTCTGGGACGATCGTTGCCGACCGCCTCTGGCGACCAACCCGGGCGACGGCCCGGAGACAGGCCTGCCGGCCATTGGCCGACGCGTCGCCCCTATTCGGTCTTGCTCCCGGCGGGGCTTGCCATGCCCGGTACGTCGCCGTCCCGGCGGTGCGCTCTTACCGCACCCTTTCACCCTTGCCGCGACGATGGCCTGCGAAGGCCGGATCGCGCGGCGGTTTGCTTTCTGTGGCGCTTTCCCTGGGGTCGCCCCCGCCGGACCTTATCCGGCGCCGTGTCTCCGTGGAGCCCGGACTTTCCTCTGCCATGCGGCAGCGGCCATCCGGCCGACTGGCTGAACTAGGGATAGGGAGCGCCGGCGACGGGGTCAAGGAAGGCCGGAGTCCGCTCGGAAACCGGGTTTAATGCTTTCGCCGGTCAAGCGATGTGCGGAGCGCATCGAAGCCCCCTCGCAAACCATGACGAGGATTTGGGCGCGGGGTTTTGTGTCGAGTTTTTTATATGGCGCCGGATGTATGAATTTTATGATTATGCATAAAGTTGGAAGAGCATTTATGATCCCGGGGTCTCGTCTCCTTTTTGCGTATCAAATCCCTCTGGTCCGGGGGGCCACCCCTTCCAAATTTGCGAGTATTGATTTATATGTCAATAGCCGATGCGATCAGGGATGCTGTCCACTTCGGACGACTGATCGTTCTGGAACCAGAGTTCAAGAGCGACATGGTTTCAAGAACTATGCTGCTCCACCCGGAAATTGCCAGCGATCTGGCCCGTGCTCACAGCATCCCGCGCATGGGTAGGCTCAAGGCAGATTTGGAGTCGTTCATTCTTGGCCACGAAATCACACTTTGCATGGAACCAAGAAAACACCGGTCCGCCTACATGGGGTTGCTGGAACCAACGAGCAAAGGCACCTGGGACATCAGAAGCCGAGATCCTCGTCCGGGCATCAGAGTGTTTGGTGCGTTCGCAGACAGAGATATCTTCGTCGCGCTTCATTGGATGCCGCGTTCGAAGCCATTGCCGGATTTCGACAAGTTTCCGCTAAGAGGCGATGAGAATCAAACGCAATTCGCAATGATCGAGGCCGAAACACGATGGTCTCATGCATTGCCCGGACAATCGCCAAAAACGGGAGGAACGCCAGATGACTACTTCTCAGAAAAGTTCCGTCCTGTCTCAGATTGAGTCCGACGATCCGATCCCAGCAGGGACAATGGCATATCTGCGCCAACGTGTTCGCAATAACTATTTTGAGTTTGTGCTCTCTAAATTTCGCGAAGCAGAGGCAGGAGGGTTAACCAAAGCGAAGCTTGCGCGAAGAATTGGCAAGACTCAAGATCGCATCAGTCACATGCTGGGGGCGCCCGGAAACTGGACAATTGATACAGCCACAGAGCTTTTGATCGGGATATGCAAGGAGGAACTTACACCTGATTCAAAACCATATTCAGGGCGGGCACAAAGGAATTTTCGCAAATTTGATGGCCTGGAGGGATTGCATAGCCAAAAGCCCGCAGCGACAATTAGTTCTCAAACAAAGGTTAAGACACGGGAACCGGAGTATATTTGATAATCAGGACAAAAGCCAATGAAGCCAACGGCTGAAAACCTCGATACGGTAATTCTGTGCGAAGACGTTCGCACTGAAGACAATGGCAAGCACATAATCATTGGTGTGTTTTCATCTAAAGTCCTAATATTTAATGTGCCTTCAACTATTCAACTCGCGATATATTTTGAATTGGTTGGGTTGCCAGCAGGCAGATACGACATAACAGTAAAACTGTATATCAAGAACGACAAAGGCAAAACACCAAAAGGCGCTACAGCGCTGGTATCAATGAGCGTTGATCTGCATTTGCCGGAAATGCTCCCCATAAAGACACCGCGTTTGTATCTTCCGGTAGAAACGCCTACCGGGAGTATAATTGCTGAGGTGTCTTTTGATAATCAAACATGGATAAAAGTAGTTGACAGGCCGGTGGAAGTTAACGCTACTCCCACCGTTTAGCTGCGGACTTGCTTGCAGTCTCCTTACACCGCTAGGAAGTCATGCCTTCGACGCGCTTCCTGTATTAATGCCGGTGAACATACTTAAACTCTCCGATTTACTGGCTCAGCCCAAGGCCGATACCAGAACGGATCGTATGCCACCCCGCCGCCTTCGCGGATTATGCGCTTATCGTCTACCAGCCGGCGGCACGCGCGGTTGACATGTGGACGGTTGAAAACGTCACCGAAGAGCATTTCCGTAATATCCTCTTCGGTTAGCTTCAACCGTGGGAACTTGCGTTTGACTAGAGCCTCAACACGTTCCTCCAGCTCTCGGTCTGTGAACTGCATCTCGCTTCACCTTGCTTTCCCCCAAGGGTAGCTGGGAGATTGCCCCGGCGCGGGCCAAGGTCAAGATGTCCAAATTTTATACTTAGGCCCTTAAAAGCGTCCGCACCGTCGAGAATTACTCCCCAACGCTTTCGGCGCCTGCCGGAATCGGCTAAGCCCGCGTCATGAGCTCAGGGCGGGACGCAGAACATCGTGCGCAGATCGTCGAGGTCTTGCCGCCCGTCGCCGTCGACGCGCCCTACTCCTATCTCGCGCCGCCCGCCCTGCGTCTCGCGCCGGGCGAGAGCGTACGCGTTCCGCTCGGCAAACGCGAGGCCTATGGCGTCGTCTGGGCGACGGATGTCGCTCCTGCCGCCGCCGGCAATCTGAAAACGGTTCTTCTCAAACTCGACCGGCCGCCGCTATCCCAGAAGCTGCGGGACTTCATCGACTGGCTGGCGCGCTATACGCTGACGCCGCGCGGCATGGCGCTAAGGCTGGCGACGCGCGCCGCCGAGGAGGCGGGACCAGAAACGCCACGCCTGCTCTATCGCATCACTGGGGCGGCGCCGCGACGCCCGACGCCTGTGCGAACGCGTGTCCTGGATGCGGCGGCCGGGGGGCTCGCCTTTACAAAAAAAGCGCTCGCCGAAACCGCCGCTTGTTCGGCCGGCGTGATCGACTCGCTTGTCGACGACGGCGCTCTGGAAACGTTTACGGCGCCGCCGGAGTCCATCGCGCCGACGTTGCATCCCGCCCATGCGGCGCCATTGCTGGAGCCGGCGCAGCGCGCCGCCGCGCAGGCGCTGTCGCAAGCGGTGCAGGCGCGCGCCTTCCGGCCGTTTTTGCTGGAGGGCGTTACCGGGGCCGGCAAGACGGAGGTCTATTTCGAGGCGATCGCCGCCGTGCTGGAGCAGGGCGGACAGGCTTTGGTGATGATGCCGGAGATCGCGCTGACGGCGCAGTTTCTCGACCGTTTCGCCACGCGTTTCGGCGGCCGACCCGCCGAGTGGCATTCCGGCGTTAGCCCACGAAGGCGCGCCCGCATCTGGCGCGCGACCGCCTCGGGCGAGATCGGAGTCGTCGCCGGCGCGCGCTCGGCGCTGTTTCTCCCGTTTCGTGACCTGAGACTGATCGTCGTCGACGAGGAGCATGACGGCGCCTACAAGCAGGACGATGGCGTCATGTATAACGCCCGCGACATGGCGGTTGTGCGGGCGCGGTTCGAAAGCGCCGCCGTCGTTCTCGCCTCGGCGACGCCCTCGATCGAGACGCGCGTCAACGCGCAACAGGGTCGCTATGGCTATTTCAAACTCGACTCGCGCGCTGGCCTGCGCACCCTGCCGACGATTGAGTCGATCGACATGCGCGTCGAAGGTCCGCCGCGCGGACGCTGGATCGCGCCGCGTCTGGCGTTGGCGATAGGCGAAACCATCGCACGCGGCGAGCAGGCGCTGCTATTTCTCAATCGCCGCGGCTATGCGCCGCTCACCCTCTGTCGCACCTGCGGGCATCGCTTCCGATGTGAAAATTGCGACGCCTGGCTTGTCGAACATCGTTTTCGGCGCGCCCTTGTGTGCCATCACTGCGGCCATATCGAGCGTCGCCCCGATATCTGTCCGGAGTGTGGGAACGAAGACTCTCTCGCCGCCTGCGGGCCGGGAGTGGAACGTCTCGCCGAGGAAGTCGCGACATTATTTCCACAAGCGCGAACGCTGGTGCTGTCGTCGGATTTTCCCGGCGGCGCCGAAAGGTTGCGCCGCGAACTCGAGGAAATCGCCAATGGGTCGTTCGATATTGTCATTGGCACCCAGCTTGTCGCCAAAGGTCATAATTTCCCGTACCTCACGCTCGTCGGCGTGATCGACTCCGATCTTGGGTTGGGCAGCGGCGATCCGCGCGCGGCGGAGCGCACCTTTCAGCTTCTCAGTCAGGTGACGGGACGCGCCGGACGCGGCGACAAACCGGGCCGCGCGCTTTTGCAAACCTATCAAGCCGATCACCCGGCGATTGCGGCGATGCTCTCGGGCGATGCGGAGAGATTTTACGCGCAGGAAATCGCCTTGCGCGAACGCGCCGGCCTGCCGCCCTTTGGTCGACTCGCGGCGCTGATCGTCTCGGCGACCGACTCAAAAGCGGCGGAGGCCCATGCCCGGTCGCTGGCGCGCGTCGCCCACGCCTTGCCGCCATCGCCCCGCTATCGCGTCGCGACCGGCGGTCATCCTCCCGAGCCCGACGAAATCGCGCTGTTGGGACCGGCCGAAGCGCCAATCGCGCTCATTCGCGGCCGTTATCGGTATCGATTGCTGGCGCGCGGTCCGAAGAACGCCGACATGCAGGGTTTCTTGCGCGATCTGCTGGCCAGCGCGCCGAAGGCGCAGGGCGGCGTGCGCGTGCAAATCGATGTCGATCCGCAAAACTTTTTGTAATCTCAGGCGCCGCCGATGACCCGGGCGACGACCTTCGCGGTGTAATCAACCATCGGCACGATGCGCGCATAGTTGATGCGCGTCGGTCCGATGACGCCCAGCGCGCCGATGATGCGACGCTCGCTGTCGCGTATCGGCGCGGCGATAAGCGACGAACCGGAGAGCGAAAACAGCTTGTTTTCCGAGCCGATGAAAATGCGCACGCCCTCGCCCTGCTCGGCGCGTTCGAGCAAATCGATGACCTCCGTCTTGGTCTCAAGATCTGCGAACAACAATCGGATGCGCTCAAGATCCGCGACGGCTGTCAAATCTTCGAGAAGATGCGCCTGCCCGCGCACAATCAGCTGGCGATGATCGCCAATCGCGCCAGCCCAGCTCGCAAGACCCGCCTCGACAAGACGCGCCGTCAATTCGTCGAGTTCGCGTTGCGCCGCGCGGCGGGAAGCCTCGATGCCGGCGCGCGCTTCCGCCAGGGTGCGGCCGGAAACCCGCGCATTGAGATAATTCGCCGCCTCGATCAGCGCCGAGGCCGGCAAATCGCGCGGCACCGGAATAACGCGATTCTCGACCGTGCCGTCCTCGGCGACAAGAATCGCCAGCGCGCGTCCCGGCTCCAGCCGCACGAAATCGATCTGTTTGAGACGAACATTATCCTTTGTCGCGACGACGACGCCCGCGACTCTGGCCAATCCCGAAATCAGACTGGTCGCCTCCGCCAGCACGCCTTCGACATCGTGATCGCGCGAAGCCGCCTCAACCTCGGCGCTGATGCGGGCGCGCTCGACATCGGCCAGATCGCCAACCTGCAACATAGAGTCGACGTAAAATCTTAACCCCAGTTCAGTCGGCAGGCGTCCGGCGCTTGTGTGCGGCGCATAGATAAGTCCCAGCTCCTCAAGGTCCTGCATGACATTTCGGACAGAAGCCGGCGACAGGGTCATCGGGAGCAGACGCGACAGTTGCCGCGACCCGACCGGTTCGCCCGACGCCAGAAAGCTATCGACAATCTGGCGGAAAATTTCGCGCGAGCGATCCGTCATCTGCGCGAGCGCCGAGGTGGGGGCGATGATCTGGCCAGAGCTTGTCATGCGAAGAATGATAGAACATCCGCCGACGGCGTCGAGGAGAGGCCAAAAAGAAAAAACCCGGCCTTTTGAGGCCGGGTTTTGGCTGTGTTCGACATCATGCTCCTAGAGAGCGCCAAGTGCGTCGATGCCGAAAAACTTACTAAAGCTCTTGATATGATAGTTGATCCCGCCGCGCGCGATATTGAGGTTGTAATTTCCGCCGTTGACCACGGCGAAAGTGTTGCCGCCCCACCCAACCGCAGAACCATTCGGCGCGCCGATGCTGGCGTAGAGATATTCGCCCTTGATCGAAATCGTATCGGTTACAGCGTATTCCAGACCGCCGCCCACGGCCCAGCCGCCGCGCCAGCGATCGCCGGAATTACCGATCGGAATCATCGCTTCATAGCCTGACGTCCAGGACGTGCCATTGATACGGCCGTAGGCGAAACCACCGGTGATGTAGGGGAGGAAACGGCCCATCGCGTAACCGAAGCGCAGACGCTCTGTGCCGAACCAGTTTAACCGGCTGTTCACGCCGCCCGACGCCAGGACGCCGCCATTGTTGGAGACATTGGCGTAATTGAAATCGTTCTCGTAGCCGACGACAATGTCGTTGGACAACTGCCAGCTGTAACCGCCGGTGTAGCCGATCAACCAGCCGCTGGTGCCAATCGACGGGTTGACGCTCCACGAGGCGCCCGGAAGCGCCGTGATCGAATAAAGCGTAGCGTTGTAATCCGCGTTTCCGCCGGCGTAACCGCCGCTGATGCCGCCGTGCCAGCCGGTCCAGGTGAAAACAGCAGGCGCAGCCACCGGCGCTTCCTTACGGCTCGGAAGGTCGGCGGCCGAAGCGGCGCCGAGGGCGATGACCGACGCCAACGCGCCGAGGACCGAAGCCTTGTAATTCATAATTTGCTTCTCCAAAGGGCAGGCCGCCCGAGACCGGAGCAGCAGATAATGAAAATTAGCATCATCCGACCGTGGATGTAATTAGATCTCAGGACTGCGACGGCGATTTCGCGCCGGCGTTGCTTTTTCGCAACACAGCCGCAGAATGACTGGCCGGCGGCTCGCCGACTCTCGCGGCGATGCAATCAATCAGTTGAAAAAATGATTTCAAAACGCGGACGCATCCGCGCGCCGGATCTCTGGAGCGATCGCTCAGACGAGCGAGGGCTCTCGCGTCAGCCTCTTGTAAACCCGCGACATGAACGCGACGCCGAACAATGGCGTCAAAACGTTCAGGCCTGGCGTCGCCACAAAGGCGGCGATGAACAATCCAGCAAGAATTAGAGGAAACGCGAACCTTTCCCGCAAGGCATACGCCTCGGAAAGAGGCATGAAACGCGTCGCCGCGAAAAGAAAATATTCGCGGCCGAGCAGATAGGCGTTGGCGAACAGGAACGCTGCGGCGTTGATCCCCGGCACGAGCAACAGCGTCAGCGCAAGGAAATTGACGCCCGCCGACACAAGGGCGAAACGCAGACCCATAAGGATCGCCTGCGCTGTTGGGATCGCCACGCCACGCTGGCCGGGCGGGTAGAGATCGGCCTCGACGACATCTGCGAGATCGTCGAGGAACAGGCCCGAGACGATCATCGAAATCGGACCAAGAAAATAAGCGAGAAGAAAAAACAGACCGACGCCGGTGGCGTAAACCAGCGCCGTTTGCACCCATGGATGACTCACCACAGCATAGGACAACGCCAGCTTATCAAGGCCCACCCACGCGAGCGCCAGAAAGACCAGCGTCATGCCCAGACTTTTGAGCAACACCCTGCGAAACGGCGGGGAAATGATTTCGCGCAAAGCCGCAAAGGCTGCGTCAAACATGAAGGTCATGGTTCGAAGGTTCCGTCCGGACGCCTCAGGCGCGATGACACCGGAGATGGCGTCCGTCAGCGGCGCGCGCAAGAGCGGCGCATCGCGCAATCGCCTTGTTTAGCCTGCCCTGACCGCTTCGCGCTGTGCAAAGCCCATGCGGATGTTGAGCTCGTGCAGCAATTGTTCGGCGGCGACCGGGATATTGGTGCCCGGCGGAAAAATCGCAGCGGCGCCAGAGTCATACAGCTGCTGAAAATCGTCTGGCGGGATCACGCCGCCGACGACCATCATGATATCCCCGCGCCCGACGCGCGCCAGCGCATCGCGCAATTCTGGCGTCAGCGTCAAATGCCCCGCAGTCATGGTCGAGACGCCGACAATGTTCACATCGGCCTCCGCCGCCTTCTGCGCGACTTCGTCGGGAGTGGCGAAGAGATCGCCAATGATCACATCAAAACCCATGTCCGCGAAGGCCGAGGCGATCACCTTCTGGCCGCGATCATGTCCGTCCTGGCCCATTTTGGCGACAAGAATGCGCGGCTTGCGACCCGTGTTCTCCTCGAAGTCGCGGGTCATGCCGATCACGCGACCGATCTGGGCGCTGTCCTTGCCCGCCTCACGGGCGTAAACGCCGGAGATCACATTCGCCTTCGGCTTGTGACGGGTGAACACTTTTTCCAGCGCGAAGGAGATTTCGCCAACGCTGGCCTTGGCGCGCGCCGCCTTGACGGCGAGATCGAGCAGATTTGCGCCCGATGTTGCGCCGGCGGTCAGTGCGTCGAGCGTCGCCTGCGTCGTCGCTTCGTCGCGTTCGGCGCGCAAACGTTTCAGCTTGTCGAGCTGCGCGGCGCGCACGGCGGCGTTATCGACCTTGAGCACATTCGGCTTGGCGTCGTTTTCCGGCCGATATTTATTAACTCCGACGACAACCTGCGTCCCGCTGTCGATGCGCGCCTGCGTCTTCGCCGCCGCCTCCTCAATGCGCTGCTTGGGCACGCCGGCGGCGATCGCCTTCGCCATGCCGCCCAGCCCCTCGATTTCCTCGATATGCGCCCAGGCGCGTTTGGCGAGTTCGGCGGTGAGGCGCTCGACATAATAGGAGCCGCCCCAGGGATCGATCACCCGCGTGGTGCCGCTTTCCTGCTGGAGGACAATTTGCGTGTTGCGGGCGATGCGCGCCGAGAAGTCGGTCGGCAACGCCAGCGCTTCGTCCAGCGCATTGGTGTGCAAGGATTGCGTGTGTCCTTGCGTCGCCGCCATCGCCTCAATGCAGGTTCGGATCGAGTTCACATAGACATCCTGCGCGGTCAGCGACCAGCCGGATGTCTGGCAATGGGTGCGCAGCGTCATGCTTTTTTCGGATTTGGCGCCGAGATCCTTCATCAGCCGGGCCCAGAGCAGGCGCGCGGCGCGCAGCTTCGCCACCTCCATGAAGAAATTCATGCCGATGGCGAAGAAAAAGGACAGACGCGGCGCGAAGGCGTCGATATCGAGGCCGGCGGCGACGCCGGCGCGCACATATTCGACGCCATCGGCGAGGGTGTAACCGAGTTCGAGATCGGCGGAGGCCCCGGCCTCCTGCATGTGATAGCCGGAAATCGAAATCGAGTTGAACTTCGGCATATGCTTGCTGGCGTAGGCGAAGATATCCGACACAATGCGCATGGAAGGATCGGGCGGGTAGATGTAGGTGTTGCGCACCATGAATTCTTTGAGAATGTCGTTCTGAATGGTGCCGGTGAGCTTGTCGGCGGAAACGCCCTGCTCCTCGGCGGCGACAATAAACAGCGCCAGCACCGGCAGCACGGCGCCGTTCATCGTCATCGACACCGACATCTGATCGAGCGGAATGCCGTCGAACAATGTGCGCATGTCGTAAATCGAATCGATGGCGACGCCCGCCATGCCGACATCGCCCATCACGCGCGGATGATCGGAGTCATAGCCGCGATGCGTCGCAAGATCGAAGGCCACCGACAGACCCTTCTGGCCGGCGGCGAGGTTACGTCGATAGAAGGCGTTCGAGTCTTCGGCGGTGGAGAAGCCGGCGTATTGGCGGATCGTCCACGGCTGGGCGACATACATGGTCGGATAGGGACCGCGCACATAGGGCGCGACGCCGGGGAAGCCATCGATAAAGGACAGACCCTCGATGTCCTGCGGACCATAATCGCTCTTTACCTCAATGCCTTCCGGCGTGAGCCAGACGCGCGGGTCGGTCTGCTGCTGCGGGGCGGCGGGCGCAAAGGCGATTTTCGAGAAATCGGGGATGGCGGACATGGTTTCCTCGGCTGTTTGCGCTCTTTTAGACCAGCGCGACGGCGACGCAAGCGGGGCCCGCGCCGTTGCGCGGGCGACAGGGCTAGCGGCGCTGAATCGACTCGAGATAGCCCAGCAAGGCGGCGATCTGTCCGGCGGAAAGCCGGAACTGCGGCATTTCCGCGCCCTCATGGCCAACGACAATGCCCTCGGCCAGCGCCTCTTCGAGATCGGGGAGCGGGTAGTTGCGCGAGAGCGTTCGAAAAGGCGGGGATTTTGGGTTAGGGCTCGCGCCGGTCGGGCCGATGGCGTGACATTTGGCGCAATTGGCCTGAGCGATAGCCTTGCCGCGCATCAGCGCGGCGGGGTTCGCGGACCCTGCCTCCGCGACAGGCGAGAAGGCCGAGGCGAACAGCGAGGCGCCGAGGGCCATCGCGCAAGATAAACGCATCCCGAGCGCTCCTGATTGCTATTTACGGGCCACAAGCACCGAGCATTTGGCGTGGCGCACGATGGTCTTGGCGTTGGAGCCCAGCAAATAGGTCGCCATCGTCGGTCGGTGCGAACCGACAACGATCAAATCCGCGCCCCAGTCCTCAGCCTCGGCCAGCACCTCCGGATAGACGGCGCCGAAACGCACGGTCGAGGAGAGTTGCGCGGCCGGGTAATCGACCCGCCCGACTGTCTCCACCAGCTCCTTCTCGGCGGTCGCGCGCAGTTCGTCGTCGAAATTCGGCGGGATATAATCGATCATCGAGACCGGCACGATCGGCTGGATATTCACCAGCCTGAGCTGAGCCGCATTGACTTTGGCGATCGGCAGCGCTGCGTCCAGCGCGAGCTGCGTCATCTCTTTTTCCGCGAGATCCACGGGCACGAGAATTTTCTTGTACATATAGCCCCCCCGAGACCTCCGCGCGATCTCCCCGGCCGGCGCGCCGCCCGGCGGCCGATCCGGTGTCAGTATAGAAAACTCCGCCGCCCGCGTCATCGCGCGCGATGAGACCGAAGACGAAAACAGCTGCGAGGGGAAATAAAAATACCGTATGAGAACAAAAAAAGAACTTTCCAAAAAGAACAAATCGTGCACAATGGTCGAATCGGCGGGCGTTGCCACCGCGCCGGGAACCATGTCAGAAGGAAACGCAAACGTGAGCCAGGCCAATCTCCGCCTCGTGGAAGGATCGTCCGTGGACAAGACCAAGGCGCTCGACGCCGCCCTGTCGCAAATCGAACGCTCCTTTGGCAAGGGGTCGATCATGCGGCTTGGCAAAAACCAGAAAGCCGTTGAAATCGAGACGGTTTCAACGGGCTCGCTGGGGCTCGACATTGCCCTTGGCGTCGGCGGCCTGCCGCGCGGGCGGGTTGTCGAGATTTACGGCCCGGAATCCTCCGGCAAGACCACCCTGACCCTCCATGTCATCGCCGAGGCCCAGAAAATGGGCGGCGTGTGCGCCTTCGTCGACGCCGAACATGCGCTCGATCCGGTCTACGCCCGCAAGCTCGGGGTCAACCTTGAGGAATTGCTGATTTCGCAGCCCGACACCGGCGAGCAGGCGCTGGAGATCACCGATACGCTGGTGCGTTCCGGCGCGGTCGACGTGCTGGTGGTCGACTCGGTCGCCGCCCTGACGCCGCGCGCCGAAATCGAGGGCGAAATGGGCGAGGTTCAGCCCGGCCTTCAGGCGCGGCTGATGAGCCAGGCGCTGCGCAAGCTCACCGGCTCGATCTCCCGCTCCAACACGCTGGTGATCTTCATCAACCAGATCCGCATGAAGATTGGCGTCATGTATGGCTCGCCTGAAACGACGACCGGCGGCAACGCCCTGAAATTCTACGCCTCCGTGCGCCTCGACATCCGCCGCATCGGCGCCATCAAGGATCGCGACGAAACCATCGGCAACCAGACCCGCGTCAAGGTGGTCAAGAACAAGGTGGCGCCGCCGTTCAAACAGGTCGAATTCGACATCATGTACGGCGAGGGCGTCTCGAAGATGGGCGAACTCATCGATCTCGGCGTCAAAGCCGGGGTGGTCGAAAAGTCCGGCGCCTGGTTCTCCTATGACAGCCAGCGTCTTGGCCAGGGTCGTGAAAACGCCAAGACCTTTCTGCGCCAGAATCCGGAGGTCGCCGCCAAAATAGAACAGGCGATTCGCGAGAACGCCGGACTGATCGCCGAGCGCATTCTTGACGCCGCCAGCGAAGACGACGGCGACGAATAAGCCTCGCGCCGTCGCATTGACTCTATTTATCGTAAAGGCCCGCTATGCGGGCCTTTTTCATTGCCCAACCCGCCACATGCTGGCATATCCAGCCCAATGCGGGCCATCCGGCGGGCGCAAGCCAGCGAATGTCGCCCGGCGACAGTAAACCCGAGATCGCGACGCGCGCGTCCCGATCCGCTCCAGCGAGCCGCACCCAAAATGAGTGGCGTCAATCACATTCGCTCCGCCTTCCTCGATTACTTCGTCCGCAACGGACACGAGAAAGTCGCGTCGTCCCCGCTCGTGCCGCACAACGACCCGACGCTGATGTTCACCAACGCCGGGATGGTGCAATTTAAAAACGTCTTCACCGGGGTCGAGAAGCGCCATCAGGCGCGCGCCGCCTCTGCGCAAAAATGTGTGCGCGCCGGCGGCAAACACAATGATCTCGACAATGTCGGCTACACCGCCCGGCATCACACCTTCTTCGAGATGCTCGGCAATTTCTCTTTCGGAGATTATTTCAAGGAAGGCGCCATCGAGCTGGCGTGGAATCTGATCACCCGCGAATTCAATCTGCCGGTCGATCGTCTGCTCGTCACCGTCTATCACGACGACGACGAAGCCTTCGATCTGTGGAAAAAAATCGCCGGCTTTCACGACAGCCGCATTATCCGCATACCCACTAGCGATAATTTCTGGAGCATGGGCGACACCGGTCCCTGCGGCCCCTGTTCGGAAATTTTCTACGATCAGGGAGAGACGCTCGCCGGCGGGCCGCCCGGCAGTCCCGACGAAGACGGCGACCGCTTCCTCGAATTCTGGAATCTCGTGTTCATGCAATATGAGCAGGTCGCGCCGGGACAGCGCGCGCCCCTGCCGCGTCCCTCAATCGACACCGGCATGGGTCTCGAACGAATCGCCGCGCTCATGCAGGGCGTCACCTCGAATTACGATATCGATCTCTTCCGCGAGATCATCCAGGCCGTCGCCGACCTCACCGGCGCGCCGGTCAATGGCCCGCTGGCCGCCAGTCATCGCGTCATCGCCGATCATTTGCGCGCCTGTTCTTTTCTGATCGCCGATGGCGTCACGCCTTCAAATGAGGGACGCGGTTATGTGCTGCGCCGGATCATGCGACGCGCCATGCGCCATGCGCAAATTCTTGGCGCGCGCGATCCGCTGATGTGGCGTCTCGTGCCGGTGCTGATCGCCGAAATGGGGCAGGCCTATCCCGAGCTGTTGCGCGCGCAGGCGCTCATCGTCGATACGCTGCGCACCGAAGAAACGCGTTTTCGCGCCACGCTTGCGCGCGGACTGGCCATTCTCGACGAGGAGACCAGCGGACTCGGCAAAGGCGCCAGACTTTCCGGCGAGACGGCCTTCAAGCTCTACGATACCTACGGTTTTCCGCTCGATCTCACCGAAGACGCCCTGAGGCCGCGCGGCATCGTCGTCGACAAGGCGGGTTTCGACGCCGCCATGGAGCGCCAGCGCGCCGAAGCGCGCAAAGCCTGGTCAGGCTCCGGCGAGACCGCAACAGAGACGTTGTGGTTCGCGTTGCGCGAACGCCTCGGCGCCAGCGAGTTTCTGGGCTACGACACCGAACGCAGCGAGGGCGTCGTGGTCGCCATCGTCCATGACGGTCAGGAGTCCTTCACGCTGAAGCAGGGTCAACGCGGCGCCCTCTTGCTCAACCAGACGCCGTTTTACGGCGAATCGGGCGGTCAACTGGGCGATATGGGAGTCGTTCGCGGCAAGAACTTCCGGTTCCGCGTCGAGAACACGCTCAAGAAACTCGGCGATCTGATCGTTCACGAAGGCGTCGTCGAGGAAGGGGAGATCGCTCCGGGCGCAGCGCTCGAACTCGATGTCGATCACGCCCGGCGCCGCGCCGTGCGCGCCAATCATTCGGCGACGCACATACTCCACGAAGCCCTGCGCCAGGTGCTGGGCGATCATGTCGCGCAAAAGGGCTCGCTTGTCGCGCCCGAGCGACTGCGCTTCGACTTTACTCACCCAAAGCCGCTCACCGACGAGGAACTGGCGCGCGTCGAGACGCTCGCCAATGAAATCGTTCAGGATAATGCGCCGGTCGAGACGCGCTTGATGGCGCAGGAGGATGCGATCAACTCCGGCGCGCGCGCGCTGTTTGGCGAGAAATACGGCGACGAAGTGCGCGTCGTCTCAATGGGGCGGCCCGATCCGGGCGCGCGCCATCCGTTTTCGGTCGAACTCTGCGGCGGGACGCATGTGTCGCGCACCGGCGATATCGGATTGATCGCCATTGTCGGCGAAGGCGCCGTCGCCGCCGGCGTTCGCCGCCTTGAGGCGCGCACCGCCGAGGGCGCACGCAATCAGCTTGTCGCGCAATCGCGCGCCCTGCATGACATTGCCGGCCTGATCCGTGCGCCCATTGAGGACGCGCCGGCGCGGCTGGCGCAACTGATCGACGAACGCAAAAAACTCGAGCGTGAGCTCGCAGAAGCCAAACGCAAACTCGCCATGGGCGGCGGGGGCGGCGGCAAGGATGCGGCGACCGATGTGCGGGAGATTGGCGGCGTCAAGGCGATGCTGCGCGTCGTTGAGGGCGTCGACGCCAAAGATCTGAAGTCTCTGGTCGATGACGCCAAGAAAAGCCTGGGCTCCGGCGTGGTCGCCATTGCCTGCGCCGCCGCTGACGGCAAGGCGGGCGTTGTGGTTGGCGTCACCGACGATCTCACAGGCAGGCTCAGCGCGGTCGATTTCGTTCGTATCGCCGCAGAAAGGCTGGGCGGCAAGGGCGGCGGCGGACGCCCCGATCTCGCGCAGGCTGGCGGTCCGAACGCCGGAGCCATCGACGCTGCGCTCGCCGCCATTGGCGACGCGCTGGCGCGCAAGGCGGATTAATGAGCGACGCATCCCCGCCGCGCGAACATCGGTTGCGACGGTGGGTCTATCACCTTCTCGATGGCGCGGGCCACGACGGCCTGTCACGTTTTCTCCATGGTCTCTTGGTTGGACTGGTTGGCCTCTCGGTCGCGGCCGTCGTTTTCCAGTCGGTGCCGGAATATGACGAGACATACGGCGCCTATTTCGAGATCATTGAAAATGTCGCCGTATCCGCCTTCACAATCGAATATCTGCTTAGGCTCTGGAGCGCGCCGGAGCATGCGCCCTACGCGGGGCGCAGCGACTTCGCGGCGCGATGGGCTTATGTGAAATCCGGCTGGTCGATCATCGATTTCGTCTCGATCCTGCCGTTTTATCTGTCTTTCGTCGTCAACGCCGATTTGCGCGTTTTGCTGTTCCTGCGTTTGTTGCGTTTTTTCAAACTGGCCCGCTATTCCGCCGGCATGCGCACCATAATATCGGTGCTCGAGGCGGAGAAGCGCGCCCTGCTGGCGTCGAGCGGCATACTCTTTGGTTGCGTGCTTTTCTCCGCGACCGCCATGCATCTCGCCGAGCACGACGTGCAGCCAGAAAAATTCGGCTCCATTCCAGACTCAATGTGGTGGGCGATCGTCACCATCACGACCCTTGGCTACGGCGACGTGACGCCGGTGACTCTCGCCGGACGCCTGATCGCCTCGATCACCATGGTCACGGGATATGTGATGCTGGGCTTGCCCGTCGGCATCGTCGCCACAGCCTTCGCCGAAGAGATTCACCGGCGCGAATTCGTCGTGACCTGGAGCATGTTATCGCGGGTGCCGCTGTTTCATGGTCTCGACGCCAATAGCATCGCCGAGATCATGCGGTATCTCCGGGCGCAAAGCTTTCCCGCCGGCACGATGATCGTACGGCAGGGCGAAACCGCGCATTCGATGTATTTCATTGCCGAGGGCGAAGTGGAAATCGCCTTGCCGGCTCAGGACGTTCGTCTGGGAGAAGGCCAGTTTTTTGGCGAAATGGCCCTGTTGCATAACACGCTTCGAACGGCGAACGTGCGTTCGACCGAACCCACCAAGCTGCTGGTGCTCGACGCCTACGATCTAAAAACGATCATGAGCCGCAATCCGAAAATTGGTCGGATGATCGAGACGGTGGCGGCCGGACGCGCCGAATTTTCCGCAAAGGAGCGCCATGGCGACATGATCGCCGCCGAACTGGAGCCGGCGCCGCCCGAGACCGGCTTCGAGTAAATCGGTCGCTGCCAGGCGGTCTAGTTGATCGCCGCGCGCATGTCCTGAAGCTGGGCGAGTTTCTCCGTCGCAGCCTGTCGCGCATCGTCTGATTTGGCGTCGGCGAGATCCTCTCGCGCGTCCTTGATCTCGGCATCAAGTTTCGCCGGATCGATGTCGGCGAGCGGGATGGCCTGCTCGGCGAGAATCGTGAAGCCCGCTGCGTTCACATCGGCGAATCCGCCGCGCACGAACAGTTTTTCGACCTTGCCTTCGCTGGCGACGGTCACGACCCCGGATTTCAGCGTCGTCATCACCGGCGCGTGATCCTTGAGCACCGTAAACTGACCCTCGGCGCCGGGCGCGACCACGGAGTCGACTTCGCCCGTAAACAACAGCTTCTCAGGAGAGACGAGTTCGAAGTGGAATGCGGCCATGTTGCTTTCCGATACCTCTGGCTGTCGGCGAACCGCCTGTGCGTTCGCGCCGGCGACACGCGCCGCGACGCGCGACGCGTTCATAAAGAAGAGCGGACCCGAAGGAAGGGCCCGCAGCTAATCTTACGCCGCTTCCTTGGCGAGTTTGGCGGCCTTCTCGATCGCCTCTTCGATGCTGCCCACCATGTAAAAGGCGGCCTCGGGAAGATGATCGTAGTCGCCGTTCACAAGGCCCTTGAAGCCTTTGATCGTATCGGCCAGCGCCACAAGCTTGCCCGGCGAACCGGTGAAGACCTCGGCGACGTGGAACGGCTGCGACAGGAAGCGCTCGATCTTGCGGGCGCGCGCGACGACGAGCTTGTCTTCTTCCGAGAGCTCGTCCATGCCGAGGATGGCGATGATGTCCTGCAGGGACTTGTAGCGTTGCAGGGTCGACTGCACCTTGCGCGCAACATCGTAATGCTCCTCGCCGACGATGGCCGGCGACAGCATGCGCGAGGTCGAGTCGAGCGGATCGACCGCCGGATAAATGCCCTTTTCCGCAATCGAACGCGACAACACGGTCGTTGCGTCAAGATGCGCGAAGGAGGTGGCCGGCGCCGGATCGGTCAAGTCGTCGGCCGGCACGTAAATCGCCTGAACCGAGGTGATCGACCCCTTGGTCGTGGTGGTGATGCGCTCCTGCAGCGCGCCCATGTCGGTGGCCAGCGTCGGCTGATATCCCACGG
Source organism: Methylocystis sp. (assembly GCA_044233645.1). Taxonomy (GTDB): domain Bacteria; phylum Pseudomonadota; class Alphaproteobacteria; order Rhizobiales; family Beijerinckiaceae; genus Methylocystis. The sequence continues at coordinate 110,270 of JBIIJP010000002.1, read as the reverse complement.
CCGAGGGAATACGACCGAGCAGCGCGGACACTTCCGAACCCGCCTGGGTGAAGCGGAAGATGTTGTCAACGAAGAACAGCACGTCCTGACCCTTGTCGCGGAAATCCTCGGCGACCGTCAGTCCGGTGAGCGCGACGCGCGCGCGCGCGCCCGGCGGCTCGTTCATCTGTCCATAAACCAGCGCGCATTTCGAACCGGCGCCGCCGCCTTTCTTGTTGACGCCGCCTTCGATCATTTCGTGATAGAGGTCGTTGCCCTCGCGCGTGCGCTCGCCGACGCCGGCGAAGACGGAGTAACCGCCGTGCGCCTTGGCGACGTTGTTGATCAGCTCCATGATCAGCACGGTCTTACCGACGCCGGCGCCGCCGAAGAGGCCGATCTTGCCGCCCTTGGCGTAGGGCGCGAGCAGGTCGACGACCTTGATGCCGGTTTCCAGGATCTGCGCTTCCGTCGCCTGTTCGGCATAGGAAGGAGCCGGCTGATGGATGGCGCGCTTCGAGGCAGTGACCAGCGGACCGGCTTCGTCGACCGGCTCGCCAATGACGTTAATAATGCGGCCCAGCGTTTCGTCGCCGACCGGCACCGAAATCGGCGCGCCGGTGTCGACGACTTCCTGGCCGCGCGTCAGACCTTCCGACGTGTCCATGGCGATGGTGCGGACGGTGTTCTCGCCCAGATGCTGCGCTACTTCGAGAATCAGTCGATTGCCCTGGTTTTCCGTTTCCAGCGCGTTGAGAATCTCCGGCAGATGCCCGTCGAACTTCACGTCGACGACGGCGCCGATGACCTGGGTGATACGGCCCTTGGGGTTGTTGGCAGCCATGTTTCGTCCTCGTCCCTTTAAGCGGTCAGAGCGCTTCCGCGCCCGAAATGATTTCGATGAGTTCCTTGGTGATCATCGCCTGACGCGACCTGTTATAGAGGGTCGTCTGCTTTTTGATCATATCGCCGGCGTTGCGCGTGGCGTTATCCATCGCGCTCATCCGCGCGCCCTGTTCGGAAGCGGCGTTTTCGAGCAGCGCGCGGAAAACCTGTACGGAGATGTTGCGCGGCAGCAAGGTCGAGAGAATCTCGTCCTGACCAGGCTCGTATTCGTAGGCGGCCTGTGGACCCTCGACGGCCGGCGCGTTCTCGTTCACGGCGATTTGCGCCGGAATGAGTTGCTGGGCTGTCGGGATTTGCGAGATCACGGATTTGAACTTCGAGAAGAACAAGGTCGCGACGTCGAAATCGCCGGCGTTGAACATCTCAATGATCTTTTTGCCGATCTCGTCGGCGTTTTCGAATCCGATCTGGCGCAGACCGCGCAATTCGATCAGCTCGACGATCTCTTTCTCGTATTGGCGACGTAGCTGATCGTAGCCCTTCTTGCCGACGCAGATGATCTTGACGGTCTTGCCCTGGCCCTGAAGGCGATTGATATGCTCGCGGGCGAGACGCACGATCGAGGAATTGAACGCGCCGCACAGACCGCGCTCCGCCGTGGCGACGACGAGAAGATGCACGTCGTCCTTGCCATTGCCGGCCAGAAGCTGCGGGCCGCCTGTCGAGACGCCGGCTGCAAGGTTGGCGAGCACGCTTTCCATACGTTCGGCGTAGGGCCGCGCCGCTTCCGCCGCAGCCTGTGCGCGACGCAGTTTGGCGGCCGCGACCATCTGCATGGCTTTGGTGATCTTCTGCGTCGCCTTGACGGAGGAGATCCGGTTTCGAAGATCCTTCAACGAGGGCATGAGCTTGCTTCTTGTCTCAAGGACGCCGCGCGCCTCAACTTAAAGGCGCGCGAGTCAGCCAACGGTTCAGGCGAAGGATTTCGCGAAATTCTCGACCACGCTCTTCAGCTTCGCCGCTGTGTCGTCGGAAAGATCCTTCGAGGCGCGAATGGATTCGAGAATGTCGCCATGTTGCGAACGCAACAGCGCGAGCAGGCCGTCTTCGAAAGCGCGAACGCGATTAACCGGCAGCGGATCGAGATAGCCGTTCACGCCGGCGTAAATCACGCAGGTCTGTTCCTCCATCTTGAGCGGAGAGAACTGCGGCTGTTTCAGCAGCTCGGTCAGACGCGCGCCGCGATTCAGCAGACGCTGGGTCACGGCGTCGAGATCGGAGCCAAACTGGGCGAAGGCCGCCATTTCACGATACTGCGCCAGTTCGCCCTTGATCTTGCCGGCGACCTTCTTGGTCGCCTTGGTCTGCGCCGACGAGCCGACGCGCGACACCGACAGACCGACGTTCACCGCCGGACGAACGCCCTGATAAAACAGGTCGGTTTCGAGGAAGATCTGGCCATCGGTGATCGAAATCACGTTGGTCGGGATATAGGCTGACACGTCGTTCGCCTGCGTCTCGATGACCGGCAGCGCGGTCAGTGAGCCGGCGCCGCGCTCGTCGCTAAGCTTGGCGGCGCGCTCCAGCAGGCGCGAATGCAGGTAAAAAACGTCGCCCGGATAGGCTTCGCGTCCAGGCGGACGGCGCAGCAGCAGCGACATCTGGCGATAGGCGACGGCCTGCTTCGACAGATCGTCGTAAATAATCACGGCGTGCATGCCGTTATCGCGGAAATATTCACCCATCGCACAGCCGGCGAAGGGCGCAAGGAACTGCATCGGCGCCGGATCGGACGCGGTCGCTGCGACGATGATCGAGTATTCAAGAGCGCCACGCTCCTCGAGCACCTTCACGAATTGCGCGACGGTCGAGCGCTTTTGACCAATGGCTACATAAACGCAGTAAAGCTTAGCCTTCTCGTCGTCGCCGTCATTGAGCGACTTCTGATTCAAGATCGTGTCGAGCGCGATCGCGGTCTTGCCGGTCTGACGATCGCCGATGATCAGCTCGCGCTGACCGCGGCCGATCGGGATAAGCGCGTCGACGGCCTTGAGGCCCGTCGCCATGGGTTCATGCACAGACTTGCGCGGGATGATGCCCGGCGCCTTGACGTCGACCCGGGCGCGCTGCGTGGAGCGGATCGGACCCTTGCCGTCGATCGGATTGCCAAGCGCGTCGACGACGCGGCCGAGCAGCTCCTTGCCGACGGGAACGTCGACGATGGCGCCGGTGCGCTTGACGGTCTGGCCTTCCTTGATGTCGCGGTCGGAGCCGAAAATAACGATGCCGACATTGTCGTTTTCGAGATTGAGGGCCATGCCGCGCACGCCGTTCTCGAACTCGACCGTCTCGCCGGCCTGCACGTTGTCGAGGCCGTAAACGCGGGCGATGCCGTCGCCGACAGACAGAACCTGTCCGACTTCGGTGACCTGGGCTTCATTCCCGAAATTGGCGATCTCGTTCTTGAGAATCGTGGAAATTTCTGCGGCGCGGATATCCATCAGCCGACCTCTTTCATGCGTGTGCGGATTGCGTTGAGCTTGGTGCGGACGGAAGCGTCGACCATGCGTGAGCCAAGTTTCACGATGACGCCGTCGACGATCGACGGATCAGTGCGAACGTTGAGACTGACGGACTTGCCGCCGGTGACGCTGGAAAGCGTCTGACGCAGCGCCGTCTCCTGATCGGGACGCAGCGGCGCGGCGACGGTGACGTCAGCGCGCACCAGACCCTTCGCCCTGTCGTTGAGGCGCTGAAAGGCGTCGATCATGTCGGAGATAACAAACAGTCGGCGCTTGGAAGCGACGAGACGAATAAAATTGGCCGCAACGCCGGAAATCTCAACTTTGTCGAGTACGGCGCCGATCGCCCGCACCTGTTCCTCTGCAGAAAAGACCGGGCTTTTCACAAGGCGGGCGAGTTCGGGACTGTCGTTGATGAGCGACTGGAATTTAGCGAGGGCGGCGGCGACGTCATCCGTCGCGCCCTTCTCGCTCGCCAGCTCGTACAGAGCGGAAGCATAACGTCCCGCGACGCCGGAAAGCGAATCTGCGTCTTGAGTCACCTGGGTCGCCTGTCAAATTTTCACAATCGTTCGAGGACTCGTCCGGGCGGAAAAGACGCGCCCGGCGGCACAAAAGAGCTTCAAACGACGGATGCTGTAGGAACAAGGAACTGGGAGCGGAACGCCCCGGTTCCAAGGCAGCGTCCCCGTAACACAGGCGTTTTTTCGGCGCAACCCTGCCTCGTAGCCGCATCGCGGCCGCGGCAAGTCGAATACGGCGCCTTTTCGTCGCAGGCGGAGACTCTGTCGGCCCTCCTGCCTCCCAATTCTCGCCATTGCAAGCGACCGGGAACGGTTTATCAACATCCCGCGCGGGCGACTGTTTCGCCGGCTGCGAAATCACGGGGAGCGGGACGTGACCAGGGCGATTGTCGGCATCATTGGGGGGTCGGGCGTGTACGATCTACCGGGACTGAAAAACGCGCGTCGCGAGACGGTGACGACGCCCTGGGGCGCGCCCTCCGACGACCTGCTTTTTGGCGAGATCGATGCGACGCCCGCCGTCTTTCTGCCCCGTCATGGACGGGGACATCGATTGTCGCCATCCGGGATCAACTATCGCGCCAATATTGATGCGATGAAGCGCGCCGGCGTCACCGATCTGATTTCGGTTTCGGCCTGCGGCTCATTCCGCACCCAGTATTTTCCGGGTCTGTTTGTGCTTGTCGATCAGTTCGTTGACCGTACTTTCAAGCGGCAAAGTTCATTTTTTGGCGACGGTTGCGTCGCACATGTATCGATGGCGCATCCGATTGCGCCATTGCTTTCCGAGCGCATTTTCAACGCCGCGCAAGCGGAAGGCGTTACGATAGCGCGCGGCGGAACCTATCTTTGCATCGAAGGTCCGCATTTTTCATCCTATGCGGAGTCGCTAAGCTACAAGGCCAGCGAATTCGATGTGATTGGCATGACCGCCATGCCGGAGGCGAAACTGGCGCGCGAGGCGGAAATATCCTACGCCACCATTGCGATGGTGACGGATTTCGACTGCTGGCACCCCGAACACGACAATGTCGATATTGTCAGCGTGATCGATGTGGTTCGCAACAATGCGGCAGCCGCGGCGCGACTGGTGGCGCGGGTTCTCCGGGACTTTCCGGAGACCCACGAGCCCTGTCCCATCGGCTCGGACCGGGCGCTGGACAACGCAATCGTCACTGCGCCGGACGCGCGGGATCCGTCTCTGCTCAGAAAACTGGACGCTGTTATGGCCCGCGTGAACGGCCATGGGGCATCGGCGAGCTAGTAATACCAGTCGCCATTAACCGATTCGGATTGGTAGCGGGGAGGCGGCGGCGGCATGGTCGGGATCGGGTTGCCGCTCTCGTAGCCGCCAATCGCGCCCATAAAACCGCAGTTCCAGCATCCCTGACCATAGCCGCCGCCGGGACCACGACCGCCGCCGCCAGGGCCAAAGCCCCCGCCCCCCGGACCCATTTGCGCCCCGCCGGGGCCTGGATGAAAACCGGGGCCATAACCGCCCGCGCGACGGATATCCGTCTGCGCCAACGCGGAAAAGGCGATTGAGATGACCGAAAAGGCCGAAATGGCGGCTAGCGACAGACGGTAACGCAGTCCGGTCATAGAGATTCTCCCAAAACGCGGGTAAATGTACAGCAACCCTGATATGGTGCGAGGCGGCGTCCCCGAGAAGACGCGAGCTTGGCGAATGACGACGGCCTGTGTATTCCCTGGAAGGATAGCGTCAATTCCGCCGATCATAATTATCACCAGAGGCTGACCACAGACTGACCATGCGCCTTGAAGACGCCGTCCGCACCATTCCCGATTATCCGAAAAAAGGCATTCTTTTCCGTGATATAACAACCCTGCTCGGTGACGCGCGGGCCTTTCGCACGGCTGTCGATGAGCTGGTCCAGCCCTGGGCCGGCGCCAGGATCGACAAGGTGGCGGGGATGGAGGCCCGCGGGTTCATTCTCGGCGGCGCCGTCGCCCATCAATTGTCGGCAGGCTTCGTGCCGATCAGGAAGAAGGGCAAATTGCCGCACCGGACGATCTCGGTGTCCTACACGCTGGAATATGGCGTCGATGAAATGGAAATGCACGACGATGCCGTCGCGAGAGGGGAGAGGGTCATTCTTGTCGACGACCTCATCGCCACAGGCGGCACAGCGGCAGGGGCCATTCAGCTTCTCAAGAAAATCGGCGCCGAAGTCGTCGCCGCTTGTTTTGTGATCAACCTGCCGGATCTCGGCGGAGCCCGCAAAATCGAGGCCATGGGCGTGTCGGTGAAGAGTCTGATCGCCTTCGAGGGCCATTGAGAGAATGGCGGGATGGGCGCGACCATCGGATCGCCATGATGCGGCGCCAGAAAGACGGCCTGAAACGGAGCTAGCTTTTTTCACCCGATGAAAACGCGATCCGCCTATCTCGCACTGGTTGCCATCGCGCTCACCGCGCTCATGGGCGGCGTGGCGTTTCTGTATGCGCTTCAGCCCGTTCGGGCGCCGCTCGGCAAAACGGCGGTCGCGCCGAAAAAAATCGCCGCCCCAGCACCGGAAGCCGAGAAACAATCCACCGATCTCACTGGCTCGAAACCTGCCCTGTTCGGCCTTCGAACCGCCGCCGCGCCGCCGACAGTCTCGGCGACATCTCCTCAAACTCCCGCAGAGCCTGTCGCGATCGAGTCCGCGCCGACGCCATCCGCTGTTGCCGGCCTCGCCGTAGCGACGGCGCCAGTTGCATCGCCGTCGCCGCCGCAGACAGAATCGGCAGTCGAAGCGGGAGAATTCGAGGGGAACATCACCTCGCTGGACGCCGGACCGCCAAAGCCGCCGGTCCGGCCGGTCTTTCTGCCGGAGACCTCGCCGACGACGCCGGCCCCGCCGCGACGGCCGGCGAATCTCGATGCGCTCGCCGCACTCTCAGTTAATTCCGCGATTGACGCGTCAGCTCCGTCTCCGGGGGCGACGGATCAACCGCCCCTGACGCCGCTCACCGCCTCGGCGCCCGACGGACCCGCCGCGCCTCTGCCCCCCGTACGTCCCCGTGATTTGGCCAGCCTGACGCCCGCGCCTGCGGCGTCGGCGAGCGTCCCGGCGACAGGCGCGGAAGCGCCGGCGGCCCAGCAAATCGCCCGTCTGCCCGAAACGACCCTGCAAGCGGCTCCAGACGACGCCTTCCAGGCCGCGACGCCGAAATTTGGCATGGGCGACCCGGTATTCGTGCGGATTTTCAAACAGGATGGCCAGCTCGAACTATGGCTGAAGAAGAGCGGGCGATATCATCTCTACAAAACATTCCCGATCTGCAAATGGTCCGGTCGACTGGGACCCAAGGTTAAAGAGGCCGATTACCAGTCGCCGGAAGGATTTTACAGCGTCTCCGCCCGGCAGCTGAACCCGCATTCGAACTATTACCGGGCCTTCAACGTCGGCTACCCTAACGCCTTTGACAAACAGAATGGTCGAACCGGCGGGCTGGTGATGGTTCATGGCGCCTGCAAATCCGTCGGCTGTTTTGCAATGACCGACCGGGGCATCGAGGAGATTTACGGTTTCGTCGAAGCCGCCTTGAGAGCCGGTCAGCGCGATATTCCGGTTCACATCTTCCCGTTTCGCATGACCGACGCAAACATCGCCCGAGAGACCGGCGGCGGCTGGCTCGCCTTCGTCGGCGGCGCGAATTACGCCCAATGGAGCGGTTTCTGGCGCAACCTCAAGGAAGGCTATGATCTCTTTGAGCAGACCGGGGAACCGCCAACCGCTTTTGCCTGCGGCGACCATTATGAGTTTGGAGCGGGAGCCAAAAGCTGTCGTCGCATCGCCGGTTGGTGATTGGGACCGGGGCCGCAAAAGCTTGACAAAACCAGCGACGCCGCATTAGAGAGCATTTGCTTCGGCGCGGCGAAAACGCCGCGTTTTTATTTTGCGAGTTCACTCTCGCCCTCAGAAGCTACACCCGGTCAACTGCCAAGAAGCCGGCCGACGGAAACGCCAGAGCCGGAACGAACACAGGAAAAAAACGATGTTCGCAGTCATCAGAACCGGCGGCAAGCAGTATAGCGTGACCGCTGGTGATATTATTACCGTCATGGCGCTCGATGGCGCGCCGGGCGACAACGTGACGTTCGACGATGTGCTCATGGTGGGCGGCGACGGCGCCGCCAAAATTGGCGCCCCGACGGTCGCTGGAGCCAAGGTCAAGGGCGAGATCGCCGAACAGGCGCGCAGCCCGAAATCGATTGCCTTCAAAAAACGCCGCCGGCAGAATTCGAAGCGCAAGCGCGGCCACCGCCAGGATCTGACGCTGGTCAAGATCACAGCGGTCGAGGCCTAGGTCTCCCGTTATTCATTATTTTGGGCGTCTCTCGACGCCACAGAGAACAGGTTCGGAGCAAGACAATGGCTCACAAGAAAGCAGGCGGCTCGTCGCGTAACGGCCGCGACTCGGACGGGCGGCGCCTCGGCGTCAAGAAATTCGGCGGCGAGACCGTGATCGGCGGCAACATCATCGTCCGCCAGCGCGGCACCAAGTGGCATCCTGGCCGCAATGTCGGCATGGGCAAGGACCATACGCTCTTCGCGCTTGTCGACGGCGTCGTCGAATTTAAATCCAGTCGCGGACGCTCCAGCGTATCGGTCGTCACTGCGGCCGCAGCTGAATAAGGCGGAAAAGAGTTTCCGCCGGCGTCAAAAACCTCGGCGGAACCAACGTCAGCCCGACTGGGCGGCGGCTCCAGGGCAAGATCCGGCGAGGGCCTCATAGGCCGGAGGAAGCGGCGCTTCCTCTTCCCCGAACGGGAGATGGCCGGTTTTGCGGGTGGAGCAAAAATGTTTCCCGAAATTACCCACGACGACGTGTTTCGGCTGGAGACCGCGAGACTCTGGCTGCGCTGGCCGCGTATTGCCGACGCGGCTGGCTTCGCTCTTCTGCTCAATGATCCGGAGGCGACGCGTCATACGACGCTTCCCCGTCCCTACCGATCTCAGGACGCCGAGGACTTCATCCATTTCGCTCGCGCGGCTAACGCCGCTGGAGAAAGCCTGTATCTTGTGATCGCGCTCAAGCCAGAGCCAAATACTCCGATAGGCGTGATCTCCGCCGAGGGCGCGCAAAGCCGGGGCGCTAGTCGATTGGGCTTTTGGCTCGGTCGGCCTTATTGGGGCCGGGGACTGATGAGCGAGGCCGCCAGCGCCTTCGTGGATCTGGTGTTCAAGATCACATCTCTCGAACGGATCGTTTCCGCAGCGACGCCGGGAAACACCGCTTCATTGCGGCTTCAGGAGAGGCTCGGCTTCATTCAGACCGGCCGCGCTGAAATCGACCAGCCCGCAACCGGGAAGGCGTTGGAGGTCATTGCTACAGAATTGAAACGTGGTGCGGCGCACACGACCTTCGGCGCCCGCCGACCGAAACTCGGCTCCACCTAAACCGCCGGCGTAGACGCATGAAATTTCTCGATCAGGCCAAGGTTTACGTGCGCTCTGGCGACGGCGGCGCGGGGTGCGTATCCTTCAGGCGCGAAAAATTCATTGAATTCGGCGGCCCGGACGGCGGCGACGGCGGACGCGGCGGCGATGTCGTCGCCGAATGCGTCGACGGGCTGAACACGCTGATCGATTACCGCTATCAGCAACATTTCAAAGCCAAAACCGGCATGCACGGCATGGGCAAGAATCGCGCTGGCGGACGCGGCGCCGACGCGGTGCTGAAAGTGCCGGTGGGCACGCAGATTTTCGAAGAGGATGGCGAAACCCTGATCGCCGACCTTACTGCGGTCGGTCAGAAAATCGTCATCTGCAAGGGCGGCAATGGCGGTTTCGGCAACGCCCATTTCACAACCTCGACCAATCGCGCCCCGCGTCGCGCCAATCCCGGACTCCAAGGCGAGGAGCGCACTCTCATTCTCCGACTGAAATTAATCGCCGACGCCGGCCTGATCGGACTGCCCAACGCTGGAAAATCGACATTTCTGTCGCGCGTCACAGCGGCGCGACCCAAAATCGCAGATTATCCTTTCACGACGCTTTACCCCGGCCTTGGCGTCGCCCGTGTCGACGAGCGGGAATTCGTTCTCGCCGACATTCCCGGTTTGATCGAGGGCGCTCACGAGGGACACGGGCTTGGCGATCGCTTTTTGGGCCATGTCGAGAGATGCCGCGCCCTGCTGCATCTCGTCGACGCAACCGGAGAGCATGCCGGCCGCGATTACAAGATCGTTAGATCCGAACTCGCGGCTTATGGGGCCGGACTCGATGAAAAGCCCGAAATTGTCGCACTCTCCAAAATCGATGCTGTCGACGCCGAAACCGTCAAAAAGCAACAAGACAGACTGAAGCGCGCGATGCGCGCCAACGGCGCCGGCGAGGCGTCGCATGGTCCTTTGCTGCTGTCTTCCGCATCGGGCGCCGGCGTCGCCTATTCGCTTCGCACCCTGTTACAGCTCATCGTCGCCGCGCAGGTAGAGACCGCCGAGCCGGAGGAGACATCGCCCTGGGCGCCGTAAAGCCCGATTGACGCGGACCGGCGCGCGGCCTATTTTAAGAATGTTATGGACAGAAAAGACCTTGGGTCAATGCATTACGGTCGATCAGCGATTTCGCTGTTCGTCTTCTATATGCTTATCCTTCAAGGCCTCATCACGAGCGCAGCGTGGGCGACTCCGGCGAACGGGTCACCACTTGATACGATCTGCATCACAAAAACATCCAGCCCGATAGGCGACATACCCTCTGCGCCAGCGCGACATGCGCGCCATGACGCCTGTTGCGTTTTCCATGCAACAGGTTTCGGCGCCGCCGCTGCGCAGTCGCCTTTCATCGGCGAAAAACCGCCCTCCCTCTTTTATATCGAAAAACCTCTCGTATTCGACGCTGCGCCGGAGCCATGGGAGCCATCGACGCCGCCACTGGGATCGCGCGCCCCCCCGCAAAACATCTGACTCCAGCCGCATCCTGCGGCGTGTCGCGCCTGCGTGGGTCCTCCTGCGACAGGTTTGATCCCCTTAATTTCGCTTCCTGCGGCCATTCTTTGAGCTAGCTCGAAGAGTGTTCCGGTTCCGGTGTCATCAACGGTCTTACGATCGGACGCCCGGCGAAATTTCATTTCAGATTCACGACCATGAAACCCAAACGTCATACCCCGCGCAGGGCTGCCAAGGCGATCCCGGCTACCAGCGCCACAACCAATCCGCGAACTGATCATAGAAGCAGGCTGGAAGTCGTCGAAACCTATTTCGATCATGACGGTCGCCCGACCAAACGCGCGAGCCTGGGAGCCGCTCGCGTCTCCCGCGCCTATGACTCCCAGGGTCACCAGATCGAAGAGAGATACTTCAACGCCGAGGGCAAGCCCATTATTCGCAGGGATCTCGGAGCCTCTCGCATCTCCTGGCGATATGACGACGACGGCCGGCAGGTGGACACGACGCTCTTTGGTCCCGACGACGCCCCCGTACGGCCGAATTCGGCGCCTCCCCGAAAGCGCGCGCTGGAGCAAGCCTGAGACAAAAGCGCGCGATCGCATGAATACGCGAGATAGCGGTCAGGAAATCCAGCCAAAAACCGACTTCTGCACGCCGCCCCAAGGTCAATCGCAAGGTTCAGGGGCGGTCAAACCGGGAAAGACCGCTTGAAAGACGGCGCATAATCATTACTTATGCAAAGCGTCGCAACGTATTTCGACGTTACTCGCGTCCGCATGGCGCGGGAATAGGCTTGATAGGCCGCATTGATTTAGCCCCAGTGCAGCTGCGGCCAAATATGCTGCTCGTCACAAACAAATGTAAGGGAGCACAAATGATCAAGCTTGCCATGACGACGGCCGCAGTGGCTCTGGCGATGACCACCGGCGCGCTTGCCGAAAAGTGGAGCGTCACCGAACAGGCCGCCTCCGGCATCAAATATTCCTCGGGCACCTGGACCCTCGGCGCCGAAGGCGACAAAGTGTCCGGCAAGGCGGAAATGCAGCTCGATAACGGCACCATGCTGAACTACAAACTGGAAGGCACAGTGGCTGGCGGCGTTTACACGCTGAATTTTGTTGGCCGCGACGATGGCAAAAAGAATTGCGTCTTCACCGGCAAACCCAGCGCCAATAATGCGCGCGTTTACGCGGGCGAGGCGGTTTGCGAGGGTCAGACCATGACCATCCGCGGCGGCGTTCAATAAGAGACCCGTCAAACATTTTGAAGGCGCCGGCTGCGAGGCCGGCGTTTTTATTTCGTGGGCCTGTTCAGGTCGTTTTGGCGATCATATAGCCGGCGACAGCAAAGATCAGATTGGCGAAGATCGTTGTCAGACGATCATTATTGTCCGACAGCGTCTTGCCAACTTGGGTGCCAATAACGCCGCCCAAAGCGCCGCCAAGAAGAAATGTTATCGCGAGCGGCCAATCGACCAAACCCGACAAAGTGTAGTTGAATGCGGTAGTGAAGCCGAAAGCGGCGACGGCGACAAGGGACGTGCCGATCGCCTTGATGATCGGCATGCCGGTAGAGCCGACCAGACCGGGCACAATCAAAAACCCGCCGCCAATGCCAAAAAAACCCGAAAACAATCCTGTCGCCAGTCCATATCCAAGCACTTTCGGCGCCTTCTCGATCGTGCACTCGACCCCCGGATCGCCGGGATTGCCGCGACCGCGAAGCATCAACGCGCCAACGGCGATCATCACCATCGCGAACAGGAAAAGCAGTTTCTGGCCGTTAAACGCCTTGCCGAGCGTCGAACCGATCAAGGCGCCGACGACGCCAGCGCTCGCATACATGCCGCCGCAGCGCCATTTCACGTTATCGGCGCGCGCATGCGCCCCGAGATTGACCATGGCGTTAACGGCGACCGCAAGCGCGCTGGTGCCGATGGCGACATGAGGATTACGCACGCCGATAGCGTAAACCATCAACGGCACGGCCAGGATCGACCCGCCGCCGCCGACAAGTCCCAAAACGAAGCCGACCGTCGCGCCGGCGCCGGCGCGCGCGAGATGTGACAGAGGATGCAGATGCAGAAACTCCTGCACCTGCGCCGAATTCCACATCTCTGCGAGCGCGTCGAGGATCACGACGCCGGCGTCTGCGCATTACGCGCATGCATGTGCGGTTTGCATAGATATTCGCGACCTTTCAGCATCAGATGCCAGTAGATCGGCGGCAGAAGACGATCCTTCAGATACCAGGCTGCGCGCGTGGGTTTTGTTCCATCCAGCAGCCATTTGGGAAAGCTCGGCAATAATTTTCCGCCATAACCAAACTCCGCCAGCACGATCTTGCCGCGCTCCACGGTGAGCGGACATGAGCCATAGCCATCGTAGGCGACGAGCGGTTCTTTACCGTCCAGCACAGCGAGCAGATTAATCGCGACAACCGGCGCCTGTTTGCGCGCGGCGGCGGCGGTCTTGGCGTTCGGCGTCGTCGTGCCGTCGCCAAGCGCAAAGACGTTCGGGTAGCGTACATGTTGCAAGGTGAATTGATCGACGGCGATGAAACCGGTTTCACCGGCGAGCGGACTTTTAGCGACAAACTCGGGCGCGATCTGCGGCGGCACCGCATGCAGCATATCGAACGCTCGGTCGATACGCTCGACAGCGCCATCGGCGCCCTTGCGCTCGAAGGTTGCGATGCGATTGGGTCCATCGACGGCGACCAGCTTCGATTCGAGATTGAGCTTGATCCCGTATTTTTCGACATAGCGCATCAACGCTGGCACATACTCCGGCACGCCGAACAGAACGGCGCCGGCGTTGTGAAACTCGACCTCGATATTATCAAGCGCGTCATTACTGAGAAAACTATCGCAGGATAGATACATCGCCTTCTGTGGCGCGCCAGCGCATTTGATTGGCATCGGCGGCTGGGTGAACAGCGCACGGCCGCCTTTGAGGTTGCTGGCAAGTTGATGCGTATAGGGCGCAAGATCGGGCAGGTAATTGGATGTGACGCCATTTTCGCCCAGCGTTTCGGCGAGGCCGGGAACGCCCGCCCAATTCAGCTTGATGCCCGGCGAGGCGACGAGTCCACGATACCTGATGCTGGCGCCGTCTTCGAGAATGACCTCATTGCTGTCAGGCGCAAAACCTGTGACGCGCTGCTGAATCCAGGTCACGCGATCCGGCATAACCGAGGCCATCGAACGTTTGCAAACATCCGGCGTGAACACGCCGGCGCCGATTAGCGTAAAGCCCGGTTGATAATAATGAACGTCTGCAGGTTCGATAACGGCGATGGAAAGATCGCGGCGGCGCTTGAGAATGCTGGAAGCTGCGGCGATGCCGCCGCTGCCGCCGCCGATAATGACGATATCGTAGACCTTGTGATGATAGCCGCCGCCGCCGAGCGCGGCGCGACCAACGATGCGCGAACGTAATTCCGAAATATCATAGCCCGCAGCATCTGCGGTCCTGATGATCGCATCGGCGTCTTTTGCGCCTCCTTGCGATAACGCCCAAAAAGACACGGCGCGCTTGCCGGTTTTGCAATATCCCAGCACGCGCGGCTCATCGTTGTCAATCGCCGCGATGAAGGCCTCGACGTCAGCATCCTTCACATCGCCCGGAGTCACGGGAAGATGCACGAAGCGCATGCCATGTCGCGTCGCCAGCGTCGCCATCTCGGCCGCCGTCGGTTGTCCAGGCTCTTCGCCGTCATGACGATGACAGACGACGAGCCTGAAGCCTTCGCGCGCGGCTTGTGCGACATCCTCAGGCGATAATTGCGGCGCGGCCGAGAAAGTTGGGCTTAGTTCCTTAAAACTCATGGCTCTCCCTCGATATGCAGGTTCCGGCGCGCGCCGCCGGCGCCGTTTCTTTCATGTCTTGCAGTCAATATGTCGATTACAGAACGTCGAGCGGGATTTTCAGATAGCGTTTGCCGTTGCTTTCCGGAGGCGGCAACTTGCCGCCGCGCACATTCACCTGCACAGACGGCAGGATCAAATTCGGCAAATCGAGCAATGCATCGCGATTGGTGCGCATAGCGACGAAATCATCCTCGGCGACGCCATCGTGAACGTGGATATTATGCGCCTTTTGCGCGCCAATCGTCGTCTCCCAAACGTAATTATGCCGGTTCGGGCTTTTGTAGTCGTGACAGAGGAAGACGCGGGTGTCGTCGGGCAAGGATAGCAGCCGACGAATCGAGCGAAAAAGCTGACGCGCGTCGCCGCCGGGAAAATCCGCGCGGGCCGTGCCATAATCAGGCATGAAAAGCGTGTCGCCAATGAAGGCGCAATCGCCGATGACATAGGCGAGATCAGCGGGCGTATGTCCCGGCACATGCAACGCAATCGCGGGAATGTCGCCGACTAAAAAAGCATCGCCGTCATGGAACAGATGATCGAATTGCGATCCGTCGCGGGCGAATTCGTCGCCGAAATTGAACAGGTCGCCGAAAACCTTCTGAACCGTTGTGATCGCGGCGCCGATGGCGATCTGACCGCCCAGTCTTTCCTTGAGATAGGGCGCGGCAGAGATGTGATCGGCATGGGCGTGAGTCTCCAGCAGCCAATCGATGGTCAGCCGTTCCTGTCGAACAAAGGCAATGATTTCATCGGCGGAAGCGGTCGAGGTTCGGCCCGAGGCCGGATCGTAATCGAGCACGCTGTCGATGATCGCTCCTCGCTTCGTCGCCGGGTCCCAGGCGACATGACTTGCGGTGAAGGTCGGTTCATCGAAGAACCCCTTGACCGCCAGTTTTGGACGGGCGCTGGCGAGCGCGGCACGCGCCTGAGCAATGGCGACGGCGAGATTTTTATCTTCCATGACCTGATCCACTATTTTTGACTTTCATATTTAATGAAAGTGTGTATTCTAATAGATAAAGATCGGTCAAGTGACTTTGTCTCGTAAAAGAGAAGAAAATTTCCCGTCAGAACCTGTCGAGTCGCTATGGACGCCACCATTGCCGCCAGTTCCGCCTCATCCGCTTCGCGACCTCTTCGCATCGGCGAAAAAGCGCCCGTGTTCCGGGCCCGGTCCACACAGGGAGACGTCGGCCTTCATCAATATCGCGGCCGCTGGCTGGTGTTCTTTTCGCATCCGGCTGATTTCACGCCTGTTTGCACCAGCGAGTTTGTCGCCCTGTCGCGCGCCACTCCCCGGTTTGAAGCACTGGGCTGCGCTCTGCTGGGCCTCTCGGTCGACAGTCTCTATGCTCATATCGCCTGGGTCAGGACGATCCGGGAAGGATTTGGCGTCGAGGTTCCTTTTCCCATTGTCGAGGACGCCTCGATGGTGATCGGTCGCGCCTACGGCATGATCGAGGATGGCGCGCTCGACTCCTCAAACATGCGCGCAAGCTATTTTATCGATCCAGACGGAATCATTCGCGCTATCACCTGGTATCCGCTCACCGTCGGCCGATCCGTCGACGAGATGCTGCGCCTTGTTGCGGCCCTGCAACGCGCGGCGTCGGGGGAAGTGATGACGCCCGAGGGCTGGCGCCCCGGCGACGATCTGTTGCTGCCGCCGGATCAGACCATGGCCGACGCCCTGAAACCGGACGCGCCGGCGGCATGGTTTTACAAAACGCGTCGGGAGAGCGCTTAATGACGCCTCTGCATCAGTCGCGCGACATGGCGGGTCTCGTCGCCGAAAGAGTTCGTCTCTACGCGCAGCCGCAACGGCTGATGATCCTGTCGTTTTTACTAGGCGGCGAACAAAGCGTTGGCGCGATCGACGCCGCCACCGGCGTGGGCCAACCCGCCCTGAGCCAGCAATTGGCTGAATTGCGCCACGCCGGACTTCTGACCAGCCGCCGCGCCGCGCGACAGGTCTACTACAGTCTGGCCGATGCGAGCGTGACAGCGCGGGTCAAAGCCATCGAAACGCTGTTTGCTGACGAGGCGCCAGCGAGCAGGGACGAGGCTTCGGCGGTCATCCGCCTTGGTTTTGAGCCCCCCCGAGAGCCGAGACCGAGAGAGCGCGACGGCGCCGCAACTTTCGCGCAAATCCTTCGCTGACCGTCCTGTCCGCGATGGGCGATGAAAATCGGAACGAATCACACTAAGTTTCGTCTATGAAGGCGAAACATCTGTTCGCGGCGACAACAGCCGTGTTGTTGGGTACGGGGTCGGCTCGGGCCGATTTTTCATCCTGTCTGTCGGGCTTGCGTAACGCCGCCGCATCCGCGGGAGTCAGCGCGCAAACCGTTGCATCCGCGACCAACGGCCTCGAACCGAACGACGCCGTCGGTTTCATGGGCAAACAGCCGGAGTTCACTACGCCGGTTTGGGATTACATGGCTGCGCTTGTCGACGAGGAGCGGGTCGAACAGGGCCGGGCCATGCTTCAGAAATACGCAAGCGCCCTCCAGGCGGCGCAGGCGCGCTACGGCGTCGATCCGGCCACCGTCGTCGCCGTCTGGGGAGTCGAGTCGGATTTCGGAAAGAATTTCGGCAAACGGCCCGTCGTGCAGTCACTGGCAACGCTGGCCTGCGAGGCGCCGCGCCGAAACGACTACTGGCGCAAGGAATTCGTCGCCGCCCTGAAAATTCTCGATAGCGGCGACATCGTCGCCGATGAATTCATGGGTTCCTGGGCCGGCGCCTTCGGTCACACCCAATTCATGCCCTCGACGTTCATGACGACGGCCGTCGATCTCGACGGCGACGGCCGTCGCAATATCGCCAGCTCCGCCGCCGACTCGCTGGGGTCGACCGCGAATTTCCTGCATAAGGGCGGCTGGCGTCCCGGACTGCCCTGGGGCTTCGAGGTGAAGCTGCCGACGGGTTATTCCGGTCCCTATGGACGCGGCAAACGCCAGCCGCTGTCGCAATGGGCGGCGCGTGGGCTGACCCGTATCGATGGCGGCGATCTGGGCGAGGGATCGGCGGCCCTTCTCCTGCCGGCTGGTCGCGACGGCCCGGCGTTTCTGGTGACGCGGAATTTCGACGCCGTTTATGGCTATAACGCCGCCGAATCCTACGCCCTGGCGATTTGCGCGCTCTCCGATCGGCTGCGCGGCAAACCCGGCATCCAGACGCCGTGGCCGACCGACGATCCGGGACTTTCTCGCGAGGAACGCCGCGAATTGCAGGCGCTGCTCGCCCGCAGCGGCTATGACATCGGCGAGTCGGACGGCGTGATCGGAACCAAAACCAAAGAAGCGATCGCCGATTTTCAAACCCGAGTCGGCCTGCCGCGCAATGGCCGGGCCAGCCTCAAGGTGCTCAATGCGCTGAAAGGCCATTGATCGCGCGAAAAGTCACTGGCCCTGGGGCGGCTGCACGGCGTCATCGTCGAGTTCGTCAGCTATCCACGCGCGGCCCAGCTCCCAGACGACAGCCAAAACAACCGGTCCGACAAAAAGGCCGGCGAAGCCGTGAACGATCACGCCGCCGATAACGCCGATGAAAATCACCGGCATGGGCGTGGAGAGGCCATGCGCCAGCAGGAAGGGCTTGACCGCGCTGTCAATGTAATTCGTCGATAGCATGAACAAGGTCAGAACAATGGCCGGCGCCGTGGACAAATGGGTCCACGCCCAAAAGATGACACCGGCGACAACCGGCATCGGACCAATCTGCACGATGCCCAGAACGAGAATCGTCAACGCCAGCAACCCAGCGCCGGGAACGCCAGCGACGGTCATCGCAAGTCCGGCGATCACGGCCTGCATGAGCGAAACGCCCATGACGCCGCGCGACACAGCGTTGATCGTCGCGCCGGCGAGATCAATGATGCGCCGACCATGGTTAGAGTCGATGCGTCGCGCCACGCCATGCAGGGCGACGAGCAGTTGCGGCGATACGGCGAGCACATAGCCGGCCAGCGCGATCGACAAAAGAAATTTCAGCGTCCCGGCGCCGGCGTTGCGCGCCATGCCCAGCACATATTCGCCCACGGGCTTCAATTGCGGACCGATCTGCGCCAATGCGCCGCTCAAATTCGTGGAGGCGAGCTCCCAGAAGTCAAAGACCGATTGGCCAATCACCGGCCATTCCTTAACCGTTTCCATTGGCGGCGGGACCACCAGTCCGCCTGTTTCGAGACTTTTGACCAGCGCTTCGATCGGTTGCACCACGCCCACCGCCACCCAGGTCGCGGGTCCCAGAACGAGCAAAAGGCCAGCAAGGATCATCAAAACGGCCGCCAGCCCCCGCCTTCCGCCAAGAAGCGACACAAGACGCTCGAAGGATGGGTAGAAAGCCACAGCCATCACCACCGTCCACACGAACATCGCCGCGAAGGGCTCGATGATGATGTAGGTCCAATAGAAAAGGGATCCGATCAGCAAAAGCCGGATCGACAACTCAATGTAACGGGTGTTGAACCGCCGTTCGCCGCCGGGGGCGCCAATGTCGTTGTTCACGTGAGAATCGCCTCGAACTTTCCTGCCCGATAAATTTAGACACACCGGCCTGTTTTCATCTAAGAGTATGTGTTTGAGACTTACACGAGCCCTCGCCTGATGACCATTCGTCTGCACCTCGGCGATCTTCCCGCCGATCTCCCGCTCTCGCCAATCGTCGCCATCGACACCGAAACCATGGGTCTCAATCCTCACCGCGACCGGCTCTGCGTCGTGCAGCTCTCCTTCGGCGACGGCAATGCGGAACTTGTACAGATTGCCCAGGGTCAGACCGAGGCGCCCAATCTGATCAAACTTCTGCAAAATCGCAGCATTCTGAAACTATTTCATTTCGCCAGATTTGACCTGGCCGCTCTCGCCCAGACTTTCGGCGTGATGCCGGAGCCCGTCTACTGCACCAAGATCGCCTCCAGATTGACCCGCACCTACACCGATCGACATGGCCTGAAAGATCTGGTTCGCGAACTGGTTGGCGTCGAAATCTCCAAACAGCAGCAATCCTCCGACTGGGGCGCGGCGGGATTGAGCGAGGCCCAGCAAGCCTATGCCGCCTCCGACGTGTTGTATTTGCACCAACTCAAGGAAAAGCTCGACGTCATGCTGGCGCGAGAGGGCCGAACCGATCTGGCCGCCGCCTGTTTCGCGTTTTTGCCGACCCGCGCGAGACTCGATCTCGCTGGATGGCCAGAAACGGATATTTTCGCTCACGGATAGCTGGCTCCGTAGGAGGGGACCCCACGCCGGCTCGCCTCGAATTCGCCATCGGAAAGCGGCATGATGCCGAAATGACGGACGCTCCGCAAATTCGCACCGGACGTGATCGCCTGTCGGCGATCACGGCTCCACGCGCCAGCGCGATCCCCCAGGCGATGCGTCATAGCGCGCGCGTCACGCGGCTGCGGCGCTGGATCATGTGGGGGGCGGCCCTGATCGTCGTCAGCGTCGGACTGGGGCTGCTGATCGGCTCCCTGCGCTTCCTGCCGACGGACCTGAACCTCGAGCGAATCGCCCTGAAAGGCACAAGCATCGTTATCGATCAACCAAGGCTCATCGGCTATCAGAAAGATGGACGTCCCTACGAAATCCGGGCGCACCGTGGCGTTCAAGACATCACCCACCCGGATGTCTTCGATCTTGACGGTCTGGACATCCGTATCGAGAGCGCCGAGGCCGGCGCGCTATCGATGACGGCGGCCAAGGGACATTACAACGCGCGCGCTGATAAGGCCGAAATGAGCGGCGGCGTTGTTATGCGCGACAATAAAAGCTTCGACATGCGTCTCGTGTCTGCGGCCTTCGATCTGAAAAGCAGCATGATGACATCCGACAAACCGGTGAAGGTCAGGATGGTCGGCGGCGAGGTGGACGCGAAATCCATCGAATTCTCGGAAAAAGAGCGCAGAGCGAGTTTCCGTGGCGGCGTGCATACGCTGATCTACGGCGAGGGCGCCGAACCGGCGGATGCTCTGAAACAATCTCCCTGACAATGCCTATGGCCTCTCGACGCCCCGACCGCCTTTTCTCCATGACCCTGGCGCTGCTCACGGCGACTATCGCCTCATCGGCGTCCGCTGCAGCGGGTAAAAGCAAGAACGGCGTCCTCCCCGGCGCGACGGCGCGAGACCCGCTTATCATCGACGCCGGAGCTCTGGATTTTTTCGATCGCGAGCAAAAACTCGTTTATTCTGATCGTGTGCGCGTCATAAATGGTCCATCGACGCTCAAGGCTTCTCGCTTGATTATCCTTCTCGAAGAAAAAAAGAAGGCCGCCAACGCCGACAACGACCGGGTCAAGCATGTCGACGCCGAGGGGCCAGTCACACTCACGTCGACAGATCAGGTCAGCACCGGGGATCGCATCAGTTTCGAGAAGTCTCAAAACAAAGTATACCTGACCGGCAATGTCACGATCACCGAGGGCGACAGCGTGGTGCAGGGCGACCGCGCTGTCTATGACATGACGAACGGCGACGCCAGCGTGGAAGCGGATGCCGCGCAAGGCAAACGCATACGCACCACTTTTACGTCAAAAAAATTGCAGAAAAACTAGCGTTGCGACTGAGAAGCCAGGGTTGAGGCGGCCGCTCAGGGCTGTTTGGCGATTTTGTGCAATAGCCCCAGCATGCCGCGCCGTTTGGCTTCGTAATAGTAGCCGCCGGCATACAGCTGGATGGCGCGCGCTTCATTGCCGTCGGCGAGCATGTAGGCGTTGGCCAGATAGGGCACCGCATAGGTAAGGTTGGTTTCAGCGTCGAGGAGCCCGGAGGCCGGACCATTGTAGCCCATGCCGCGCGCCGTATCATGACGGATTTGCATAAGGCCCCAGTAGGGACCGTTGCGGGCCTCTGGATTATAATTGCTCTCCCGACGCACCGACCGGTGGATGAGCGACTCGGGGATGTTATAGAGACGCGCATATTGCGCGATGCGCGCGCTCAATGCCGCATGACCGGCGACTGGCTTGTTGCTGCGCGGTTCGTCAACATAGGACTGCGGGGCCGAAGCAACAGGCGATTCGGACGGTCCGCAGCCCGCCAGAGCGAACGCAAACGCGCTCCATCCCACGGCTGCAGCCAATCGACGGCTGAAAGATTGCACGGATGTCCCCCTTCGGTCCGTTGCGACGAAATCGACCGGTAAAACGCCATGAGGCCATGGCGAAATCGTGGCGAAGCCGGCGAAGGGAAGTTTGCCAGAGTAATCTTAAAGATTTCGCAGCAAAATGTATGCCCTTTACTATCATCCCGAACCCGATAATGTCGCCCACGACATGTTAAATGGAGAATGACATGCGTTGTCTGAGATTCGCCATCGGGATTCTGATGATCTCGTCCCCGGCCTTCGCTGATCGCAAAGCCGCCGACGCATGCGCCGCCGGACTACCGGCCGACTCGGCCGCAATTTACAGTGCAGCGGTCGGAAAGGTTGGCCCCGGCGTCGACAACAAGGCAATTGTGAAGGGCATCGCGCAGGATATGATCGCCGCCGGGAAATTAAGCATGATGAGCGCAAGGGGCGTGGCGCAGGCGGCGGGCGAATGCCTCAAGAAGCTAAAGAACTGACGCATCGGTAGCCGGTTCGCGCAGGAACCGCACATTCTTCTCACATGGCTCTTCAGCTCTGCCGCAGAACCTTTCTCATTCCCAGAATTTCACCACTCTGAAGGGCTCAGAGAGATCAGGCGTCTTGTTGTAGGCGGCGTCGAAATTGAGTGGACCGCCGAACGTCAGGCGCCAGGAAGGCGGCTCGATCGGATGGCCGACAACGCCCATCTGACCCGTACCGCAAACGGCGGGGCTAGTCGGGATATTGAGCGCGCCATTGCAGGCTCTGTACAATGGATCCGTCGGAATGAGCGACCCATATGCATAGGCGATCTGTTGCGAACGCGAATTGAACATATTGAAGATGTCGAGTTGCAGCTTCCAGCCCTCTTTCCAGCGATAACCTACCCTCGCGTTCACCGTGCCGATGGCCGGACTTTTGAAGAAGCCGTCCTCCGTCAGCGCACGGGGGGCGATGTAACGATATTTGAAGTTACTGAACCACCCTGTGGCCTCGCCTAATTCCAGCATGCCCGTCGCAACGACAGGAGTCGCGTTCGGCAGGAAATTACCGGGCGAATTTCCCGCCCAAGCTCCCCAGCCAAATACCTCCGGTTGAACCAGCTCCCAATAGAGATCGGCCTGATCCTGATTGTAGCCGCGAAAGCGCACATAAGCCGCGGTGACGTCTCCCTCGAACGCAACCCATGAAAGCGGCCGATAATGATTGGTGAATTCGACGCCGAGACGATTGGCGCCCCGGGCGATTTCGGTATTGCCGCTATCGCCGGCAAAGACGAGCTCCTGTTGCGTTTGAATGAAGAACAGCGTCGCTGCGCTCTCCAGCTTGTCGATCGCTTTGGTCTTCACGCCGACTTCGGCGCCTGTAGAGGGCGAGAGCAAACCTTGCTTTGGCACTTCAACATAACCGAATTCTTCGGTGACTTCGGAAGTGTTGAATCTTTGGGTTGTCGCCCGGAAGTCGTTGGAGTGAAAACCGCGACCGAAATTCAAGTAAAAATCGGTCTTGTCGTCCCATGGGTTGATGATGACGGAAGCTTTGGGGCTGATCAACTGGGCGTTGGCTGTTCCGTTGTTGAACGGTCCGGTCCACAGGCGGAATGGATTTTGACCATTGAAGATATCCGCGCCGGGGGTATCGAAACCCGGCACCAGCGGCGCGCTTGTGTAGGTTTGAAGACCGTAGTTGCTGCCCCAGAAATAATCCCAGCGTGTGCCGACGACGGTCTTGAGCCATGGCGACCATTTGGTTCTGAAGTCCGTCAACAGACTGACATTGCCCTCGCTGACATGATCGTTTCGCAGGGTGTCATAAGGTCCACGATTGACGGTGTCCTGCAAACCGACCCGGATATCGTCGTATCGGGACTGGAAACCGAATTTGAGTTCGCTCTCCTTGTCGAGAACGGTGAATTTACGGACATGATAAGCGTTGCCGCCGACCATTGTGCGCCGGTCAAACTGGCGGAACTGATCACCCAGAACGGGATGCACGAGATAATAGGTAAAATCGTTGAACAGGTTGAGGGTCGAATGCATGGCGAAAGCTTCGACCTTTGAGCGGGTCGACGCCGTCTCCTCCGCCCAACGGCTCGACAGGCTGAAGCGCGTCGTGTCGCCGCCATCCGTGGGATTTATTGTCCCCCAGCGCGACATCTGATTGGTCTCCACGGCACGCAGCGGGATTTGATCGGTCGAATTCCAGCGATTGGCGTAAGCCATGCCGGTGATTGACATGCCATTGTTTTCCTCGCCCCGCGACCAGCGCAAGACGCCGTTGATCTTGCGGGCGCTGTTGGGGACGACCCAAGGACCGTTATAGGTGGAGATTTCGCCGCCGCCGAGAATGTCGCCGCCGGCGTATTCCCACGACTTCATCCCGAACTGACGACCATAGCCAAACGCGCCGCCGGTCGAAGCGAACACGCCTTCCGGAACCTTTTGCAAATATTGCATCCGGATTGTGCCGGCGTTGGAGAAATCGCCATCCTCGACATCATAGGCGCCCTTGCGCGCGTCAACATAAGCGAGCATTTCCGGAATGACGAAATTGGCGTCGGCGTAACCTTGTCCGTGACCATGGGTGCGCATGTTCAACGGAATCGAGTCGAGATAGAGCGCCAGATCGGTGCCGTGATCGAGATCGAAGCCGCGCAGATAATACTGGTTCGCCTTGCCTTCGCCGCTATGCTGGGTCACGGCGAGACCCGGAACGATTTCGAGCGCTTCGCCGGGTCTAAAGATCGGAATCGTATTGACCTGACCGCCGGTGAAGAAACGCTCGCTGGAAGAAGCCAGCGCGCGCGGCGGAGCCGGATAATTAATTTTCGGACCAAGCGCTGTATCTTGCTGCGCGGAGGACTGGAAGGAATTATTCGGGTTTGGCGGCAATGGTTCGACGCTGGTAGTTGAACCCTGCGCGAGACGGGCGCCATCGGTTGAACGCGGAGCCGGAGAGCGCGTCGCATGCGCGACAATCGGAGAAGAGGGTCGCGGCGCGGAGATCGGATGAGCGACAGGCGGCGCATGCTTATGCGGGACCGACACAACCTTGCGCTGACCGCCGACATCGATTTGAGGCAGCAAAACAGTATGAGCCATAGCTTCACCAGCGCATGCCGCAGCCAGCATGGCGAAGATCGTTATCTGAGCGGCGCGCTGAATCATTTCTGGCCTCGAACCACCTGAATATGCGGCTTTGAAGAGTTTTTCCTATTCTGCGGCTGCGCGTCAATCATTTAGCAAGCAGATTTCAGCAAAACTGACTCACTGTGTCTTTGGCGCCACAAGAAGCCGACCGCTGTCGTCATGCTTAATTTTCATAAAGGAATCCCACTACTCGCGCCGGAGCTGCTGAGGCGTCTTTGAGCCGCAACGGAAAGACCGCGACATCGAACCCATGCGCCGGCAGTTGTTCGAGTCCGCGCAATTGCTCCATCTGCCAGTAGGGTTTGCGACGACCGACCAGATGTCCCTGCCAAAAAATTCTATCGTTATTATCTTTCTTCGATTTTCTAATCTGATGATGAAAGGGTAAATCCCAGCCCCATTGATCGATGCCCATCACCACAACGCCCTGATCGATCAACCATTCGGTCGCCGCCGCGCCCATGCCGACGCCCATTTTCCAATAATCTTTCTGACCCTGAAAACGGTCACGGCCGGTATGGATGAGGGCAATCACGCCCGGCTCCAGCTGCGCGCCGCTAATCCTGAGGCTTTCTTGCATATCCACGACCGCAATCTCGGCTCCCTCCTCCTTGTGTCGCATATCGAAAACCACACCGGGACCAAAACATAATTCCAGCGGCATTTCATGAATGGCCGCCGGTCGCTGTCCTTCGGACGACAACGCCGGACCATAGTGCCAGGGCGCGTCGATATGTGTCGTTGAATGCACGCCCATGCGGGTGATGGTGTCATCGGCCCAGCCGGCGAAATCTTTGGGAAATAATCTAAACGGAAGGCCGAGCGCGCGCACCAGCCAGCGCGCCTTCCAATGGCGATGATGTTTGATTTTTACCCGCATGAAAAAAGGATCGTTGCGGTTATAGGCGATCTCTTTCGACAGATCGACGATGCGGGACGGTTTAACGCGTTTCATATACGACCCCGAGAATTGTTATTGTCCCAGCAGACGACGAAAACACATCTCATAAATCCCTTGCGGCAATAATCGCCGCATAATTGGCAGCGCACTCTGCGCTGGCATGGCGACCACGTAACGCGATTTGGGATGCGGATGGTTCAGAATTTTTTCAACCAGCTCCGCAACCGGCTCGGCTGTCGTGGCGCGACTTTCGAACGCCCGGCGCTTTTGCAAAAAGTCGTCGAACGTCCGCGCGTAGACCCCCTGGCGCGTCTCGGCGGATATTCGGCGGCTGTCCTGTATGCCGGTGCGGTAATCGCCCGGTTCGACCAGCGCAACATGCACGCCGTAGGGACGCAGCTCATAGCGCAGACTCTCGCTTAATCCCTCCAGAGCGAATTTGCTGGCGCAGTAATGCGCGGTGAAAGGCAGACCGACGAGACCCGCCAGCGAACTGATATTCACGATATATCCGCCGCGAGTCCGCAGAGCCGGCGCCGCCGCCTTGCAGACGCGCAATGCGCCAAAAAAATTAGTTTCAAAAATCGCGCGCGCCTCTTCTATCGGCACGTCCTCGACAGAGCCGCGCATCGAAAAACCGGCGTTATTGACGACGGCGTCAATCCGACCGGTCGTCGCCAGCATGTGGTCGATCGCGGCCTGCACCGAGGCGTCGTCGGTGACGTCCAACGACAGCCAAGCCAGATTTTTTGTTGGCGCCGGGTCGGAAGTCGTGACGCGACGCGCGCCGCCAAAAACGCGCCAGCCGTTCGCAGCCAGACGCTCTGCACACAATCGGCCAATGCCGGTCGAGGCGCCTGTCACCAGCGCCACACGCTCGGGAGACATATCGACCATTGTCGTTCATCCTTGCGCGCGTCGGCGCGAGAAACGCGAGCCACGCGGGGTTACTAAGCCGATCTCGCCCGACGTATTAACCACATCTCTTCACCTCGTTTCATCCCGCGCCCGCAAATTCCGGCGCTCAAGATCGCCCATGCTTTGCGCCTGACATTTGTTTTTCTGAAAATTCTAATAAATTCAATAATTTATTGAAATCCCCTCTAATTTTACGGAATGTGATCGCAAAGCGTTAGGCCTAACGCGCATTGCGCCGCGATTTAATCGCTTTGCATAAAATGCGGCGGAATTGTTTTCATTGATGGCAAAACTCCCCGCCTAATCTCCTCCTGTCAACGGGAGGCGATCATGTTCGGGTTCATCGGCAAAACGGTTCGGGTTCTGGCGCTGGCGGAGGTTATTTTGCTCCTCGGCGTCACAACGAGCGTCGCCGCCATCCATCCCGAGACGGTCAACGCCGCGCCGACGGGCGCCGAAACCAGCGTTCCGTATGGCTGGGTGGAGTTTTGCGAGCGCCACGCCGAGGAGTGTCTCGACGAGGATCACGCCGCAACGGACATCGAGCTCACGACTTCCGCGCTCAACAAAATCAGCCGCATCAACGCCGAGATCAATCGCAGCATCGAACCCGTCACCGATATTGATCAATGGGGTTTAATCGATCATTGGGATCTGCCGGTCGGCGGCAAGGGCGATTGCGAGGATTATGCCCTGCTGAAGCGCCAGAAACTGGTCGCCGCCGGCTTTCCCCGCGCGGCCCTGCTGCTCACTGTGGTCAAGCAGGAAAACGGCGAGGGCCATTCGGTGCTGACGATCAAAACTTCACGGGGCGATTATGTTCTCGACAATCTCACCGATCGGGTGAAGCCCTGGTCCGCGACGCCCTACCGCTTTGTCAAGCGCCAGTCGCAGGAAAACCAGAATGTCTGGGTTGCGATTGCGCCGAGGGACGAGGGCTCGAAATTCGCCCAACGCTGAAGAAATCAGGCGAAGGGTTCAACCCTTGTCGCGCATCAGACGGCCTTTTTCGCGACCCCAGTCGCGCTTCTTTTCAACCTCGCGCTTGTCGTGCAGTTTCTTGCCGCGTCCCAGAGCGATCTCGAGTTTCGCGCGCCCATCGGCGTTGAAGTATAATTTCAGGGGCACGATGGTCATGCCCTCGCGCTCTACTGCCTGCGCGAGTTTGGCGATCTCGCGCATCTTGAGCAACAGTTTGCGCGGACGCTTCGGCGCGTGATTGAACCGGTTGCCGGAAAGATATTCGGGAATATTGGCGTTCACCAGCCAGGCCTCGCCCTTGCGATCGACATGGGCGTAGCTCTCGGCGATGGTCGATTTGCCGGTCCGCAACGATTTCACTTCCGTGCCGGTGAGAACCAGTCCGGCCTCGAAGGTCTCGCCGATCTCATAATTGTATCGGGCCTTGCGATTATCCGCGACGATTTTGAGTTTTGGCTCCGGCTTGACGGCCACGGGAGTCTCTCGGTTCGCGTGTCGGGAGCTGGCGCGGCGTCAGAGCACGCCGGCGTGAGTCATCGCGGCGCGGATGCGCTCCCTGGTCGCCGGGGTCGACGGCACCAGCGGCAACCGCACGTCCTCGCTGACCTTGCCAAGCAGCGACAGGGCGTATTTGGCGCCGGTGACGCCCGCTTCAAGGAAGGTCGCGACATGTAAAGGCACAAGCTTGTCCTGAATCTCCAGCGCTTTCGCATAGTCGCCAGCAAGGCAGGCGTTTTGCAAATCGGCGCACAACCGCGGCGCGATGTTGGAGACGACAGAAATACAGCCATGCGCGCCGGCGGCCATGCAGGCAAGCGCCGTCAGATCGTCGCCTGAAAGCTGGATGAAGTCTGGACCCATCGCCTCGCGCTGAAGAGAAATCCGACCGATGTTGCCGGTCGCATCCTTCACGCCGACAATGTTGTTCAAGGCGGAAAGCCGCTGCATGGTTTCGACGCTCATGTCGACCACCGAACGGGGCGGAATATTATAGATGACGATCGGGATCGACACGGCGTCGTTGATCGCTTTGAAATGCAAATAAAGCCCTTCCTGATTGGGCTTGTTGTAGTAGGGCGTGACGATAAGCAGGGCGTCGGCCCCGGCGCGTTCCGCATGACCGGCAATGGCGATGGCCTCGCGGGTGTTGTTGGACCCGGCCCCGGCGATCACGGGCACGCGCCCTTTGGCGGCGCGAATCGTCTCCGTGATGACCCGGCCATGTTCTTCATGGCTGAGCGTCGGGCTTTCTCCCGTCGTGCCGACCGGAACGAGGCCATGCGTGCCGTTGTCGATCTGCCAGTCGATCAGATCGCGCAAGGCTGCGAAATCAACTTCGCCATTGGCGAATGGCGTCACGAGGGCGGTGATCGATCCGTGAAAAATGGCCTTTTTGCTCATAAAAACAACCGCTCTCCTGCGCCTCACCGCCGCCGCATTCACGGCGCCTACTCGCGGTGGACAAAATCTCTTTAACCGCTGGGGACAGGCGAGAAAAGCCCTGCCGCCAACGCGCCGCGTACTTGGCCGCCACGTCGGACGCAGGAGGGACGATCACTGGCGCGGCGGAGAATTAAATCTGGTTAACGCTTTGCTAAGATTTCAAGCGCAGCCTTGAGCTTCAACGGGAGCCGTAAACCGATGACGCTGCCGACACGCATCAACAATCGCCTGAAAATTCTTGCCACAGCGACGACTATCGCCCTCGCGGCGCCAGCATGGACAGGCTTTGGCGATCCTGCCGCAGAGACGCCGGAAACTGGTTTGCGGGTCTGGAGCCCTCGGCTGCCGTTCAGCATAGCGGCGTGGCGGGCGCGGGTGGGCCCGGTTCATGAGGCGTTGCGCGGCTTCGTCTCTGGCGCGCCGGTGCAGGAAGAGGCCGCGCACCCCCCGGAAAACGCCCTGCCGGGAACTGCAGCGTCGGGAGGCGACGACGCCAACGCAACAGCAAACGTCGCGTCAGGCGTTCCAGACGCTCTTCCGCCAGCGCCAGTTGCGGCGCGCACCGCCGTAGCGGGCGCCGACCTTCAAAAGTTGCTGGGACAGGAGTCCGAAATCTACGCACAGGCGCTGGCCGCTTACAAAGCCGGCGACTTCCGGTCAGGCGACGCGGCGAGCGCAGAACTCACCTCCGCTGCGGCCGAAGCCGCCGCGCAATGGGCCGGATTGAGACTGCATCCAAAGGACGCAGGCTTTCGACGGCTAGCCGGGTTTCTCGCCACCCACTCCGATTGGCCGGCGGCCGATTGGACGCGCAAACGCATCGAAGAGGCGTTGTACGCCGAGCATCAGCCGGATCATATCGTTTTGGGCTGGTTCGGCGACGCCACGCCGCTAACCGGTCACGGTAAATTTCTTCTGGCGCGGGCGCTGGCCCGCCGGGGCGATTTCGACGCGGCGGCGCTCATCGCGCGCGACGGCTGGCGCAGGGATGATCTGGGTCCGGGTTTCGAAACGCAATATTTCAAGGAGCTGGGCGAGTTCCTGAGCCCACAGGACCATAAATATCGCGCCGATCGGCTTCTCTATCATGGCAAGAACGCTTTAGCCTTGTCCGCCGCAGAGCGCGCGGGGCCTGAGGTTGTCCTTCTGGCCCGCGCCCGCGCCAGCGGCGGCGAGAAAGCCTTCGCCAGCGTGCCGGCGACACTGCAGAGCGACGCCGGCCTGTTTTATTCCCGCATTCGCACGCTCAACAACGCCAGGAAATTCACCGAAGCCGCGACGCTGTTGCGAAAGGCGCCGCGAGATCCCGAGAGCGTCATCGAAGGCGATCTCTGGTGGATGGAGCGCCGGCAAACGGCGCGCAAGGTTCTCGATCTTGGCGACGCTGACACAGCCTATGTTCTCTGCGCGCAACACGCCGCGCAATCGACCAGCAACAAAGTCGAGGCCGAGTTCATGGCTGGCTGGATCGCCCTGCGCTTTCTCGACGATCCCGCGCGCGCGGCGCGGCATTTTGCGGCTCTCGATCATATCGCAGAGACACCGCTGCAAAAATCGCGCGCCCTTTATTGGCGCGGACGCGCCGCCGAGGCTTTCCGCACGTCCGACATGGAGGCGCAGACGCAAAATTTCATGGCCGCAGCCGCCGCTTATACAACGACTTTCTACGGACAGCTCGCCGCCGCCAAAATCTACGCCGGCCAGTCAGATTCTCTTGCGCCCTCGCCTCTGCGTGCGCCGCCAGAAGCCGCGCCGGAGGCCGAACGTCATGAGGCGATCAAGGTCGTAGAATTGTTGCTGGCCGGCGGCGACAAAGACCTTGCAACGCCGCTGGCGCTCGATGCGGCGAAATCTCTTGCTGAACCCCGGCAGGTCGCGGCGCTGGGCGCCGTGATCGAACGCCAGCGCGACGCCAAACTGTCGCTCGTGTTCGGCAAGAGCGCCTCCTATCGCGGCGTCGCGCTCGACCAGGTTGCATTCCCCAATTACGGCGTGCCGGATTTTACGCCCCTGCCAGGCTCGGCGCCGCGTTCGATCGTCTACGCTATCGCCCGTCAGGAGAGCGCCTTCGATCCCAAAGCCTTGTCCTCCGCCGGCGCCATGGGACTGATGCAAATGATCGCCGCGACGGCGCGACACACCGCCTTTCAGCACGGCGTCACTTTCGACATTTCACGCATGTTGAACGAACCTGCGTTCAACGCCCAACTGGGCGCGGCGCATCTCGGCGCGCTGCTGGGCGAATACAAGGGCGCCTATCTTCTTTCCTTTGCTGCGTATAACGCCGGCGGCGGTCGCGTGAAGCAATGGATCGACGCCTATGGAGATCCGCGAAAATCCGGCGTCGATCCAGTCGATTGGGTGGAGCGCATCCCGATCGCCGAAACTCGTAATTACGTCCAGCGCGTGATGGAGAATCTGATTGTCTATCGCGCGCGTTTCGGCGAATTCGACACGCGCTCGCCGCATCAGGAGATGGCGCGCGCCGGCGAATTTCCGTAGGCGGGACCGCTCTTGTCTGACGTCGAGGCGGTCAAAACCTCGCACATGTGACGAGCGATCATCGCCTCTTCGTCAGTCTCAAGCATCATGACGCGAACGACGGAGTCCGACGACGAAATCGTTTGCGAATTTTGGACATTCGCGGTCGGGTCCAGTCGCAGCTCCATCCAGTTCAGTCCCTCGACGACAGCGGCCCGCACATGCGCAGAGCCTTCGCCGATGCCGCCAGTGAAGACGAGCAGGTCCAGTCCGCGCAGTGTCGCAGCGAGCGCGGCGACCTCCATACATATGCGATGCACGAAATAATCGATCGCTCCGGCGGCGTCCGGAGATGTCGACGCTTCCAGTTCGCGCATATCCGACGAGAGGCCGGAGAGGCCCAGCAATCCGGAGTCGTTGTAGAGCAGCCGCGTCAGTTGCCGGGTTGAGAAGCCCTCGTGATCGAGCAGGTAGATTAAAAGACCCGGATCGATGGCGCCACAACGAGTGCCCATCGGCAGTCCTTCAAGCGCTGAGAACCCCATCGTCGTCGCGACGGAGCGCCCCTTGTTCAGGGCGCAAAGCGAGGCGCCATTGCCCAGATGCGCGACAATCGTTCGTCGATCCGCAAGCGCCGGCGCGACAATCGACATTCGGCGCGCAATGAATTCGTAGGACAGACCATGAAAACCAAAGCGTCGCAGACCGCGGTGGTAAAGCGCGCGGGGCAAGGCGTAGGCGTCGTTGACGAAGTCGTGGCCGCGATGAAACGCCGTATCGAAACAGGCGATTTGCGGCAGCGCCGGAAAGGCGCGGCGCGCCGCCTCGACCCCCGCGAGATTATGCGGCTGATGCAGCGGCGCGAGAGGGATTAGACCGCGCAGCGCATCGATCATGGCGTCTGTCAAAATCACCGGCGCGGCGAAGGCAAGGCCGCCATGCACGATCCGGTGACCGACCGCGCGAAGATGGCCTCTGGCGCCGTTTCTTTCCAGCCAATCGACGATCTCCTCCAAAGCTTCGTTATGATCTTTGATGGCGAGGGCGCTTGTCGCCGTGACTCCGTCCGCCCCGGTGATGCGCAACTGTGGCGAGACGCCAATTCCGTCGATGTGTCCACGCGCCATGGCCACAGGCTCGGCGGCGGCGGTCGTAAACAGCGCGAATTTGATCGACGACGATCCGGCGTTGAGGGTCAGGAGGCAATCGGACACTGAGAAGCGGCTCCAGGAGGCGGGAGACCTGGCTGACGCAAAACGCGTCCGCCAACTTGCCAGTAACCAGAGCTGAGGTTCCGGGGAAAAATCAAGGACTGCGTCCCGGAGCGGTGCATTCCCCTCGAAAAATTCGGCAACCGGACCGGGTGATTTGAGTAAGTTCGACTGGATCGTCGCCGTGGGTCAATCTTCATCGAGTTTTTCAGCAACTGAGTGAAAAAGGCTAAAATAATTCGCGTAAGCGTCCAGCATTTTCTCGGTGGGCAGAACGTGACGGTTGCGCGCATCGACCGGGTCCGCCCGCACCAGCACCCAATTCTCCTGTTCGAGACGCCGCAAATGACGTCTGAGTTGCGGCTCGCTGTAGGGCACGGTGCTGTAAAGTTGTTTCAGTCCCAAAGTCGGGTTCGAATCAAATCTCATAACAATATGCAGACTGAGTTCATGGGCGATGGGCGAGCCATCTGTCGGGAGGTTGGCGCGACACCAATCATTCAAAGTAATGATGGCCCGCGCCTTGTCGGTAAAGTTGCTCGCCAATACCCCCCCCTCTCTCGGAAATTTCAACCCAGAGTTTTATGGATTACGGCTGAGCAGACCGTATGATTCCAGGATCAAACTTATCTTTTTAATAGCCCCTTTCTGAGGAATAGTGAGCCAGCCGCCGGGCGGGAACCAAAAAATCGCCGATGATTTCAATCGATATTCCTGGGCTTCGCGTCTAGCATGCGATGATGGCGCGCTCACAAAAGATCATTTTTCGACATTCAACAAACCATTGCAGTCATCGCGCAGGGCCTGAGCAGAGATTTGATCAGGTGTGAATCTCGCTATTTTATTCTTGATTCGGCTCTTGCGATTTCATGACACGCGACAGGCGTGAAAATATAAATGCTATGATCATTACAAGCGAGGTCTGGAAAGAGTCTGCGAAACGGCATGAAGTTTGCTAGTCCGCGCCAGGTTGATAGAGACGGAATGCCTTGCGGTCTTGCAGCATGTCGATAACTATTTACCGCCAATTTTCATTGCCTGCGTTACCAGCTTGACGCACTCTTCCGGGGTGCCTTTGCCGGACTTGACACATTCATTGTAGCGAACCGATCGCTCTTTCCCCAGTCGGCTCTCGCCATTCACCATGAAGGCCATGACCGCGAAAACGGCCATCAGGGCGTAAAGTCCCCATCGCTTCCATTTCGGGCTTTCGGCGCTCATGCTGCTTTTCCTTGTTTCTTGTCCGTAAATCCATTTCGGGCCGGAGGATGCGACGCACACGCCGCCCGTCACCGGACCATTCCCTGTAAAATAACAAAGCCTGAAAAATTTCAACTATCGCGGACAGGCCGCCCGAGCGCAAGGACGCGCGCCGGTTAAAGTCCAGCCATTAAGCGAATTTTGTGCTTCGCACAAAGAGCCAGACGCGAGCGACGATTGGACACATCGTCGACTGTCTCCGCCGGCGCCAATATAAAAAATTCGCAACTCGCCGTAGGGGCATCAACGCATGAACCATAAGCACCGCGCCGCCCTGCATGCCTTGTTTGCGCATCCGGTCAGCAATAATATCGACCCGCGCGTGATCAAATCGACACTTGAGGAAATCGGCGCCGAGATTTCGCATGGCGGCCATGGTCAACTGATTGTGAAACTCAACGGACATACGCATGGCTTTCACGATAGCCATCACAATCTGACCAAGGACGATGTTTCTGCGCTGCGAAAATTTCTGACGCAGGCCGGCGTCGACCCCCAACGGTATTATCCGCTCTAACCCGGTTGCGTCATTTGTCCAGCGCCCGACTCTGGAACCGCGTCCGCGCCGCCGCCGGCCTCGCGGTTTTTGTGTCATCGACGATGTTTCCTGCCCTGGCGCATCAACCGGACCGTTCTCTCCACATCCATTATCGCTGTTCGGATGGAACGGCTCTGGATGTGACCTTCGATCCCGCAGGTGCCGCCCTTGTCCGGCTGGGCCGGCGCCTGCTCCGGCTGGAACGACGGCCTGCCGCCCTTGGCCTGTGGTACGAAACAGGCGACGCAAAATTCCGCGTCAGCGGCGGGGACGCTACATTGACGCTCACGCGTCCCTCATCAGGTCCCTCGGATGACAAAGACGCCAGATCATGCCGCGCGATCGAGGAAATATCTTCTTACGTCTTGCCGTCCAGATACGCCGGGAATGTCGTTTCAAATTCCGGGAAATAACGTCCGATCGCGGTGAGGTCGAAGCTGGCCAGTATCGCTTCTTTCGGCTCGCGATCGAGCAGGAAACGAAACGCTGCGACAATCACCGCTTCCGCATCGGCGCCTGCGCCCAGACGCGCCAGATCGTGCCGGTTGAGGCTGATGTGATGTCGCGTCGCGCCCGTCGCATCGCGAACCGTGACGTCGAATTGCAGCGGATCATCCCCGAAAAGCAGAACGATCCCGATATGCGGACTCATCCGAGGAGCGTTTCAATATCTTCGCCGATCGCCTGCGGCGTGTCGTTGGGCGCATAACGCTTCACGACGCGACCCTCGGGATCAATCAGAAATTTCGTAAAATTCCACTTGATCGCCTCCGATCCCAAAATCCCCGGCGCGGCGTGCTTGAGCAGACGATAGAGCGGATGCGCGTTTTCGCCGTTAACCTCAATCTTGGCGAACATGGGGAAAGTCACGTCGTAATTGGCCGAGCAGAATTTGGCGATCTCGGCCTCGGAGGCGGGCTCCTGAGCGCCAAACTGATTGCAGGGAAAGCCAAGAACGACCAAACCCCGATCTGCAAATCGGCGATAGAGCGCCTCCAGTCCGGCGTATTGCGCAGTAAACCCACAACGGCTGGCGACATTGACGACCAGCATTGCTTTGCCGGCGTAATCGCCCAGCGATTGCTGTCGGCCATCGATTGTTGTCGCAATGATATCATATAGGCCCGTCATGCAATCTCCTATGTCGCAGACAAACGCCAATCAGGCGACGAGGCTGTCTCTCGCCTCCGTTTGCGTCGACTCATCGAAACCATATTCTTTCATTTTTCGATATAGAGTCGAGCGACCGATCCCGAGTCGACGTGCAATTTCGGACATTTGTCCCCGGTAATGCGTCAGGGCGAAACGCAGGGCCTGGGCCTCGATCTCCTCGAGTTTGCGCATTTCCCCGTTGTCGGCGAGCAGCGGCAGGACATTGGGATCGCGGATTTCCACGCGCACGATTTCGCTGGCGCGGGGCGGTTCGATCTGCGTGGCCGGCAGCGACGGAACGCGCAGCTCGTAACCGCCGACATGAGCGGCGATCTGCGGAAATTCCGTGACAGTCAATTCGTCATTCTCGGCGAGAACGACGGCCCGGAAAATGGCGTTTTCGAGCTGCCGGACGTTGCCTGGCCAGTCGTAACGCTCGAGCAAGCCAAGGGCCTCGCCGCTCAAACCGCGGATTGTCTTGCCCTCCTCGGCCGCAATCCGCGCGGCGAACCGACGCGCCAGATCGGGAATATCCTGCCGGCGGGTGCGCAGGGGCGGCACGCCGATCGGGAACACATTGAGGCGGTAAAAGAGATCTTCCCGGAATTGACCGCGTTTGACCAATTCGATCAAATTTCTGTTGGTCGCCGATATCAGCCGCACGTCGACGCGTTGCGGCCGCCGCGCGCCAAGCGGGTCAATCTCGCCTTCCTGCAAGGCGCGCAGAAGCTTGACCTGGATATCGAGCGGCAGTTCGCCGATTTCGTCGAGAAAAAGCGTGCCGCCATTGGCCTCGGCGAATTTGCCGACGTGCTTCTCCGTGGCGCCGGTGAAGGCGCCCTTCTCATGTCCAAACAGGATCGACTCGACAAGATTGGCGGGCAATGCGCCGCAATTCACCGTGACGAAAGGTTTGCCGCGTCGGTCGGAGGCGCCCTGAATGGCGCGCGCGATCAATTCCTTGCCGACGCCAGACTCGCCCTCGATTAAAACCGGGATGGTCGATGTCGCAGCCCGCTCGCCCAGACGCACGACCCGCGCCATCGTCTCGCTGCGAGAGACAAGGTCACCAAAAGATAACGCCCCTTGCGCCCGGCGGCTGATGCGGCGCATCTCTTCGGCGAGCGCCCCCGCAGACAGCGCGTTCCGGATCGAAATCTGCAACCGCTCGGCGCCCACGGGCTTAACGACAAAATCCTGCGCCCCGACGCGCATCGCCGAGATGACCGCCTCGATTGAGCCATGCGCGGTTTGAACGATGACCGGCGTGGCGATTTTGGCGTCGCGCATTCGTGTCAGCACGCCCATTCCGTCGAGGTCGGGCATGACAAGATCAAGCAGAATCAAGGAGACCGGCGGCGATCCGGCGCGTCGAAGACGCGCCAGAGCCTCTTCTCCACTGGCCACGGACTCCACATCGTAATCGAACCGCCGGATCATCGCCTCAAGCAGGCGCCGTTGAACAGGATCGTCATCCGCAATCAAAATGAGTGTAGTCATCAGGCCTCAGGGTCACGGCGCAGGGTGCTGTCTAATTTGATTTGCCGTCGCCGTATCGTTTCGAAACAGAGTAAAGACGGAGTTAATGTTGTTTGTTATTGGGACAGGTTTAATGAAAACGCTATAATTTGTGATGAAACTCGCCCTTTAGTCAAGCTTACGCATCGGAAGGACATTCTCTTGCGGCCTCTGTGCGTCGGCGGCTTGATCCTGCCCGGGGACGGCCCAGTATAACAACGGGATACCCTGCAAACGCGCGCACAGTCAGCACGCCAGACCACGACATTGGACAGCCGCCATGCGCTTCGCCTTATTTGCCGCCCCAGACGCCAATCAAGCTGTCCGCGCAACCGACAGCGCCGCTCTCCCGGAATGGAACCTTGCCGATTTATACGAGGGACCGGAGTCGCCACGGGTCAAAGCGGATCTTGAGCGCGTCGCACGCGAGGTAACAGAATTTGGCGAGGCTTACCGTGGCAAGCTCGCGGGTCTTGCCGTCGCCGCCGACGGTGGGACAAAGCTCGGGGAGGCGGTCGCCCGCTATGAGGCGTTGCAGGATCTCCTCGGCCGACTGATGTCTTTCGCCGGACTGCTGTACAGCGCCAACACGACGGATCCGGCGCGGGCGAAATTTTATGGCGACGTGCAGGAAAAAATTACTGGCGCGTCGGCGCAGCTGCTCTTCTTCCAGCTCGAACTCAATCGTCTCGACGACGAAAAACTTTTAGTCTTGGCCAGCGACGGCGCGCTGGCGCGCTGGCGGCCATGGCTTGAGGACATTCGCAAGGAAAAACCCTACGAGCTGGACGACCGGCTCGAAGAACTATTTCATGAAAAATACATTTCTGGCGCCGCGGCCTGGAACAGGCTGTTTGACGAAACCATCGCGAGCCTCCGGTTCCGGATTGGCGACGCCGAGCTGGCGATCGAACCGGCGTTGAACATGATGCAGGATCGCGACGAAAACAACCGCCGCGAGGCAGCGCAAGCGATTGGCGCGACGCTCAAATCCAACCTCCGCACTTTCGCGCTGATCACCAACACGCTGGCGAAGGACAAGGAAATCTCTGACCGCTGGCGCGGTTTTGCCGATGTGGCGGACTCGCGACATCTATCCAACCGTGTTGAACGCGAGGTCGTCGAGGCGCTTCAGAAAGCGGTCGAGGCGGCGCATCCGCGCCTGTCGCATCGGTATTATCGGCTGAAGGCAAAATGGTTTGGAAAGGACAAGCTCGATTACTGGGATCGGAGCGCCCCGCTGCCAACGGCGCCCAGCCAGCTTTACTCATGGAGCGAGGCGCGGGACATCGTTCTTGATGCTTACAGCGGTTTTTCCCCGCGCATGTCCGAAATCGCCAGCAGGTTTTTCGAGCATCGATGGATCGATGCGCCCGTTCGACCCGGCAAGGCGCCGGGCGCTTTCTCGCATCCCACCGTGCCCTCGGCCCACCCCTACGTTTTGATTAATTTTCAGGGCAAGACGCGCGATGTGATGACGCTGGCGCATGAATTGGGCCATGGCGTACACCAGGTTCTGGCCGCTCGTCAGGGGGCGCTGATGGCCCCCACGCCGCTGACGTTAGCCGAAACCGCATCTGTCTTTGGCGAAATGCTGACGTTTCGAGCGCTGCTTGCGCAAGCGAAAGACCCCTCGCAACGACGCGCCCTGCTGGCGTCAAAAGTCGAGGATATGATTAATACCGTCGTGCGCCAGATGGCTTTCTACGCCTTCGAGCGCAAGGTCCACACTGAACGCCGCAAGGGCGAATTGACCGCCGACAAGCTCAACGAACTGTGGATGAGCGTGCAGGGCGAAAGCCTTGGCCCCTCGATCCGGCTCGGACCGGGTTACGAAACCTTCTGGGCCTATATTCCACATTTCATTCACTCGCCTTTCTACGTTTACGCCTACGCCTTCGGGGATTGTCTGGTGAACTCGCTCTATGGCGTTTATCAAAAAGCGCATGAGGGGTTCGTTGAGCGTTATTTCGGACTTCTGGAGGCTGGCGGGGCCAAACCCTATAATGAACTTCTAAAACCCTTCGGTCTTGACGCTCGCGATCCTGCGTTCTGGAACATCGGTCTTGAGATGATTGAGGGCCTGATCGGCGACCTCGAAGCCATGGAGGAGGCGTAGCGGCAAACGCGTCATCAACTATAAACTACAGCGTTCTGACGTAACGAACTTCTTCATATTCCAGAGTCTGTCCGGCCTCCTCGCGTCGAGTGTGGCGAGTTCCGCCATCGAAACAAAAACCTAGTCGATCGTAAAAGGCGCGCGCACGGGCGTTCTTACGGATCGTCCATAAAATCATTGATTCAAAACCACGATCTTTGAAGCTCTGCATGGCGTGGGCGATAAGCCTTGCGCCAAGCCCGGCGCCCCAGTAGTTTGGCGTGATGTAGAAAGATTTGAGTTCGCATGCGGTCGTGGTTGCGACTTGATCGTCAAGCGTATCGCATAGCGCGAACCCAACAATGTTTGAGCCGAGAGATTGAATCCAGAGCTGGCCCTGAGGCCCCATACTTGCGTAGCGGGTCTCCCACAGCGCGATGCGTCCGGACAGCGACAGCGCATTGAGGAGATCTTGATCGAGAATGCCCCGATAGGCGATTTTCGAGGTGAGGAGATGGACTTGCGCAACAGCCGGGATATCAGCAATTCGGGCAGGTCTGATTTTAACATCCATGATCATTCGACGATCAAGACTTCCTGTTCGACTGTTTCAGGCGTGGATCCATCCAGTAGGCAACTCACCGTCACATCGCCCATGACATTGATCGCTGTACGACAGCGATCCAGCAGCCAATCCACCGTCAGTAACATAGCGATGTAATCGGTTGGCAGGCCGACGGCGTTAAAAACCATCGTCATCGTCACCAGCCCGGCTTCCGGAATGCCGGCGGCCCCTACCGACGCGGCAATGGAGGTCAACACGATCATCAGCTGTTGCCCGATGGTCAGATTGCCG
Organism: Methylocystis sp.; assembly: GCA_044233645.1. GTDB lineage: Bacteria > Pseudomonadota > Alphaproteobacteria > Rhizobiales > Beijerinckiaceae > Methylocystis. Next base: position 70,042 of record JBIIJP010000002.1, on the reverse strand, counting down.
CCTATGAGCTGAGAGACAAAGAGCGCGGACATGGCTTCGTAAAGCGCAGTGCCGTCATTATTAAAATTTGACCCGACCAACGCGCCGAGACTGGCGGATTGCTCGCGCAGGCCGACGTTCTCGCGAAGGCGCGTGTAGGTCAATGGCATGGTCGCCGTCGAACTGCCGGTCGAAAAAGCCATCACAAGCGCGTCGCGCACGCCGCTTATAACGGCGATCGGGCTAACCCACGAGCCAAAGCGGATACGCAGCAGATAATAGCCTGCCTGAGCCAGCAAGGCGACAATCACTGCGAGCACAAAACCGCCAAGGGCAAGAAAAGCGCTGAATCCCTTCACCCCGATAATACTTGCGACGATACCCAGGACTGCCAGCGGAACGATGTCAATGACCCAATATAAAATAACGATCAGGGTCGACAGTCCGACATGCACAAGATCGTCCACCGAACGTATCTCATGATGACGGACGCGTCGCAGGGCGACGCCCAGAGCCACCGCCAGAAAAATAACCCCCATCACTTTGCCGTCATCGGAGAAGGGTCCGGCGATGCTTTTGGGAATGTTATCGAGAAATTGCGAAAGCGGATCAACGGGAGGAGCTGCAATTTTAGCCATCGCGGTAGGCGGACGCGCATCGCCGACCCATGCGCCAGGCTTTATAATGTTGGCCGTTAACAGGCCAATAAGGATCGCAACCACGGTGTTGACCAGCAGAAGTCCAAACAGACGCGCGGTTTGCCGGCTATGTAATTCGGCGCGCATGAGAGCTTGGACGATGGCCAGCAAGATCAGCGGCGGCGCGAGCGCACCGAGAATTCGCAACACCAGTTTTGCCGGGATAGCACAGGCCGCTGCGCGTTCTCCAAGCGCCATCCCCAGGACAAGACCGAGAACGACAGCGACGATTATCCGCAAATATAGGGGTGTTTGTCGCCACCATCCCCAAAGACCGGATGTGCGTTGTGGCCACTCGGCCTCATGATTTTTCAAGACCAAAGCCTCTCTGACCAAGCTGCGCCTGCTACACGGATCGCGTCAGGCGTTGAGGATCGTCGTTTACTTTTTGCGTGATCGCGCCGGCGCGATCCTTAGTTTTTTAATCAGGGCCACACGGTCGCTTTTGCCGCAATCCATGTTCCCATCGCATTCGGCCGAGAGGACAGACTCCATTGCGTAAGTCAGCGCAAGACGTTTCCCTCCATACCGCCGCATGTTTCTCGGTTCACAAAAGTCGAATTCCGCCATTTCATCGAATGCCGCGCCCTTGTCATCCTTCATATGCAGATAACAGGCCGTATCGCCCGCCGACGCGCTGCTCAAGGTTCCATAAACGCGTTTGGAGAATGGACCGATCTTTATGCGGGCGACGTCTCCTGCGGAGACGGGATGCGTAGAGACAGCGCTGCCAATGATGACAACTGAAAGCCAGTAAAGATATCGTCCGGGCAAGAGAAGGCTCACAATGCATGTCCCCCGTCGTCTGTTTTGGTAAAGTCAATGAAATCAGTCTATCACCCTTCAATGGCGTGGTTCGAAAATATCAGATCAGCTGATCGTCGATCATCTGAACGCCCCCCAGCCATGGGCCCGCGATTGGCTCGGGCCTAGCCAATTCCGCCCCAGGCCTGCGGCCACTCCTGACGCAACCGGCCGCCTAATCGCACTGGCGCGATCATCCGAGCCAGACCATCCGAACCAATTTCGACTGCGACCCCGCAGAGCGTCGCCTCGCCGTTTGCCGGCTCGTATCGCGAACCGGGGGTTTTGCGCATAAAACGTCTGAGCGGCTCTTCTTTTTCCATCCCTATCACGGAATCGTAATCGCCAGTCATGCCGGCGTCTGTCTGGTAAGCCGTGCCGCCGGGCAGAATCTGGGCGTCGGCGGTCGGCACATGGGTGTGGGTGCCGACGACCAGCGAGGCGCGGCCATCGACGAAATGGCCCATCGCCATTTTCTCGCTCGTTGTCTCGGCGTGCATATCGATGATCGCCGCATCGCAGCCCACGCCCAGCGGACAGGCGCCAAGTTCGCGCTCGATCGCCGCAAATGGATCATCAAGCGCGTCCATGAACACCCGTCCCATTGGATTGACAACCAGAACTTGTTGGCCACGCGCGGCGACAAATAGATTGGCCCCGCGTCCGGGCGTTCCGGACGGATAATTTACCGGCCTCAGCAGCCGTGGCTGCCGCTCAATGAACACCAGCGCTTCGCGCTGGTCGAAGGCGTGATTGCCGAGAGTGACGCAATCGGCCCCAGCTGCCAAAAATTCATCGCAGATCGCCTCGGTGATGCCGAACCCGCCGGCGGCGTTCTCGCCGTTAATGATCACAAAATCGAGCGCCCAGGCCAGACGCAGCTGCGGCACATAGCGGTTTATCGCCGCCCGACCGACCCGGCCAATGACGTCGCCGATGAATAGCAGGCGGAGGGAGGGCGTGGCTACAACTGACGGCATGCTGGATTTTAGTGCAAGTCGACGGTCCAGGGAAAGAGCCCGCCAGGAAATCGCCGGAGGCGACCGGTTGCGGAAAGGCATGGTCTTTCATAGGTGGTAGAGCTCATTGTAGAGTCACCCGGAAAGAAACGCTCTCACGATGACTCAAGCCGCCGAACGCCCAGCCGACGCCCTGCGCGACATCGCGCCGGAGCGGCCCTATGTCGTCTTTGAGGATGGCCGCGAGAGCGGTCGGGCGCTGATATTCGATGCGCCGGTCGACATCATTGCGGCCCATACGGCGGCGGAAGTCGCCGCAGCCTTTGCGCGCATGGAGGCCGCAACCCGGCGCGGACTCCATCTCGCGGGCTACGCCAGTTACGAACTTGGCTATGCGCTGGAGCCGAGATTTTCTCGCCAGCCCACCCCACAGCCGCGCACGCCGCTGCTCCTGTTCGGGGCTTTCCGCGCCCCCCGCAAGGTCGCACTGGCGCCGGCGTCCGGCCCGACGCCGCGCATCCAGCTGAACCCGGCCTGGACGCAGACCGAATACGCCGAGCGATTTCAGCGCTGCCGCGACTATATTTTCGCCGGGGACGTCTATCAGATCAACCTGACCTTTCCGCTCTACGGACATTACGATGGCGATCCGCTGACACTCTACAGGGCGCTGCGCAAACGTCAGCCCGTCGCCTATGGCGGCGTAGTGGCCCTGGGAGCGGAAACGGTCATTTCGCTGTCTCCCGAGGTTTTTTTCGACGCGCATGGACGCGATATCCGCGCCCGGCCAATGAAGGGCACGGCGCAGCGCGGGGTAATGCCGCCCGAGGATATGATGCGCGCCAAACACCTTGTCGAGGACGAGAAATCGCGCGCCGAAAATCTGATGATCGTCGATCTGTTGCGCAACGATCTCTCCCGACTTGCGGAAGTCGGCTCCGTCAAGGTTACGGATCTCTTCACAATACAGACCTATCCCACATTACATCAGATGACTTCTGGCATCGAAGCGCGGCTGCGGGGCGACGTGTCGCTGCAGGATGTATTCACCGGTCTTTTCCCCTGCGGCTCCGTGACCGGTGCGCCGAAAATTCGCGCCATGGAGATTATTCGCGATCTCGAATGCGCTGCACGCGGCGTGTATTGTGGCTCGCTGGGCGTGATCGCGCCCGATGGCGATATCCGCTTCAATGTGGCCATCCGCACCCTGACGCTGTTTCCCGATGGCGAACTTGTCTGCAATGTCGGCTCGGCGATTGTCGCCGACTCCCGCGCCCGTGAAGAGTATGAGGAATGTCTGATCAAGGCCCGGTTTCTGAGCGGGATGACGAGCGATTCGGACTGATCGAAACCCTTTTATGGACCAGGGAGGACGGCTACGCGCTGCTCGACGAGCATCTCGCACGGCTCGCCAGATCGAGCGTTGCTTTGGGCTTCTGCTTCGAGACGGGAGCCATATCCGCTGCTCTCGCAAAGGCTGCTGCTGAACCCGCCAGTGAGCGATTGCGCGTCCGCTTAACCCTGTCAAAGTCAGGCGAGATCGAGACGAGCGTCACGCCAATCGAGCCAATGCCTCTATCGACCGTATGGCGCGTAGCGCTTGCGCAACAGCGTTTTCGCGCAAGCGACCCGCTGCTGAGACATAAAACCACCCGGCGGGCGCTTTATGAGGACGAATTGGGACGCGCCATCGAGCGTTACGGCGCAGATGAAGTGCTTTTTCTCAATGAACGCGATGAAATCTGCGAGGGCGCGCGCGTTAATGTCTTTGTGCCGCATGACGGCAGTTTGCTCACGCCGCCGCTTTCCAGCGGACTCCTGCCGGGAACCCTTCGCGCGCGGCTGATTGCCGAGGGACGCGCCATTGAGACCGTGCTGGGACTGAAAGATCTACCGGCTGAGTTTTTACTCGGCAATTCGGTGCGTGGACTGGTGCGGGCCTCGCGGATCGACTGACGCAGGCGGTTATTCGAGCTCAAAACAGAGACTGCAGATTGCGCATATTCGCAATCATTATCTGACAAACTAGGCCCGTGCGCGTTTGCGTTTCTTGCGACCGCCGCTTTGGCCGCTATCGAGATCGGGCTCTTGCGTCACCGGAAAGTCCCGCTCGTCTTCCATGCGACTGTAGCGAACGCCAAGAAAAAAAAGAATCTGCGCGCTGCCTGCGACCGGCTCGGGGCGCCGTCGCGGGTTCTTTGCGCGCGCTTTGAAGGCGATTATTTGTCCCATCCTCGCGCCCTTGCGTCCGATTCGCAAATGAGTGAGTTGATCCTCATTAGACGATTAGGACCGGGGGATGGTTAACGATCCGTCAACGTCGACCGTTAAAGTGCCTTTTTGGGTTGTGCGATCATCTCTGGACGCAGGTATACTTGTATTGACGCGTAGCTGCAGACGACGCGTATCGACCCCGCGTTCCTGACTTTCACTATCGAGCAAGTCGTCGAGCGCGATATCTCTCTTCATCGGCGCCGCAATGATCAACAATAAGCATTCGCTGGATACTCACCCTGCCCGCGTCTCTCCGCTAGACATAAACCATCATTTCGTCAGACTCTGATCGCCTTGCCCATGGTTCTGCTTGATGGCGCTTCATTTCATGGCGCGGATTTAAGCCCCTATCGTGTACAGAGATAGGGCGCTGGCAACAACGACCACAATGGCCGGCATTGCCGCCACATGAGAGTCGACAATCAAACCTGAGGAATAACTTACAGGATCCTCTGAACTCCCGGCTTGGCGGCCTGTCATTTCAACTTAATTTCCTGGCGCCAGACGCTTGTTTCGACGCGGCGATCGCCATGCCTATCTTCATATATAATTCATCAACCCAACTCTGCGACGCAGTTAATCTTGCCAAAAGACCTCACGAGATTGAATTCCAAAATTCAAATCAAAGAAATTTGAGTCATCAAAGCCGTTGCAAATTAGCAACACTCAAGCTTTTTTTGAATAACCAAAATTCATTTTTGATTCACCGCATTTATCGCAACTTTTGATTCACGCTGCTTATTAAATCGGGATTCAGAGGCTGTGATTAGGTTGTTTCGAGAAAAGAGCGCAAAGCTCAAAAGAAAACGCAAGGAGACAAGACCATGAAAACCACACCATCGAACATCGCCAATAAAACGGTCACGATCATGCCCGCCTATGCGCACACCATCATGCTTCTTGAGCGCCTCCATCGTCGGATGCAGGAGGTCGTCAAAGACGCGCTTGATCGCGCTAAAATCGACGAGATAAACGCCGTTCAGGCATTGATGCTCTATAACATCGCCGATCAGGAGCTGACCGTCTCTGAGTTGCGCGCCCGCGATTATTATACAGGCTCGAATTCCTCCTACAATGTCAAGAAACTCGTTGAGGCTGGTTATATTTGCTACGCGAAATCGCGGGTTGATCGTCGGTGCGCCCGGATCAGCCTTGGCGAGCGCGGCAAGGAAATTCACGCTCTAGTCGCCAGAGCATATGAGAGACACGCCCGCACGCTCGATTGCGTTGGCGGCGTCGAGGTTAACGATCTCTCAGCGATCAATCATTCTCTCGGAAAGCTCGATCGATTTTGGGCAGATCAAATTCAATACAGGCTTTGATGTTCGGGCCGCAGTGGATACAAGCCTGATGCAGGCATCCATCAATGTTTTGGTCGGTGGCCGGAGAGCCGGTCGGAAACCGCATAGGCCAGGCTCGAAGCGACAAAGGTGAGGTGGATGGCGATGTAGAAAATCAAATCCCGGTCGGCCAGCTCGGACACATCCATGAATGCGCCCAGTAACTTGATCGCCGAAATAGCCACAACGGTGGTGAGTAATTTGAGCTTGAGCTGGGAAAAATCGATTGAGCCCATCCAGTCGGGCCATCCGGTCGTTTCTTTGTCATGCACCGTCGATACAAAATTTTCGTAAACGGAAATCGCAACGATCACGACGAGCGCGCCTGTGAGAGTCTCGTCGATCAGATCCAGCAATTCGAGGACAACCTCCTCCTTTTTGCCGAGCAGGACCGTGTGCATCATATGCCAGGTCGTCATACCGGCGTTGATCATCAAAGAGATCAGACCGATTGTCAGCATGACGAGAAACGGCGCTAGTAACCAGCGCGAGAAGAACATGTAGTTTTCGAAAAGGCGTTTCATGCGAAAGACTCTTTGACGGAATACATAGAGAGATACAATATGGGATTGATTGCGATCAGAAACTCAGCGCAACCCGAAACCGAGCGCGATCAAAGCCTCTCGTATCTTGTCGCGTCCACTCATCGCGTCGATCCCACGCACGCGAGATAGCACCTGCCGCACCCATCCCTGTTCGGGCAGGCCTTGCTCTTTCTGGAAATCGCGAAATTTTGTGTCCAGCGTTTCGATGGCCTCAAGTTGCGCATCGCCCCATTGATACTGTTCGCGATGCAAAACCGCCGTCTGACCGAGCCTTGGCTTGACGCTGGCGTTTGCAGCCGGATCGGGAACGCCGATCGTCATACCAAAAACGGCAAAAACATTCGATGGTAAATTGAGTTCCTTCGCGACGGCTTCCGGATGATTGCGCATAGCGCCGATATAGCAACAGCCCAGTCCGAGCGACTCCAGCGCAATGGCGGCATTTTGCGCTGCAAGCGCTGCATCGACGACGCCGGTCATAAAAATTTCGAGATAGGGCAGAGCGGCGGCGTCGCGACCCTTTGCCTTGCCAAGCAGTTCCAAACGCCCCAGATCGCACAACCAGATCAGCAATAACGGGCAATCCCGAATATGCTGCTGACCGCCTGCGAGATCGGCAAGACGATTTTTCCGCGCCTGATCTTCAACAGCGACGACGCTCCAGACCTGCAAATTCGAGGAGGTCGAGGCAGACGACGCCGCTGCGACGATCGTTTCCAACGCGCCTTCAGGTAATTTTTGCGGCAGATAGTGTCGATGCGACCGATGCGCGAGCAACGTATCGAGCGTCTCGTTCCACTGCGGCGGCTTCGGACCGTCGTCGCGGCGATAGCGCTCGTAAACGGCGGCAGCGCCGCGCGCATCGAAAGTAGCGGGTTTATTCATGCCGTCGTCTCTGACAAGTGTCGCGTCATACGCGCTTGGGCACCAGTATGGCGCGGAAATCGTTCACATTCGTGCGCGTTGGTCCTGTGACCACCAGATCGCCCAGCGCCTCAAAGGCGGAAAAGGCGTCGTTGTTGGCAAAAAGCGACTTGAGATTCACGCCCGCCTTTAGTGCGCGGGCAAAACTATCGCCGGTCATAATAGCGCCGGCGTTGGTTTCGACGCCATCAATGCCATCTGTGTCGCAGGCGAGAGCCGAAACGTCGCCAAAGCCCTCAAGCGCCAGCGTCAGCCCGAGCAGAAACTCAGCGTCGCGACCGCCCTTGCCATTACCGCGCACGGTGACGGTCGTCTCTCCGCCGGAAATGATTGCGACAGGCGGCTGGAAAGGCTGCCCATGCAATGCAATCTGTTTGGCGATGCCTGCGTGAACGAGCGCCACGTCGCGCGACTCTCCTTCGAGATCGCCAAGAATGCACGGCGTGTAGCCAGCCCGCTGAGCGACTGCGGCGGCGGCATCCAGAGACCCCTGCGGGGTAGCAATCAGAATATTCAGCACGCGCTCGAAAATCGCATCGCCCGGCTTGGGCGTCTCGCATGCGGGACTCGAGAGATGTTTCAGCACCGCCGACGGCGCGTCGATTTTATACTTGGCGATCACCGCGAGCGCGTCTTCGCGAGTTGTCGGGTCGGGAACGGTGGGACCCGAGGCGATCACAGACAAATCATCGTTTGGCACATCGGAGATCATCAAGGCGACGACTCTCGCTGGCGCCGCCGCGCGCGCCAGACGACCGCCCTTGATCGCGGACAGGTGCTTGCGCACACAATTCATCTCGGAAATATTCGCGCCGCTCTTCAACAGAGCCTTGTTGACTGCCTGCTTTTCCTCCAGCGTGACGCCATCGGCGGGCAGGGCCATCAGCGCCGAGCCGCCGCCGGAAATCAGCGCCAGCACGAGATCGTCCTCAGTCAGACCCTGCACAGTTTGCAAAATGCGCTTTGCGGCCTCACGTCCCGCTGCGTCCGGCACGGGGTGTGAAGCTTCAATCACCTCGATCTGCTTTGTCGGGGCGCCATGTTCGTAGCGGGTGACGACGAGGCCTTCGAGTGGACCGCCGCGCCAATTGGCTTCGACCGCCGCCGCCATGGACGCGGCGGCCTTGCCGGCGCCGACGACGATTGTGCGGCCTTTTGGCGGCGTTATCGTCTTTAGATGTTGCGGCAGGCAGACGGCGGGCGACGCGGCGGCGACGGCGGCGTCGAACATGGCGCGGAGAAGCTGGCGGGGATCGTTGGACATGAAAGTGGTTCCAAAAAAATAACACGCTCCCCCACAGCATTTGCGGGGGAGCGCATGTGTTCTTTACGAACCGCTGATGGCGTTGGCCTTCTCGATCAGCGCCTCGGCCATGCGGATCGAGGCGATATCGATCAGTCGGCCATCCAGCGACACCGCGCCCTTGCCTTCCTTGGCGGCCTGAGCCATGGCGTCGAGGATACGGCGCGCCTTGGTTACTTCGGCTTCAGAAGGCGTATAGACCTCGTTGGCGAGTTCGATCTGTGAGGGATGGATCGCCCACTTGCCCTCATAGCCCAGAACCGCAGCGCGCTTGGCGGCGGCCTTGTAGCCCTCCGGATCGTTGAAGTCACCGAAAGGACCGTCGATCGGACGCAGGCCGTAGGCGCGACAGGCGACCATCATACGGGTCTGGGCGGCATGCCACTGATCCATCCAGTAGTAGTCGCGCTCACCTTTCGAGTCCTTGTCGGTGAGCACGCCGTAATCCGGGTTCACGCCACCGATGACGGTCGTGCGGGCACGCGTCGAGGCGGCATAGTCGGCGACGCCGAAGGACATGGCCTCAAGGCGCTTTGACGACTGGGCGATCGCTTCGACATTCGCCATGCCGAGCGCGGTCTCAATCAGCACTTCGATGCCGATTCGCTTGGTGCGCTTTTTGTATTGCTCGATCTGAGTAATCATCATGTCGATCGCGTAGACGTCCTGCGGCACGCCAACCTTCGGAATCAGCACCACGTCGAGACGCGGGCAGTTCTCCAGCACGTCGACAACGTCACGATAGCAATAATGCGTATCGAGGCCGTTGATGCGCAGAGTCATCGTTTTCTTGCCCCAGTCGATGTCGTTGAGGCCCTGAATGATATTTTTGCGGGCTTGCTCCTTGTCATCTGGCGCGACTGCGTCCTCAAGATCAAGGAATACGACGTCGGCCCTGGAGGTTGCGGCTTTCTCGAACATGCCCGGCGCCGAACCCGGCACAGCGAGTTCCGAACGGTGGAGACGCGGCGTCGCCTGTTCGATCAGTGTAAAGCTCATTCTATTTCCCCTTTCTGTGGTCTGGTGTTAGCCGGTGGCGCCAAGGCCCGCGGCAATGCAACTGATGGAAATCAGAAGCGGGACTTTAATGTCCTCTTTTTCCGCTTCGTTCTCTGCGGATCTGAACCTGCCAAGCAGATCGACCTGCTCACGGTTGACTTCGTTGATCGTAGGCAGCCGCTGCCCGAGCCGCGCCTGATACTCCTTGAAGCGATCAGCAATATGTTCGCTGCCCGTCACGCGCAGCACCATCGTGCGCGTCAGCGTATATTCGTCTTCAATCGCTCTGAAAATCTTGTCCCGCACGCCTTCGTCAGCGACAAGGCCGGCGTATTGACGGGCGATGGAGAGATCAACCAGCGCAAGAGTTTTCTCTACCTCGTCTAGGACGAGACGGAAAAGCCGCGACTCCTCGAACATGCGTCGCAAGAGCTCGACGCCGCGTTCGCCGCGCGAATCGACGAAAGACTTAAGTCCCGAACCGACGCCATACCACCCGGTGATCGCATGGCGGTTTTGCGCCCAGGCGAACACCCAGGGAATTGCGCGCAAATCTGCAAGGCTCTTGGCGCCAAACCGTCGCGCCGGACGCGAACCGATATTCAACAACGAAATTTCCTCAAGCGGGCTCGCCGCCTGAAAATAGGTGACGAGGTCCGGATCGCCGATAAATTTTTCATAGGCTGCGAAAGAGGCGTTGGAGATTTCCTCGAGCACCGCTTCGAATTCGGCATGCGGCGCCAGCGCTTCTTCGCGCTCGGATTTCAGCGCATGTGCGAAGACAGATGACGCCAACAGCTCCATTTGATAGGCGGCGGTGCCACGATTGGCGTATTTGAAGGAAACAACTTCACCCTGCTCCGTCACACGGAAACGGCCACGAATTGAGCCGGCAGGTTGGGCCGCGATGGCGTGACCGGTCGGAGCGCCGCCACGCGAGACGGAGCCGCCACGGCCGTGGAAAAAGGCGATGGCGACATCATGCGCGCGGCCGACTTCTGTCAACCGCGCCTGCGCCTTATACAACTCCCAATTCGACGCGAAGAAACCGCCATCCTTGTTGCTGTCCGAATAGCCGATCATCACTTCCTGAAGATCGCCCTGCGCATGGGTGCTTCGACGGACGACCGGTATTTGAAGTAATTCACTCATGATCGCAGGCGCATCGCGCAGATCGGAGATGGTCTCGAACAATGGCACGATCGGCAGGGTCAGATGATCGACGCCGGCGGCGTCAGCGAACAGTCCAGCCTCCTTCGCAAGAAGATAAACGCCGAGCACATCATTAACCGAATGGGTCATCGATAGAATGAAACTTCCGAAAGCCTCGCGGTCCAGCCGGTTGCGCAGGTCAGCGACAACCTCGAACATCTCAATGACATCGCGCGCGTCCGCCGATAATGTATCGCGCGGAACCGGCTCCCCGCGTGGCGCCGAGACCTCGGCCAAAAGCCATTCGCGCCATGAGTCGCCGCCGACATCCGGGGGCGTCTCGCCGCCGGTCCGCAACTTCCACAGTTCATGCAGCGCCTGCGTGGTGCGCGTTGTGTTTTGACGAATATCGAGCCGCACCGTGCTGAAACGGAAAATTTCGACGGCCCGTCGCACAGGACGGACAATATCGACGGCAAGGGCTTCGCTTTTTGCCTCGGCCAGGGCCTTTTCCAAAATCAGCAGATCGCCGATCAGCGCATCGGCGCTTTTGTAACGTGAGCCGGTCGTGGGTTCGTCCTGGGCGGCGAGAATGGTCTGGTCCAGTTTACGGAGGATTGTCGTAACAAATTGACGATAGGGCTCATTCTGGTTACGCGCAGCAATCGCTTCGCCATCGGAAAGATCGGACAGACGCCTCTCAAGTTCAGCGCGGAACGCTTCGGGTATCACAGCGGCGCGCTGACTGATGGATAGTGTGCGCACCAGATCGACGACCCTGTTGCGGTAATAATTCAGACTCGCCAGAGCGTTCTGACGCATGGTGTTGCGTGTTACTTCATTAGTGACAAAGGGATTGCCGTCACGATCGCCGCCAATCCACGACCCAAACTGGAAAAACGGCGTTACGTCGAAACTTTCTTTCGGATAATGACGCTTCAGAGCCCTTTCAAAAGACGACAAAAGCTCTGGCGCCAGATCAAAAATACTCTCCGAGAAGAAATGCTGACCCCAGGAGACCTCATGCTCAACCGTGGGCTTCTCCAGGTGTAGTTCTCCGGTCAGCCACAGAAGTTCGACCTGGTCGTAGATTGATTTAACCAGCGCTTCACGTTCGCGATCGGTCCAGCGTGTCGACTCCAGCTCTCGCAGCAGGAGATAGATACGACGGTATTTTTCGAGGATCGAGACGCGCTTGGCTTCAGTCGGATGCGCCGTGATGACAGGGCGTATGCGCAAAGTTTGTAACTGGGCGTGAATTTCCTCAGGCGTCACACCGGCGGCGGCTGCGCTCGATAAAACATAATCAAATGTCCCAAGCAATTTGTCGTGGCCACGCTCGCGCTCGATTCGTCGCCGGCGACGCATGGCGTAGGCCTGTTCGGCGATCGACACCAGCTGGAAGAGAATGCCCTGCGCCTGCAACGCACGAGCCATCTGGCGGGACTCCAATCCGGCTCCTGCCTTGGAGTCGCGCACCACAGGCTCTATCTCAGGCATATGGCGTCGAACGACGGCGAGCAACTGATCGCGGAGAAAAGCTGACGCCTCCGTTACCGAACGGGTCGCAAAGGCCGAGGGCAAGGCGATCGTCGGCGCCACGTTCAACTTTTCGTCCGCCATGATTACCACCCTCGCCCCGACACCGCCCGGCGTCTCTCTTCCACCGCGGAAGAAACCGATAAAAACTTATGCTTAAAAAGCGGCGGGGAAGTCGCCGTCGCCTTTTGACGCAGCACGCTCAAGCGCGTTTGAGGACCCTTGCGACTGTCGACCCGAACTCGGCCGGATTGGGCGCGACTGTCAGGCCATAGGATTTCATAATTTCCGTTTTCTCGGCCGCGCTATCGCCAGTAGCGGAAATGATCGCTCCCGCATGACCCATTCGGCGTCCCTTCGGCGCAGTCAATCCAGCGACGAAGCCGATAACAGGCTTGGAGAAATTTTCCTTGATCCATGCAGAGGCCTCCGCCTCCTGAGGCCCGCCAATTTCGCCAATTAACAGCACCGCTTCAGTTTCTGGATCCTTGTCGAAGAGGACCAGATGATCAAGGAAAGAGGAACCGTTGATCGGATCGCCGCCAATGCCAACAGAAGTCGATATGCCAAGACCGAGTTCCTTTAGCTGCGCGGCGGCTTCGTAACCCAGCGTTCCTGAACGCGAGATCAGACCCACCGGCCCACGGTTGTAGATATGGCCCGGCATAATGCCGAGCATGGATTTGCCGGGCGAGATAATGCCGGCGCAATTCGGGCCGACCAGCATCGGCCGTCGATCCTTGGGGAAGCGCAGGAAATAGCGCTTCACACGCATCATGTCCTGCGCCGGAATGCCGTCGGTGATCGAGCAAATCAGTCGTACGCCGGCGTCCGCCGCCTCCATGATCGCGTCAGCGCAGAATGCCGGCGCGACAAAGGTGATTGAGGCTTGCGCACCCGTCTCGCGCACAGCTTCCTTGACCGTGTTGAAAACCGGAACGCCGTGATGCGTTTTTCCACCTTTGCCAGGCGTGACTCCCGCCACGACATTGCTGCCGTAGTCGATCATCTCCCTGGTGTGGAAACTGCCTTTATCGCCAGTGACGCCCTGCACGAGGATGGGTGTTTTTTCGTCGATGAGAATGCTCATGCTGTCCTCCCGACCGCTGCGTCGGCGCCACACATAGCCGACAACCTCCTGCGGGTCCCGATCATTTGGCGTTTTTATATGCGGCGACGGCCTTCTCGGCGGCATCGGCGAGAGTCTCGGCAGTAACGATCGGAATGCCACTTTCCTGAATAATCTTACGGCCTGCTTCGACATTCGTGCCAGCAAGTCTTACGACTATCGGCACATCCTCGATCCGTTCGGCGCGCACGGCGTCGACGACTCCCTGGGCGACCCAGTCGCAGCGGTTGATGCCGGCAAAAATATTCACCAGCACAACCTTGACCCGGCGATCCGACAGGACCAGCCTAAACGCTGTCGCGACGCGCTCTGGAGAGGCGCCGCCGCCGACATCGAGAAAGTTAGCCGGATTGCCGCCTGCATGCTTGATCATATCCATCGTCGCCATGGCGAGACCCGCGCCATTGACGATGCAGCCGATCTCGCCGTCGAGGCCGATATAATTGAGGCTGTGCTCTGCCGCCTGCGCTTCGCGCGGATCGGACTGAGACGGATCGTTCATGTCGACGATGTTACGCCGACGGAACAGAGCATTGTCGTCGAAGGACATTTTGGCGTCGAGCGCGAGCACCTTGTCGTCCTTTGTGATGACCAGCGGATTGATCTCCAGCATGGTTGCGTCATTGTCGCGGAAAGCGCGATAGGCGCCCATGATCGTTTGAACTGCGCGCGACACCTGCTTGAGATTAAGTCCGAGCTGGAAGGCGATATCTCGCGCCTGAAACGGCAACAGACCAACCGCCGGCTCGACGATCACCTGCAACAATTCGTCCGGCGTGTTTTTGGCGATTTCTTCAATATCCATGCCGCCATGCTTCGAAGCGATCATGCGCACGCGTTCGAGCTTTCGATCCAGCACAAAACCCAGGTAAATTTCGCGTTCGAAAGGATCGGCGACCTCGATATAAACGCGCTGGACGGGCTTGCCCTCGGGGCCGGTCTGGGAGGTGACGAGACGTTTTCCAAGGAGATCGCGCGCCGCCTGCTGAACTTCATGGTAGGTCCGGCAAAAGCGCACTCCGCCGGCCTTGCCGCGGGCTCCGGCGTGAATCTGCGCCTTCACCACCCAGTTCGAGCCGCCCAGTTCGGTGGCGGCGTAAACCGCCTGATCCGGGCTGAACGCCACCGTGCCGGGCGGCACAGCCACACCGTGGCTCGCCAGAATTTCCTTGGCCTGGTACTCGTGGACGTCCATCGCAAGCCTCCCTGCAAGCCCTATAAAAGAAACTCGCCGACGTTACCCGCCGATCTTGTCTTTCACTGTTTGATAGACCGCCTCTGTCTCGGCGGCGGCTTTGCCCAGAAGCGCGTTAACTTCCGACAGTTGCTTTTCAGCGAAGTCGCGATCCTTGATCGACTTGGCGTTGATAAACACATTCAGCGCACAACTGCGCAAGCCGGCGTTGGCCGCGAGCACCGCTACGCCGGCGTCGCTGATGACGTTGAGATTGCCCTTGTCAGCGGCTTCCTTCGAAAGCGCGATCACCTCATAGCAAACCTTACATGTGTGAAGCGGGGCAAGCGTCGCGGTCTTGAGCGCCGCCTGAATAGCTTCCGTGCGCTTCGCCTTTTCTTCGTCGG
Source organism: Methylocystis sp. (assembly GCA_044233645.1). Lineage (GTDB taxonomy): Bacteria > Pseudomonadota > Alphaproteobacteria > Rhizobiales > Beijerinckiaceae > Methylocystis. Next base: position 54,816 of record JBIIJP010000002.1, on the reverse strand, counting down.
TGCCGCGCGGCAGGCCGTAGGCGCCCATCAGCGTGTTAAAGGCGACAACGTCTTCGTCGACGCCCCTCGTCAACTCGGCGCGGAGTTCTTCTGCCCGGGCGAGTGTCTTTTTGAGATCGTCGGAAACGGACTCGTAGTTTTTTTTTCCGATTGTAAGATTGCAGACCATCGACACCAGCGCCGCGCCCATGGCGCCGGACAGCGCCGCCGCGCCGCCCCCGCCCGGCGTAGGCGCGTCGCTTGCAAGTTCATCGAGAAATTTACCGATCGTTTCAGAATTCGCACTCATGTCAGGCCAGCTCTTTCGCTTGGGCGTAAATATTTTCGCAATCGAAGACAGCGTCAGCACTCTGGAAGAGTTTACCGACGCATTCGCGATGCAGTTTAAGCTTGAGGCCGCCAAGGCCCAGCGCGCCGATGACAATCTTGCCGTGACGCTCCTTGGCCTTATCGATGGCCTCGACGCCGCCAATGCCGAGAGGGGGCTGCGCATTGCAGTCGGCGATCAGCTCAATCGTCGGATCGTTCTGCCAGTCCTTTTCGTCGAGCAGCGGCACGCCGATGGCGCCGGCGGCGAAGACGACCTGCGCGCCTTTAACGGCCTGTGCGCGTGCGGCGTTGTCGGTCGCTTCAATCGTTTCAGGCGTAAAGCCGAAACGTTCCTGAATCGCTTTTGCCGCCGCGTCGGCGCGTGCTTTCTGGCGCGCAGTGATCGCCACTTCGGCGCCCTCGATATGCAGCATCGCCGCCGCGCGCATGCCAACAGGACCGGTGCCGGCGAGAACAACCGCTCTCTTGCCGGCGAGCGGCTTGGCCTTGGCGAGCAGTGCGACTCCGGCCGCCGCCGTTGTATTGGAGCCGTTCGAGTCCAGCATGGCGGAGACGCGGAAGTTTGAAAAGAAGCGCTTTTTTACCGCCTTGAACACAGCTTCGCCGGCCGTCATGTCGCCGCCGCCGACGAAAATCGCCGTAAATTGTTTTTCTTTCGGGCCGCGCGTGTAGATGCATCCGTCGACGAGCGCGCCGACATTATCGGGCGTGACACCGCCGTATCCCATAATGTGATCAGCGCCGCCATCATAGCCGACAACAGTGTCGAACACGCTGGGAACAGGATCGGTATCGAATAGAAAAAGCAGCTTTTTGGTCATGGCCTCTGGTCTCGTTTGCGGCGTCAAGCGACATAAAACAGGACAGGCGCGCACCCCGCGCGCCGGTCAATGGCGGCGTGTCAGGCCGCAACGACATTCCGCGGACTACCCGCGACAAAGGCGTCAATGTTGTCAACGAGCTGATCGGCGAGCACCTGCATAGCCTCCTTCGAAGCCCAGGCGACATGCGGCGTTATAATCAGATTGGGGATCGTCGGATCGAGAAGAATATTTCCGTTCTTCGGCGGCTCCATCGTGAGCACGTCGAAACCGGCCCCGGCGATGACCCCCTTGCGCAGGGCCTCGGCGAGCGCCGCCTCATCAACGATGCCGCCACGGGCGGTATTGATGATGCAGGCGCTCTTCTTCATCGAGGCCAGCTCTTTTGTGCTGATCATATTCTTTGTCTGCGGCGTCAGCGGCAGATTAAGGGTCACAATATCCGACTCGCGCAGGATCGTCGCAACATCGACGATATTCGGCCCCGGAATGGCGTCGTTGACCAGAACCTTCATACCTAGCGCAATGGCGCGTTTTTCGATTTCTCTGCCCAGCGCGCCATAACCGATGATGCCAAGAGTCGATCCGGCGATATCGTAGATCGGATAATCGAAATAGCAGAACTGGTTGGCGTAGCCCCAGCGACCATGTTGCACTGAATTATGATAATTCACCAGATTGCGTCGCAGGGCAAAGAGCAGCGCGAAAACATGTTCGGGCAAGGTGTTAAAGGCGTAATTACGGATGTTGGAGACGGTGATCCCATTGGCTGTCGTATAAGCCTTGTCGATCACGTCTGTGCCGGTGGCGGCGACAGCTATCAGCTTGAGATCGGGCAACTGTTTCAGCGTCGCCTCGCGCAGAGGCACCTTATTGGTGATGCAGATATCGGCGCCCTTGAGGCGCTCGACGATCTGATCCGGCGCGGTTTGAGCATGTTCGACGTATTCATGGGGAAAATTCGGCTTGCGCACATTGGCGTCCAGCGTTTCGCGATCAAGAAAGACGATTTTGTGCGACATGAATTTTCCCTGCTTGTCTAAGTATGGTCATTCTCCCATTGGGAGAGGCCCCCTCCCCTGTCCGGGGAGAGGGCGTTTCACTTACATCTTCAGCAGCGGATTGGCGCGATAGACGGCCTGAGCCGCCGCAACGCCGGAGCCAGGCTGAATCTTGATGCCGTTGTCGAGCATCGCCATCTCCGCGCCGGCGACGGCGCCGAGCAACATCAATTCGTTGAGGTCGCCGAGGTGACCGATGCGGAACACCTTGCCGGCGACTTCCGACAGGCCGGCGCCGAGCGCAAGGTTATAACGCTTGTAGGCCGTCTCGATAACCTTGGCGGCGTCGAAACCTTCCGGCACAACAATCGCCGTCACCGTATCCGAATTCCATTTGGGCTCCTTGGCGCAGGTCTTGAGCCCCCAGGCGGCGACTGCAGCGCGCACGCCTTCGGCAAGGTGATGATGACGCTTGTAGACCTGATCGAGACCTTCCTCGAACAGAATCGCCAGCGACTCTTTCAGGCCGTAGAGCAACGGGACCGACGGCGTGTAGGGGAAATAGCCGTTGGCGTTCTGGGCGATCATGTCCTGGAATTCGAAATAGGCGCGACGACCTTTGTTGGTCTTGCCCTTTTCGATCGCTTTTGGGCTGGCCGCCATGAGCAGTAGACCGGCGGGGAGCATGAAACCCTTCTGCGAGCCGGAGACGATTACGTCCACGCCCCATTCGTCCATTTTGAAATCGAGTGAGGCGATCGAGGACACGCCGTCGACGAACAGCATCGCCGGATGCTTGGCGTTATCGATCGCCTTGCGGACGGCGGCGATATCAGAGGTAACGCCGGTCGCAGTCTCGTTGTGCGTCGCGAGCACCGCCTTGATCTCATGATTGGTGTCGGCCTTCAGGGTCTGTTCGATCAACTCCGGATCGTTGCCCGTGCCCCACTCGCGCTCCTGAACGATGACTTCGAGGCCCTGACGACGGCAGAGGTCGATCCACAGATGCGAGAACTGACCAAATCTCTGGGCGAGCACCTTGTCGCCGGGCGAGAGGGTGTTGGTGATCGCGGCTTCCCAACCGCCGGTGCCGGACGCCGGGAAAATGAATGCATGGCCCTTTTCGGTGCCGAAAACTTTTTTAAGCGCCGGAAACAGCGGCTTCACCAGATCGGGAAACGTCGGGGAGCGATGATCCTCGGAGGCGACCGCCATGGCGCGCACGATACGATCCGGAAGATTGGTCGGACCCGGCACGAACAGGAAATTTCTGCCGGGGACTCTCGAATTCTGCATATTTTGGCTCCTTTTGAGCTTTGGGTTTCCGGGATAGGGACCGGCGGCGCCAAGAGGATTTGGCGCCGCGGATTGCGTGACGTGGACGGCGGCCTAAAACAGACCGGAGATACGGCCGTCCGGCGTGACCTCGATGTTGTTGGCGGCAGGCGTCTTGGGCAGGCCCGGCATCGTCATGATGTCGCCGCAGACGACGACAACAAATTCCGCGCCCGCCGAGAGGCGTAACTCGCGTATCGGAATTGTGAAGCCGGAAGGCGCGCCCTTGGCGTTCTGATCCGTCGAGAAACTATATTGCGTTTTGGCGATACAGACTGGCAGGTGGCCGAAGCCCTCTTTTTCCAACTCTTCAAACCGGGCCTTCACCGCCGCCGGATAAGAGATATCGTCCGCGCCGTAGAGCTCCCTGGCGATCGTGCGCACCTTTTCGGCGAGCGGCACATTATCAGCGTAGAGCGGCTTGAAGTTCGACGGCGTCGTTTCGATTGTTCGAACGACAGCTCGCGCCAGATCTGCGGCGCCTTCGCCGCCCGAACCCCAATTGTCGGCGACGACGCATTCGACGCCCTCCGCCTGACACAATTTGTCCAGCGCCGCCATCTCCGCCGACGTATCGGACGAAAACTTGTTGACCGTCACCAGCACCGGCACGCCGAACTTCCGCACATTGGCGATATGACGCTTAAGATTGGCGAAACCCTTCTCCACAGCGGCGACATTCTCGCCTTTCAAGTCTTCCTTCGCGACGCCGCCGTGCATTTTTAGCGCGCGAATAGTCGCGACAATCACGGTAACGTCGGGTTTCAGACCTGCTTTGCGACACTTGATGTCGAAGAACTTCTCCGCGCCCAGGTCGGCGCCGAAACCTGCTTCGGTGACGACATAATCGGCGAGCTTCAGACCGGATTTTGTTGCGATCGCCGAGTTGCAACCATGCGCAATATTGGCGAAGGGACCGCCATGAATGATCGCTGGATTATTCTCAAGCGTCTGAACAAGGTTAGGCTCGATGGCGTCCTTGAGCAGCGCCGCCATCGAACCAGCGGCGCTGAGCTCTGACGCGCGAATGTTCTTTTTTTCGCGGGTCTGGCCGACGATGATGTTGCCCAGACGCTGCTGTAAATCGGCGAAGCTGGAAGCGAGGCAGAAAATCGCCATGACCTCCGAGGCGACGGTGATGTCGAAGCCGTCCTCGCGTGGGAAACCATTGGTGGCGCCGCCCAGCGAGGACACGACCGAACGCAGGGCGCGATCATTCATATCGACAACGCGACGCCAGCTGACGCGACGGGAGTCCAGAGCCAGCGGATTGCCCCAATAGATGTGATTATCGATCATCGCCGCGAGCAAATTGTTCGCGGCGCCGATCGCATGAAAATCCCCGGTGAAATGGAGGTTAATGTCCTCCATCGGCACAACCTGAGCGTAGCCGCCGCCCGCCGCGCCGCCCTTGACGCCGAAACATGGACCAAGGCTTGGCTCGCGCAGGCAGCATAAGGCCTTCTTGCCGATGTGGTTCAAACCATCCGTCAACCCGACTGTCGTGGTTGTCTTGCCCTCTCCGGCGGGCGTAGGCGTAATGGCGGTCACCAGGATCAGCTTGCCATCCGGCCTGTCCGCCAGGGAGTTGATGTAGTTGAGCGAAATCTTGCCCTTGTAATGACCATAGGGTTGTATGTGTTCGGCGGGAATGCCCAGCTTGTCGCGCGCGACATCGATGATCGGGCGCATTTTCGCCGCCTGTGAAATCTCGATGTCGGATTTGGGCGCAAGATGCTGGTTGTTTTTTCCGCTCATATTGCTCCACTCCCCTCGGTCGCGGCAGGCGCAACCTTCTGAAAATCATGATCGCCCGCCATCGGCCGCGAACGGATAGTGCATTCACGGCATGAACGAAGGGCGGCGCAGGGCGCCGGCTTCCATCGTGCGCGCGACGGTAGTGAGATCTCGTTTTGGCTACAAGGACGCCTCTTGCCGCAGTTCGGGCCGGGCGCGCCTCTGCACGTTGAACTTAAATCCCGCCAGCGTCGTATGACGGGAATCAATTTTACCCGTCAAGCGGGGGGCGGCGAGCCGGGACTGTGAGGGTCAAGCTTTCGGACGACGGCTCCTGATGGCTGCACCAGCCGGCGCTCCCGGAAACACGTACTAATAGCGGGGCGAACTACCTACACTTTGACAGCACGATCAGACAGTTAACATCTGATTCTTATTTTATTTTTATATATCTAAAACATATATTTAAGTAATATATAGTGTTTTTATGGGTGGTCCATATTCATCACTTTTCCAAAAAATCTCCCATACTCTAACCTGCCCGATACTACCCTAAAATATAGTCTATGGGCGGGCATTGGACCTTCTATGCAGCGGGTTAAAAAAAAATGTCGCAGCATGGGTCGCAGTCGCACAAATCGTCTCGATTGGTTTTTTGCATTGCAATATTTAAAGGGCCTATGAACCAGGCACAAAATTCAACGCCACGCCGTTAATGCAATATCTCAGACCCGTCGGCGGCGGCCCATCCGGGAATACGTGGCCAAGGTGTGAGCCGCATCGGCTGCAATGCACTTCCGTGCGGACCATCCCATAGCTGCGATCAACGGTCGAACCGAGCGCTCCCGGCAAAGGATCGAAAAAACTCGGCCAGCCTGTGCCGCTGTCAAACTTCTCCCCGGATCGAAACAGCGGCTGATCACAACCTGCGCATCGGAATGCCCCTGCGCGCTTTTCATGATTCAAGGCGCAACTTCCAGGGCGCTCCGTGCCATGACCACGCATTACGGCGTATTGTTCGGGAGTCAACCGCTCACGCCATTCCGTATCAGAAAAGACTACCGGGAAATCGCCCTCGTTCATTCGATCCCTCCGATGCGACGTAATTCGATTCATGACATAAGCCTCTCTCCGCCTTTGGCCAGATCGGGTCAATCGACCTATATGCCATTTATTCAGCATAGCCTCGCCGGAAAGCCGACATGACAGACAAGAAATTTGATGCTGTGGTAATTGGTTCCGGACTGGGCGGACTAACGGCGGGCGCGCTTCTCGCACATGCCGGCTACAGCGTTTGTCTTTTGGAGCGTAATTTCAGTCTCGGTGGAGCCGCATCAGTCTACAAGATCGGCGATCTGTCAATCGAGGCGTCGCTGCATCAGACCTCGGACCCACGCAATCCTCGCGACGTCAAGCATGATATTCTGAGTCGTCTGGGCATCCTCGACGACATTGATTGGCTCAAGACCGGCCCACTCTATAAAGTGAGAGGCGGCCCCCTCGGCGAAGCGTTCGAACTGCCCTGCGGCTTCGAAGCCGCCTATGACGCGCTGGCGACGCGCTTCCCCGACAAGCGAGCGGCAATCAAACGCTTTCTGGGTGAAATCGAACAGATCCACGATGCGATTTGGACCCTGAAGCAGGCGCGGGAAGAAAATTCACTCGCCAAACTCACGCGCGGACTATGGGAAATCGCGCCTGCGGCGACTGGATGGCAAAAATCGCTAAATGAGATCTTCACGCACGATTTCGCTGGGGCAGAAGCGTTGAAATGCGCGCTGGGCGCAAACCTCGCTTATTACGGCGATGATCCCAGAAGCTTATGGTGGATTTTCTATGCCTTCGCCCAAGGGGGCTACATCGCCTCTGGCGGCGCCTATATCAAAGGCGGGTCCCGACAACTCAGTCTCAAACTCGCCAAGTCGATTACGAAAACCGGCGGAATCGTCCGCATGGGCCGTCTGGTCACAAAAATCGAAACTGACGCAGATGGAAACGCCACCGCCATCCGACATGTCGCCAGACGCGCCGGCGATAATGAGGAACGTATCGTCGCCCGCGTCGTCATGGCTAATTGCGCGCCCATGACGGCCGCCGCGATGATGGATGGTCCGGCGCAGGCGAAGATGGAGGCGGCCTTCGGCTCACGGCGCCTCTCGACCTCGCTGTTTTCCGCAAATTTTGGTCTGAAGGCGTCGCCGGCGAGCGTCGGACTCAAGGAATTCTCGACAGTCGTGTTGCCGCCCGACATGCAGCGCTTCGATCAGTACGGCGATGGCGCGACAGCCATGTCCAACGCCCCGAGCGCCACGCTCCCATTGCATACGATCGCCAATTTCACCGCCGTCGACTCCGGATTGTGGGACGAACCGCCAATTCTGTTGAGCGTTCTTGGCCTCGATCGCCTCGATAACTGGAAAGGTTTGAGCAAAGAAACTGCAATCGATCGGCGAGAACGATGGCTCGATGCGATCGAAACATCGCTTGATCGCGATTATCCCGGCTTCTCGAGTCTGGTCTCGAGCCGGATGCTGCTGAACGCCTACTCGATGTCCAGCTATCTCAATACGCCGGAGGGCGCCGTTTATGGTTTCGCAGCGCTTCCGCCTGAAGATCCCATAATGATGGGCTTTCCCAGAACGCCTCGAACGCCCATTTCGGGTCTCTATCTGTCCTCGGCATTCGGCGGCGAACATGGGTTTAACGGAGCCATGCTTTCCGGGGCCGAGGCGGCAAGGTTTGCTGAAAGCCGTCTTGCCGGGAACAACCTTGCAGATAACCGTCCGGGCGGAGCGGGCGGCGCCTAGTTCTGCGGAGCGCTTGTCTTCTGGTCATCGTCGATTAGGTGAGCTAAGACCGCAACCAATCTGGAGAATAATCATGTCCTATCGTTTGATGGCTATGTTCGCTTGCGCAGGCGCTCTCGCAATTTCGTCGCCGCAGTTGGCGAGGGCCGGGGATCCCGTTAGCCACACCCTCGACATGTTGATCGGCAATCCCGATTACCACCTTGGCCAGGCCGTATCGCATACACAGGAAGCCATCGCTCACGGGCGCTCCGGTCACGCACACAGCGTCGCTCATCACGCCGAGGAAGCCCTGGTCAATGCGCAGGCTCAATACGCCGGCGACAATAATCCGCATGTCGCCGAGGCCTCCACGCACTTAAAGGCGGCGATCAAACATGGTCATCATGGACATGCGCATGAAGCCACGAGCCATGCCGAGGAAGCTCTGACTCATCTGAACGCAGCCTCAGATCCGTCGCTTTTGCCCGGTCTTTGATCTCGCCTACTCCTGCGGCCCTGTGGGGTCGCAGGATATCCCATTATTCTGCTGCTTGCCCGCCCCAGTCTGACTCCGACATCCAACAGAACAGTATTTCACGTTGTCCCAGTCCCGGCGCCATTTCTTGCGCCAGACGAATGATCTACCGCAAGTCAAGCATATTTTCGACGGCAGCTCGGCCTTTTTCCGCATTCCGGTTATGACACGCTCCCGTACAGACAGTTTTCCATCGGCGCTGACCCTTGCAGAGACGCTTGTCGAAAGGCAAGCCGGGACTACCCTAGTTCTCAACAAGCGCGCCAAACAGACGGATCAGGGGAACGCTCATGAGCAACACAACGCCCGCGCACGTTTCGCCTTCAACCCCGAACAAAGTTCCCATAGCCGCCGCCCGGTTGGGCTATGCGGGTCTTTTGCCCTTCTTCGCCGGCGTCATTTTGACCCTGCCCCTCGCCGGCGCATTTCGTCCCTGGGGAACGGTTGTGCTTATGGGCTATGGCGCAATTATCCTCTCATTTATGGGTGGGGTGCACTGGGGCGCCGCGATGATGCGCGATGAGGTGACAACGGAAGCGCTCGGGAAAAGCGTTTCGCCTTCCCTGATCGCTCTGCTGGCGATCATCGTCGGCGGACCCGCCGGCCTGGTCATTCTTGCCCTGGGCTTCGCTGGCCTGCTGGCGTGGGATGAGAGCGAAACAAAAATCGGTCATGTCCCGGCATGGTATCCCCATCTCAGACGCCCCTTGACGGCTCTTGTTGTGACCTCGCTGATTAGTGGCGCTGCAGCATCTTTGTTCTAATCCTTCGTGAGAGCCATTGGCATGAAAATTCTGAAACTTTTGTTTCTCGCTGGCTTGACGTTCTCGACCGTCTCTCTTGCCGAAACCGTGATTATTGGCGCGCCTTCGGGAAAAGATGTCGTGACCGTACGAGTCGACCAGAGCACAACGTCCAAACAAACACTGCCGATTTTCCCCGGCGTCTCGACAAAAACCGCCGGAGCGAAACATCTGTCGCTGCTAAAGGTCGTGATCCCGCCCGGCGCATCGGCGGAGCCGCATATTCACAAGGGTCACGAGTCGGCGATTTACCTTCTGCAGGGCCGCGTCGAAACCCGTTACGGCGAGAAACTCGAGAAAAGCGTGATCAATCAGGCAGGCGATTTTATCTTCATTCCTCCCGACGTGCCGCATCAGCCGTTCAATCTCAGTCAAACGGAACCAGCGATCGCGATCGTCGCCCGGGACGATGGCGACGAACAAGAGCATGTCATATTGTTGCCGAGGCAGAAATAGGCCAGTATCTATGGACCGCACCAGCGCATGAGATCCGGTCCGCGCGCCGCGTGTATGTGCGGGACCGCAAGACCAATCTGCGCAACCGTTGATCAAACTTGCCATGCTATGCGAAATCACTGCGTTGATCGTCGCATTATCGCCAATCCTGCAACAGGCGATCATATTTGGATCGACCGAAAGGAAATATCATGAATTTTCTTGCGATTGCTCGAGCCATACTATTGGGCGTCAGCCTCTGGCTGCTGACGGCTGGCGGATATGCGTTCGCCGATCAGTCTCCTGCGTCGCCCGGCGGTTCCACGCTCAAGGTTGATCAAAAAGCTCTCGATCTTCTGCGCGAAACTGGCGACGCGCTGGCAAGAGCCAAATCGATCTCCTTTCGCGTCAAGCGCGCTTTCGAAGAGCCTGCCGCCAATGGTCAGCCGCTATTCTACACCATACTGACCGACGTTACGCTGCAGCGCCCTGACAAGCTGAAAGTCGTCACGCTGGCCGATGGTCCGCCATCGGAATTTTATTATGACGGGAAGGAAATGGCCGTCTTTCTTCCGGCGGCCAATCTCGTCGCGGTCGAAGCGGCGCCGCCGAGGATCGAAGAATTGCTGGAGGCGGCCTATACCAAAGCCGGGATTTATTTCCCCTTCGTCGACTTCATCGTCGACGATCCCTATACAGCGATGACCGAGAAACTCACCTCCGCCTTCGTTGTCGGCCAATCCACGGTCGTCGGCGATACGACCACGAACATCGTCGCTATCGCCAATCCGAATTTTCAGGCTCAGATCTGGATCGGCGCGCGAGACAAGCTGCCGCGCCTCGTGTGGATCAACCCGACGAATTCGAAGACCAAGCCGCGCAGCATGATGGAGTTTTCGAACTGGCGTCTCGGCGCGCCCTCATCGACGAAACTTTTTCATTCCGCGAAAGCCTGGAGCGCGCCGCGCATGAAATTCGCAAAGCCCGGCCCCGCGCACCATCCGGCCCGATAATCCGATCCATCCTGTGAGGAAACAACGCAATGAACATACGTCTTTTGATGGGCTGCGGACTTCTTGGTCTACTGATGGCGACCGCGCCGGCGGCGGCGTTTCGCGGCGGCTTCGGGGGATTTGGGGGTTTCCATGGCGGCGATGTTGGCGGGGGCTTCCACGATGACGGCGGTTTCGTCGCCCATGGACCAGAGGGCGGGACTGTCGCCGGCTGGCACGACGGCGGCGCGGGCGGCGTCGGCGGCACCTGGCACGCCGATGGCTATCATGGCGGCGGCGATTGGGGCGGCTACCATGGCCCGGTGGTAGTGAACAGCTACTATGGGGGCGGCTGCTGGGGCTGTGGCGCTGGCGCCGCTGTCGCGGCCGGCGCCGTCGCCGGGGCCGCCATTGGAACCGCAGTTGCGGTCAGCGCCGCCAACAGCTACGCGATGGGGGCTTCCTATGCGACCTTGCCGGCTGGCTGCGGCTATCGCTTCGTCAATGGCGGCGCCTATTACCTTTGCGGGAACGCATGGCTTGCGCCGCAATATGGGAATAACGGACTGCATTACGTTGTCGTTCCGGCTCCCTGAAGCGCCAAGGGCGCGCCGGGCGCAGCGCGCCCGGTCGATCTCTCACGAGTTGTTTTGCGTTTCAGAGAAAGAAGCGATGGGCCATTGGTGAAAACCCTGCGTTTCATTCTCGGCGATCATCTGACGCCGGACATTTCGTCGCTCGCCGATCTCGATCCCGCGCAGGACATCGTGCTGATGGCGGAGGTCGCCGAGGAAACGACCTACGCGCCGCACCACAAACAAAAAATCGTTTTCATCCTCTCGGCAATGCGCCATTTCGCCGAGACATTAAAAAAAAGCGGGATCAGGGTCGATTATATCAAGCTCGACTCGCCCGGAAACACCGGCTCCTTTCCCGGCGAACTGTCGCGTGCGATATCTCGTCATCGTCCACAGCGGATCATTGTCGCCGAACCGGGCGAATGGCGCGTGCGCCAGGCGCTGGAAAAATGGGCTGAACAGTCGTCCGCTGCGCTTGAGATACGCAACGATAATCGTTTTTTCGCCACCCGCGCCAGATTTCGCAAATGGGCCGGGGATCGCAAACAATTGCGCATGGAGTTTTTTTATCGCGAGTTGCGCGCCGAAAATCGCGTTTTGATGGAGGCTGATGGGCCTGTCGGGGGGAAATGGAATTACGACCCAGAAAACCGCAAGCCCCTGCCGCCCGGCGCTTCGATCCCGAAACGCCTGCGCTTTAAACCCGACGCCATGACGCGTGAGGTCATGGCGCTGGTCTCGACACGCTTCCCGCAACATTTCGGGGACATCGAAACATTTGACTGGCCGGTGACGCGACGCGACGCATTGCGCGCCATGTCAGATTTTATTGAAGGCGCCTTGCCGCGCTTTGGCGATTATCAGGACGCGATGCGCGCCGGGGCGCCATTTCTTCACCATTCGTTGTTGTCAGCCGCGTTGAATGTTGGACTATTGACCCCGCGGGAGGTCTGCGCAGCCGCCGAAACGGCCTTCCACAATGGATGCGCGCCGCTCAACGCCGTCGAGGGGTTTATCCGGCAAATCCTTGGCTGGCGGGAATACATTCGCGGCGTTTACTGGCGTTTTATGCCGGATTACGAGAAATCCAACACGCTGGACGCCCGTCGTGCCCTGCCGTCGTTCTACTGGACCGGCGAAACGCCGATGCGCTGTCTTTCGGAAGTCGTGACGCAAACCCGGCGTCACGCCTACTCACATCATATACAACGGTTGATGATCACCGGTAATTTCGCATTGCTGGCGGGCATAGCGCCGGCGGAAATCGAACGCTGGTATCTTGCCGTTTATATCGACGCCTTTGACTGGGTGGAATTGCCGAATACGCATGGCATGGCGCTTTACGCCGACAATGGCCTTCTCGCATCCAAACCCTATGCGGCCTCTGGCGCTTACATTCACCGTATGTCGGATTTTTGCACCGGCTGCGCTTTTGACGTGAAGGCGAAATCGGGACCCCAAGCCTGTCCCTTCAATTATCTTTATTGGGCTTTCCTGATCCGTAATCAGGATCGACTAGCCGGCAATCCGCGTATGGCCTTTCCCTACAAAACGCTCGAAAAATGGAGCGCGGCGCAAAAACGGGCGATCACCAGAGAAGCCGAAGCTTTTCTTGATGGTCTGCCGTCCTGAGGTCGGGCGCTTCAGGGTATGGGACCGATCTGTTCGAGCGCCAGCCGCAACGGGACGCTGGAAATCTCAATCATGCCCTGGTTTGGCGTATCGAGATCAAGCGTCAGGTGGATCGCCATGGCGACGGCGACCGCAACGACAAACATGGTCCAGAACGACGTCCAGTTCCGGGGCGCAACGACGCCATAACTGACAAATACGCCCATGAGCCAAAAAATCATCGTGGTCAGAAAGGGCCCTTTGATATTGCCCTCCGAACTGGAGTATTGCAGCCAACGCGCGCCGACAAGGTCGTTGCTGATCGACAGCGCCGAGCTTCTCAGCCAGGTTTCGCGATCGTTTTTCGGTTCGAGCTCGAATAATTTGAGTTGCAACCGGTTAACCCCAATGCCCTTGCGGGTTTTCTCGGAAGAGAAGCCTTCGATAGCGGCAATATCGATCCGCTCAATGCCGCGCTCGACCATCGAGCGCAATATTTTACGCGCTTCTCGCGCCGGTTCGCCATATTTGCCCAGCGTCGAGTCGAGGGCGATGATCCTGGAGGCGCTGGTCTCCACCTCGTTTTTTCGGGTTTCGAATGATGTGGTTGCTGCGGCAATGATCAAACCCAGCGTCATGGAGGCCAAGGCGACGAGCATACGGCGCGCCTCCTTGATCAGATCGCGGTTACGATCCGTGAACTGCGATTCCGGTAGAACATGTCCCAGCCATAACCCCAGGATCGACGCGGCCACAAAGCATACCAATGAAACAAAGCCGATAACGACGGGCGACACATCATGCTCCCTTGCGATATGAAGACGGAAACGCCCGTGCGCGGCTCTTGAGAGCCTCATTTCCCGCGCAGACAGGATTACAACACTATCAGCGCGGAATGGAAAAACATCATGAAAGCGGCGGCAAGCCTGTTTCTGATCCCTCTGGGTCTGATCTCCATGAGCGCTGCGCCATTGATGGCGCAGAGCGCGCTCCCGGCTTCGAAACGCTCTCGCCTCCCGGTCGAGGCGGGGGCGCTGATCGACTCATTAAATCGCCAACTGATTAGTGCGCAGAGCGCGACAGCGACGCTGGAGGACTGGTGCGCCAAGCACTGTATGGCGAGCCCGGCAAAAATCGTCGCGCGACGCCTTTCGGGTATCGAGAAGTCCCCCGATCCGGAAACGCGACGGCGACTCGAAGCGGATCATGGCGAGACCATTCGCTATCGACGCGTTCAGCTCATGTGCGGCGAGCATATCTTGTCAGAGGCGGATAATTGGTATGTGCCGGCGCGTCTGCCGGCGGAGGCGAATATCATGCTCGAAACAGGCGACACGCCGTTTGGCAAGGCGATTCGATCGCTGCGTCCCGCCCGCCAGACGATCTCGGCCGAGATTCTTTGGACGCCGCCCTCACAGTGGGCCGCCGCCGGGCCTGTCGTCGATCCGCCCCGTTATCTCGTCGAACACCGCGCGCTGATCCTGACGCCAGACCGGACGCCTGTCTCTGAGGTTGACGAGCGCTACACCAGTGAAATTCTGGATTTCGGCGCGTGCAAAACTCCCGGGGTCGAGAAACGCTGAATGTTGACGGCGCACAAAAAAGCCCGACCGGCGAACCGGTCGGGCCTCGATATCTCCGCCAGCCGCGCTGATCGCGCGGTTGGCGCAGTTTTGGGTCTTAGTACTTCGCGACGACCGGAGCAGCGCCCCAGTTGAAGTGATAGTTCACGCCGGCGCGAACCGTGTTCCAACGCGTATGGTTGTTCACGTTGTTGATGCCCGTTCCGAGGTTGAACCAGGTGTTCTGGTTGCCGCCGGAGACGTCGGTGTACAGATACTCGACCTTGGCCGACCAGTTCGGCATGAACATCCACTCGGCGCCGCCGCCAGCCGTCCAGCCGGTCTGCGTAGCGGAGTTCCGGTTCGTGCCATAGAGGCCGCCGTTGTTCTGCACGTCGGCGTAAGCGAAGCCGCCCGTGCCGTAGAGCAGCAGGGTGGGCATGGCGAGGATGCCGAGGCGGCCGCGAACCGTGCCGAACCACGGCAGGCTCTTGCCCGACTGATACCAGATCGGGGTGCCGTTGACGACGCCCGGGACGCCTTCGGCGACGCCATAGCCCGTGTTCGTCTGGCTCATGCTGGTGCCCTGGAAATCGGCTTCCGCGCCGATCACGATGCCGCCGAGGCCGCCGCCAATGCCGCCGATGCCGGGCAGGCCCGCGCCGCCGAGCTGATAGTTATAGCCGATCTGGCCGCCGCCGATGACGCCGCCGCCGATGTTGTTGGTCACGCCGCCGTTCATGCCGCCGAGGTTCCAGGCGTTGCCGTTGCCGCCGCCAGCAGACCAGCCGCCGCCAATGTTCAGACCGGCGTAGAAGCCCGTCCACATCGGGGGCGGGGGCGGGGGCGGCAGAACCGGCGCCTTGCGCGAGGGAAGATCGGCGGCCAGAGCCGAACCCGTGAGAACGACCAAAGACACGGCCGAGAGAAGAACTTTTTTCATGGGATTGTCCATCCTTGTGTGAATACGTCTTGGCCAGACCCGAAGGTCAAACTCAAGATGACATTTTTTATGAGGTTTCAGGGGCAAACATCAATTGCGAAAATGGTCCTGAAATCTCTTTTCCGGTGAGTGTGGCAATTTCGCCACAGACGCTTTTGTTAGTTTAAATAATTGATTTTTATTAAAATAAATGCTTGTCGACAGAATTCCGGTCATTGCTTGCCGCGCCGCCTCTCATGCCCAAGCCGACATCCTGCGACTGCTCGTTCATTCGATCACCCTCCCGGAAACTTCCTGAGCGCCACCGCGCCGAGCGCCGAAAGTCGAGCCCATTCCGGCGCGTCAAGGCCCAAATCAAGCGTTTCGTCCTGGTCGGCGCATTGACTTTCGCCCGTCTCAACGAAAGATCGGTCCCCGGTTTCCCTGACGAAGTTCCGCCATGTCATTGACGTTAAACCCCGAACGCATTCGCGACTTGATCGATCTCTCCGGGTTGCTGATCGACGTCGCCGGCGTGATCGTCATCTTGACGGGCGCCGTGGTCGCGACGCTGATTTACCTCATCGGGGTCGCGCGAGGCGCCTCTTCACTAACAATATATCGCAAAAACATAGGCCGATCGCTCCTGCTGGGCCTGGAGTTTCTCGTTGGCGGAGATGTTATCCGGACAGTCTCGGTCGCGCATCCGGAGTTTATGGATGTTGCTGTGCTCGCAATGATCGTGCTGATCCGGACAGCCATGAGCTGGGCGATGGAAGTCGAACTCGACGGTCGATGGCCATGGCTCGCCTGGCGTTCGTCCACGAACGACGAGACGACTGACGCGTCGAGATCATCTTGATAAATATTGAACTCTACGTCCTGCCCGAAGTCGTTCAATAACTGCGGTAGATCCGTCGGCCATCCACAACGGTTGCTTTACCGACCACTCTACCGTCCGGCGTTGTAAAATATCTCACGTCGCCGATCATGGTGATGCTGCCAATCAGTTGTCCCCGGGCGTCAAAGAAATCCTGGGAACTTGTCTGCACCGGGCGGGAAGGAACGCCCTCTGACGGATCCGCGTAGGCCGCTGAGTGGGCCATGCCCAATACAGCCAAAATAATCATCGATTTCATATCGATCGCTCCCATCGACGCCAGCCGCGCGCGGACGCGCCTCTTCGGAAGCTAAGCAATTGCGGCGCCAAAAGCGCCGCAAACTCGGCTCAGTCATCCGTCGGCTTTAGTTCAAACGGACGCAAACCGTCTTTTCGGAATAGGCGACCTGTCCGCCTCCGCCCCATCCTCCTGAACGGATCTCCAGCTTCGCCGGCATTGTGTTATTCGTTGCGCCGTAATTTTTAATGCCAAATTCGTAAGTGGAGCCGCCGATCGACGCCGTCATGACCGGCAAAGGGGTGTTTTCGAGCGGATAGACAGTTCCCTCAATCGTCACCGTAGGCGGCTCTGGATAGGAAAGTGAGATCACCATGGCAGGTTGGTTCCGGAAATTGCATTTGAACGTCCCGGCGCTGGCGCTGTCGACAGCCAGCAAAAAGCCAAGGACGGCGCAAAGGGTTATGCGTTTCATGAGCCAGTGATCTCCTTCCATGCTACGGGCGCGCGGGTGAGGCCGCCCGGCGAGCGTAATCGGTTTGTCGTCAATCGCCACGGGAGCCAGGATAGCGATACTCGACCTTCCCGCCATGCTGACGATTGACGTCGTTGCATATATCCTGACATTTTGTCTTGCCGACGGCGCATCATGCGACAAAGAAAAATTTATCGGGGGAACTATGGCTCTGTTTGACTCACTTATCGACGATCTCGCCAGCCGCTTCGGTCTCGGGCCGACCGCGACGCCTCTGGTGCGCGAAACTCTGAAGCTGATCCTTGGCTCCACCGATGGATTAAGCGGATTTATCAGTCGTTTGACCGCCTCCGGACTTGGCTCCGTCGCCGCCAGCTGGCTGGGCGCCAGCGATCCTGCGCCGCTCTCCACCCAGCAAGTCGAGACGGCGATCGGCTACCCGAGTCTCTCAGGTATTGCCGACAGGCTGGGTCTGAACACCTCCATCGTCACCAGCGCCATTGGTTACGCGCTCCCGAAACTCATCGGTCTGCTCACACCGGGCGGCAGCGTGCCGGCCTCTCTGCCCGCCGCCGTGGCGAATTTTCTTCAGGACGGCGCGGCGCCCGCTCCGGCTCAGACATCAGTCTCAACGCCCGGCGGGCAACGCACCAGTCTGCTTCCCCTTGCGATCGGCGCGGCGGCGTTGATCGGCGGCGTCTCCTGGTTTCTCGCCCAGAAGGAAAAAAACGCGGGCGAGGCCCCCCCTGCGATTGTGACCGAGGCGCCCGGCGTTTCCGGGGGCGCATCATCAACGGCGGTCGTTCAAACATTGCCCGCGCAGCTCAGCATCACCGATGATGGCCGTCACATCGCCTATTCTGGAGCGGTTCACGACGATGCGACCCGGTCCAGCATCCTCGACGCGCTCAAGGCGGTCTTCGGAGCAAAACGCCTGCAGGGCGATATCGCCGTCGACGCCAATCGCGGCCCGGCGCCCTGGGCGGAGTATCTGCGCAAAGCGCTGGAAGGTCTGAAAGCGCTGGGGATCCGCACCGCCGGCTCGCAACTCGTCTTCGAGGGGCCGGCGATCACCGTTGGCGGCACCAGTCCCGACGAAACCCAGACAAAAATTTCTGCGGCGTTGCGCAACGCCATGGGCGGCGGGTTCTCGGTCGGCGGCTTTGCCGACAAGGTCGCTGGCGCCGTCTCGGACGCCAACGCAAAAGTCGCCTCGGCGCTGGGCGCGCTGAAGACGGATTTCACGGCGCAGGAACTCGTGGACGTTCTCAACAAGGCGATCATCAATTTCCACACCGCCGAGTCAGCTGTGCCGAAGGATGCGGAAGGCTTGCTGAAAAACGCCGCAGAACTGATCAAAAAACTGCCGGCCGACATCCGGCTCGAAATCTCCGGCCACACCGACAATGTCGGCGACGATCGCGCGAACCAGGCGTTATCGCAAAGACGCGCAGACTCGATCCGGAGCTTCCTCGCCAACGCCGGCGTCAAGCGCACGGCGATTCAGGCGAAAGGCTACGGCAGCACGCGACCCGTCGCCAGCAACGATACGCCCGAGGGCCGGTTCCAAAATCGGCGCATCGAATATCATGTGGTGCATTAAGTCTCTCCGAATAAGCTGAAACTGCAGACCGTCCGGCGATCCGCGCCGGGCGGTTTTTTGAAATCCCTGCCGCTCGTTGATCCAGTCGGCTGTCGTTTCTGGCTCTTTCCTTGCGAAGCTCGACGGCTTAAATCCTCATTCATGCTCTGGATCGTCTTCGCCCTTATGACTGGCGCCGCCGTGATGGCTGTGCTGGCCCCGCTCGCCAGCCGGCGCGGACCGCAAGACGACAAGACCGCCGACATCGCCTTCTTCGAAGCGCAGATCGCCGAGATTGATCGGGACCGTCTCGACGGTCGCCTGGACCCCGCCGACGCTGAGGCGGCGCGCGCCGAGGCCGCCCGACGGCTCTTGCGCGCCAATGCAGAACCACAGGCCCGGGCAAGCGTCTCGCGCAAAGCGACGCTGATCGCGGCGCTCGTCGCCATTGCGCTTGTGCCGTCGCTCGCGCTTTCTCTCTATTTCAAACTCGGTTCAGCCGATCTGCCGGACATGCCGCTGACCGCGCGGCTCGACGCTCAGCCCGAGCGCGTCGATCTTGCCGGCGCGGTGGCGCGGATCGAGCAGCATTTGCGCGAGCAACCCGACGACGGCCGCGGCTGGGAGGTTGTCGCGCCCTATTTCCTGCGCACGGGACGCGGCGAGGACGCCATCCACGCCTACGCCGAGGCATTACGTCTGCTGGGCCCAACAGCGGAACGGCGCGCCGCGCTTGGCGAAGCGCGTATGATTGTCGCCGATGGCAAGGCGACGCCGGCGGCTGTGAAGGATTTCGAGGCAGCAACGGCGCTCGATCCCGCCAATATCATGGCCCGTTATTATCTGGCCGTCGCGGCCGCACAGGCTGGCGAAAAAGAAAAAGCCATCGAACAATTCGAGCGTCTGGCCGCCGACGCGCCGCCAGACGCCGGCTGGCTTAATGCGGTCAAAGCCCAGCTTGCGACATTGCGCGGGATCGCCGCGTCTTCCCCGACGCCATCGAGCGAGAGCAGTCCGCCGGAGGCGCGCAGCGGCCCGGACAGCGAACAGGGCCGGGCGATTGCGGCAATGCCGGCGCAGGAACGCGCCGGCATGATCCGCACCATGGTGGAGCGGCTGGCGACGCGCCTGCAGGCTAATGGCGACGACGTCGAGGGCTGGCTGAAACTCATTCGCGCCTATAGCGTGCTTGCCGAAACGGATAAGCTAAAACAGGCGATCGCCGACGCGCACAAAGCCCTCGCCGCCAAACAGGATGATAACGCCCGCATCGACGCGCTGGCCAGGGAACTTGGCGTCGGCGGCTAGGTCAAACAAGGCAACCAATAGAAAGAGAGCGCAATGACGCGCAAGGGCAAGCGGCTGACATTGATCATCGGCGCACTCTCGGCGCTCGGGCTCGCCGCCGGGCTCGTGTTGTTCGCCTTGCGGGACAATATTGTGTTCTTCTATACGCCCTCCGAACTGGCGACCAGGACCATCGCTTCCGGCGCCCGCTTGCGGATCGGCGGTCTGGTGAAAGAAGGCAGCGTCGTAAAGAGCGGCAAAGACGCAACTTTCGTCATTACAGACCGCGCCAAGGACCTTGCTGTCGCCTATACTGGCCTGTTGCCCGATTTGTTTCGTGAAGGTCAGGGCGTCGTTGTCGACGGCGTCCTTGATGCGGACGGCGCTTTCCGCGCCGACAGCGTGCTGGCCAAGCACGACGAACGCTACATGCCAAAAGATGTCGCCGACAAGCTGAAAGCGCAGGGCGTCTGGCAGGGGGAGAAGAAGTGAGCCGAGCGATTTTGTCCTCTCCCCAACGCTGGAAAGCGTGGTTGTCGCATCAACGGGCAGCTGTTCAGCGGCGCCCTCATCCATCACAGATGCGCGACGGCGACTTCTGCCACAGGCGGGAGACAGGAGAGGCCTCACGATGATTGTCGAAACCGGCCATTACGCCCTCGTTCTCGCGCTGGCGCTGGCGCTGATGCAAAGCGCCATACCCTTCGCCGGCGCACGAATGAATGACGCCGCCTTGATGCGCGTTGCGCAACCGGCGGCGATCGCGCAATTTTTGTTTATCGCCCTTGCCTATGGCGCGTTAACCTACGCGCATGTCGTCTCGGATTTCTCGCTCGTCAATGTGATCGAGAATTCGCATTCGCTCAAACCCTTCATCTATAAAATATCGGGCGTTTGGGGAAACCACGAAGGCTCGATGCTGTTGTGGGTGCTGGTGCTCTCATTATGCGGGGCGCTGATCGCGCTTTTTTCCGCCGCCATCCCAGACAGATTGCGCGCCGACGCGCTGGCCGTTCAAGGCTTGATCGGCGCCGCCTTCCTGCTCTTCATTCTGCTCACCTCCAACCCTTTTGCGCGCGTGTCGCCCGCGCCGTGGGAAGGACGCGATCTCAATCCCATCCTTCAGGACCCGGGACTCGCGATCCACCCGCCGCTGCTTTATCTCGGCTATGTCGGCTTCTCGATCGTGTTTTCCTTTGCCGCAGCGGCGCTGATTGGCGGCCGCATCGACGCCGCATGGGCGCGCGTTGTCCGGCCATGGACGCTTTTCGCGTGGATTGCGCTCACGCTCGGCATCGCCATGGGCTCCTACTGGGCCTATTATACCTTGGGCTGGGGCGGTTTCTGGTTCTGGGACCCGGTCGAAAACGCGTCGCTGATGCCCTGGCTCGCCGGTACGGCGTTACTGCATAGCGCGGCGGTGATGGAGAAGCGCGAGGCGCTCAAGGTGTGGACGATCTTTCTCTCGATCCTGGCCTTTTCCTTATCTTTGCTTGGCACCTTCCTTGTGCGCTCCGGCGTGCTGACGTCCGTGCACGCTTTCGCCAGCGATCCCGAGCGCGGCGTGTTCATTCTCGCTATTCTCGTCTTCTTTATCGGCGGCGCACTTACTCTCTTCGCCATTCGCGCCGGATCGCTGCCGACGGGCGGGGTGTTTGCGCCGATTTCGCGCGAGGGCGCGCTGGTTGTGAATAATCTGCTGTTGTCGGCGAGCTGCGCCACCGTAGTGATTGGCACGCTTTACCCTCTGGCGCTCGAAGCCCTGACCGGCGAGAAAATCTCGGTCGGCGCGCCCTTCTTCAACACGGTTCTAATTCCGATCGCGCTGCCGCTTGCGGCGTTGATGCCGATTGGGCAAATGCTGCCATGGAAACGCGGAGATCTTGTCGCCGCGCTGCAACGTTTGCGCGTCGCCTTTGCGCTGGGCGTTCTGGCCGCTGCAGGGTTCGCCGCATCTTTCGGAACGCCGTTTCTCTCGGTCGTTACTGCGGGGATCGCGGTTTATCTGGTCGTAGGCGGCTTCAGCGATCTCGCCCAGCGCGTCACATTCCGCACGACATCGATCTGGTCGCGATTGATGGGCGTGCCGCTCTCCGCCTGGGGCACATCCATCGCGCACGCCGGTATGGGCCTGACGCTGCTTGGTCTTGCTGCAACGGGTTGGGGCGTCGAAACCATTGTTGCGATGAAGCCGCAACAAAATTACGACGTCGGTCCCTATCAACTGGCGATCGTCGCGATCGCGCCGCGCAATGGCCCGAACTATTCGGAAATTTACGCCGCGATGGACGTGCAGAAAAACGGCGCGATCCTCGCGCGCATCGAACCCGCCAAACGCTTTTATCAGGCGCGCAAAATGGCGCGATCGGAAGCGGGCATTATCACGCAGGGCCTAGGGCAAATCTACGCGGCCATCGGCGACACGCACCCCGACGGCACAATCGACGCGCGGCTCTATTACAAGCCGCTGGTCACGCTGATCTGGATCGGCGCGCTGGTGATGGCTTTTGGCGGCGCCTGTTCGCTCGCCGACCGTCGTCTGCGCATCGGCGTGGCCCGTCGCGCGCCCATGGCCGTTCTGCCGGAGGCCGCAGAATGAAACGCCTGCTCGCGACCGCCCTTGTGCTGGCGCCGCTTGCGGCCCATGCGGTGACGCCGGCCGAGATGCTCGGCGATCCGGCGCTGGAGGCGCGCGCGCGCGCGATTACTGGCGAATTGCGCTGTCTGGTCTGCCAGAACCAGTCGATCGACGACTCCGACGCCGCACTGGCGAAAGATTTGCGCGTTCTGGTGCGCGAAAAGCTCACGGAAGGTCTGAGCGACGCGCAGGTACGCGACTACGTACACGCCCGCTATGGCGATTTCGTGCTGTTGCGGCCCCCGCTGAACTCCGGCACGCTGTTGCTCTGGGCGGCGCCGGCGCTGGCGCTGCTCGCCGGCGGCGCGGCCGTTTGGTCGGCGGCGCGGCGCAACCGACGCGCGTTTGCGACCGCGCCGCTCACCGCCGAGGAACAACAGCGGCTGGCGGCGCTGACCCGACGGCCCGACTAGCCCCTGTTCAAGCCGGCCGCGCTGCAATATAGGGGTCGGCAGCCGATCGAGAGGAAGCCATGGCCGAACATTCCACGCCCCATTACCATAATCAGCCTGGCGTCGCCCGGATCAGGGTTGGGGCGAAAGAGTTCATGTGTATCGGAGCCCTGCCGCCCTTCGATCATCCGCATGTCTACATCGACATGGGCGCGGCGAACGAAAGCGTCTGCCCCTATTGCTCGACGCTGTTTGTTTATGATGGCGCGCTTCATGGCGGCGCCGATCCGGCGGAGTGCGTTTATCATCCGGAAGCCGTCGCCTAGAATCGGCCCGGCTCCATGACCGCGCCGATCGTCATCGCCGGCGCTGGAATCGGCGGCCTGACCGCCGCGCTGGCGTTGGCCGATAGCGGCCGCGCCGTGTTGATCCTGGAACAGGCGCCCGTCATCGCCGAAGTCGGCGCCGGTCTGCAGATCGCGCCCAACGCCGGCCGCATTCTGGCGCGTCCTGGACTTGAGGAGGCGCTCGCCGCCGCCGCGCTGGAGCCGAAAGCGGTCAATATCCGACGCGGGCGCGATGGAGATCTGCTCGCCCGGATGGATTTGACCGGCGCCCGCGCCCGATGGGGGGCGCCTTTCCGGGTTTTTCACCGCGCCGATTTGCAGCAGATTTTGCTGCGCGCGGTCCGGTCCCACCCTTTGATCGAGCTACGCGAGGGCGCGCGCGTCTCAGCCTTCCGCTTTGATGACGAGCAGGTCGACATCGATGTCGAGACGAGCGATGGCGGCGGCGCCATAACCGCCGCCGGGCTCGTGGGCGCCGATGGCGGCCGCTCCGCAGTACGCGCCCGGCTTCTGCCGCAAGAGACCGACGCGCCTGTTTTTTCCGGCGCCAGCGCCTGGCGGGCGCTGGTTCCCGCCGCGCGCGCCCCCGAGGTCCTGCGCGCCGTCGAGAGCCACATCTGGCTGCTGCCCGGCGCGCATGTCGTACATTATCCGCTGCGCGACGGCGCGATCATCAATCTCGTAATCATCCTCACGGAAACGGCGCCCAGCCCGACGCGCCTGGCGCGCAGCGGGGTCGACATGACGCGTTTGCTGGAAAGCTATCGCGCGGCGCCGACGCTTTGCGCCCTGATCGAGGGCGCGGAAACCTATCGTTACTGGCCGCTGTTCGCTAGACCGCCGCTGATGCGCTGGAGCCATGGCCCCGTTACCCTTCTCGGCGACGCCGCCCATCCGATGGTTCCGTTTCTTGCACAAGGCGCGGCGCAAGCGATCGAGGACGCCGACGCCCTCGGCCGCGCCTGCCGGGAGGCGGACACGCCCGTTCGGGAGGCCTTCGCCGCCTATGAGCGCGCGCGCCGAGAGCGCGCGGCGGCCGTGTCGCGCGCCTCGGCCCGTCAGGGTCATTACGATCATATGCGCGGTCCACTGGCGGCGGCGCGCGATTTGGCCATCCGCGCGCTTGGGGGCGCTGCGCTTCTTGAACGCAACGCATGGCTCTATCGCGGCGGGATGGACGCCTGACGCCGACAGCGCGGGCTGGGCCCGCAAAAGGTTAACGTTGTTAACCATTCGTTAGGGTTTTGCTTCACCGCGTTAAGATTTCGTTTACTCTCCGCCTGTCGCTGATGGGGGAGACAATGAAAGCCGGCCGCTTACGCACACTGCTGATCATCGCGATCGCCGCTGTCGCGGGACTGTCGCTGGCTGCGACGGCGCAGGCCGCAACCCCGAAGGCCACCTTCGCCGCTGTCGGCGACGAGACGGCGATCCCTTATGGCTGGATCGATTTCTGCGGCCGCCAGCCTCAGGAATGCGAACAGGAAGCGCTGCCCGCCGAGGATCTCATCCTGACGTCCAAGACCTGGAAACTTCTGCTCACCGTCACGAAGCGGGTTAACGCCGCGATCGAGCCGGTGTCGAACCTCGACCACTGGGGAACGCTCGCCGATCATTGGGATTATCCCGTCGACGGCAAGGGCGATTGCAAAATCTACGCGCTCGAAAAGCGTCGTCAGCTCATTGCGGCCGGCGTTCCGCGTCAGGCGCTGCTGATGACGATCGTCCGCGATCACGACAACATGGGCCACGCGATCCTGACTGTGCGCACCGACAAGGGCGACTTCATCCTCGACAATCTGACCGACGCGGTTCGCCCCTGGGCCGACACCGGCTATCGGTTCGTCAAACGCCAGTCGCAGGAAGATCCGAATGTCTGGCTCGCGATCGCGCCAATCGAAAGCGATCGGATCGGCGCCCGGTAGCCGACCGCGCCTTCCGTTCGAGAATGCGGAATGCGCGCGCAAAACGTGATAAAAATACGACACTGCACGGAATATGCGCGCTGACCGCCGACCGGGCGTCATCTTTCAGTTTTCTTTAATCAAAAAAACCTCAAAACTCTTCTGACAAGGCGCAGGTGAGTCATGAGCAAATTTCGCAATGGAGAGTTTTTTCGCGTCGGACGTCTCGTTCCGCCACGCATTCCGAACATCGTGCTGATCGCCGTCATCGAAATCGTCGCGCTCGCCTATGCTGCGACGGTTCTGGCGAGCGCGATTGGCGTTTCGAACGATCATATCGCCGACTATCACTACAACAGCCCGGCAAAAATCATCCGTCGTTGACCCGGGATGTTTGCTATGAGCGCCGAGCGATCGCGCCTCTGGCGTCTGCGTTTGGCCGCATGGCTTGGAGATGCCGAGGCGATGTACGATCTCGCCAGCGCCTTCGAACTTGGCGTTGGCGCACGCCCTGACGACGCCGCCGCCACGCGCTGGCATAAACGGGCGGCAATCCGGGGCGACGCCCGAAGCATGGCGGCGCTGGGCCAGCGCCATGCGACAGGCCACACTGCGCCATGCGATCCTGTCGAGGCGCTCGCCTTGCGATCCCTGGCGGTCGACCACTGCGCCGTCGACGTGTTGCGCCGGGTTTTCGTCTGGCAACGCGACGACCTCGCCGGGCGCCTGAGCCCCGCCGATCGGGAGGCCGCGAGCCGCAGGGCGCTCGAATGGTCTGAAGCGATCGCCCGACGACGCCCCCTCCCGATCCGCCGACGACCCTGAAAGCCGGGCGCCGCCGCTGTAGACGCGGGCGCAGGGCATGGCTTCGGGACCTGGATCCGGGGGATGATGGGCTCTGGACAAGACCGCAACCGCTTTCTATAAGCCCTCACCGCCTTGGCGGGCCCAGGTAGCTCAGTTGGTAGAGCATGCGACTGAAAATCGCAGTGTCGGTGGTTCGATCCCGCCCCTGGGCACCACGAGAAAAATCCCTCGTGTAAAATTCGGGATCGGTCCTCCTGAACACACCCCGCGTTTAGCCAGGGCAAGGTTTATTTTGAGCCGCTTGGGATTGACCTGCGCTGAAGCGCATCGCCTTTTTTCTGGCCTGAGGATGAAACTGTTTTCAATTTTTCGGTTCAACGCCTGACCATCACAGGCTTCAAGCGGATGCGCGCGACGCGACGTTCATGCAACCTGACCGCAGCATTCGAGAATGTTAAGACAGGCGAGAAAAGTCCCGTTCTGCGATGATGTCTGCGCCGCGTTCCACCAATCAGCGGCCTCCTGAGACGTCAAGACGCCAGACTCAACGCAATTCTTTTTCAGCCGCGTGAGATCAAAGACGACGTCTGCATCCGACAGTCGATTGATCATCAATGCATGCATGCGCCAGCGAGTATTCACGACATTGCAGTTATGCAATATCTGGCCGAGATGACGACCGATAAAAGGTTGTGCGAAGGATTGAAGCCACAGCTTGATCATTGTCGCGCTGATTTCTTCTCGTCCATTAAATAAAACAAAGGTTCCCCAATCGGGCTCGGAAAGGACGATGCGGCCTCCCGGACGAATAACGCGGACCATCTCCTTTACGACAGCGGCGGGGGATTGCATGTGCTGAAGCGATCGATCCTTCCGCCATCGAAATAATTATCCGGAAACGCGAGGCCCTCAGCCTCGTTCATGAGAAAACGCGCGTTGAATAAACCAGCGCTCCTGGATTTGGCGATGTCTAGCAGACCCTCGCTTTTGTCGACGCCAACAAATTCGACATCAGGGAAGCGCTTCGCCATTTCGATAATATCAAAACCCACGCCGCATCCGACATCGAGATACTGACGATGCGGTTTGATCTCCAGGGCCTCCCAGGTCGAGGCTTTGTATTCTCTGAAAAACGCCAAACCGTTCAGAAAATCGAGACAATAAACCAGATCATTCAACATTGGGCCACGCGCGTCCCGAAACGCAATCGCGACATCTGTGGTCACGTTCGATCCTTTTCCGACATTGATTCCGGCTATGTTTTACGCGTCCATCTGCGAATTTGAAAAGAAAAATTGCAATCGGTCTCATTATGTCAATGATCAGGCCGATGGAAGGATCGACGGGACAACAGGCGGACGGCGACATCTGGGTCCCCCGTCAGTCCGGCGATCTGGCGCGAAGCATGGAGAACCAGCGATGACCGACAAAACAGGGGCCTGGGTATGGTCCCATTACAAAGCCGTTGTCACAGACGCAGCGGAAAATGCCGCCGGTTCGCAACATCCGTCTGCGGCTGACGCTAACGTCATCCCCTTCCAGCGCGTCAGGGAAGAGTCGCAGGACGCCGGCGGACGCGCCTCTGTCGCGCGCCGGATGAAATTCGGAGCCGCGCTTGGCGTCGCGACGCTGGCTGGCCTTTTCTTTCCTACGATTGGGGTCCTGCTTCTCGTCTTTGGCGCCCTGCTCGTCGCATCAAGCCGGGAGCCCGCAAAGACCGCAGCGCTTCTGGCCGCCGCTCCCGGCGGCTCATTCGCCAACAAATATCTGGCGCAATTCGACAAATGGCTGGGCTGAACGGCCCGCCGTTTTCGTTTGTCGATGCGAATGATCGGGCGAAGATATGGCGAAGCCGTGAGGCCCGGCAGGGGTTTATTGATAGAACCAACGCCAGTCCTTGCCAGGCCGATTTGAGAGGCCAGTCCGTCATGCATCGTTTTATCCCGGCAAGAAACTGTATGGTTCTGGAGCAAGAGCATTATTAAAAAATAATAAATTCAGAAATTGGAATGACCGTTCATCACAAGGATTAATCTGGTTTATTGGATTGTCAAAATTTTCTGAATAAACATCGAATTGGGATTTCATTTTGGATAGGGTTAGCCATCATGGATTCGTTTTTGCAGACTGTCGAAGCCTGGCTGGAACATTCCAAATTACCGACAGTGATTGCCGGGGTTTCAATCATTATTTTCGCCCTGTGGAATATCTGGCGCGCGCGCAAATAAAAGGGCCGGCAAGGACATGCCCGGCCGGCCCGAAGTCTGGAACGCCGTTGCGGCGACCCTGGGAAGAAAACGTCACAACGACTCTCTGTATCTAATATGTGTTAGTCGCCCGTCGAGCGATGTTCAATTTTCGCCATCTTGCGTCTTTTGCCGAATGGCTGATGTAAGGACTCCAAAAGCGCAACCCCTCTTGATGCCTTAAGCTACTGAAATAATTAACAATTCGAAATGATCTTCCTATCTGGCCCTGGTTTTGTTCTGAATTTGCCTGACCGCTTGTTCAGGCCCGGCTTTCAGGCCCGGTCGCAGGACGCGCATATTCTGCGCGCCGTCGGGCGCGCGTGGGCGTGGCGGCGGCGTCTGGAGAACGGCGAGGTCGCGATCCTTCAGGACATTGCCACCATGGAGAAGGCGTCGGACCGTTTTGTCCGCCGGATCATCCGCCTGGCCTATCTCTCGCCTGAGGTAATCGAACGGCTGGTGATCTGGCGCGCGGCGCCGTCGGTGACGGTGAACGAACTGGCCAAGGCGGCCAGTCTGCCGTGGGCGGAGCAGATGGGGCGGGTGTTTAATGGATAGCTTTCAAATCACGGCGAGCGTTTGACAATGTTCCTGAAAAAGAGGAGCCTTGATCGTTATTTTCAAACTTCGGAGTAGCTTATGCCAACTAAGCTAACCGTTTTTTACGCATGGCAGAGCGATACACCTCTTAAATATAACAAGCTTCTAATCAAAAAAGCACTGTTGGATGCGGCTTTGCGCATAAATGAAGATCAAAATCTCGGCGGTGCTCAGATTATTATTGATAGTGATACGAGTGGCATTCTTGGAACCCCACCTGTCACGGAAACGATTCTTAATAAGATCGCGAGCGCCGATATATTCGCTCCAGACCTAACTTTTGTTGCTACCACCGCGAACAACAAACTTATTCCCAATCCGAATGTTATGATTGAGTGGGGTTATGCTTTAAAGTCGCATGGTTTCAAGGCAATGCTGCCAATTATGAACACACATTTTGGAGAACCTTCTAAGCTGCCTTTCGACATGGGTCACATACGACATCCCACTCAATACACCATTGATCCGATCGTAACAAAAGACGCTGAGCGGCGCGCTACCCGCACTAAACTCTCGGAAACGATCGAAGAAATCCTCAGGGAATATCTTAAAGATCGTGAAGAGCGCTCGCGAAGAGATAAGCCATTTGTTCCCCATCAAGGTCTTAGGCCACCATCATTCTATTTTAACTCGGATTACCCCCTCGTCACATTTGAGCAGGGCGATTCTCCGCTAACTTACAAAAGCCAAAAGGCCCTCTATATGCGGCTTTATCCTATCTTTGGCGGACAACCGCGAATCCAAAACGTCGGTGCACAAGAGATAATTCACAAACTCAAACCTATGGGGGATATGATCAATCCTGTGTGCAAAGCAAATAACTTTGGTGCTATTGTTGTCGATACTAACGGAGTAAGGATTAATGCATTAACACAGTTATTTTCTAGCGGAGAACTTTGGGGATTAAGCGATAAGCCATTCAGGTCAGGAATTCAGGAACTCGTGGCTGCTGTGAACGTGGAAAAGACACTCACACATACGCTTCATAACTACCTGCTCGTCGTGAAGAATGACTTGAAGTTAATCCCGCCTTTCATGCTTGAATTGGGATTGACAGGCATCCAAGGCCTTCTACTACTCTATCCTGGGATTGAAGGATTTGTGAACGGCATGCGCTCAAGACACTTTGTAGTAGATTCGTTTCATCGCAGCTACCAACTCGAAGGGTTTGACTGGGCAGCGTGGCAGGCTGTCCTTCGAATTTTTTTTGAAGATTTTTACGACCTTGTCGGCCTCAGACGTAGTGAGGTGATGACGAACGAAATCATCGCAGAAAATAGATTGCCCACCCTTATATAGATTTATTCTATTGAGCCTAATGTTCCTATGGAATACATTAAATCTTATTATGAAAATGTTTGAGTATCATCTTTGCTTCATGATTTCTACCATGTATTGAACATCAAATGACTTAATAGTTGCAAATATAACAACAAATAAGAATAGGTATGCTAAGAAATAAGCAATGAATTTATGGGCGCCGATAAAGACATTACTCTGCCGCTCTGCAGGCTTCCAATCACTAATTTCATCACCAAGTTCAAAGCCAGCTTTTGTCAGATTGCCAGAAAAAATAAATAACATTAGCATTATGCCTATAAGGTACGGCCTGTATAAACAAAATTCATTATATTTAACACCGAAAATATGATTTGAAATTTCGTCATAACTTGTATTGCGCACATATTCAGAATCCCATCCGAATTCTCTTGCTCGAACTGATAGGACATCAAAAAAGCCAATAATGCCAAATAGAAGATGTATAATTACGACGATAAACGGAGAGCTGATCGAAAGCACCTCAAATAAAAATATGTAACCTGAAATCTCATTCCAACGAAAATCATTTTTTTGCTTTCTTTTAGAAAACTTAAAAAAGACATGCATAAAGAACATAATGCAATGTACCAAATAGATGAAAAAATGTATTGGAGTAGACCGTAAAAAATTCGTTCTATCATTGAAAAAGATTGAACGAGATCGATAGTCAAATTGATCATAGAAGCGCCTCAACCTCTCATTCATCGGAACGCAGAGGATTTAGATCCAAAACTGTCCCGAAGGATAGTTCTTGGCAATCCAAACGTCTTGCCCACCAGAATGCGTTAAGGCAAGGGTTAGGGAGTTCTGAGCTGGACGGTAGGAAATGCCGAGTTTATTGTTATCATGACTCTTTACGTTGTTGCCCGTCCGTCAAGTGCCTCCAGAATTTATTGCTTAATTTATTCAACCAGCGGGGCGGCCAAAGTCTTCAATCATTCGAGTTGCTATCCGGACGATTGCCAGTCTTTTAGGGCAAATGGGGTTTTTGCTCATGCCATTTTTTCACTACCAAATGGGGGCTGACCTCTTCAGAGATTACTCAACAAATAACCGCCTAAGCGACGTAGGATTTCATCCCACTACGCCCACCGCGCGTTTTAGTGAAACCGGGGGCGAGAGGACCAAACAAAACCGGACATCTACCCAGAATTTTTAAGGCATTGAAAAACAATTCGAATTTCCGACCGAACCAATTTTAGCGAGGTTCGCCCGGAATGAGACGGACGGGTGTTTCAGACCGGATTTGGCCGGGTAGGACAGTCTGGGAGGTTCGGGAGCCTGTCGCAAACCCTTCGGAAATAATAGGGTTTTCTGGCGCTTTAAAAGGCGTATTTCTATTTTGAAACAATAACTTGGCGGAAGAGGTGTCCGCCTAACTAGTGTCCGGCTCAATTTGAGAGTGTCCGTTTTTATCCTATAAATTAAGGGATTTCCGGTGTGACCTCTCTTTGTCCGTCCGCCATTATGTGCCATTATCCGCGTCGAAAAGTAAGTGCGAAAGTAAGTGCACTTACTTTTCCGAAGGGGTAAGGGCGAAGCCGATGGCCAGTGGAAAATTGACGGCGAAAAAGGTCGAAGGGGCGAAACCGGGCCGGCATGGCGACGGGGCGGGCTTATGGCTTGTCGTCTCGCCGGCCGGGGCCAAGCGATGGGCTTACCGCTTCACTCTCGCCGGCAAGGTTTCCGAAATCGGTCTCGGGGGCTTCCCGGTCGTTTCGCTGGCGGAAGCGCGCGACAGGGCGGCCGAAGCCCGCAAATTGCACAAGGGCGGCGTCTCGCCGGTCGAAGCCAAGCGGGCGGCCGAAATAGAGGCGCAAGGCGTTCCGACATTCGGCAAGGTTTCCGACGACCTGATCGCCTCAAAGGCGTCGGAATGGCGCAATGAGAAACACAAGGCGCAATGGGTCATGACCCTGCGGGATTATTGCGCGCCTATCCGGCCGAAGCCGGTCGATGAAATCGAAACGGCGGACGTTCTGGAGATATTAACGCCTCTCTGGCAGCGGGCGCCCGAAACGGCGAGCCGGTTGCGCGGGCGGATTGAAGCCGTGTTAGACGCGGCGAAGGCGAAAGGCTACCGGACCGGCGAGAACCCTGCGGCATGGCGGGGGCACTTGGCGCACTTGCTCCCGAAGCGCCAAAAACTCACGCGCGGTCATCATGCCGCGATGGCTTATGACGCCATTCCGGCATTTGTCGCCCGATTGCGTGAACGCGACGCGCTCGCCGCGATGGCTTTAGAGTTTTGCATCCTGACGGCGACGCGGACGGGCGAGACATTGGGCGCGCGATGGTCTGAAATCGACATGAAAAGCAAGGTTTGGGAAATCCCGGCCCATCGCATGAAAGCCGGAAAAGCCCATCGCGTCGCGTTGTCCGGTCGTGCGCTCGAAATCCTCGAAACGCTGGCGGAGGGCAAAACTGGGGAATTTGTTTTTCCCGGCAAGTCCGGCGGCAAGCCGTTGTCGAACATGTCGATGGAAATGGTCTTGCGTCGGATGAAAATCGAGGACGTGACCGTTCACGGTTTCAGGTCCGCTTTCCGGGACTGGGCCGGGAACGAAACGCCTTTTCCTCGGGAGGTGTGCGAAGCGGCTTTGGCGCATGTCGTCGGCGGCGTCGAAGGCGCATACCGTCGCGGCGATGCTTTGGAGAAACGGCGGGCGTTAATGGACGCTTGGGCGCAATTTTGCGAGCCGAAATCCGGCGCTAATGTTGTCTCATTCCAGAAAAAGAAAGACGCTGTATAAGTGAACGCCTCGGGATAGGACGGCCATCCGAAAGCCGCTTTGCATCGGCGGTTTCCCGAGGTTCCTAGATGCTCGCGGGATGTAACGCGATGGACGACGATCCGTCAAAATCCAGAAGCTGCGGCTTTAATGAAAGCACAAAGCTCTACAAGGCTAACCCCACAATTGAAAATTATACAGAACTTCGGAATTCAAAACCAAGTGAAGAGATTGAAATTAAGACTTCACAGGGAATAGAATTTGTTTTTAAGTTCCAACAGGAACTTGATGAGATTGGTATTGATCCAAGACTTGTTTGCAAGTGCTTGGACGCTGATGAAAATGCACAGTCAGAATTAAGTATTTTGCTACTTAAGAAATTGATTGAAAGAAGCCGCTTGATTAATAGCGGAGAGACACACGTAGTATCGCGCAATAGTGCCGTGAGCGATGTGTTTGTAAATTATCTAATAGGGGAGTGCTTGGATGCATTGAGTTGGAATGACAATTTATATATATCGCGTGATTTGATTGTGCTTATCAAACATCAACTAGGTATTGAAAAGAATACTATTTACGAGGAAGTCGAAAAACAAAATAGCGCCCATTATGCCGAGTTAATTGGCGCTCAATTGATTTCTAGGGGGATTGAGCCCTCTTTTCGCCGGGTTGCGGATATTATGGGCGTTTCCCCATCCACAGTGAAAAGGTGGTTTCCCGATGGAGATTTTCGGGAGAGGGCCAATAGAAAAGCCTCCATGTTCGAGAATGGTATTCTGAAGTCGCCTTAGCTGCTTATTTCCCAAAACTAGAAAGAGGGGGCAGGCCTCAGGTGTTGCGAGCAAATTGTCGTGCGCAACGCCCTATCCTGCGAATAATGGCGGACTATCTCGTAAATCGGAGATAGATCGCATGTCATGTAGTATTGATAAACAAGAGCCGCTGGCGCTTAGGGTAAAGGATTTTTGCCTGCGCATAGGCGTCTCGCCTTCAACCTTCTGGAAATATCAGTCCGCCGGAAAAATCAAAATAATCCGCGTTGGCGGGCGGGTTCTTGTGCCGGCTACGGAAGCCCATCGCATCGCTTCGGAGGGGCTGAAATGAGCCTTCCTGACAATCAAAATATTGACCCGCTTCAATTGCTAGCCATCCGTCTAAATCTTTGCGGGCAACGAGCAATATTCGAGTTTCTGGCGGATATGCAACGCGGCAAACCGTTTGCGGAAACCGTGAAACAATTCTCCAAAATCGACCCCGTCAACTACATCGCCCTGACAACGCTTGTCATGAGAGGGAATACACGTGGCCGGTAAACTGGATTTTAAGACAATTAATCAAGCAGCGCTTCCGGCGCTTCCTGCAATTCTCGCCCGGCTTTTGCCGGGCGGGAAGGCTATTTCCGGCGAGTATGTCGCGCGCAACCCGACTCGGGCTGACCGTCGCGCTGGTAGTTTCAAGATTAATCTGTGCAACGGTCGATGGTCCGATTTTGCGACCGGTGATGCTGGCGGCGACGTGGTGTCGCTTCTCGCCTATCTGGAAAATCAGTCACAAGGCGACGCGGCGCGATTGCTTGCCGGGATGCTCGGGTTAAATTCGGGAGGGCGCGTCAATGAATAAGTTCGCGCCCCTTCGGAAAGACGAAATCGACGCTGCGGTCGTTGCGTTACCGGTTAATAACGACGAAGCCGGCGACCTTGTCGCGCCCGTTCCGGCCGATGCTCCCGCGCTCCCGTCGCATCCGGCGCATGGCGAGCCGGTCGCGCGATGGGCCTATCACGATGAGGCCGGCCGCGTTCTGTTCTTCGTTAATCGTTTCGAGCCGGCTGGCGAAAATAAACAAATCATCCCGC
The DNA here is from genome assembly GCA_044233645.1 of Methylocystis sp. Classification (GTDB taxonomy): domain Bacteria; phylum Pseudomonadota; class Alphaproteobacteria; order Rhizobiales; family Beijerinckiaceae; genus Methylocystis. The sequence goes on along the minus strand of JBIIJP010000002.1, from coordinate 20,061 downwards.
TTTCCCTGTGGCGCGACAATCTCGGGGTTTTGCGCTGGCGCTGGCGTGGCGTTCCGTCGCCGCGTCCGCTCTTTAATCTCGACAAGCTGGCGAGCAATCCCGACGCACCTGTTGTTGTTGTCGAAGGCGAAAAGTGCGCCGAAGCCCTCGAAATGATTTACGGCCGCGCGGTGGTTGCGACGACAAGTCCGGGAGGCGCGCAAGCGGCGGGCAAAGCTGACTGGACGCCTCTCGCCGGCCGGCGGGTGCTTATATGGCCGGACGCGGACGAACCGGGTTTGAAATATGCCGTGACCGTTGCGGAGATACTCGCCGGGCTCGGGTGCGATGTTTCAATTCTCGACGCGATGGCGCTGGCAAAGGTTTCGCCCGATGGCGGCGAGCGCGAACCGATTGCCGGCTATGACGCGGCGGACGCGGCGGCGGAATGGCGCGACGTTGTCGCTTTGCGCGATGCAATCAAAAAAAATCGCAAGCCGTTTCGTCCTGGCCCTTCGTTAATTTCCTTCGGCCCGTTCACTATGGACGCGGAGGGGCTAACCATCGAAATTACACGCGGCAAAGGTGACAACGCGGAAACCATCGAAGAGTGGGTTTGCAGTAGTTTCGAGGTTCTTGGCGCGACACGCTCCGGCGATGGTCACGATTGGGGCAAGTGGTTGCGCTGGCGCGACGGTGACGGGCGCGAACATTTGCGCCACGTTTCCGACGCTGCATTGCAAGGCGACCCGGCGGCGCTGGCGGCGACGCTGGCCAGCGATGGGCTACGGATTGCCCGGACGCAACAAAGGGCGCTTGCATCCTATCTTTCGGCCGTGACGGTAAAAGGTCGCGTCACGATGGTTGCGCGAACCGGCTGGCATTCCATAAACGGCCGCGACGTTTTCGTGCTGCCCGGCGAAACTATCGGCCCGCGTGGCGGTGAGACTGTTATTCTCGAAGCTTCGGCCCATGGCCCTTATGAAACGCGCGGGACGCTAGACGATTGGCGCGAGGGCGTCGGGGCGCTGGCGGCGGACCATCGCCTTGCGATGTTAGCGGTTTCGACGGCGCTCGCCGGGCCGCTTCTCTATCTGTCCGGGCTCGAAGGGGGCGGGCTGAATTTTTACGGGCCATCTTCGAAGGGCAAATCGACACTCTTACAGATTGCGGCGTCATGTTGGGGGCGTGGCGCATCGCCCGGTTATGTGAGGGCATGGCGCGCGACGGCGAACGGGCTCGAAGGCGCGGCGGCGAGTGCGACCGATACGGCGCTCATTCTGGATGAATTAGGCGTAGTCGAAGCGCGTGACGCGGCGGCGGCGGTTTATGGATTGAGCAACGGGACCGGGAAAGCGCGGGCGGCGCGCGATGGTTCATTGCGTGAACCAAAAAGCTGGCGCGTCATCTTTCTTTCAAGTGGCGAAATTCCCATCGCCACAAAATTGCAGGAAGATAGAGGGCGTCGCGCTCGGGCTGGCCAGCTTGTTAGATTGCTCGACATTCCTGCGGACGCTGGCAAGGGCTTCGGCGCTTTCGATAGTGGCGGGCAGGACGGTGACGCGGGCGCACTCTCGAAGCGAATGAAACAGGCGGCGCAATCGGCCTACGGCGTCGCCGGTCCTGAATTTGTGCGCCGTCTCATTGCTGAAAAAATTGACGGCGAAACGGTTCGCAATCTTCTTTCTCAATTTGTCGCGGCGACGGTTCCGGCTGGCGCCGATGGTCAATGTGACCGGGCGGCGCAACGCCTCGGACTGATAATGGCGGCCGGCGAATTGGCGACGATGCTCGGGGTAACGCCTTGGCAGGAAGGCGCGGCGCGGACGGCGACGCAATGGGCTTTGTCGCAATGGATTGACGGGCGCGGTGGGACAGAACCGGCCGAAGCGCGACAAGCGATTGAAGCCGTCCGCCTGATAATCGAAGCGCACGGCGAAAGTCGTTTCGAGCAAATCGAGGGCGAAAGCGAAGCAAGGCCGGTTAATAATCGATTGGGCTGGCGGCGCGGCGATGGTGCGGAAAGGGAATGGCTCATTCCGCCGGAAATCTGGAAATCGGAAATTTGCGCCGGGCTCGACCCCAAAGCGGTTGCGAAGGCTTTGGGCGAAAGGGGGATGCTGCAAAAGGCTGGCGACGGGTGGCAACCTTTGCGACGCATCGGCGGGCGAGTGGTCCGGGTCTATGCCGTCACGGCGGCAATTTTCGAAGGGGGTGACAATGGCGCTTAACCTTGCTCGCCTTTATGCCATCGCTCGGGGGGAAATTGACACTGTAACAGGCGTAACGGGCGTTGCGGCGTTACAGCCGGAATTTGTAACGCCTCAAAAAGCCCGGTGTAACGCCAGTAACGTGTGTAACGTGTCAAAAACGGTAAAGGTCAAAAACGATAAAAACGGGCGTTACGATGGGCGTTACAATTCCGCGCTAGCCCTTCCCGACGACCCCGACGCGGCGCAAGAGGAAGCGGACCGGCGAAACCGCGACGCCAGATCGGCGGGACATACGGACCGATTTTGCGCCTGTGGCGTTATGGCGACCGTCGCCATTTTCGCTCCGTCGCCAAAGCGCGGCAATCATCGGTGGGTTTGTGTCGAATGTTTCGAGGCGGACCGGGCGCAAGTTGCGGCCGATGAAAGCGGGAGGGCTCAATAATGTTGAAACTGGTAGTCACGAACGAAAACCCATTGCCGGCCGAAATCAATCGTCGGGATATGATACGGAATGAAATAGCTGAAAGTCGGGCAGGTGATTTTGGCGTGATTATTTCAAGAAGTCGCCGGGGGATATGGGATACTAAATAGATTCTATATATGGCCTCAAAATATCAGCCGTTAGAGTAAGCCCACAAGCCTCCATTTTAAGAAGTAGCTGCTCTTGGTTTAGTGCCGGATTATGAAATCTAACCCGCATTTTTTTGATTGCCGCGACTGCTTTTGCTTCGTCTAGAGAGATCGTATCGGTAATAAATTCGTCTGCTGAGCGAACCTCTAGGTTCAAGGTGTCTATTTTATCGCGGGGGAAGTCTTTCAAATTATCCGTGACGATTGTTGCTGCTTGCGCTTTTATTGCCGCCGCGACCACATGGGCATCATCATTATCGGGGAATCCCTCGCAAACACATAAAAACCGATCATAATTATCCACGTTTGCTTCACAAAAGCAGGTTTCTAAAGTGTTGATTACTTTTGCAGCGTGTTGCTCGACGTTCGTTTTCCCATGCTTAGTCATAATTGCCTCAATCGCCACTCGTGTTTCTTCGAGGACCATTGCGGACCAACGTACTCGGAAAAATTCGGCTTCTGCGAGATTAAGGATAATATGACGTTTCATGACGCCAACTAAAACGCAGGCATCAATAAAAGCTGTGTAGCGATTAGCAAACAAGATTAAAGAAACTCCGAGTCATCTTGCGCGAGTTGATCAAGCGCTTTAGCACGCATGGCGTCTCGATTTTCCTTGTATTCGAATAAATCATCGGCTTTTATTCGACGATGACGCCCTGTCATCTCGTGGGGTATTTTCTTCTCTTCAAGAAGGGAAATTAGGTAGGGACGCGATACGTTTAGAATATCTGCGGCCTGTTGAGTTGTGAGCATTTGGCCAACTGGCACAAGCGTAACTGCATCGCCGCGCCCGATATGACGCAACAAATCCATCAGGACACTAGAAATTCCCGCAGATAAAGTAATCTCTAGCTGTTTATTGTTCTCATCTAGTACGCTGAGTTTTGCACCGTCATTTGCTTGTGCAGCGAGTATTTGTCGCAAGTGATTTGCAGTCGCCTTCTCACTTTCAGAAGGCAAACGCCCTCCGAATTTCTGTGCGTGTGCTGGCAATGTCATGGCTCGTTCTCCCAAATCACTATGTAACATTAATCGCAATATTCGCAATATTCGCAAAAATCGAAATTAATCTACATTCTCTAACAGTGATTTTAATGCACGGAAAACGCCATAAACGAATATATCTAATTGATTCAATTGCTATTTGTGGCGAGCGGGCTTGTTGCTTACTTGAAATTGGCTTGGAATGGGCCGACTGCTGTTTTCAAGCAACCTAAAACAGCGAGTTTCTACTGGCGGAAACCGGGCAGGTGACCGGTTTTTAACGGGAAATAGCGGCAACGGCGGCCGGTGAAACAACACCGAACCGCCGGGGAGTGGGTAAAATCGGAAAACGACGACGAAACAGGGTATTGAGCGCTGAAATCCGAGCGCGCAAACTTGATTAATAATCAAGAAATCAAAAAATATTATTTGCCCTTGTCCAAGAAAATTTGAGGGCGTCCGTTATTACTTGAAAACAATCAAAATTAATCACGTCGCCGGAGGGAGTTAGCTCCCGATAAGCTCTAAAATACAGACATATAATGACCGATTGCAGGCCGTTACTGGCGTTCAATTATTCGGGGCGTCGCGCTCGGGCTCGGGCGTCAATTCTGGTGCAAGTCATCGGAGGCGATGGGGACCGTTTCGGGACGTTTTTGAAGCCAAAAGTAAGTGCAAAAGTAAGTGCGACCTATAGCTCACTCATTCAATGCATTGAAATTGATTGATTATTTGTCACGAAATGGCGGAAGAGGTGGGATTCGAACCCACGGTGGAGTTGCCCCCACGGCGGTTTTCAAGACCGCTGCCTTAAACCACTCGGCCACCCTTCCCCGGCGTCGTGATATAACATGCCGCCGCTGCGCGCGAGAGGAAAGCCGTGCCCCTGCATTTCGCCTATGGTTCGAATATGGACGTCGCCGCCATGACCCGGCGCTGTCCGCGATCCCGGCTTCTCGGCCCAGCGCGGCTCGTCGGCTGGCGTTTCGCGCTGATGCCCTCGGGCTACGCCACCCTCGTTCCCGATCCCCGCCAGCGCGTTCATGGCGCGCTCTGGGATGTCGCCGTCGCGGATATGCCGGCGCTCGATCGCTACGAGCAGGTGGCGCAGGGGCTTTATGCCAAACGCAGCCTGCGGGTCTTGCGGCCGCCGGCCGGCGCCGTTCAGGCGCTGGTCTATCTGGGCGCGCGGCCGGAGCTGGGCGCGGCGCCGCGGCATTACCTCGCGGAGATTATCACGGCGGCGCGGGCTCTGGCGCCGCCGGCCGATTATCTGGCTTTTCTTTCGACGCTCGCCGCCGCGCAAAAAAAAGGAGCGTCGGCGTGAGCCGCGCGATTCCGGTCGCCGCCACAATCGCCGAGTTGCGCGCTTTCGTGCGCGCGCGGCGCGCGGCGGGCGAGCGCATCGGGCTGGTTCCGACAATGGGCGCGCTGCACGATGGCCATCTCTCGCTGATCGAGACGGCGCGCCGGCGCGCCAAGCGGGTGATTGCGACGATTTTCGTCAATCCGACCCAGTTCGGCGCCAATGAGGATTTCTCGCGCTATCCACGCACATTCGACGCCGATTGCGCCCGGCTCGCGACGGTCGAGGCCGATCTCGTCTTCGCGCCATCTGTTACAGAGATGTATCCGCCGGGCTTCGCCGCCACGATTTCGCTCGCCGGGCCAGCGACGGCGGGGCTGGAGGATCGTTTTCGGCCGACGCATTTCGCCGGCGTCGCCACGGTGGTCGCCAAGCTGCTCAATCAGGCGCAGGCCGACATCGCGGTCTTCGGCGAGAAGGATTACCAGCAATTGCTTGTCATTCGCCAAATGGCGCGCGATCTCGATATCCCAACGGAGATTATTGGCGCGCCGACGTTGCGGGAAGCCGACGGACTCGCTCGCTCCTCGCGCAATGTGTATCTCTCGCCGGATGAGCGCGTTCGCGCGCCCGCGCTTTACCGCGCGCTTGATGCGGCGGCAGGCGCCATCGCCGCCGGAACGAAGATCGAAGAGGCCTTGGCGCCGGCGCGACGCGCGGTGGAGAAAGCTGGGTTCGACATCGATTATATCGAGGCGCGCGACGCGCAGACGCTGGCGCCTGTGAAAGAGAGCGCCCCCGGCGCGCTGCGCATTCTCGCCGCCGCGCGGCTGGGCGCGACGCGGTTGATCGATAATGTCGACGCACAATTAGCTTGAGGTTATCGTCCCGCTTTACTCTTCCGGCGCCGGAGCTTCCGCGCAACCGCCGGCGAGCGGTTATGTCATACATTCATCGTGTCTTTCGCCTAGTGGTTAAAAGCTTGGCGCAAATTTTTGCGACAGAAATGTTGCATTACAGAGGGCCGGTTGCGCCTGAAAAAATCTTACTGTCATATTTCTCGCGCAAGCTTGACGGCGATATCAGACTTCTTAGCTACAAGGGATCATTCCCACATCTCGGGGAGATACGGCATGAAAAAAGTCGTCACATACTGGATCGTCACTGTCTCCTTGCTCTCTGTTCAGAGCTTTGCATTTGCGAGCGATCATCATTACCGGGACGATAACGCCTATTTTTCCTCCAAATACCATTACCGTCATCCGCATCACTGGCGGACCGCCGACCAGCATAAGTCGAAAAGACCAAAACATTGGGGACGCCATCATCACCATGGCATTCGGCTTGATGGCGACGATGGTCGTCCGTGACATCCGTGCAAGATCGTGACGAAAGTCAGCGGAACAGCAGCATGTTAACCGCCAGCGCTGCGCCGACAGCGCCGGCGTCTTGAATTGCATACGGGCCCTCGCACACATGTCCCCGCGCCGAGAAAGCCTTGCGCGTGTTTCCCGCGTTACATTTTTTGCGTCCAGCGCCGCAGCAGCGCGCCAACATCGGATCAGGAGCGCTCAATCACAGTATATTCAATGGAAAACAACACATTCCTCATGCCTCAACCGGCGCCCAGACCAACGGCTTGTCAGAGACGGCAACCTGCCATACGACCTGCTCTCGCCCGCAACGAAGTCGCGTCGCGCCGGAGACAAATATGACGCCGAGGGACAGGATCGATGCCTATCTGCGCGCCGAGCTGGCGCGGGAAGAGCGCGTCGTCGATCCCCGGCTGAGATTTGTAGGTTTGAAGGCAAAGGAACTCTACTGGACGTTTACCCGTTTTCTTGGTCTGTCGCATCTTCATGATGGCAAATGGCGCAAGCCGCCGGACGAAGAGGCCCTGAAACTGTGCGAAACTCTTGTCGGAGACATTCCGGTTCCGCCTCCGCAGGGGCGCCTCCTCATCGATATGACAGCGACGCATCGTTACGCGCTTAAAACCGGCGTGCAACGCGTAGTGCGGGAACTTGCGCGAAACTGCGTCGAAACAGGTCTTGGTCTGCCGTTTTATCTCGAAGACGGCCGGCTCTTTGGCCATTACCGACACGACAATTTGCCGGGCGAAATTCAGATCGCGTCGCGCGACAGAATTTTTTTGCTCGATTCAGGATGGGGTTTTTGGCGTGAATATCCGCCGATGATCGACGCGGCGCATGACGCGGGCGCTGAAGTCGTCGGCGCGCTTTACGATCTGATCCCACTCCATTATCCCGACGCCGTGCAACACGCCAATGGCGAAGCCTTCAAGCCCTGGTTCGAACAGGTGTTGCTGAAGTGTGACGCGGTCGCCTGCATCTCACGCGCTGTCGCCGACGAGTTCGTGGACTGGCTGCGCGCGCATCGGGTCGCGCCGCCAGCGAATATGCAGCTGGGCTGGTTTCCGCTTGGCGCCGATTTCAGAGCGCAGAAATCTCTCGCGCCCTCGCGACAGGCGCAGGCGATCGCAACCGATCAAACGCCGTATTTTCTGAGCGTCGGCACGATCGAACCGCGAAAAGCCTACCCGGTGGCCCTTGCCGCTTTCGAGAAGCTCTGGGCCGAGGGGTGCGACGCGCATTATGTGATCGTCGGTCGGCCGGGCTGGAAAACCGCCGTTCTGCAGAAAACCCTGCGCCGTCATCCAGAGCATGGCCGTCGTCTTTTTTGGCTGGCCGACGCCAGCGACGATGATTTGCATCTGCTTTATCGCCACGCGCGCGCGCTTGTTTTTCCCTCATTCGTCGAGGGATTTGGAATGCCGCTGGTGGAGGCGGCGCATCACGGCGTTGAGACAATCGCCAGCGATATTCCAGTGTTTCGAGAAGTCGGCGGCGATCGCGTCCGATACTTCTCCATGCTCGATTCTGATGATCTCGCGCGGGCCATAAGGGAAACGATGATGACTGCCGTTCGACCGTCGTCGCCGTCGACCATTGGTTGGCGCGAATCCGCGACCACTGTCGCGCATATGATCATGAACTCCGGCTATCAGATCGATGCAGGCCGATTGCGGGAGCGGATCCAAAACTAGAAGCCCGCGCGTCTCCACGCGGGCGAATGAGTCGGCGCAGAGCCGGACCTAGACGTCGAAGCCGCCGTCGCCGCCGCCAAAGCCGCTATCGTCGTAACCCGCGTCGGAGCTGTAACCGTCATCGTCGTAGCCGCCGGTTTCGTAGCCGGCGTCATGGGTGTGGCCCGAATGGCCGGAACCATCGGCCCCGCCCGGCTCGTCGCCATAATAATTATTGATGATCGTCGTCTCGCTCGCCGGCGTGTATCCGGATGCGATGCCAAGGTTGGACATGCCGCCCATGCCGCCATGCGCAAAGAGGTTGCGAATGCTGTCGGCCAGCAATACGCCGCCCGCGACGCCGGCCGCCGTTCCCAGCGCGCCACGAAGGAAACCTCCACCCGCCGGCTCAGGGGCGTAGCCGGGGTAGGGCGGGGTCGGGGGCGCGTAACCGGGTTGCCGCCCCCAGGGGCCGCCCGGCTGCGACGCGGTCTGGGGACGGCGTCCGCCGCCCAGAAATCCGCCCAGAAATCCGCTTGAGCTCTTCGACTCAAGCGCCTTCACCTGCGCCTCAAGTTCCTGAATCCGGGCATTGGCGCCTTCCAGCGCCTGCTCCTGCACGATCACAGTCTGCGCTAACAGATAGGGCGCGGCCGGCTGGGCCTCGACCTGATCGGCGATAAAATCTTCCGCCTCCCTGTCGCGCGGCGCTGTCGCCGCGCTTTTGGTGCGCTCGAACAAACCCGCGAGAAGATGACGTTCTTCCGGTGACATAAATCTCTCCTATGGTCGCGCCAATGGCGCGGACGAGAAGAATATGGGCGATCGCGGACTGGACGCCAAGACCGCAGAGGCCGGGATCGCGCCGTGGGCGGGTTAAACTTTCGTCATCCTGTGCGGCGCGATGCCCCGCCTCGGAAGATCACCTCTGGCGTCAATCGCCGGCGAGGGCCATGTCGTCGCGATGGATGAGTTCGTCTGGCCCCCGATATCCGAGCAGCACTTCGATGTCGCGCGTCGATCGTCCGGCGATTTTGGCGGCGTCGAGCGCATCATAGGTGACAAGTCCACGGCCGATTTCGCCGCCGCGCGCGTTGCGGATGACGATGCAGTCGCCGCGTGCGAAGACGCCCTCGATCCGGGTGACGCCTGCGGGTAAAAGACTCTTGCCGGCGGCGAGCGCTCGTTCGGCGCCGTCATCGATATGGGCGGCGCCCTTGGGCTCAAGCGAGCCTGCGATCCATTTCTTGCGCGCCGTCACCGGATTGGAGGGGCTCAAAAACCAGGTACAGCGTTCGCCCCTTGCAATGCGCTCGATCGGGGCGTCGCGCCGGCCGTCGGCGATCACCATATGCGCGCCGCCTGTGACGGCGATTTTCGCCGCCTCGATCTTGGTGCGCATACCGCCGCGCGAGTATTGCGACGCCGCGCCGCCGGCCATCGCCTCGATCTCGGCGGTGACGCGCGGCACGACAGGAATATGCGTCGCATCCGGATCCGCGGCGGGCGGTGCGGTGTAGAGACCGTCGATATCGGAGAGCAACACCAGCAGATCGGCGCTGGCCATTGTAGCGACACGAGCTGCAAGGCGATCATTGTCGCCATACCGTATCTCAGCCGTCGCCACAGTGTCATTCTCGTTGATCACCGGCACGGCGCGCAAGGATAGCAGTCGATTGAGACATTCGCGGGCGTAAAGATAACGGCGACGCTCCTCCGTATCGCCGAAGGTAACAAGCACCTGCCCAGCGACCAGATCACGCGCGGCGAGCGTCTCCGCCCAGATGCGCGCCAGTTCGATCTGGCCGACGGCGGCGGCGGCTTGACTGTCTTCCAAAGCCAGAGCGCCGCGAGGGAAACCAAGCACGCTGCGGCCGAGCGCGACAGCGCCGGAGGAGACGACCAGAACGTCGGCGCCGCTACGATGCAAGACGGCAATGTCATCGGCCAGTCGCGACAACCACTGACGATTGACCGCCGCCGCTTGCGGATCGACCAGCAGCGACGAGCCGACTTTAACAACAATGCGGCGGAAGGCGGAGAGATCCGGAGCGGGCGGTTTCATATCCGTGAGCGCGGGAGTGAAGCGGTGCGTCAGTCAGCCCTAGCCCGGTGAACGACCCGCGTCTAGTCGCCGGAAGGATCGTTTACTGCGCTCGCCGGAGAACGTTGGACCTTAACGGGCGCGAATGCGCCGAAGATCCTTTCGCTCACTGCGAGAGCGCGCAAAAAACGCAAGGGTGCGGCGGAAACTCGGGCGGGCGCTTATCGCGCCCGCACGGTGAGATCTGTGCCATCGGCTCCCGTTTCACTGCTCGGCGGCTGATCCGAGACAATAATGGAGCCGCCGGTCCAGAACAATTCCGACAGTCGATCACGAACGTCCTGCGCCAGTTCGATGCGGTCCAGCGCGGCTGATGGACCCGGCGCAAGTCGCTGGCCATCGGTCGGCGGCGACAACACCATCCACTGAAGCGATTTGCCGTCGTCGCCCGGCGCTGTCGCGATGAAAAGATGCGTTCCCAGCGGCGAGTCCGGATCGGCGATCGTCACCGGCGCCTCAAACACCGGCACGAGGCCCTGACGAACGTAAATCTTCTTGTCCTTGCGGCTGATCAGCACAGAGACCGCCTCCGTGCGGCGACGCGCCATCTTCTCCGCTTTCGTCGCCGTTTCGGTCGTCGTCTCAGCCTCGACGAGGCTACGCGCGAGATCGGAAATCTCCGCGTCGAGCGCCGCCGGCGCCTTTTGCGCGGCCTCCAGCCTGGCTTTCAACTCCGGCAAGGCGTATTCAGCTTCAAGCTTCGCCTCCACGGCGGCGAATTTCTCGTTGAGGGCGGCCTCGGTTTGCTGGGCCAAACGTGCGGCGCGCGCGGCGGCGACCGCCGGCGAGGAGGCCTCGGGCGGATTAGCCGCCTCCTGTTTCTTCGTTTCAACGTCCGCAGCGGCTTTTTCGAGGCGTTTCACGGCAAGATCGACCCGCGCCTGGGCTGCAGCGAGCGCATTTTCGGCGGCGCGTTGAGCGGCTCCGACTTTCGCGAGTTCATTGCGTTTGACAGTCAGCGTTGCCGTCAGATCGCGCAGCTGCTTGCGCGCCGCAGCCAGATCGGCGACGGTCCGGTTCTTCAATTCCTCGGCGTATTCCCGCGGATTTAGCAGTTTCTGAGAGACAGCGCTCTCATTCTGCGACGCGGCGGGTTGAGAAGTGACAGGCGGCGCGCTGGATGCAGGAGCCGGCATTGGGGCCGCCTCGGCGCTGGAGATAAACGAAGGAGTCGTTAGCGAGAGCGTGCGCGGTGTCGCTCCGCCAGACGCAGGCGCGACTGCGCCGCCCGTCGATGTTTGCCGGGTGGAGTCTTCTGGCGCGCGCGGCGTCGCCGAGGGAGCGGGCGCATTGGTCGCCGCCGGCTCCGTCGCTGATTTGGGCGCAATCGCCGGCGTCGCGATATCGCCGCTGTCCTTTTGCTTGCCCTTCTCCGGCGCGGCGGCGGGCGCCGGGGTCATTTTCGGAACCGGCAACCATGCGTGCGAAATATGCTCGGGTTGAACGTCTTCGTGCGAGATAATTACGCGTTCGCCAATTTTCGTCAGTCCCCAGAGCCTGGGCGCGAAACTCGCTGGCAAACGCACGCAGCCATGCGACGCGGGATGACCCGGGACAACGCCTGTGTGCATCGCGACGCCCGACCAGGTCACGCGCTGCATGAATGGCATCGGAGCGTTGGAGTAAAGATTAGAATGGTGCATCAACTCACGCGCGAGGATGGTGAAGATGCCGCGCGGCGTCTCATGTCCTGGCATGCCGCTCGAAATTTGCGATCGCGTCACGACGCCATCATGGTTGTAGACCGTGAGCTGCTGCTCGCCGAGCGCCACCACGACAAAGAGGGGCAAATGACGACGCGCCGTCACGGCCGGTCTGGCGTCGTTTGACGGATCGATGCGCTTCCGCGGTTTTGTTTCGAGACCAAGCAAAGAGTCGTCGCCGACATCCAGAGCGTCTGTCTGTTCAGCGCCGCGTTTCTCGATTTTACGAGCTACGCGGATCGGACGCTCGCGCGCTTCGCGCGTCATATCGGCATCGCGAATAGCGGCGTCGCGCGAAATTTTTTGTTTTGCTGGCGTCTTTGATTTTAGCACCGGGGCAGCCGCCGTTGCACGCGGCGTCTCGTCGCCGCCGAAAAGACCCAGAAGATCGAGCGCCGTCGCCGGCCGCGGTTCGATCACCACGGCCCCGCTGGCGATAGCGATCGCCGTGACAAAAATTTTGTTTCCCAAGCGCGCGCGCCAATGCATTGCCAAACCCCGGTGACACGTTCGAGTGATGCCAAGTCTCTTTTCTTATCTTGTTCGACTCGTCATGATTTGGCTATTGGCGTTTAGCCATAATTTGTGTTTCACAAGCCAATTACATAGTGAATTCTCGCGACTGTTGCGCCGAAGACACAATGAAGGCCGCATGCGCATGATGGTTAAGAATACGTTAAGAGCGCTTGTGAGTCGTAATTCTGTTGCGTGGAAGCAACACTGTGAAAGCAATATGTCGTCGTGTCGATGGAACACGAGAAAATGGATTGACTGTGCAAGCTGCGCCCGGTTTTTATCTGCCTCAACGCGAGCGGAGTATTGCTCGTGTCGGCTCGAAATCACAGCGGCGCCGTTCAGCATATCGAAAGACGCTGCAAAAAAGTTTGGACACAACCACGATGAAAAAGCTCTCCGTTTCTCTCGCCGCTGTGGCGCTCGCCCTCTCCGCCGGTTCGGCCCTCGCCGCCGATCTGCCCTCGCGCAAGGAAGCGGTGCTTCCGCCCCCGCCGCCGCCGAGCTGGACGGGTCTCTACGCCGGTTTGAACATCGGCGGCGGCTGGAGCGCCGGCAATGGCAACGGTAACGCCTGGAATCTGAACGGCTTCAACGGCGGCGTGACGAACAATCTTACGAGCGGCGTGATCGGCGGCGGCCAGATCGGCTACAACTATCAGCTCGGCGGTCTGGGCGGCGGTCTGCCGGGAGGTCTGGGCAGCGGCATCGTCGTTGGCGCGGAAGCGGACTTCCAGGGCACCAGCATGGGCTCGGGTGGCTATAACTGGTCGCAGCCGGGCGTCGCGCTGAACTGGTTCGGCACAGTGCGCGGCCGCCTCGGCATCGCTGTTATGCCTTCATTGCTGATCTATGGAACGGGCGGCTTTGCCTATGGCAGCGTCAATCGCAACGGCGTCCTCTACTTCCAGCAGGGCTATACCGCTTCGCAAACCGGCTGGACCGCCGGCGGCGGCCTCGAGTATCTGCTGACGCCTGTCGTCTCGACGAAGATCGAGTATCTCTACACGGATCTGAGCGGCGGCAACACGAACACCTGGAACAATCTGGGTCTCGGTCTGAACAACGTTAACAATCACACACGCTGGAACACGGTCCGCGCGGGCATCAACTACCACGTCAACTTCGGCGGCGCACCGGTCATTGCATCCTACTGATCAACGCCAAAGGAAATACGAAAACCCGGCGCGCCGCGCCGGGTTTTTTTGTTTAACGTCAGGCGACGCGCTTTGCAGCCATCCCGACCGGCCATTCACAATCTGGTTAAGGCGCGGATGAGGGGATCTGTTCGCCAGGCGTTCGGCGCATCATCAGATGCCGGCCGGCGTCGGGGCTGGCGGGCATGCGCCATTGCGGCGCCGGCTCAGACGCCGGGACGGATGTCCGTTGTGGGTCAAGCGCGCGCCCATAATTCTTCTTGGGCCGGCGATGGAAGGTCTCGACCCTATCGCCGCAAAGATGAATGACGCGAGCGCCATGCTTACGGGCGACGCAGGGGGAAGCCGCAAATGCCGGGGCGGAGGCGCAGAGCAAGAGAACCAGCAGCAGTCGACGCATCGAGAAAAGATAGCCCGCCAGGACGCATGAGGCCAGATCAAGGGACAAGGTGCGGAGGGGGCGCTGGCGACGGGCGGGGATGGCGGCTGGTTTTTAAAAAAATGGCAGGAGTGGAGGGGCTCGAACCCCCAACCCCCGGTTTTGGAGACCGGTGCTCTACCAGTTGAGCTACACTCCTGCGCGTCCCGTTCAGGACGGGTCTTCAATGCCGCAACCACGGCCCCGGCGCAAGGGGAATGATCGGGCGCGTCTGAGCCCGCGCCGGGAACTCCCGTCGAGGAATCAGGAGTTGCCGCCCGACAGCACCGTCACGGCGCGGCGATTCTGCGACCAGCAGGAGATGTCGTCGCAGGTCGCCACCGGCCGCTCCTTGCCAAAGCTCGCCGTTCGGATGCGGCTCGCCGCGACGCCGCGGGAGATCAAATAGTTCTTGGCGGCCTCGGCGCGTCGCGCGCCCAGCGCAAAATTATATTCGCGGGTGCCGCGTTCGTCCGCGTGTCCCTCAAGCGTGAAGCTGTAGCGGGAATACTGGTTCAACCATTCCGCCTGTTTATCGAGGGTGGCTTGCGCCTCGGCGGAAAGTTCGGTGGAGTCGCTATCGAAAAATATCCGGTCGCCGATACGCCCGGCGAACTCCTGGGCGCTGCCCGGCGCTCCAAGGCCGTTGCGCTCGACGCCGCTACGGCCGTTGCGCCCGCCAGCGCCCGTGGCGCCCAGACCATCGGCCAGTTCGTCCGCAGGGTTTTTGGCGCAGCCAGCAAGCGAAAGGATCGTCGATAGCGCGAGCGCAACCACGGCGCAGCGGGCGCGGGATGGGGAAATCATGGAGGTGGCTCCTGTTGTGGCCTCGGACTATCGCCAGTCCTATCCGCGCAGGGTTAAACGAAGGTTCCGTCAACCTTGGTTCAAGGTCGTTGATCTGCGTGACATTTATACGAATTGCTTCTTTGCCTAATGAAAGCTTAATTGGTTAATGGAGCGTAAACGCTCGGTCAGGGTTTGTACACTTCTCCATCGGGGCCTTTCCAGCCGTCCTTACGCTCGGCGAACCGCAGGTCCTCGTCGAATATCCGCACGCCGCCGGGCTCGATATACTGGCGGCCGGGCGTCGGACGCGTTTCCCGGATCAGCGAGAAATAGGCGTCGCCAGAGCAATCGCCGGCGCGTTTCGGCGCGGTCGGCGCGCAATCGAGATTGGCGCCGTCGGGAAACTTCACCTGTGCCCGGAAGAAAATTTCAAATCCGCGGATTTCTCCGGCGATCATGTCAAAGTCGGCGCGCCGGGTCGTTTCGTATGAGAGCAGCGTGAAATGCGGACTGAACCGGCTGGCGAGAAGATGGCCGATCACGGCGCGGGCGTCGTCGTCGCTCGGGCGGCATCCGATGAAACAGGCCGAGGCGGGAGCGGCGGCGAACAAATTCATTGTGACAAGGCTTGCGGCGAGTTGGACGCGCATGTGTTTGGTCCCGTAAATCGAGCCGCAGCATTCCGGAGCGCGGCTTCCGGCGGGCGCCTCGTCGCGCTGGTCGAGTTGCTCGTCAATCTGCCACTCGACTTGCCGCTGCCGCGACGCCCTCTAGATTATTAGGGCGGTCGGTTGCGGAGAAAACGTCATGAATGAGGGCATAGCGCCATTTTTTGCGCCCTTTACGCTTCTAATCGGCGGCGCCTTGCTCGCGGTCGGATTGCTCTCGCTCCTCGATCTGCATTTCTTCAAAACCCCACTGCGGGGCAAGATCGCGCTGGCGACAGGGTTATTATTTATTGTTGCGACACAATTGATGTTCGCGACCAGCAGCATGGGCGGCCGTTATTTCGAAGGTCAAAAAAATCTGCTTGTCGATTGCGAATACAAAATTGAACGCGACTTTCCTCTGGAACGTCGCGATAACCCGAAATTGATCAGCGAAAAAATAACCGCCTGCATGAGCGATCTCGGCTACGAGTGGAGTGCGGAGCACGATCATTGTAAGGAGGCGCCGCTCGCCACCAACGTGTTTTGCTACCTGCCTACTGGCGCGATGGATCGGAAAATCGTCGCATTCCAAATGGGTTTCGAGTAGTCAGAACAGCGAACCTTGACCTCCGCCTGCGCCGCCGCCACGGGTCCTTCTGGCGCGCGGCACGAGGACAGATTCCTCTTTCTTCCCCTCGATCCGCGCAGCGAAACGCCCGTCTGAAACTTCAATATTGAGCTTCGCGCCACATTGCGCCTGTTCGATCGACCGGACCAGCATGCCGCTATCATCTCGCACAAGCGCAAATCCGCGCATTAGAACCGCGTGATGACTTAGCGACTCGCGTAATCGCCCCAGGCGTTGCAATTTTTCGCGCCGCGCGGCGAGCCCTTGTGTAAAGGCGCGCGCTAGCTGCACAGACAAGCTTTTCATCCTTCGCGACGCATGTATGTGCTCTCGCTGCGCCAGCGCGACGCGTGCGGCGAAACCCTGCGAAAGTCGCGTCTGCAACCCGCGAAGCTTTTCGCTCGTCCGAGCCAGTTCGGCTTGCGGAGAGTGCCGGGCCAGCCTGCCCGCCGCGCGCGCCAGCCGCAGTCGCTGCGCGTCCTGCCGGGCGCGCAAGCCGCTCTCGAGGCGTTCGCCAGCGCGATCCAGACGTTGACGCGGCGTCGACAGCAAACTCACTGGTGAAGGCAACACCCGAGTCAAGCCGTTGAGACGATTGCGCCGGTCCTGCATGAGGCGGCGTGTGGCCGCCGACAGACGGCGTGCGCGACCGTCGAGGTTGTCCAGCTGTTCGCCTCGCACAGGAACAGCTTTTTCGGCGGCGCCCGTCGGCGTCGGCGCGCGTAGATCGGCGACGAAATCGATCAATGTCCAGTCGGTTTCATGACCGACGGCGGCGATCAGCGGAATGCGGCTGTCTGCGACCGCTCGCACGGCGATCTCTTCGTTGAAGCTCCACAAATCCTCAAGAGAACCGCCGCCGCGCGCGACGATCAATACGTCTGGTCGAGGAACTGCGCCTGTCGCCGGAAGGGCGTTAAAACCACGAACCGCCGCCGCGACTTCCGCCGCCGAGGTTTCGCCCTGCACACGCACCGGCCAAACGAGCACATGGCGCGGAAAGCGCTCATTGATCCGATGGAGTATATCGCGGATCACCGCGCCGGTGGGCGAGGTTACGACGCCAATGACTCGCGGCAGAAAGGGGATCGGCAGTTTGCGGCTCGGATCGAACAGCCCCTCGGACTCAAATTGTTTGCGGCGCGCCTCGATCAGCGCCATCAACGCCCCGACGCCAGCCGGCTCCATCGCCTCGATGACGATCTGATAGGCGGATTTGCCGGGAAAGGTTGTGATGCGCCCGGTGGCGACGACTTCAAGACCTTCCTGCGGACGCGCGCGCAAGCGCGACAGCGTTCCTTTCCACACAACGGCGTCCAGGCGTGCGTTTGCGTCCTTTAGAGAAAAATAGGCGTGTCCGGAGGAATGCGGACCGCGATAATTCGATATTTCGCCGCGCACCCGAACCCGGCCGAAGCGATCCTCTACCGTGCGTTTGAGCGCCTGTGCGAGTTCGGAAACGCTGATTTCCGGCGCGTTGGTACCGGGATTCGCGTCCGGTTCTTCGCTATCTGCGCTCATACCGGGTTCACGCAGCCTCCGCCGTTCCCTTCAGGGCATGGCAAACCTGAGACACGAGCGACTCGACGAGATCGGGATCGTCACCCTCGCCCATGACCCGAATAACGGGTTCGGTGCCCGAAGCGCGCACAATCAATCGACCGCTGCCGTTCAATCTGGCGTGCGCGTCCTTGATTGCCGTGACCACAGTGTCGTTCTCCAGCGCGCGTTTCTGGGCCCGGACATTGCGCAAAATCTGCGGCAACGGGTCGAAACAGTGACACACGTCGCTGACGCGTCGACCCTGACGTTTGACTTCGGCCAAAACTTGCATGGCGGTGACCAATCCGTCGCCCGTCGTCGAATAATCCGAGAGAATAACATGGCCCGATTGTTCGCCGCCGACATTATAGCCTGCCTGACGCATGCGCTCGATGACGTAACGATCGCCGACAGCCGTGCGTTCGAGCGTCAGTCCCAGCGAACCGAGATGCCGTTCGAGACCAAGGTTCGACATGATCGTCGCGACAAGACCTGGCTTGGACAGCAATCCCTGCTGGGCCCAGCTTGAGGCGACGACGGCCATCAACTGATCGCCATCGATCACCTGGCCATTTTCATCGACCATGATCACGCGATCCGCGTCGCCGTCGAGCGCGATGCCGACATCGGCGCGTAATTCGCGCACCTTGGCGCGCAAGGCGCCAGGGTGAGTCGAGCCGACATTGTTGTTGATGTTGAAGCCGTCCGGCTCCACGCCAATGGCGATGACTTCAGCGCCGAGTTCCCACAACGCCTCAGGCGCCACTTTGTAGGCGGCGCCATTGGCGCAGTCGATAACGATCCGCAAACCTTCAAAAGTCAGATTGCGCGGAAGGGTTCGCTTGGCGAATTCGATATAGCGGGCGCGCACGTCGTCAATGCGGCGGGCGCGGCCAAGTTCGGTGGAGTCGGCAAGTTTCCGACCGAGATCGGCGTCGAGCAGTTTCTCGATTTCCAGTTCGATGTCATCGGACAATTTATGCCCGTCGGGACCGAATAATTTGATGCCATTGTCCTCGTAGGAATTATGCGAGGCGGAGATCATCACGCCGACCGAAGCGCGCATCGAGCGTGTCAGCATGGCGACGGCGGGCGTCGGCATCGGGCCGACAAGGAGCGGGTCCATGCCGATCGAGGTAAAGCCGGCAACCAGCGCGTATTCGATCATGTATCCAGACAGCCGCGTGTCCTTGCCGATCACGACTCGATGACGTCCCTCACCGCCGTGAAACACCAGCCCGGCCGCCTGGCCGACCTTGAGCGCCAGTTCCGGCGTGATCTTGACGTTGGCGAGGCCACGGATGCCGTCGGTGCCGAAATATTTGCGGCTCATGAAATAGATCCCTGCATTTGGAAAACGCTTCTACTCTAACTCGAAAACAGGCATTTTCAGGGTCGCCTTGCGTAACTGGAAAGCATTGTTTTGAAATTTGATTAACTTAACCATACCGCACGGAGACAGGAAAATGAACAAAAACGCACAAGTTTCGATCCCGGTAATCTATCACAACCCGGCCTGCGGCACGTCGCGTTCGGTGCTGGCGTCGTTGCGGGCGGCGGGGCTGGAGCCCAGGGTGGTCGAGTATCTCGATCAACCGCCAGATCGAGAAACGCTGAAGAGTTTATTGAAACTTATGGGTCGCAACGTGCGCGAGATTTTACGAAAACGCGGCACTCCCTACGAAGAGCTGGGCCTTGATCGCGCCGATCTCAACGATGACGCTATTTTCGACGCCATCGCCGCGCATCCGATTCTCATCGAACGACCGATTGTCGTGATCGGCGAGAGCGCGGCGCTTTGCCGACCCGCCGAACTCGTGAACGCGCTTATCGCCGCCGAAGGTAAATCTTCATAAACGAAATATCGTGCAAGTCGTCATATTCTGTAACGAGCCCGGCGCCTGAGCGCCGGGCCGATATTCATCTTCAGACCGGGTTGGGCTCCATCCCGCCGACGTCGGGAGCCGGATTGGAGCCCGTTGCCGGCACCGCCGAGCCGCGCGGCGGTTGTGGCGTCGTCGATGTGTCTTCGCGCACCGGACGCTTGCCCTCCAGCAGCCCCTTCATCTCGTCGCCACTCAGGGTCTCGAATTCAAGCAAGCCCTTGGCGAGGATTTCGAGTTGATCGCGCTTTTCCGTGAGAATGCGTGTGGCTGTGTCGTAGGCGTCCTGCACATAACGGCGCACCTCGGCGTCGATCAGTTGCTGTGTCGCCTCCGACAAGGCCGGCGGCCGGCTGGCCGAATAGCCCAGAAACTGCTCCTGCTGCGGTTCGGCGTAGGCGACCGTGCCCAGCTTGTCCGAGAAGCCAAGCTGCGTCACCATTGCGCGCGCCACCCGCGTGCACTGCTGGATGTCAGACGCCGCGCCCGACGTTACATTCTCGTGACCGAACA
>JBIIJP010000028.1:0-23551 GCA_044233645.1 Methylocystis sp. | reverse complement strand
TATAACTTCCGACGCATCCTCGCCTGGCTGAGGCTTTTGTGCGCCTGGTTCATTTTGCTGATGACACTCAACCGCTCACAGAATTATCAATCTGCGTATGCGTAATCGAGTTCTTCACGACCGACTATCTAATTTTGATCTCTTGTTGGCGCCTCGAACTTGTCCATTGGTTTCGACAGATCCTAAAACAGCGCGTCGAACTCCTGCGTCGTGATGTCTAGACCGTCTTACGCCGTAGTCGCATTGATGCCTCTGTATTAGCAGGGCCCTCCAGCGCCGGCGTAGATCTGCTCGAGCGTTTCGCCTTGAGGTGCAGAATATCGGTTTTGAGGACGTAGCCATTGATCCGCTTGTCATGCGCGACCGTGCCGACAAAATCGTCTACCACCGCCACGATCGATTTTTCATCGTCTACCACCGCCACGATCGATTTTTCGCCGCTGAGGCGCTCGGGAAGGGATTCATTCGCCGTACCGGCGCTGGCGACGCCGGAGAGGAACAACAACATCATGAAAGTCAATGCGCCCGAATGCATGTCGAGACCTCCTTTGTGAAGAGTCGGTGGTTCGCTTTGACGGTCGTTGGCTGGCCAGATGAGCGCGAAAAGTCGAGAGACTGCGATCTCCTCTTCGCTGGAGCCGGGCAGGACTGGTCTATCCTGGCTTGCGATGCGCTGCGGCTTGTCAGTTGAGTGCTGTTTCAGACGGCCCTGTCCAAAGACAGGAGATCGGGGAGAGTTGGCAGGGATCGGTAGCAGCGGCGCAACGAGGTCGATCTCATCCTCTCCATCCGAGCTATCGACGAATTGCAACAAAATAATGCAAGGTCGATCAAGTCTTGTCCAACGCGCCCAAGAAATTATCGAAGGAGGACATTTTGGCGCCGAATCTTTATTTTTGACGCATTTAAAATTCTCTCCTAGCATTGTGAAAGGTTAGAAAACAGAAGGAATTTGCACAGGCCTGTAATCGCTCTGAGAAGAGGAGTGGTTGTAATGACACCAGAACAATGCCGTTTCGCAAGGTCGCTTTTGAACTGGTCGGTGCTGGACCTCGCCGATAACGCTGATCTGAGTACGGAGACGATCTCCGGTTATGAATCTGGATATGATGAATTTATGGAAAGCGTGATCGCTTCGATACAGGTCACGCTCGAATACGCCGGCATAGAATTTATCACGCCGGACGAAAAGGGCGTCCGACTACGTTCATGAGCATGAATAAGGCGGCGTGCGGGACTTACACACTCCAGTCACCGCCGCCTTTTTAATTACCCGACTGTCAGAGTTTACCGCCACGGTGTACGACAAACCGGGGGGGCGAGGCGGCCTCCGTCAAGCGCCGGAAGCCGGCTTCTTTATATAAATCGATCCTGAAGGGCTCAGGCGCCAACATCCCCAGCGACGTGAGTTCGAGTGGCGCGGCGCGCACCTGCCCGAACCATCCCGGCTGAGAGGATGGAGTCAAAGCGCCAAACACACGCGCCGGCGATGAATTTGTCTTGCGAACAGGCAGCAACAACAGCTCAATGTCGATGTCGCAATAGCCAGGCGCCCGAGCAAGCGCGGCGCCGGTCATTGGTGCGGCGGCGTCGGCTACCGTCAGCAAGGCGGCGGCGATGGCGCGTCTGGCGTCTGTTTGCCAGAAATCCAGAAAAGAGGTGCCCTTCAGGCTTTTGAGCCAGAGCGCGTCGAGACGCGCGCCGCACAGGCGCAGCGGGAAATCGTTGGCGGGATCGAGATCGATCATAAATGCGTCGGCGAGGATATGCGGAATATCCCCCGGATTGATGTCGGCGCGCGTCGGCGCGGCGTGCGGGCCGCGGATTCGGTTCCAGTAGGCGTAAAGATCCGCTGTGATCGTTCGTTGAATGATTTGCTCGGCGCGCATGTCGCGGTTCCTGTTCAGTTCTGAGACAAAACGGCTGTCGATAAGCCGCCTGCTGGAACAGGCTGCAGGTGCGGGGCCAGGACGCCGCCAGCCGACCGTTATCCGCAGACGCCAACTGCCGCCCTCACCTCAAGGCTTGCGCAGAGCGCGGATGCGTGAAGATATAAATTACTTTAAAATCAACATGATGGATATAAAAGAATGCGATCGACGCAGGTATCGCAGAGGTTGGCGAACTTTTCATCCGCAGAGACCGGGTTTAAATGCAGGGTACTTTTCGCCATTTAATGTTTGGCGGTCTGTGTCTTTTTGACCGACCTATGGTCCATTTTGAAACAGGGTTGGTTGTCGTGTCGGAACGCGAGAAAATCATCAATCTCCCTGAGGTCATCACCGCTCTGATCTGTGTCTTCGCAGCCTTGCAGCTTATCATCGAATACGGACCCGAAACGGTCACGACGACCATGTTTCGCGCTTTTGCGTTCATCCCAGTCCGGCTGAGCCTGTTAATCGATCCGCAATCGGTCATGCCGACCCGATCGACGCTGGATTACGATGATCAGGCGGCGCTGGAGCAAATCAATGCGGCGATCGGGGCTGGTCGATGGTCGATCCTGACGCTGGTCTCCTATGCTCTCCTACATGGCAGCTGGACGCATCTGGCGGTCAATGCACTGACGCTGGCCGCATTTGGCTCACCCGTCGCTCGCCGGTTGGGAGATCTTCCCTTTCTCGCCTTTCTCGCTTGCGGCGCCGTCGCTGGCGCTCTAGCGCATTTTGTCCTCCATCCGCTCGATATCTCGCCGATGGTTGGGGCGTCGGCCGGAATTTCAGCCGCCATGGCGGCGATCGTGCGCTTCGCCTTTGCGCCCGGAGCCATTCTTGGAGGAATGCCTCTGGAGAGGAAGGGCTCTAATCCGCCCGTTGAGCCATTGACCAATCTGATCGGCAATCGTTCGGCGATAATGTTTGTTTTGGTGTGGTTTGGAACGAACGCCCTGTCTGGCGCTTTCCCGCAGTCGATGGGATCGGACGCCGCCGTCGCCTGGGAGGCCCATATCGGCGGTTTTGTTTTCGGTCTGTTGGCTTTTGGTCGTTTCGAAAAATGGACCCGCCGATCGTAAGCCTCAGACTGAGACGCCGGGGATCGGAATATGGGCAAAAATATTCGGCAACGCCCGCCTGGCCGCCATATGTCCGATCTCGATCAATTGCTCGGCGCGATGAAAATCGAACATGCCGATATCCTCCATACGCGCCGTGATGATGGCGTCGGGCGGATCGCCGGCCAGACGTGAGCGTAAAATACGGTCCTGGACGATATTGAAGGCGTCGATCATTGCAGAGGCCACATTGGGCGCATCATCGGGTCGACGATCGAAATAGCGCGGCAAAATGCGCTCGACAAACGAGGGATCGCCCTTGTCGTCAAAAGGCGCGGGTTCGTTCTGCTTCTTTGTCATCACTGCGTCGCCATGAATGACCCCGGAGCGATACATCATGTCGGCCGTGACATTGACAGCGATAACGAACTCCGCGCCCAACGCCCGACACACCGTGACTGGCACCGGATTGACGAGCGCGCCGTCGAACAACCAGCGCTCGCCGATCCTCACAGGCTCAAAAATGCCGGGCAGGGCGTAGGAGGCGCGGATCGCCAGCGGCAGTGAGCCGCGCTGAAGCCAGACCTCATGACCCGTTCCGACTTCCGCCGCGACAGCTGCGAAAGGGATTGGTAGATCCTCAATATTGAAGTTATCCAGTTCCTGTTCGAGCGCCGCCCTGAGCCGTTCGCCGCTGATCAGACTGCCGCCCGTGAAAGAAAGGTCCATCAGCGTAAACACGCGTCGACGGGTCAGAGAGCGGGCGAAGGCCTCGATCTGGTCGAGACGGTCGGCGGCGTAGCATCCGCCGACGACAGCGCCGATCGATGTGCCCGCCACAATGTCTGGATGAACGCCATGCGCCGCGAGTTCACGCAGCACGCCAATATGCGACCATCCTCTGGCCGCGCCCGAGCCGAGCGCCAGACCAATGAGCGGTCCGGAGTCACGTCGCTTGCGAGGCCGGCATTCGACATCTCGTGGCGGATTGGTCTTGTTGTATTGCATCTGAGAAGGCTTCATCGCCGAGTCGTTTGGTTGGATTTTTTCGGCGGCTTCGACACGACGCAAGGAAAACATCGTCTTGATCCGAATGCGTTGACCATGAGATCATCACACATAATATGGTCGCGAAACTGATGAGGATAAATACGCAACTGAACAATTGGCGGACAAACTGCGTCAAACTTCCGCCATCAGGGCTCGAATACGAGACGATGCTGTCCCTCTTGCGTTTCGAGACGTCGATAGAAGCAGGATTTCCGACCCGTGTGACACGCCTTGCCGTCGCCGCCGGGTTCGACATCGAGCAGTAACGCGTCCTGATCGCAATCGACGCGCAGGGAGATGACTTTTTGCACCTGTCCAGATGTGTCGCCCTTGCGCCACAGGGCCTCCCGCGAGCGCGACCAATAATGCGCAACGCCGGTCTCCAGCGTTTTGTCGAGCGCAAGCTTATTCATATAGGCGACCATCAGGACTTCTCGCGTCGCGACATCCATCGTCACGCAAACGATGAGGCCATTGGAGTCAAATTTGGGCGAGAACGCCGTCCCTTCTTCCAGGATGGCCTTGTCGTCGGCGATCGACATCGTTCAGCGGGCGCCGCGCAGCAGAGTAAAGAAATGCGCCTGTTGCGCAGCGTTGTTCTCGAACACGCCCGAGAAGCGCATCGTCACGGTTGAGGAGCCCTGCTTCATCACGCCGCGCATCGACATGCACATGTGTTCGGCTTCGAGCATCACAGCGACGCCACGCGGGTTGAGATAGGTCGAGATCGCGTCGGCGATCTGGGCGGTCATCGTTTCCTGGGTTTGCAACCGACGCGCGTAGACATCCACCAGCCGCGCAAGCTTCGACAGACCGACGACGCCGCCGGTCGGATAGTAGGCGACATGCGCCTTGCCGACGAAGGGCACCATGTGATGTTCGCAATGTGAGGAAAACGGAATATCGCGCACAAGCACGAGATCGTCGTAATTTTCGACCTCTTCGAATACGCGGGCAAGAATGTCCTCGGGACGTTCCGCGTAACCGGCGAAAAATTCGCGATAGGCTTTCGCAACACGACGCGGCGTATCGCGCAGGCCCTCGCGTTCGGGATCGTCGCCGGCCCAGCGCAGCAGAGTCCGCACCGCCGATTCTGCTTCCTGTTGCGAGGGACGCGCAACAGGTCGAGAAATCGTCGATCGATCCTCGGAAATGGCGTCGAACGTCATGTCCGTGGTTTCTGGCCGGTCTTGCAGGGTCTTGACCGCATCTTCCATGGGGGGCCTCCAGTCTTGCGCACCGCACGTCACGTCTAGCGGTCCGGGCTCTATAGCCTTGAAGGCCGTTAGGGGGCCCGTCCAGTCGGGACACGCGCGTATTACGATGTGTCGACACGAGATAATGTCCAGACGACAATTCGCGTCTAAGTCTCGAAGCCGCTTCCAGACAATGTCCTCAAACACTATATAGTGAGGCGCGTTCGAATGGTAAGTCCGGAATAATGATTGATCAGATTTACAACAGTCGCATTCTCGAACTGGCCGCCGACATTCCGAGAATTGGTCGGCTGGAGCGGCCAGACGCCTCGGCGACGGCGTATTCGAAACTCTGTGGCTCCACTATCACCGTAGATTTAACGCTTAGAGACGGTCGGGTCGCAGATTATGCACAGGAAGTGCGCGCCTGTGCGCTGGGTCAGGCCTCAGCCTCGGTGATGGCCCGCAATATCGTCGGAACGACGCCTCAGGAGTTGAGAGAAGCGCGCGACGCCTTGCGACGCATGCTCAAGGAGAACGGTCTGCCGCCAGGCGGCAAATGGGCCGATCTCGGCGTGCTGGAGCCGGTGCGCGACTACAGGGCCCGCCACGCCTCGACGATGCTCGCCTTCGACGCCGCCGTGGAGGCTGCGGATCGGGCGGAGAAACTGGCCGCTGCCGGATAGGTCGCCCCCTCTCGCCGACAGGGCGCCGTTGCGGCTACCCTGCGGCATGAACAACGATCCGATTCGCATTCTCGGGATTGATCCCGGCCTGCGCAACACAGGCTGGGGACTGATCGACTGTCAGGGCTCCCGCCTGTCCTTTGTCGATTGCGGCCGGCTGCAACCCGATCCGACTCAGGCGATGGGCGTGCGGCTGCGCGATCTGCACGAGGGGCTGCTGCGGATCATCGCCGACTACGCGCCACATGAGGCGGCCGTCGAGGAGACCTTCGTCAACCGCGATCCGCAATCGGCGCTGAAACTGGGTCAGGCGCGCGGCGTCGCGCTGACTGCGCCGGCGCTGGCCGGCTTGATCGTCGCCGAATACGCCGCCAATGTCGTCAAGAAGACCGTTGTCGGCGCCGGTCACGCCGACAAGCAACAGGTGCAGATGATGGTGCGCGTCCTCTTGCCGTCGAGCGCGGCGTCGAGCGCCGACGCCGCCGACGCGCTCGCGGTGGCGATCTGCCATGCGCAGCATCGCGGCGCACGGACGCGGGCGACCGCATGATCGGGAAGCTCAAAGGCCTCATCGACAGCTATGGCGAGGATTTCGTCATCCTCGATGTGAACGGCGTTGGTTATGTCGTGCAATGTTCGACGCGCACCTTGCAAAAACTGCCGCGTCCCGGCGAGGCGAGCGCGCTCGCCATCGAGACGCAGGTGCGCGAGGACTCGATCCGTCTTTTCGGCTTTGAGAGCGAGAGCGAACGCGACTGGTTCCGCCTGCTGCAAGGCGTACAGGGCGTCGGCGCCAGGGTCGCGCTGGCCATTCTCTCTATTCTGTCGCCGGGCGATCTCGCCTCCGCCATCGCCACGCAGGACAAGGCGATGGTCGCCCGCGCGCCGGGCGTCGGCCCCAAACTCGCGGCCCGCATCGTCGCCGAACTAAAGGACAAGGCGCCCGCATTTGGCGCCGTCGATCCGCTGGTCGCCAAACTCTCGGGCGAGACGGAGGCCGACGCCGCTCCCTCCGCCATGCGCGACGCGATTTCGGCGCTGGTCAACCTCGGTTACGGCCGCCCGCAGGCCGCCGCCGCCGTCGCCGCCAGCCTGAAGAAACTCGGCGAAGGCGCCGAGACCGGCGCGCTGATCCGTCAAGGGCTTAAGGAGCTGGCGGCGTGAAACACAGCCATTGATTTTCAGGCTCATTCTGGCGCGCTTTCTCCAGACAGCTGCGACTCGATCCAGTCGCCCAAGCCTTGAATGAAGGCCCTCTCCAAAACTTGCTGACCAGGCAGATTGATGAATAAGCTCGTGGCTCTGCTATTAGTTTACATTTATTGACAAACATCAACAGAACTGTGGCAATTTAGCAACTTTCTCAATGTAAACGACTCGTATTAACCTTGTTCTTAACAATTCATGATTGAATGTCGACATGATCGATGAAATCCATAATGGGCCTCCCCGGTAACGCCCGGTTCCCGCTGCGGAGGCAACCGTCAACAACTTTGCCTGCACAGGTATGGACAAGGGACCTTCTGATGAAAAAAATTCTTCTCGCGTCGGTCGCGACGCTCGCCACGCTGACCGCATTTTCTGCCGTCGCCGCCGATCTTCCTTCTCGCAAGGCTCCGGTTGTCGTTTCGCCGCCGCCCATGTGGACCGGCTTCTATGCCGGTCTGAACGCCGGTTACAATTTCGGAACGAACGCCAACACTTATTCAGAGAATTTAGGCGGCAACTGGATTGACACCCGCTCTGGCGCGACCTTGTTCCCCGGCGTAGGCGCGTTAGCGACGGGCGCTTCGGCCAGCAACACGCAGTCGGGCTTCATCGGCGGCGGTCAGATTGGCTATAATTATCAATATGGTTCGAACATCGTCCTGGGCGTTGAGGCCGACATTCAGGGCTCAGGCATTCGCGGCTCAAGCAACGGCCGCGGCGCAGCGGCCGCTGCCGGGCCGTCGCAGAGCTTTACTTTTGGTGATATGAAGGTGACGACGTCTATCAATACATCTGCTGTCGGCGAGACGACCGTTCAAAGTGGCGTCGACTGGCTCGGCACGGTGCGCGGTCGCATCGGCTATCTGTGGACGCCGACACTTTTGGTCTATGGCACTGGCGGCCTCGCCTATGGCTCTGCCTACGCCAACGTCTCGCAGACGGCGTTTGAACGTCCGACCTTAACGATCTCGTCTGGGCTCCTCTCGGCTTCGATGGGAGCAAATGAAGTATGGCTTGGCGGCGGTCGCCAGAACAAGATCCTGACCGGCTGGACCGCTGGTGGCGGCGCGGAATGGATGTTCATGCCGAACTGGTCGTTGAAGGCGGAGGCGCTCTATTGGGATCTTGGCCGCCAGAACGTCCAGACAGAGCTCAATACTCTTCCCCACGATGATGGGCGTTTGAATGTTGGCTGGGGCCGCACCAGCGTCAGCCATCAGGGGATCATCGCACGCGCCGGCGTCAACTATCATTTCAACTGGGGCGCCGCGCCGGTCGTGGCGGCCTACTGATCTCGCCGCAGCGGGGAACGTCTTCCATCCCG
This sequence comes from Methylocystis sp., assembly GCA_044233645.1. Classification (GTDB taxonomy): domain Bacteria; phylum Pseudomonadota; class Alphaproteobacteria; order Rhizobiales; family Beijerinckiaceae; genus Methylocystis. The sequence goes on along the minus strand of JBIIJP010000028.1, from coordinate 15,094 downwards.
TTCCCCAGCCACGCGTGATCCAGACCCCGGCGCGGCGACGCGACGGGGTTTTCTTTGTCCGCCAAACGGCGCGACCTCTAGCCGGGCGACGATGGAAGCGGCTAGCCTCGGAGGATGCAAAGCTTCCCGATTCGCAAAGCTTGTGTCGCTTCGCGTCTGTCCGGCGCCAGTAAGACTTTCATGGTCTGTCGGCACGAGACGCCGCATAAGCTGCGGCAAGGCTTCGAAGAGTTGACGGCGTGAGCGAGAACCATAGGCTGGTCAGCCCTACGGCGCGCGACGACGACGCCGATCTCAGCCTCCGTCCGCTGGCGCTCGACGATTTCACCGGGCAGGAGGCGGCGCGCGCCAATCTCAAAGTGTTTATCGAGGCGGCGAAGAAACGCAGCGACGCGCTCGATCACGTATTGCTGGTCGGTCCGCCGGGACTTGGGAAAACCACGCTGGCGCAAATCGTCGCCCGCGAGCTCGGCGTCAATTTCCGTTCGACGTCGGGTCCAGTGATCGCCAAGGCCGGCGATCTCGCGGCGCAACTCACCAATCTCGAACCGCGCGACGTTTTGTTCATCGACGAAATCCATCGTCTTAATCCGGCGGTGGAGGAAATTCTCTATCCTGCAATGGAGGATTTCCAGCTCGATCTGATCATTGGCGAAGGGCCGGCGGCGCGCTCGGTGAAGATCGATCTGGCGCGTTTCACGCTGGTTGGCGCCACGACCCGCGCCGGTCTGCTGACGACGCCTCTGCGCGATCGCTTCGGCATCCCGTTGCGGCTGAATTTCTACACGCCACAGGAACTGGAGCTGATCGTCAAGCGCGGCGCGCGGGTGCTGGGGATCGGCATGAACGACGCCGGCGCGCGGGAAATCGCCCGTCGTTCCCGCGGCACGCCGCGCATCGCCGGCCGTCTTCTGCGACGGGTTCGCGATTTCGCCGTCGTCGATGGCGTCGCCACCATCACCCGCGAACTCGCCGACCGTTCGCTGTCGCTGCTCGATGTCGACAGCATCGGTCTGGACATCATGGACCGGCGATACCTCGACATGGTGGCGGTGAATTTCGGCGGCGGTCCGGTCGGGATCGAGACGATCGCCGCCGCGCTCTCCGAACCGCGCGACGCCATTGAGGATATTATCGAACCCTATCTGCTTCAGCAGGGATTTCTCCAGCGCACGCCGCGCGGTCGTCTCCTGACGCCGCAGGCGTTCCGCCATCTGGGACTTGCCGAACCGGCGCGTCCGGCCGGACAATTCGGTCTGTTCGGCGAAGAGGAGGGATAAGTTGTCGCCTGTCCACGCCCTGCCCATCCGAGTCTACTGGGAAGACACAGACGCCTCCGGCCTCGTCTATCACGCGACGTATATCCGTTTCATGGAGCGTGGCCGCACCGAATTGCTGCGCACGCTGGGCCTGGTGCAGCGCGACTTGCTCGAAAGTCCGACGGCCCCGCCGATTTTCTTCGTCGTGCGGAAAATGGACGTGGATTTCGAGCGTCCCGGCCGCATGGACGATCTTCTGACCGTCGAGACCGCCGTCGCCGCCATCGGCGGCGCGTCGGTCGATCTCGACCAGCGCGTCCTGCGCGACGGCGAAGTTCTGGCGAAGGCGCGGGTCAGGGTGGTCTGCGTCGAGGGCGGCCGGGCGCGGCGCCTGCCGGCGCAGGCGCGCGAGAGCTTCCTGACGGGCTTGCGGACGGCCTGACCCATACCGATTGTTAACTGCTCCGACCTAAACCTTGTTTGTGCGGCGCAAAATGGCCCCGAAAAGGGCGAAATCGCCGGCGATAAGCGCTCTTCTGGACATAACCGTCGCGTCCCGCGCCGCCGCAAGGACAAATCATGAATCCAGCTGAAGTCGCCGCTCCGATCGCCAATCCCGCCGTCGCCGAGATCACGGTGTGGAGCATGTTCTGGGGCGCCCATATCGTCGTGAAATTCGTCATGCTCGGTCTGCTCGCCGCCTCGGTGTGGTGCTGGGCGATCATCATCGACAAGACGCTGCTCTTCCGCCGCGTGCGCAAGGCGATGGAGCGTTTCGAAGACAGCTTCTGGTCCGGCAATTCGCTGGAGGAGCTATATACGAAACTCTCCGAAAGGCCGACCATCGGCAACGCGACCTTGTTTGTCGCCGCCATGCGCGAATGGAAGCGTTCGTTTCAGAGCGCCGGCTCAAGCTACATGGGTCTGCAGGCGCGCATCGAGAAAGTTCTCGATGTGTCGATCGTGCGTGAAATCGAAAAGCTTGAGTCCAACCTTCTGGTGCTGGCGACGGTCGCATCGGCCGGTCCCTTCGTCGGCCTGTTCGGCACGGTGTGGGGCATCATGACCTCGTTCCGCTCCATCGCGGCGTCGAAAAACACATCGCTGGCGGTGGTTGCGCCCGGCATCGCCGAAGCCTTGCTCGCCACCGCCATCGGCCTCTTTGCGGCCATTCCGGCGCTGATCGCCTACAACAAAATGCAGGGCGACGTGGCGAAAACGCAGGCGCGGATGGAGAGCTTCGCCGACGAATTCTCCGCCATCCTGTCGCGTCAGATCGATCAGCACACAGCCAATCGCGACCGCGCGGCGTAAAGGGAGGGCAGCAGCATGGGCGCATCCATCTCGACCGCCAAGGGCGGCGGCAGGCGGCGTCGTCGCGGCGTGCCGCGTTATGGCGCCATGGCGGAAATCAACATGACGCCGTTTATCGACGTGATGCTTGTGCTGCTGATCATTTTCATGGTCGCAGCGCCCTTGCTGGCGACCGGCGTCGCCGTCGACCTGCCGCAGACCAAGGCGGGCGCGCTGAATATTGATCAAAAGCCCGTCTCCGTCGCCATCGACGAAAAGGGACAAGTGTTTTTGATGGATCAGCCTGTCGATGTCGATAAGCTGCTCGACAAATTGAAAGAGACCGTGAAGCAGGGCTTTGACGAGCGTATTTATGTGCGCGGCTCGAAGGCTGTGAACTACGGACGCGTCGCCGAGGTGATGTCGCTGATTACGAGCGCTGGCTATCGCAAGGTCGCTCTGGTGACGGAGCAGGAGAAGAAGTGAGTCGGCGAAAGTGAGATTTTCGCGCTCCGAACCGGGGTTTATCGTCTCTCTGGTCGCCCATGCAGGGCTTTTTCTTGCGGCTGTCGTTTTGTTCGGTTCGGCTGAAAAATTCGACGATGCGCCCGAGATGATCCCTGTGGACGTGGTGTCGGACAGCGAACTGAATTCGGTGACGAAAGGCGAGAGAATCGCGAAAGAGGTCAGGCCGTCGCCGCGAGTCGATCGGGTCGCAGACAAAACCGATCTTCCGCCGGAAGCGCCCCTGAACGCGGCGAAGAAGGATGTTCCCGCACCGCCGCCGCAGGGGCCGAGACGACCGGAGCCTGGCGCGGAGGCCGCCGCCGAGCCGCCGAAGCCGCCCAAACGCGTCGTCGCGCTCCCGCTTGCGAAAGATCCCCCTCCGCCCGACACAAAAGCCACAAAGACCCCTGAGACCAAACAAGCGCCGCCCGCGCGGGAGACAACGGCCAGCACAGACGACAAACCGCAGCCGGATGATGCGGAAATCGTAAAACCGAAGCCCCCTGCGCGTCCCAAAATCGACAAGGCGGAGGACAAGCCGTCAGATGCGCCGCCGAAGCCGCCGAAACCTCGGCTGCGCGCGGACGACATCGCCCAATTGCTGGAAAAACGTAAAATGGTTGAGAGGCCAAAAGACAATCCGGACGCCGAGGCCGCCGAGAAATCCTCCAGCGACAACAAGCCGAAATCCGGCGACGAGAATGCGCCGAAATCGAAATTCGATCTCGCCAGCATCGCCAACCTTCTCAGCCGCGAGGCGCCGGAGCGCCGCGCCGCGACGGGTCAACAGGTGAGCCCGGCGTCTCTCGGCGCGCCGGAAGGGTCGGCGCAAAAACTCTCAGCTTCGATGGAGTCGCGCATCGCCGCCTATATTCACGATCATTATCATCCCTGCTGGGTCTCGGCGCTATCGCTTGGCGGCGCCGCCTATGCGCCGGTAGTGGAGTTTCATCTCTCGAAGACAGGGGAATTGGAAGGTCGGCCCAAGCTGGTCAACGGCTCCAGCAACCCCGTCGAGCGCGCGCGCGGCGAGCAGGCCCTCCAGGCCGTGCGCCGATGCAGTCCGATGAAAATACCTGCCGATTTCATGCCGTATTACGACGAAGCCTTGCGCGACATCACGATCCGTTTTCGTGACGAGCGCTGATGCCGTTACCTCTGTCCCTTCCTTCCCTGACACATCGAGACAACGCCACATGACACGCCCCCTCACACGCCGCGCCGTCGCCAGTCTCCTTGCAAGCGCTGCTTTCACGCCTTTCGCGCCGGCGCGCGCCGGACGCATCATTGATGTGAAGGGGGGCGGTTTCCAGCCGGTCAATGTCGCCGTCGCGGCATTTGTCGGCGACGATGCGGCGCGTACCGTGACGTCGGTGACGCTCAACAATTTCAAACGTTCGGTGTTTCTCAAGCCCATCGACGCCCCGGCGGCGATGGCGCAACCCGACGCTACGCCGGATTTGCCGGCGTTGAAAAGCCTTGATGCGCAGTTCGTGCTCACCGGCCGTTCGCTAAGGACAGCCGACGGTCGGTTGAAAACCGAATTTCGGCTCTTCGACGTCACAACCGGCGAGCAGGTCGCGGGTCAGCAATATGTCACCGAGTCGGCGAACATGCGTCGCGTCGCACATCTGTTGTCGGATGCTGTGTTCTCGCGGATCACCGGCGAGAGGGGTTTTTTCGACACACGCGTTGTTTTTGTCGATGAATCCGGAGCCAAGGATAAGCGCCGCAAACGGTTGGCGATGATGGATCAGGACGGCGCCAACGTTCGCTACTTGACGCGCGGCGACGAACTGGTTGTCACGCCGCGTTTCTCTCCTTCCTCGCTGGATGTGACCTATATGGCGTTCACCGCCGAGGGCGAACCAAAAGTTTTGCTGATGAACATTGAGAATGGCCAGCATGAAGTCGTTGGCAATTTTCCTGGGATGACGTTTTCGCCGCGTTTCTCGCCCGACGGCCAGAAGGTCATCATGTCCCTCTCGGAAGGCTCGAACACCAACCTCTACGCCATGGATTTGCGCACGCGAAAGACCACGCGCCTGACCGATACGCCGGCTATCGACACAGCGCCCTCCTATTCGCCCGATGGTTCGCAAATCACCTTCGAGAGCGATCGCGGCGGTTCCCAGCAAATTTACGTCATGGGCGCACAGGGCGGCGCGGCGAGACGGATTTCTTTTGGGGGCGGTCGTTATTCGACGCCGGTCTGGTCGCCAAAAGGCGATTACATCGCCTTTACCAAGCAAAACGGCGGTAATTTCGCTATCGGCGTAATGAAAACCGATGGTTCCGGCGAACGCATTCTCACGGAGGGTTTCCACAACGAGGGCCCAACATGGGCGCCCAATGGGCTGTTCCTGATGTTTTTCCGCGAGAGCGGCGGCGCCGGCGGGCCGAAGATTTATATGGTGGATGTCTTCGGTCGTTCGGAGACGCTTGTGCCGACGCCAGGTTTCGCCAGCGATCCGGCATGGGGGCCGTTGCAGGACTGAAAGCTGTTTGAAAACGTCGTCGTCAGGCGCCAGAATCTTCCGGGGCGAGACGATTGTTATCGACAATCGCCGCGAGAGACGGTTCTCGAGCGACTGCCTCGTCGATCAGCCGGTTTGACGCCCTTTCGATTTCGTCTTCGAGCTGGCGGAAAAATGGTCGTGGAGAGAGACCCGGCGGGATGACCGGCAGAAATTCGATCACCGCCGTGCCGGGTCGAATGATAAACGCGCGTTTGGGCCAGAACAGACCGGAGTTGACGGCGACGGGCAGAACGGGCACGCCGGTCGCCTCATAAAGATACGCGACGCCGATTTTATATTGCGACGGTGCGCCGGCCGGGCGTCGCGTGCCCTCGGGAAAGATAAATAACTGACGGCCCTGCGCGAAAATCTTTCTCGCCTTTTCGACCAGTTGCGGCATCAGCTTTCCGCCTCTGGCGCGGTCGATCGCCACCTGCTCGGCAGCGAGCAAATACCAGCCGAAGAAGGGCAACCAAATCAATTCGTGTTTGAGAATGTAACTGAAATCCGCAAAACGGATCGGCAACACGAAGGTTTCCCACATCGATTGATGCTTGGCCGCGACGATGAGCGGGCCCTCGGGGATATTCTCCAGCCCGCGCCATTCGATTTTTAGCCCGACGATTTTATCGAGCAACCAGAGGGTCGTGCGCCCCCAGGTGCGCCCCAATTCTTGCGATACCTGTCGCCGCATGAATAATCCCGGCAACCAGATCAGGATCAGGACGATCATGTTCAGAAAGAAAAGGATTTGAAACACCAGCGAACGAAGCAAGAGCATCGGGAGGACCGGAGTGCGGAGGGACCGTGGGACTTAATAGGCTATTGGCGCAGGGGGTAACAAGGCGACGCGGCGGTTTCAGGGCAAGGCGTCGGAGCGCCGTAATGGCGTTGTCTCAAGCTCCTCGGCCTCAGGGTCGAAGGTGATGCGGATCAACGCGCGGAGGTATTTGACGTATTCGCCGCCGACCAGTCGGGTGACTCGAAAGTCTGTAGCCCAGTCCGCGACATCGACATGTTCGCTCACGACTGGAAACGGATAGAGTTCTACGCCCGGTAAAACGGCGGAGAGTTCCAGCAAGGCCCGCGGCATATGGTAATTCGAGGTGACGACGATCAGCGATCGCGTCAGATGATGCGCCTGCGCCCATAACCGCGTCTCGCGCGCATTGCCGGCGGTATCCTTCGCTTCGTAACCCAGATCGACGCAACAGTTGAACATCTCCCGCGAGACGGGCAACAGTCTGGCGAGCACTGAGCTGTCTGTGGCGCGATGGACGCCGGTGATCAGCAAGCGTTGCGCCTGACCGCGCGCAAGAATAGCCGCGGCGTCGATCACGCGGTCCGACCCGCCGGTGAAGGCGACAATCCCCTCCGTCTTGACCATCAGCGATGGCTCCTGACGCGCCAGGGATATGGCGAAAATCACAAAACCGCCGGCAATCACGACTGCGGCGAGCGCCAGACCACCGAGCAGACCTCGGGCCAGACTCGCTGCAAAACCAGATGTCCATGCAGTTGGCGGTCTTGTCGACACCCTGTCTTCCTTTTCCTGCGGCGCGCCGCGGGTTTTCGTGGCCTGAACGATCGCCTTCTTAACCGTCTGAATCTTTCAGATATTGAAAAACAGTTCGCTGGGAAAGCCACGCAGTAAGACATGCGACGACGACGATAAGCATGAGGATCAGGCCATAGCCTATCGAATCCAGCGCGAAATCTCCGAATATGGCCTGCATTTGCTCGGCTCCGGCGGTCGCGCGCCGCTGACCGGACAAAAATTGCGCAAGAGCGAAAAAAACGATGGCCCCGCCGCCCCCGATCAAGGCGCCGCGCAAGCCGAACGATAGAAATCGTCGACGAAATTCTCTGGCGATCAGCATATCGTCGGCGCCAAGGATATGCAGAATATCGACGACCTCGCGGTTGGCCGCGACGGCGGCGCGTGTCGCCGATGCGATGACGAGGCCGAGCGCAATCAGAACCAGAGCGAAAATAGCGACGGCGGCGAGAACGACCGCGCGCGCCATATCGCCCAAACGGGCAATCGTGAGATGATGATCGTCCAGCGTGGCGTCGGGCAGAGCGGCGGAAAGGTCGCGACGCAAACTGTCGAGGTCGGCGGACCCCGTGGTTTCGAGCCGCAACACGATCAGACGCGGCGTTGGCAAGTCGGAGAGGTCGAGACCCTCGCCCAGCCAGGGTGAGAGCAAGGCTTCCGACTCGGCGCGGGTATAGATGCGCGCGTCGCTCACGCCTGGCGTCTTTTCAGCGATGGCGGCGGCGATTTTGAGGTCCGCTTCGACGTCGCGTCCCTTTTCCGCCTGCAACTGTATGGTCGCTTCTCGCGCCGCTTCGCCGCGCCATTCGGCGCTCGCATCCGCAACCAGAACGGCGGCTCCCGCGCAAAGCGCTGCAAGGAAGGTCATGATGGAGACGATCAGAGTCAGGGATCGTCCGGCGACCGTATCGTCCGGCGCCAGCGGACTTGTGTAGTCGTGCGTGGAGTCTGCAACCAGAGCGAGCCGCAAGCGCCTCAGCATGGCCCTTACTCGAACACAAGAAGGCGGCCTTCCGCCAGAACCAATCGGCGGGCTGAGGCGTATTGATCCATCAGGCCGAGATCATGGGTTGCGACAAGGATCGCTGCGCCGCCCTTGTGCATTTCGATCAGCAATCGAAGGATGCGCCGCGCCAGCGTTGGATCAACATTGCCAGTGGGTTCGTCGGCGAGAACCAGTTGCGGTCGCGCGATGAGCGCGCGGGCGATGGCGGCGCGCTGTTTTTCGCCGCCAGACAGCGTGGGAGGACGGGCGTTGCGCACGTCGCCGAGGCCGACCCAGTCGAGCAGTTCGATCACCTCGGCGCGATAGGAGGATTCCTCCCGTCCCTGCACACGCAGCGGCACAGCGACATTCTCATACAAGCTCAGATGATCGAGTAGACGAAAATCCTGAAACACCACGCCCATACGCCGACGCAAGGCGATGATTTCCTGCCGTCCTATTTTTCCGGCTTCATGGCCCAATACCCTGACGACGCCGCGTGTGGGTCTTAGCGCAAGGGTGATCATCCGCAATAGTGTCGTTTTGCCGGCGCCAGAGGGACCCGTCAAAAACTGGAAGGAGCGGGGGGCGACATCGAAGGTGACGTCCTTTAACGTCTCGGGGACGTCGCCGAAGCGCAAACCGACATTTTCGAAACTCAGCATCCGGATTGCGACCCCGCTTGCGGTCGTCGCGCGGCGGCGCGACATCCCTTGGAACAGTAGCAGTTCACCGCTTCTTAACCACAACCATGGTTAATGCATTGTTGATCAGGAGTTTTTCTCCCATCCGAACCAGAAGCTTCGATGGCGGCGATCATGAGCGATTCGTATGAGATCAATCCGATGGCGACGGGGAGCCGACCGCTAGTCCTATGGCTGGCGGCTGTCATCATGGTCCTGACCTTTCTCGGGGTCGCCGACATGATCCGGCCAATGTGGCGCGGCGGCGGTCTCGATTTGCGCGGCGTGCGTTCGCGGCTGGTGTGGGAGGAGGGCCGAAAGGTTCTCCTGATCGAGGGCGAGATCGCCAATCCGCGCCGCGTTGGCGTGTCGGTCGCCCCGATTCGACTGGCGGTTCGCAACCGTCAGGGTCTTGATCTCCATACCTGGACCATCACTGCGCCCAAAGCCTACTTGGGGGCGGGCGATCATACGCTCTTTGTCGCCCGGCTGCCGGCGCCGCCGGAGGAGGGCGTCGAAACCGCCGTGGGTCTGGAACCGCCGGTCGAGGCGGCGGCGTCCGGACAGCGCCAGACCACTGCCGCGCCACGCGCCCAGCGCCTCGCCTCAGCCGTCTCGCTGCGGCGAGCATTGACCGACGACATTCCCAACCTGCGGAAAATGCCCTAATCAGTCGGGCATGTCCCTGAACCGGCCGGCTTCCTCGCTTTTCTTCGTCAATGCGCGTCTGATCGATCCCGCAAGCGGGATGGAGACGTATGGCGGCCTGTTCGCGCGCGACGGCAAGATTGTCGACCTGGGGGCAGCGCTGACCCGCGACTCAGCGCCAGCGGAGGCCCGGCTGATCGAGTGCGCCGGCGCCGTTTTGGCGCCGGGCCTGATCGATATGCAGGCCTTTCTCGGCGAACCTGGAGCCGAGCATCGCGAGACCATCGCCAGCGCGACTCTGGCCGCAGCAATCGGCGGCGTCACCACCCTTGTCGCAACGCCGGCGACAGCGCCGGCGATCGACGACCCGGCCGTTGTCGATTTTGTTTTACGCCGGGCGCGCGACACCGGACGCGTGCGCGTCCTGCCCATGGCTGCGCTGACCAAGGGCCGCGAGGGGCGTGAAATCGCCGAACTCGGCCTGTTGCAACAGGCAGGCGCTGTCGCCTTCTTCGACGGCGCGCGGCCGGTGAGGAATGCGCTGGTGATGAGACGCGCGATGACCTATGCGCGCGATTTTGGGGCGCTGGTTATTCATTTCCCGCAAGATCCGGATTTGTCGGCTGGCGTGATGAATGAAGGCGAACTATCGCTGCGTCTGGGACTCTCCGGTGTCCCGCGCGAGGCTGAAGCGATCATGCTGGATCGGGATTTGCGTCTCGTCGCGCTGACAGGCGCCCGCTATCACGCAGCGCTGATCTCGACGACGCTTGCGCTCGACGCCGTGCGCGAAGCGAAAGCCGCAGGTCTGCCGGTCAGCTGCGGCGTTTCGATCAATCACCTGACTTTGAACGAAAACGATATCGGCGAATACCGCAGCTTTCTCAAGCTAAGACCGCCGTTGCGTCACGAAGAGGAGCGTCAGGCGCTGGTGGCGGCGTTGGCCGAAGGATTGATCGATGTCATCGTCTCCGATCACGATCCGCAGGACGTCGAAACAAAACGTCTGCCTTTCGCCGACGCGGAATATGGCGCTGTCGGCGTTGAGACCATGCTTGCCGCGGGTCTGCGCCTGGTGCACGCTGGCGATGTCTCCTTGCCCTGTCTCCTTGCCGCGCTGTCGTCGTCGCCGGCGCGCATTCTCGGACTGGAGCAGGGGCGTCTGCAAAAAGGCGCGCCAGCCGATCTGATCGTGTTTGATCCCGATGCGCCTTTCGTCGTCGCGCCGGAGATGTTGCATTCCCGATGCCGCAACACCCCCTTCGACGGCGCCTTGTTGCAGGGCGAGGTTCGTTTCACCGTGGTGGATGGCATTGTTGTTCATGAAAGCGCAAGCGCCTGATCCAGTCAGAATTATGAACGAGGGTGTTTTGCCCGCGTTGCCGACGCCAGAAAAAGGTTTTTCATGACCACCGCCGCCAAAACATTCCATCACGACATTGCCGACCGTCATGACAAGGTGCTGATTGTCGATTTCGGCTCACAGGTTACGCAGTTGATTGCAAGGCGTGTGCGGGAGGCGGGAGTCTATTGTGAGATCGCGCCCTTTCAAAGGGCTTCGGAGGCCTTCACCGAGGTGCGTCCGAAAGCAGTGATCCTGTCGGGGGGGCCTTGTTCGGTGACGGAAGACGGTTCGCCGCGCGCGCCGCAGGCGATTTTCGACTCCGGCGTACCCGTTCTCGGCATTTGTTACGGCGAACAAACGATGGCGACACAACTCGGCGGCAGGGTCGAGGCCGGACATCATCGCGAATTCGGTCGCGCCGAACTGGTGGCGCTTGAGTCGAGCGCGCTTTTCGATGGCGTCTGGCAAAAAGGTCAGAGTTATCCGGTATGGATGAGCCATGGCGATCGGGTGACGATATTACCCGAGGGTTTTCGCGTCATCGCCGCCTCGGAGAACGCGCCGATGGCGGCGATTGCTGATGAGAATCGCCGCTATTTCGGCGTGCAATTTCATCTCGAAGTCGTGCATACGCCCGATGGCGCAAAGCTTTTGTCCAACTTCGTTCATAAGGTCGCGGGTCTTAAATCGGACTGGACGATGGCCGCCTTCCGACAGGAGGCCATTGCAGCGATCCGCCATCAGGTTGGCGATGGACGCGTATTATGCGGACTGTCGGGCGGGGTCGATAGCGCGGTGGCCGCCGTGCTGATACATGAAGCGATCGGCGACCGTCTCACCTGCGTGTTCGTCGATCATGGCCTGTTGCGGCTGGGCGAAGCCGGGGAAGTCGTGCGGCTCTTTCGCGACCATTACAATATTCCGCTTCATCATGTCCAGGCGGAAAAACTGTTTCTCGACGCGCTGGAGGACGTCGACGATCCTGAAGTCAAACGCAAGACGATCGGACGATTGTTCATTGAAACCTTCGAGTCGGAAGCCAAAAAAATCGCACAGGATGGACGTGGCGCGCCGCAATTCCTGGCGCAGGGTACGCTCTATCCCGATGTCATCGAGAGCGTTTCTTTCACCGGCGGACCGTCGGTGACGATCAAGTCGCATCACAATGTCGGCGGATTGCCGGAGCGTATGAATATGGCGCTGGTGGAGCCGCTGCGGGAATTATTCAAGGACGAAGTGCGCGCGCTTGGGCGCGAACTTGGCCTGCCGGAGGCATTTGTGGGGCGCCATCCGTTTCCGGGGCCGGGGTTGGCGATCCGATGTCCTGGAGTCATTACCCGCGACAAGCTCGATATTTTGCGCAAGGCTGACGCCGTGTATCTCGATGAAATCCGCAAGGCTGGATTGTATGACGAGATCTGGCAGGCATTCGCGGCACTCCTTCCCGTGCGTAGCGTCGGTGTGATGGGCGATGGCCGCACCTATGAATATGTGCTGGCGCTGCGCGCCGTGACGAGCAGCGACGGCATGACCGCCGATTTCTACCCTTTTGATATGAACTTTCTGGGCCGTGCGGCGACGCGCATCATTAACGAGGTGCGCGGCGTCAATCGCGTCGTTTATGACGTGACGTCGAAACCGCCGGGGACAATCGAATGGGAGTAAATTAAAACTAGAAAATACAATAAAATCAACGAGGTAAAACTTACACAAAACTTACTCAAAAATAATCATCGTTGATTTAATTGGGTGTTGGGTTTACGCTTACACATAAACTTACGCAACTGCGTATCTACTAAAATCTGTAGCAACCCAATGCCCAATAATGCCAATTAAGAAAAAGAACTTCACCGAAGAAGAACAAACTATTTTTGACGAAGCGATTATATATAAGCGCGGCGAATATTGGCATTTTAGGATGTGGCTTGAAGGTGAAGGCAAATACGCAAGAAAAAGTTTGAAAACACGCAGCAAAAGCACGGCAATAGATAAGGGGAAAGAGTTTTATTTGGAACTTTTTGCTAATGCTAAAGCAGGCAAGAAATATTTTTCACTAACGACAAAAGAAGCGGTAAACAAATACATAGCAAATAGAAGTAAAGATGTTGAAAGTGGGTTGATTGTAAAAGGTAGATTAGGGACGATTAAAATACATTTAGAGCATTGGCTTGAATTTATTGGGCGCGACACGAAGATTAAAGAAGTAGAGCGAACTGATTGCGAAGACTACTTTTACAGCAGAACTAAAAAAACAAAGAAAGCATTACCGCCAAGTCAAACAACAATCGCAAATGAGCAAAGCACAATAAACGCGATGATGCGCTGGCTATTTAAGAACAACGAAGCGCAGATAGACGGTTTTGACTTTAAGAAGTTGCCGAAGATTGACAAAAAAAATGACGCGATAAGACGCTCTACATTTACGCAAGATGAAATTGATAGCATAGGCATTGCTATACACAAGTATTGGGATAAGAAGAAAAATAAACTTGATGATAAAGAATGGCTATCGCGCTCGCTTGCTTGCTATTATTTCCTAATAGCAAGCGTGACTGGATTAAGGACGGGTGAGCAGAGACAACTACAATGGGGCGATTTACTTTGGACGGGGCGTAATAAAAACAATGTAGATGTGCCATTGGTTCAAATTAAAGTTCGTGCTGAAACAAGTAAGGTAAGACAAAGTAGGGAGTTTATGGTAAGGGATAATGGATATTTTATGGACTTACGCAAATTAGTCATTCCATTATATAATCGTATGTCAGTTAAGCATTGTCCTGTGTTTAGTTTAGATGGCGATAACGCAATCACCGAGCGAACGCTATTGTATCATTTCGGTAAAATAATGGAGTTGGCTGAAATAAACGATTTAGAAAATCGCAATATAGTTCCATATAGTTTTAGACATTATTTTATAACCCAGAAAATTGTGAACGGCTTAACGCATAGACAGGTTGCTGATATGTGCGGAACAAGCATAACGCAAATAGAAAAAACTTATTATCATTTAGATAATGATATAATGGTGGAGAATGCGCTTGCCGATCACGATACAGGCAATGACGGTATTGTTGTTAGGAGCGAAGAGGAATTTAATTAAAGGATTTGCTTAAACACGATATTAGATGGAATTTGTGTGATGAAATAAAGTTACATTGATTGTGTCACTTAAGTTGTAATTAAAATCTCACTTGCTTAATGAATAGCATGTAGTAATATATAGCCATGTTTATAGTCTATGCGGAGCATAGCCATGCTTTCTACAAAGAATGTCGCCGAAGCAAATCGCGTAGATAAAACAACGGAAGCGCAGGCAGATACTACTAAAATGTTAGGTGGTTTTGCTGCGATTGCGGGTGTTGGCGCTGTTATTGCGTCATCGTGCTGTGTCTTTCCATTGCTTTTAGCCGCAGTCGGTGCGTCGGCAGGTGTGTTTGCTGCGTTTCAGTATTTGGCAGAATGGAAATACGCATTATTAGGCGTAGCGAGCGTTTCGCTTGTTGGTAGTTGGTATACTTGGTGGAAAAAAAGAAGCGCAGATTGCTGCTCGGCTACACAATGCGCTACAAATAATAGCCGCATTACAACAATGTCGCTTCTTTGTGTATCAACCGTATTAATTATGCTTGCTTATAGTTGGGAGCACATTGAACCAGTGCTTTTGAAAATTATAAGGGGACATGTATGAAACTTAATTCAACAATTACTTGTCCGTTTTGCGGTCATCAATCTGTCGAGCAAATGCCAACTGATGCTTGTCAGTTCTTCTATGATTGTAAAGGATGCGGTAAGTTATTAAAGCCTAAAAGTGGGGATTGTTGTGTTTATTGTTCTTATGGCGATGTGCCTTGTCCGCCTATACAGCAAAGTGTAGAAAACGGAGAAGGTGGTGGATGCTGTTCGCGTAATTAAATTACTAAAATATATTATAGCAGTCCAATTGCTGCTCTCATTTGTTCGTCATTAACATCTAAATATCTCTGTGTAATAGCAATGCTGCTATGACCTGCTATTTCAGCAAGCACACGCACATTAACCCCCTTTGCCGCCAAGTTAGTTAGCAGTGTTCGTCTGCCGCTATGACTACTTGCCCCAATAAGTGCTGCTTGATGATAGATATTTAAGAACAATTGACACATAGTGTTTGGACTAAATGCTGCGCCTTTTTGGGTATAAATCGCGGAGACAAAGTGTACCACTGAACCGGGTTGGCGCTGGCTCTGCTGGCGGCGCAAAAGTGTACCGGTCCTGACCGTCCTGCTCCATGTCACTGATTGGCATGGAGAGGTCGAAGGGA
>JBIIJP010000027.1:0-24243 GCA_044233645.1 Methylocystis sp. | reverse complement strand
CGCCGGACATGCCATTGGTGACGCCGCCGTTCTGGCCCAGCAGGTTCCAGGCGTTGCCGTTGCCATTGCCGGCGTCCCAGCCGCCGCCAATGTTCAAGCCGGCGTAGAAGCCCGTCCACATCGGGGGCGGCGGCGGCGGGGGAACGTAGGCGGGCGCGGCCTTGCGAGAGGGCAGATCGGCGGCCAGCGCCGAAGCGGTCAGAGTGGCCAGAGCGATGGCCGAGAGTAAAAACTTTTTCATGATACGCACACCTTACGCTGACAAGAAACTCAAACGCCTGACGCTGTGTTTCGCGTCAAGTTGCGGCCATTAGAACGCCCCTACCCGTAAACAAGCTCTTAATTATCTGCCAAAAGGTGGTCATTCCCACTGCCGGTGGCAATTATGTCACATATCTGTCAGTTAAAGGGGGTGTCAGCCATGCCCGCGAGCAAATCCTAAATCACTTGTCCCGGAACTCCCCAGCGTCTTGCCAGAGACGTCCATTCCAGCGAAGGTTATCAGGTCTTGAATTCTACCTGAGGCGAATATGCGCTTTATCCCTTTATCAGCGATATTTTCCGTGATCCTTGTCTGCGCTGGTTTCTCAACCCCTGCACGCGCGCAATTTGGCAGGGGCTCTCTGGATTTCGGCCCCCTTGAGAGCGGTGTATTGCCGGGGGGCGCAGAGTTACCGGATTTAACCGGCGACACCCTCGATCCCGAGGTCGAGGCCCGTCAGCCGAAACGGGCGCCTGCCTTGCCGCCACCAGATGATCTTTACGATGACAAACCAGCGCCGGCGATGGTTAAAAAGCGACGGTGATGGAACTTTCCGGCGACCGCCTTATGTGACCTACCAGCTCACCCGAGAAACATCGGGCACTCAAGGTTCGCACATATGGATATCGGACAATGAAACTAGTAGCCTCAGCTTTGTTATGGATTGGCGTGGCGCTCTCCCTTCCTTTCGTATTGCTTTTTGGCGCTTCAATCATGCGGATGACGACAGAAGGCTTTCAGTCTCAATACATTAACTCGGCCTTACTGGGCATATTTTGCGCCGCCTTTTCGGTTGCCGTCGGTTACCTTTTACGTCAGATGTTGCTGGAACGGATCGATTAGGAACCGATGTTTTTGCACACACGTCTGATAACACTTGCTCTGCTCGTTTTTATCAGCACTGCAGCCAGAGCCGGCAGTTGTCGCCCGATCGATCCGCCGCGATCATGGACCGAACAAGCACAGCCGACGCCCTCCGCTCCTGCCGGCGACAACAGCTCCAGGATTGCGCTTGATCTTGTCGTGTTTCGACATGGTGAAAAACCCCTTCGTGACGACGGGGTGATGATTGAGGACGGTAATCTCGGGCCAGCCGCGGAGCAACGGATCATGCGTTTGCCCGACCGGCTGCTAAAAGAATTCGGTTGTCCGGATTTGCTGGTGGCGACTAATCCATCGATCAAGATGGTCAATAAAATCTCCGGACAGTACTTTAACTACATCCGGCCGCTCGTGACGATCGCTCCATTGTCGATGAAACTTAATTTCCCGGTTTGGACCCCTTATGGCTATAATCAGAGTGATCTACTCGCGCGCGATTTGATTGCCGACACAGCTCTGAGTCCAGATGCCGAAAGGGGGCATAAAACTGTTTTCATTGCTTGGGAGAGACAAAATATCCCAAAGTTTTACCGCGAACTCGTTGAAAAAGGCAGATTGAAGGATCTGGCCGGGACGTCTGCGATAATCGATGGCGTTTCTGTTCAATGCGAAATCCCTCGATCATGGGATCAATGCGATTTTGACACCATCTGGTATATTCGGGCGCGACATGAGGGCGTCTGTCTCACGCGGCGCGCCGAAAACCTCAATAACCGCCTTTTTCAGGAAAAATGCAAAGGGGCGGAAAGCGTGTCCGACCCTCCACAATAGACCAGCAAAGTAAAAGTTATTTCAATTATCCTCTTCGGGCTGGTTCAAAAAAATCATAATCAGACCGATGCTGCCGATGAACCGAAACGCCGGTTCCTGCATATTGTAGCTGCCAGCGCGCCACATCTGGAACCACTCCCCGCCGATTGTTGCGAAGCCGATGAAGTAGAGGCCAAACATCGAGGCCAATCCACACAACGCCAGTGTCTTGTGTCTGTTGAATTCGCTGACGCCAACATTACGCATGCGCCAGAGCCGCACAGCACCGGTCAGCGTCGCAACGCCCCCTGCCAGTTCGATGCAAATAATCCCAATGTAAAAAAGGTGATGCAGACCGCTGACGGCGATAGCCCGTCCAGCGAAAGGTCCCGACGGTATCATGTCCATGGCTAGAATGTGTTTCACTACATCGAAGTTGGTGCCGTAATCGATAAGATTATTGACGCCAACGAGTACAAAGAGAAGTCCCGCTCCAGCCACCAGCGCGGTCTTGGCAAATCTGACGGGCCTCATGGCGATCCTCTCTGAATTCAATATCGACAGGAATTCAGTTTATCACATCATAACAAAGGCTGGTACTGCGTCCCTGGGACGCTATCCACAGCCCGGATAGCAAAGAATTGGTCAAACTGTTAGCCTCACCCCAATAATCTGCTAGTCGATCAGTTGGGGGGCAGCACATGATCAATCTATACTACTGGCCGACGCCCAACGGCCATAAAATCACGATCTTCCTTGAGGAAGCCGGCCTGCCCTACATGCTCCGGCCAGTTGATATTGCGCGCGGCGACCAGTTCGACCCGGCGTTTCTCGAAATCGCTCCTAATAACCGGATACCTGCGATTATCGATCATGCCCCCGCCGACGGTGGTCGAGATATCCAGATTTTCGAGTCCGGCGCCATCCTGCTTTACTTGGCGGAGAAAACCGGTCTGTTCCTGCCCTCACAGACGCGCCAGCGTCTTGATGTCATGCAATGGCTATTCTGGCAGGTCGGCGGCCTCGGTCCAATGGCGGGGCAAAATCATCATTTTTACCGTTACGCGCCGGCCCGAATACCCTACGCCATCGACCGCTATCGCAACGAGACCGCCCGGCTTTATGGCGTTCTCGATCGCCAGCTCGCGGGAAGGTTGTTTATCGCCGAGCACTATTCGATCGCTGACATGGCCTGTTATCCATGGATCGCGCCACATGCCGATCAGGGACAAGATCTCGACGATTATCCACACCTGAAGCGCTGGTTTGAAACTCTTCGGACTCGTCCCGCGATCGTGCGCGCCTATGCGGCGGGTGAACCATACGTCCGCCGGGGCCCAGATTTCACGGCGCTGGAGCGGGAGATACTCTTCGGACAGACGGCGAGTCGTCCCGTTTAGCTTTTCCGTCGTTCTAACGCGAAAGAAAGACCGCTCCGCTCATGTCAAACGACAGATTAATCGCTGCGCAGGAAACGGCCAAGGCTTTGATCGAAGTACAGGCGATCCTCGTCAACACGCAAAATCCTTTCATCACCACGGCTGGCTGGGCGTCGCCGGTTTACATCGACATGCGCAAGATCATCGCCTTCCCGCGCTTGCGTCGCCGGCTGATTGATTTCGCAACGCGGACGATCGAACGCGATATTGGTTACGAGTCCATCGATATTGTCGCTGGGGGCGAAACGGCCGGCATTCCCTACGCGGCGTGGATCTCTGACAACTTGATGCTGCCAATGCAATATGTGCGCAAGAAGCCGAAAGGTTTTGGCCGTAACGCCCGGATTGAGGGACAACTGATCGAAAATGCGCGCACGCTCCTGGTCGAAGATCTCGCTACCGATGGCGGTTCCAAAAAAGACTTCGTTCATGCCCTGCGGGACTCAGGCCAGCGCTGCAATCATGTCTTCGTCTTTTTCTTCTATGATATCTTCAAGGGCGCGCGCGAGGAGCTTGCCAGCCTGGACATCCATTTGCATTACCTCGCGAGCTGGCGCGACGTATTGATGGTGGCGCGAGAGAATGGCTATTTCTCCGAGGATGCGTTGAACGAGATCGAGTCTTTCATTGTCGATCCTGTCGCCTGGTCGGCGACGCATGGTGGAGCGGATCGGCCCAAGACCCAGGCAATCTAAAGACCCCGGTCGCAGGATTGAGGATATCGCGTCGATGTTTAGTCTTTTCGCCAATCGAAAACCAACTGGTCTTCTACCTGTCCTCGCCGGGTTGAACCTGTTGTGTTTGACTGTCGGCGGCTCAAAAGCTGGCGAGCCGCCAGCGGGTTTTACGCGGCTGGCCGATGTCGCGCCGAAGATCATACAGGAAATGCGCTACGCCGGCCCAGATAATTTTACTGGCCGTCCTGTGCCTGGATATGTGGCGCCAGACTGCTGGCTTCGCAGCGAGGCCGCGCAGGCGCTGGCTGATGCACAGGCAGATGCTGAGCGTCAGGCCTTCTCACTGGTCGTCTACGATTGTTACCGGCCGCAACGCGCGGTCGACGCATTCGTACGCTGGTCCCGTAACCCGGATCAATCGAGCAAACCGGATTATTATCCCCGCATTGATAAACGGAGCCTCTTCGCGCGAGGTTATATCGCAAGACGGTCGACCCATTCGACCGGACTGGCCGTCGATATCGGCGTAGAAGGCTGGGACTTCGGTTCTCCTTTCGATTTTTTCGACAGACGCTCATGGACAAAAACCCCCGTGCCGGCGGAAGCGCGTTCTCACCGGAGGGCGCTTGTCGCATTGATGCGTAGACATGGCTTCGTCAATTATCCGCGCGAGTGGTGGCATTTCACCTATGGCGATGCAGACAAGGCCTCGATCTACGACGCCGAAATCAACTAGACGGCTTTAGTATGCGTCCCGATAGGCTGACCCCTCTGTTTGGTCGCCTTGCAGCTCTTCCAGGCGTCGGTCCTAAAACCGCAAAACTTTTTGATCGATTGTTAGCGCGTCCGGGCGCAATGCATGAAGCACGCGTGCTAGATCTGTTATTTCATCTGCCAACCGGCGCCATCGATCGCAGCCAGCGTCCAACCATTGCGACAGCGCCTCTTGAGACCATGGTCGTGGTCAAGGTGCGCATTGTCGAACATCGTCGTCCACAGGGGCGTTATTCCAAAGCGCCATTCCGTGTTTTCGTGGAAGACGATACCGGAGACATCGAACTGGTATTTTTCCTGGCTAATCCCGACTGGATAGAGCGCAGCCTGCCTGTGGGCGCTACGCGATGGATTTCTGGCCGCATTGAACTTTATGACGGACGACGCCAGATGGTGCATCCCGACCGGGTGCTGGACGAAGCCGGATTGGCAAAATTGCCGCCATTTGAAGCGATCTACGGCTTAACGGAGGGTCTGCAGGCGCGCTATGTCCTGCGTGCGACGGAAGCGGCGCTGGGGAGAATCCCGGCTCTGCCAGAGTGGCAGGAGCTAAGCGTGCTCGCGGCAAATAAACTCCCCGGTTTCGCGGAGGCTATGCGTCTGGCCCATCGCCCTGACACCGCCGGGGCGCTATCGCCGCAACACCCGGCGCGGCAACGACTGGCGCTTGACGAATTGCTGGCCAGCCAGCTCGCGCTACGACTGGTGCGAGCGCGCATGCGGCGCCTGCCGGGCCGTGAAATTGTCGGCGATGGACGCTACACGTCAGCTATTGAAGCCTCGCTGTCCTTTCAGCTGACCGGTGCCCAACGCCGGGCTCTCACCGATATCCGGGCCGATATGTCGTCGGACAAGAGAATGCTTCGCCTCGTTCAGGGAGATGTCGGCTCAGGCAAAACCATTGTCGCTGCGCTAGCGATGGCAAGCGTCGTTGAATGCGGGCGACAGGCGGCTTTTATGGCCCCAACAGAAATTCTCGCTCGGCAGCATTATGAACGCCTCGAACCGATCTACGCGCCAGTTGGACTACGTGTCGCGCTCTTGACTGGTCGTCTTAAAGCTGCGGCGCGCAAGGCGCTGCACGCTGACATCGCCGCCGGGCGCGTAGATATCGTTGTTGGCACTCATGCGCTGGTGCAAAGCGATCTCGCATTTCATGATCTGGGCCTGGCGGTCGTCGACGAGCAACATCGCTTTGGCGTCCAACAAAGGCTGGCGTTGGGCGCCAAGGGAGACGCCGTCGACATTCTGGTGATGACCGCGACGCCGATCCCACGCACGCTGGCGCTCACGGCTTTCGGCGATATGGACTCATCAGCGCTCGACGAAAAACCGCCTGGCCGCAAACCCATCTCAACGCGCGCACTGCCCGCTTCCCGGATCGGCGAGGTTGTCGCCGGACTACAGCGGGCGCTTGCGCAAGGCGCACGGGCCTATTGGGTTTGCCCGCTGGTGGAAGAAAACGAGGATCTTGATCTCGCTGCAGCCGAAGCACGCGCAGCAGATTTGCGACAGTATTTCGGAGACCGTGTTGGACTTGTTCATGGCCGCATGAAAGGCCCCGAGAAAGACGCTGCGATGGAGGCATTTCAGAGAGGCGATACGCAAATCCTTGTCGCAACGACGGTGATCGAGGTTGGCGTCGATGTGCCGGAGGCTACGATCATGGTGATCGAACACGCTGAACGTTTTGGCCTTGCGCAATTGCATCAGTTACGCGGCCGGGTTGGTCGTGGCGCTGGAGAGTCAAGCTGTTTGCTACTCTATAAAGGGCCGCTGAGCGAGATGGCCAAGGCTCGCCTGATGACCTTGCGACAGACGGAAGATGGCTTCCGTCTCGCGGAAGAAGATTTGCGTCTACGTGGAGAAGGCGAAATTCTCGGCACCCGTCAGGCAGGGCTTCCGGGTTTTCGACTTGCCGATATCACGGCTCACGCGCGTCTGCTCGCGATTGCGCGCGACGATGCTGAACTCATCCTTCGTCGCGATCCAGAACTTTCCAGCGAACGCGGAGAGGCCTTGCGTCATCTGCTCTATCTCTTCGAGCGCGACGAGGCCATCCGTCTATTACGGGCGGGTTGAGTCAAGCCTTACCGTGAACGAACGAGGCGCGGCAGGCGGCGGATCTCTCCGCCAGATACAGCCCGGGCGTGGGCAAGTTCATGGCGCTGTTGAGACTCAAGCCAAGTTTCCGGCGTCTCATCGAACCAATGACCGAGGCGCAAGGCGGTGTCGGCCGTGACGCCGCGTTGTCCGTTGATGATCGCCGTGACGCGATTAACAGGCACACGTATGTCGCGGGCAAGATCGGAGGCCGTCTTGCCATGAGCGCGTAATTTTTCAATCAGCAGTATGCCGGGATGGGCATGATCCTGGATCGTCGATACGGCAGCATCAGACGCAGACGATGGAATAAAAGCTTGCCTGCTGCGCGGCTGGGGGGTGAGTTTTTTAGGCTTGGGTTTATCTCCGGACTTTGGCGGAGCCGGTGATGCTTTCAGACGCTGGGGTGTCAGCTCCTCCGGGATAGTCTTGAGCGCCTCTCCTTTGTTGAAAGAACCCTTGAGGAAAAGTCTGGTGAGGGCGTCTCGATAGGCGCTCATAGTTGCCTCCAAGGAGCAAAACTAAACTTTATGCGTCGCATAAGGGGCTAGGATTGTGCAGTTTTTCCGCCTTCCCAGCCCTCGCGCGTTCGGGCTATGAATTCCGCGAGGCTACCTGCGGCGATCGCGCTTCGCAAACCCGACATTAGAAATTGATAGTAGGCGATATTGACCTGCGTCAACAACATCATCCCGAGTATCTCGCCCGACTTAACGAGATGGTGAAGGTAGGCGCGGGAGTAGTCTCGCGCAGCCGGACAATCGGAGTCCGGATCTAGCGGGTTGTTGTCCTCGGCGTGTCTGGCGTTCTTCATATTAATGGGACCAAATCGCGTATAGGCAAGGCCGTGGCGCCCGGCTCGGGTCGGCATCACACAATCAAACATATCGATCCCGCGCGCTACTGCCTTGATGATGTCATCGGGGGTTCCGACTCCCATGAGGTAATGAGGTTTGTTCGCCGGCAGATGCGGGAGAGTTGTCTCGATCATGTCCAGCATCACATCCTGCGGCTCGCCAACCGCCAGCCCGCCGACGGCAATACCATCGAAATTCATATCGGCGAGGGCTCTGGCGCTTTCAATTCGTAGCGGCTTCGAGGCGCCGCCTTGTACGATACCGAAAACACCCCGTCCCGGGGTCTGTCGGAAGGCCTTGCGGGACCGCTCAGCCCAGCGCAAGGACAGACGCATCGCCCTTGCAGCTTCTTCCTCAGAACAGGGCAAACTCACGCATTCGTCGAATTGCATCTGGATGTCGGCGCCAAGCAGATCCTGGATCTCCATCGAGCGCTCGGGCGTTAGATGATGTCTTGAACCATCGATATGCGATTGGAAGGTTACGCCTTCCTCATTCAGCTTTCGTAATTTCGAGAGAGACATCACCTGAAAGCCGCCGGAGTCTGTCAGGATCGGATAGGGCCAGCGCATAAATTGATGCAAACCGCCGAGACGGGCGATACGCTCAGCCCCAGGTCGTAGCATCAGATGATAGACATTACCGAGAATAATATCGGCCCCCGTCGTCCGCACATCCTCTGCGAACATCGCCTTAACCGTCGCCGCCGTACCGACTGGCATGAATGCTGGCGTGTGTACGGTTCCTCGTAGCGTATGGATTTCTCCCTTGCGCGCAGCTCCATCCGTTGCTTGAATAAAGAAGGAGAAATCCTGCATCATTCAGGCTCCCTTGAGCCGAGGGCTGCGATTTTGACGATTTTATACTGACCGCTATCGGTGACGTTGAACCATACGGCAAAACTAGCGCCAACTCGTATTTCCGCCTCACGTAAATCAGTGCGCCAGTCGTCGACATGGACGGAGCCGAAATCAATTCGGCCCCCACGTCTCAAAATAAAAGGGCGAGCCTTCGGTCCATCAAGATCAAACGCCCCAAAAAGATCCCATGCAGATGCGCAACGCCCCTCTCTTAGGCGCAAATCAATCGTTAGTGACGCCTCAGCCGGATCGTCGCGCCATTGCGCCATCAGACGCACATCGCCATCGCGGATCATGATCGCGCTAGCGATAACAGACAGGCGTCGCCATAGGAATAGAAACGATAGTCCTTTGCAATGGCGTGAGCGTAGGCGGCTTTCATTCGCTCCAGACTGGCGAATGCGCAGACAAGCATGAATAAGGTCGACCGCGGTAAATGGAAATTGGTCAGCAAAATATCGACTGCGCGAAAGCGGTAGCCGGGCGTAATAAAAATATCCGTCCGTGCCGCATAAGGCGCCAGTAATCCGTCGGGACTCGCGGCGCTCTCAAGTGTCCTCAATACGGTGGTGCCAACCGCCACGATCCGCCCGCCACGACAACGGACATGATTCAAGGCCTGCGCCGTATCAGCGTCGATACGCGCAAATTCCTCGTGCATCTTATGGCCCTCGGTGTTCTCAGCCTTAACCGGCAAAAAAGTGCCAGCGCCGACATGCAAGGTAACACGATGGAACTCAACGCCTGAAGCCATAATGCGCGCAATCAATTCTGGCGTAAGATGCAGGCCAGCAGTCGGCGCCGCTACTGCGCCCTGCTCGCGCGCATATACCGTCTGGTAATCTTGCTCGTCGCCGGCATCGGCTTGACGCTTGCCAGCAATGTAGGGCGGCAAGGGCATGACACCGATGGTCTCGATGGCGGCATCGAGCATTTCACCCGACAGGACGAAATCCAGCGTAATTTCACCAGCCTCGCCTTTATCGACGACCTGCGCCTTAAGGACATCATCGCCGAAGCGAATTTCATCGCCAATCTGAATTTTCTTGGCTGGCCGCATCAAGGCGCGCCATGTTTTTGTATCAAGTCGATCGATCAACGTCGCCTCGACAGTAGCGGAAAGGTTATCTCGCAACCGCCGTCCGGTAAGACGGGCATGAATGACTTTCGTATCGTTGACGACCAACGCATCACCTGGTTCAAGATAATTCGTCAAATCGCGAACGATCCGATCCTCGAAAGCTCCGGAGGTCGGCACAACTAAAAGCCGTGCGCTATCGCGTGGGTGTACCGGACGCAGGGCAATCCGCTCCTGCGGCAATTCGAAATCGAAAAGATCAACACGCATGATAGAGTCTCAATTGCAAAATGGCCGGGCGAACCCGGCCACTTAGACATTTTCTAATATATCTGTTCTAACCGAGCGTCGCCTTCATAATCTTGTCCGGATCGCGCACTGGCTCCCCACGCTTGATCTGATCGACGTTTTCCATGCCGGAGATCACTTCTCCCCAAACGGTATATTGTTTGTTTAAGAAGGGCGCGTCGGCGAAGCAGATAAAGAATTGCGAGTTAGCAGTATCTGGATGGGAGGCGCGGGCCATCGAACATGTCCCACGCACATGTGGCTCTGTGTTGAATTCGGCTTTGAGGTTATCGTATTTTGAGCCCCCCGTCCCGGTGCCGCGCGGGCAGCCGGTTTGGGCCATGAATCCGTCAATCACGCGATGAAAGACAATGCCGTCGTAAAACCCCTCCGACACAAGTTGTTTGATGCGAGCGACATGATTTGGCGCCAGATCGGGACGGAATTTGATCACGACCGGTCCCTTGGTCGTATCGAGAGTCATGGTGTCGGCGGCGTCGATCATTTGAACTCCAGTTCCTCAAGGAAAAACCGCGCGGTTTGACCGCGCGGAAAAAGGTTCGAACAGTTAGCTATTATCGCCCGCGACGCGCATCTTGATGATCTTGTCGGGATCGGCGACCTTGCCGTTTTCGGCTTTATCACCCTTCTTGATCTTGTCGACGATATCCATGCCGGAGACGACTTCGCCAAAAACCGTGTATTTTCCATTCAATTGTGGCTGATCAGCGAAGCAGATGAAAAATTGCGAGTTGGCCGAGTCCTTATCGCTTGGATCGCGCGCCATGCCCAACGTGCCGCGCTTGAACGGCGAATCGCTGAACTCGGCCTTAAGATCGAGGTAACGCGATCCGCTCATGCCTGTGCCAGTCGGATCGCCCGCCTGCGCCATGAAGCCGTCGATTACGCGATGGAAGACGATGCCGTCGTAGAAATGCTCTTTGGCAAGCTTTTCGATCCGCTCCACATGTTTGGGCGCAATGTCGGGACGCAATTTTATTGTAACGCGACCATCCTTTGTGTCGAGATAAAGCGTGTGCTCGTCCTCAGCGCGGACAAGCGACGCCGCGGCAAGGGCACAGGAGAGGGCCACAGCGGCGAGAGCAAAACGACGAGTGAAGTTCATAAAGCCTCCCAATCACTATTTTTTGCGCCGTTTCAGGGCGCCTTGGAGAGCCTCGACGGACTCGGGCGGCGCAAAGGCCGTCACATCGCCGCCAAGCGCAGCGATCTGTCTCACCAGAGTGCCGCTGATGTGGCGACTCCCCGGCGCAGCGGGCAAAAACACCGTTTCGATGTCGGGAGCCATGGCTCCATTCATGCCCGCCATGTGCATTTCATAGTCGAAATCGGTCGCATCGCGCAAACCGCGCAGGATGGCGCAGGCGCCAGCGGTGCGGGCCGCCGCGACCACCAGCCCCTCGAAACCGATGACTTCAATAGATGCCGGCAAGCCAGAGCAAGCGGATTCAATGACGCCTCGACGTTCATCGAAGGTCAGCCACGGAGTTTTGCCCGGATGAACGCCAATGGCGACAACCACCCGATCGAACAGCGCGGCGCCCTTGCGGATCACGTCGAGATGGCCATTGGTCAGAGGATCGAAGGTGCCGGAATACAGGGCTGTACGGTTCATTCGACTTCTATAGGGGATTTTGGCCGCCGCTCCTACCCGACCAGAAAATCCTGGTGGACGCGCTCATGAGATACCCAACCTCTGCGAATGGAACAATCATGAAAGAACGATCGAATTATCGTGCCGACATCGCCAAAATCCGACATAATCCCTATAAATAATTGAAGCGTAACGAATCGCCGGCGCTGTCCGGGGTCTGAGATAACTGGAGAGATTTTGGCCGAAATCCTGTTTCCCCTGACGCGCCGGCGTCTTTTACGGGCTGGCATGATCGGAGCCGCCACCGGTTTGGTCTCTCCAGCGCTGGGGAAGCCTCTACTCACCGCTATAAAAGCCCCCGCGCCCGGAGAGGTCGAGAGCCATGGTCTATCGACCTTCGGCGACCTCGCCGAACCAGCCGATTACAAACATTTTGGCTATGTAAACCCTAATGCGCCGAAAGGGGGCGTGTTAGCGCTCTCACCAGCGAGCCCGACCTTCGACACCTTCAACGCCTATGTGTTGCGCGGCAATCCAGCGACCGGCATGTCGCTGGTCTTCGACACGCTAATGAATCAAAGTCTTGACGAGCGAGACGCCTACTACGGCCTGGTGGCCCAGAAGGTGCGCATTTCCTCTGACAAGCTTGTCTACACCTACTTCCTGCGGTCGGAAGCGCGGTTTCACGACGGCACGCCGCTCACCGCACACGACGCGGCTTTCTCGCTGAATATTCTCAAATCGAAAGGGCACCCCGTCATCAGCCAAATGTTGCGCGATCTGGTCAGCGCCGAGGCTGTCGCCGACGATGTGCTTGTTTGCCGTTTCGCGCCCGGCCGCTCGCGCGATTTACCGCTGACGGTGGCGAACCAGCCGATATTTTCGCGCGCCTATTACGCGACGCGTGATTTCGAGGCGACCACGCTTGAGCCGCCGCTCGGCTCCGGTGCTTACAAGGTTGGCGCTTTCGAACAAGGACATTTCATCGCCTATCACCGCGTCAAGGACTACTGGGCGAAGGATTTGCCCATCGCCATCGGACAAGGCAATTTCGATGTTATTCGCTTCGAATATTTCGGCGACAGCCAGGTCGCCTTCGAGGCGTTCAAGGCTGGCGCTTTCACCGAGCGCGAGGAGAATATCGCCCGTGTCTGGGCTACCGGTTACGAATTCCCAGCCGCCCGCGATGGCCGCGTCAAACGCGATGTCGCTCCAAACAATAATATACCCAGCATTCAAGGTTGGGTTTTCAATACCCGCCGCAAGATTTTCAGCGATCCGCGCATCCGGGAAGCGATCGGCTACGCCTTTGATTTCGAATGGACCAGTCGAAATTTAATGTATGACGCTTATAAACGGATTTCTTCCTATTTTGAAAATTCTGAACTCGCCGCCACCGGCCTGCCCAGCGAGGCCGAGAAGGCGCTCCTCGATCCCTGGCGCAATCAACTTCCGGAGAATGTGTTTGGCGAACCCTACGTCTCGCCAGTCTCGGACGGTTCCGGACAGGACCGCGCGCTTCTCAAAAAAGCCAATGATCTCTTGATCACTGCCGGTTGCCAGCGCCAGAATGGCCAGCTTTATCTGCCCGACGGAGCGCCACTCGCATTCGAATTCCTCGATAACTCCAATATCTTCGAGCGACACACCCAGCCCTTCATCAAAAATCTGAAATTGCTCGGGATCAGCGCACAAATGCGCGTTGTCGACGCCGCGCAATACAAGAAACGTTTGGAGGACTTTGACTTCGATATCGTTCACGATGTGCTCATCATGGCCTGGAACCCCGGTGAAGAGCTGCGCGCCTATTTCGACTCCTCTACCGCCAATGTGAACGGAACCCGTAATCTACCTGGCATTCGTCACCCTGCGATCGACGCGCTTGTCGACAAGGCTCTGAAAGCGCAAACAAGGGGTGAGCTAGTCACATGCTGCCGGGCGCTCGATAGAGTTCTGCGCAGCCAGCACTACATGGCGCCGCATTGGTATAACCCCGTTCATCGCTACGCCTATTGGGATTTGTTCGGCCAGCCGGAACGAAGGCCAAAATTCGACACCGGCGTGCTTTGGACATGGTGGTGGGACGAGGCGAAAGCCAAAAAGATCAACTTTACCGGACGTTGACAACAGGACGCTTAAACATGGGAGCCTATATCGCCCGAAGGCTGTTGCTGATGATCCCGACGATCCTCGGGATCATGCTCATATCCTTTGTCATCGTACAATTCGCGCCCGGCGGTCCGGTCGAGCGAATTATTGCGCAACTGCAGGGCTTCGATGTCGGAGCGTCAGGCCGTTTCTCGGGCGGCGGCGGCGACGTCGGTCAGGGGGCTGCCAGCCAGACCGGTCCGATGGCGGCGGAAACCGCCACAAAATATCGCGGCGCACAGGGTCTTGATCCCAAATTCATAGCGGAGCTGGAAAAGCAGTTCGGCTTCGACAAGCCAGCCTGGGAGCGCTTTTTACTCATGATCAAGAATTACGCCATGTTCGATTTTGGCAAGAGCTATTTTCGTGATGAAAGCGTATTGAGTCTGATTTCTCAACGTCTGCCAGTTTCGATGTCACTTGGTTTATGGATGACTCTCATCTCCTACTCCATTTCAATTCCGCTCGGCATCGCCAAAGCGGTGCGGGATGGAGAGAAATTCGATATCTGGACATCCAATCTCATTATCGTTGGGTATGCGATACCAAGCTTTCTGTTCGCTATGTTGCTCATCGTGCTTTTCGCCGGCGGCTCCTTCTGGCAAATCTTCCCCCTGCGCGGACTCACCTCGGACAATTTCGATCAACTCTCTCTGTTAAGAAAAGTTCTTGATTATCTCTGGCACATCATTCTGCCCGTAAGCGCGCTAACGCTGGGGGCTTTCGCCACCCAGACCTTTCTGACCAAAAATTCCTTCCTCGACGAAATACGTAAACAATATGTCCAGACGGCGCGCATGAAAGGGCTAACCGAGCATCGGGTTTTATATGGCCATGTTTTTCGCAACGCCATGCTCATTGTCATCGCCGGTTTTCCTGGCGCCTTTGTCCACGCCTTTTTTACAGGTTCAGTCTTGATCGAAACAATCTTTTCACTCGATGGACTCGGCTATCTTTCATTCGAAAGCATCGTTAATCGCGACTATCCAGTGGTTTTCGCCAGCCTGTATATCTTCGCTCTTCTCGGACTCGTGGTGAATCTGATCTCGGATCTTACCTATACGTGGATTGATCCACGTATCGATTTCGAAACGAGAGAGGTTTGATGATGAGCGTTATCAGCGACAGTTCTACATCACTGGCGCCGCCCATCGCGCGAAGCGGCTGGCTACGGTTGACGCCGCTTGACCGCAGACGTTTAGACAATTTCAAGGCGAACCGGCGGGGCTATTGGTCGTTCTGGCTTTTCATGATCCTGTTTATCATGTCCCTGCTCTCCAACATCCTCGCCAATGATCGGCCAATCCTCGCCTGGTATAAGGGCGAGCTGCTGTTTCCCGCCTTCGTAAACTATCCGGAGGAAAAATTTGGTGGTTTTCTGGCTCGCACCGATTACCGCGATCCGGTCATCGAGAGTGAAATCAACAGCCATGGCTGGATGATGTGGCCGCCGGTTCATTTCTCCTACGATACCCATAATCTTGCGCTGCCCACACCCGCGCCCTCGCCGCCAACATGGATGTTGAGCAAGGCGCAATGCGAGATTGCTGCGGCCAAGACGCTGCGCCCTGGTCAACCTAACACTGGCTGCGCCGCCATAGAATGGAACTGGCTCGGGACCGACGATCAGGGCCGTGATGTGGTTGCAAGGCTTCTGTATGGTTTCCGCATCTCAGTGCTCTTTGGACTTATCCTCGCGACAATCTCGTCGATCGTCGGCGTCGCCGCTGGAGCCATCCAAGGATATTTTGGCGGCCGCGTGGACCTTGTTCTTCAACGATTTATCGAAATCTGGTCGTCGCTGCCCCAGCTCTATCTGCTGATCATTATCTCATCATTTCTAACTCCTGGTTTTTTTGTGCTGCTCGGTATCCTGCTCCTTTTCTCATGGGTCTCTCTCGTGCATGTCGTGCGGGCTGAATTTCTACGGGCGCGGAATTTCGAATATGTCAATGCTGCGCGTGCGCTGGGCCTGAGCAATTTTCATATTATCATGCGACATTTGCTACCCAATGCGACAGTGGCGACATTGACGTTCTTGCCCTTCATTCTCAACTCGTCGATCACGACACTCACATCGCTCGATTTTCTTGGTTTTGGATTGCCGCCAGGTTCCCCTTCGCTTGGCGAGTTGCTGCTGCAGGGAAAATCCAACCTCCAGGCGCCGTGGCTCGGGCTCACCGGATTCATCATTATCGCTCTGATGCTTTCACTGCTCGTCTTCATCGGCGAAGCGGTTCGCGACGCTTTCGATCCGAGAAAGAATTTCGGATGACATATATGACAGAGGCGCCGCTCCTCAATGTTCGCGATCTCTGCGTAACCTTCCGGCAAGGCGGCAGAGAAACTCTCGCGGTGGATCATGTCTCTTTCTCGGTCGCGCGGGGCAAGACCCTTGCTCTGGTGGGCGAATCCGGTTCGGGAAAGTCGATCAGCGCACTATCGATCGTGCGCCTGTTGCCGCCCGGCGCGCATGTGAGCGGCGAGGCTAATTTCGATGGCCGCAATATGCTCTCTGTCGATGATGCGGCTCTGCGCGCCATGCGCGGCGCGCGCATCACCATGGTTTTTCAGGAGCCAATGACTTCGCTCAATCCGCTCCACACTATCGAAAAACAAATTGCCGAAATACTTGAATTACATGGCATGAACGACGCCATTGCACGACGAAACCGGGTTGTCGAACTTCTCACAGAGGTCGGGATTCCTAATCCCGCCGCACGACTTGACGCCTACCCTCACCAACTTTCCGGCGGTCAACGTCAACGTGTGATGATCGCCATGGCGCTGGCCAACAAGCCCGATCTCCTGATCGCCGATGAACCAACGACAGCGCTAGACGTCACCGTGCAGGCGCAAATCCTGGCCCTTTTGGAACGTCTGCAACAGACCTATGGCATGGCGATGTTGTTCATCACCCACGATCTGGGACTGGTGCGTCGCTTCGCGGACACTGTCAGCGTCATGCAGAGGGGCAAGATCGTCGAGTCCGGGGATGTCGAATCGGTTTTTTCGACGCCCCGCCATCCCTACACACGCGCCCTGCTCTCGGCCGAGCCGAAGGGCGAACCCGTCGTCAGCAATGACTCAGCGCCAGTTGTTGTTGCCGCCGATCATCTAAGAGTGTGGTTTCCGATCAAGGCCGGCTTCATGCGACGCACCGTCGATCATGTGAAGGCGGTCGATGGCGTATCGCTCGTTATTCGCGAGGGAGCGACGGTAGGAGTCGTCGGGGAATCCGGCTCCGGCAAAACAACGCTGGCCCTGGCTCTGTTGCGTCTCATTCGTTCGGACGGTCCGGTCGTTTTCCTTGGCGACCGCATCGACGGAAAGAGCGCAGCCGAGATGCGGCCCCTGCGGCGCGACATGCAAATCGTGTTTCAGGATCCCTACGGTTCATTATCGCCGCGCATGTCTGTCGCCGAGATCGTCGCCGAAGGCCTCACCGTGCAGCGTCCCGAACTCACGCTGGACCAGCGCCGGGAAATTGTTGCGCGGGCGTTGATGGAAACGGGCCTTGATCCAGCAACCATGGATCGCTACCCGCACGAATTTTCAGGCGGTCAGCGTCAGCGGATCGCCATTGCTCGCGCCATGGTGCTGGAGCCCAAATTCGTCGTGCTAGACGAGCCAACCTCCGCTCTCGATATGTCAGTTCAGGCTCAGATCATCGATCTATTGCGCGATC
The DNA here is from genome assembly GCA_044233645.1 of Methylocystis sp. GTDB lineage: Bacteria > Pseudomonadota > Alphaproteobacteria > Rhizobiales > Beijerinckiaceae > Methylocystis. Next base: position 6,822 of record JBIIJP010000027.1, on the reverse strand, counting down.
TCCAACGCCGTCGCGCCCTGGCCTATCTGTTTATCAGCCACGATCTTCGCGTGGTTAAAGCCCTGGCGGCGCATCTCATCGTGATGCGCCACGGCAAAGTCGTGGAAGAAGGTCCGGCGTCTCAGGTGTTCGATCATCCGCAGAAGGACTATACGCGCGCGCTCTTTGCCGCGGCGTTCCGCAATCAGGTCGAGCCCACTCTGGGTGAGATTATGTCGTGAACGAGGCGGCGCAACAATCAGCGACGATCATCGGGGCGCGCTGTCCATACGCTGAGATCGATATCGCAATCATTCTTGAGGAGCGTCTCTCTGGCGTCATTGACGTAATGTCCGTTCATGATCGCGTCGCCTATAGCGATCTACCGGGGTTCCCGGTCGGCGCCGGCATCGAAAATGGAATGGTCTTCATCGGCGTCATCGACGAGGCTCCTGTGCTGGTGCTTCAAGGCGTCTCGACCTTTTATTGGACGGGCGATCCCAGCCTGATGTCGGGACCAATTGAGACCCTCTCCCTGCTTGGCGTCAGCGCTGTTTTGATGATTGGCCCGGCGCATTCGCTCAACGCAGACTTGCAATCAGGAGCTTTTGTCGCAATTACCGATCATATCAATATTTCGGGGTTCGACCCGCTCATCGGTCATCCCGGCGGCGTGCTTGACTTGACCGAAACCTATGACAAACGCCTGGTTCGACGTCTCAAGCTCGCGGCGACCGCTGCCGTAACGCCCATGATGGAAGGGGTGTTGATGTGGTTTTCTGGCCCAACCTATCAAACGCCTGCTGAAGCGCGCATGGCGCGCGCACTTGGCGCCGATGTGATCGGCTGGTCGATCCCGCCTGAGGCCATACTTGCGCGAAGGTTTGGTCTACCTTTCGCGGCGATCACGCTTGTGACGAATTACGCCGCAGGGTTTGCAGGCGGCAAACCCTGCCCGGAACATACGACGACGGCACTCGCTGCAAACATCGGACCGCTCAAACGGCTGTTGAAAACTTTCGTACGCGCAGCTTGACACCAGCGTTTAAACGCGATGACGCGACAATCGCCGAAAACCGGTTATGTCGCCGGCTCCTGCGGCGAGATTACGCTCTCGCACAAGCGCCAACAGTTCGCTTGAGACCAGCATGTGGGTTCCATTGGCGTGCAACAGGGTAACCGGATCGCGCATGATCCCGACATGGCCTTTCCAGAAAACAAAGTCGCCACGCTGTAACGTCGCATCCGGCGCAAGGGATTCGCCAAGAGCAGCGGCCTGCATATCGCTGTCGCGCGGGGCGTTGACGCCGCTAGCCAGCAGCGAAATCTGCACCAATCCCGAGCAATCAACGCCGAGAGAGGATTTTCCGCCCCATAAATAGGGTGCGCCGATAAACATTTCCGCTACTGCGACAAAATCAGCGGCGGGTCTATCCAGCGGCGCCAGATGCGCGCGCCAGATGAAACCTTGTTCTGGCGTCACCAGAAAATCGCCGCGCTCATCAATGATGGTTACATCGCCGCCCAATGGCATGGCGGTGATGGGGGGAAGCTTGATGCTGGGACCAGGGTAGATAAAGGTGCGCGCCACGGTTACACGATGAGTCGGCGGATCGTTGCGGCTCCACAACGCATTGAGAGCGACCCAGCCGACATAGGCGTCGCGGGCCGCCTGGACCCAGCCCCAGCCCTCCTCTTCGTCATAAAGAGTGACGCGCTCGCCATAAAGCAATTGCGTATCGACGGCGCAATCGGGACGCGGGTCGCGGCGCATGTCAATGACGCTCTCACGCACCTGAAAGATTGCGCCTTCAACATAACGCGATGCTGCGACGACGTTCTTCAAATGCATGGCGGCCAAATCTGGACGCGCCGGCGTTACGCGACGATCAAAGGTTTCGTTCAAGCGTCGCCCTTTCTTTGAGTCGCGCGAGCTTCGATCAACTCGTAGAGCAACCGCGCCGCCTGGATTTCCCCGCCTTCTGGTCGGCCTGGCTTCGCCGCCGGCGTCCAGCAATAACAATCAAAATGCGCCCAGCGCGTGGGATCGCTGACAAAGCGGCGCAGGAATAAAGCCGCCACAATCGAACCGGCGAACGATCCTCCGGCTGTGCTGACTAGATCGCTGATTTTGCCATCGAGACCCTTGTCGTAGGCGTCCCAAAGCGGCAACCGCCACACCGGATCGTGTACGCTAGATCCATGTGCGGCAATGTCATCGGCGAGCGCGTCGCAACCTGTGTAGAACGGCGGCAACTCCGGTCCGAGCGCCACGCGCGCCGCACCAGTCAGCGTTGCAAAATCGAACATAAGTTCAGGCTCTTCCTCGCAGGCCAGCGCTAGCGCATCGGCGAGGATCAAACGTCCCTCGGCGTCAGTATCGCCGATTTCGACGGTGAGTCCCTTGCGGCTCGGATACACATCGCCCGGACGAAAAGCGTTGGCTGATATTGAATTTTCGACGATCGGCAGAAGCACGCGCAGCCGAACTGGCGCGCCGCCATCCATCAACATTATCGCAAGCGCAAGCGTCACAGCCGCACCGCCCATGTCTTTCTTCATGAGTTGCATAGCGGCGGCGGGTTTTATGTCGAGACCGCCACTATCGAAACATACGCCCTTGCCGACCAGCGTCACTTTCAGACCATCCTCCGGTCCGTGACTGAAATCGACAAGACGCGGCGCCTGCGCAGCGGCGCGGCCTACAGCGTGAATGAGCGGAAAGTTTTCGGCGAGCAAGGCGTCGCCAACGATTGTGCGACAGCTGGCCCCGTATTTGGCGGCCACCGCCTGAGCTGCTTCGGCGAGGGCCTCGGGACCCATGTCGTTGGCCGGCGTGTTAACAAGATCTCGACCGAGGGCGATAGCCCCGGCAATCCGCTCGATGCGGGCGCGGTCGACGCCTTCCGGCGCGCACAATCGTGGCTTCTCGACTTTCGCCGATGCATAGCGTGTAAATGAGTAGGAAGAGAGCAGGAAAGCCAAAGCCGCCTGCTCTGGGTCGACGACCCCCGCGCCAAGACGATACAAGCCCTTTGGCAAACTTCCCGCAAGCTTGCCGGCAAGAAATGGATCGCGATTTTTCGCAGCTACTGCTTCAACGCCAAAAAATACGCGCGGCGAAACGCCCGCACCGCCGGGCACAATCATCACACTGCCAGGCTTACCTGTGAAACCGACAACCTCGGCGAGCGCCGCAACCTCAGCTCCGGCGGTTTTGCATATCTGCGGCCAGCTTTCCGCCTCGACAAAATCGATGGCGGTAGCCTCAAGTGACCAGTCTTCGAGTTTCAGCGTCATACGTCCTCACCTTGCGCCTGTCCTCAGGCGAATCCCGTTTCGCAATGTGCGCCTTGCGCGCACAAGGGCAAGGGGAGCCGTCGCAGGCAAATGATTTCGCATTTTACAAATGGTTAAGCTTAAGAAATATTGCTGAGCTTATGATAGATTCGTACGAAAATGATGCAATCGCCCGCCGCAGCTCCTCTGCAGCCTCTCTCGCAATTCTGATAGCGGGGCTGATGTTCGCAACGCCGCTCGGCGGGTGCAAAACAGGCCTGCCTGATATGCCCACCGCCCTGAGCGGAATGTCGGCGCCAGTCGCCATTCCAAAAGATCAGGCATCTCTGCGACGCTTCAGCGAAGATTGGGGACGTCGGTATGACGCCAATCGCTCGGACAAGAATACGGCGCTGACCTATGCCAAATCGCTCCATGCACTGGGTCAAAACACCCAGGCGGTTGCCGTTTTACAGGGCCTCGCGATTCAAAATCCTGAGGATATGCAGGTCCTGTCCGCCTATGGCAAAGCTCTCGCCGACGCTGGGCAGTTGAAGCAGGCGGCTGATATTTTAACCCGCGCCCACACGCCCGAACGGCCAGACTGGTCCGTACTCTCGACGCAAGGCTCTATCGCCGATCAGCTCGGTGATCATGAGGCGGCGCGCGGTTATTACGACGCGGCGCTTAAAATTCGTCCAAACGATCCGAATGTGCTGTCCAATCTGGGACTTTCCTACGCGCTGTCGCGCCAGTTGCCGAAAGCCGAGGAAACCTTGCGCCTCGCCGCCAGCCAACCCGGCGCAGATGAGCGGGTGCGGCAAAATCTGGCGCTGGTTCTCGGCCTTCAGGGCAAATTCGCCGAGGCGGATGATCTGCTGCGCCGCGATCTCACGCCGGAAGACGCAGCCGCCAATGTCGCCACGATCCGTGAGATGATCGCACAATCTGACACCTGGCGGGACATCCAAACCAGCGCCGCTCAAACCGGGAAGCGCGCGCGCTGAGGTATTCCTGCAGGTTGCTCATGCTAAATCCCTACTGATGAAGCGCTTCGCCATGCAGAGCGATATCCAGCCCCTCTCGCTCGTCGTCGCCATTGACGCGGAGGCTTACAAAAACAGAGACGATCTTCAACGATAACCATGTGCCGACAGCGCACCAGACCACAGTCACAACGACGCCGATCGCCTGAACAACAAACTGTGACGGATTGCCATCGAGCAGTCCCGAGACGCCGGGATCGGTGGCTGTTGCGGTGACGGCCCGCGTCGCAAAAACGCCGGCGAGCAAGGTGCCGAGAACGCCGCCCACGCCATGAACGCCAAAAACGTCAAGCGTGTCGTCGTAACGATAGAGATGTTTGGCGACAGTGCACATCCAGTAGCAAACCCCACCGGCGATCAGGCCGATGACAACGCCATGCCAGGGCAGAATAAATCCGGATGCCGGAGTAATGGTGCCGAGACCCGCCACGGCTCCGGAAACGACGCCCAGCACCGAGGGTTTGCCGCGCTGGAGCCATTCCAGCGTCGACCAAACCAATGCGCCGGAACATGCGGCAAGATGGGTGGCGACGATGGCGAAGACGGCGCGCGAATTGGCGCCCAGGGCTGAACCGCCGTTAAAGCCAAACCAGCCGACCCATAGAAGACCGGTGCCGATCACCGCCAGAGACAAATCGAACGGCGCCAGATTTTCGCGCCCGAACCCGATGCGATTGCCCATCATGACGGCGGCGACAAGACCCGCGACTCCGGCGTTGATATGCACAACAGTTCCGCCGGCGTAATCGAGCAAGCCCATCGTTTGCAGAAATCCGCCGCCCCAGACCCAATGCGCGGAGGGCGCATAGACGATAAATAACCAGACGACGCAAAAAAGCATGAAGGCTGAAAAACGCATGCGTTCGGCGACAGAACCACCCACCAGCGCACAGGTGATGACCGCAAACGTCATTTGATAGGTCATGAACAGAATTTCAGGAATGGTTTTGGCAAGAGGACTGATTGTGTCGGGACCAATGCCCTTGAGCAACACCCGCGACATATCGCCGATCCAGAGGCCGTCACCGGAAAAAACCAGACTGTAGACGATAGCAATCCAGAGAAGAGAAACAATTGATGTCGCGATCAGACTCTGCGCCATGGTGGCCAGCACATTCTTTTTGCGAACCATTCCGCTGTAAAAAAGTGCGAGGCCGGGCAAGGTCATCATCAGCACAAGCGCAGTAGCGACAATCATGAAAGCGGTATCGCCGCTATCGATTTGTGGCGCGTTCTGTTGAGCGAGGGCGGGCGAGGCCGACAGGAACAAACCCAAAGCCAGTGATGAGATTTTGCGCATTAGTTTTCTCGACGATCAAGCATGAGGCAAAACGCCTTGAGTTTCTTCGTCGAGGTCATAAGCGTGGCGCCGGATAGGCAAAAGATCAAATAATCGGCGCAAATCGCCGCATACCTGCCCGTTAATTCACTAAATTGATTAATCTAGCGGCGGCACTGCGCATAATGCAGTCATCTGTCTGCCCCCGAGGAAATCCGCGCGTCACTTCCCGGGCGGCTTTGCAGCGGGCGTCGGGGCGGCGGGGGCCGCTGGCGCTGAAGTCCCGATCCCAACTGAAATGCCAAATAGCCGCCACTGGCCGTTGACCGGCGCATAGAGCAGTTCGAAATTCACCTGAGCCGGAACAGAGGGGAAAAACCCCTTAAGATGCATCATGCCGTTCGATTCGATTTGCGGCATGAGCGTGAGTTGCGGGTCGAGCGCGGCGACTCCGGAAAGATCGAGATTGTCGCGCCGTTGTTGGGCGAAGATTTCCGCCAGCCGCGCGTCGGTGTTCAACTGGAATTGCGGCGCGCCAAGATCCCGCAAAACCGTATAATTGCCGGTTTTGTTGGCGTGATCCAGCGCCAGAAGGCTGGAGCGCACAAGGATTAACACGCCGTTGCGATCGATCTGCGCAGGTTTCGCCCCCCCGCCCGATTGGGCAAAAGCAGGCGTCGTCAGGGTAGACGTCCCAAGGGCAATCGCGACGCCTGCCATGAGCAACCGGGTGCGAAGGGTCACGAACAATTCCCCGTAAAGTGATGTCAGGAGAAATCCTCAATCCCGACGACTCCAAAGTCAAGATCAAGCTTTTGCAAAGCTGGCGCCTCCGGCAGGGCGGCTCCAGCAGCATCCGGACGCTTGGTCACCACGCCAGGGTCACGCCAGCGCGCCCGCCGACGCCGCCGTAGCGCATGCCGCCGCCGAATCCGGCGTTGACGATGGCGTTGTCGGACACGCGAAGATGCGCCTGCATGCCAAAAGCGTTTTGGCCCCGGAAATTGCCCCAGTTGGCGGTGACGGCGAATCTTTTATTCTCGGGGAGAAAGCCGCCTGTTGCCGCCATGGCCACCGCCGAGCCTTCGTAGCCGCGCTGGACGGAGCTCTGTAGCGCGCCGACATTTTGCCAGAGGCCGGCGACATTGGCGCTCAGATTATTCACACTATTGTTGATGTTGCTGATGCTGTTGTTCACCGCGCCGAGGGCGTCGCCAACATTGTTATAGTTGTTGCCCT
>JBIIJP010000034.1:0-6850 GCA_044233645.1 Methylocystis sp. | reverse complement strand
CGCCCGTTCCGTCCGGGTGCTTAATGTCATGACGGAAGACGAAGCCGCCCGCGCTGGCGTCGACAACCGCCGGGCGTTCTTTCGCGTCGACAACGGAAAGGCCAATCTCGCACCACCGCCAGACAAGTCCGAATGGTTCAAGCTCGAGTCTGTCGCGCTTGGCAACGGCGGCGGCGGAACTGATGACAAGATAGGAGTCGTCACGCCATGGGCTTGGCCTAACGCAATGGATGGCCTGTCGATTGCCGATCTTCGCGCGGTTCAGGACAAGATCGCAGGCGCCGAATGGGCGGAGAATAGCCAAGCGACGAACTGGGCGGGATATGCCGTCGCCGATGTGTTGGGCGTCGACGCCAGCGACAAGGCCGGCCGGGCGCGCATCAAGTCCCTGTTGGCGACTTGGATCAAGAACGGGGTGCTGCGGGTGGAGCGCATCCGTAGCGCGCGAGATGGCCGGGACAAGCCGATGATCGTCGTCGGGGCGCGGGCATGATTAAGAGCCTTTCCGCACCTTCCGCACCTCAAGTGCGGATAACTGCGGTAACTGCGGAAAAACCGCATCCGCCGCACCTCCCTTATAGGGGTGCGGGGGTGCGGCGGAAACCGCTGCGGAGATTTACGAGGTGCGGAAAATGACACCCGCCGCTCGCCTTCGCCAGCAAGCTACCGAACTCATGAGGCTTGCGGACGAACTGGACGGCATAGCCCTTGCCGGCGAGACGGATCGCGCGGCGGATCCTGTCGCCGACGCGGATCGTGACGTCGACCCTATCAATCTCGACAATCTTGAAACAATCCCCAGAGCGGCCGAAGCGTGGCGCATGTCCGAAAAGACAGTCCGAAAATGGGCGCGCAAGGGCAACGCCTTCGTGCGCATAGGAGGGCGTTCATTCGTCGACCTAGACGCCTTGTCGCGTTCCCTAATCTCCCGAAATGTTCCCAACTTTTCCCTATCAATCCGGGCGCCATCGCGGGAAACTGCGAAAGAAGAAAACCGGGATTGATTATGAGCCTATTCACGAAAAACGACTCGACATCGAAACTGGAGAGCGAACTCGCGCGCCTCGAAAAAAAGCGGACGGCGCTTTCGGGCCGTCTTGTATCTGCGCAGGCCGCCGAACTCGCCGCCATCGAATCGCGGCGCCGTCACCTTGTGGAGAGTGACGACATAGACCTGAGCGCCGGCGCGAAATTTTCATCCGCCGTTGACGCTGCGCAGCGCGACGTGTCCGCAATTCGGGACGCCCTGAGCGAACTCGACCAGATGGTCGAGGAGGGCAAGACCGCCATCGTCTCCGCACGCGAGGCGAGCGCACGCCAGAGACGCGCAAGCGAAATCGAGGCGAAGATCGCAAAACTTGAACCGTTGTCGGCGCAGGCCGAACGGCAATTTGAGGCGCTTATCTCGACACTCGAAAAGATCGCAACCGAAGGCGACGACCCGTCGCTTGACGTGAAAGAATATCGAGAATTGCAGGGCCATCTCGACCGCTTGCCCGTTCAATCAATCATCGGCGCATCACTTGCGCAGGCCATTTTCCGAGACATGCCGGACCTGATGACCGTCGAAAAATCCGGGGCAGGATTATTCGCCCGCGCATACCTTCCGATGATGATCGCGCGATATGAGGGCTTGTCCCGCGACCTTCCTATCGATCATGGAGACGAAAATTCCTTCACTCCGAAACCGCTGTCCGGCGCTCTGACGGAAAACGTCATCGCGCCATTGCGCACGGCCGCCAAGGAAATCTTGGACGGATCGAGACCGCTGGCGGGTAATAAGCCGATGATCGAGGATGATCGAGATATCGAGCCGGTTTTCGAGCATAAGCTGGCGGTTTTGACGAAGCCCATAAAATGGCGGGACCATCGCGGAGAATGGCGGGAACATTCCGACACTAGCGCAGATTTACCGTGGCCAGTAGTCGACGCCGCTTTCGCCGCTGGCGCCGCCGTTGCTTACACGTCACCGGAGGCCGAAGCGAAATTGGAGCAGCGTTATCAACTTGGATTCCATTCCAACTCTATAAACATGAACAAACAAACGGTCACGCTGGACGTGAAATGGCCCAAGACGACGAGGGCCGCCGCATGATCGAGCCTTGCGCCTGTAGCCGCTTCTCGACCCCGGCCGCACCATCGGCGACCATGGCCGAACCGCCGGAATGGTCGAACTTGTTATCGATCACCGATCAAGAGATTTACTCCCAACGTCGCGTCGAGTTTTACAGATCCATGTCTCGACATGAGGCCGGTCACGCAATATGCGCGCTGGCGCACGGCCGGGGCGTTTTGTGGATTACCATCGGCGATGGAAGGCCGGCTTGTGGTTACGACCCACATAAACCCGGCGAGACGACGATTGACGCCGTGAGCCTGACGACATGCGCCGGCGTCGTCGCCGGGGGGCAAGAATGGCCAACGTGGTCCGAACTACATCGAGCCATGCGTCGCGCCCGCGCCGGGATCAATGGCCATTGCGACGCCTGCCAGAACGCACGGCTTTACGCCGCGACTGTCGCGGACCTTTACGACACTGAGATTGTCGAAAAATGGTTTTCGACATTCGAGACCCTAGCCGAATTATTCCGATCAGAGCAATGGGCAGGCGCGCTGGACGCGCTGGCGCCGGCGCTGGAGCGCAAGACGCTTTTACGCAGGCCGGAAATCGCGGAAATCGTCGCGCCCTTTGATCTTGCCGGACCTTTATCCGACATTCCTGCAATCTGGACGACAAGCAAATGAAACGCATCGAACTCGACCACGGCGCCATCGGCGCACAAATCCGAAGCGCCTCTTTTCGTGAGAGCGACAATAGCATCGAAATAATCTGGACGACCGGCGCGCCAGTCCGGCGGCGCGGGATGGATGGCTACTATGACGAAGTTTTGAGCCTCGACCCTTCGCATGTCCGACTGGGCCGATTGAACGCCGGCGCGCCATTCCTCAACACACATCGGGATGGCAACATATCTGACGTGCTGGGGGCAGTCGTCGCCGGAAGCGCAAAGATCGTCGCCGGCCGGGGCGTCGCGCGCATCAAGCTATCGACCGCACCCGGCGACGCCGACAATGTGCAAAAGATTAAAGATGGCGTCATTCGGAATATCAGCGTCGGGTATGCAGTCCACGCGGCTGAGAGGATCGAGCGCGACGGCGACGTTCCGATTTTGGCCGTAAGCGATTGGGAACCACTCGAAATATCGGCCGTGCCCGTTCCCGCAGACGCCGGCGCGGGAATTGTTCAAGCCCGAAACAAATCCGCCCGATCTTCGACCGCGAGCGTCACGACCTTACCACGATACAGCGTCGCGGCATGTCGCGCCCGCATGATGGCGAAGATGCAACAACGCGGTTTACTGAAACCCGAAGGGATAACGAACCATTGAGATTGCCCTGCCAGAGAGCCGGGGCGATTGTCGGGCGCCGTGGCGGAGACCGTCCGACATGGCGGCGGTTGCAACACAACGCGACCGCCGCCGACATTCGCAAGGAAGGCCACACATGCGCGAAATGAATGGCGGCGCTACCTACCCAGCACGAAGCGAAAACGCGCATAAAAAAGGCCGGCAAGGTTCTCCCGTAGGTTCCGTGCGTCACGGGGCACGGCGCCCCAAAATTTCACTCTATGCAGAAAAATTAAACGGGGGTTCCGTTTCCGATGATGAATGAGACCAAAGAAAAATCAGTCCCGGCCGCGACGCTTTCGGCTCTTTTCGATTGCAGCGACCGGGCGCTTAGAGACCTCGCCGACAAGGGGATCATCAAAAAAATAGGACGCGGGAGGTATGCTTTCGACCAATCAATCCGGGGCTACGTCCGACACCTTCGCAGCGTCGCATCGGGGCGTGGCGATAGTTCCGAGACCTTAACCGCCGCCAGAACTCGTTTAGCGCAGGCCAAGGCGGCGCAGGCCGAAGCACAAATAAAGATCACGTCCGGCGAACTGGTCAGAGCCGATGACGTGGAAAAACGATGGTCGCATAACTTCGCCCTGATCCGGTCACGCATGATGGCCCTTCCCAGCCGGATCGCCGCAGATTTGAACCTGACAAGAGCGGACGCCGTTCGGATCGACGACATGGTGAGGGACACGCTCACGGAAACCGCAGACGACATAGGAGCGGATCGCATTGACTGACGATCAAGATTTTCCGGGCGTTCCGTCTCTCGACACGCTGGCGCAAGTCACGTTCGGCATGTCTCAAATGACCATGCAGACGGCTCGCCAGAACGCGGCGACGGTCAAGATTATGCAGGCATTGATTCAAGACCTCGCGGCGCGCGACGGCGATCTTGTCGACCGATTGCGCCGGGTTTTCGAGATAACGAAGGTCTCGCCGGACATCATGCCCAGCGTCCACTTGATCTTGTCCGGGATCACAGCGCCAGACGATCCGCGCGCCATTCACGAAGACGACGCGCCGGCAAGCGCGCATTGAGCCGCAAGCCCTTCCTTGTCGAGCGCCGCGCCATCGCGCCGCGCCAGCGCCAGACCCGGACTAGGGCGGTTTATGTTGAGCGTAAAGCCATACCGCAGACCGGCCGCATTGCGCGCGAGATAGCGCGAGCGCTGCGCATGTCGCCGATGAAATTTCCTCGATCTTGGCTGACGGATTACTGACCTATGACGACGACCGCCGAAGCAAATCCGAACGCGCAACCCGGCCGCACGTGGTCGCGCAAGGGCCGGTCGTCGCCACGCCATCCAACTACCGTGCGCCGCGTGTTGCGCGTCGGGCAAATGGCGTGGGAAGGAAGAAGCGCCGGAGAGATAGCGGATGAAATTGGCGTCGGGACGCAATACGTTTACCAGATTTGCAGCGACTACCGCATCCCGCTGGCGAAAAAAACCCGAGCCGAATATTCCTTCCGTGTCACCCTGCAACTGCGCACGGTCGCCAGTCTCGAAAAGATCGCGTCCGAACGCGAGGAAGGCGTGCCGGAGCTGGTCGCGCGCATGATCGACGCCCTGAGCAATGAGCCCGTCTTGTTATCCAATCTTCTGGAGGAAGCCGAAGACGAACCGCAGCCGCGTCGACGGCCACGCAAGAGCATATCATCGCGAATATTCGCCGATGACCCGGAAGGCGAAGATTGACCGAGCCGCCCAGATCGCCGCCTTGGCGAGTTGCTCATAGCCCAGAAGGAGACGGGCGGGCCGGCGTTAGCTGGCTTGCCCAAAAAATTGGTTCCAATGAGGAAATAATTTCAAAGGTTCCTACCCTCGCCGACGCCGGCAAAGCGACGGGCGGCGCAAGAGCGCGAGACCCGCGCCAATGATCGAGACTAATCACATCACGCTTGCGCGATAGATGACGCCATTCTGGTTCTATAACCTTTTTGACGACAAGCCGAAGAACAAAACTACTTATCGTTTCGCATAGTCATGAACACCCAGTGACAGACACGACAGTTTTTTGTTTTGTGGCGACAGGGGGCTATTAGCTTAAACTCGTAATCTGCTAACGCTAACTTTTGACCCGTATTAGAAGTCCATTGGACTCTTGTGCGCGTCTGCAATTGGGTTGAAAGCGGTCGTAAAGAAGCCGTAAGCCGCTAGTCAAGAAAAGTACACGCTGCGTTCTCCTCGCTCGCTTCGTTAAGAGTCCATCGTGGAGCAGATCGGCGGCGCCGGACAATCTTCGATAGCCAAGTGCTCAATTTGAGCCAGTTGCTCTCTTTTGCGCTGGCTGGATCAAGCGTTTGGCGAATATCGCGCCAAATCTGTCGCGGGATCTTTATCCCGTCATCAATTGACCAAGGGACACTTGGCAAAACAGGCCCGCCAGTCATGAGTGGATGCAGATATCGAAGAGCAAAGCCCGCAACCCATGGATAGTCGCGCCTGCCACCATGAAGGTAAAAATTGCTCCAGCGGTATATTTTGATAACATCATCAAAATCAACGGCGAATTGAATTCTCTGCTTTTGAGGGTTTACCGCTTTAAACAGCTTGTTGAGATCGATAGGGCGGAATTCGCCTTGTTCGTTGATAATTCCCTGAATGACAAATGCGCGCCTTAGTCGAATCTCTATGGCTGTGCGGATTACCGCGACTCCGACATAAGGGGCGTGATCGTCATGGGTTAGCCCGCTGTATCGCCCATAGACTACCTGTTCCGCACCCTTGTAAATCTCGTAATGATGATCGTTCGGATTAGCAAAGGTTCCATATCTCGTCGCGCCGCACATGCTGCTCGAAGCTTCGTCCAGCAGAATTATTGCATAGTTGAGAAGCCGCACGATCGCTCCATGCAACGTGTGCACCTTCGCGTCTTCTGCGAACCAACTTCCAGAAGGAGGAAGATTGCGCACGACTCCGCAATAGTGCTTCAGTTCCGCATTAAACATAGTGAGTTGAGCGAGGTAAAAGTTTTGCTTTTGGGGCATTTTGACGCGGTCACTCGGACTGGTGCGCAATCCTTTACGAATCGCATCTTTTTGCTGCAGTGGCCGCAGGCTCCGCGAACAAGACAGGATTGTCGATAGCTCCGACCATAGCCAAGGGGTGGCGCTACACTCTGCATACAAAGCAAGTCTTCTCAAATTCTTCCGCGTCGGATCTCTTAAAATCTTGAGAATTCTCATAAATTCTAAATAGTCCATTTTCCTACAAAGTCCCGGTGGGTCGCTACGCTAGCTCATATAGTCCGACATTCCCCGGATGAACACCGAACCAAGAGCGCGGGGATGTCCCAATCAATGTTGAAAGAGGAGCAGTGGCCTGCTGCCGGTTTGGTGGACAGGCAGTTAAGCTAATCCCACCTTGCGCTCAAACTCAACCGGGCTGATATAGCCGATGGTCGAGTGACGTCGAACCGTGTTGTAAAAGCGCTCGATATAATCG
>JBIIJP010000026.1:0-25369 GCA_044233645.1 Methylocystis sp. | reverse complement strand
AACGTCGAGCGGTCGCCGACCAGCGGAATAAACTGCTTGGGCAGCGTCTCGCGGGACTCGGGCCACACCCGCGTTCCCGAGCCGCCGCACATGATCACAGGCTGAATTTTTCGCATCTGATCTCCTGTCGTACCGCGCACTGGTCGGTGTCTACGCCGGCGGGCCGGATGGCTCAAACGGCGGACCTCAGCCATTACTTCAAATGTTGATCACCCAACGGAAACCAAGTTGGTCGATGCTCAACAATGCAGCGGTTAACCTTAAGGAGGGGTAAGGCTTGTCCCACTAGGTCACCACCCATGAATGTGATTTTGACGTACATCGTGTCTGGTTCCGAGGAACTTGATCTGATGTGGCATTGAAACTAGCGTGATTTCGAAGCAACGTTTTCAAGAAACCAATTGTAGGCTTCCTGAAGTCCCTCATCCAGAGAGATTTCTGGGCTCCATCCAAGACTTCTAATTTTTGTCGAATCCATGATTTTACGAGGTGTTCCGTCGGGCTTCGACGTATCGAATACCAATCGCCCCTCGAAGCCGACTACTTTTGCGATCTTTTCAGCGATTTCTGCGATAGGAAATTCTTCGCCAGCTCCGCAATTAATATGTTCGTATTCATCATAATTATCCAGAGAATAAACCACACCCTTTGCGAGATCATCTACATGAAGGAACTCTCGCAGTGGTTTTCCCGTGCCCCAGACGACGACCTCCTCAGCCATGGCTAATTTAGCTTCATGGAATTTTCTGATTAGAGCTGGCAGAACATGGCTGGTTTGCAGATCGAAATTATCGTTCGGTCCATAGAGATTACATGGCATGACCGATATATATCGGCGACCGTGCTGAAGCCTGTAGGCTTGGCAGGTCATGATGCCAGAGATTTTTGCGATCGCATACCACTCATTGGTGGGCTCAAGCGGACCAGTCAAAAGCGCACTTTCCTGGATTGGCTGCGGCGCAAATTTTGGATAAATGCAGGACGATCCCAGAAAGACCAGACGATCCACGCCCGCGCGATGTGCGCCGTGGATAACGTTTGTTTGGATTGTCAGATTATCATAAATGAAATCTGCAGGGTAACTGCTGTTCGCAAGAATTCCGCCGACTTTAGCCGCAGCAAATATAATTGCGGTTGGTTGATTTGCACGCAGCCAAAATTCGACTTCAGTCTGCCGTCGAAGGTCGAGTATTGACCTATCGACAGTAATCACGTTGCGACCCTGCGAATTCAATAGCCGCGTGATGGCCGAACCTACCATGCCTCGATGGCCTGCGACGAAGATTTTTTCAGCCATGTTACTTGCTCCAACATTGAGGTAATGACGATAAAGATGCATCGTGGCGATATGGTGAGGCCACTGTTTCCGCGTGGAATTATAATTGCGGTTTAATAATCTGTACGAAAATCAAGTTGAGCGGTTTCGGTAGATTATCATTCTCAGCTCGTTGCATATCGACGGAGAGTCAGATGGAAAAACCACAATCACTCGACCTAACTATAAGCATGGCCATGACCGACATACAACCGATTGCACTGATATGGACTATGATGACAACTATGTCGTTTTAGGCTTACACAAAGTGGGGCGACATTTAGCGCGGGTAGGTGTCCGTCTTCAATGGGCCATCATATTAATTGGAGTCGGTGGTGTATTTCATTACTCGCCGCGATATGCTGCATTCTTACATCCTGTCATCTATTTTCAACCATGGCTTTGAGAAAGACACTTCCTCTGTCTTTATCTCAAAGTTCTTTCACATGGTAAGAGTGTAATTTACAAAAGCTCTAAGAACAGCCTTCTATAAGCGTCTAAGGTGTCGTCGAAGCGGTATCGTGCTTCCACGGCCTTTCGTCCGTTTCCCCCGCGGCGTAACGCTTCCTTTCTCCATTCTTCGCTACCAACTTCGCGCAAGTGCTCAATCAGTGTCTTCTTGTCGCTTATATCGACCACCCAGCCTGCGTCATTTTCTTCAACCATAAGCGCTAACTCGGAATCTGGCGTCGTCAGCGTTAGAATCGGAATCCCGGCAGACATAACATTATAGAGCCGGCTCGGCACCGAAAGCCCCGTCATTGATTGCGAGAGAGAGATAATTGTGAGCTCACTGGCATTCAGCATTTGATTTAGCATTTCCCGCGGTTGCCGGGACAAAAACGTTAGATTATCAAGTTTGCGCACCTTTATCTGCTCTTCCACAAATTTGGCCTTACCACCGTAGCCAACAAAAAGTAAGTGTAGATGTCTTTCGTTCCTCAGCTCTTCTGCGGCGGCAAGGAGCGCTTCGACATTATGTGTACGACCGATATTTCCGGAAAACTGAATGATAGCTTTCCCTTGGAGACCATGCTCGCGGCGAAAAGCCGCGCCTCTATCAGGCAAGGGAAAAACTTCATCAATATCCGCCCAATTTGGAATAATACGAATATTGTCCGCGTAGCCGAGCTTGTTGCCAATTACCGATTGCATGTCACGTCCAAGAACGACGATTCTATCGAAAAATTTGAGCGTTCTATTGAAAAACGCGTCGAGGACTCGATAAAATATGTTTTTTCTTGAAATGATCTCAGTCGCCGCCAGTATGTCCGGATAAACATCGTGCAACAGCAGGACGCTTTTTGCACCTCTCAAGCTGGCAGCGAAGCCGACGACTACTGGCAAAAACGGGGGATTGGTTACGACAAGTAGACGATCACCCCGGGAAATACTTGCCAATGCAAAAAAAAATGAAGCTATCGAGAAAGAAATAACGTTTATCAGGCGCAGCGCCAAGCGATCCTTATCGAACCGTGTTGCGGACAACCTGTGAATCATCACTCCTTTGCGTATTTCCTTCCTAGCGACCTTGACGTTCCGTTCGCTATAGGATGGATGCCCACAAATTACGTGCACTTCGTAATCTGCGGCCAAACCTTCCGCTATCCGGGTCAAGAAATAGCCGGTCGACGTTTCCTCGGGATAATACAACTCCGAGGCGACCCAAAGACGAGCTTTACTCATTTGCGCTTCAAAACGAGAGCCGCAGGAGGCAACGGAAGATCAGAGAAGTAAGAGCGCGTGTCAATATCGGGCTTGAGCACAGCCAAAACTGTCAATATTACTAGTTTGATATCTAATAGAAGCGAAGCACGCTGCGCATACCATTCTTCTATCGCCGCCTTGTAAGGAGTGATTGTCTCTACATAGAAATTCTCACGATCTATGCCTTCCGGAAAGAGCTTTTCTTCGTCACGAAACACCACCGATCCGATGCCGGAGAGACCCGGACGCAAATCTTCAATGGCAATCTTATAGCTTTCCGGGAAAGGCGCATAAACCCGTGGGGTAAGCGGACGGGGGCCAATAATGCTCATGTCGCCAACAAATACATTGTAGAGTTGCGGAAGTTCATTGATCTTCGTTTGACGCAGAAAGCGGCCAACTGGTAAGACGCGTGGATCGTTGCCAACAGTCACATCGCCACCTAAAAGATTAGGACTGTTCTTCAGCATCGTGGCGAATTTGACGATCTTGAACGGGCGACGGCCACGACCGATGCGTTCCTGCAAATAAAAGATTTCACCCTCGCCTGTGAAACGCAGCACTATCGCCACGGATACGAGGAGTGGTGAAAGCACAATGAGTGAAAAGGCGGAGAGTAGAACATCAAGTGCACGTTTCAGCATGGTCACATCTTGCTGTCGAGGAATCTGCCGGTCTCAACATGATGCAGGCCAGGGCAGGCCGCAGCAATTGCTTCGACGAGTTGTGGCTTGCTCCATTGACCCGCAGCGCGCATCGCGCCGATCGACCCAAGGAACCTGTCAACCCGCTCCAGTTCCGACGCCGTTAGGGCAGGCGTTTCGATAACGCCAACATTACGGAATCGCTTCCAGTCGACCTTGTCGTCTTCGGCGTAGAACTCCTCGAAGGGCTTCTCGCCCGACGTGTCGCTGTCGAAGAAATAGCATGGCCATTTGCGCTGCGGAAAGAGTTCGGCCGCCTTCGCTCGGGCCTCCTCCTCGCTTTGCGTTTCGACGGGCTCGAAACCTGACGTCTCAAGGAAGCGCCGGGCGATTTCGGAGAAGGTCAGAAGATCGAGACCGGCGTCAAGATTGGGAAAGAAGATATCGCGCTCCTGGCCGAGCGTCGTCGACAACAGACACAAAAGGCCTGACTCCTCGCCCGTCACGAAATAGCGCTTCACATCACGCGGCGCCGAGATCGGCTGACGCAATAAGAGGCGCTGACGGAACCCGTGAAGCAGACTCCCATCAGAGAAGGCGACATTGGCGAAGCGCGCGGTCGATATCACGGGGCGGTCGCCTGCGGAACTGAAGAGCACGTCCTCCATGATGCGCTTCGTCGCGCCCATGAGATTGGCCGGGTTCTTCGCCTTGTCGGTCGAGACCGCGAAGAATTTCTTCGTTACCCTCGACTTCGCGAAGCGCATGGTGTCAAGCGTCTCGAGAATGTTAGTGCGCACCATACGCATCAGGGAGAACTCGTCTTTCTCAGAGCGCACATGCTTCATTGCAGCGAGATTGAGGATGTAATCGTAGCCGGGCTGGGAGGCGACAAATGCGGCGATCTCCGCGCCGCCCATGTCGAGCGGCAGGAACTGCGTGTCACCCTCCATATATCCGGAGGAGCTGCGCAGATCGCGCACGAGTTCTACGAGGTTATTTTCACTGATGTCGACCACATGCAGCGCAGCAGGATTGCGCAGGAAGAACTGCCGCACGACTTCCTTGCCGATGGAGCCGGCGCCGCCGAACACCAGCACGCGAGCGCCGCGCACGGCGCTGTCTATTTCCCCCGCATGATCGCCAACGTCGTCCCTGAAGAGCGTATTGGCGCGCCCAATAATCGCGGCGACATTCGTCATTTGGCAGCCCCGTTCAGCGCCAAATCGGCGACGAGTGCTTTTAGCCCATTCTCGAGGGTGACAGGTAATGAAATTTCATTTGTAATGAGATCGTTCGGCACGATCAGACTGGAACGGAACAGACTGTCGTAAAGTCCCGGCGCGAGCCGCTTGAGGCGCGCGAGCACGCCAGCCGGGACACTAAAGAGGCGCACCTTGCGCCCGTGCGCGCTTTCGACCGCCCGCGCCAGCGCGGCGAGATCGAAAGGCTCGTGATCGGCGGCGAAGCGCAGGCCCATCGGACCTTCCCGAACAATGTGAAGAAGCGCCGCCGCCCCGTTTTCGACATGCAGCACGGAGCGCCGAGGCAGCGGGCGGGGCGCCAAGAAGAAACCTGCCCGCGCCATGAAACGAGCCAGAAGCGCGATCTTTCCCCCGCCGCCGGCGGCACCGTAAAAGGTCGGGGCGCGCAAGATAGTGAGGCCGAGATCGCCGCCGGCGATCTCCAGCAGGGCCCGATCAGCGCGCAGCTTGCTCGCGCCATAGGGACTGACCGGAGCCGGCTCGAGGCCGAAGCTGATCTCCTCCGCCCCGCCGTATACCGAAAGCGAGCTAATCTGAACAAAATGATAAATCCCAGCCTCGCGCGCGGCTCTTGCGGCCGCAGCGGGCATGTCGACATTAACCTCGTCGAGCGGACCACTCGTGACGCCGACGAAATTGATCACCGTCCGGCAGCCCTCGAAGGCCTTTGGCCCCAAAGATCTGAAATCGCCGTAGATCGCATCCTCCTCGGGGCCGCTTTGCGGAGCCGAGCGGGCTATCTTGCGCAAGGGAAGGACGCCCGAGACATGGCGTGAGAAGGCGCGTGCAAGCCGGCTATTGGCGCCGAGAACGCAGACGGGGCAATTATAGGTGGTCACTGCGTCGATCCTCCCGCAGCTTTATGAATTGGCGCTCGACTTTGCCAAAATGCCCCCGGGCGCGGCCAAGATGTTTCTGTCGCGCTTGAAAGCGTTAAAGTATAACCACGCGTACGTCATGGCACAGGAAGCTTTGCCCTGTCGATTACAAAGGATAAGGAAAAACCATGGATTGCATTGAACACGCATCCGCACAGCGAGCGCTGACCGTCGATCCTCCGGCGCGTCAGGAAGTCGACGCCTGTTTACCGTTCATGCGTAAGCGCGTATCCAATGCACAGCGGTCGCAGAAAATGTTGCGCCAGATATTTCCCAGCTATGTCTTCGCGCAATATGCCGAAAATTTTCGCTGGCGCCCCACCCTCCCGACTAGCAGCGTGAAGAAAGTTGTGCGTAATACAGACCGGCCGGGCCTTTTGAAACATCGCACCCTCTCGGCAGCGCTCTGTTTGGAGGGGAGCGCGTTCAAGCTGGGGCAGCGCGTCGAGAGCGTCAGCGGGGCCTTGGTTGTCCTTGCCGGTGGCGGCACTCTCGAAGCGCGAGAGCGTTTGAGCGTGCTGATTGAGCTTCTCAACTGCTCTAAGAATATCCGCCTCATTGGCGACATGGTGGCGGGGGGTTGAACTCGCTCTCGTGCCCCGTCGCGGTTTTCTTGGTGGCGGTTCTGCCGGTGGCGCCCCTTGCCGCTGAGCCGGATAAAGCTGTGCGGGTTGTGCGCGTCGTCGAGGATTTCGGCGCGCGCTGCGACGGCGTTGCCGACGACGCCATCGCCATCAACTCCGCCTCCGAAGCCATCGGCAAAGTTGGCGGCGGCGAGGTGCGTTTTCCCGCCAACGCGACCTGTAATATCGGCGCGCCGATCGTGATGCGCTCCAACGTGGTTTACCGGGGTGCGGACGGCTCGGTAGTGCGCGGCGCTGTGGCCGATATCGACGAATTCCAAGGCTATGGCGTCACGAACGTCACGGTGCGCGATGTCAAGATCACGAACTCGGAGACCTACCATGGCGGCAGTAAGACTAATCCGCACCCGTCCGGCATAAATCTCTATGCGAGCAATCAGTGCCTCGTCTCGAACGTGGAGATGTCGAACATTTCTTTCGTTGGCGTTTATCTCGCCGACACCAGCCACTGCCGGATCGAAAAACTTTACGCCCATGACTGGGCTCCAAACGATCCAAAGGAGGTGGGCAATCCGTCCGATGTCGCCCTCATGCTGAACTCCAACGACAATATCGTCGAAAATAGCGAACTTTCTGGTGGCGGATGGCATGGTGTCACGATCATGAATCCCTACGCCGAGCACGCAAATCCGCGTCGCAACATCGTGAGGAATAATCACATTGGTCGGCACACGGGCTATGGCGTCGTGATCTATGTGCCCTATCCAGAAGCCGACAATCTCTCAGAAGTGACGGACAACGCTATAGAGCACATCGAAGGCTCGGTGATCGGCAATTCGTCGGGCGCCTGCATCTATGTCGTTGGTGGTGGCGGCGTGACCATTGCGCGTAACCGCATTTCTGACTGCTCCGCGCAATCGAATAATCTGACGTTGACGCCCGGCGGCGTCGGCATCAATGGCATTGCAGAGTGGATGAAGCCGGTAAGGATCATCGAAAACAGGATTTTCGACATCACCCGCTACTCCGGGATCTATGTCGCCTCGAGCCCAGGCGGCGCTGTAGTGATCGGCAATGCGATCCGGATGCCTCGCAAAAACTCTGGCGGCGCGGGCATCGCCGCAGTCAATGCAAACAAGTTGATTTTCGAGAGAAACCGCATCGATATCCAAGGCGCCGCGCCCTATATAGCCGGCGTCCAGATCATCGCCAGTTCGAAAGATGTGAAAGACATTAAGATCGTTCGGAACACTATCGTCGGCGCGGCACATTCCTGCGTAATCACTGAGCAGGCTGGGGACGCGCGTCTCTTCGATTTCGAGATTCGCGGAAATACATGCGAAGCTGGGGCCATAACTAATGTCGGTCTGCGTCTAGTTAATCTTACTATAGCCAATATCTCTGAAAACAAATTCTCCGGACCGGGTGAAGGCCTTGCTCAAACCAATGGCATACAGGTCCGATATAGTAGAAATGAATTCAATTCACCTAATGCGATACTTCGCTATCATGGGAAAAATGACGGCTCCATATTTGAAAGGACCAACCATCATTCAAGTGTCATAATAAACGACGGAACGGGAGTAGTTTTCGAAGAGTTCCTCCCAAGGGAGCAATAGCGCTCCAAGGAGTAATTGACTGAAATTTATTAACGGGTTTCAGATTCTGCGTTCAGGGGCAATCGACCCAAGCAGTGCAAAGATAAACAAAGGTCCTGCAGGCCAATCGCTCATTCAGTGAAAGCGCTGCATTTCGTACGAAGTTCTTGAATGAACCTTTTACTCGTCCGCTCATAATATAGGTCCAAATCAAAGGTCACAGTATTAACGGCCATGCCCTTGATAGAAAAACCTGTAGTGGCAAGCAAATTTGCGAAGCTTTCTCGTTGGTAAAAATTGATTTGGCCATTAGGATCCGTTATTGACATCACTTTTCGCGCGTTGGCCGTCAGATCAAGTGGCACTTCAATAACAGCTTGTTTAGACATACGTGCAATTTCTTGAAGATACAAGCGCTCATGTTCCACGTGTTCGAGCACTTGGATAGATAAAGCCAGATCGAAAGCCTTGTCGGCGAACCCGCTCT
Source organism: Methylocystis sp. (assembly GCA_044233645.1). Lineage (GTDB taxonomy): Bacteria > Pseudomonadota > Alphaproteobacteria > Rhizobiales > Beijerinckiaceae > Methylocystis. The sequence continues at coordinate 16,891 of JBIIJP010000026.1, read as the reverse complement.
TGTAGCCGTCAAAGGCTGCTGCCTTAACGTTTTCTTGATTGCGTTCTTGAATTCGTTCCAAGCCCGATGACGATATTTCAAGAGCAATTATTTCTTCGGCAAAACTTTCTCGGCTCATAAGCCCTGCAAGCGCTCCTTGCCCCGCTCCCACGTCGACTACGTTGCGGAAGCGCTGCTCGCCAAGGAGTTGTCGGATGTGCCGCAAAGTGCCTATAGCCGAGAGCTCTCTCTTTTTTGTGAGAGAATCATCATAGTAGCTTGGATTCAAATTCGAAGTGCAACTTCCTTTAACCTGTTGAGGCAGCTGAGATAGCGGTAAGGTGTCTGTTCCCCTGACCTGGCAGTCGAAGAAACACAATGACCTATCGCAATCTCAGCCAAGAAGAACTATATCAGATTTCCGCATTGTTAAAAGCGGGACTGACGCAGACCCAGATTTCACTAAACCTCGGCCGGCATAAATCGACGATCAGCCGATAGATCAGCCGCAATTCGGGTTTTGCGAGGTTATCGACCGGGACAAGCATGCCGTCTGGCAGAAAATCGGGCGCTCAATAGCCGTAATGCTCGACAGATTACAGATGCGGATTGGCTTTCTGTTGAATTCTATCTGAAGGAGCAATGGAGCCCCGAACAGATCACATCGAAAGTCTCGATGAGCCATGAGACAATCTACCGGCATGTCTATGCTGATAAAGCGATGGGCGGCAATCTTTACTAGAGCCTGAGATGCCAGAGGAAGCGCCGTAAGCGGTATGCAAGCGGTCGCGACCGACGTGGGCAAATCCCTGGTCGAAGACCGATTTGCGAGCGCCCAAGGCATGTTGAAGAGCGTCGTCAGATCGGGCACTGGGAGGGCGATACGCTGATCGGCAAGCGCCACAAGCATGCAATTGTATCATTGGTGGAACGTAAGAGTGGCTATGCCGTCTTGGCAAAGGTCGAGAAGAAGACCGCTGATCTCGTCTCCGCGGCTATTATCAAGCGCCTCAAGCCCATATGTAACGGAGTCCAGACCCTGACCTATGACAATGGCAAGGAGTTCGCCGATCATGCCGCAATCGATAAGGCCCTCGGATCAACCACTTACTTTGCCGATCCTTACTCAAGCTGGCAGCGGGGATCAAACGAAAATCTGAATGGGCTCATTCGGCAATACATTCCAAAATCCCGTAGTCTCTCAACCGTGACCGATACTGAGCTTGCAAAGATCGAAAGGCTCCTCAATACTCGACCACGCAAACGCCTCGGATACAAAACTCCGATGGAGATATTTACAAATTCCCAAAACCGCGTTGCGCTTCGTGCGTGAATCCAAGTAGCTATCATAAAGTCTCTTGTACTGCTGTCCAAGCATTGCTGACCCTTCCAATCAGCTAATTAGCCTTATTAAGTTGTCGTTATCTTACTGCCGTAAACACGGTCCTCCAACTTCCTGAGTATGCGAGCAGGGTTCCCCGCAACAACACACCATTCCGGCACATCTCGGGTAACAACCGAACAGGCCCCAACGACGGCTCCCTGTCCAACGGTGACCCCTGGAAGAATAGCTGCGCCGAAGCCGATCCATACCTTATCACAAATGCGAACGGGTCTGACAGAGACTTGGGTCCAATCCTTTTTTCCATCAAGCCAGTCCACGACATCAGAGTTTCGTTTTGAAAATTCAATGGCATGAGAATGATGATCGATGATGGTCACGCCCCAAGAAATCAAAACATCTGAGCCAATCTCGATAGAACTAGAGGCAGCAAGAAGACTTTTTCCGACATATGTCCTTTCGCCGATACAAATGATCGCACCTTCTCGTTCCATTGATAAACGGCCCGAAAAAATCGAATTAGTTCCAAGGGTGAAGGAGCTATTGCGGGTCGGATAAAATGAAAAGGATCTGATCTGCGAACCATGCGCCGCATTGATCGAAGCACCTACGCACCTGAACCGATGGCGTGCAAGCGTGCTCGCGACCGCGGCCCTCAGTGTCGTCATCATCCGTCACGCCTTTCGACAGTAAAAGCTGACAAGTCGGCCTGGCCGGTTATCGATTTTCGTCATCATGCGCAGAGCCACGTCGAAAATTAGCGGTATTCGCAGCAGCTGGTCGGCAAGGAAGCCGAGCGGGCCGATCTGATTGACGATGGCCTCGCGCAGCGTGTCTCGAGTATGGGGCGCGTAATTGATGGCCGAATCGAAAGAACCGAGCTCGCTCACGATGATGAAGCCTGCGCCTTTCAGCGCGTCGCGATATTGCCGTGTAGTGAATGCGCTTTCACCGCCATAGAAGCGATGCAGAGGATGCTTGTCGAGAAATGCCTGCATCTGCTCGGGGCCGGTTACTACATGGTCGCGCAGCGTGACGAGCGCGCCGCCCGGCGCCAGAACTCGGGCGATTTCCTGCGCGAACGCCTGCAGATCGCGCGCATGATGCAGCACCTGCCGCGCGACGACAAAGGCCGCCTCGCCATCGCCCAGCGGCAAGTGCTCGCCGACGCCGCTACGCACATCGATGGCGACGCCAGTCTCCTCCGAAAGCCGACGGATGGCGCCGGCCCCCACCAGTTCTGAGGGATCGGGTTCGATGGCGATTGTCGTCCAGCCGTCCTGCGCCAGCGCATAGGACACGACGCCATTGCCGGCGCCGATGTCGACGGCGACGCCATGCGCCGACCCGACAAAGGCCGAAACCTCAGCCCATTCCGGGCTCGCCGCATAGCGCGCTGCCGCTGCCGCTAGTGGCTGATCGTAATAGCTCGCCTCGACAAGGTCCCGCTGGGCCGGATCGTCGATCAGCGAGCGGACAGCGTCTTCCCAGCTGCCAAAACGCTCGTCGCTCATGCCGGATTGTTCCCCCTGCCCATAGCAGCGCGCGTGGTCGCCAACAGAGCTGCGGCGTGGGCGTTGAGGCGGGCGTTCTGATTTTCCTCAAGCTCCACCAATGGCGCGCGCGGAGGCGGCGGATTCTGCGCGCAATCGGCCAGCGTCATAGCGAACTCTTCCACCGAAAGCGGATCGAAGAAGCGAGCGTGCGGCGCCTGCTCACGATGAATGGGAATGCTTGAGAGGATCAGCGGTGCGCCGAGCGCCTTCGCCTCCTCGATGGGCGTCGACCAGCCTTCGAAATGCGAGGGGTTGATCACCCAATCGCAGCAACCCGCAAGCGCCAGAACATGATCGTGGGGAATTAGTCCTAGGTGACGGAAATGACTCCCGACGCCGGCGACGCCCACCTTCGCCAGAAGAGAAGGATAGTAATCCGGGTAGCGCGGGTCCTCACCGCGGCCGGAGAGGATGATCGGCGGAAGGGCGTCGAGCGCGCCCGCGCTCTTGAGGCGCGCCAGCGCATCGATCACAAGTGCGTGATTCTTGTGCTTCCAGAACTGGTTTGGAAGAAAAAACCAGCGTTCGGGAAGATCGTAGACCGCGCGCATCTCCTCGGCGCGGCCGAGATATTTCGACACGTCGATCGGAATGGCGAAGCGTACCACATGGCCTCGTCCGCGCGCCGCAGGATAAAAACGCTCGAGATCGTTGCGCGCCGAGTCGCTCGACAGCATGACCGTGCGACCGGCGGCGATCTGCACACGAAAGCCGATATCCCGGCGCCACCATGCGAGCCTGGTGAACATTTCCGGCATGTAGCGATGCTGAAAATCCGGCATCCAGGCAATGACCGGCGTGCCAAAGCGCCAGCCGAAGAAGCTGGCGTTCTCGAAGACGACATCGACCCCATGCGTGTCAATTAGTCTTTTCAGTGCGGGATCGCGCCCTGTGAGCAGCGCCATCGCGAGGCTCCTGCCGCGTCCCGACGCCGCGAAGGCAGAATCGACCACGATTCTCCCGCCGACAAGGGGCTCTAACGCCGCACGATGCCTCTCGCCCTCCGCAGGGGACAGGAACACGTATGGCTCGATCTCGTCCGCGAGCCGCGAGCAGATGAGCTTCAGTGTGTTTTCGAGATAGACATAGCCGCCGGCCCAGCCGCCGCGTCCAAGGAGCGGGAAGCCTAACCGTATCGTCATCTCGCCCGCCAACCATCGCCCCGATTCGCCGCAATCCAGGCAAGCGTCTCTTTGAGGCCGTCCTCAAATCCGGTTTTTGCGCAGAAGCCTGCGGATCGCGCCCGCGTGACATCAGCGACGAGTGAGGCTGGATCGCCGGCGCGAACAAGGCCCGAGAAGGTCACCTCGACGCCTCGCGCGATCGCCGCGGCGACATCTCGGATCTTGCGCGCCACACCACTCGCACCGTTGAATACAGGCGCTTCGTTGTTCGCGACTTCACTCGCGTCAAGCAGCATCGCGGCGGCGTCGGAGATATAGAGAAAATCTCGCAATTCTTCGCCTACGCCCCCCAAGGTAAGCCGCGTCTCGCCCATCATGACACGATTAGCGAGCTCCCATACGAGCTGTTTGCGGAGCCCCGGTCCGTAAACCGAGAACAAACGAACGATGGAGACGTTAAGGGAAAACTGCCTAGCATAAGAGATCGTCAACAACTCCACCATCGCCTTGTGGGCGCCGTAGGGGGACTTCGGCGCGTAACCAGCGAACTCCGGGATTGGGCCGGAATGAGCATCTCCATAGACTGCAGCGCTCGACGCAATGACGATCCTGGTGTCGGCAGCGTTCGATCTCGTCCAATCGAGCAGGCGCTGGGCAGTGTCGACCGAACGGCGGAAATCTTCGCCAGGTTGCAATATCGACGCGCTGACCAAGGATCCGCCGGCAAGATGAATGATGCTGGCGGGCTGTCCGAACGCCTTGGCCAAGGCGGTCAAATTATCCGCGTCTATCCCTCCATTGATCCAGCGTCCAATCTCGGGAAGATCGCCTCCCACCTCCCAAGCGCCATGTCCAATACCAGCAACTTTCGCCCCGCGGCTCAATGCCTCACGAACGACATGTCGTCCGATGGCTCCTCGCGCTCCAGTGACCCATATTGACATCAGCAGTTTACAATCCGCAATTTCGCCGCCAGCGTGTCGACTGCCATCTTCATCTTGCCTGTTTTTCAAATGAGAGCGAGAAACGCCTCTAACTGACGCGCTTTCGAATATTTGCTCCGTATCATTGCATTCCCGGCCTCAGCAACTTTCATTCGCTTTTTGGGCTCGGCTAGCAAGTTTTCGATGATTGCGACCGCCTCGTCCGGTGAGCCGTAATTCAACATGTTGACGCCGGTCTCGAAGCCCGCCGGATAAATTCCCTCATCAGACAAGAGCGTAGCGCCACATCCCGTCGCCTCCCAACAACGCATATTTCCCCTGTCTCCTCCCGCCATATCAACGGCGCCATTCAGAACGATTTTCGCGCTGGATATCGCGGCATAGAGCTCCCGTCCAAATATTGCGGGACGACTAACCGCGCGGATATCCGCGGGCCGCCTGTAACGCGCCAAGGGACCGATAAGACCAAGGGGTGTTTCGGCAAGCGCAGTGAGCCGAGATCGGTCCAAGTGATAGACAATGGAGAATTTGCTCCTGCTCCGAGCGACCGCGTCCAGCAATGCCACGCGATTGCTGTGGTGCTGGGAGTAGCCGCCAACGAACAGCACGTCTATCGGACGCTCGCGCCTCTCCGCATATGCATCCATTTCAGGATCATGCGCAGGAAAAAAATATTCCGCGCGCCAGCCTTTTGAGCGGTAATCTGCAAGTATGGATGGGAAATTGCACACGAGAAGGTCATAGGCGCCAAAATCAACTTTGCCGGAAGGAGCTGCACGCCAAGCGATCTTTCGCTTCACACAGCCCGGCAGCCGGGACAGAAAGTTACTCGGGTAGCGCATGGGATCCATGTTATAAAATACATCCGTGCGATGCGCCTCGATCTGGGCGAGCAAAATTTCATCAAGCGCCGTGCCCCTCTTTATTCCATTTTCGCGAGCCCATACGCGCTGCAAATATTCATCATCGCCATTGGTGAAGAAGGCGCTCCGATTACGATCAAGAATAGGCGAGAGAAAATGTGGCGCCCCATAGCGATCGTTCAGGAAAATGTCTATATAATCCTGGAAGGACGTCGCGCCCTTCGTATGGGCGCCCAGACGCAGCGCATAGCTTCGCATCACGCCGGAGTTCTGAAAAAGACGCATGGCTGTTTCTACAACCCTTCGAATTTCCGGTCCGCCATGTCTGTGACGGCGTCGCTAATTTAAATATTCATGCGCTATACCAGCCTCCCCCCAATCGATGCTGAGGCGGAGATGTCGTGACATCCGGCGCCATCAACAACGTCGCCCGATACAGATAGGCGAGTAGGAAGAAAACAAAACCGCCACCTGTGACCAGTGTAGTGAAAGCCGAGGATTCACACAAAGTGTAGGCGAAACAAGTGGCGGTAAGGGCCATCAAGGTCGGCTGCTCCGTTCCAGCTAATAGATCAAGAACAAGGAGGATCGCTCCGACGAATATGCCAGCCAAGGCCGGGCCAAAGACAAGACCGAAGGACGCAACACCATCATATCCGAAAAAATTCGAGTTGGCGTTCATGCCTTGCCCGCCATGTGCAAGAAACGACCCGATCTCTAGACTAACTTCACGCAGATAGGGAGATTCGAAGAAGAATTTCAGCACACCTATATGAGTTGAATACGTGACCGGATTGTTATCAAAGAACAGGGCATATTGAGCGACAAGAGCGCCAGGCAGAACGAAGAGGCGCATCAAAATAATATCGCAAATGACATCCAACGCCCCACTGTTGTCTCGGACCTGAATTGACTCCGCTATTACCAGAGAAAGGACAAGCAATATGTTTATAAGCACGCCAATTCTCCACATTGGGACTGATAGCGGCGTCGCGACATTTTTACTCCCGCCCATGAGTAAGTAGAAGCCTGGGATGTATAGGACGGACAGCATCACGAATTTTTGCGCCATGACAGAATAGATGACGAGTTGCCCGAGCATCCCCATCAGCAAGAATCGCCACTTCCTGTTGAGTAACCCATAAGCCATCAAGAATGGATTTATGGAGCCCGACGTAATCCCCATCGCGTAAGCGCTCAAGCCGACCGTTTCCGATCCCGCGAAACGCTGCGTGTAGGTGTCCCCAACACTGACAAGCGTCATCACGGACGCGTTCTGCACAATGATCCAGACATTGAGGAGACCAAAGAGCCCCACCAAAAGAAGCCAGAACCGATGAGGAGGATACGGAGAAACGGCGATCGGCCGCAGAGGAATCTTCGGTATCAGGACGATGGCGACGAAGCCCACAACCACCGAAAACTGCAACAGAGCTACTTTGTCCGTCGAGAGCAGACCTGTAATCGCCACCATCGTGACGACTGGGATGAAACAAAAATAGTAGATGATCCAGATCACCAGACTTGAAACGCGAATTAATGCTCTCGGCAATAAAAAACCAGGCAGCGCCACGATTGTCATGAGCTGAAGATAGCCCCCGATATCCAGGGGAACATAAGGCAACCCTAGGTAACCATACACGGGATTGACGAATATTTCGTGACCGTAGATGAGAAGCAAACTGGCGAGACAACCGAAGAATATAATGATGCCCGAGTTTGCAGATCGCGTTTTTCTCCCGGACATCCTCAGATGGGAGACAAAACGACCCCCTTGCTCGTTTGTGGAAGTCGGACTTTTATTCACTTCTAAACGGATCACATCATGCTCGCGATTTTTCTTACGCCCGCGCGTGCCCGTGCTAAGACGGCGAAAATCTTGCTATCACCATCGGCGATATTATGCGAAACTAAGGGGCGTTCAATGAGTTCTTCCAATTCGTATACACTGATTCCAAGCTTTTTTGCGACGAAAATAAGGTCAAATTTCTCACGGTTTGGATTGACCAGCGGCAGATCTAACTCGGCCAGCGCTTCGTGACGCGTTAACTGCCCCGACACAATGAGGCTGGAAAGATGTAGTCGCCGTTTATCGAAGCCTGTTTTTCTGAGAAGATAAATTTCTTGATAGAATTTTGTGAAGCGCGATTCGGAATGCTTCCCTCCATAATCTTTCCATTGATAGAGACGTCTGAGCGTCGCCTTTGCATGCGACTTATCATAGCTGATCAAGTCGAGTGGACGATATATAACTGGTGTCTGTAAGATGCGCGTCGTCCACAAATAGCTCGCCAATGTCATAATGGGATAACTAGAAAGCTGTCCTTGACCGAATTTGGCATGGATGCTGCGCACATGCCGTCCATCGATCGAGGGATAGCCCGCACTCGATTGACCGACGCATTCGGTCGCAAAATTTACGCCTGAAAGGAAGGAGCGGATTCCACGTTCTCGCGCGACGCGATAGAGCGTTGCAAAGAATGCATGATCCTGCGGCATGTCCTGATTGAGCACGCCAGAGCGCAGGAAAGCGAGCTGTACATCCCGCATCTCATTCCATTCAACGACATAGGTGTATAAGTCGATGTCGAGCGCCCGGCAGATAGTCTCAATATTGTGGACCGCGGCCTCAGAATTCCATCCGCCATCGACATGCACAGCCAGCACACGCAGGCCGAAGCGCGTAATGAGGACATGCGCGAGATAGGCGCTGTCGATGCCGCCGCTGAGCCCGATAAGACAATCATAGGAACGGCCGCGTCCCTCCTCCTTTAAGCGCGAAACGAGAGCGGCGAGGCGGCGCTCTCCTTCCGCATTCGGAAAATATTCGAAAGGCATTCGCGCTGCGGCGCTTCGACAACAGACGCAGCGACCGTCAGCGTCAAAATGGATCGGTGCGATGCTGTCGTCCATGACGCAATATGAGCATGTTCGCGTCGTTTTTTTCATGAGCCTTGGTCCAACCTCAACGCCAGACCGTCAATAAAGGTCGGCGGCGGATAGGTGACTAGAACGGCGCGTAGTCTTCCGATGAAGATGAACGCGCTGCCAGAAGCCGCGGCCGATGCACCCGCGGCGAGTGCGGTCGCAAGGTGCTCATATTCGCCGGCCCCGCCAAGCGCGATGAGAGGCACGTTAAGTGCTGACGATACACTACGAATCAGGTCGAGATCATATCCAGCGCGCGTACCATCACGATCGATTGATTGCAGTATGATTTCACCACAGCCTGCGTTCTGCAGCCGCTGCGCAAGCTCAAGCGGCGACCTCGAAATTTGCATGTGGCCGGAACGGATGCAGCAGGCGCCGTCCTGCCCAACGTCGATGCAGCCGATGACCGCCTGAGCGCCGAAGGACCGAGCCAGGGCCGATATGAAATTCAGATTCTGGACAGCGGACCCAATCACAAATTTTTCGACGCCGATGCGGCCTAACTCATAGCAGTCGGCTGAGTCGGAAAGACCGCCGCCATACGACAGTGGCATGAAGCATTCCGTCGCAAGCTCCCGAATAAAGCCAGGATCAGGCTTGCGTCCGTCGATCGTCGCATCAATATCGAGGACTACAATCTCATCCACTTCCTTCTCGTTGAAGAGGCGGATGACATTGAACGGATCGCCAATATAGGTGCGTTCGCCGAAGCGGACGGTTTTGACCAGACGTCGGGTTCGGTCAAGTTGGAGTACTGGGATGATCCTTGGCCTCAAGGTGTTATCTCAGCAAAATTCTTCAAAATCTTCATTCCAAATTTGTGACTTTTTTCCGGGTGGAATTGGACGCCGTGAACATTACCCCTTGACACCGCCACGCAGAGCGAAGAGCCATAGAAAATTCTCGCTGATACATCGCTTTCATTATTGCAAATCAGGTGGAAAGAGTGCACGTGATAAAAACGTGGTTGGACGGTGAAGCCCTTAAAGATACCAACCATTGCTCTCGGCTCCGTATACGCCCATCCGACGTGCGGGATTTTGAGCATGGCATCCCCGCCGGGATCAATGCGTTTAACAACGCCGTCGATCCAGCCAAGGCCGGGAAGTATGCCTTCCTCGCTTTTTCTTGCCAGCAGCTGCATACCTAGACAAATACCCAGAACCGGCGTCTTGCGCTCTAAAACCGCTTGATTAAGCGGGTGGATGAGTTTCCTGCTCTCGAGAGAGGTCATGGCAGTGTCAAACGCGCCGACCCCTGGAAGAATAATCTTTTCAGCCAAATTGATTTCAGTTGGACAGGAGCTAATCTCTACATTAATTCCTAGGAATTCCAACATATTGACGAGCGAGCCAATATTCCCGACACCATAATCGACAATGGTAATGACATTTGTCAAATGATTATAATCCTCATTGTATTGCTCGAAAACACAAAGAGAGGAATTTACGCCCTTAATGCATGTAATATATTATTGAATGATGCAACGTCATAACCCAGAGATCTGAGCTTTTCTTTGAGCTGATTTTCGGTTGGATACCCATCAACGCCCAGAAAGTCCTTCATGTCGTCGACGATAATTGCATGAGCGCAGTCTCCGGCGGCCGCGATAGCCTCGATCTCCTCGAAGATTGGCACATACCCGTCACCAGCTGTGGGGCCGCCGCTGTAATGGGCGTCCAACCAGAAGACCGACGGTCCGTCGAGCGTCGGCAAAAGCCGCTTAATCTCGACGCCGCTGTCCCCAATTACTATCTCGATTGATTTGTCGGCGGCAAACTCCGCTTGAAGAGGATAAGCTAGTTCCGGTACGATTTCAATCGAAAGGATCTTGTCAAACCGCCCGCGAAGAGCCCGAATAGTATCGCCGAGATAAGCGCCCGTTTCGACGAGGTTGCGCGCATTGATGCGGTCGGCGAGATAAAGAATCGACCAGAGCTTTACCTCATGCGGCGGTGGGCTCGGTCGTCCCGCTCGCCACCACTTGACCAAAATCCGCCGCGAATAGACCGGCCGCATAACATCATGGAAAAACCATGTTTTTCGAAACATTCGATACCACGCTGTTTGTTGCAGCGACATAATAATCTCCCTGACTGGTCTGTTCGAACTTCAGGCGATGCGCAAGACGTAACAGCAGCCGCATCCCGGTCGCGTAACGCGTTCTCGTAAGGGTTACATCCTTCGGTCTCAATTGACGACAGATTCTATTTTTCAGCTAGGTTTCTGACTCCTTCTTATCTTCGAAGTCCCCACACTTCCGCGCGCGGGATGCATACAGCCCCTGATGCGCCAATACCAGAAAAACGCCATTCATGACTACGAGTGCGCCGACATGAATTTTAAGCGCAGCTAGGGGGGCAACGGCCATTTTTGCCATGACGAACCAGATGACAAAGACGAGCAGAAACCTAGATATCTCCCATGTTAGCTGCTGCCGTTGTTTTTGGATCAAAAGTAAGGTCATATTGACTGGCATCACAGCAAATGTCGTCACAAATAATATTGCGACGACTGAGGCCATATCGCCAGCAAGCGCCCATTGCGAGCCGAACACGAGCGTGAACGCCCATGGGCTGAAAAAAAAGAGAAGAATGCCGGGTGCCAACCCAATCGCACCCATTATGGCGACCACTTTCCAGAACGTCGGCAGAGCGTCTTCTCCGGCAACGACCAGGGAGGATAGTTGCACTGTGAATGATTGTGCCACCGAAGCGCCGACAATCGCAGCTGGCGCCAAGATCACACGCTCGACCAGCGCATATTGTCCCATGACCGCAGCGCCGAATGTCGCGGCAATGAACACCGGAACAACTGATCCCATCGCGGCGCTTATCAAACCGCCCGTCATCGAATAGAGCGGAAATCGGCGAAATTTGACTGCCGCACTCCAGATTTCCCGGATCGAGAACCGCGAAAACGCTGACCATCCCATGGGTATGAGCCCGACGACGATGAGTCCTGCGGCGATGAACCTCCCTGCTACGTCTGCGCCGATCAGTCCGGTCTGCGTAGCCCCGAAAAGCGCCCCCAAGGTGCCAAGAAGACAATAGGTTCCGATTTGGAAAACCTTCGAAAACGCATTCAGACGCAGGTCCTTTTCGCGGATCACGACATAATTCAGGGTCTGATTCAATCCTCCGCCGAGAACCCCGAGGGAGAGCAGAGCTACCGTCAGAGGAGAAAAGCCCAGAAGCCCCGGCCTCCACAACTGGATGGCGCCGCATAGGCCCATGGCCACCGCTCCCGATAAGATGTTCAACCCGGCGCAAAGCTGGGTGACCGCCGATAGTTCTCGTCCCTTTTCGGCTGTGAGCAACGCCATTTCATAACGCAAAGCGGTCACAACTAGGGCCGGGTTGAGTATGGACATATAAATCATGAGCGCTCCGAAGGCCGCAGGCGTATAGAGCCTGCTGAGCGCTGGCATAAAGAGAAAACCAATGCCCTGCGCTATCACAGTTCCTTGCAGCGCGATGAGCGAGTTCTTAAGCATTCAGCCTTGGGCGCCCGTAAGCCGCGAATAGACGGCCTCGATAAAATCATCGGGCAGACTTTGACCGAAATCGCACTCGACATCCGGCTGCGGCAATTTCACCGAGACTTGCGACGGGAAAGTGATGCGCGGGACCTCGCCGAACACTGCGCCCCAATGGCTGAAGCCCGAATAGGAAGCAATCAGCGCGCTCGCCTGAGAGATGGTCAGCATGTCGGCGACCGATTCCTGCTTGGGCGTACGTCGGGCGTTGGGCAGGGACAGCAGCGGCGCGAGAGCGTCGTCCGGGCCGTCGGAGATCACGACTAGAGGCGCCTCCCGCCCGAGTTGACTTCGCAACCGACACGCGACATCGGCGTACCACTCGACGGGAAGGCGCGAATTCGTGACTCCCGCCTTTAGATCGTCAATATTCGCGAGCCTGAAATCGCCCATGCGGACATGTGCTGCGATGAAGGGTTCTGCGGCGGGCGCGGGGATGAATTCCGGCCGCACCATCTTCAAAAATTCGTCGCGCAGGAAACGGCCGTCCTTCTCGACGAAATGGAACATTTTTTTCTCGTTGTTCGACATCGCATTGCGGAATACCACGACCGTGTTATGTCTGAATTTGGTCTTGGCCGCCGGCAGATCGAGTTCCGCGTAGAGTTTGTCGGCGGTCAGCAGTAACCATCCGCGCTGCGGCTCGTGGAGATAGTCGCCCTTCTGAAAGAGCTTGAAATAGTCGCGCTTATCGCGCTCACCGCGCAAATACGGGCCGACGCGCACCCTGAGCCAGCGCGGCGCGAGCATTATCGCCCCCGTATCGCGACACCAGACAGCACAACGCGCCCAGGCCAGCAGGCTGTGCCCGAGCCCGGTGCGTCCCATGTCGGGATAGCCATAAAGTTTCTGGTTTGTCTCAGAGATCATTGCTTGTCTAGGAACTCGGTAACAGACTCCGCTACATGCTTGAGCTGAGCGTCGGATATCTCGGGGAAGATCGGTAGCGACAGTATTCGCGACTGCATCGCGTAAGCTACCGGGAAGTCTTCGGGACGATGCTGATACCGAGCATAACAAGGGAGGAATGGCAGCGCGCGCGGGTAATTGATCTGACTTTGCACCCCACGCGCTTTAAGGAAGAGGGCGAGACCGTCGCGATCGTCGACCTGCACAACATAGAGGTGCCAGACATGCATGCGGTCTTCCGCTGTCTGCGGGGTCGCGACGCCCGAGACCGGACCGAGCAACTGCTCGTATCGCGCCGCTACGCGTTGGCGCCCCTCGGTCCAAGCTGGAAGATGCTGCAGCTTCACCGAGAGGATCGCCGCCTGGAGGCCATCGAGGCGACTGTTGATGCCCTCAATCAGATGATCGCCTTTCACGAGTCCGCCGTGACGCGCGAACATCGCCATGCGGCTCGCCAGTGCGCCGTCGGGTGTGACGATTGCGCCAGCGTCTCCCATAGCGCCGAGATTCTTGCCCGGATAAAAGGAAAATGTCGCCGCGATACCGAAGGTTCCGACCTTACGGCCCTTGTAGGTCGCGAGGTGGCCCTGCGCACAATCCTCGATCACCCACAGCTTATGCTTTTCGGCGACCGCCATCACTACGTCCATGTCCGCGGGCTGACCATAAAGATGCACGGGAATGACGCCGACGGTGCGCGGCGACACGAGCGCTTCTAGCTTCGCCGCATCAATGGTGTAGGTCATCGGATCGATATCGCAGAACACCACCTTGGCGCCCGCCTGGGTGATGGTCTCCGAAGTGGAGATCCACGACATGGCGGTGGTGATGATCTCGTCGCCCGGCTTCACGCCGAGCGCATGCATGGAGATATACAGCGCGTCCGTGCCATTGGCGCAAGAGACGCAATGCTCGACGCCCAACGCCTTGGCATAGGCCGACTCGAAGGCGTCGACATGCGGACCGCGGATGAAGGCGGAACTGTCGATTACCGAGGCGATAGCGCTATCAATCTCCGGTTTGATCGAAAGATACTGTGCCTTTAGATCGGCGAAAGGGACCGAAATCATTACTTCCTTCTTGTCGGACTTATTAGAGTCATTGGGCAAACTATTCTTATTCAAGAGCCCGAATCATCCGGGCAGGATTGCCCGTGTAAACTCCTGGTTGACCGATGTCGCGGGTCACGACCGCCCCGGCGCCGATCACTGTCTTGTCGCATATCGAGACCGGCAGAATTGTAGCGTTGGAACCGATGGACACAAGGCTTCCAATCCGCGTCGCCCTCCACAGCTCTTTGCATCCGCCAGCAGGTCCCCCGTTTGAAAAAAGGTCATTGATGAACATAACGCCATGACCGATGAAGCAGTCGTCTCCGACCTCGACGAATTCGCACAGAAAACTATGCGATTGCACTTTGGTTCTGGCGCCTATCTTAACGTTGCGCTGGATCTCGACGAAGGGACCAATAAAGCAGCCGTCGCCGATTTCGCAACCATACAAATTGACTGGCTCAACGACTTTTACGCTGTTACCAAAACGAACATCTATGATGCCGGAAGAAAGTCGGATCGGGGCGGTCAATATCACACACCCCTGCGCCCAAGCCGACTCATATTCGGCTGGAAGCGAAGATTGACCGGATCGCCGGTCTCAATTGACTCATAAAGCGCGGTGATGAGCTCAAGGCTCTTGCGACCCTGCAGACCATCTACAAGAGCGGCTCGTCCGCTCCTGAGGCATTCGACCACATGCGCGTAATATGCTTGGTGGCCGAACCCATAGACGTTCGGCGGATTGACGGAAAAGCGCTCACGCACTTCATGGTCAGAGTCGCGCGCTTCGCGAAACATCCACTGGGTGATTTCATTCATCGCGAAGCCACCAATTTCGACCATGCCCTGCTCTCCTAAAATCGAGAGAGAACCCTCTACATCCTTGGGGCGCGTCGCCGTCGTCGCTTCGATCACACCGAGTGCGCCATTCCGGAAAAGAAGGGTTGCGACAGCTGTATCCTCGGCCTCGATATTGACAAGTTGCGTCGCAGCGCGGGCATGCACGCTGATCACGTCGCCCATGAACCATTCAAGCATATCTACGTGATGACTCGCCTGATTCGAGAGCACTCCGCCATCTAGTTTCCATGTACCGCGCCAAGAAGCCTGATCATAATATCCCTGCTCTCGACACCAGCGGACGCGGATAGTCCCCAGAACAAGGCGCCCGAAACGGCCCTCGTCGAGCGCGCGCCGCGCTGCTTGTACGGGTACATTAAAGCGGTTCTGCTTGACGACAAACAACTTTACCCCCGCTTCGTCGCACGCTCGTATCATAGCATCGGCTTCCTCAAGACGAAGCGCCATAGGCTTTTCAACCAGGACATGCTTGCCTGCCCTGGCGACAGCGATGGCATGCTCTGCGTGGAGGCCGCTCGGTGTTAGAATCGAGACAACATGGACAGAGTCCATGGAAAGGAGCGCTTCAAGATTTGGAGCTGCCGGAACCCCGAAATTCGAGCCAAATCTTCCGGCGAGTTCCGAGTCTATATCAGAAACGGCTACTAGCGTGGCACCCGGTAGGACTCCGCTTGAAAGAATTTCCGCGTGCCTTTTCGCGATACGCCCACAGCCAAGGATAGCAAATCCAAACATCATCTTTCACACTTACCACTGCGGCTTATAGTTCACAATAGCACACTCATACAGAAACCCGGGCTATGGCCTGCTGCCGGTTTGATGGACACCAAGAAAAGGTGTTTCATGCAACCGGAGGCGTGTCATGCAGAGGCGTAAGTTCAGTCGAGAGTTCAAGGTCGAAGCGGTTCGGCTTGTGAGGGAGCGGGGTGTATCGGTTGCGCAGGCAGGCCGGGATCTGGACGTTCATGAGAATGTTCTTCGCAAGTGGGTGAAGGAGATCGGTTCCGATCCGGAGCATGCCTTCCCTGGCCACGGGAAACAAAAGCCGGAGCAACTTGAGATTGACCGCCTGCGACGCGAGGTCACAAAACTCAAAGCGGAGCGCGATATCCTAAAAAAGGCCGCAGCCTACTTCGCGAGGGAGTCGATATGAAGTTCGGCTTCATCGAGAAGCGCCGGAACGTCTGGCCGGTGGCATGGCTCTGCGAAGCGCTGGGCGTCTCTCGTTCCGGATTCCATGCCTGGCTTGGACGCGGGCCGAGCGAACGCGCCCGAACCGACGAGGCTCTCATGCCGTTGATCCGGTCAAGCTTCACGACGAGCAGCCGCACTTATGGCGCCCGCCGGGTCTGGCGGGACGTATTGGAAACGGGGGCGTCGTGCGGCCTGCACAGGATCGAGCGGCTTATGCGCGCCAATGCCCTTCGGGCGCGGCCACGGCGGCGGGCGCTCCCCAGTGATCACGGCGAGCGATCAACGGCGGCCATCGCGCCGAATGTTCTCGACCGTCAGTTTTCGGCCGATCAGCCGAACCGCAAATGGATCGCCGACTTCACCTATATCTGGACGGCCGAAGGATGGCTCTACGTTGCTGCCGTCATCGATCTCTTCTCGCGTCGTGTGGTCGGCTGGTCGATGAAGGCGGAAATGACGTCACAACTCGTCACGGATGCGCTGATGATGGCCATCTGGCGGCGCGGGAAGCCTGATGCGCTGTTGCATCATTCCGATCGCGGCAGTCAATATACCAGTGAGCCGTTCCAGCGCCTCATGGCCGACAACGGCGTCG
>JBIIJP010000037.1:0-82245 GCA_044233645.1 Methylocystis sp. | reverse complement strand
GCCGCGGCAATGAGAGAAAAAAGCCCGATGACCAGCCGCTCGAAATGTTCCCACATCATCGGCGGCCGATCTTTCAGCGCGACCGCACGGTGCCGTCCTGTTTCCAGGCCGCCATACGAGAGAAATAGATCTCAGACGTCCCACGCCAGCCGCCCAGCCGGTTCTGCTGGATCACGATCGGCAGGACGGTCTTCACATAGGAGATGATCTCGTCCTTACGCAGGCCGAGCCCGCTCTGCATGACCATCAACGCGAGCTGCTCGAAGGCGCCCGCGGGACTGTCGGCGTGAATGGTCGTGATCGAACCCGGATGGCCGGTATTAACCGCCCGCAGGAAGGAATAGGCCTCGGACCCCCGTATCTCGCCGAGAAAAATCCGGTCCGGGCGCAGGCGCATGGCGGCCTGGAGGAGGCTCTCGATCGTCACCCGCGCCTGACCCTGGTCGCCCTTGGAGGCGACCAGCGGCAGGAAATTTTTCTGCAGCGGCTTCACCTCACGGGTGTCTTCGATCGTGACGATCCGCTCCTCGATCGGCGCCTCCTTCAAAATGGCGTTGAGGAAGGTGGTTTTGCCAGATGAAGTGCCGCCGGAAAGCAAGATGGAATAGCGATTACAGACAGCGAGCCGGATAAAGGCCTCGATCCGCCCGGCGTCCAAATGCTCGCAGAGCGCGCGGTCGACCTCGGACAGTTCATCGCCGGCGGACACCTTGACTCGCTCGAAGGAGCCCATGCGGCGATAATCCTCGAGCGCGAGCTCCTTGATCACCTGCTTGCGGATCGCAAAGGCTCCGCCGTTGGTCGTCGCCGGCGGCAGGACCCCTTGAAAGCGTTCGCCGGTGGCGAGCGCGGCCGAGAGCAGGGGATGCTCGCTGTTGACGCTTTGGTGCGAAAAGCCCGCGACGCGCTCGCAGAGATGCCGGATCCAATCGCTCGTGACCGCGGGCGCCTCGAGGCGCCGCATTGCCGACTCGCCCATAATCTCGACGAAGAGCTCGCCCGGGCCGTTTGCGACGATTTCGACGACGGTCTCGTCATTCAGCCACTGCCGCAGCGGCCCGAGCGCGTCCTCGAGGAAGACCGTATGGGCGTTGGCGTCCTTATCGACGAGCCTTGGCTTCACGGCGCAGCTCCCTGAATTCCTCTTTGACGGGGTCGGGATAAAATAAAGAGAAGTCGAGATCCTTCTTGATGAAGACGACGATGCGCGCGCCCTGGTCGACGTAGACGGTCGGCGGGATGTTGATCGAATCCCGCAGCGCTTCCTGCGAGAGCCGGGTCAAGGATTGCGAAATCTGCTGCGCGCCGATCTGCCGGGCGTTGATCAGATTTTGGTTGGGCAGCGTCGTGACCGCGGTAAGCTGGCCGGTGAGGGGATCGAGCACATATTGGCTTTGTTGCTGGTAGCTGTTGACGTTCTGGCCAAGCGTCGCGACGAATTGCGAGACGCCGCCGATGACGCTGAGCGCCACTGCCGCTCCGAAACGCTCGACATAGTGATTATCGAGGTAGCCGGAGTTACCCGCGCGGCCAAGGTCGTCGGTCCCCGGGGAGCCCAGCTGAACGGAGACGCCGTCGGGGCGCAAGAGTCGCGTCCAGACCACGAAAACCCTTGTCTGCCCGCGGGCGAGCCCGGAGCGATATTCGCCGATCAGGGTCGATCCTGAGGGGATGAGGACACGGCGGCCGTCGAAGGACCAGACGTCTTCGCGGGTGATCGCTTTCACGGATCCCGGGAGATCGCTCTGGATCGCGGTCAGCAGCTCGCCGCGGACCATCGTGCCTTGCGGCACGAGGGCGTCAATCCGCTCATTTTTCGTCGCGATGGACCGCTCGACGCCGGCCAAGCCGGCGCGGGCGAGAAAGCGCCGGTTGGGATCGTCGTCGGCGATTTCCGAGGCGCTGCCCGCTGCCTGCTCATTGTTCCCTGCCGCCGCGCCGAGGGCGCCATCCGCGACGAGCTGGGGCGCGCGCAGCCGCTCCCATCGCCGCCGCTCCTCTTCCGTGGCGAGACGCCGGGCCTCGGCGTCGTCGACTTTCGCTTCGCTCTCCGTCTCGAAGGCCGGCGGCGCGACAAGAGGCGTGGGAGGGGCGACCGGCGGCGGGGGAACCTCGGCGGCTGGGGGCGGCGGCGGGGCCGTCATCTTGCCGAGATCCAGATTCGGGCGCTGGTCGATCGCGGGCGCCGGAAAAGCGGTGGTGTGGAATTCCTCTTTCTCCGGCGCGGTCATCGGCCGCGTCTCCTTATGCTGGGAGGCGTAAACCATCCAGCCGACGAAGAGCGCCGCGACGCTGGGGACGCCGATTTTGATGAATTTCCCCATGACGTGCGACGAACGCTGGACCGCGCTTCTCGCCGCGTCTTCGAGCTCGAGCGAACGATAATGTTCGGGAGACGGCATGTTCGCTCCTTACCAAAATTGAAAGCCGGCCGAGCCCACGCGCTCCGGCGCATAGGGCTCGAGACCGTCAGGCTCATGGAGATTGTTCAGCCGCCGATTGAAGACGCAGGTCGCTTCCGCGCCGTTGCGCAGCGTCCATTGGAAATTGACCTTGTCGACGATGATGTAGGGACCTTCTTTGTGGAAATTGACGACGCTCTCCTTGCGGTCGCGGTCGACGACGAAGATCGCCGGCGTCTCCTGATCGGGCGCAAATCGAAACCAGGTTTTGACGCCGTCGTCGAAGACCGCGGTCGGCTTCGAGAGCGAGGAGCCCTTATAGGCGTAATCGCTATTGGCGTTGGCGACGTTGAAATTCTTGGTGTTGGGATAGCTTGCGCGTTCCTTGGCGAGGGCGATGAGCCTGGCGTCGGCCTCGTCATCGGGGAAGCGAAAGCGCACCTTGAACACTTGCGCCCTTCCCTGCCGGAAATCCGCCCGCAGAAGGAAGGAATAGATGCGCTTTGATGTGACGACATTCAAATTGGAAAAGGCGTTCTTCTCGACCGGCTTGACGAAGATGATGTTGCCGCGCTTGTTGGGCTCAACCTTCCAGGCGACCGAGTCGCCGAGCGCGAGGGTTTCGATCTTTTCGTCCTCGCCCAGCACAATCATCGTCGAGACGCCATAGGAGCCGTTGATGGCGACGACCTCGTCGGGGCGGAAGCTGACCTCCCGCACCCTGGCGTCATAGCGCCCAGCCCAGGGCGACTCCTCTGCCTGCGCGAGGCTTGGAGCGCCGATCGCGAGGAAGCCGAGAAGGAGGGGGAAGCCGAGACGTCGGGTCACTTCTCGGCTCCCGTTGTGGTGGGTACCGTTTCCTGGTCGCGGCGGTATTCGGTCGTCTGGAAGCCGAGCGGATTGTCGAAACGCATCTGGTTCGACATTGGCGATCCGGAATAGCGGAAGCGCACCAGCGCGACCCAGTCGCGATGGACGATGTTGGAGGCGGATTTTTCATCCGTGCCGAAGCGCACCAGCGCCGTGCGTTGGTTTGGGAACGTCACTGATTTGACGGAGACGGCGACCTCCGTGGTCGCGCCGAGGAGTTTGACCGGGTTCTTCGGATTGGCCGGGCTGAAAATATCGGTGAGATCGCGGGCGGCGTCGCCGGTTGAGAGCAGCTGCGCGAGATCGAAATTGTCTTTCAGGGCCTTGGGATCGTAGGTCTCGCGCGCCTTCACATAGCGCACGACGTTGAACATGGTGACGGCCTCGTCTTGGCTGAGCGCGCCCTCAGCCATCGGTCGCTTGACCTCGACGAAGCCTGAGGATTTGTCGACGACGATCATATAAGGCTCAAAGGTCTTGAGCGGCGCAAGGCTTGCGAGCGAGACGATCGCGCCAAGCGCGATGATGGTCATCACGGCGGCGATGATCCAGGCGATCGAGAGCGAGGAGTTCTTCCACAGCGTCCGGTCCTCTTCCCAGGTCCCGCCCTCCTGGTAGTAGCGCGCGCCCTCCCCTGCCGCGGAAGCCCCAGGGCCCGGCGCAATGGGGGCGAACTCTTCTCTCAGGGCCCTGCGCGAGAGGCGGCGAAATGGCAATTCCCACATCATCAGATCCGGTCCATTTTCTTGGCGAGCACATCGGCGGCGCGCTGGCCGTAGATGCGCTCATAGCGGGCCCGCGTGAGGCGATCCTGCAGCGATCGGTCGAGGCCGAGGCGCGCCCCGTAGCCGAAGGGCACGCGGGCGCGATAGGCGCCTGAGGCGGCCAGCGCGCCGTTCGCGGTGATCGAGCGCCAGAGCCCGCCGATCGTGGTCGCGTAGAGAGGGATGCCGCCGGCGATCGCCGCGGCCATGCCGGGGAGCTGGCTCAAAAGGAAAAGGCCGGTGAGGCCGACGAGAAAGAAAGGCGCGAGCGCGCCCCAATCGACCTGGCCACTGTTGATGGCGGCGCCAAGACCCGCGAAGATCGGCTGCGTGACGGTGAGGTAGAAGGCGAGAAAGGCGTAAACCAGCACCTGCAGCATCGCATACATCACCGCTGCGGAGAGCCAGCCAGAAAAGAAGCGCGAGGAAGCGTCAAAAAGCAGCAGCAGGATCATCAAGGGCGCGATGCCGAGGTTCAGCCAAAGAAAAACCTTCGAGAGGATGATCGTGAAGGTGGCGACCGCCAGAAACAGCGCAATGATGATCACGCAGGCAAGGCCGACGAGGGCCGAGGCGAAGGATTGCAGGCTGAAGGCAAAATGCAGCTGGAAACCTTGCGCAACCTGGTTCCAGATCGCTTCCAGCGCCGAGACGACGGCGTTTGGCGACGTATATGAGTTATTGTTGCCGACGCTGAGCAGCCGATTGCCGATCGCCGCCGGCCCGTCGTTGAAGAGCGTGTAGGCGAAGCTCGTGAAATCGCTCCAGGAGGTCGCGAGCGCATAGATCGCGAAGGCGCGAAACAGCCGGAAGGCGGCGTCGGTCGCGGTCCCCGTAGCGGTCCCGGCCCAAACGCCAAATCCCCAGAAGATCACATAGGCGATGAGGAGGAGCGAGGCGATCGAAGCCCCTGCCCCGCCCGCCGTCACATCGCGGGCGAGTTCCTGAAAGGCCCCTTGGACATATGTGCAGCCGGTCTGGTCGACGCCGGAGAGGATCTGCGGAATGATTCCGGACCCGTAATTCTGCGCCGGGCAGTTCTGCAGGACGGTCACTTAAGCCGCTCCGCGTTGATGGGGCGCAAGGGACCGCAGTCGCCAACGACGGAGCTGAAGGGCGCAGGCGCGCGCGCCGCCTCGGGCTCCGCATAGAACAGGGCTTGCACGGCGTTCTGTTGCGGGCCCGCCGGCTCGGGCATGGGTTGTTCCGCGGCCGCGGGCATGCCGCCCTCGGACATGGCGCAAGGCGCCTCCAACGGCCGGTAGCCGCAGCCAGAAAGAGCGGCCGCGATCAGCGCGGCGCTCGCCCTAAAGAGAAGCCGCATCGCGCTATTGCCCGTAGGGTCGAAACTGCATGGCGCGGGCCGCGGCGGAAAGCCCCGCGATGCGGTCGAGATTGGCCTGGTTGGCTGCGGCGGCCGCCGTATTGACCGCGCCATTGAGCTGGACGATCGACTGGCCGTTCTGCGCCTGGATCTGCGAATTCTGATCGATCGAGCCTTTCACGTCGGGGGAGCTTCCGATCTGCTGTCCGCCGGTCGTGTAGGCGTTGCTGGCGCTCTTGACCGTCCCCTGCGTCGAGTTGATGAGGCCCAGGATCAGTTGGGCCGTGTTCGAAGAATTGAGATAGGCCTTGTCGCTCGGAAGCGCGCCTTGCAGCCCGGAGAGTGTTTTGACGAGATTGAGCCCATTGATCAGCGACGAGATGATTTGCTGAGAATCGCCGCCAAGCCCAGCGAAAGACAGCGGGCCGCCTGAGATGACCGAGCCGAGCGACGGCGCGCTTCCCATTGAAAAGCCGCCGCCGAGCGCCATTTGCGCGAGCGGCCCCTGCGCCAGCGACGAGCGGTCGCCGGTTACGGCCTGCAGGGTCTTCTGCACATTGGATAGGATATCCTGGTCGGTCGAGAGGATTTGCTTGGTGTTCGTCGCGGTCTGCTGTGACTGGGAGAGATTGGCGGCGTCGATCACCGGAACCTGGGCATGGACGCCGCGAACGAGGAAAAGAGTCGCCACCCAAAAAGCCAATATCACCCGTTTCATGCAAAGCCCTTTTTCTAATGCGACGATGCGCGTTCGAGATAAACGATGACGTTTCCGAGTGAATCGGTGACGCGGCGCTCCACACAGCCGCCATCGAGCAGCGACAGGCAGAACTGGCTCGAGGCCAGGATGCAGGGACTATTCGCCGTGCCGCCGCCGCGGTAGCCAGCGCCGCAAATCGCATCGGTGGCGAGAAGCCCGCTTCCCGAGGAGAAGGACGTAAAACTCATGCCGCGCGCGGCCTGGCTCGCCTGCGACACGCGCATCATATTGATCGCGTTATAGGCGCTGATGAGCAGATTGGCCGTTGCGAGCACCTGGTTCCAGCTGACGCCGTTCTGCGTCCCCCCGGAGGAATTCTGGTCATAGCCGGCCATGATCGTCGGCGATCCGCCGATGAGACCGGAGGCGCTCTGATATGTCGGCCCGTTGCTGACGATCGTCGCCTGCGTCGCCGTATTGCCCGCGACGACGTCCCCCGCGGCCGCCCCGAAATTTTGCGTCGCCAGCGTCGACCCCGTGGCGTTTGCCGCGCGCGCCGACGGCATTTGCGAGTCATAGCTCTGGACGGCGGCGGCGCCCGCGGACGCATCGGGCGCCGCGGTGTTGTTCTGCACTGCGCCCTTTTGGCCGGTGTGGGTTGCGCAATCGAGCCCCTTCTGCCCGTCGCGCTGCTTTTGCTGCACCGGGACGAGGGTGGTCGTCAGCGCCGAGGTCTGAATCTTTTGCGTGAGTTGCTCGGCGTCCTCGACCGGAATATCGGCGAGGGCGGCGGTTGCTGAGCCGAGAAGAAAAGCTGACGTAAGGAGAAGGCGCATCATGCCGTCCTCCCCATGAACATCGGCAGCCAGGCCTCGGGCGCGCTCCCGACCTCCCCCATCAGCGAATAGAGCTCGGAAACCGTCTCGGTGCGCCCGGAGAGCACCTTGATGAACTCCGGCATGCCACCGAGGTCCAATTTGGCGATGACCGAGTCCTGCCCGTGCTTGATCAGAAAGGACCGCGCCTCGGGGACCGTCTCCCTGATCCAGCGCATTTCCCGGTCGGACAGCTGGAAGGCCTTGCGGTAGCTTTCGTCATCCGCTTTGGCGTTGGCGAAGAACACATTGGTCGCGGTCTGCTCGATCAGTGTATTCGCGGCCCTGGAGCGCACGATGTCGGCGGCGCTTTGGGTGCCAAAGCCAATAATGCCGTTCTGCTTGCGCAGGGTCTTGAGCTTGTCCTTGATAAAGTACGAGAAAATCTCGTCGTCGAGCAGCCGCCAGCCTTCGTCGAGGAAGATCATGATCGGCGTCCCGTCGATCAGCTCTTCGATGCGATGAAAAATATAGAGCAGCGCCGCCGTGCGGATCGTCGGATTGTCGAGGACGCGCGTCATGTCGAATCCAAAGATGGCGTGAAGCGAGAAGCGGTCCTCGGCGTTGTTGAACAGCCAGCCGTTCTGGTCCGTGCGGATCCACGGCTCCAGCCGCGAGGCCAAATCGCCCTCGCTCGCCTGAATGCGCCCGCGCAGCAGCGATTGGAAGGCCGGAAAGTTGCGCCCTTCCCGCGGGCCGGAGACGACGGTCTTGATAGCATTGCGGATCACCTGCTCCTCGGTAGCCGAGAGATCCGTGTCCGCGCCGCCCTTGGGCCGCAGCAGGAAGGAGAAGAGCCGGTAGAGAAATTCCCGCGTCTCGCCGCCGTCGGGCAGCATCAGCGGGTTGAAGCCGGTGGCGGTTCCCGGCTCGAGCGCCTCATATTGGCCGCCGAGCGCCCGAATGAAAATTTCGGCGCCGCGGTCCTTGTCGACGAAGACGAGCTTCGGCCGAGGGGTCAAGCGTTGCGCCTGCGCCGCGATGAAGGAGAGCCAGACGGTCTTCCCTGAACCCGAGGGGCCGACGACCGTGAAATTTCCGAGATCCGCGACATGGAAATTGTAGAAATAGGCCGTCTGCGACGCCGTCTGGAATACCGAGATCGCCGGGCCCCAGTGGTTCCCGGCGGGCGAGCCGCTCGGAAAATTGTGCAGGGAGACGAAGCCCGCCAGGTTCTTCGAGCTGATGATTGAATTCCGAGCGATATAGGGAAAGTTCCCGGGCCACTGCGCCCAGAAGGCCGGCTCCATATTGAGGTCTTCGCGAACCCAGATGACGGAGCGGTCGGTGAGCGCCGCCCCCGCCGCCGTGACCGTGGCGTCGACCTCCTGCATGCTCTTACCCAACGCCAGCACCGTCATATGGTGCTCGCCGTAAAGGGCCTCGGAGGCGAGCAGCTCGTCCCGCGCCTCGTTCAAATGCTCGGCGACGATCGACCCCGCCTCGTCCGACATATCGACCTGGCGCGCGACGCGGTCGATATGGGATTGGGCGACGGGCCGGTCGATGATCGCGAAGGATTGCGTGACGATGAATTCGTGCGGGATGGTCAGGAGATTGTCGAGAAAACCCGGCCCGGTCTGCGCCGGATATTCTCTCACCGACAGCACCGCGCCAAAGCGGGTTTCGCTCGCCGAGCCGCCACGAATTTCGAGCGCATTCTTGCCGAAGAACACGCGCTTTGTCGCCACCGCCTGGTCAAGCGACATTCTGGGAAGGTGCATTGGCCTCGGGATGGCGCCATTGCCGAGCTGCATCAGGAATTCGAGCGGCTCAGAGAACCAGATCCCTTCACGCTCGACGACCTTGAGAGGGCGCGGACGATAGGCAGCCATCGCCGAGAGGATGGCTGTCGTAACGTCCCGCAGTTCGGCTTGCGCCTCTTGTCGGTCGAAGGAATCGCCGTCGCCGGTCTTCTTGCCCAGGAGCGTCTGCATCAGCGCTTCAAAGGTTCCGGCGTGGCCTTGCAGAGGGCGGCGGATGATCGTGAGGTAAAGATCGTTGACGAACATCCGCCGCCGCGAAAGCGCCGCGTGATAGCGCGCATCGAGTTCCCGGCAGAAGGCGTTATCGAAACTCGAGGGAATTATCGGTTCGATCTCGCGCCGGATAATATGCGAATACAGCGCGAAGCGGCTGTTGCCGAGCGTGCGCACGAGGTCGTTGCGGCCGAGCATCCGGACGTTGATGCTGGACCAGTCCGCCGTCTGGAACGAGAAGCCTTCCAGCTTGATGAAATTCATCAACAGACCGGACTTGGATCTGATGGTCCAATCGTCGACGTGGCGCAGATATGGCAGATGCGACGAGACGGGGCGTTCCCGCCGTGACACCGCGCCAAAGCTCATCTGGTCCTGCAGCGCTCGCAGCATCAAGCCCCTCAAATCTTATAGGAGTCGCAACCCCAAAATTCTCTGGAACGTGGCGGGCACTGGGAGGATCTCACGAACAGGACCTCGAAGATCCGATCGTCTCTCAAGGTCATGACGTAGCCGAAGAGATGGAAGGGGACGATCCAGAGGAGGTTGAACAGGTTGTGGGTGGCGAGGAAGATCACCGAGGTTACGACCATTTCGAACATGAAATACATGTAGGGGACGCCGACGATGGTCGGGGCCCGGGTCAGCGCCTTGACGAGCGGGACGATCATGGGCTTCTCGAGATCGGCGTTGCTCATTCTCACCCGCCGACGGATGACTGGAAGAACTGGACGATTTGCGTCGAGCCGAAGACCAGCACGATGCCGAAGATGATGGAGCCGGCGATGCCCCAGGTCATGCGACCCGCCCAAGCGAGGAAGCCGGCGGCGATGACGGCGAGAATGGCCAGAGACGTCGAGATCGGCCCCGTGAGGGTCTGCACAAGCGTTTGCAGCGTCGATTGCACGGGGGAAAGCGTGCCGCCCGTCGCGAAGGCGGGAGAGCACATGTGGAGCAGCGCCAGCGCGCCAAGCACGTAAATTTTGCGTCGGCCAACGTTCTTTAAATGCCTCATTCCTGTTCACCATTCTGTTCGACGTTCCAAACGAAGCCCGAGCGCCAATTGCGGTCCTTGGCGCTTTCCTGCGGCTGCGCCGCGGCGGGAGGGCCGTGCTCATCGCCTGTCTTTCCGTTGATCTTGGGCCAGTCGTAAAAGTCGTTTACGACCGCGGCGACGAAGCTCACCGTTTCCGGAAACGGCGGAACGCCGCCATGCGCGAGGAGCGCCTTCTCGCCAGCGTTGTAAGCCGCGAGGATGAAGAGCGGATTCCGGTAGCGGCTGTGCAAATCACGCAGGAACCGGACCCCGCCTCTGACGTTGTCGGCGGGGTCGCAGATATTGACGCCGTAATGTTTTGCGGTTTCGGGCTCGAGCTGCATGAGCCCGACGGCCCCACGCGGCGAAACCGCGTCGCTCTGAAAGTGAGACTCAGCGCGCGCCACGGCCATCACGAAGTCAGGGTAGAAATCCTCCTCGCGGGCGATTTTCTCGACGAGGTCGCGCGCGGCGCTGGCCGGCATCGGCCCGGGTCCGGGGCAACTCTCGGTCTTCTTCGCGCCGCCTTCGGTCGCGCGCTCGACCTCTGAGCCCGCGACGGGCTCTGGAACCACCTTGCCAGACCGCGAGACCATCGCTTCCAGGGCGCGCCCGCGCGCGATCATCGCCGCTTCACCCGCGAGAGCTTGCGACGCAGCGCCTAAAGCGAAGAGAATTCCGAGAGCGGGGCCGCGCATCTTGCCTCTGTTTTCTAGTAAAATATATACTAAACGAACTCGAGCCAGCGGTGCAAGCGGCCCGAGACGGAATTTTTCACCGACGCCAGGAGCTTCCGGCGGGAAGCTCGGCTACGGAATGCTGGCTGTGTCTACAGGTCCCGAGGGACTAATTGTTGAAAAAGCGAGCATAGACAGTATGTTAGAGCGCATTAGGAATCCGTGTCGCGGTCGATCGAGATGGATCCGTTTTCGCGCCGGCGCGCAGTGTCTCTGTCCGTCAGCCGGGCGGCGGTTCTATGCTAAAATGTATTCTAGAGCGTCTCTGGGGGCCCTCTTTAAAGGGACGAGCGTTCTTGGCTCTACGCGTCGCGCCTTCCATCGCGCTTGCTTTCATTCCTCGGTGTCCAGGGTAGTTGTGAGGTCGCTAGTTTTGCCATTGTTAAGTGAGTACGAGTTCTGAGAGGTCGCCCATGACGAACGACGCCATTGCTCAACTCTCAATCCTCACGGAAGCATTGACGGAGATTGTCGACTTGGCGACAGCTCGATCGGGTTCGGTCGCTCTGTCGAACGATCCGCTCGATCGAATGGGGGAAATCGCCGCGGGAGCGCTCACAGCCGCCGCAACCTACGGGCAGTTGCCGCCGTTTCCGGTGGAGATCGGTTTTCGCGGGGAGACGCTAAATTAGCGTCGCTTGATCGCTGAAGCGCGCTTCTAGCTTTCTTCGATTAGCGCAGTTGAGGAGGCGCCCAGTTGGGCGTTAACATGCACCGCTAGCCAAACCGTCGGCTCGGTCGCATCGGTCCATTTAATCCGATGTCGAAGACGCGCGGGTATTTCGACATAGTCCCCCGGACGCAAAATGCGTGGAGCATCCTCCCCCTCGAACAGCAGTCCTGCTGAGCCGCTCAACAGGATGACCCATTCGGTCTGCTCTTGGTCGCACCAATAGCCAGCCGGGCTTGCTTGGCCACTCGACACGATGCGTTCGATCCGCGCGCCCGGCAGCTCGGCCAAGGCGGTAAATTCCTCGGGATGTTGGCAAACAGATTACCGGCTGCGAGCATCGCGCCCCTCCCTCTGGCGGTGTTCGGCACGTCCTCATGCACCCCATGGCCTGTCGAATGGAAGTAGTCCCGCCTTCCGGTGAGCATCAGCGCAAGGCCGTCGATCGCTGCGACGATGGTCGACGATGAGCGCTACAGGGGGCCGCAAACCTCCATGCGCGACTGTTCGCGCGTCATTTCCTTCCGGCAGGCGCCGATCGCCGCCAAGAGTCCCTCGCGATCGACGAACGTCCGTATCGGTAAGCACGAAGCGCACGCCGGAAAACGCCTTGAGCGGAGCAAATGCGAGTGGTTTCATATCCGTGTGCCCATTTCCATTGGCGCTGCCAAGCGCAAAAGCGGCCATTCAGTTACTCTTCTCGACGTTTTACAGACTCAGCGAAACGCCGTCTCACGTGATAACTTTCTTGCTGCTCCGTCTTGAAGGGGAGGCTTGGCCTTCCCACATATGGCGGCAATATCGCCTCTTAAGTCCCATTAGTAGTGGCGATCCGCATTATGGAGATGGATATGGTCGACAAAAATCAGCTTTGTCGAGCGGCGGCCGGAGGGCGATTACGCGGTACGCAAGCCCAACTCGCAGCGGGCGAGCGCGGTTGAACCGACGCAGGCGCAGGCGATCCAGCGGGCCAGAGAGCTAAACCCGAAGGCAACGCCGCTGGTCGAGCGTGTGCGCGAGACGAAGAACGGCAGCCCCGATAAGTGGCGCAAGCCGTGAGCGGCGCGAAAGCCGTATGAATTGAATTGGCCCGCTCATCGCGCGGGCCTTCTTATATTGGCGAAGTCATACGAAAGGGCATTACTTTGGCTAGATGCACAGCACCAGTAGAGGGCCATCGCTCAGCGACTGCTGCAGCGAACTGCCCTGCATGCCGTGGCCGTGGTCGATTTAGTGGCTACGGATACTCGTCACCCTCCTATCCCTCCTATCCATCCTATTCCTCGCCGACGAGCATCGGAGGCGGCCGAAGCAGCGGCGCGGGGTCCGGCCGCGGCGTAAAGCCGCGCTGGTCGCGTGGCGGTTCGTCTCTGTGGTACACGCCTGAACAAGTGCAGGCACTCACGCCGGTTCGAGAAAATGTGGAGAGCCTAGCAGCCTCGCAGCCTGACCTTCGAGACGTGTTTCTCTGTCATGCGTGGGATGACAGGCAGGGCTCCGCCAAAGAACTGCATGATCTGCTCGAAGCGCGCGGTGTCCGTGTGTGGTTCAGCGAGAAGGACCTTGGCCTCGGGGTGCCGATGATGCGGGCGATCGACAAGGGCTTGGTGAATTCGCGCGTCGGTATCGTTTTGGTGACCCCGGCTATGTTGCGACGCCTCCCGGCGGAAGGCATCGCAGACAAAGAACTTTCGGCGCTCCTCCGGCGTGAGCGGCTCGTCCCGGTTGTTCACGGAACGACCTATGAAGAGCTTGAGAAGGTCAGCCTCCTGCTAGCCTCCCGAGCCGGGCTGAGCACTGCTGAAGAGTCGATGGCGGAAGTCGCGGCCAAAATAGCCGAACTGGTCTCCATCTAGCTCCGGTCGGAAGGAAGTTGTCACCCGTGATACCCCGCTAGTGACCAGTTGCGACCGGTCGTTAGCACCAGTTGTCCCCCCAAGCCGAAAGCGGGCGGCCGCCAAGTGTTCAAAAGTTAAGACTTGCGCACCAACTGCCGGGCCCTTGTTTATCAGGGGCTCCGACGTGCAAAAATTGGTTGCAAAACAATAGCCAAAAGCTACGATTCAGACATGGCGATTTTAGGTTATGCGCGACTCTCGGCGGACGGCCAGAGGGTTGACGCTCAGGTGAAGGCTTTCCGCGCCGCCGGGGCCGAGAAGATTTTCCGCGAGACGGCGAGCGGCGCAAAGAGCGACCGCCGCCAGCTGGCGCTTGCCATCAAGGCGCTTGGCGAAGGCGACACGCTTTTAATGACACGCCTCGACCGGCTGGCTCGCTCGACCCGCGACCTCCTGAACATTCTCGACGCCGCGGGAAAGGCCGGTGCCGGGTTTCGCTCGCTGCATGACGCGTGGACCGATACGACGACCCCGCACGGGCGGCTTATGCTCACCGTGCTGGGCGGCCTTGCGGAATTCGAGCGCGACCTCATTCGCGCCCGCACCGGCGAGGGCCGCGAGCGCGCTAAGGCGCGCGGGGTTCACAAGGGGCGCCCTCCTGTCCTCACCCGTCATCAGCGCGAGGAGGTTTTGGAGGCCCTTGCAGATGGAACGGCAACGCAGGCAGACTTGGCCCGCCGGTTCAATGTGAATCGAAGCACAATCGAGGATGTCACAGGCCAATTCTTATGATCACGCTTAAGACAAGCGATTTTGAGATACGCTCTGCCTTGCACGCTCAGAAACTGAGTCGCGCCAAGAGGCGAGCCGATACGCTTGTCATTGATGAGTTGGGGCTAGTTCACGCAAAATGCAGGATAGACATAGCCGTAATAAATGGCTGCATTCACGGTTATGAGATCAAAAGTGCTAAGGATACCCTTGATCGTCTGTCTACCCAGCTCGGTATTTATCGGCAGTCGCTCCAAAAGCTCACGTTTGTTGCTGCGCCTAAGCATATCACTAACGTTATATCCCGCGCTCCGGAATGGTGCGGGATGATTGCTGCTGAGCAGGGACCAAGGGGCGGGATTAAATTCCATGTATTGCGAAACGCGGTCTCTAACCCCGAAGCAGATCCTATCATGATCGCGCATCTTCTTTGGCGCGATGAAGTGATTGATCTATTAGGTAGGGCTGGATATGCGCCGAAAGACCTCCGGCGTCCAAGGAAGCAGCTCTACGAAATGCTTTGTGATGCCATGACCTTAGGCGAAATGACCAATGCAATCCGATCCGTCATGGTCCACCGCCGAGCGTGGCGAGATCACCGAGCACGCGCGTGATGTGGTGGTTGATAGTAACGAACTTCCACCAAGGTTGATTGCTTGGTCCCTTTGTCCGAGCCGCACATTGAGCGATATAGTCGTCCCCGCTCGAAAATCCGACGCCGTTGAAATGACCGGATGCCATGATTGAGGCGCAATGGTCATGCATCTGTTCAGGGTTGTCGCGAAAAGCCCCCCCTTTTCGAACCTCCCATGTTGTCGGAGTCGTGTAGATAAGTTTTCCCGCTGATTTGATTTTGCGCATGTCAATCGGCGCAAATTCCGGATGAACAATCGTGTAATCTCCAAAATTGGGCTTTCGCATGCTACTAGGCAGTTTGCTCAAAAGCACGCGGTAAAAAAGCCAGTCATGCCTTGGAATTTGATCGGCACCCTTAGCGATATCCTTGAATGTCTCCGGAATTGCTGTGCCAATGACGACAAAGTTGCGAAAACCGTAAAGATCGCCGAATTTACTCAACGCCGTGATTAGAGCGCTTGCAAAAATTGCATAGGGTTCGAAATTAGGTGCACCAAGATCAATGATGAGATCGACCTCATCAAGAGACAGGTCGAGTGAAGCGACCAATGCTTCGACACGAGGACGAGCGTTTAACTTCATCAAATCCTCTAACCGGATCGTGATTGCGACCCCCAGACCGTCTGTGCGGACAATCGCCCCAACGGAGCGAATGTTCGAAGAGGAGGCGTCAAGGGGGATGGCTGGAATAGCATTTGCTCCGAACCCGCGAAGTGCTTCAAACACGTTTGTGAAAATATCGCGGCCATCGTCCATTGGTTCATCTGCAATACTAGCATGCACCCCAACCCAAGCCGGGCGCTGTCCCCACTTCGCATTAAAGCGGGCAGCAAACGGATGAACGTGTTCCTGAACGGTCTTCTTCGCTTGCCACAGCTCGAAATCGAACTCGACCTCAGGAATTGTAATATACGGGACGATGTGATCCTTCGCGGCAGCTGTTAGCCGTGCGAGTGCCTGATACTCACCCTGCCGCCAGCGTAGCGCCGGAACATACATATCCTTAGTCAAGATCATCGCTCGCCTCCTCAAGCTGAGCGCGCACCTGACCCTGACCAACCAGAGTGTTTAGGATAGTGTAGTTCCCACGCTCTTTGCGAATTCGGCCAGCAATGATGCTTGCATCGATTCCAATAGTTTCGGCATCGATTTTGACAGCCTCTTCTGAGAGCGCAAAACGCGAGAGGCATTGATCCCATATATTTTCGGGTATTAGCGCATCAAGCGCGAATTTGTCAGCTTCTGCTTCGATCGAATCCTTCTCGTTTGCGCTTTCTTCGTCGAAGAAATCAAAGTGCATACCGTCGAATAGGTGTAGGAAGATGTGGCCGAGCTCGTGCATTAACACAAACCAGAAATTATCTAGCCGGTCGTAGCGCAACGTAAGTCCGACGACTGGTGTATCGCCGCCTAAAAGCATCGCTGCGCCATCCAGATACGATCCCGGCAACTGCCGTTCGACAACAAGGACGATGCCTTTATCGGCCAGCAGGTCACGGGCGCACGCAGGTCCGTCTGGTCGTTTGGTCAAGCGGACTAGGCCAGGCAACCAGCTATCGTTCAGTTCAAAATGTCTTATCCGGCCAGTGCCAATCGTGACGCGCGCGCGTTCTAGAACGCGTGCCTGCCATGCGAGCAAAGAGAATTCGTTCGGCACGTTGCCGCTACGCATCTTCTTGCGGTGCAGAGCCGTTGCAAACTGCGGCCCGGCTGCCTCGAGAAAATACTCCTTCACCCTGTCAATCGGGTTGCCGCCACGCGGCAAATCGAACCATTTCCGCTTGATCATCTCCTTATAGGGGAGCTGACCCCATGCAATATCGTCTGCGTCGCCCCATGCGAAAATCGACCCTCCGGCTTGCCGTGGGCCTTCAAAGCTTCCCGACGCCGTAACGCCGAGAACGCGCGCGACCTCGATCAGCCGTGCTAGGCTCGCGCCCATATAATTGGTCGCCTCATAACGCTGAACTTGCTGAGGCTTCATGCCTAGTCTGTCCCCGAGGTCCGTCTGACTCATGCCAGACGCGATCCGCGCCTGCACCAGCACGCGAGGCAACTCTTCAAGGGCATAGGCCTTCGAAAAAGAAACTTGACCGGATTTGAGCAGGTCGTATTCCACGATCTCGGCCTCGATGTCCGCAATCTGACTCTTAAGCGCATCAACTTCTGCTTGCTTCAGCCAAGCCATGTCGGATGCGCGCGATGTCGCGGCAGTAAGCGCTTTTTGCAACTTTGCAAGTTGAGCGCTCGATATGCCGAGTTGTTTGTCGCTGTAGATCATGGCTGCACCTTTCCCGAAAGAATTGGATCGGTCGGGAGCGGAATGGAGATGATGCCTTTCTCTTTTCCTGTGAAACGATCCTGTTGAAAGAATTCGATAAATCCCCGCCCGACATCGGCGCATATCATCGATGACGGGAAAAACTCTCCTTTGAAGGCTGCTTTCTGGGCTGCCCGTCCGTTCTCAAATTGCAGGAACACCGGATCAAGTTTGGCCGGATCGACACCCGTGGGATCCCAGCACGCATCGAAATCACCCGGAGTCGGCTTTCCGGACACGTAACTGCCGTCGAGGTAGACAGTTTGACATCCTGCCTTCAGGAGCTTCCTGGACGCATCCACAAACCCATCAAAAAGCTCACGTCTCCGAGGATTTATCGCAAATATCACCGCGACCTCGGCTAGGCCGGCCTGGTGTATGCCAGGAGGGAGGACAGGCCACGGGCAGCCCGGCAATGAGGTGAGCTCGGGAATCATGATACAACGATAATGTTGTAAGGGGGAGAATGCAAGCGGCGTTATGAAGCGATGCGGCAGCTGTGGCTTGAGCGGGAGGGATTGCAAAAGGTAGAGGTTTTGCAAAGATCGACCCATGACCGCCCTTGAACTTCACCGGAACGACCCCGCGCGGAATATGCGCCGCTTCTACCGGCTCGGTATCGAGCGCGACCTCTTCGGCGGGGTTTTGCTCATGAAGACTTGGGCCGGATTGGCACGCATGGGCGCATCATCGCCGAGCGCTTTACAAGCGAGGCGGACGCCCGCGCAGCCCTTTGCCGGCAGGCCGAAAGCAAAAAGCGGCGGGGTTACGTTTCGAGCTCAGCCAGCATCCCAACAACGATCTTTTCTTCAGAGAGAGGCTTACCATGACAAAAACACCGATGCTCATCATCTACGCGCTTGCCGCCGCCTTCCTGCTCTATTGGCATTGGCAGCACGTTCTCGACGCCCTGCCCTTCCTTGTCGTGCTCGCCTGCCCCCTCATGCATCTCTTCATGCATCATGGCCATGGTCACCATCACAGGACGCGGCCCAACGAGACGGAAAAGCATGATGCCTAATTGAGCTATTGCATTCCCAGCCCGGAAAGGAATGACTATGAGTCACGAACATCATCACCACCACCCCGGGCAGGGAGATCACGAGCATCAGGTCCACCAGCATGCGCCGTTTGCCAAAGCAACCAATCCCGCGGCGCTAAAGCAACCCGCGCGCCCAGCGGCCGAAGGCGCCATCTACACCTGCCCCATGCATCCGCAAATCCGGCAGATTGGCCCCGGCAATTGCCCGATCTGCGGCATGACCCTGGAGCCTCTCGTTACGACGGCGGAAGAGGCCCCGAGCGCCGAGCTCACCTATATGACGCGGCGCTTCTGGATTGGGCTTGCGCTTACTGTTCCGGTCTTCGTCCTCGAAATGGGCGGGCATTTCTTCAATCACCATTACATCCCTGCGCAACTCTCGAACTGGGCGCAATTCGTCCTCGCCACCCCCGTGGTCCTTTGGGCCGGATGGCCCTTCTTCGTGCGCGGCGCGCAATCGCTCGTCACGCGCAATCTCAACATGTTCACATTGATTGCCATGGGCACGGGCGTCGCCTGGGTTTACAGCGTGGTCGCCACCTTCGCGCCCTCGCTGTTTCCGCCGGCCTTTCGCAGCCCGGATGGTTCGGTGCCAATCTATTTCGAAGCGGCGGCCGTCATCACCGTGCTGGTGTTGCTCGGCCAAGTCCTCGAATTGCGCGCCCGCGAGCAGACCGGCGGCGCTATCCGCGCGCTCTTAAACCTCGCGCCCGTGACGGCGAAGCGCGTCAAAGAAGACGGTTCCGACGAAGAAATCGCACTCAACCAGGTTCATGTCGGCGACCGGCTGCGCGTGCGCCCCGGCGAAAAAGTGCCGGTCGACGGCGAGCTCCTTGAAGGCCGCAGCTCGGTCGACGAATCCCTGGTCACTGGCGAGTCCATGCCCGTCACGAAGAGTGTCGGCGACAAAGTCATCGGCGGGACGCTCAATCAGACGGGCGGTTTCGTCATGCGCGCCGACCGGGTCGGCGCTGATACGATGCTGTCGCGCATCGTCGACATGGTCGCGTCCGCGCAACGCAGCCGCGCCCCCATTCAACGCCTCGCCGACCAGGTTTCGGGCTGGTTTGTGCCGCTGGTCATCCTTATCGCCATTCTCGCCTTCGCGGCCTGGGCGGTCCGGGGGCCGGAGCCGCGCATGAGCTATGGCCTCATCGCGGCAGTCTCGGTCCTGATCATCGCCTGCCCTTGCGCGCTTGGCCTCGCCACGCCGATGTCGGTCATGGTCGGCATCGGGCGGGGCGCACAATCGGGCGTTCTCATCAAGAACGCCGAGGCCTTGGAGCGCTTCGAGAAGATCAACACGCTCGTTGTCGACAAGACTGGCACGCTCACCGAAGGAAAGCCCAAAGTCACCGCCATCCGCACCGCGGCCGGCATAAGCGAAAACGACCTTTTGAGAGCTGCGGCGAGCCTGGAACGGGCCAGCGAGCACCCGCTGGCGCAGGCGATCGTCGAAGCCGCCATTTCGCGCGGCCTGCCGCTTAGCGAGGCCTCAGAGTTCGACTCTCCTGTCGGAAAGGGCGTGCAAGGCCGCGTCGGCCAGCAATCCGTCGTCATTGGCAACCAGCGCTTCCTAACCGAGCTCGGCATCGAGACGCGCGCGCTCGACAATGACGCCGAGCGCCTGCGCGAAGACGGCGCGACAGCCATCTTCGTGGCAATTGACCGTCAAGCGGCGGGGATCATCGCCATTGCGGACCCCATCAAGGAGACAACGCCCGAGGCGTTACAGGCGCTCTTTGACGACGGGGTCTCGGTCGTCATGCTCACCGGCGACAATTGGACTTCGGCGCGGGCCGTCGCGAACCGGCTGGGGATCAGCGAGGTCGAAGCAGAAATCCTCCCTGAGGACAAAGGCAAGGTGGTTGCCCGTCTGCGCCAGGCTGGGCGCATTGTCGCCATGGCGGGGGACGGGGTGAACGACGCCCCGGCCCTTGCCGCGGCCGATGTTGGCATCGCCATGGGGACCGGAACCGACGTAGCGATCGAGAGCGCCGGCGTGACCCTGCTCAAGGGCGATTTGCGCGGCATCGTGCGCGGCCGCCGTCTGTCGCACGCCACAATGCGCAATATCCGCCAAAACCTGTTCTTCGCCTTTTTCTACAACGCGGCGGGCGTCCCGCTCGCGGCCGGCGCCCTCTACCCTGCCTTTGGTCTGCTGCTCTCCCCCACGGTTGCAGCCGCGGCCATGGCGCTGTCCTCGGTCAGCGTCGTTGGCAATTCACTGCGCCTGCGCCAGACGGAGATCGAGCCCGCCAAGTTGCGCGAAATGCCGCCCTTCCCGGGGATCACCTAGCCCTTTGGGGCCGGCTAATCGCGTTGTATCTGTTCGATCACGTAGCCGCCCTGCGGCGACTTCGACAGCGTGAAAGTTATCTTGGTGCCCGGCGTAAGCCCCTCGATATCGACGCTTGGCGCGACTTTGAAGGCCATGGTCATCCCCGGCCATTTGAGCGCCGGAATGGCTTCATGAGTAATCTGAAGCTGATGGTCTTCTTTGTTGACGGCCTTGATGACGCCTTTGCCGGTCGCTTTCTCGGCTGCTTGCGCCATATCCTGGCGGTCCTGGCGCTGCGCCGTCGCCGGTCCCGCGCCGGCCAAGGCGAGCCCGAACGCGGCCGCCAGCAGCATAAGATTTCCTCCGATCGCTTTTCTCATGATAGCCTCCCTTGCTTGAGCTGATGCGCCGCGCTTTCTGTCGATCGGCCCGCGGCGCCTTCGTCCAGCTCGCCGCCGGCCTCGCGCTCGCGGCTCGGCAAGCCGACGCCTTTAATCAAGGCATAAATTGCCGGGATCACAACCAGGGTCAAAAGTGTGGACGATACCATGCCGCCGATCATCGGCACGGCGATGCGTTGCATAACCTCTGACCCCGCGCCCGTGCTCCATAGAATGGGGACAAGACCGGCCATTATTGCAACAACAGTCATCATCTTGGGTCGCACGCGCTCGACCGCGCCGAGCATGATCGCCTTGTGCAGGTCCGACTTGGTGAAAACTCGTCCGACTCTGACGCGGCTTTCAGCGACCTCGCGCAACGCCGCGTCGAGATAGATGAGCATCACCACGCCTGTCTCGGCCGCAACGCCGGCGAGCGCGATGAAGCCCACGCCCACGGCGACCGACATGTTGAAGTTCATGAACCACATCAGCCAGACGCCGCCCACCAGCGCGAACGGCAGGGACAGCATGACGATCAGCGTCTCGGTGATCGTGCGGAAATTCAGATAAAGCAGCAGGAAGATGATGAAGAGCGTTACTGGAACGACGACCCTCATCCGGGCTTCCGCACGTTCGAGATATTCGAACTGACCGCTCCAGACGGCGTAAGCGCCCGGCGGGAACTCGATCGCCTCGACGACTGCCTGACGGGCTTCCTTCACGAACCCGCCGATATCTCGATCGCGGACGTCGACGTAAATATAGACTGCAAGCTGCCCGTTCTCGGTTCGGATGGCGGTCGGCCCCCTGACAAGGTCGACCTTTGCGATCTCGCCGAGCGGCACCGTGCCGCCGCCGGGGAGCGCGATCAACACGTCGCTCGCGATGGCCCTGGGACTGGAGCGATAATCGCGAGGGTAGCGCACATTGACGCCGTAGCGTTCGCGGCCTTCGACCGTCGTCGTGACCACTTCGCCGCCAAGCGCCGTTGCGATCGTCGCCTGCACGTCGTCGATCATCAGACCGTAGCGCGCCAGAGCGGATCGGTCAGGCGTGATGTCGAGATAATAGCCGCCCATCACCCGTTCCGCGTAAGCGGAAGACGCGCCGCGAACCCCCTTCACCACCTTCTCGATCTGACGCGCCAGCACTTCGAGCTGGCCGAGATCGCGGCCCATCACCTTGACGCCGACGGGCGTCCGGATGCCGGTCGCCAGCATGTCGATGCGGTTGCGGATCGGCATGGTCCAGGCGTTGGAGACGCCCGGAAACTGCAGCGCCTTATCCATCTCGGCGACGAGGCTTTCCAGCGTCACGCCAGGACGCCACTGATCCTTGGGCCTCAGGTCGATGATCGTCTCGAACATTTCCAGCGGCGCGGGATCTGTCGCGGTCGAGGCGCGCCCGGCCTTGCCATAGGCCGACTTCACCTCGGGGAAGGACTTGATGATCCGGTCCTGCGTCTGCAGGAGTTGCGCGGCCTTGGTCACCGAAAGACCCGGCAGAGTCGTCGGCATATAGAGCAGCGCGCCCTCATTCAGCGTCGGCATGAATTCGGAACCCAGTTGCCGCGCTGGGATAATGGTGACGCCGAGGACGACAAGCGCCAGCAGGATCGTGGGAATCTTCGCGCGCATGACGAGGCGGATGACCGGCCGATAGACGTAGATCAGCGCCCGATTGATCGGGTTGTGCGCTTCCGAGACGATCTTGCCGCGCACGAAGATCACCATCAGCGCCGGAACCAGCGTCACCGATAGAATCGCCGCCGCCGCCATGGCGAAGGTCTTGGTGTAGGCGAGCGGGCTGAAAAGGCGGCCCTCCTGAGATTCCAGCGCGAAGATCGGCAGGAACGAGACCGTGATGATCAGCAGACTGAAGAAGAGCGCGGGCCCCACTTCCGTCGCCGCGTCGATCAGGACGTCAATGCGGGACTCGGAAGGCGACGCCCGTTCGAGACGCTTGTGCGCATTCTCGATCATCACGATCGCGGCGTCGACCATGGCGCCGATCGCAATCGCGATGCCGCCGAGGCTCATGATGTTCGAGCCCAGCCCCAGCGCCTTCATCGCCGCGAAGGCCATTAGCACACCGACCGGCAGCATGATAATGGCGACCAGGGCGCTGCGGAAATGCAGGAGGAACACAACGCAGACGAGCGCGACGATGACGCTCTCTTCGGCGAGGGTCGCGCGAAGCGTCTCGATTGCCGCATGGATCAACCCCGACCGGTCATAGACCGGGACGATCTCGACCCCCTTTGGCAAGCTCGGCGCGATCTGCGCCAGGGCAGCCTTGACGTTGTCGATGACCGTGAGCGCGTTCGCCCCGTAGCGTTGCAGCGCGATTCCGCTGGCGACCTCGCCCTCGCCATTCAGTTCAGTCACGCCGCGCCGCTCATCGGGACCGAGTTCGACTCGCGCAACATCCTTCAGCAGGAGCGGCGTGCCGCCACCCGCTTTCAGAACGATGTTTTCAAGATCGGGCACGCCCTTGAGGTAGCCGCGCCCCCGGATGATGAACTCAAACTCGGAGAGCTCCACCGTGCGCCCGCCGACGTCGGCGTTATTGGCGCGGATGACCTCCCTTATCCGCGAGAGCGGTATGTTGAGGGCACGCAGTCGATTGGGATCTACGACGACATTGTATTGTCGCACGAAGCCGCCGACGCTCGCGACTTCCGCCACGCCCTCGGCCTTGGCGAGGCCATAGCGCAGGGTCCAGTCCTGCAAGGAGCGGAGCTCTGCGAGGGTCATGTCCTTCGCGATCAGCGCATATTGGTAGACCCAACCAACGCCCGTCGCGTCCGGACCGAGGACGGGCGTCGCGCCGGCAGGCAGGCGCTTTGTCGCGGAACTGAGATATTCCAGGACGCGCGAGCGCGCCCAGTAGATGTCGGTCCCATCTTCGAAGATCACATAGACGAAGGAGACGCCGAAGAAGGAGAAGCCGCGCACCACCTTGGATCGCGGCACGGTCAGCATGGCGCTCGCCAGCGGATAGGTGACCTGATCCTCGACCACCTGAGGCGCCTGGCCCGGATATTCCGTGTAAACGATCGCCTGCACGTCCGAGAGGTCGGGAATGGCGTCGAGCGGCAGGCTTCGAAGCGAATAGAGGCCAGCGGCGATGGCAAAGATCGTCCCCACCAAGACGAGGAGCAGGTTGCGTGCGGACCACGCAATCAGGCGCCCGATCATTTCGCCCCGCCCTGATCCAGCGCCTGCAAGGCCGCCTTCAGATTGCTCTCGGAGTCGATGAGGAAGTTTGCGGCGGTCACAACGCGGTCGCCTTCCGCTATTCCACTCGTGATCTCCGCGAAGCCCTCCCCGCGCCGGCCGATCTTGACCTCTCGCGGCTGAAAGCGGCCCTCGCCCTTGTCGAGGATCACGACCTGCCGCTTCCCGGCGTCGATCACGGCGCTCTCGGGGACTGCGAGGACTTTCTGTTTGCCGCCGGCCTCGATCTCCACATCGGCGAACATGTCGCCGAGCAACAGGCCGTCCGGATTTGGGAGCTCGATGCGCACGCGCGCCGTTCGCGTCTCCATGTTGAGATGCGGATAGACAAGCGCGACCTGCCCCTTGAAAGGCCGATCGGGATAGGACCGGACGCGGATGACGGCCGGCTCGCCTGGTTTGATCGAGGCGACGTCGCGCTCCGGAACGTCCGCGAGAACCCAGACGAGGCTATGGTCGACAATCCGGAACAGCGTCTCGCCCGGCGCCGCCCGCATGCCGCTGAGCGCGTCGCGTTCGATGACATGGCCATCCTGCGGCGCGGGCCAGTCGATGACACGCGGCACGCGACGGCTGCGCGCGATCGAGGCGATCGTCGCATCGTCCAGCCCGAGATTGACGAGGCGGCGACGCGCGCCCTCGACGCGCCCGCGCGGGCCGGAATTGAGCACCGCGACATATTCAGCCGCCGCGCTGGACAGATCGGGCCCATAGACACGCATGAGCGACTGGCCTTTGCGCACATAATCGCCCTCCGCGACTTTCTGGACGGAGTCGATAAAGCCCTCGAAGCGCAGGGCGACAACCGCCGTCCGTCGAGGGTCGAAATCAACGCGACCCGCGGCGCGCACCGGGATGGCGATGGCGCGCCGTTCGACCGGCTCGGAGCGAACGCCCGTTCTTTGCAGCTTTCCGGGACTGATCGTGACAGTCGAGGCGTCCTGCGCCTCGTCCTCGTAGACGGGCAGGTAATCCATGCCCATCGGGTCCTTCTTGGGAACAGGGGACGTATCGGGCAGCCCCATGGGATTGCGGTAATAGAGGATGCGACGGCCCGAGGACTGTTGCTGGGCGGGTTCGGCTGCGGTCCATGGCTTTTCATCAAAGCCGACATCCTCGCTGGCGCGGACCGCGACATACTCCTTTCCGGCGGCGTTTTTCTTCGGCGCGGAGGAGAAGAAGGGCCCGTCCGGATCGCGATAATAGATAATCGGACCTGAGCCCACGGCGGCCTCACGCGCCGAGCGATCATGTGGCGACCAGAGGCCGCGCCCTACCATGTAGCCGGCCGCGCCGAGCGCCACGAGCGTCGCAATAAAGGTAAAGACGATCGGCCCGCGCTTCATAGGGGGCCTCCGGCGAGGCGTTCGAGGTCGGCGTATTTGCTTTGCTCCTCGACCCGGAGAGCAAGCAGCTCCAGTTCGACGGCGCGAAGTCGTCGCTCGGACTCGAGCAAAGTGGGAAGATCTGTCGTTCCCGCGTCGAACCCTTGTCGAGCGGTCTCGACGGAGAGGCGGGCTGGCGGCAACTGGCGTTGTTCGAAGATCTTGAGGGCCTTGCGGATCGCCTCCAGCCGAAACCAGGCTTCCGCCACCTCGCCGTCAACGCGGATTCGCAGAGCGTCGTTGCGCGCCTGCGCGGCGCCGAGGCTGGCGCTCGCGGCGCGCTGCTCGGCGTCCTTCGCTTCATATTGCAGCGGCACCTTGAAGCCGAGCAGGAACATCCCGCTCGTATCTCCGTTCCGGCGCTGCACCAGATTCGCGCCGGCGGTGATGTCCGGATAATAATTGAGGTCAGTAAGTTCCTTTGCGCCGGTCGCCGAGCGCACCTGCGCATGCGTCGCGGCGAGCTGGGGGTTGCGTGAGATCGCGAGCCCCTGCACGCCGGCGAGCGTCATCTTTGCCTTCAATGCCGGAAAGCCTTTTGGCGTCGCGAGCTGAGCCTGCGCCTTGCGGCCAATCAGAGCGTTCAGCCGGGCCGCCGCAGATTTTTCCTCCCCCTCCCGGCGCGCCACGTCTGCGGCCGCGTTGGCGGCCTCTAGTTCCGCCTTGATCAACTCCTGCTGATTGACGGAGCTCGCGCCGTAACGAAGCCGCAGTATCTCTGCGAGCTGGTCGACCCGTTGCTGGAGCGACTTCGAAAGATCGACGGCGCGATGCGCGGCATTGTATTGCGCGTAAGCGGCCTTCACACGCGCAACCAGATCGAGCTCTATGGCTTCGCTCTGGCGCCGGGCGGCGTCCGCGTCGGCCGACGCAATGCCTTTCTCGAGATCGGTCTTGCCCCACAGGCGGAAGGTTTGCTCCGCGCCAACCCAGACCTGGCCGACACCCTTCCTATCCACGTCCCATGCCTGAACCGTAACCGTCGGGTCCGGCTGCACGCCGGCGGCGCCCACGCGATGCGCCGCAGCGTCGGCATCGAGGATCGATGCAGCCAGCTCCGGGCTCAATCTCTTCGCAAAGCCCACGACGCTTTCGACACTGGCCCCGGGAGCGGTCTCGCCGCCGAACACGGACGACGATATTGCTGCAGTTATCACTGCGGGCAAAACGATGCGTCGTAGGATCATGGCGTCGCCTTCAGAACCAAGCGGCTTTGCAACGTCTCGGCCTCCCCCTGGACTTTTGCCGCGAGCGAAATGCGCCAACGACCCTCGTCGGTCAGATCGACCTTGAAGCGGTAGACGCCCGGCTCCGGGCTCTTCACTTGTTCAATCGCGCTCGTCATCGACTCCATGTCATCGGGCGCCATATCGAGCCTCGTAGCGAAGATAACCGCACCAGGGACGGGTTTCGCATCGGGCTTGTGGATAAGCCGCACGTCAACGACGTTCTGGCCCTTCTTAACCTGCGCCTCGACCAGCCTGAATTCGTAATCGGCGATTGCCGCGCGGGCCGCGGGAGCGGCCAGGAGCACTGCGGTAAGCAATGCGCCAACAACCCCTCGCGAAAGAACATTTATCATCGGAAAACTCTCCCGCTCCCTTTTTCGGAGCACCGCCTCGATAGGGCTCGCGCCCGCGATCCAACTGATCACGAGCGGGTCTCACCTGTCGGTCGAGACAAAGGCCCGTTTCACCGAGATCAAGCTCGGCGTGCTTGGCGGTCAGGAGATTGGCGGTCGAAGGTCGGGAGGGCCGACGCGGCCGAGGCGCATAACATCGTCGCAAGGCCGCGCCAACCGTTCGCTCGGCGTGCGGGCGCCTTCCGTCGCGACAAAGAGCGGCACGAGCTGAAGCGCCCCACATACGAACGAATCGCAGTGCCGTGGCATGGCGCCGTGGTCCTTATGGGCGTCGGGGCAATCGCTTCCCCTAGCCATTTCGGCGCAGGAGTGCGCAGTCGGCGCAACAAGGGCGTTTGCCGCCCCCGCGGAGAGAGCGGCGATAACAATGATGGCCGAGACCAGAAGGCGGAGCCAGCGTCGCTGCATCAAAATTTCCCCGTTCCGAGGGGTAGCACAGCAAGACGCTGTCTGTAAAAGCCTTTCGCTGCTCAGCTTAAGGTGACAAAGAGGGCCCGCCAGCCGCGCCGGCGAGCCCCAGGGCTTTTGCAGAGAAGGCTAGTTTGTTTCTGTTTCCTTCATCCGTCAACCGCAGCGAGTTCTCAACGGTTGCAATTCCACACCCAGCCGTGTGCGACGTCCCAATCCCAGCAGGCGTTGTGCACGTGTCGTCCCTCCTGCTCGCTCCAATCGCGGTGCATGTGCCGAGAATGCCCGCCGATGTGTTGCATAGTGCTATGTTCACGATGCTCGTCACTTTGCGCCATCGCGGGCGCGGCAGCCGCGAGCAGCACAGCGGCAATCAAAAGCGATAGTTTACGCATCTTCTCCCCCCGGCTGAGGCTCCTCGGGCGCTTCTAAGCAGCGACCAATCCTTCCAAGACATTGTCACTACAGTCCAATCTTTAAAGCCCTCCAGAACGCCGTCGGAGGACCTCAGGCATTGGCCTGGGCAAGATTGCCTTCCTGGGGATGGTGACGGAAAGGGATTATCTCGGTTGCCCTTTTTTCACGGTTCCTCGCCCCCCGACCTGGGAGTCCGCGGGCGGCCCTCCCATGTGGGGATGTTGACCAGGCCTGCCAGGCGATCAACGCGGCTCGCTTCCTTCGCTTTGCTCTGTGCAGCTCCGCCCCGCTTTGCGGTGCGCCTTAAAGCGCGGCGTTGGTTGCGTCCGTCAAGGTGGTGTAATTTTCCGAAGGGCCTGAGGTCATGATCAGGCGGCTTTTGTTG
Source organism: Methylocystis sp. (assembly GCA_044233645.1). Taxonomy (GTDB): domain Bacteria; phylum Pseudomonadota; class Alphaproteobacteria; order Rhizobiales; family Beijerinckiaceae; genus Methylocystis. Next base: position 54,141 of record JBIIJP010000037.1, on the reverse strand, counting down.
CTATGCTGAAGAGGGGATCGAGTTCCTCTTTGTCGATCTGCTCGAAGGCTTCCACCTGCATGTAGCGGTTCTGAATCAGCCATTCATCATTCATCTCAAACAGGACGGCGCCGATGAGGCGAATGATGGCGGGCTCGTTGGGGAAAATACCGACGACATCGGCGCGACGTTTCACCTCCTTGTTCAAACGCTCAATCGGATTCGTTGAATGGAGCTTTGTGCGATGCTGGCCGGGGAACGCCATATAGGCCAGCACATCATGTTCGCTCTCGTCCATGAGTTGCGCGAGCTTGGGCCAGCGGGATCGCAGTTGATTGGCGACGTGCCGCCACGTCTCGCCGGCGTGCAGTCGATCCGGCTGGTCGAATGCCTGACGAATGGCGGCGGCGACAACAGTGTGCTGGCCTTTCGAGACATGCTCCAATGCATTGCGCATCCAGTAAACCCGACAACGCTGCCAGGTGGCGTCGAAGACCCGCGAGATTGCAGCCTTGAGGCCGTATGGGCGTCGCTGATGACTAGCCGGACCCCATCGAGGCCACGGGCTCGCAGGGATCGCAGGAAATCCGTCCAGAAGGTCTCCGCCTCCGAGGGGCCGATGCCAAGGCCGATGATTTCGCGGCGTCCTTCGGTGTTGGCGGCGACGGCGATTATCGCGGCGACGGAGACGATCCGTCCGCCCTGCCGTTGCTTGAGATAAGTGGCGTCCAGCCAGACATACGGCCATTCCCCGGTGAGCGGGCGGTTCAGGAATTCGCTCACGCGCTCGTCGATATCCTTGCACAGCTTGGAGACGGTGCTTTTCGAGATGCCGCTCAGCCCCATGGCCTGCACCAGATCATCCACCCGCCGCGTGGAGACGCCGCCGATCCAGGCTTCCTGGATCACAGCGACCAAAGCCTGCTCGGACATCTTTCGGGCCTCCAGGAAGCTCGGGAAGTAGCTGCCCTGCCTCAGCTTCGGGACTTTGAGGTTCAGCGTGCCCAGCCGGGTGTCGAGCGTGCGTTCCCGATAGCCGTTTCGCCAGGTCGTGCGGTTCTCGGCGCGCTCGTGCCGCCCAGCGCCGATCAGACCCTCGACGTCGGCCTCCATGAGCAGTTGGAGAACGGCCTCCGCGACCGTCCGTAAAAAATCGCCCTGATCCTGCTTTTGCAGAAGCTCGGTTAGGTCCATGTTGGTCTTGGTCATCGGGGCTCCGTGTGGTCCGGGTTGAAGCTGCGAAACTCCACCTCGACCAAACACCTCGATGGCCACCCGGATTACACCGGCAGTGCCGATGAAATTACACCACCACCGTGGACGCTACCGCGGCGTTTGATCTCCCGGCTCTTTGGTCCCGGGCCCCCCTGCCCCACGAGGCCGGACTCCCGCCCGCAAAACCGATGAACCTACGCTATTGGAAGAACTCATCGCCGAGCTGTGCGCCGCCTTCCTATGCGCCGATCTGCGGATCACCTACGCGCCGCGTCCAGATCACCCCAAAATCTCGGCAGCTGGCTGTACGTCCTCAAGGTAAGGTGCGCCGGCCAGCATAAGAAGCCTCAACGCGAAGGACCCTCGATGCATCGCAAAGGAGCAGAGAGAGCGCTCGCGCGTCCTGCAATCTCGTGAGGAAGGCGGCTTCCGACGGCTTCGAGGATGCTGTGAAGATGGCCTTCTTGGCTTTCGCCGTTCGTGAAAGCTCTTATCGCGCCTCCCTCCTCTATTCGCCTTTAGTCCGCGCCTGGGTCCGAGGGTAATTCGGTCTCCTTCGCGTCCGTTCTTTCGCATCCTTTCTGACGGGAGGCCATGCCAGGCAGACAACCTTTCACCGCGCCCGGTTCTACCGATGCGGCGCTCGCCCTCAAAACCGAACGATCTCCCGCCTACGGGCTGCCCTCCATTAGGGCGAGGCGCTGGGGCGCTTTTGACCGCTTTGCTCAATCCAAATCGGTGACAGAACGGGCAACGAGGCGAGAGTTAGCCGCGGCTAACTTCAGGCCCGATCCAAATAAAAGTTGGCCGCGGCTAACTTGCGCCTTGGGCCGCCTTCTTCTCCCCGTATTAACCTCTCGTTAGGACAAAAACTCTTGTGGGTTCGGTGAGAATCGGGGATTAATCCTCAAAGACGCGCAAAAATTCGAAATCTTCGTATTTAGGCGCAGCTTTGTGCGAATCGGAAAGACGCAAGGCATGCCGCAATTGAATGCCTCAGAGTCGGCAACCATGGAACTGAGGTCCCTGATCCAGCGCCATGCAGGGGACTTATCGCTGCAGCTTCAAGCGCACCAGCGCCATAACTTCCCGCCAGCCGCGGAGAAAAATTTCCGACGGTTCTCGCCAGCAGAGGTGTCAAAGCTCATCGGCATTCATGACGGCTATCTTCGCCAGATTGCTGCCGAGGGCAGGGGAATCGAGACAAAGATCGTTAACGGCCGCCGCTCTTACTCCCTTGAGGAGATCCAGAGCTTACGCGAGACCCTTGATCAAGGTGCGCGCGGCGATCGCCGATATCTGCCGCATCGGGGCTGCGACGAGCATTTGCAGATCATCACGGTTATGAATTTCAAGGGTGGCTCGGGAAAGACGACAACATCGGCCCACCTTTCGCAATATCTCGCTCTCCATGGCTACCGTGTTCTGGCCATCGATCTCGACCCACAAGCCTCTCTTTCGGCGTTGTTTGGGACGCAGCCGGAACTTGATGTGGGCCCGAATGATACGCTCTATGGCACTATCCGTTATGACGACCTTCAGCGTCCGATCAGCGAAATTGTCCGGGGCACATACATTCCGAACTTGCATCTAGTTCCCGCGCATCTCGAACTGATGGAATTTGAGCATGAAACCCCGCGGGCGCTCATGCAACGTGCCCCAGGGGACATGATGTTCTTTGGGCGCATCGCCGCGGCGATCGCCGAAGCCCAGAATCTCTACGATGTTGTTGTCATCGATTGCCCGCCACAGCTTGGCTACCTGACGCTTTCCGCATTGAGCGCTGCTACGGCCGTCCTGATTACGGTTCATCCGCAGATGCTCGACGTTCTTTCCATGGGGCAATTCTTGGCGATGACGGGGGACTTGCTGGACGTTGTCGCTGACGCGGGAGGAACCACGAATTACGACTGGATGAAATATCTGGTGACGCGGTTCGAACCGAGTGATGGCCCGCAAAACCAAATGGTAGCGTTCTTGCGCTCTCTGTTCGGCGAGCACGTCATGATTCATCCGATGCTAAAGAGCACCGCGATCTCGGACGCTGCCCTAACTAACCAGACCCTTTATGAAGTGGAGCGCCAGCAATTCACTCGATCGACCTATGATCGCGCTATGGAGTCGATGAATGCGGTCAACGGCGAAATTGAAGGCTTCCTCCGCAAGGCTTGGGGACGTAAGGCATGAGCAGGAAAGCGCTATTTGTAAGCCTGATGGGCGCTAAGGCCGACTCGGCAGAGCCTCCCGTCGAGGAAGCCGCCGGGCGTTCTGCCAGACTGCGCGCACGCCCGCTGCTCGGCGCGCCGGAACTAATCAAGGATCCGTCAACCGCGCCAGTGGGGGCGCTGTCGAAATCTCTAAGCGAGTTCAAGGCCCAGGCCGACCGAGCGGCGGTCATCGAAAAGCAGCTTGCGGAAGGCTTGGCAGTCATTGAGATTGACCCAGCCCTAATCGACCCTTCATTCGTCTCCGATCGATTTGGCGCAGCCGAAGAGACGCATAGAACGCTCGTCGAAGCTATCCGGGAACATGGCCAACAGGTGCCAATCCTGGTGCGCCCGCATCCTGCACACCCAGGGCGTTACCAAGTCGCCTACGGGCATCGGCGGCTACGCGCCGCCGCAGAGTTGGCTCGGCCGGTGCGCGCAGTCGTGCGGGATCTGACCGACGAGGCCCTCGTCGTCGCGCAGGGTCAGGAGAACAACGAGAGGCAAGACCTATCGTTCATTGAGAAGGCGCGATTCGCGCGTCGCTTGGAGGAGCGGGGTTTTCGGCGCGACACGATCATGTCAGCGCTTTCCGTGTATAAAAGTGACCTCTCGAACATGCTCTCAGTTGTCACGAAGATACCGGCGGATTTCATCGAGGCGATTGGGCCGGCCCCATCAATTGGTCGGCGTGGATGGATCGAGCTAGCGGATCTGCTCGTTGATGCGGGAGCGCAAGACGCCCTCCGAAGTGCGGTAGCGGACCCAGACTTTCGTTCGGCCGACAGCGACGGACGCTTTCGACGGGCTATGACAGCTATTAAGCCGGCGGCTGAGAAGGCGACCGTAGAGCACTGGACTCAGCACGACGGAACGAAGGTCGTGAAGGTCGCTAAAAGCGAGGAAAAAATATCCCTCACGATAGATCGCCGAAAGGCGCCGGAATTCAGCGATTTCCTCTTGGAAAGGCTTGCGTCTCTCTATGAGGAGTTTAAGGCCCGACAATAGCGGGATCGACTCTATAAGGAGCTACTGCGCAAAAGAAAAAGGCCCCCGAAACGACGTCCCGGAAGCCCTTCTCTGTCCTTAGCAAGCTGAGAATCACACTTCCGAAAATCGCTGTCAAGAGTCATCGCCGTTCCGGCGGGTGGATTTCTTTTGCCTGAACGAGGCAAAAGGTCATGCAGTCACACGCAACGACGCCCTTTGGGCGGCGAACGCTTTCGCTCGCCATGGTGGCGAGCCAGGCGGCGACAAAAGAATTCGTATCCCGCCCTGACGCGTCGGAAACGGTCGTCCATAAATGGCGGCTGTTTCGGGCGCTGACGGAGGCAAAAGCGCCACTCGGCGTCACCGACCGGGCGCTGTCGGTTTTGCACGCCCTGCTGAGCTTCCACCAGGAGACGGCGCTGACTCTGGAGAAGGACGCCAAGGCCTCGGAAGGCGAGGCGGCCCCGGGGATCATCGTCTTTCCGTCGAACAAGGAGCTGTCGATTCGCGCGCACGGGATGGCGCCGGCGACGCTGCGGCGGCATATCGCCGTGCTGGTCGAGGCCGGGCTGATTATTCGGCGCGACTCGCCCAATGGCAAACGTTTCGCACGGCGAGGGCAGGGGGGCGAGATCGCGGACGCCTTTGGCTTCGACCTCACCCCGCTCGTCGCTCGTGCCACTGAGATCGAAAATCTCGCCGAGGAGATCCGCGCTGAAAACCGCGCCATGGCGCTGCTGCGCGAAAAGATCACTTTGGCGCGGCGGGACATCGCCAAGATGATCGAGACGGCGATAGAAGAGGGCGTTCCGGGCGATTGGGAGGCCCGCCACGGCGACTACCAGGGGCTCGCCATTCGCCAGGCGCGCAAGATGACGAGGACAGACCTGGATGCCTTGGCGACGGAACTTGGCGCTCTCGCGGCCGAGATCAGTACTTCGCTGGAAAATCACGTAAAACGGCAAAATGTGGCCACCAATGAGTCTCAGACTGAGCGGCATATACAGAATCAAACCACAAACATATCTGATCTTGAACCTAGCCTTCGAGAAGGCAGGGGCGCAGCGTCCGGAGTGAACAACGGAGGTTCGGGGGCTCCATCAGCGCCAGAGCCTGAAATCAATGCAACCGAACCCTCCAGATTGGACGTCAAACCGCAACCGCCGCGAAGCTATCCACTCGGAATGGTCCTCGACGCCTGCCCAGATATCCTGGACTTTGCGCTAAGCGGGATTTCTTCCTGGCGGGATCTGATCACGACGGCGGGGACAGTGCGATCCGCTTTGGGCGTTTCGCCCGACGCCTGGTCGCAGGCGCTCGAGGTCTTGGGTGAGCACGACGCCGCGGTGGTCATCGCCGCAATTCTGCAGCGCGGCGATGAAATCAAATCCGCGGGCGGCTATCTGCGCGTTCTGACCGCGAAAGCGAGGGCAGGGGAGTTTTCACTGGGGCCCGTGCTGATGGCGCTGCTGCGCGGTAAGGCCGCGAAAGCAGCGCGCGAGCGAAAACGAGCGGGATGATACCAGGCCATGATCCGATCTGGGCGCACACCGTCATCGGGCGACATAGCCGCGACGCTTCTTCAAGCGCCGCTGCCGGGCCAGAGCCTCCATCGCTTGCGCCATGTCGTCGAAAACAGTGCTACGCAGCCGGCCGGCGCCGCCGATCCGTCCCCATTCCGCGACCAAACACCAGCGCCCGAACAGATCAGGCGCGATATCGAGGCGGTAGAACCGGTGCATGTTCTTGGCCGGGTCTATGCGCTGCAAAAGGATGGCGTCCACGATTGCGAGTCTGAGTCCCGGCGGAGCATCGGTCAAGACACGGCGCCTCGGAAAAGCAGAGGCGCCGTCGCGCGCGCTTTTCTACGGGCGGCGACGCCCGGCTTGATCGCCCGGCTAAGTCAGCCACCGGCCGAATGTTAGATTGGCTGAGGCCTGAGACCCTTGTTTTTACAGCCCCGCCGCCTGCGTGAGATTGACTCTGAAGCGGTCGCGTTTGCGCTGATAGCGGCGGGTCATCTCGGGGGAGGCGTGGCCGAGGTGCCGTTGCACATGGCCTTCCTCGAGCTGCGCCGAGGAGGCGAGTCCGGCGCGCAGAGAGTGGCCGGAGAAGGCGCGTCGCCGTTCGCCTTCGGGGAGATCGCCGCGCAGGCCAGCCGCGGCCGCGGCTTTCTGGACGAGGCGGGCGACATGTTTGTCGGAGAGCCGCTCAGCGGAGACGCCGCCGTTCTTGCGCGCGACGGGCCGAAACACCGGACCCCGCGTGATCCTCCCGAGCTTGAGCCAGGTTTCGAGCATCGCGACGGGGCAGGTGAGGGGAGAGGAGCCGCGGCCGATCTCCACCTCGCGCCAACCGGTCTTGCCGTTGAGGGTCAAAAGCAGGCCGCCGCCGTTCTGGTCGGCGCCGACGATCTCGATCCAGCCGCTCCCGTCGTCCGTCTGATCCGGGCCGCAGTCAAGGCCGACGATTTCCGAGCGGCGCAGGCCACCGGCAAAGCCGATGGCGAGAATGGCCTTGTCGCGCAGGCCTCGTAAATCGTTGTCGAGGACCGCGAGCATGGCCAGCAGCTCGTCGGCGAAGATCGCCTCTTTCTGCGTCGGCGGGCGGGCATGGGCGCGGCGGATGCCGGCGAGCACCGTGGCGATATGGGGATCGCCGGTGTCGAGCGGGCGGCCGAGCTGGCGATAGCGCCAGCAAATGCCGGAGAGCCGGCGCTCCAGCGAGGAAACAGACAACGGCGGCCGGCCTCCGGCGCCGATGTTTCGAGCGCCGGCAGAGTCTGCGCCCTCGACGCAGGCGGCGAGATAGAGGCCGACGGTCTGCGGGTTCGGGGGCAGGGGGTCGAGCCCCTGCCGGCGCAGCCACGAGGCGAACTGCCGCCAATCGGCGTCATAGGCCTTCTGGGTGTTCTCGGAGCGGGCGTTGCGGGCGTAGTCGCGGGCCTTTTCGGAGAGCGCCGCGAGATGCGGGGCGGGCGCTCGCTCGGCAAGCGGGGCGCCGCCGCTTTTTAGATCATCGTCCCGGTTGGCCATCCGGTCCTCTCTTTCGCTTCCAAGGCGCCGGCTTGGCCGCAAATCCGACGCCTCGGTCCGCTCTGGGCGGCTTAAAAGGCGCTTCACGACCCAGTATAGCAGGGGTTTGCCAGTTTGTCCGATAAGCGCACATTATCGGACTTAAAATGAGCAAGACAAGCCCGGCGGATTTCGCGTGAAAACGCATGACAAAGCGCCGCTGTTGGCTCAAGATTCTTCCCATGCAAGCGCTTGATTCGCTGTCCGCGTCCGCGCCCGCTTCCCCCGTAAAGCGGCGGCTGAGCGCGCGTCGCGCCGAGGCGGCATTAGCAACGCAAAGGTCTGAAATTCAACCCCTTCCACGCTGGGCGCGGCCCCAAAACACCAATCCCAGCGCGGCAGCTTTTTCGACGGGCGCGGGCCTGGCGCTGTTCGATGCGATGCTGCGCGGCGGGCCCGACGGCGCTGAGCCCGACTTCGCCGGTTGCCTGCGCCAGCGCCTCGCGCTGCGCGCCGCCGAATCCTGCGCGACGCTTGCCCGGCGGCGCGAGGACGCCGCCGCCTTGCGCGACGCCGAACATCTTTCGGGCAGCGGCGAGACGAGCCCGGCTGGCCGGCTGCACCGTGTCTTCCGCCTTTACGCATCGCTGCCGGCGCGCCTCGACTCGGCGTTCTCGCGCGCGATCGGGCTGCTCGGACTAAATGAGGCGATCGACGCGGGCGCGCTTGCTGAAATGGCGACCACGGCGCCCGATCCGCTCACTGCGGCGGCGCGGGCGAGCGCTGCGGCGATGAAACTCTGCGACATGCACGCCCACGACGCTGAAACTCTCGCCTTCGTCGTCGCCGATCTCGCTCTGGCGAACCATCTTCGCTGGGCGAGGCCGGTCCCTCTGCTTGCCGTCGCCATGGCGCATCCCTCGCTCAGACGTGGGGCAGGGGCAAGGGAAAGGGCAAGCCGGCCCAGACCCTCGGACACGGACTGGCCAACGGCCGTCGCCTTCGCCTATGGGCTCGCGATCGTCGAGGCGCATGCGCTCGCCGTCGACCTGGCGCGACGCGCGCAAAAGCTCGTTCCCGTCGCACCGATGTTGCGCGCGAAAGGCGCATGGCGCGTCGTCGAGATGCTGCTTGTCGACGACGCCGTCACGCCCGCCGCCGCCGCGTCCCGCTCCGGCCTCTCGGATCGCGCCGCGCGGCGGCTGTTCGACCGGCTCGTCGCGCTCGGCGCCGTGCGCGAACTCTCGGGCCGCGACAGTTTCAGGATCTACGGCCTGTGACCCGCGCCGCCGCCGCCCGTCTCGACCGCGATCTGTCCGATCTACCGGAGGGCATGCGCTGGCGCGTATGGATGCTGCGCGCCGAGGCGGCGATCTTCGCTTCTGCAAAGCCGGTCCCCCGCGAGACGCTCGCCGCGCTTGTCGGCGACGCCTGCCGGCTCGACGCGCTCCTCGCCGATATCAACGAAGAGCTCAAAGGGCGTCCCTACGAAATCGTCTTCGTCGCCGGGGGGTGGCAGTTTCGCACGCGCCCACGCCATGCCGAGACGCTTCGCGCGCTCGCGGGGACGAAAAGCGCCGGGCCGCCGCCTTTCACCAGACTCGAAATGCTGGCGCTCTCGGCCATTGCTTATCAGCAGCCGATCACCCGCGCGGGGCTCTCGCGTCTTGTGGGCCACGATATCAGCCGCGACATTCTCGGCCGGTTGAAAGGCCTCGGCGTCATCGCCCCCGGCCCGCGCGCTCCCGAACCCGGCGCGCCGATCGCATGGGTGACGACCGCCCGCTTCCTCGAAATGTTCTCGCTGGGAAGCCTGCGGGAATTGCCAGATCTCGACGCGCTCCAAGACGCCGGCGCGGGAAGCGGCAATGACGGTGTCGAGGTCACGCTCGACGACGCGCTCGGGTTGACCGAGGAGGAGGAGGAGTCCCATGAAATCCTGGACGAGGCGACCGAGATTGAGGTCTGAAGAAGGCGGCTGTCATTAATTGACCAAAGCGCCTATCGGATCTCCGCCATGCCGTTCGAGGGCGTGACCAATCCGTCCTCATTCGGCCACGAAACCTGGTGCGGGAACAGATTGGGCTGCGGCGCGCTCGGCCCTACAACCGATCAGGAAGGAGAAGGGTCATGTCCGACAAGCTCACCACCTGCCTGTGGTTCGACCACGGCAAGGCGCGCGAGGCCGCGGAATTCTATGCCGCAACCTTTCCCGACAGCCATGTCGGCGCCGCCAACGCCTCGCCCAACGACAATCCGTCGGCAAAGCAGGGCGACGAATTGACGGTTGAATTCACGGTGCTCGGCCGCGCGTTCATCGGGCTGAACGGCGGGCCCCATTTCAAGCCCAACCAAGCGGTCAGCTTCATGATCCTGACCGACGACCAGGAGGAGACTGACCGCTATTGGAACGCGATCGTCGGCAATGGCGGCGAAGAAAGCATGTGCGGCTGGTGCCGCGACCGCTGGGGCTTTTCGTGGCAGATTTCGCCGCGTGCGCTGCTTGCGGCGACGAGGGACCCCGATAGGGCGGCGGCCAAGCGCGCGATGGACGCGATGATGACGATGCGTAAGATAAATATTGCCAAGATCGAGGCCGCGCGCCGCGGAGAGAACGCCGATGTCGTAGAATCACCGGCGCGGTCTTCCTGTCGCTCGACGGCGTGATGCAGGCTCCGGGTGGGCCGAGCGAAGACTATACGGGCGGGTTTGACGAGGGCGGCTGCTGTTCAGGTTCGGCGACGACGGCATATTCGACACAATCGGGTCGCTGTTCGCGGGTGATTACGACTTGCTGCTCGGGCGACGGACCTACGATATCTTCGCCGCCTATTGGCCCTATGTGGAGGGCGACGGCGCAGAGATGGGCAGGGCCTTCACACGGGCCCGCAAGCACGTGCTGACTCGAGCTCAACGACACGCTCATTCTAGACGGCGAGAATACGTTTGCCGAAGGCCACGCGGCGCTCGGCCTGCTCCAGTTTCTCGCTAAGGATCGCCCACTCCATAAGCCGATTGATAACGACGCCATCAGGCGGTTGCAAAGCTGAGGGATAAGCAACCAGGCTTAGACCTCGACCGGCAAGTGCGCCGCTATGCCTCCTTGCGCCGATGAGCGAGGACGGCGCGTTGAGCCGGCGTCGGTGCGGCCTGGTGCTTCTTCTAATCGCCGTCGTCGGCGTCGTCGTCGTCATCGCCAGCTTCGCGCTTCCGGAGGGCACGCGGTTGGTGGCGGTCGTGGTTATCCTTTTTTGCGGCCTTCATCTCCTCGTGAAACCGCTAAGAGTGGTAGTACGTAGATTGTTCCTGCGCTGTCGGTGTCGCGAGCCATTTTGGCGATCTAGATTAACGAGTTCGGATGCGCAGCGCCTCATGCCGACAGCAACTGTCCAGTGGTCTCCCAATGCGCGCAATCTTTAAAAGACTTCGAGGCCCGCCTCGCCAAGGCTGATTGGGCGTCGCGGTTTTGGCCGACAAGCGCCCGGTGCTTGATCACTGCAAAACGCAAGACAGAACGGGAGCGAATGGCGCACTTGGAGCCATTTTTGGCAAATTTGCCCGCCTGTGGCTGGCCGGACCTTTGTTAAGTCTGTGTAATCAAATGACCTCGGCGAACCTGATGAGCGAGAATAATCCATCATGAACCAGGGTGCGAAGCGCGAGCCGCTCAATACAAATGTCCTATACGCGGTTGCAGTCGCAATCTGGATCGTAGCAATCTGGGTGACAGCGTTTTACGTTGCAAGCGCCGCTGTAGCGGATGAAAGCGCTGGCGTCGGCGGAAATAGCTTCTTGCTAGGCGGTTCCTTGGCGACAGCGGGTGTTCTTACAGTCTTTTCCGTTCGCGAATTTATAGGCGCTTATAGAGCGTGCTTCGTAACGAGAGCAGAATATTCCGCGGATGGAGTTCAACCGAATCCAACAAAGGAGAAGAAAAAAATGGCTAAGCTTGGACTGTTTGTTGCGCTTGAAGCCAAGGCTGGGAAAGAACAGCAGCTGGCAGCTTTTCTAAAAAATGCGCTACCTCTTGTCGAGGCTGAACCGGCCACGGCCAGCTGGTTCGCGATTCAAATGGGTCCGTCGAAATTCGGAATTTTTGATACCTTCCCGGACGAGATAGGGCGGGAAGCTCATCTGTCAGGAGAAGTAGCCAAAGCTCTAATGGCGCGTGCGCCGGATCTTTTGGCAAAGGCTCCGTCGATTGAAAAGCTCGACGTATTGGCGGAAAAGCTCCAAAAGCCTCGATGATAGCGTATCAAGCCTGCGTTCCGTTGCCGAATGCAGCGCTTGTGTCAACAGCAAGTCCTTCGACTTCCAACGGGCGCGCTATGGAAATCGTCGTCCTCGGTTTCAACGGCTGTTTAGGAGCAGGATTCGTTGGGTCCGTGGATATGTTGAAGCTTGGCTCACAAATTATAAGCAAGGAAGGCAGATATCGGCCTTTTAAGGTTTTGACCGCAAGTTTTAATGGCAAACCGTTTGAGGATAGCAGTGGGCGACTCTTGAATGTCGAAACAGACATAGCAGCGCTTACTGGTTCAACTGCGATATTGGTGCCCGGCTACCTCTGCGATGATAATGCCGAGTATCTTTCGACGCCAGAGATTGCGACTTTGGCAGCGTGGCTTCGTCGCCAGCACGCCATGGGGGCCTTGGTGTGTGCATCGTGCAGCGGTGTATTCATTCTTGGCGAAGCGGGCTTGCTCGATGGACGTCGCTGCACGACCACGTGGTGGCGTCACGACGAATTGAAAGCAAGATATCCAAGAGCCAATGCGATATGGGGTGCTCCGCTGATCGAGGAACAAAGGATCGTAACCTCAGGCGGTCCGCTGTCGTGGATTGACTTGTGTTTGCATATTATTCGATCGCTTTGTGGTGACGATGCAGCGAAGTTAACCGCTGATTTTGCTGTCGTCGATACCGCGCCCTCAACGCGCACGGTATATGTTCCGCTTAGTCATTTATCGACAGCCAATTCTTTTTTGCTTGAGGCAGAACATGCGGTCAGAGTTGCGGGTGAAGAATCTGTGACAGCGCAGGATCTTGCCCGCACGCTGGGGACCTCGGATCGGACACTGAATCGGCGATTGAAAGAAGCGACTGGCGAGACGCCCAAGCAATTTATTGATCGTGTACGTTTCGAAACCGCGCGCATGTTGCTCGAGACGACCAACTTTCCTGTGAAGCAACTAGCTGCGAATTCTGGGTATTCGGACACGGCGAGCTTTCGTCGAGCGTTTTATAGATACTCCGGTATGACGCCTGCTGCGTACCGCCGAAATCGCGGCCGTGCGAATTAATTTATGCCCTCGCTCATCGAGCGATGGTGCGCGACTTTCGGAAGGGGGGACTTCGACCCGCTGTTTCGCTGGTTGCTTCGGCCCGGGATCCGATCCCGTCTGGGATCATTCGGTGTTCTCGAAGAACCACGGTCAGCCGCTCTACAGCGACGTTGCGCCTCGCGGGACGGCTCACAGAACGGGGGCGGAAAAGTTTCAAGCTGCGACAAGGCGGGCTTTTGCGGCGGCGTGAAGCAAGTAAAGCCGCACGCGGAGTGTCTTCGAGAGCCGATACGCGTCTTTATACTGGACTACCTCCCCAACGAGCTGCGCACCGCGCCTGGGGAGCCTTTCAAGCGTCTCGTCGATGTCGTCCACGGCGAACATAGCCTAGACCTTATGTTCGCTTGGTGAGGACGATGGCGGCCCGCCCTACTGCATGTCCCTAGTCGAGGATCGCGCCGGGCTGGCCGACGCCGAACCAGAAGTGGATCGCGGACTTCACCTATATCTGGACGGCGGAAGGCTGGCTCTACGTCGCCGCAGTCATCGACCTATTTTCGCGAAGGGTCGTCGGCTGGTCGATGAGGGCCGAAATGCCCGCTGGGCTTGTCGCCGATGCATTGATGATGGCGATCTGGCGTCGCGGGAAGCCGGGAAGCCGGACGCCTTGTTGCATCACTCCGACAGGGGCAGCCCAATATACGAGCGAGCAGTTCCAGCGCCTGATGGCCGACAATGGCGTCGTTTGCTCGATGAGCCGATCCGGCAATGTCTGGGACAATGCGGCGATGGAGAGCTTCTTCTCTTCACTGAAGACAGAGCGGATAGGGAAGAAACTCTACCGCACGCGCGACGATGCTCGGGCGGACGTCTTCGATTCCGTCGGGCGGTTCTACAATCCCGTCCGTAGGCATTCACGATCGGCTACGTCAGCCCGGTTGAGTTCGAAAACAAAGTGAGAGTAACTTAACTCGGTGCGTCCATGAAACCGGCAGCAGCTCAATGCGCGTAATTAAATTTCTTTCTATACCACAGCCAAAAACCGCCAAGGGCGCTGATGGATAGGAAAATGGTTGTGATTAATTCTCGGGTCGACGTCTCGCCAACCGTGAACTCGAAAGTTGCATTATACTCTTTTGATCCATTTTGATCCTTCGCTCTAATAAGAGCAATATATTTCCCTCGTTCCAAGAAATTGTGTTCGTACGTAAGAGTCCCGGTGTTGAATTTTGCGGGAGGGAGATATGCCTCAAGTGATGTTTCATCCCATACCATCTCGCTGTCTATGTTTTCAGTAGCCTTAATTAGACGAAGCTCAATGGTCATATCACGCAGCTCATCTTGCATAGAGTCGATTACGATTATTGTCGGACCAGTTTCGGGAATTTCCTCGCAAAATTGATTTCGAGATTTTAGCGGCTGGTAGAATGTAAAGGTAAGGACATCAGGACCTATCTTTGTAACGCATTGCTCTATCTGCTGGATCGGGCCCCCCGTAACCTGCTGAGCTTCTACCGGCGTTTTAAGCCAGATTGCGGCGGTGAATGCGAGTAGCAACCTCATCATCGTTTTTTCACCCGCTTTATCCAACAGATTGATCGGCGCTTAGACTTGCTTCCCCCCCGACGCGATACGCGGCCAAGGGCTCCATCGCTCCTTGGGGATTGGCTCGAGACACCGAATTTTTGGACGGATCGGGATTCAGGTTCCCTTCGTCTGGAGGTGCGCCGTACATGTTTTCGCGCACCGGACGCTTGCCCTGTAGAAGGCCCCGCATCTCCTCGCCCGTCAGCGTCTCGAACTCCAGCAGGCCATTGGCCAGCGTGTCGAGCTGCGACTGCTTCTCGGTCAGGATCTGCTTCGCCTTGTCATAGGCTTCCTGCACGAGACGGCGCACTTCCGCGTCGATCGTCTGCTGCGTTTCCTCTGACAGGGACTGCTGACGACCGAGAGAATAGCCCAGGAACTGCTCTTGCTGAGGTTCAGCGTAAGCGACCGTTCCCAGCTTGTCCGAGAAGCCGAGCTGCGTGATCATCGCCCGGGCCACCCGCGTACATTGCTGGATGTCGCTCGCCGCGCCGGACGTCACCTTGTCGTGGCCGAACACCAGCTCCTCCGCCACGCGGCCGCCCATGGCGATCGCCAGCATCGCCGTCAGCTGCTCATAGGTCTGCGAGATCTGGTCGCGCTCGGGAAGGCCCTGCACCATGCCCAGCGCACGGCCGCGCGGGATGATCGTCGCCTTGTGGATCGGCATCGCCCCCGGAACTGTGAGCTGAACCAGCGCATGGCCGCCTTCATGATAGGCCGTGAGCTTCTTTTCCTCTTCCGTCATGGAGAGGGTTCGACGCTCGGCGCCCATCAGGATCTTGTCGCGCGCGTCCTCGAACTCCTGCTTCGTGACGATGCGCTTCGAGCGGCGCGCGGCCAGCAGCGCGGCCTCGTTGACGAGGTTCATCAGATCGGCGCCCGAGAAACCCGGCGTGCCGCGCGCGACAACCTTCAGATCCACATGCGGCGCCAGCGGCACCTTGCGGGCGTGAACCTTCAGGATCTTCTCGCGACCGATGAAGTCGGGATTCGGAACCTGAATCTGCCGATCGAAACGGCCTGGACGCATCAGCGCCGGATCGAGCACGTCGGGGCGGTTCGTCGCGGCGATGAGGATGATGCCCTCATTCGCTTCGAAGCCGTCCATCTCGACGAGCAACTGGTTCAATGTCTGCTCGCGTTCGTCATTGCCGCCGCCGAGGCCCGCGCCGCGATGACGGCCGACCGCGTCGATTTCGTCGACGAAGATGATGCAGGGCGCGTTCTTCTTGGCCTGCTCGAACATGTCGCGCACGCGGCTGGCGCCGACGCCGACGAACATTTCGACGAAGTCGGAGCCCGAGATCGAGAAGAAGGGCACGCCCGCTTCGCCGGCGATGGCGCGCGCCAGCAGGGTTTTACCCGTGCCGGGCGGGCCGACCAGCAGCACGCCGCGCGGAATGCGGCCGCCCAGCCGCTGGAACTTGCCCGGATCGCGCAGGAACTCGACGATTTCCTGCAAGTCCTCCTTGGCCTCGTCCACGCCTGCGACGTCTTCAAACGTCACCTTGCCAGACATCTCCGTAACAAGTTTCGCTTTCGATTTCCCGAGTCCCGTTGATCGGATACCGCTGAGCCCGCCGGTTTGCGAGAGACGCCAGAGGTAAGCCCAAATCGCGATTAAGATAATTGGTAACCCGATTGTCAGAGCAGTCCACCAAAACCGTGTCCCTGCGCTTTCAGGCCTTACTGTGATTTCGACGTGAGAACTTAAAAGCCTCTCAGATACGTTTGTGTGCGGCGGCGAGTAAGTTTGGAAGGTGCGGTTATCGGTGAAGTGACCGGTTATTTCCTGACCGGAAAGAGTGACATCATGGATGCGACCTTCG
This sequence comes from Methylocystis sp., assembly GCA_044233645.1. Lineage (GTDB taxonomy): Bacteria > Pseudomonadota > Alphaproteobacteria > Rhizobiales > Beijerinckiaceae > Methylocystis. The sequence continues at coordinate 38,032 of JBIIJP010000037.1, read as the reverse complement.
TGCAGTTGGGATAAGAAATTGCTATAGGTCATCTCTAGACCAACGTTCTTGCGCTGGCTTTGAAGGTAGAACGTCGAAACCAGCAGACCAACGACGACGCAAAAGAAGATCCATGGCGATAGACGCTTCCATACGGAATTCATAATGCACCCCTTAGCGCTGATCGGGTCTTGGCTCTTGCTTGTGCTTGGTGGTTCGCTACTCTGCGGTCGCTAAAAATCGGATCGTGGGCTAACGGTCGTTAAGTCCCCTCTCGGCCTGGGAACCGCCGAGAGGGGTAAACATCCCTGGGAGCAATGGATACATTCCCCGTGCTGACTTTCGTTAGGAGGTCCGACGGACAACGCGGGGAACAGGCATTACTCGCCAGTAAGAAGGGCGACGCCTTCCTTGCCGAGCAGTCGATGGACGTTCAGCAGGAGCTGCAACACGACGCCGAACACGCCGAGAGCCATCCAACCGAAGAACACGAAGCCCCAGTGCAGCGGAGCCACGAACAGCTCTTCCATGAACCAGAAGGTGTGGCCCCATTCATTGAGACCAACGTTCGGGATGATCATGAATGGGCCAATCGACACGATCAGATAGGCGAGCGAATAGCCCTTCGAGAAGTAGGGGATCCGCGTCTTCGCATGGAAGAAACAGCCAATCGCCAGGATCGAGTAGATCGGATAGCTCATGTAGAATTCGATGATATGCGACGGAGTGAAGTCGGTGTCGCGAATCACCGTCATATGCCAAGTGCCATCCTGCTCGGTGAAGAAAGAGGCACCCCAGTAAATAGCCGCGGCGTAGGCCACGAGCCACTTCACGTTATCGACAATGGCGCGCATTTCCTGACGCGGTGTCACCGTTGACATGTCACGAACGCGAGTCTTCCAGAGATAGCCTGCGAGAGCCAAACCAGAAACGAGCTCCAGCGGGATTTCTGTCCACAGAATGCTCATCCAGTAGGTCTGGAACTCGGGAGCAAAGGAGTCGAGACCCGCGCGCCAGCCGTAGATCTGCTCGTAGATGCGCACGATCAGATAGAAGCTGTTGAGAAGAGCAAGTCCGATCCATAGGCCTCTGAGGTCAACGATTGGCTTGGCGTCGTCAGCCACGCCGACCGCAGTCTGCGTTGATATGCTCATTATTGATCCTCCGTTTTCCCGGGGGGAAACGTTTCCTCCGGTGACGCAAATGTGCTCGACCTTGCGATTGATTGCAGCTAGTCTGGTTAGACAATAATGATACCGGGTCTGCCAGCGCATCTGCCAGATTCGATACAAAGTTTGCCAACCAATCATTGGGGCGTGCCATGGATGTCGTAGTTCTCGGCTACCGCAACTGCATCGGATCGGCGTTTCTTGGCGCTTCCGACTTGCTCACGATGGGCCTCCGGATGCTCGCAAAGCCGACCAAACCGCTCCCATTTGAGGTTGTCACCGCCAGCTTCAGCGGAGAGCCATTCCAAGACGGAAACGGAAGGCGCCTGGAGGTTGCCAAAGGCCTCGAGTCGATCAAATCCTGCGGCGCGATCATTGTTCCGGGTTACATCTGTGATGGAACAAATCGACTCGATCTCTCACCTGAAATCGGTGCAGTCGCAGCATGGTTGAGGCATCAACACGCACTTGGAGCCACCGTGTGCGCCTCTTGCAACGGAGTTTTCGTTCTTGGACAAGCTGGCCTTCTAGACCGAAGGCGGTGCACAACCACGTGGTGGCGTCACGACGATTTAAAAGGCCATTATCCCCGCGCACAGGTTGTCTGGGGCGCGTCTCTTATCGAAGATAATCGTATCGTCACTGCCGGCGGTCCCTTGTCGTGGATCGATCTCTCGCTACGGGTCATTCGCTCCCTTTGCGGCGATGATGCGGCGAAAAAGGCGGCAGATTTCACGGTTGTCGATACCACGCCGTCCACTCAGACGGTTTATATTCCTCCTGGTCATTTGGCCGCGTCCAACCAGTTCTTGCTGGAAGCAGAGCGCGTCATTCGCCAGGCTGGCGACGCACCGCTTACGGCTCGGCAACTCGCCGTCGCACTTAATTCCTCAGAAAGAACTCTCCATAGGCGTCTCAAAGAAGTCTCGGGAGAGACACCCAAAAGTTTTATCGACCGGGTGCGCTTCGAGAAGGCGCGGACGTTTCTTGAAACGACAGGGCACTCAATCAAGGAACTGGCGCAGACATCAGGATATGCGGATCAAACCAGCTTTCGTCGCGCTTTTCTGCGGTATTCAGGAATGACGCCAGGCACCTATAGGACATGGATAAAGGCCCGAAGTGGAGGCGCGCAGAAATCACCCTAAAGCGGAGAATTTCAGCGACTAGAAGACCCGCGTATGGGCGCATCAGTTGGAGCAAACGCAGTGTCTGTTCGAATAGACGCCTTTGATGCCTTCGGGACTATCTTTGATGTCCAATCTGCGACCCTCAGTTATCCAGACGTCCTCGGGCACAAAGCGGATCAGCTTGCTTCTCTCTGGCGCGCGAAGCAGCTCGAATATACCTGGTTCTTAAACAGCCTCGGGCGTTACGAGCCGTTCGACGTGCTGACCGCCAGAGCATTGGATTTTGCTCTTGAAACTCTTGGCTTTGGCGCGAACCATTCCATTCGCACGGAACTTCTCAAAGCGTATGTACGGCTGACGATATTTCCTGACGTACTCCCAGCACTCGAGCGGTTGAAATCAGCTGATCGCAAGGTCGTGATATTTAGCAATGCTCCCCGACGGATGCTAGAGGCCTCGTTGGCGGGCTCTGAGATCGGTCATATGATTGACGAAGTCATTTCGGTTGAGCAAGCGAGGGTCTTTAAGCCAGACCCAAGAGCTTATGCTCTCCTGGATCGATGGCGAAAGGATCCGAGTGAGCTGGTATTTTATTCATCAAACCGATGGGATATTGCGGGGGCGGCGTCGTTTGGGCTGCGGGCCATTTGGATTAATCGAAGACGCAGCGCGGATGAGTATCTCGATTTAACTCCAGCTGGTGTCGCCGAGACGATGATTCATGCTGTCTCAATGATATAACAAGCGCAATTGATCAGGCTGCGTTTTCTCGGATTCCTGCTGTGTAGCGTAACACCATACCGCCACCAGAAAACGGATACCTTCTTTGCCTCGATCGCGAGGCCTGTTTGTCGATTTACAGTCCAATGTGAGACCTAGGCTGTCACGTTGCACTTAATTGCAATAATGCGCCAGTTCTCGCCGGTCACTGCAGCAAATTGGAGAATCTTTTGGGGCAAAATTATCAAATATGCTGCAATAATGATAATGCTGCAGACTCGGGCGGAATGCCGAGCATGGTCGTGGCGAGTTCGCTGAAGCGCGTACGGTTCTGACCAATGGTTTTGCTTTGCAGCCATCCCAGCATAGCCGGTCCCTCGCGATCGACGATCGAGACTCCCGCGAGAAGTGCAGTCCGGACGCATAGGGGCAAGATCGGGCTTGCCGGGGAAGGCAGCGAGACCTGGCTAGCCACGACAACGGAGTCCGTTTCCGGAACGATGAGGCCAAGAAGCCGGAAGCTACCGCTGCGCTTCAAATGTGTTGTTCGTGGGTCGCGTTGCATCAGCAGGAGACGCGCCAGTTCCAATGGCGGCGCCCAGCTTTGAACACCATGTTCCGCTTCGTCGTTAATCAGACGTTGGCCATTGAGCGCTTCGGTCCAATATGAGTTGATAGGTGACGCGATCGCATTCCCTTCATTGGCGCTAAGCGACGAACCGCATTGCGAGCATGTGATGCGCCATCCGAGAAGTTGACTTCGTCGCACAGGCTCCGGTTCATTCGAATTCGCCTGGCGTCGGCAATTCGCACAGAACTGCATTGACTTTGCAGCGATCAATCGATGCGACTCTGGGGAAAAATTTGCAAAACTCATCCGCCGAACGATGGACGCGTCCGTTCTGAACGTGTGAGCGATATGAGCGCCTTGTTCTGTAGTCAGGCCGAGATCGATCGCGCGCATCGCTGACGCATCAGACAGACAATGTCGAAGCATGGTGACAGGCGGAACGCCATAAAAGACGGCGTGCCGACAGATCCATGACGACAAAAGCTCATCTGTCATGGGTGGAAGCACGACCGGGAGTTGGCCGCAACGAGGAAGTTCCGGCGTCATGCGAATGCCGCTTCCATATCGATTTCCGGCCGCCAACTCTCGACGGCCTCGTCGCAGATTTGCTCTCTTCCAGTTTCAACCGCCTCTACGGCGAGATTGTTGATCAAATGGAAGATGTTTGCCGTGATGCCCTCGGTCACCTGCAGCATCCAACGCAATGAATTCGGGCTGAGCACGGACGGATTGCGTAACGGCGTGTTGCGCAGAATGGACGCGACGAGCGCTTCAAATTGTTCATCCGCCGCCCAACGGTTCAACGTGAACTGTTCAAAACGGCGGGCGAGTTGAACATCGCCGCTGATCGCTTCACGCGCTTCGTTGACGCCAAAGCAGACGAGCGAGATTTGGAGGCGATTGCTCAAGAATCGAAGGGTGTTGAGCACAACCCTCTGTTCCCGATAGGAGCCCGCGAGAATATTATGGACTTCGTCGATAACGAGCACCTGAACGCCGATCGCCTCCATGATCCGCAATGCAGACTGCTCCATCTGCGCAATGTCTGCACGGGAGGCGCTGTGGCGCGCCGAGGAGCGTGAGCAGTTCAGCATAGAAGCGGCGTTCTCCAGGTCGACTGGTCATCTCCATCGCGAGCACAGGCGTTCGGAGCGCTCCCGTGACCGCATTGAAGCCCGCCGGGTGTTCGTCACGGAATCGCTTCATGATCATGGTTTTGCCCATGCCGCTGTCGCCATAAATCGCAACGGATGGCATCCTCGTTCCCCGAGGATGGTCGAGCAGGAGCCCCAAACGGTCGAGGGCCTGTTTGGCCCGCGGATACAGCACCCAGCGGCGCGTGAGGGAAAGCCACAAAATTTGGTCTGAATTAGACTAGACGGTGCGGTTTATGGTAGCTGCCGCGAAGGTCAAAATCGAGCGCTCATCTGGAAGTTTATGGGGGCTTTTCGTCGGGACGGAGGGCCCAACGACTCCAGACTTTGTCGCTTCTTGGCGGTGAGCATAGTGTTAGAGTATGGATTGGTTTCTCCGTGACGGGTTGACGGGAGAGAGGCTCCCGGTTCTCCGTCGCGGAGAGGACCATGATGCAATCAGATATGCTCAACAACGCCCGCGGGTTCACCGGTGCCTACAAGGTAGATTCTAGCCGCGGCGAGCGCATTGGCCGCGTGGCGTCAGAGTGGTTTTCCAGGCCTTCTGACGAGCGCTACCTCTCCCTGTCGGATCTGTTCGCCGCCGTGCGTGGCCGCACTGAGTGTAGCCGCACGCGGACAATCGAGAGCGCCGCGATCCGGATGCAAGCGGACCGCGACGACGCTGAACGCCTTTTACTTGCAATGCCGGGTTCAGACAATCCAGTCGCCATGACGCATTGGAGTTTCAGCCAGCTCGCGACCCTCGTCGGCGCGCCGGCGGCTTACCTTCGCCTGCTCCCGGCCCCGCTCGCCGGGATCAATCTGCAGTATGGCTTGACTGCCCATCGCGCCGAGCAAGTCAAGACACTGGAGATCGAAAGCGGCCGCGTTGAGTTGCGCGCGGTGACCGGTCCCGACTATGGCCGAATCTACGACCATGAGCTCGTCTCCGCCGTCCAGCGCATCGCTGGCGATGGCGTGGGCGACACCCGCTGGAAAGTGCCGGGCGTTCTCGACTGGTCGACTGGGATCTACAATCCCCATGTCGACGTCACCGAGGAGACAACGACGCTCTATGCCTCCGACCGCGATGTCTTCCTCTTTCTCGTCGACGACTTGAACCCGATTGAAGCTGGCCGCCTTGCCGACGGCTCGCCCGATCTCTTCTTCCGCGGCTTCTACTGCTGGAATTCAGAAGTGGGGGCGAAGACGCTGGGAATTGCAAGCTTTTATCTGCGCGCCGTGTGTCAAAACCGTAATCTGTGGGGCGTTGAGGATTTCGAGGAGATTACGATCCGCCACTCAAAATACGCCGCCGCACGCTTCGCGCATGAGGCGGCGCCGGCGTTGACCCGATTCGCCAATTCCTCACCCCTGCCCTTCATCAACGGCGTCAAGGCGGCGCGGCAGCGGATCGTCGCTCGCAGCGATGACGACCGCTCGGAATTCTTGCGCAAGCGCGGGTTCTCGAAAACCGAGACGGCGAAGATCATCCAGGCGGTCCTGACCGAAGAGGGCCGCAAGCCGGAGAGCGTCTTCGATTTCGTGCAAGGCATCACGGCTGTCGCGCGCGGGAAGACCCACCAGGATGCCCGGCTCGATTTCGAGGCGCGCGCCAAGAAACTCTTCGAGCGCGCCTCCTGACATCCACGTCGTTGAAAGCTTTTCGTGCAGCCTGCAGCTGTCGCGGAGGCTCCCGACCCGATTAAGTTTTCGCGGCGTCGTCCTCAAGAGTTAGAGGGCGGCGCTGCGCTTCGTGACGGTTGCAAGTCGAGAGAGAGGCTCTCGGTCGCCCGTCGCGGAGTTGAAGAAATGACAAAGTCGGTGCAGAAAATCCAGTTGAGCGCCTCACGCGATATCCCCTTCAACAAGCTGGTGCTATCGCAGGCGAATGTCCGCCGCATCAAGGCGGGCGTCTCGATCGAAGAGCTGGCGGAAGATATTGCCCGTCGAACGCTCTTGCAGAGCATCACCGTGCGGCCGGTGCTCGACGATCAAGGCGCCGAAACCGGCATGTTCGAAATCCCCGCCGGCGGGCGCCGTTACCGAGCGCTGGAGCTTCTCGTGAAGCAGAAGCGCCTGGCCCGCAACGCCCCTATCCCTTGCGTGGTGCGGACAGACGGAATCGCGGAAGAAGACAGTCTTGCGGAAAACGTCCAACGTGCGCCGCTGCATCCGCTCGATCAGTTCCGCGCGTTCCTGACCTTGCGCGAGAAAGGAAATAGCGAGGAGGAGATCGCCGCCGCCTTCTTCGTCAGCGTCGCAGTCGTCAAACAGCGCTTGCGGCTGGCCTCGGTGTCACCTGCGCTTCTCGATGTCTATGCCGAGGACGGCATGACCCTCGACCAGCTGATGGCCTTCACGGTGAACCCCGACCATGAGCGCCAGGAACAGGTCTGGGAGGCGATCCAGCGCTCCTACAACAAGGAAGCCTATCAGATCCGCCGGCTTCTCACCGAGGACGCTGTCCGCGCCTCCGACAAACGGGCGCTCTACGCGGCGGAGGACTACAACGCCGCCGGCGGGCCGATCATGCGCGACCTCTTCCAGAGCGACGACGGCGGCTGGCTCCAGGACGTTCCCCTGCTCGAACGGCTCGTCGCCGAGAAGCTGGCCCGCGACGCCGAGCCCCTTCGGGCGGAAGGCTGGAAATGGGTCGAGACGGCCATCGATTTCCCTTACGGTCACACCTATGGGCTCCGCCATCTTCAGGGCGAGCGCCAGCCTTTAACCGAGGACGAAGCAGCGGCTCGCGAGGCGCTCCGGAACGAGGCCGAACAATTGGAAGCGGCGTATTCGGAGGCGGAAGAAATCCCCAACGAGGTCGACGCGCGTCTCGCCGAGATTGAGGCGGCGCTCGAAGCTTTCGAGGATCGCCTGGTTCTCTATGCCCCAGAGGAGATCGCCCGCGCCGGCGTCTTTCTAAGCATCGATGGGAGCGGACGTCCGCGGGTCGAGCGCGGCTATGTGCGGCCGGAGGACGAAGCTCCAATCGAAGAACCTGAGACGCCCGCGGTCGAGACCGGGGCGGCGAGCTACGCCGCGCGTGCAGAGACTTCTGTCTCCTCTTGTAGCGAACTCGACGAGAACGCAGACGGGCGATCTGCGACCGCTGCGGACGAGGAGGAAGAAGGGCTCAGGCCCCTGCCCGACAAATTGCTCACCGAGTTGACGGCCTATCGTACGCTGGCGCTGCGCGAGGCGGTCGGCAAGGATCCGGCGATCGCACACCTCTTGGCCCTCCACGCCATGTGCCTGCGGCTTTTCTATCGGTACGCCGTAGATAATTGCCTTGAGATCGAGGCCAAAAACGTCTCCTTCGGCGCCCAGGCGCCGGGACTCTCCGACACGCCGCTCGCGGCAAAGGTCGACGCCCGCCATCTCGACTGGTACCAGCAATTGCCGGCGGAGCCGCAGGACCTGTGGGACGTACTGCCGACCTTCGATGCCGATACCCGCCAGCGTCTGTTCGCGCACTGTGTCTCTCTGACCCTGAACGCCGTGCACGAGCCCTGGAGCCGCCGGCCACGGGCAATCGCCCATGCCGACCGTCTCGCCTCGGCGCTCTCTCTCGACGTCGCAGGAACGGGGTGGACACCCACGGTCGACAATTTCCTCGGCCGGGTCACCAAGGCGCGCATTGTCCAGGCAGTTCGCGAGGCGAAAGGCGCCGATGTCGCCCGACGGATCGAGACGCTCAAGAAGGGCGATATGGCGCGGGAAGCGGAAACGCTTCTGACAGGCGCGGGCTGGCTGCCCGAGCCGCTGCGAACCCCGGGCCACGGGCCGCACGCTTCATTGGAAGCAAGCTCTTCTTCAGCGCCGGAGGAAGCCGCGGCGATCGAGGAAGGCGCAACGGCGGAAGGCGATCCCGCCTTCGACGAAATTGTTGCGTCTGATGACGATGCCGAGCCGGCGCCGGTCGACGACGTTCAAAGCGTCGCCGCCGAGTAGACCTTCAAGAGGTCAACTGCGCATGGGCTCGCCAGAAATGGCGGGCCCTTTTTTTGTTGGAGGAGATTCCATGTCGAGTTCAGTTGCGTCGGATTTGTCGCGCCGCCTTGCCCAGGACGCCGAGGCGGTCTGCCGATACTATTTGTCGAACGGGCGCCGCCACGGCCGTTACTGGATCGTTGGCGACGCCCGCAATACGCCGGGTCGCAGCCTGTTCGTTCGGTTGACGGGTCCAGAGAGCGGCAAGGGCGCAGCGGGGCATTGGACTGATGCGGCCTCGGGCGACTACGGCGACCTCCTGGACGTTATTCGCGAAAGCGTGGGTCTGAAAGATTTCTCGGACGTTCTCGACGAAGCGCGGCGATTCCTCAGCCTGCCACGCGCTGATCCACGGTCGAAGCAGAGGCTCGATCGCAAACAGCGGCCGACAGGCTCTCCGGATTCGGCGCGCCGCCTGTTTGCCTTGTCACGGCCGATCGCCGGCACATTGGCCGAGCGCTATCTGCATCATCGGGGGATCGCAACGCCACGGAATCTCGAAAGCCTCCGTTTTCATCCACGCTGCTACTATCGATCCGGGGACGGGTTCGCCCCTGAAACCTGGCCCGCGATGATCGCGGCGGTCACCGATCGCGACAACAAGATCACCGGCGTGCATCGCACATGGCTCGACAGATCGGGGCGCGGCAAGGCGCCGATCGCCTCCCCTCGACGCGCCATGGGCGAGTTGCTCGGCCATGGCGTTCGATTTGGCGGGCCGCTCGACGTGATGGCGGCTGGCGAAGGGATCGAAACCGTGCTCTCGGTTCGATGTCTTCTGTCCAGCATGCCGATGATCGCGGCGCTCTCTTCCGCCCATCTCGCCGCTATCCATTTCCCTCAGACCTTGCGCCGCCTTTATGTCCTGCGCGACAAGGACTCCGCCGGCGAAAGGGCATCAGTGACCCTTCTTGACCGCGCGACGGCCGCGGGAATTGAGGCCGTCGTTCTCACCTCCGAACTTGGCGACTTCAACGATGATCTCCGCCGCCTTTGCAAGGCCCGGTTGCAAGCGGCGATCAGAGGCCAACTCGCCCCTCAGGACATCAGCCGGTTCATGAGGCCGGTGCGGTGATGTCGGCTTGCGACGCAAGGAGCGCCCCATCCCCTGCCCTCACTCGATTGCATTAATTATCTTCTTTTCCTTCTCGGAGCCTGCCGCGTCCCGGCCTTCTGAGAGGGCGACCCTTGCGTCGGGCGCGCCGGCTTAGGCAATGGCTGCGGCCGGCTATTTTCCGTCGCGCCCTGCGGGCGCTTTACAGCGCGAACCAAAATAGCCGGCGCTTCGCCATCCTTCGCTACGCTGCGGCCGGTCGCTGCGCGCCCGGTGCCAGCCGGTCCCGCCCGCGCCTTCTGTCGCCACGAAGGCCGCGAGGGTCGCGGCCGATCCGACGAAGGAGAGCGCCAATGACGACCAAATTCAACGACCAAGGCCTCGAGACAATTCCTGCCGCCTCCTCGACCGAGCGCGTTCTCGCCGAGCTTCAACTCTATGGCTACCGGCCCTTCCAGGACGAGCCCGACCCCCGGCCGCTGCCCGACGCCCAAGCGATTACCGGCGCCGTCGCTGACATCTTCGATGCCCTCCTGGTGACATTCACGGACACGCGTCTGGAGCCCGATCTCGAGGAACTGCTCTGGTCGACTGTCAACCTCTTCCACCGGGCAGTGCTTCGCGTTGAGCGGGAGCTCGACGACAATGAGCAGGCACAGCGGCGCAGCCAAAAGGAACAGGACGGCTCGGAAATCCGCTCGGTGGAGCTGGAGCGCCTGATCTGCGAGGGGCAAACGCTGCTCGAACGCCGCGACAGCCTGGAACTCTTCCGCGACCAAGCCGCCGACGCCTTCGAAGTGCACACTGGCTCGTCCTGGCGTCCCCGCTCGGGCTCCAAGGTGAATCATCGATCCTTGACGGCCGCCATGATCGACAGCCGCGACTTTCTCGCCGCCAAGCGCCGGATAGAGTCTGAGCCGCTCCTTCCGGCCGGGCCGCGGATCGCTTTCACCGGCGGGCTCGACTTCAACGACCATCGCGCGATCTGGGATCGTGGAGTGCACCCCGTTTTGACCGGACAGCGGGCATAGCCGATAAGGCATAGGCGTAAGCCTATGAATACGACTATGACCAAAACTCCGGAGACGCCTGTTTCGCGCGTCGAAGTCATCACCTCTGTGCAGCGCCGCCGGCGTTGGACGGCCGCTGAGAAGGTGCGTCTCGTCGAGGAGGCCTCCCAGCCCGGGATGAGCGTCTCTTTCGTCGCCCGCCAGGCCGGGATCGCGCCCTCTCAGCTCTTCGCCTGGAAGCGCCGCATGGCCGAGGGCGGTCAGGCCGCCGTGGCGGCGGACGAGGACGTCGTCGGCGCCTCGAAGGTCCGCGACCTCGAGAGAAAAATCCGCGAACTGGAGCGCCTGCTCGGCAAGAAAACCATGGAGGCGGAAATCCTCCGGGAAGCTCTCGACACGGCGCGCGCAAAAAAACCGACCTTGCCGCTCGTGTCGTGGAAAGCGGACGCTTCCCGATGAGCGCCGTCGCAAAAACGCTGAGCGTCGCCCGCTCCAATCTCGCCGCGCGCAAGACGGGAAAGTCGACGCCGCGCGGCCGCTACCGAAAGGCGGGGGACGCGGACCTCGCGCCGCTCATCCGCGCCATTGTCGACGAACGCCCGACCTATGGCTATCGCCGCGTCTGCGCGCTGGCGAACCGAAAGCTGCGGGCCGAGGGCAAGCCGCCCGTGAACGCCAAGCGCGTGTTGCGGATCATGCAGAACAACGGATTGACGCTCGAACGCCATACGGCGCGCCGGCCGGGCCGCACGCATGACGGCGTCGTCATCGCGCTGCGCTCGAATTGCCGCTGGTGTTCGGATCATCTCGAAATCCGCGCTCGTAACGGCGAGGTCGTGCGCATCCTTTTCGTCATCGACGCCTGCGATCGGGAAATTATCGCCTGGTCGGCCATCGCCAATGGCGGCGTCTCGGGCGAGATGGTGCGCGATCTGATGATCGCGGCCGTCGAGCGCCGCTTCGGCTCCTTGAAGGTTCCGCATCGGGTCGAGTGGCTCTCCGATAACGGCAGCGCCTATATTGCCGCCGACACCGCCGATACGGCGCGCGCGCTCGGCCTGACGCTGTTGTTCACGCCGGTCCGCAGCCCCGAGAGCAATGGCATGTCGGAGAGCTTCGTGAAGACGCTCAAGCGCGACTACGCCCGGATCGCCATCTTGCCGGACGCCGAAACCATCCTTGCCAAGCTGCCCGGCTGGATCGAGGATTATTGCGAGGTTCACCCGCACTCAGGCCTGAAGTTCCGATCCCCTCGGGAGTTCATTCGCCTCAGTGCTTAAGCAGCCCCGCCCGATGTCCGGTCAAACGGGGTGCACTCCAGATCGCCTCGACAAGGCTCTCGCCAAACATCCCGGCATGGTGCTGTTGCATGGCGGGTCGCCCAAGGGAGCGGAACTCATTGCCTCCTGCTGGGCGAATAATCGCAAAGTCACGCAGATAGCGTTCAAGCCAGACTGGACCCGCCACGCCAAGGCGGCCCCCTTCAAGCGCAACGATCAGATCCTCGAGACACTCCCAATAGGTGTCATCGTCTTCCCCGGCTCGGGCGTTTCCGCAAATCTTGCCGACAAGGCGCGCAAGCTCGGCATCCCGGTGTGGAGGTTCGAGGACGGCGGCGCATGAGCGCCGTCCATCTTCTCGTTGCGACCCGGCGACGATTTTCGCTCGAGTCATGCGACGCTCGATCGCATCTTGGACAATGACGGATTCAAGCATGGCCATGGTCCAGAGGGATGGAAAGCGCCTTCCGAACGTTGCGGCGCTATGCTAAAATATATGATATAGCATTCAGCAGCGGACGCAAGCGCCATGACCTCTCGAAATCTCTTCATCATCTCAGGAAACGTCTCGCAAAATCCCCGTCGTTTCGGCGACAACGCGCCAAAGACCGTACTTACGGTCGCAGTCGACGATATTTGGACGGATCGCGAGACTGGGGAACGAAAGAAGCGAACGGATTTCCTGACCACCTATACGTTTAACAAGAAAATTGGCGACTTTGTCTTGGCGCAGGTAAAGCCCGGATATCAGGTCACGATTGACGGCCGCATCCGGTCAAATTCCTACGAGAAAGGCGGCGACCGGGTCTATTCGACCGACCTCGAAATCATTCGCATCGACGCGCACCCGCCGCGGGCAGAAGCCGGCGGCGGCGTTCCCGAATGACCCGTCGAAGGGGGATTTCCTTGGTTGCGGTCGGCCTCGGGCTGAGCGTCGCCAGGGCTGAGGAAGCAGGGATCTACACGCCGCAGAGCGCGCTGCAATCGACGCCCATGCGTGTCGAAGTGATCGACGCGACGTCTTTTCGCGACATAGAGACTGGAGCAAAGTACCGGCTCTATGGCGTCGACTCCTGCCTGCCGACGCAGACCGCGAATTTGAATCGACAGTCCTGGCCTTGTGGCGCCGTTGCGATCGCCTGGCTCACGAACGCGACCCTCGGCAAATGGGTGTCCTGCAATGCATTGCGGGAAACGGCCGGCCAGCTTCTATCCCGCTGCGCGTCGTCAGAGCATCAGGATCTCGCGGCCGACATGCTGAAAGAAGGTCTCGCGATTGTCTTGCCGATTGCCGAGGGCCAGGAGGTGCGCGCCTACAGCCGGCTGCGCAAGCAATATAAGGGATTATGGTCCAGTCAGTTTATGATGCCCTGGGATTTGAGGGCGAAGCAGGCTGAAGGGTCGGCCTCAAGCCGTTGAGCAACGCCGACGAGGCCGACGAGCGGCTTGCTCTCGATCTGTATATCGGGCTAAGGTCCTCTATCATACTATATGGTAGAGAGATGTCCGCGCGCGCTGCCCTTCTTATCGCTCCCTTGATCTTGGGCGGCCTCGCCGGCTGCGAGGCGCCACGGGTTCAATACGCTTCTATGGCCGAGGCGCCGGCGCGCGATCGACTTCTCGCGCCCCGGGAAATGGTTCCCGGCCGTCTCGCATACGCCGACGCGCCGGATGCTTTCGCGCCAGTTCTGGCAAGCCGTGTCGCCTATCCCACCCAGGCCCAGGCGAATTACGCTTTTCAACGCTCCTGGGCGTCGAGCGAGCAGTCTGGCGGCGATCCCTTGGCCCTCATCGGTGGTGATCCCAAGGGCTCCGGTCGCAGGCCCGTTCGCGTCCGGCTCTTCGCCTGTCGCTCGGGCGCCTTGGACGACATCACGGGACGAATTATAATGCCTCGCGGGCGCGTTGTGCATTGCGCGATGGATTTCCTCGAGGCGCAGGATCGTCGATTATTCCGCGAAACCGTGAACTTCTTCTATGAGCGCGGCGCTTGGCGCTTGGCGCAAACCGCGCCCCCAAAAGCCCAAGCGCCGTGGATTGCTCCTGAATCCTCTCCGAAGGATTATTTCTCTTGGGCACCGTGGGGACGGCGCACGACGCCCTAGTGACCCGTTGCAGGGCGACTCTTCCTGGCCACGCGACGCGATCGGCGTCTCGGCGCTGGGTGGGCTCGGAAGCTTTCCGGAGCCCGGACGGGGGAAGATCGACCGAAGGTGAGCGGCGCATCAAGCGCTTGTGCTCGCAACGTAATCTTTCGGCACAGGCATTGGTGGATCAGAAAATTGACAGGTATGGCTGCGCAGGACCCAGGCTTTCTGCGGGGGCCCACAAGGCGCAATGCGACGACGCTGAGGCCCGTTTCCTTGTGCGCCATCACAATGCGACGCGCGTCAGCGTCCGTTCGGCTCGGTCGCACACCCATTCCGAGAAGCGCTTTCCCAGAATCTGCGCCGGCCTTGTCAGGATAGCTTCGAGCAGCAAAGCAAGACCCACGGTTAAGCCTGCTGCAATGCTTAAAACCAGGATCGGTGGCGCCAGGTCGCCAAGCGCCTGATGGATCCCAGACATAATTGGGAGATGCACGAGATAGATCGAAAAGGAGAACTCGCCAAGTCTTTGCAGCACGCTTCCCCCCTGAGGCTCAGGTCTTTGTTGGATGGCCGAGGCGACGACAAGTCCAAATATGATCGCGACCATGGTGATCGCCGATCCTGAGGCCAACGCTCCAAACACGCGCGCGAGAATTGACGCAGCTACGAGCCAAAAAGCGGCGATGGCCTTGCCAAAGCGCGGCAAGGGCCATCGCCTCGCCAGGCCAAGCGAGAGCAGGACGCCGACAGCGAAGCCGTCGAGGCGGAATGTCCACCAGAAGCCGCCCCACGGACGTTCGTTCACGGCCCCGGCGACGAGAGTCGTCATGCAGACCACGGCCGTCAGTTTAGGGCTCAGCGCGATCAGAAATGGCGCCACCACATAGAATTGCATTTCGCTCGCGAGCGACCAGAAATGCGAGGTGGCCGTCGGCGCGCCACAGCCGGCCGCGCCATCAAAACAGGGAGCCCAATAGAGATTTGCGTAAAAGCCGGCGGCCGCTTTCATATCGTCTGCTGTTTCGCCCAGCGAAATGCCGTACGCCTGAGAGAGTGCGATCAGTACGATCACGGCCCAGGCCGGCAGACCAATCCGGAGCATTCGTCGGCTCCAGAACGCAATCGCGCTGCGCCAGAAGGCGCCATCCGCCTCCAAGCGCAATCGCCTCGCGCTTTCGGCGGCGGCAAATCCCGAAATGACGAAAAACAGATCTACTCCCACGCCGAGCGCTGGAACGCTGAAAGCGCGTGCTGCGGCTAGGTTGGGCCCAAAAACCAGACCAATGTGGGACGCGACGACCGCCAGAATCGCGAGGCCGCGCAGTTCGTCGAGGGCGCGGATCCGGCCCGCAACGCGATCGAAATTCGGCCCCATGAGCGACTTGCCTTTGTGCCTCCACTATATAATATAGCATAGTGAGCCAACCGCCAAATCGTTCCGCCTTGAAACGCCGACGCGCCCCGCTGGCGGCGGCGCTTTGTGTCGCGGCGGCGACGGCCCAAGCGCAGGAACTCACGCCCCATCCGGAAAATTGGCGGCCGATCGTTTATCGCGACCTGCAAATTCCGGGGCCCCAAGATCGGATTTATGCCGACCTTTGGGCCGACGTCATCCAGAGCAATAACCGCCGCTATCTCGCCGCGGGAGATCGGCGTTTTCTGCTCGGCAATGCGCCAGTGCGCGAAGCGCATGCGCTCGTGCGCGGCGGCGATAAGGTCGCGCTTCTCAGCATTCTCGATACGGCCACCCATTGCGTCGCCGTGGCGAGAGATTTGAGCAGCGACCTTTCGGTAAAGATGTGCCCGATGCGGCTAGCTGTTTGGAATCGGAGCTCGACGACGATCAGAGAGGCCAAAGGCTGCTATCTCGAAGCAGGCGTTGGGGCGCGGAAAACCATGGCGAACTTGTCTTACGCCGCCTCATACACATCCTACGATGTCCTCACGAAATCGATCAGGCTTGGCGTCATCCTTGGGCGCCGTCTCGTCGAGCAGTGTTCGCAAAGCGTGCCGCTCTACCCCGATTGAGGCCTCTCACGATGCAACGGATCTACGCCGTTTCCTACGCAATCTACTACTGGTCGGAGTGGCTGTTTCTTCTGGCTTTTGCCAGCTTGTTCGTCATTCCGTTCACGTCGCTCGATGCGCGTTTTGCAGCCTGGTGCGTCGCGCTCGTGGTGGCGTTTGCAAGCCTTGCCGCGGGGGGCCTGTCGGAGGCGTTATGCCGAGCCCTATTGCGCTGGCGCCGCGAGAGGCGAGGATTTTCAGAGGAGGAGGCGCGGCGGATCGAGTTTCTTGAAAAGGACAGGCGCCTTACGCATGTCGCGCAAGAGGCAAGCCGACTCGCGGCCGAGCGTCATCACCAGAACGTTGAGGCGTGGTGGATTAACAACCGCCGTGGCTAAGCGCGCGTCGATAACTGTCTCTGATTTTTCCAGGCGAATACGGGGCGACGGTTCGCCCTCTCTTCCCGGCGCGGCGCCAAGCGCCCTACCCGGTGAGACGCCTCGCAGCCGCCGTCAAGGCATTCGAAGAGTTCAGAATGGCCAGGTTGTGGAGTCGTCGAGCAACGCTTGCAATTCTTGGCGCGTCGCTTGGCTGAGCGCATTCCGTTCGCGTCGCGCGAAGACGGAACACCAGAACAGGGCTTCGTCCGGTTCCTTTTCGTAAACGGCTTTTCCGATCAGGATGGCGATCAGCGCCAATCGGTCGCATTCGTCTGGGCCGAAATGATCATTCAGAATACTGACGGTCTCTTCGGCGGATCGCCTCTTCTCTGCGCTTTGTTCCAACATGGGAGAAGAAGCAATCATTTTTAGCCTCCATTCGCCGTCAAGACCGGCCCTAAGCGATTCATCACTGCAAGCGCCGAGAGAAGCGCCTCTGCGGGCGTCTGCGCTCCCGTAGCCAAAACAACCTGTCTCGTTGTGGTCTCCTCTCCTGTTGCCGACTTGACGCAGCCTCTCCCAGCCGACAAAGCTTGGCGCCGGCGACATTCGTGCAGCGAAAGGCTCAGCAAGAGTCTCTTGGCTGAAGTCGCTGGCGCGACCGGAGCCATTTTCTGCGTTACTTTGTCGGAAGTTAGGCTCTCTTGCGCGACTTGGTCTTTCGTGTCGCCTTTGCCTTCGACGCCGCAGCGGGCTTATCGACGGCGGACGGTTTCGCCTCGACGGGTCGTTCGGCGGGTTTCGACGCCGGCGGGGTGATTGCGAATTGATCTGCGGCGAATTTTGACCGCGTCTGGCGTCGCGCCTCTACGCTTTGCGTCAGCCGGTCGAGATCGATGTTCTGGCCGGCGAGCCAGGCGCGCATGACCTTCTCGTCAATGCCGAGCATGTCCCAAACCGAGAGGTCCAGCGCTTTGGCGGTCCGTTCGATCGTCCAAAACGTCGGATTGCCGATGCCCTTTTCCAGATTGTAGTAGGCGGCCATCGACATGCCGATTTTGTCGAGGAAGGTTTTGAGGTTGGGGTATTCCTTGGCTTTGCGCTGCAAGATAATGGCGAACAAGGCGGTCGCGACAGAATCCCTGTCTTCGCCTTCTTGTTGTTTTGGCATCGCCATAACTGTTCTACCTCCCCTCCCCAAATGACGAACCGTGACGCCTTGCGCCCAGCCCGAAGCGAGCGACTCACATTACCGTCTGGCTTTCGCCTAAAATATATCATATTCTATCCTGCCAGAAGATCATTGAGTTATCCTTTATGATAAGGCAAAGCTTGGACCGCCCTTTGTCTTCTCCCCCGCCCTTTCCCGGTAAGGCCTCACAAGCTCACGGGGCGTTGTGGGAGTCGATCGAGGGCGCGCCTCGGAGGCTGTAAGCCGCTGAACTATAAGTCTGAAAATTGAGACCGTTCGAAAAGTTCGCTCACAGACCGAAAAGCCGTGAAGGGTCGGCCGTGGCCCAGAACCGCTTCGCTTCCGATGCCGCCTATGCAATCAGGTCGAGCGGGTGTCTATGCTCTAGTAAATAATATAGTGTATGACGCTTCGGTGCATTATGCTCGGAGCCGGGCCGTTTGCGGGCAAATTTTTAGGAGGCCGATCATGTCGCGACCTATTCTCTCGCGAGAGGTGGCGTTGGCGCCCACTCATTTCAGCGGGGTTCATCGGGGTAAATCTCGTGGCTATCTGAGCATTTGCGCGTCTTTATGCATCATATTGTCCGCGCCCTGGAACAGAGCGCTTGCCGACGATCGCGACCGTTTGGCGCCGGGGCTTTACGTCGCCGCGACGGTTGGATGCGACGGCCTTGGCGGCGGCGGCACGGTCGATTTCGACGGAAAGAATTTCTCGCCGCACTACCAGGCATGCCTCACCCAGGCGCTCTCGCAAAACGCGCGCTATCGTCAGACCTGCATTGAGGGACAAGGAGCAAACTATCCCACAACAGCGCAAATCCAGGGCGACCCTTCCAAGACGATGAAGGACGTGACGATCGGGGTTCTCTCGCGAAACGCCTTCTCCA
This sequence comes from Methylocystis sp., assembly GCA_044233645.1. Lineage (GTDB taxonomy): Bacteria > Pseudomonadota > Alphaproteobacteria > Rhizobiales > Beijerinckiaceae > Methylocystis. The sequence continues at coordinate 19,432 of JBIIJP010000037.1, read as the reverse complement.
TGAATGGTGTTCGATACGACTATTGCGGGGCGAGATGATGCGTTGGGCCGCTCTGCTTCTCGCGTCGCTCGCCTCTACGCTCGCCTTCGCGAGCGACTGTCCCAACGGCGACAATCTTCTCAAAAACAACACGCCGCTCAGCCAGTTGTGTTCAAAGGGCTTCGGCCAGTTCAACCCCGGCTCGTTACAGCAGGCGATCGGCAACCAGCCGAATAATGTCGCGATGGTCACCGCAGCCGCCGAGCAGCAGGGCGTGCCCGTCGATCTCGCGCTGGCGGTTTCCTATCACGAGTCGGAAGGCTTCAACTCCTGCGCCGGATCCGACACCGGCGTCAAAGGTCCGATGCAGCTCACGCAACGGACCGGAAATAGCCTCGGCTACAACCGTGACATCAATGAACAGAACATCATGGGCGGCATGAAGCTGCTCAAACAATGCGACAACAAGTGCGGCGATACGGCCTTTTCCTGTCTCTCGGCGTGCTACAACGGCTCGCCGCGTCCGGGCGAGCAGGCCGGCTGGGCGAGAGGCGTGCAGAACGCCTACGGAAAGCTCCACAGCGATCCGTCGCTTCTGGCCTCCGCGACGAGTAACTGCTCTTCCTCAGGCTCGAATTCGAGCTGTCCCGACGCCGCCGGCGGCGTAGTGGCGTCTTCGGTGACGCCGAGCGCCCCGTCAACGCTCCCGAGCCTCGGCGCGCCGCCTGCGCTCGCCAGCAGCGACATCATCGTGGCGCAGACGCAAATCTGAGCGGAGCATTTGGCGGCGCGGGCGTCAATCCGCGCCGTTGCCCGAAGAGGCGCCGGGTTGGCACGCGTTTGGCGTGTCACTGTCCTATTTTAGCAGATGCCTCACCGACATCGCTCCGTGGATTTGCGGCCTTTGATATAGCCGCGTTCAATCGGGTTCGCCCCTGAGGCGGGGGAAAAATTTCGGATTTTCGCTGATTTTTTGTGGCAGCCCGCCCATCAACGCGCCTCTGCGCGCGACCATCCTTCCCCGGGGGGTAAGCTGCCGGGTGGCCTTTCCGATTCTACTAAACTATAAACTGTGCTTCCCAGAGTCGCATGGAGGGAAGCAGGCCCTAAAAAGGAAAAGCCCGGCGCGAAGGCCGGACCTCTCGAATAGCTGGCTAGAAGGGACGGCAACCCCTTCACACCCGAACACCAACCGTGTTCGAGATTCTAGCGGGCTTTTCTCATTACGCAAGAGGTTTGCGCGTTTCGCGCCACGGAAATTCTTTGCCTGCTTTCCGCTTAACGCGCGGAGAGCAAAGGATGACTCATGCCCAATTGAACGCGACCGGCCGTCGCCGCGATTCCGCGACGAGCTGGCGCGTTGGCAAGCTTTTTGACGCGCCGCTCTTCGCGGTCTCGCGCGGGGAGCTTTTAAAAGCCGCGCGCGACGCCGTGCGTGCGCTTGCGCTCGACCGCAGCGAACGTCAGCTGGTCGAGTGCCTCGCGGTTTGCTTTGGCGAGCAGCAGCTGGCGCATGGCTTGCTCTGCTGGCCGTCCAACACGCAGATTGAGAAGAAGACAGGCATGAGCGAGCGCACGATCCGTCGGACGATCGTCAAGCTTCGTGAGCGCGGTCTGATCTTGATGCGCGACAGCGCTAACGGGAAGCGGTTCCCGATCTCGAACGCCGAAGGCGAGGTCGTCGACGCGCGGGGCTTCGATCTGACGCCGCTGCACGCCCGCGCCGCGGAATTTGCGGAGCGCGCTCGCGCCCTCGATATTGAAGATCGCGTGCGCCGGCAGCTGCGCGACGACCTCACGGCCGCCCGCAATGCCTTGCTCGATCTGTGCGCCGAGGATCCGTCCGGCGCCTATGCGGAAATTCTGGCGCGCGCGAAGGTCGTGGCGCGGCCCTCGAAAGCCGCCGCGCCAGAGGAATACGCCGCGGCGATCGAAGCCTATGTCGAGTTAGCCGAGGAAGCTCGCGCGGCCCGCTATCGTGTCGATCGTTCGGCTGAATCGCCCGGCTTTGCCGGCCATGCTGGCCGTCACTCAGAGCAAAATTCCAAACCCTCTATCGAAGATTGCAACCCCCCTCGCCACGGCTCCGCACCGCCATCCGACCCGCCCGACGATTCCAGCAATGACGCTTTTCGAGAAAGGATTGGGGGCGACCTTCGGCGAAACGAACGGACGACGTTGGGGACGGCGGACCGAGCGATCCCCAAGGACCTCGCCCTCTGGCTCGCCGCCTGCCCCGAGCTCGCGGAGTGGGGAACAGTCACGACGATCGAGCGCGCGGCGACCCTGGGCGCTCAATTTATTCGGGCCTGCGGGCTCGCTCGGCGAGCTTTTGACGCGGCGGGGACGCGTCTCGGCGTCATCAACGCTGGCCTACTTGGTCTCTTTGTCGTTCAGCGACATGCCGATGGGGGACAGCGCGGCGGCACGCCGATACGCTCTCCGGGAGGGCTATTCGTCATGCTCGCCCGCGAGATCGAGCGTGGCCGCCATCCACTCGAGAAGGAATTGATCGCAATGCAGCGCCGGCGCGGGCGCAATTGGCGCTGACGCCTACGTGGCGGATGCTCCCGCCTAACGTGCGGCCTTGTCGGGGGAGCGGTCAGCCGTCTGTCCGCGTTCTGGGTCGTCTCTATGCGGGCGCCCGTGACGATCTCATCGAAGGCCGAACCCAGACCAAGGACCGCATCAGGCCCTTTGAGCCGTGCTAATCGATGCCCCCGCGCGGTTGGGATCCTTGGCTGGATTCAATCGGAGCTCACATTGATGCGAAGGTCGAAACACGAAGACGAACCGTTTCATCAGCGTCCAGCCAATGTCGATCTTCGATCTTGGCCGCTTCAGGCGCCATCGATGCGGTCATATCGAAGGTCATCGCCGAGGCAGCTCACGAGAACTGGCGACAACGTCGAACGCTTTCTCCCTAAAGCTCCAAGACGCCTCCCCTTTCGCTTAAGTCATTTACGCAAACGTCCGGCGGGCCGTGGCGGCGGCCACTGGCGCCGAAAATTTTCCCCTTCCCGCTTGCAGCGGCAATTCCTCGCGCTCAGCCGCAAGCGCCCTGTCAAAATTTCCGTCGCCGGGCGTGGCGCGGCGCTTCGCTGGCCCCTCGCCTTCGGCTTGGGCTCTGCCCGGCCCTGTGCCGGCCGTCTCGCGCGACATAAGCGAAGGGGATGGCTCCTTCGCGGATAAAAGGAGAAAGACGATGTTCGACTTCGCCCGCTTCCACATCCTCGGCCGCGTCGGCAAGATCAAGACCTTCGAGAAGAACATCCGCGTGTCGATCGCCGCCAACGCCTCCTACAAGAAGGACGGCCAATGGGTGGACGAGTCCGATTGGAACGAGATCGTGATTTTCGACAAGAACACGCGTCAATATGTGACCGAAAACGTCGAATCCGGCGACTACGTCCGCGCGCAGGGCCGCCTGCGCCAGAACAGCTTCAAGCGCGACGGCGAGACGGTCTATGTGATCGAGCTGATCTGCGACGAGTTCAGCCGCGCCCCGAAAAAGAAGGCCGCCGACTCCGCTGCGGCCTAAGCCGCAAGGGCCGCTCCTCTGGGGCGGCCCAATTCCGGCAGGACGTCGCGCAACTCAATTCGTGCTGCGGTCCGATTGCCTTCATAAATCCAGGAGCCATCTCACCGAGCGGCTGCGCCGGAATTCGACGAAGAATCGCCTCAACAAGGCGCCTGCCGCCAGACCCAGCGTCGCCCAGACGGCGGCAGGCAGGCCGGCGACCCAACCCATGACGGAGAACCCCCGTCCTGCGGCGTTCGCCGGCGCGCCGGGCGGCGCATCAAGCCACAGCGGTGGCGCGCAAGCGCGGGCGCCTTGAACGACATAGACACCTTTACCGACGTCACAGTTGTCGCGAAGGGTCTTCTCCAGATCGCCATTGGCTCGCATCAAGGCGAGCCAGCTGTCGGCGTCTGCGCGCGCGGTGAGGGCCTCTGCCCCCTGGCGGAGTTGCGCTTCGTCCGCGCGACCCGCGGCATATCCCAATCCACCGGCGAGGGCCGCCGCAAGACAGAGCGCCGCGATCTGGAAAAAGCGCGCCTGCCCTTCCTCGCGGCTGGAAAGCTCCCGCAACGCATTCGTCGCCGCTTGGCGAACGTCGCCCTTGGTCCCTTCGACCATTCTCGCGATCTCGCCCGCGACGTTTTCTCGCGCGGCCGCGACCGCAGCATCGGTCAGCGGCTTGACCGCTTCCTTCGCCGCGTCTTGAACCTTTTGTGGAAAGCCCGAAATCGCCGTCGGGATATCTATCGCGGCCTTCTCCAGGACCCCGGCGACGGCAAGAAACACGACGGTGGGATCATCCGGGGAAAGCTGCAGATCGCCGATCCGCCGCCACATGGTTTCGCGGATCGCGGGATCGACGCCAAGAACGTCCGCAGCCCTCTCGAAACGGGATTTGGCGCCCTCATCCATCAGGCGCTATAGACGCCGAGCAGAGGCAAGGCCGGCGCGATCATCGCCGCGAAGTCGCGTTGGAACTTGGCGACATGCGCTTGTTCCGTGATCGTCAGCAGGCCAACGGCTTGCGCCTGCGAGAAGCGAATGTTTTCGGCGTCCAATTTGGCGAAAGTGCCGCTCTGCAGCGACGGGAACTCGATCTCGATGCCGCCTTCCTGCAGCAGGCGGCGCCGCGTGCCGCCGCCCTTGCTCTCGCCCTTGGCGTCGCGGAAGCCGTACCAGAAGGGAAAATCGCCTGGCGGCTTGCCGTGCTTCAGATTGACGACGGCGACATGGTCGACGCTCGCGCCGGTCAACTCGAGCCAGCGCGCGACGGACTGCGCGGAGCCGATGTCGGGCGAGATCACGTGGAACACCGTCAGGCGACAGCCGTGCGTCGCGAAGGCGTCAAGCAAGCCGGAGAGCCCTTCGCCGTCGTCGACGATCTTCGTCAGATCGGCGAGCAGTCCGCCGGCGAGGTCATGGATATAAAGCGCATCGTTGGAGGCGATCGAGTCGAGCAGAACATTGCGCTCATTTTCGCTGCGGCCATTGTAGAAGCCGATTCCGACCGCGGGATCCTGGGTCTTGGACAGGGACCCTTCAGTCTCTCGCGTCCCAAGCACGCGGATGGTTGCGCCGATCGAGCCATCCGCGTCGAAGGCAAGGACGCGCTCTCCCTGCGTCCGCAGCCAGTCCACCAAAGCGCGGGTGAATACGGATTTGCCAACGCCGCCTTTTTCGTTGGCGATCAACGCCACCCGCCGCTTGCCGTTCGACGCCATTCGTTGCCTCCAAAGCGCTCATTCTCCTAAACTATAAAGAAGAATCCTGCGAGCGCCTACCCCATCCGAGGCCGAGGCCTGCCGCTTTCCACTCAAACGTCTTCGTTGAAGCGGTGGCCGAGCACCTCAGCGGCCGTCTTTCCCGTTTGTCTCAGTGGTTTTACGACCGCCTGTGAAATCGGCGCCGCAGCATCCTGCGCACGCGATATCGCCGGCGACGCCACCAGCGTATCGGCGCGTTGCGCCGCGGGCGACTCCAGCTTCGTCGCGTTGGCTTCGCGGCTGTTTTCCGCCTTTGTTGTCTGCGCATGGCTGAAGCTATCGGGGCTATGTGCATTTGATGCGCGCGCGGGTTTGCCCCTTCCCCCCGATGCTTGCTGCGCCTTGGTGCGGCGGGCCTGCCGCACATATTGGCGAAACGTATGCAGGCTCATTTGGATCCCGTTTCGCGCGAATATCGAAAGGATATCGCTGTCCGTATGCCCCCGTTCTCGGCAAGACATGACGTCGTCTATCGCGTCTTCGATCGCCTGCCTGAGGCTTTTTGCGCCACGGGGTTTTGCGGGCGCCTCGCGTAAATCTGCGAGGGCTTGCGCCCAGTTCGCGTCGGTGTGTTTCTGCGTCATGCGCGCGAATCCTCTGTGACAGTATGCTCGGACATCTGCGAGACATAGCGACGCATTGTCGCGATGCATGCGCGATACGCCTGCGCATACATTTCGGGTACGCACCGGAGCATCTCTCAATATGCTAAAGTGTAAAGTGAGACAATGCACATAAACAGGTGAGACGCGTTGGCGGGACAAAATTGCGATAGAATGCTGATAATGAGGGGGGTAGCAGGCGTTTTGGTTGTTTCCTGGTTTGACAAGATACCGGTTTCGTGAGTATCGTATAAAATATAGAAGATTGCTCTACGCGCCTTTTGCTCCCTCCCCTTCGCTCAGGAACGCCGTGCCCCGACCGCGCAAGCCCGACATCGTCAAGCATCGCGTCCAGGCGGATTTTTCGCCTGAGGATTTCGCGCGGCTCGAACAGGCCTGCGCGATCTTCGGGTTGGGAAAGTCCGATCTGCTGCGCCGGCTAGTGGGCGCGTCAATCGATGTCGGGCCGGCCCTCAGCGCCGAAAACGGCAAGGCGCTCGCGGCGACGACCCGCGAGCTGCGCGCCTGCGGCCGTAACATCGCGCAGATCGTCAAGGGCATTAATCTCGGCTATGCGCCGCAGCTTGCCGACGACAAGGAGCTGTTCGTCTCGACTCACCGCGCTCTCTCCGGGGTCAACGCTCTCGTTCATGAGATGACCGCCGCCTATGGCGCGCGTCTGCGTCGCGCCGCAGGCTTGAAGCCGCTTTCCGAGACCGAGGCGTCATGAGCGAGGCTCGAGCGAACCTCCGCGCCTCCCTTGTGGCGGAAATGAACCGGCTCGCCCTCGCGGCGGACGCCGCCCGGCGCTCTCGCGCGGCGCGGGATAGGCGGGGACTCGAGGAGCGGCCTGTTAAGGTCGTAGGACTGCGGCCGGCCCCGGCTTCCTCATTTGAGCATTCGCGCGTCTCGGCCCTGGAACCAGCGCCGCGTCCGTTGGCTTCGGATCGCGTTCTGCGCGGAATGACAATCACGGGCGGGGAGGACGAAGAGAAACGGCGACGCTTGCCGGAGGTCTCCGCCAAGGGCGGGAAGCGACCACGTCCGAGCGCCGACGGCGCGTCTTCCCCAGCCGTCATCGGCCGCGGCGCGCCGCTGACATCGCGGGCGCGGGCCTTGGCGCAGGGCTATCAGCCGGCCGTGGTTAAGGTTGTCTCCTACGCACATGGCGCGGCGCGGGCCTCGGCGACCGCGAATTATGTCGATCGCGACGATGCGCTCCTTGAAACCCAGGACGGCGTCGAATTGAAGGGGCGTGCCACGATCAACGCCGAGATCGCCGAATGGGCGAAGGATTTCGAGCCGCGTAAGGAAAGCCAGGACGTCGCCGCTGTGCGCTTTCAGGTCATGGGCCTCAAGGACACGCCGACCGATCGCGAGACCCTGGAAAGGGCGCTCGCGGCCGCCTTCGCCGGGCATCGTTATGCCTACCGGATCGACGCCTTGAGGGATGGCGCGATAGAGGCGCGGGCCGTCGTCGCCTGTGCAGGGACGCTTGGCGAGGGCGAAACGGTCACGCGGGAACGCCTCTACGTCACCGAACGCCAGGTCGGCGCCGCCGAGGGTTTTGAAGCCCGCGTCTTCGCGCCGAAATCCGAGGCGCGAATGAAGGCCCGCGTCGAGGAGGCGACCGGCATCGGTCAGCATCGGATCGTCCTCGAGCCCGGCGCGCCCGGTAACGGCCCAACGAGCGTCGTCGATCGCCTGACGCGGCTCCAGGAGCATGGCGCGGCGGCCTCAGATATCGGCGCCCTCCTCGACAACCCAAGCGCCATCCAGGCCGAGGCGCGCATCTGGCGGCGCGATCTGCGCTCGTTCAAGCCGCGCGACACGATGCACCTCATCGTCTCCGCCAAGGCGGGCGTCGACGTCGACGCCTTCAGAACCGCCGTGCGGGGCTTCGTCCATGAGCAGTTCGCCGAGCACAAGTTCATGTTCGGTGTGCACACCGACAAAGCTGACGCTGGGCATGTCCACGCCCATGTGATCGTCGCTGTCCGCGACGCCGAGGGCGTGAAAATTCATCCCGGGCCGCAGGATTTTCGACACTGGCGCGAGGCCTTTGCAGAGCACGCCCAAACGCAAGGACTAAAAATCATTGCGACCTCGGCCGCCGAGCGCGCTTCGTCGCAAAGCTATGGCCCCAAGGACAAGGCGATCGTCGACGCCGCCGATAATCCTCGGCCGGGTCGAGAGGCGCGCGACCGCGCCTATGCGAGCGACCCCGCGAACAAGACGCTCATCGGCAATGCGCGCCGGCGCATCGAGATCGCGCGCACCAATCCAATTCGCTTGCCGGCCTCGGAGCGTCAGCTCGCCGTCGCAAACGATTCTGCCTCGACGTGGCGACAGCTGGCGCGGGAGGAGCCGCAGAGCGCGACGGCAAACGCTCTTGCCCAGCGGATGCAATTCTCTCAAGCCGCCGGGCAAGCAATCGCCACGCTCGTCAATCAGGCTCTCATCACCCAGACCACGAGGAACAGCGCCATGCCGATCACCGCCGCGCAAATGGGATCCGACCTCAAGCTGCTGAACGAAGCCGTGGACAAGGTCGGCGCCGTCCTGCCGGCGGATACGAGAGCCGCGTTTTTTGAGCGTTCGGGGCGCTATCTCGAAAAGCTTGCGGCGCGCGTCGATATGCAGCGGGAATTCGAGGCCAATTCCTCGCAGGCCGCGCTTGCTCCTGTCGTGGAACAGGCCGCGGCAATCGCTCGCGTCGAACGACGCGAAGCGATCAGCGCGCAGAGGCTCGTGGAAAGCGCCGAAGCCGTCGAGCGTAGCATAGAGGCGGCAGCCAATCCGATGCGGGCCAGCGCGCGCGATATCGACACGCCTCGCCTCGTCGTCCGGGAAGCCGAGAGGACGGCTGCGGATGAACAAGCCCGCGCGCACGCGGCCCGGGAGGCCCAGCGTCTGCTGGCGGCCAATGCCGCGGCGCCTCTCGCGGCTTCGCTCGCTGTCGATGCGCGGCTTGAGGCGTTGCGCCGGGAACAAATGGAAAAGCTTCGGCAAATTTCGGCGGAGAAGGAAGCCGCCGGCAAGGCGTCCGGCCTTGAGATGGAACAATGATGGATAGCGGGAGAGTCCGGAGTTGAGAAGCCACTCTGATTGACTCATGGCTTTCGGGGACGCAATGGTCGGCGTCCTGCTTTCTTCTGATCGCTGCCGCAGCGACGGCGCCCACGGACCGCTCAAGCGTCTCCCGATCGAGAGCTTTGGCTGCAGCGGCAGTGCCCGCGCCAGCAGCGAACAATACGAGATACTGGCCGCGTGATAGGGCGACCGGAAGCTCAGTTAGCCCTAGCACGGCCGCTGGCAATCCGAATTCCAGCCGACGCAGGATCTCATCGAGTGCGGTAAGAAACGCTGGTTGGTCAGGTAATAGCGCAGAGAGAATCTGGTGCGCTGACCTAAGATGGAAGCGCGCCCCGTCGGCGATGCGGATAATGTCGCCGTAGCCGACTGTGCCCTGGAACGGCGTCGTTGAATAGCGACGTTCCAGTTCGTCGACCGATATGCCCGCGATCCAGTCGAAGAGGATGGACGATCGTTTGCAGCGCGCCCAGAACTCGAATTGGTCTTGGCAGTAGCGTTGAAGCCCCTGAGCAGTCGCGGCGCCGAAGCGCTGGGCAGCTTGGCTCGCCCGGACGCTCTCAGACTGACCGCGCTTCATCACAGGCGTGTAGATTCCGTCCATCTCGGCCAAGACCTGGATGGTGGCGAGTACCTGTACCGGGTCCGCCTGTGCGACGTTGAGCTGACGCATCAACTCGATGAGGCGCAAGCTCGACTCCAGAGACAACGACGAAGCCCCACAAGCCCGCCCGAGCAACGTCAGATGGATCAGGTCACCGTCTTGCTCCGCCAGGCCGGCTTGAATCAAGCGCGTTACAAGCGCCGAGACGTCGCCTTCGACAAGCCGTATCCATTGCGGATTGGCTAGTGACGCGGTGAACCGCCCCGGGTTTGCCGGAGGCCGTTTCGTTTGAGTCACGCCGCCATGGCGGGCTCCTCGATTTGCGCATAGTAGCGCGCTTCTGCCTCGGCCGGAGGAATGTTTCCGATCGGCTCCAGCAATCTCTTGTTGTTGAACCAGTCCACCCATTCGAGCGTGGCGAACTCCACCTGCTCGAGGTTGCGCCACGGTCCGCGCCGCCCGATCACCTCGGCCTTGTAGAGCCCGTTGATCGTCTCGGCGAGCGCATTGTCGTAAGAGTCGCCGACGCTGCCGACTGAGGGTTCGACACCGGCGTCCGCAAGTCGCTCCGTGTATTTGATCGAGACATATTGGGCGGATTCAATCGGTCGTCGCAACGATCTAATTGGAGGCGACGATGGCATGCGCGAGATCGAATATCAGGAAATCTGGCAGAAGGGATATGCGTTCCTCCGGTAGGCCGTCAGCAGCAGTCCGGGAGCAGCTTGTTCAATTCTGGAAAGCAATCGCCGCGGGTCGAGCAAGCGACAGCGCTGGTATAGATGCAGGCGTCTCCCCGGCGGTTGGCGTCCGGTGGTTTCGGAGGGCTGGCGGCATGGCGCCGTCGCATTTGTCAAAAAATTCCAAGCCGCCTTCCGGACGTTACCTTTCATTTGCCGAGCGGGAAGAGATCGCAATCCTTTACGCGCAAGAGCAGGGCGTCTGTGAGATTGCACGTCGGTTGGGGCGAGCAGCCTCAACCATCTCCCGCGAATTGCGTCGAAATGCTGCGCGGCGTTCAGGCGGCTGCGATTATCGCGCCACGGCCGCCCAATGGCATGCGGATTTATCGGCTCAGCGGCCAAAGCCATCGAAGCTGGCGACGAACTCCCGGTTGCGGCAATATGTTCAGGAAAGGCTGTCTGGCGAAATCAGCTCGGCTGATGGCTCGAAAATATCGGGGCCAAAGGTCGAATGGAAGGGTCGGAAAACGGGGCCACGCCAAAGTCGTCGCTGGGCGTGCGCCTGGAGCCCCGAGCAGATTGCTCGTCGACTACCACTGGACTTTCCTGACGATACGGAGATGCGGATCAGTCACGAAGCAATCTATCAAGCCCTCTTCATTCAAGCGCGCGGTGGGCTCCGACGCGACCTCACCGCCTGCCTTCGAACAGGAAGAGCGCTGCGGACGCCACGCGCGCGCACCCGAGGAAAAAACAAGTCTTTCGTCTCGCCTGAGATCATGATCAGTGAACGCCCTGCCGAAGCCGAAGACCGGGCGGTTCCTGGTCATTGGGAAGGTGATCTGATCCTCGGATTGCACAGTTCGGCCATCGGCACGTTGGTCGAGAGAACAACACGCTTCACGATGCTTCTGCATCTTCCTCGCATGGAGGGACATGGCAAAGCGGCACGCGTCAAGAACGGGCCACCTTTGGCAGGGCATGGCGCCGAGGCAGTTCGTGATGCAATCGAACGGACAATAACCCGGCTTCCCGAACAATTACGCCGATCGCTGACGTGGGACCAGGGAGCAGAAATGGCTCAGCATCCACGCCTGCGGATCGATACCGGCTTGCTTATCTATTTTTGTGATCCGCACAGCCCGTGGCAAAGAGGCACGAACGAAAACACAAACGGGCTGCTGCGCCAGTATTTTCCCAAGGGAACCGATCTTTCCCAGCACAGCGCGGAAGCCTTGGAGGCTGTCGCTCAGGCCATGAACACGCGACCGCGAAAAGCGCTGAATTGGCGAACGCCAGCGGAAGCATTGAATGCATTCATCGGATGAACTATTTATCAGACGTTGCGACGGCCGATTGAATCCGCCTTGCACGCCGCGGTCGCTGTGATGAACAAGACCGCCGCGAACAGGCTGCCGATCGCACAACGCCTGTTCAAGCGCGTCGAGCACGAAGGGCGTCTGCGCCGAACGCGAGACTCGCCAGCCGACAATCCGCCGGGCGAAGACGTCGATAACGAAAGCGACATAGACGAAGCCCTGCCAGGTCGCGACATAGGTAAAGTCGGCTACCCACAGCCGGTTTGGTCGATCCGCCGCAAACAGTCGGTTCACCTTGTCTCGCGGACAGGGCGCCTTGCTGTCGCTCACAGTGGTTTTTGCCGGCCGGCCGCGCACAACGCCCTGCAAGCTCAGGCGCCGCATGAGCCGCTCCACCGTGCAGCGCGCGACATCCTCCCCCTCGCGCCGCAGCTGCCGCCACACTTTTCGAGCGCCGTAGACGGAGAAGTTCTCCGCGAACACGCGGCGGATCTTCTCGCCGAGCGCCCGGTCCCGACGCCCGCGCGCCGACAGCTTCGTCTCATCGCGCTGCTGCGCCGCATGCGATCGATACGTCGACGGGGCGACCGGCAAAACCTTGCAGATCGGCTCGACCCCGTAGCTCTCCCGATGCGCGTCGATGAAGGCGATCATGGTTTCGACCGGCGGTCGAGCTCCGCCTGAGCAAAATACGCCGAAGCCTTCCGCAAAATCTCATTGGCCTGCCGGAGTTCGCGGTTCTCCCGCTCCAGCGCCTTCAGCCGCGCCCGTTCGTCCGACGTGACGCCGGCGCGCGAGCCGGCGTCTCGCTCCGCCTGTCGGACCCAGCCGCGAAGCGTCTCGCCCGTGCAGCCGATCTTCCCGGCAATCGAGGCGATCGCCGCCCATTGCGACGCGTGGTCCCCCTGGTGCTCCAGCACCATCCGAACCGCCCGCTCCCGAACTTCAGGTGAAAATCTGTTCGATGTCTTCTTCTTCGCTTCCATAGCCCCAGTCTCTCAAGAGTTGGGGCCTCCGGCAAACCCGGGGCGGTTCAGCGGAATAACCGCCGAAGGTATTGACGAGGAGGCCTGGGATCTCCTCCTCAGGGCGCACGCCCCGCACTTGGCTGAGTAAGCGCAGCGTCCAGGTCGGGAGGTCGCGCTGCCTAAAGGATGAGGTAACGTCTTCGGGCGTCCCGAGCACATATTTCTGAAATAGCCGCGCACGCTCGACCGGTGTCTCGGCTAGGATGATCGCCTTTCCGATCTCATTGTAGCCCAGGCGACCCGCCCGCCCGGCCATATTCTTGTACTCAGCGATGGTGAACGGCCGTCCGTCTTCGCCGACGAATTCGTTTTCAGCCAGGACGACAGTAGAAGCTGGTGTGTTGATTCCGGCCGCGAGCGTCGTCGTGGCGGCTAGGGCGTGGATACCACCATCGGCGGCTCGATAACCTCTCTCGATCGCTTCACGCTCGGCGCGGAGCAGGTTTGTGTTGTGGAAGGCCGTGCCTCCCTGCAAGCATTCGCGCAAATCCTGAGAGGCGGCTGTCAGGTCCTGGGTCGGCAGGGCGGCCGTCACTCCCGTCGCGGGTGGAAGGCCAAGCTCCTTCGAGAGATAGCGCGCACAGCCCTGAGCGGGACCGCGCATGTTCCGAAAGATAAGGAGCTTCTCGCCTTTCGCGACCAACTGCTTAGCAAGGGGAACGAGAACGTCTTGCGAGGACGGCTTATCCCGCCGCTGCACGATCTGATGCGCCGACAGCAACGGCTCTGTCTTCGTCGTCCCATCCACGTCGACAAATTGGAAGACGCCTCGCCGATCGAGCACGCCTTCGATCAAGGGAACCGGCCTCTCCCGCGACGTCAGGAGGGGTAGATCCAGCCATCTGTCGAAGTTGTTGAGGTTGCCAATAACGGCCGACAACACGACAACCTGGGGTACGACGACGCGCTGTCGCACTCGAAGCAGCAAGGCGAAGATGAGCTCGACCGTAATGCCGCGCGATGGATCGGTGATGAATTGGCCTTCATCGATTACTACCAAACCAAGTTGATTCAGCAGGCGTTGTGATGCGAGCGCCAGGTTAAGGAACATCTCGTAGGTAAAGAACCCGAGATCGTACCGTCCGCTGAGGACCGGACCCACACCATCCGACGTGTCACCACTGCATCGCACTACCCGCAAACCGGCGGGCGCGAAGCGAGCGCTGAAATCCTCGAACTTCTCGTTCACGAGGGCTCGGTACGGCAGAAGAAACACAGCTTTCTTGCCGGCGGCTACCGCCCGGATCGCGGCAAGCTCGCCAATGAGCGTCTTGCCTGAACTCGTAGGAGCCACCACGAGCAATGACTTTCCATCAAGCACGCCATGGTCATTCACCGCCTTTAATTGCAACGGACTCAGTCCATGAGGGAAGGTCGCGACCCATTGATCGACGATCTCTTGCGGGAAACCGTGCTCGGCCAGTTCGGTGAACGATCCGGACATCTGGCGGATGGCGACGGCGGGGAAGGCGGCGATGAAATTGTCGCCCCGCTTCAGTGTCGGGAATATCAAGCCGCCCTGCACGCTGCCGAGAAAGACAGGTGTTTGGGTCACGCCGATCCGCTCGGCCTCGACGCGGGTAAGGCGAATAATCTCCCCGGCCACTTCGGGGAAGCTTACCATCCCGCCGGTTGCCTTGGTCAGCGCTTCAATCGTCGCAAAGGTGAGCAAACCGTGCCCCGTGCCAGGTTGTTCCCAGGCGGCCTCTGTCGTGGCGCAGGCCGCCAGAAGAATTCTGCCTTCGCCATATACGCCGGTCAGTGCGAAGGCGTTCCGCGGTCGGGCCTCCCTTTCAAGGACGCGAGCCGGAGCCTGTCCGCTGAAACAGCAGTCTAAGATGCACAGCACCGCTCGGGCCTTTGTCCGCTTGAAGGCGTCCGCCAACGCCGCCATTGGAAGCGCGGTGCCCGCCAAGTCACCCGCATCGGTATCAAAGAGAACCAAACAGCCGTCCGGCGAGCCGTGACCAGCGAAGCCAACGATGACTACGTCGTCTTCGCCCGCAGCGTCGAGCGCGCCCAGTATAGCCGCAGATACTTCCGCATGCGTTGCCTGATCATCGGCGAGCAGGCGTGCCGAGAGGCTGTCGATCGTGTCGGTGAACAGGGCCCATAGGGCCGTGGCGTCGCGGCGTGCACCGCCAAGTTCCGGAATTGCCGGATCGAGGTGCTTGTTGACACCGACAAAAACTGCGCGTGTCGCCATTTAAACCCCGCCGATTAGAGCAAGGAGACGTTCTACGAGGTCGCTCGTCTCACGCTGCCTGAGGGCGCGAGCCTCGCGCAGTTCGGGATCTTCGCCTTGCTCGAAGAGAGCGACGGCGATTGGTCCGTCCTTACGAAAGCCCTCCACTTTCTCATCCGAGCAGAACCGCCGCTGAAGGATCGCAAGCGTTTCACCAAGCACCGTGCCATGCTTTCCGGCCAGGGCATCGTGGAACGCCGCTGCGGCGGCCTCTAAGCCCTCGGGCGCGTGCTCGATGCAGTAGATCAGGTCGTGAGCATCTTTGCGCTCGAACCGCTGGTCAAACGCCAACGCCTTCAGGCAAGTGAAGCTGACTAGGTTCGCGTGCCTGACGAGCTCGGTCGCGACGCCGGCGCCGCCAAGGAGCTCAGCCTGGATTTCAGAAGTCTGGTGCAGGTCGAAGACAATTGACGAATGCGGAATGTTCAGGGCGGAGATCGTACCTTCCGTCGGCAAGGGCTGCACCCTGCCGCCAGCGATCTCGGGTGCGTCGGCCAGCAATTCGAGGATCATCAGCGCGCCATGTTCCGTCCGGGTCTGCCAGCGCCACGAGAGCTTCTGCCCCTTGTCGTTGGTCGCGCGCTCGAACCCGAGCTTGCGCAAATTGTCCTCGAGAGTGTGATACGCCTCGGTGTCGGCAAGGAGTTGCAAGTCGACGACGATGTCGACGTCCTGCGTGCCAGCATGTGGCGGGACTTCCGGCGGCCGCGCCCTGACGAGATATCTTGGCGCCAGCCCGCCCACCAGAAAGACCGAATCCTTCCAAGGACCGAGGCCACGCAGAAGCGTCAAAAGCACACGTTCGCAGTCGAGCGTATAAGCGTCTGCATATCCATCGAGAGTAGAGGGCTTAGCCATCAGAATCCTATCCTCTCATGGCGCAGATGCTCGGCCATTTCCTTCGCGCGACCCTCGCTGCGCACGAGATCCAGATAGACTTGGACGGGGCTGGCCAGCCACACCCCATCAACCCTCTCGCGAAACAGCAACTCGCCCGACGATTTGGCCTCGATGACGCCGAGGTTTGAGCCCTCGGTGACAACCCGGGCGCCAAGGGCGCTAAGCGCTTCTTCGGCCGGGCGTCCGGGTACAACTCGACAGCGCACCTGCGACACGCTCGAGAGAAACGGCGCGTACCGTTGGGCCGCCGCCTCATGCGTGATCGCGTAGCTGATCTGCTGTCGGTCGAATACGTGATCCAACCGCTTCAACAAGTCGTTCGGTTTCACTGCTGGCACGTAGTAGCGGCGGAGCGCGAGCTGCCGCCCCAACTCAAGTTGCTTCGACCACGCGTCAAGCAAGGCACCCGGTTCTCGAAGCAGGCGCTCCTTGCTAGGCCCCTGTCCCTGCGTCTCGATCCAGTCAAATCGCTCAAGCTCGGTCAAGACCTGTGAGACGGTTGCGGGCGATGCCTGAGATTGTTCAGCCAGTTCTTTGACGCTCACCCAACAGCGCGGGCGCAGAAGGAGCGCTTGGAGAACTTGTGTCCGGCGGCCCGAGAATAATGACCGCATCGCCTTCGCGACGGGCTTCGTCGGCGGCTTTTCGATGTAGACGTAGGCGCCGCGCGCCGGGAGATACAAACTTCCCCCACTGTCGAAATATCCTATCTGCCCTTCCCGAAGCAGTTCCTTCGCGCCTGGCGAGATCGATTCCGCGACGATGAGAGGCAACCGCTGCTCAGTGGGTTTTTCCGGCAATGCATTGTCCATGTAGCGGCGGATCTGCCATATGATCTCTCTTACATCCCGGGGGTAGACCGCGCGCCTGGCCTCTATCAGGAGGCTCAGGGTTTCGCCGCCTATACGTAGATTGATGCGTGCGTCATAGCCGTGGTCACGCCCGCCGGCCTGCTCCCACAGACCAAGCTCCGCGTGAGCTTGCGGCAGACCGCGAAGGGTCTCCAGAACGCTCTCGACTAGGTCCCGCTCAGCCTGCACCGGCTCACAATCGCTTTTTTCACTGCCCAGTAAATATTAGCCACATAGCGGAGATTCGGAAAAATGGCAATATTTACTGTGCAGCGAACATCGTCATTCAATCCCGGCTTCGCAGAACAAATCGGGAACTAGGCACCCTCGCTCGACCATGCTCAGGGTATCACGTATCGGTGCCTGCACCCAGGTCGGAACGCGCCGAACGATGGCTGCGGCCGCAAACCACCCACTGGTGCCGGGATCGCCGCGACGGGTGAGGAAGTGGAGGAAAGGTGCCGCGCCGGTCGCAGAGATCCTCGATGTCGAGAAAAACGCTTCCGCTCGCGCCAACTCGGACGGGGCAAGCCATTATCACCAACTATTTCGAATTTTTTCCGTGATAGCTGTTAAATCCTTCAGAGCGGGCCCGATCTCGTCGCCGGCGTCCGAGGAAGCAGAGCGGCTCGCCCGTTCGGCCTCGGCTGTTACACCCGCGATCGCATTCGAAATCTCTTCGTCGATGGCCGTATGTTTCTTCTGCACGGCTCTGGCATTTGAGCTTCCTGTCGGTGCTCCGCCAGCTGACCCCTCGCTTGCGGGTGCGGCGGGGATGGCGCCTAATTCGACCTGCCTTGCCTTCGTGCCGAGCTCTGACTTCAAGGTGGCCTCGAGCCATGCCGCGGGCTCCATCCAGCGCCGCAAACTCGGCCGCTCGATCGACACGGCCCCAGTTTGCTCCATGAGGTGGCGCATCCGACGATCACGAAAGAAATAAAGCTTCCCAATTTCGAACGGCCGTGCATTGGCGACGAGCAGGATCGATTTGTCCTTCGGCATCCGCGTCAGTTCCTGCGGCCGCCGCAGGGGCGCCGCCATGTGCCCGAGCGACACGCGGGATTGAGACAGGCCTGCTCCCATCATCCTCGTCGTATGCGTCGCCGTGTATGTCCCCAGCGCGTCAGAGACATACCGCGCTGTCTCATTGTCGTTGATCGCGACGAAGAGCTTTAGCGCCGCGCCGGCGACGAGCGTCTCGCGCATCGCCTTGCCGTAGGTCTCGTCGAGCTGGGAGATGTTTTGCAGCACGATCGCCATGCGGAAGCCATAGCCGGCGCTGACCGCGATCTTCGAGGCGAGAGACGACATCCTACCGAGCGCGTAGAATTCGTCGAGGAGCAGGAGGACCTGATGCGGTTCGTCGGCGGCAGGGAGGTTTCGCATCAGCATGTCGTGGATCTGCTGGAATAAAATACGAATGAGCGGGCGGTAACTTTCGAGATCGGCAAGCGGCGAGCCTATAAAGATTGACATGCGCTTGCGGCGCAGGTCGCGGATGTCGAAATCCGACGTTTCGGTCACGGCGCAGATCAGCGGCGAGTCCCAGGGCGCGAAGGCGTTGTTGACGTTGAACATGACCGAGCCGCGCGTGCGGTCGGGAATCGCTACGAATCGATTGAAGGCGCCGAGCACCCAGGACGGGACTGAACCGTCGTTTTCCGTCGCGGCGATCATCTTGAGCACGTCGGCGATGTCGTGCCCGGTCGAAATCACGCGCACGGCAGAGCGAATATGCCGCGCTTTCTCGAAATGGATGCTCGTCATCACATAGCCGAGCAGGGCCGCGACGGTCTTGCGCGCGGCGAGCGTCCATTCGTTTTCGACCGAACCCGTCGCGACGAGGAAGCTCGCGATATTGGCGCAGTCCGTCGCCATTTCGGGACCGGGCCGCACATAGTCGAGCGGATTGTAGCGGTGGGAGGAGGCCGAGCCCGGGGCGAAGACGAACACAGCGTCGCCCTTCGCCTTGCGCGCCGCGCCGAAGGATTTCAGATTCTCGCTCTTGATGTCGAGAGTCACCATA
Source organism: Methylocystis sp. (assembly GCA_044233645.1). Classification (GTDB taxonomy): domain Bacteria; phylum Pseudomonadota; class Alphaproteobacteria; order Rhizobiales; family Beijerinckiaceae; genus Methylocystis. The sequence goes on along the minus strand of JBIIJP010000037.1, from coordinate 816 downwards.
GATCCGGGCCAGGCAAGGCCGTTCGGGATTACGAAGCTCACACCCTTGCCGGTCCGGGTCGGGCCGACGATCAGCATGTGGCCGGGGTCGTTTGAGATCAGCGTTTGCCCATTGAGGCGGCCGAGAATAATCCCGCTTTTGGCCGCCAGCCCCGCGCGGCGCGCCTCAGAGAGCGTTCCGAAGCGCGCGTCGCCATGCAGCGTCGATTTGCGGTTCGCATAGAGAAAGACGGCAAGGGCGACGAAAAGCGCGAACACAACGCCGGCGGCGATGGCGCCATTTTCCATCGCGAGTTTCGAAGCCCGCTCGTCCTGGGCATAGACGTAAAAATGCTTGTAGGCGAGCGGGAACCCGTGATCGAAGGAGAGAGGCGGAAACTGCTCAAGCTCAAAACGCGGATTTTCCGTAGTAATTCTCTTCAGCAATTCCCATTTCTGAGCCGGCTTCGAAAAGCCCGAGCGAAGGCCCGTAATGATCGCATAGGGCACGACCCAGAGCAGCGCCACGGCGAGGGACAAGAACAGCCGAATGAGCAGCCGCTCGAAATGTTCCCGCATCATCGGCGGCCGACCTTTCAGCTCACCGGCGCTGCGGCGTCCTGCTTCCAGGCCGCCATGCGCGAGAAATAGATCTCAGACGTGCCACGCCAGCCCCCCAGCCGGGTCTGCTGGATTACGATCGGCAGGACCGTCTTCACATAGGAGATGATCTCGTCCTTACGCAGGCCGAGCCCGCTCTGCATGACCATCAACGCGAGCTGCTCGAAGGCGCCCGCGGGACTGTCGGCGTGAATGGTCGTGATCGAACCCGGATGGC
>JBIIJP010000014.1:0-84783 GCA_044233645.1 Methylocystis sp. | reverse complement strand
TGCAAAATATATTTATAACAAGGACGAGTCAGTTGGATTTAAATCAAGAATTCTTGAGCTAGCCGGGTCTATTTCGATTAACAACAACTTCGATACTAAAGCCAGTTTAGATTATAATGGAACATTGTGTGGCTTCTCAGAGGCATCTATTGGATGGATAGGAGCACAAAGACAGAAAGCATCGCGCGAAAAAACATATGAAAATGCTATAGTTACACAATCAATCTCATTACTATCCAGCTTAACAGGCGTTAATGTTGATGAACAAGTAACAATTATGCTGTCCCTTGAAAATTCATTTCAGGCTTCTGCAAGATTATTACAAACGATTAATTCGATCTACGATTCGCTATTTGCAGCGATTAATTAGGTACAGTCGGATGAATATTAGTAATTCTAGCCATTCTATTTTGTTCCGAACACAGAGAATGGTAGGAGAATTACAGAAAGAGCTTCGAACTCGACAAAGCGAACTTTCAACAGGCAGAAAATCGGAACTCACTATACAGATAGGTTCACTCTTGAGTCAAAGTATGAGTATGCGAGCCCAAACGGCATCGCTGCAAGCATATCTTTCAAACAATCAGGTTTATCTTGTACGGCTAGAGAATACACAGTCCATACTGTCCAATATTTCCTCAAATGCACAGGAATTTAAATCAACATTATTGCAATCTGTGAATGACATCAGCGACCGCAGCATCATAGTAAATCAGGCGCGCAATTTTATTAATCTGCTCATATATTCATTAAATACATCAATTAATAATAGATACATATTTAGCGGTGAAAATTCAAATATTCAACCTGTAAATACATATTTTTCTAAAACTCAGTCTCTAGCCAAATTATATGTTGATACAATATTTGCATCTGATCCACCTGATGGATTCGGAATGCCACAATCATCGTCTTTAATTTCGTCTATAAGTACCAGTCAGATAAGCAATTTTGTAAGTGGACCGTTGGCAGATCTATTCTCTGAGACGGGCTGGTCTTTAAATTGGTCGAATGCGAGCAAGGAACCAATCAAAAATCAGATATCTGCGAATTATAATATCGATATGTCAGTTACTTCAAGTGATCCAGCTCTACGTAAGCTTGCTATGGCATATGTGATGATAGGAGATCTTGGGGCAGATAAAATGAATGATGCATCATTTAAACTACTTGTAAAAAATGCAGTGGATATTTTGGATGATGGATTAAATCTTATTATTGCCACACAAGCGCGTGTTGGGCTCATGCAACAGACAATTTCAAGGCAGAATGATTTAATGGAATCACAAAAGGAGTTATTAAATAATCGTATCAGCAGCCTGGAAAATGCTGATCAAAATGAAGTTGCTCTCCACATTAACAGTTTATTAACCCTCATACAATCAAGTTATTCTCTGACGGCAAGAGTGGCCAAATTATCACTCACCAATTATTTGTAATTATATCTGGTTGTGATGAAATGTATAAAACATTATATGAGACAATAGCACGAGATTCAGGACTGAATTATCGCAGGATTGAACACGACATTTTGATATCAGCCGTTAGAGAAATACAATCAGCTATTGAAATAGATCCAAGAAGTATTGAGGCAATTAAGGCGTGCGCCACAATGCAGAAAATATGGGCTATATTAGTAATCGATGTGATGAGCGATAATAATAAGCTTCCTATAGAATTGAGAGCCCAGATTATCTCAGTTGGTATTTGGATTCAACGCGAGATTTCAGACATTATGGCAGGTAATTCGGATAATTTTGTGGGAGTTATTGAAATAACTCAAATCATTGCGGATGGTCTCGTCTAAGATGAATATATCCTTAAGACGTGGAGAACGACTCTTCATCAATGGCGCTGTCATTCGCGTTAATCGAAAGGTTTGTATCGAGCTTCTTAATGACGTTACCTTTCTTCTGGAGCACCACATAATACAACCTGAGGAAGCTGTTACTCCAATTCAGCAATTGTATATTGCTATTCAAACGATACTCATGGCCCCCGCGGAAAGAGAAAAGTCTCTTCTTATAAGTCTCGATCTATTGAAAAGCATTCAATTACTTTCTGGAGATAATTTCGTAATAAGTTCGATGAAAGAAGTACAAATCTATTTAGAAATGAATAAACCACTAGAAGCTCTTAAATCGCTACGCAGTCTGTTGAATGTATATCGACTTCATACCCTTTAAGATGATAATCACAGAAAGATTCATCAACTTGATCAAAGGAGATAAGAATGATAATCCCTACTACTAACATAGGAAATCAAAGATCAGAAAATGAAATCAATTTTCAAAAGAGTTTGACGCAAAAAGCTACTGTCAATTTTGATCATTTTTTACAGCTTTTTATAACTCAGTTAAAAAATCAAGACCCATTAAAACCATTGGATCCCACCCAAACCGTAACCCAATTAGCCTCTTTTTCGACAGTCGAACAATCAATTAGGTCAAATTCATTACTTACGGAACTAGTTAATCAGACGTCTGATATTCAGGCATTATTACAAATCAACCAAACGAAATAAGTTAAAATACATGTATATTATCATTTTTGGGATTTTAATAATCGTAAATTTCATTTACAATCAATGGTGTAGTCTCATGATAATACATTTCGTTAATAAATATAAATGTTTGTCCATTAATGAATGAAGCAGATGCCCTCGAAATTGTACATCGAACCATTTCCGTTGTCATGCTCGTGTCAGCTCCATTGGTCATTGTAGCAACGATGATTGGTTTGCTCATAGCTTTACTGCAAGCACTTACGCAGATCCAGGAGATGACGCTTACATTTGTCCCGAAAATAGTAGGGATTATGGTGACATTAAGTTTATCAGCACCTTATATAGCGAGGCATATACATGAGCTTACCCAATTTATCTATTCCAGAATTGAGAGAGGTTTCTGATTTTGTATTTTGTAGAAGTAATTGAACCCTATGTCAGCTGATATATCTCAAACACATAAAAATATAAAAATAGAACCTAAACATAGGTTTAAGGATATTGGTTTTGCTTTATCAATTGTCTTTGTACTTTGTATTTTCTTTTTACCGATACCACCCTTTTTACTTGATATAGGTTTAGCTTTCTCAATCGGAATTTCAGTGCTTGTTTTGATGGTATCACTTTGGATTCAGAAACCTCTTGAATTCTCATCATTCCCGACAGTTTTGCTGGTAGCAACTATTTTAAGATTGTCTCTAAATATTGCAACTACTCGACTCATACTTTCACATGGTTCAGAAAGTCCAACTGCCGCAGGTTTTATTATTGCTGGCTTCGCTCGAATAATAATGAGTGGTGATTTCGTTATTGGATTGACTGTTTTCACCATCATACTTACCGTGAATTTTCTTGTTATCACCAAAGGTGCTTCAAGAATTGCAGAAGTAGGCGCAAGATTTACACTTGATGCGATTCCAGGTAAGCAAATGGCGATTGATGCCGACCTATCAGCAGGAATAATTGACGAGGCTGAGGCTCAATCACGCAGATCTGAACTTGAAGAAGAGAGTGCTTTTTTCGGATCAATGGATGGTGCATCAAAATTTGTCAGGGGTGACGCAATTGCTGGATTAATTATTCTAGCAGTAAACATATTCGGTGGGATAATTATTGGCGTCACGCGTCATGGTATGACTCTTATTGCTGCTGCCGACGCCTACACCAAATTATCAGTAGGCGACGGACTTGTTTCACAAATTCCGGCGTTAATTGTTTCACTCTCGGCAGGACTTCTTGTATCAAAGGGGGGCATGCGAGGGTCGGCAGAACAAAATATTTTGCGCCAGATAGGAATGTATCCTAGGGCGCTGTCTGTATCTGCAGTATTGTTGATATTACTTGGGTTGATCCCAAGCTTACCTTTTGTTCCATTTTTTAGTCTGGGCGCAGGTATGGCGCTAATCGCCTATATCGTTCCGCTTCGAGCGCGTAAGGAGGAAGAACAATCCATAGAAAGAGAGCGTTTGCTCGTTCAAAAGGCAGTCCATGATGCAAGAGATACGCCCGAAGAACTCCTCAAAACTTCGGCTATTGAAATAGTTTTGGGCAAACACCTTTGGGCTGGCTTATTATCAAGCCAATCAGAACTAATGGAGCGCGTCACACGAATGCGCCGTAACTTCGCAAAGCAATATGGTTTTATTTTCCCTGATATAAGGTTAACTGACAGTCTCAATCTTGATCCAAAAGCATATGAAATTCATATTCATGGAGCTTTAGTAGCTAATTATGAACTTAAATTGCGACGTCATCTCATCATTTACGGTTCTGGATCATATCCTCAATTAAATGGAATACAAACCCTTGACCCTGCTTTTGGAATGAATGCTCTTTGGATACCGGATACCTCCGTTGAGGAGGCTAAAACATCAGGTTTCTCGCCTGTTGATCCTGTAACCGTTTTATTGACGCATATTTCAGAAACACTTCGTACTCATCTTTCCTCACTACTAACTTATAAAAACATGAGGAGTCTCATTGATCGTCTTGAGCCAGAATATCGACGGCTTATAGAAGATATTGTCCCTAATCATCTTTCTTATTCCACTTTACACAGTATTCTAAAATTATTTCTCTCCGAACGCGTATCGATAAGAAATTTCGAACTTATACTTGAAGCAATTGCCGAAGTTGCTCCCTTTATTCGTCGGCCAGAGGGAATATATGAACATGTTCGAATAAGAATGGCTTCACAAATTTGTAGTGATATTTCAAGGGATGGCACGCTCAAAATTCTGCGTCTAGGTACGGACTGGGATATTTTTTTCCATGACTCGATCAAAAAAGACACCAAAGGAGACGTTATTGGTTTTGACGCCGACCCTCTTATGATTGAGAAATTCTCAATAGCATCTTCCCAGGCTATACAGCGCCATATGGACTCGGGTGATCAATTTGCATTATTGACATCACCGGATGCAAGATCATATGTCCGACTAATTATTGGGCGGATCCACCCATCGCAGGCTGTTCTTTCACACATGGAAATCGGTAGCGGCGCGAAAATATCATATATTGGTAGTATTGGATGATTTTCTCGCAACAAATTATATTTTGTTTTCTTGTATTTTGTCGTATGAGCGGATGCCTGATGGTCGCCCCTGGATATTCAAGCGACAGAATCCCTATTTACTCGCGTTTGTATTTATCGATTGCTATATCAATTACGCTAACGCCCGTTCTCGAAGACAAGCTAGCGCCAAACTTTGATATAAAGTCAATATATTTACTATTGACTATAATTATACACGAGTTATTTTTTGGCTTTTCAATCGGCTTGGTTTGTCGTTTATTCACCTTTGCTTTAGAGACTTTCACAACGACATTTTGTCTTACGATAGGTCTAGCTAATATATTTGATGCAAGTTTGTTCGATTCCGAATCTTTCCCTACACTTTCAACATTAATTATACTCTTAGCAATTGAACTTATATTTATAACTGATTTGCACCATTATTTATTACAAGGGGCTGTAAATTCATATTATATTGCGCCGATTGCTCAAAACTATCACCTTAGTGTGATTATCAATGAAATTAGTAAAATGCTATCCCAATCATATCTTCTTGCTTTTCGTATAACGAGTCCATTACTAGTTTATGCCATTATTGTAAATCTATCCTTTGCTTTCCTTGCGAGGTTGAACACTCATACGCCTGTTTATTTTATTTCTGGACCCATTATTGTTTTTCTCGGAATGTATGTATTCTTCATTATATCACCTGAATTTATTGGATCGATTATCATTACTTATCAGCAATTGATCTTTCGAGGCTAAAATGTCGGAACGTTACCAAAAAATATCGCGGATGTATCGAGTCGTGAACCTTATGTGGCGTGCCCAATTACATCATGTAGCAGAAATAGATGCAAAAATTACTGAAGTCACTCACGCGCAAACACAAACGATTCTTTATGCTCAGATAAATATCCCCCCCGAACTAATCAGATCACGCCTCTATTCGCTACAAAAAGAGCGATCTAATCTGCTTAATAGGAAGACTATCGAATATGCAAGAGCTCAGGCTACAGGCCTCAAACTAAAACGTATTGAAAGACTACTCTTCCGGATTGATGATCCTACATAATTTATTCCTAATTACGTTCGCAAGCCTACCACAAGGTTTATGTGTTAACTAAAACTTATGTCTATTTTTCCGCCGACTGATCTTATTATCGACGTTGACAATGCCGCTGATCCCTCGAAAAGATCCATGGCTATTCAACGTCTCAAACATATTTCCTCTACACTTTCTGATCATCCCGTCAATATTGTTTCAGATACTCATATGACTCATTTTGAAAACAGTTATCGTCCAGCGTCTTTATCATCGATTCAGGAGCGGGCTACGCCTCATCAAATTCATCAAGATCCAGTCAATGAAGCATCTTCTTTAAAAAAATTCGAAGCTTTTCTTCTACAGTCCTGGCTCGAACTACTTCTTCCCAAAATCGAAGGCGGCGCTTATGGCCACGATGGCGCTGCGGGTACGTGGCGCTCGCTATTCGCCGAACAACTTGGCGCCCAACTTGCGCAGAAAGATTGTATTGGCATCAATCGCCTTATGGATCATGACAACTCAGTAACGACACAAAATTTCAAACCGATAGATGACAATTTTACAAGAAAAATAAACATATCATAAAAAAAGTGAGGTTGATCCTTGACGCCGCCAATAGAACTCTACTCTCTCGACCATAACCTCACCCTATGACATCAGTAAAAAATGATCACACAATAATATTAAATTGTTTGCGTCGAATTGACGATATACTCGATGAAGAATTGATGTTTCTCAATCGAGGGATGCTTCATATGCTCGATCCCCTGAATATTCGAAAATCACATTTATTATTAGAGTTTTCCAATCTTAGTTTATACTATACGGAGGTTCCTCCGATCGAAATCCAGACGCGTCTTGATATATGCCGTCGAAAAGCCTCTCGTAACTACGAAGCGCTTGGAAACTATCTTCATGCTTTGGAGGATCTGAATCGTATCATACTGGATAATCTTCGTGATGTGGAATCTGACGGCACCTACTCACGTTCGGTCGCAACCAAATTATCGGTACGATAAATGATTTTTCGTCTCATTATTATTTGCCTTTGGACATGCCTTGTTACGATCGGCGCCGCTTATGTTGCATTTTATTATCGTATTCGTCCAACACAGGATGTCATTACTCCAAATGAGCTCCATCCAGTAACTCATGACCTCAAACCAATAACGGTTCCAGTTATTCGGGAAGGTCAAGTCCGTGGTTATATATCAGCTGATTTGTCCATTATCGCAGAAGGAAACGAAAATAAACAGCACATACCTGATATTGACGGGTACGTGTTGGATGAATCCTATCGATACATTTACAGCGAGTCTAGTATCGAATTTGAAGCCATCCGCAAAACAGACCTTGCACAATTGACTTCTAATATCAAATCGCGTGTGAATGCGCGGCTCGGACGTCAGGCGCTTCAGGATGTTCTGGTACGGGGATTTCATTATATTCCCCGCGATCAATTGTCGAAATAATCTCCTCGCCTTGCCGCTACGCTCGGGCTGAGAGGATCATGAAGGAAGGTCAGGCGACTCTTTGCACTGACATATGAGTTGCGTTCTTCACAATTAAGGGGGACTCGGCGCGCATGTGCTTATCCAGCGCTCGTGCGATTTTTTTTTCTGTATTTGTTGACTCGACAGAAGCTACTATCGCAGCTTCCTCGTAAATGGTATTTAGCTCACCAAGAAAGCGTTCCATCAACTTGAGTGCGCGGTATTGGGGAATTTGAGTTAATTCTTCGATCATCTGATGACGCATTTCTTCGAGTTTAGACATGTGTTCCATTGACGCCCCTCTGATTTGAGTCGTTTTATTTTTATAGTCTCATGCTTTCTTGAAACTGCCGCCGCCTATTTTGAAATAATTGAGGCGTTCGACCGACAAGCGCGGAACAGGCTCCGAGGGCTATCTCACCTTAAAGAATTTTTGGAGCGCTGCGTGCGCAATCTTCTCGCTTTAAGCAAATTTTATGATTTCTGTCTGGCGCTGATCGGCTTTACTCTTGCTGGCGGCAGCCTCTGTCTTTTGCTTCGCATGACGCTTTTCGCCTTGCCGACGCCAGCGATCGTTGGAACTGAATATTTATCAATTTACGCCAAACCAAAAACCCAGATCCTTGCTGCGCGACGCTCCCCCTTCAGGAAGAACCTGGATCACACGCCGGTCAGCAGCGTGCGTATTGCATCGTCGATTGTTCCCTTGACCGATTTCGAGTTGCTCAGCGCTACAGCAGATGTCGCAATTCTTCGCACCCTCCATGGCCGCATCCTTCGCATATCTCCCGGCGTGACTCTGGCCGGCGGCGGCAGGGTGCTATCCATTCAGCGGATCAGCAACCGATGGGTTATTCGAACGACGAAAGGACTTATCCTTTAACAACCCCTCGTCCGAGTGTAGATCAACTCCGGGTAAGATCTCAGACTCGACGCACAACAATCCGTCGCCTACTCACTGAACAGGCGATGACTGCCGGCATCACATGTCCTTAGAGCCCTCTGTCCGGCGCCTAAACCAGTTGCCCATGGCAGTGCTTGTATTTCTTGCCGGAGCCGCAGGGGCAGGTCTCGTTGCGCCCCACCTTGCCCCAGCTCTCTGGATGGGTCGGGTCGCGCAGCGGCGCGTCCGCGCCCATGGTCTGGGGCGAGAAATCAGTCGCGGCGAGACGCGCGTTGAGATCGTCGAGGGCCGTGAGTTCGGCGCTCTCATGCGCTGACATCGATACCGGATCGGGATGAAGCATTTCCATCGGCGGCAATTCCTGCGGGGCCGGCGGCGCTTCGAAACTCACCTCGACGCGGCTCAATTGTGCGACCACCGCCTCGTCCCAGTGAGTCATCAGGCTTCGGAATAATTCCAGCGCCTCGGATTTATATTCGTTGAGCGGATCACGTTGAGCCAGTCCGCGCCAGCCGATGACCTGACGCAAATGATCGAGCGCGACAAGATGCTCGCGCCACAGCGTATCGAGCGCCTGCAAGACGACCTGCTTTTCGATCAGTCGCGACATTGGCGCGGTATTGCGTTCGACTCGTTCCGCATAATCGGCGTCGGCGGCCTCCAGCAGCCGCTCGCGAATTTCCTCATCGGCGATGCCTTCTTCCTTCGCCCAGTCGGCAACGGGCAAGTCGAGATTGAGTTTTTCCCGAACTTCCTGATCGAGCCCCTCGACATCCCAGGCCTCGGCGTAGGCGTCTGGCGCAATGTGTCGGGCGACCATCGCCTCGACCACTTCAGCGCGCATGTCGGCAACCTGCTCCTCGACGCTCTCCTCGCCCATGATTTCGCGACGGCGCTCGAAGATGACCTTGCGCTGATCGTTCATCACATTGTCGAATTTGAGGATGTTCTTGCGAATATCGAAGTTGCGGGCCTCGACTTTGTGTTGCGCCTTTTCGATTGCCTTGTTGATCCAGGGATGAACGATCGCTTCGCCCTCCTGAAGGCCAAGTTTCACGAGCATTGTGTCGAGCCGCTCTGAGCCGAAGATGCGCATCAGATCGTCCTGCAGAGACAGGAAGAACTTCGAGCGTCCGGGATCGCCCTGACGGCCTGACCGACCGCGTAACTGGTTATCGATGCGACGGCTCTCGTGGCGTTCCGTGCCGATAATGTACAAACCGCCAGCCGCGATCGCCTTTTCCTTGAAATCAGCGATCTCGGCCCGGATCTCCGCTTCTTTCGTCGCGCGCGCGTCTCCTTCCAGTCCGTTACATTCCTGGGCGATGCGCATGTCGAGGTTGCCGCCAAGCTGAATGTCGGTGCCGCGGCCAGCCATATTGGTGGCGATGGTGACGGCGCCCGGCACGCCGGCTTCGGCGACGATATAGGCTTCCTGTTCGTGAAAACGCGCATTGAGCACGGCGAACATTTTAGACGGCTTGCCCTCGCGCGCCGCCGCATAGAGCTTCGACAATCCCTTCGGATCGGCGAAGTCGATCATCTTATAGCCTTTGGAGACAAGAAATTCCGCCAGTTGTTCAGATTTCTCGATCGAGGTCGTGCCGACCAGCAAGGGCTGCATTCGCTCGCTCGCAGCCTGAATCTCCTGCTCGATGGCGTGGAGTTTTTCCTTGGCGGTGCGATAGACCTCGTCGTCATCGTCGATGCGCTGCACAGTGCGGTTGGTCGGAATTTCGACCACGTCGAGCTTGTAGATTTCGGCAAATTCATTGGCCTCCGTCGAGGCCGTGCCGGTCATGCCGGCGAGCTTATCGTAGAGCCGGAAGTAATTCTGGAAAGTGATCGAGGCCAGCGTTACGTTTTCGGGCTGAACCTGGACATGCTCCTTCGCCTCCAGCGCCTGATGCAGGCCTTCAGAATAGCGACGGCCCGGCATCATGCGGCCGGTGAATTCGTCGATAATCACCACCTCGCCCTTGCGGACGATGTAATCCTTATCCTTATGGAACAGCTTGTGCGCGCGGAGCGCCTGATTGACGTGGTGAACCAGCGTCACATTGTGCGCTTCATAGAGCGCCCCTTCGGTCAACGCTCCAACCTCGATGAGCAATTGCTCCATATGCTCGTTGCCGGCGTCAGTCAGATGGATAGTGCGTTGCTTTTCGTCGAGTTCGAAGTCTTCGGGCGAAAGCTTCGGGATCAGTTTGTCGATGGTGTTATACAGATCGGACTTGTCGTCCACAGGACCGGAAATGATCAGCGGCGTGCGCGCTTCGTCGATCAGGATCGAGTCGACCTCATCGACGATCGCGAAATTATGTCCGCGCTGCACCATCTGGGCGAATTCATATTTCATATTGTCGCGCAGATAATCAAAGCCGTATTCGTTGTTGGTGCCATAGGTGATGTCGCAGGCGTAGGCTTTGGCGCGCTCCTCGTCGGGGACGTCGTGAACAACAACGCCGACGGTCAGGCCAAGAAATCGGTAGATCTGACCCATCCACTCACTGTCGCGGCGGGCCAGGTAGTCGTTCACGGTCACGACATGCACGCCTTTGGCGGCAAGGGCGTTGAGATAGACGGCGAGCGTCGCGACGAGCGTCTTGCCCTCGCCGGTGCGCATCTCGGCGATGGCGCCTTCGTGCAACACCATGCCGCCGATCAGCTGGACGTCGAAGTGACGCTGACCGAGCGTCCGTTTGGCGGCCTCGCGTACGGTGGCGAAAGCGGGCACGAGCAGATCGTTCAGAGTCTTGCCGGCGGCGAGTTCGTCGCGGAACATCTGGGTGCGGGCGCGCAATTCGTCGTCGCTCAGGGCTTCGAGCTGCGGCTCCAGCGCGTTGATCGCCTTGACTTTCGGCGCATAGGTTTTGAGCCGGCGGTCGTTGGCCGTGCCGAAAATCTTCCTGGCGAGCGCGCCGATCATCCCGCAAACCCTTCCTGAATAAAATCACCGGTCGCCCACTACCGCCCTGTGGCGGCCGCCACGGGGACGTGCGATCGGAATATTCCGTTTATATTGGAAAAACATGAGGTTGCGACGAAGCCCGGCAGCCGGGCGCAGTCTCGGCGCGGTCTTTCCGCCGGAGAGATAAGAGGCGGCGCAAACCTTGTCAACGTAAGGGGTTCGGCGGCGCCAGCGGCTTGAGCCATCAAGGCGCCGCGGTGATCGGCCGAAACGGCAGCGGCATTTTCCCGGCGGCGAGATATTTGGAGAACAATTTCAGCCCGCCCGGTTCGTTGCCATTGGGGTGAACCAGAACAATCGAGCCGTCTCTCGGCGCCGGCCCCAGCGCCAGCCAGGCGTCGGCCCCGAGCGGGATCAGACGCCGTTCGCGTATTTTCGACAGCAGCGCCGCATCGGCGACCAGCCCCGGAAAACGGAAGAAGACCGAGGGCGTCTCGCCATGGGCGATCAGCAATTTCTCGGTCTCGAAAATCTCGCGATCGAGATCGACGCCCGGCCGCAGCAGATAATTGCGACTGTCCGCTAGTCCAACGACATAAGGATGAGAGTAGGAATGGTTCGCCCAGGTCACGGCAACCGAACCGCTGCGGATTTTCTCCTGAAGCCAGGCGAAATCGGCGGAATGATGCGCAAGCCAGGAGCCAGAAATAGCCAAGGTCAGCGGCGCGCCCGGCGCATGAGCGGCGATTTCCTCGATAAAGGCTCGATCCAGCGGCTTGGCGGTCGGACACAGATCGCCGGTGATATAGACCCCGCCAGCCGCGCCATGAATCAAACCGGCGTTGACCAGCGCCGGCGGGCGGGCGGGATCGGGCGCAGCCTCCAGCGCGCGAATAAATCGCGTCATCGCCTGCGCGGCGTCGGTCGTCTCCGCACAGGTTAAACAGGCGGCGCGCTCAAGCCGGGTGTCGAGGCTTTGCGGATCGACGGTCAGCAGAAGTTCGTCGCCATCGACGTTCATGCGCCGGGTCGCGAGTCGATCGTCGCTCCCGGCTGAACAGGCAAGAAAAATCGGCGCGTAATCGCGGATGCGCGTGGCGTCCCCCCCGACAGACAGGCGCACGGACGGGCAGGACTCGCCCGCCATTGCCGGCGCGACGAGGCTCGCGCAAAATGCAAGGAGAACTAAATACGAGTTCATGTATGGGCTTATGAGCAAAAAATCATCGGAAGAAAAGCCGAAGTTGCACGTCGAGGCCGGCGAATCGGCCGAAATCGCCGGCCGCCTCGGCGCAGAGATCGCGACACAATTCGGTCCGCGCGACGAAACGTCCCTCTCGATCCTCGCGCGCAGCGCCGGGGGCGCGCTTGTTGGCGGATTGAATGGTGTTGTTCACTGGCGCTGGCTTTACATTCGCCACCTCTGGGTTGCGGAAACGGCGCGCAGCGCCGGCATTGGGCGAGAATTGATCGCAGCGGCGGAAGCGCAAGCCCGCACGCGCAACTGCGTCGGACTTTACATCGACACCTTCGACCAAAACATCGCGCGATATTATGAACGTGCGGGTTTTCTGCGCGCCGGCGAGATCGCCGGGTTTCCGCCGGGCGGCCAGCGCATCTATTTGAGTAAAGGTCTCTCATGACGCCGGTCATCTCCTCAATGACCATGACAGCGATGGCGCTTTACGCGCCGCAAACGCCCCTCGTGATGGAGACGCGCCCCCTGCCCACGCCCGGCCCCGGTGAAATACGCTTGAAGATCGAGGCTTGCGGCGTTTGTCGCACCGATCTGCATGTCGTCGACGGCGAATTGACCGGACCCAAACGCCCAATTGTGCCGGGACACGAAATCGTGGGACGGGTCGAGGAGACCGGCGCGGGCGTAACGGGCTTCCTGCCCGATCAACGCATCGGCGTTCCGTGGCTTGGCCACACTTGCGGTCGCTGCGCCTATTGCGCCAACGCGCGCGAAAATCTCTGCGACGATCCGCTCTTTACCGGCTACACCCGCGACGGCGGCTATGCCACGCACGCCGTGGCAGACGCGGCCTATTGTTTTCCGCTGCCTGAAACGGCGAACGCAAGCATGCTGGCGCCTCTGCTCTGCGCCGGCTTGATCGGCTGGCGCACCTTAAAACTTGCAGGTCCAGCCCAAACCATCGGTATTTATGGATTTGGCGCCGCTGCGCATATCATCGCACAGGTAGCGATCCTTCAGGCCCGGCGCATTCACGCCTTTGTGCGACCCGGCGATCAGGCGGCCATCGACTTTGCGCTGTCCCTCGGCGTCGCCTCGGCGCAGGACGCCCACGCGCTCCCGCCCGAACCCCTCGACGCCGCCTTGATCTTCGCGCCGGTCGGCGCGCTAGTGCCTCGCGCCCTGGCGGCAGTGAAAAAAGGCGGGGCCGTCGTCTGCGGCGGCATTCACATGAGCGACATTCCGTCCTTCCCCTATGCCCTGCTTTGGGAGGAGCGCCGCCTCCTCTCCGTCGCCAATCTCACGCGAGCGGATGCGCAGGAATTTTTGGCGCTTGCATCAACGCTGCCGCTGAAAATGCACACAAATTCCTATCCACTGGCGCTGGCGAACCAGGCCCTCGACGATTTGCGCGCCGGACGCATGCAGGGCGCAGCGGTCCTGATCCCGTAACCAATCTTCGGATCAGCAAATTTCCGCCGCGAGCGCCGATACGTCGCGTGTTGCGTCCAGCCGGCGCCATTCAATTGCGCCCGTCTCGTGTTCCATCTGTAGCGACAAAACATCGCGCGTCGCATCGGACACGTCATTAACGCGCCGATCAACGCGACCAGCGCGTAGATCCAGATCGGCGTCCAGCCATACGCCCTGAAAAGGAACATCAAGCTGTCGGGCGATGGTTTCAATCGCCTTGCGATCCGCCGGGCGGTCCAAGACCGCATCGACGATCACCGGCCAGCCCTGCGCCAAAGTCCGTTGCGCCATATCGAATAATTGCCGATAGACCTTCCCGGACACCTCGCCGGCATAGGCTGCTGCCGGCAAGCGCGCGGTTGGCGAAACCTCGAACATTTGTTTGCGGATGCGGTCGCTGTTCAAAATCCGTGCGCCGGGCGCGACCCCGAGACGCGGCCCCAGCGCCGCAGCAAGACTTGATTTGCCCGATCCGCTGAAACCGCCTATCGCGATCAAGGACGGACGCGGCACGGCCAAAAGCGACTGAGCGAGCGTCAGATATTTCTGCGCCGTCTCCTCATGTCCCTGATGCGCCTCGACATGAGCCCGGATTGAAGCGCGGAACGACTGGAAAAACGGCAAAAGAGCGAGGCCGTTGGTCTCGTCGCGCGCGTCTAGGTAACGATTCAAGGTAATATTCGCAAAATCGACGGCATCCGCTTGCCAGAGATCCATCAACAGGAAAGCAAGATCGTAAAGAACATCAATGGTCGCGATATCGTCGGAAAATTCGAGACAATCGAAGGGCGTCGGCGCACCCTCGTAGAGACAGATGTTGCGAAGCGTCAAATCGCCATGACACAGCCGCACGGCTCCCGCTCGCCGCCGACTCTCCATCAGGTCTTGATTTGACTCGAAGGCTCTCGTCAATTTTCCCGCCAGAGCGGCGATCGGTGCGGCGGGCGCCAGTCCGGAAAGTCGCAATAACTCAATGGCGCCATCCAGACTTTGCCGCAGGGCCCCCGCGCCGCCGCGCACATAATTCGGCGCTGCCGCATCGTGAAAACGGGCGATCCGACGGGCCAGACGTTCGATCATGTCCTGGGTCAGGCGATGTTCGCGCGCCATGCGGTCGAAAAGCATGTCGTCGGGAAAACGACGCATCACAACGACGCCGTCGACAAGGGCGCCATCGCCGTCAAACGCGAGATGGTCGTCTCGTTCTCGCGCGATCCTGCGAACGCCAAGATAGAGATCGGGAGCATAAAGACGATTCAGCGCAACTTCGCGCAAGCACATCTCGAAACGCGACTCAGGCGTTGTGAAATCAAGGTAGGGGAAACAAACCGGCCGCTTGATTTTATATGCGCGCACAGCGCCGAGCACTAGAATTGAAATATGCGTCGTGACAATCTCGCATGGGCCGCCATCCTGAACAATTAAAAATTCGACCAGTTCCTGCTGCGCGCCAAAATCTGTCATGACTCGTCACTGTCTTCTTCATTGGCGACAAAGACGTTTTTAACAAAATGAGCAAGAAACCCGTAAAGGACAAGAAAACCGCCAATCACCGGCCAGAAGGAGGCTGGCAAGGGCGTGAAGCCAAGCAGCGTCGCCAGAGGCGTATAGGGCAAGGCGACGCCGATCAGACAGGCGATAAGCGTCGTCGTGATCAGCGCGCCGCTCGCCCGACTCTGGATAAACGGAATCCGGCTGGTGCGAATAATATGAATGATCATCGTCTGGGTCAGCAGCGACTCGACGAACCACCCGGTCTGAAATAGCGCCGGCTTGTCCCAGGAGTCGTAATACCCCAGCATGAGAATGAATGTCGCGTAATCGAACACAGAACTGACCGGACCAACAAAAAGCATGAATCTTGCGATGCCGCCAATATCCCATCTGCGCGGCCGCGCCAGCCATTCGACGTCGACATTGTCGGTTGGGATCGCAGTCTGGGAGAAATCGTAAAGCAGGCTGTTCGTCAGGATCTGGATCGGCGTCATCGGCAGAAAGGGCAATAAAACGCTGGCGCCAAGCACGCTGAACATATTGCCAAAATTTGAGCTGGCGCCCATGCGCACATATTTGAGAATATTTGCGAAAACCTTGCGCCCTTCCATCACCCCATCGTTGAGCACGACAAGACTTTTTTCGAGCAGGATCAGATCGGCGGACTCGCGGGCAATATCCACGGCGCCATCGACGGAGATGCCCACATCCGCCGCTTTGAGCGCCGGCGCGTCATTCACTCCGTCGCCTAAATATCCCACGACATGATTGCGGGCGCGCAGCGCCATGACGATGCGCGCCTTCTGCGACGGCGTGAGCTTGGCGAATACCGTCACTGCACTGGCAAAATCGGCGAGTTCGTCGTCATCGAGCTGATCAATATCGGTCCCGAGCAGAACCTCATCGACCGAAAGCCCCACATCCCGACAAATCTTGCGGGTGACGATTTCATTATCGCCAGTCAAAATTTTCACAGCGACGCCGGCACCGGCGAGATCGGCTAGCGCACGAGCCGCGCTATCCTTGGGCGGATCGAGAAACGCGATATAGCCCAATAGAGTCATGTCGCGCTCGTCCGCAGCGGTAAAAATATTCTGTTCCGCCGAAACTTCCCGATACGCAACAGCAACGACACGAAAACCATCTGTGTTGAGCGTCGCCGTCTCGCGTGTCGCTGCGTCAAGATGCGCAGGATCAAGGTCGCCCGAGCCTGTTGCGGCCTCGTAGCGAGTTGAAACGGCAAAAATCTCCTCAACAGCGCCCTTGCAAATTAGAAACCGCTGGCCGTCCTCGCGTTCGACCACGACAGACAACCGTCGGCGCTCGAAATCGAAGGGGACTTCATCAATCTTGCAAAAACTATGTTGAGGCCGCAGGCGTTCCTCGAGTTCAGCGTGTTCAAGAACAGCGACATCGAGCAGATTACGCAGACCGGATTGAAAATGACTGTTGAGATAGGCGTATTCAAGGACCGGCGTCGAGTCGTTCCCGAAGATGTCGAGATGCCGTTTCAGAATGATTCGATCTTGCGTCAGCGTCCCGGTTTTGTCTGTGCATAGCACATCCATCGCGCCAAAATTCTCGATGGCGTCAAGTCGTTTCACGATCACTCTCTCGCGGGAGATCGCCAGGGCTCCTTTCGCCAGATTGACCGTCACGATCATCGGCAACATTTCCGGCGTCAAACCGACAGCCACCGAAATCGCAAACAGCAACGCCGTATGCCAGTCGCCCTTGAGATAACCATTGATCAGAAACACGGCCGGAGCCATCACCAGCATGAAGCGGATCATCAGCATGCTGAATTGACGGATGCTCTTCTCGAAGACCGTGTCCTCATCCTGATCGGCGATTTGCCGGGCCATGGCGCCAAAAGAGGTCTGACCGCCGGTCAGCACGACGACCGCGCGCCCGTAGCCGCTCACGACATTGGAGCCCATGAAGGCGAGATTCGTCGCCGCCAGCGGCCCGGACGGCGCGGAGGCCTCGTGCACAAATTTCTCCACGGGCACGGACTCGCCCGTCAGCGTCGACTGATTGACGAACAAATCCCTCGCTTCGATCAGACGCACGTCGGCCGGAATCATGTCTCCGGCCGAAAGGCGAATGATGTCGCCGGGCGCAAGCTCCTCAATGACGGTCTCAACGAAGCCCTCGTCGACGTCGCCCGCCTCCGGACGCCTGACGCTGGCGTGAATGCGCACCATGGCGCGTAGTTTATCCGCAGCGGCGCAAGAGCGATGCTCCTGAACAAAGGCCAGCAGCGCGCTCAGCAATACGATTGTCGCGATGACGACCGAGGCGCGTTGATCTCCCAGCGCGAAGGACAGAGCCGATAGCGCAAAGAGCAGGCCATTCAACGGCGTCAACAGTTTTCGAGCGAATTCTCGCCAGGCGCCGCCGCGCGCGTCCGTCTCCAGTCGGTTGGGTCCATAAATTTGCCGGCGTTGCGCCGCCTGCGCGTCCGTCAGGCCCTCGGTGGAGGTATCGAGATCGCGCAGCAACTCTGATGGATCGCGCTGGGCGGCGGAGAGAAGCCAGTCCTCTACAGTCGCATCGTATCCGGCTGCCTCTGAAATTTCAGCATTCGTCGCGTCGACCGTCATGGCGACATGCTTCTGGCGTCCTTGTGAGGGCGGCGATTTTTCGCGGATACAATAGAGCGTCGCTGGACGATGCGCTACGGCGGATACGAGGGGATATGATTCCGCCCCCGTTTATTCCATGCCCAGCGCCGACAGATAGAGATCGAGGATTTCCTCTTCCTCCTGCCTTTTATGCTTGTCCTGTTTACGAATCGAAACGATTTTGCGCATGATTTTCGGATCGAAGCCTGTGGCTTTCGCCTCGCCATAGACATCCTTGATATCGTCGGAAATGGCGCGCTTCTCTTCCTCGAGTTTTTCGATCCGCTCGATAAAAGCGCTGAGGTGGCCGCCATCCACGGCGTTACTATTCATACGAAGGCCTCATCGGTGGGTCTGGCCGGCGTTGGGGCAAGAACGGCGACGTTGTGAGGGGGCTTTGCGGCACAGACGGCGCTGTCGTCAAGGCGGCGGCGACAGTAATCCCCGCTATCCATCGGCAGGACTCCCGGATACATGACTTGAAAGCCACGCTCGGGCGACCGACATCTGGTGCGAAGCAGGATGCGCGGTTTCTGCGGAGAAACGGACATGACAGAAGGCGACTTTCACCCCCTGCGCATCGTCAGAACAGAGACCCTCGCCCCCGCAGCGGCGCTGGAGGGCGTTCGTTTCCGGCGCATGATCGCGGTTAGCCTCGATTTTTTTCTAATCTCACTAATGACCGGGGCGATTTTCGTCGGACTGTTTGTGCTCAGTTTCGGCATGTCTGCGCTCCTGCTGCCGCCCTTGCTGCCGTTCGTTGCGTTTTTTTACAACGGTCTCAGTGTTTCGGGGCCGCGCATGGCGACGCCCGGCATGGCGTTGATGGATCTGGAGCTGCGATCCATGGCCGGCGGGCCGGTCGAATTTCTTCAGGCCGCCGTCCATGCGGTGCTGTTTTACGTTTGCTGGCTCTTTCCCCCCGTGCTGCTCGTATCTCTTTTCGCCCATGACAAGCGCTGCTTGCATGATATGCTGGCGGATGTGATTGTGGTGCGCCGGACGACCTGAGTGCGGCGGGGACGTCTGTGCGAAGGTTTTAACAGGAATAAATCGCGCGTGACTCAAGAACCGAGAACGGCGCCGCAATTTTATCTGACGTCGCCGTCGTCGTGCCCCTATTTGCCGGGCCGGCAGGAGCGAAAAGTCTTCACCCATTTGATCGGACTTCGGGCGCCGGCCCTGAACGACGCGCTGACCCTATCGGGTTTCAGGCGTTCGCAAACCATCGCCTATCGCCCCGCCTGCGAGGATTGTCGCGCCTGTATATCTGTTCGCGTGCGGGTCAATGAATTCGAGCCCTCGCGCAACCTGCGCCGAATTCAGCGGCGGAATCTGGATGTCCGCAGCGTCGCCCGGCCGGCCAGAGCAACGCCGGAGCAATTCGATCTGTTCAGGCGGTATGTCGAGGCCCGGCATGCCGATGGCGGCATGGCCGACATGAGCATGATGGACTTCCAGATGATGATCGAGGACAGCCATGTCGATACAAGGCTGATCGAATATCGTCTCGTCGCCGACGCGCAAGACCGTAAAGCCGGCGAACTTATCGCCTGTTGCCTGACCGACCGCCTGAACGACGGCCTGTCAATGGTCTACTCCTTCTACCTGCCTTCGCTGGAGGCGCGGTCGCCCGGCTCTTACATGATTCTGGATCATCTTGCGCATGCGCGCGCCCTCGACCTGCCGCATCTCTATCTGGGCTACTGGGTCGAGGGTTCGCGAAAAATGACCTACAAGGCGCGTTTTCAGCCGCAGGAGCGACTGGGGCCATCGGGCTGGGCCTTGGCCCCGCCGTCGCGTTAACCGGTCGCTAACCATAATGGCAAGATTTAGCAGTTAGTAACCATCTTTCAAAAAACTGGCGCGAAACTGACGTCGTCCTAACCAGGGTGCCGCGTCATGTCGATCGAGTCATACATTCTCATTCTTGGCCTTACGGGCCTCCTCTGCATCGTTTGGCTGCACTTGCAGCGACTTTCCGAACTCGATGCGCTGTGCGATTGGGCGAGCGCCACGCTCGACGCGCACAACGCTCGTCGCCACGCTCTCCTGCTCGATCTGCTCAAGGCTCTGCGCGCCTTTTCCCTTGAAGCCCGCGACGCCGTGGAGACCGTTGCGATCACGCGGGCCGCCGCAATCCGCGCTGCGACTCCGCAGGCCCGCTTGCACGCCGAAACGAGACTGGATCTTGAAGTGCGCAGGCTATTGTCGCTGGCGGAAACCTCGCCGGTCCTGAGCAATTCAGCCGTTTTTTCTGAGCTTATCGCTCAAATCGATCAGAATCAGTCAGATATCCTCGCCGCACGTGACCAGTCCGTCGCTTTCGTCCAGAGCTACAATCGGGTCCGGAGACACTTTCCCGGCGACTGGCTGGCCGCGCGGCTGCGTTATGCACAGCGGGCGATCCACTCCATGGGTCAGGAAATCGTTCCCGAACCCCAACGGGAAACGGGCGGCGAGGCCATGCAGTCATAAAATCGCCGGAGTATCGGGGTTTGCATGGTTTTCAAATCAACGCCACTGCCGGACGACGACGCAGGCCACAACCAGCGTTTGACTCCGGCATGTCGCCGCCTGATTCGCGGCAGGAATGACTGGAGTCGCTGGTGCGCAACTTTCCTGTGTTCAGACTTGTCCTTGCCGTCGTCCTGACGGTCGCATTGACGGGAATACCGGCGCGCGCCCAGGAAACCGATCAGGCCGAATGGGCGCAGCGCTACGACGCCGACGCCCGGCTGACGGTGTCGCGTTCGACAACGCCCATTCTCTCGGAAGCGACCGTCGCCGCGACCGAAGCGGCGATCGAACATTTCCGAGAAATCGTCGCCAACGGCGGCTGGCCGCAGGTGCCGGGCGGGCATCAGCTCAAGCTTGGAGCCAACAGTCCCGCAGTGTCGGTCCTGCGCAAGCGTTTGATCGTCTCAGGGGATATCGGCCCGGAGACGGGCGCCAGTCCTGTGTTCGACTCCTATGTCGAGGTCGCCGTGCGCCGCTTTCAGGCGCGACACGGGATCATTGAAACCGGCGTCGTCAACCAGCAGACGATCGCCGCGCTCAACGTGCCGGCGGATACGCGACTGCGTCAACTGGAAACCAACCTCGTTCGGCTCCGCAGCTTCTCAAGGGACCTGGGCAATCGTTATGTAACGGCCAATATCCCGGCCGCGCAGGTCGAGACCGTCGAGAATGGCGCGGTCGTCACCCATCACATCGCCGGCGTCGGCAAGATCGACCGTCAATCGCCTGTGATGCAGACCAAGGCGATCCAGGTCAATTTCAATCCTTTCTGGACTGTGCCGGCTTCGGTCATCCGCAAGGATTTGATCCCGAAGATGCAGGCCGATCCAAATTACCTGCACGACAACCACATTCGGGTCTATGACAAGGACGGTCAGGAGCTGCAGCCCGAACAGATCAACTGGCGTTCGCTGGACGCGCTCAACTACAAATTCCGCCAGGACATCGGCGGAGATTTCAACTCTCTCGGCGTGGTGCGCATCGATATCGCCAACCCTTATGGCGTTTACATGCATGACACGCCGGCCAAGGGGGTCTTTGGCGACGATTTCCGCTTTGTGTCATCGGGCTGCATTCGTTTGCAGAATGTGCGGGACTACGTCGCTTTCCTGCTTCGCGAGACGCCCGGTTGGGATCGCGACCATATCGATCAGGTAATCGCATCCGGCGAGAGAATCGACGTCAAGATCACGCCAGCGGTTCCGGTCTACTGGGTCTATGTCACAGCCTGGGGCGCGCCTGACGGAATTACCCAGTTCCGTGACGATATATACCAGCGCGACGGCCTCGGCGCGGTGCGGGCCGCAGACATGGCTCCAGCCCCGGCCACGCCTGCGGCGGCGGCAAGTTCACGGGACGATAACGAGAACTGAGACCGGCGGGGGTCGCCGCCAGCTGGTCTTCAGCCGCGCGTCGCGCGCCAGACTCCGCCGCACATGTCGGTGGACGACGACCACGCCCCGGAACCTTTCGCGCCGCTTAACTGACCATGCAACCGAACGACGCGGCCGTTCGTTCCGGTGAATCGCGCGACAATCTGACCGGCTTCGTCGACATACCCCCAGCTTGTCATCAAGGCCCCTGAGGCGCTGGCGATTTTGTGATCGGCGATGGAAAGGGCGCCGGGGATCAGCCCGCTGCATGAGCCGACCGTTGTCGACGCCTCAATCCGCCACGTCCCATCAGGGTTCAGGGCTGTTTTCGCCGTCGCGGGAGCGGCGGCCCCGGGGCTTTTACCGGAGATCGCTTGCGCGTCTGTCGCCGCCAGAATGGCCAGAAAAGCGACGACCGCATGTTTCATCCCGCCGCCTCCAGAGCGCGTTCGAGCAGGTCGTGCATATCGCAGCCGACGTAGATGAATTCCGTAACCCCCGACTTGCGCAACATCTCCTCCAGCGCCCCCGGCCGCCCGGCGAGATAAAGTCTGGCGCCCGCGCCCTGTAACGCCAAAGCGATCGGCTCGGCGGCGTCGGCATAGGCAAGATCTGATGAACACAGGCAGGCAAGTTTGGCGCCGGACGCGCGGAACGCATCGACAATCTCAGTCGTCGTTTCGGTTTCGGGTCCAAACACGGCTTCGACGCCGCCCGCCTCGAAGAAATTCTTGGCGAAGTTAGCCCGCGTGGTGAACGCGGCAACAGAACCGATATTGGCGAGAAAGACTTTTGGGCGTTGACCGGACCGCGCCATGATGGCGTCAGAATGATCGCGCAAGCGCTCGAAAGGCTCAGCCAATCGACGCGGCGCGAGCGGGGGCGTTTTGAGACCGCCAGCTGGCGCAGCCACACTCCCGGCAGCGGCGGCGGGAGAGGCCAGAACCTCAAGGGGCTTTTCGGCGATGTCAGGAAACTGATTGGCGCCGATGATTTTCTCTTTCGCGCGGGCGATATTTTTGGCGCGCTGGCCCGCCGTCTCGGCGACCTCGCCCTGAAATGACCCCGCCTCCAGGGCCGCAGCGAGACCGCCCGCAGTCTCGATTTTCTGAAAAGCGGCCCAGGCGTCCTCGCAAAGAGCCTGCGTCAGGGACTCGAAGCCGCCCGCGCCAGCGGCTGGATCGTCGACAGCTTCAAGGTGCGACTCATCCAGCAGCACGAGCTGGGTGTCGCGGGCGAGTCGACGCGCGAAGGGATCCGGCGCGCCGAGCGGGAGGGTGAACGGCAGGACCGTCACGGTATCGGCTCCGCCGACGGCTGCCGAGAAAGTCGCAAGCGTGCCGCGCAGGATGTTGTTCCAGGAGTCGCGCCGCGACATCATCCGCCAGGCGGTTTCGGCCGACACCAGCGCCGGTATCGGATCGAGCCCGCAGGCCTCCTCGACCCTCGCCCACAGGCGACGCGCGGCGCGGAATTTGGCGACGCCGAGAAATTCATCGGCGTCGGCCGCGAAACGGAAACCGATCATGGCCCTGGCGGTCTCGATATCGACGCCGTGATCGACGAGAGCGCGCAGATAGGCGACGGCGGCGGCGAGCGCAAAAGCCAATTCCTGGGTCTCGGACCCCCCGGCGGCGTGAACAACTCTGGCGTCAGCGGCGACAGTCCCGGCGACAAAACCAGACTGGAGGATCTCCTTCGCCTGCGCCGCAAGGGATTTGGCGACCTGCGGCCATGGACCGGCGGCGAAACCATGGAGGGCTTGCAGACCGAGGGGATCAAGCCCGAAAGCGACTCGGGTGATCGAGGGATCAATGTGTTGGCGATCAAGCAGTCGGATCACGGTCTCGGCTACGCGGGGCGCGCGCGGCGAGGCCTCAAGAATGACAGGGATCCCGAAATCCAGACGGATATTTTCAAAAACTTTGGCGAGGGCCTCGTCGCTATCGTCGATCAGGCCCCCTCCATAAGCTCCCTGTGAACCGGCGAAAACGACATGGAGACCATCCGCCCCACCCTCCAGATCGTCGAGCGCCAGTCTGTTGGCGGGCTCGGGCGGCGCGTAATCGACGCGGCCGAGTATCGACCAGCGACCGGGTTTGCGTCGCAGGGATTTCGGCGCAGCGGCGGCCCGCGGATAAAGCGGGGCCAGCGTGACGGCGCCATAGGCTTTGGAAATCAGCGTCTCGAAAGACGCGCCCTTCAGCGCCCGATCGACGAGTTTACGCCACTGCTCCTCGTGAGGCTGTGGAAAAACTCCGGCGATGGCTGTCTCATGCGCTGTCATAACGATCTCAATCCCCCCGTTTTTCCCGCGCCTTTTCGCACGAAGCGCCGGCCTCGGCCACAGCAAATCCATCACAAAAGGCCGCGCCCTTTGCTTTTCCCCCCCAAACCCCTTAACCAAGTCTGATCGACCGGCGCCGACTCATCTCGTCATGCGCGCCGCCGCAAGAGGCGGGCCAGAGCGCTGTGCGCGGCGGCGACGACGCGCCCGTCGCGAAGGCTGACGGCGGGTTCATCTGAACGGAGGCTTGAGTGACCGATACGGCCGAACTCATTGAACAAATTAAAGAGGTTATTGCTACGGAAGGCATGATCGACATCTCCAAGATCACGCCCGACGCGACGATCGAGAGCCTCGACCTGAAATCCGTGGATATTGTGATGATCCTCACGGCTCTTGAGGAAAAATTCAACGTCTACATCCCGATGGATGGCTCCCTTCAGGAAGCCAAGGACGTCAAGAGCCTGATGGAAGCCCTCGCGGACCACATTCAGAAAGAACGCGAGAAGCAGTAAATGATACGCGCGCGCGGGCGTGGGGCTGAACGCCGCGTCGTGGTCTCAGGGATGGGCGTCATCAGCGCCGCAGGTTTTGGCGTAGACCGGCTTTGGACCGCCGCCCGCAACGGTGTTGCGCAAATCCGGCCGCTGAAAACCGAGCGCCCCTACGATGGGCGCATCAAGTTCGCCGCCCAGGCTCCGGAGTTCGACCCCGCCGCGCATATCGAACGCGAGGTGCTGCCGTTCTGCGATCGTTTCACCCAATTTGCCGTTATTGCGGCCGACGAGGCCATGGCCCAGGCCGGGTTTGGCCGCACGGGCATCGCCGGCCCCGGCGCCGCCGTGATCATTGGCACCGGCATCGGCGGCATGACGTCAATGGAGGACGGCATCTATCGCTATTACGTCGAGGGTCAGCGACCCGAGATGCTAAGCGTGCCAAAAATCATTCCCAGCGCTGCGCCGGCGACGCTAGGCATGCGCTATGCCTGTCTCGGCCCGACCTTCTCGATTGGCAGCGCCTGTTCGTCGGCGACGCAAGCGCTTGGCGTAGGCATGCAGATGGTCCGTTCGGGCATGGCCGAAAAAGCGATTGTCGGCGGCGCAGAGGCCTGCATCATTAACGCCTCGATGCGCGCATGGGAAAGTCTGCGGGTGTTGACTCCAAATCTATGCCGACCGTTCTCAATCGGGCGCAACGGCATGTCGCTTGGGGAAGGCGCGGCGATTTTCGTTCTGGAGACCTATGAATCGGCGCAGGCGCGCGGCCATGCGCCGCTCTGCGAGCTGGCCGGCTACGCCACGACCAGCGACGCGAAAGATCCCGTACGTCCGGATCTCGTCGGCGCCACAAACGCCATTGCGCACGCGCTCGACGACGCCGGATTAAGCCCGCGCGACATCGGTTACATCAGCGCGCATGGCACGGCGACTCACGCCAACGACATCACCGAGTCTGAAGCGATCCTGCGGGTTTTTGGCGACTATGGCGCTCAGGTGCCGGTCTCCTCGACCAAACCGATCCATGGCCACGCGCTGGGCGCGAGCGGCGGTCTTGAACTGGCCGTCGCCATATCGGCGCTGCGGGAACAGATTGCCCCGCCGACGATCAACTTTCTGGAGCCGGACCCGCGTTGTCCGATCAACGCTGTGCCCAACGTCGCGCAAAAATGCGAAATCAACGCCATCATGTCTAACTCCTTCGCCTTTGGCGGCATTAACGCCGTACTGGTTGCCTCCCATGCAAATTGACGCGCCCTTGACGATTGGACCGCTGCGACTGACCGTCGATCCCGCCAGAGCAAGCGCCTTTGCGCGCGAAATCGGCGCCAATGACGCGCGCGTTCCGCTCGCCTATCCGGCGGTGTGGCTCTCCGAACCCGCCCTTTCCGAAATTGTTTCCGACGTCTGCGAGAGGCTCGCTGTCGTCCCGGTGCATGAGTCGCAAGCTTTTGCTTACGAGCGCGCGTTGACCGCCGGCGAGAGCTACGATGTCACGGTGACTTTGCGCCGGGAGGAAACGCCGCCGCGCCTGATCGCCGACGCGCAGATCGTCACAACGGCCGGCGCGCCGGTCGGCAAGATCGAGACCATGCTGCGGCTGGTCCCTCGTGACGCCTTCGAAAAAGGAGTCGACGGCGCGGGAGCATCCCCCGGAGGAGCCTCATGAGCATGCTGGCCGCTGTTGGCGACAAACTGCCGGAAACGGTCATTGGCCCTTTCGACGTCCTGGCGCTGGCCCGCTACGCCGAAGTTTCGGGCGACGCCAATCCTCTGCATCTCGACGACGCACTTGCGGCCGGCGTGGGTTTTGCGGCGCCGCCTGTACATGGCATGAAAATGCTCGCCGCCTTTGAGCCGATGCTCGCCAACTGGCGCGCCGATCTCGAGATTGTCGGCCTCTCCGGCAAATTCGTGCAGCCGATCCTGCGCGGTGAAAAAATCACCCTGACGGGACGCGTGCTCCGGGCTTCAGAAACAGAGGTGTTCGTGCGCCTGTTCGCGCATGGTTCGGCTAGGCTGCCGGGCGTCATCGGGGAAGCGACGTTGCGGCGGCGCCCGGCGGGCTCGGACGCATGAAGCGCGTTCTGATCACCGGCGCCTCGAGCGGCATCGGACGCGCGCTGGGGCTGGCCTATGCGGCGGAAGGCGACGATCTTGTCCTGTTCGGCCGTGACGCCGAACGGCTGCGTGAGGCTGCGCAAGCCTGCCGCGACGCCGGCGCGAAAAATATCGAGACCCATGTCGCCGATGTGCGGGATCGGGAAGCGATGGCGCAACTCCTGCTGGCTTCTGACGCGCGCGGCGCGATCGATCTTCTGGTCGCCAACGCCGGCGTCGCCACCGGCCTCTCCCCCGGTCAGATCCTTGAAACGCCTGACGCTGTGCGCGCGATGATGGCGATCAATGTCGCCGGGGTTTTCAACACTGTCGAACCACTCATTCCCGCGATGAGCGGTCGACGCCGGGGACAGATCGCCATCGTCGGCTCGATGGCCGGCGTGCGCGCCCTGCCCTACTCGCCCGCCTATTGCGCGGCGAAATCCGCTGTTCATATGTGGGCGGATTGTCTGCGCGGATCGCTGGCGCCTTATGGCGTCTCGGTGAGTCTGATCGTGCCAGGCTTCGTCAAAACCCCAATGAATGCGCCCCTGAAAGCGTGGCAACCGGGCGCGATCAGCGACCGGGAAGCGGCGCGTATCGTCAAGCGGGGGCTTGATCGCCGACGCGGGGTGATCGCTTTCCCTTTTTATATGTACGCCGCAATGCGTTTTTTCTCCTTGCTGCCGGCCGGGATTGTCGATGGCGTGATGCGACGCTTTACTGTCGAGGTGGTTGAAACCCGCGAGCGTGGCGAGGGCTCGTGATCGACGGCGGCGATCTCATCGGCTGGATCGCAGCCGCGTTCTGGTGCGTCTCGATTGCGCTGTTGCTGCTCTCGGTCGCCGCCGCCCTCGTGCAGCCCTGGCTCGCGGAGCGTCGGGCGCAGCGCAAGGATCAGCCGCCGGTATCGATCGTCCTGCCGGTCAAGACACTGGAAGACGGCT
Source organism: Methylocystis sp. (assembly GCA_044233645.1). Lineage (GTDB taxonomy): Bacteria > Pseudomonadota > Alphaproteobacteria > Rhizobiales > Beijerinckiaceae > Methylocystis. Next base: position 56,887 of record JBIIJP010000014.1, on the reverse strand, counting down.
TCGACGAGACGCAAGACTCGGCGTTTACGCAAAATTACCCGCAGGTCGACGTGACGGCGGCGGCGCAGGAGACAAGCTCGCCCGCGCTCGACCATATTCGGGCGATCTTTGCGCGCCACCCCGACGTCCCCTCGCGTATCCTGCATTCAACGGCGCGATTTGCCGCAAGTCCAAAGGTCGATAACCTTCATGCGCCTTTCACCCTGGCGCCAAACGACACGATCCTGATGAAGGACGCCAATATTTTGCTGGAGCCTGACGCGCTCGCCGAACACATGCGTCAGCTCGGCGACGACGTCGGCCTCGTGTGCGGCATTCCCTACTGCGACCAGCTCGATAATTTCGCCGCCCAGGTTGAAGCGGCGATTATCAACAACTCCCATGCGCGGATGCTCTATCTGGCCTCTGCGCTGGGACAGGGACATGGCGTGGGTAAAATCATGCTGTTTCGCCGATCGGACTTCGAACGCGCTGGCGGTTTTTCGGCCATCGGCCACACAGTCGGCGAGGACAACGCCATGGCAAAGGCGATGAGCCGAATCGGCAAGAGGGCCGTGTTTTCCCACCGTCCCGTTCGCCAGATACTGGGCCGACGAAAATTTCTTGATGTTTATCAAAGACAAATGCGCTGGAGCGTTATCCGTCGCAAGGAGGAGCTTCTGTCCTTCCTTGCCGAGCCGATCTGTCAGGCGCTGCCGACCCTCGCCGCTTCCGGGCTGGCGGCGCCGGTAGCCGGACTGGCTCCGGCGACCGCCATTGCCGGGACCTTTCTGTTCTGGCTTGGGGTCGAGACGTTGCTTTCTGTGGCAAAAGGATGGCAATTATCCCTCGCCGCGCCCATGGTCCTCCTGGTGCGGGAAGCCCTCGTCATGGCCGTCTGGGTAAACGCCTGGATGACCGAGGAAGTCGTCTGGGCGAACGGCAGGGTGCGTGTCCGCGTCGCCCCGTCGGCGACGCCTGAGCAAGAAGGATAGGCTATTGCTCGCAATCCTCCAGTTTCTGATCGATGCGATCGTCTATCTCTCCGTTCTCACCCTTGTGGCGATCGGCCTTGGTCTCCTCGTCATCATCGGATGCTATTTCTACGATCTGTTGCGCGGCGCGCGCGATCCGCAAACCCCCGTTCTCGCCGACGCGGATTTGCCGCGGGTTCTGCTCCAGATCCCTGTGTTTAACGAACCGATGGTTACCGAGCAGGCGCTGCGCTGCGCAGTCCTGATCGACTGGCCGAAAGACAAGCTGCGCATCCAGCTCCTCGATGACTCCACCGATGAAACGACGGAACGGGCCGCAGCCGTCATCCGGGAGCTTGCGGCGACGGGCGCTGTCATCGACCACGTTCGCCGCACCGACCGTTCCGGTTTCAAGGCGGGCGCCTGCGCTCATGGCCTCTCGATCACGGATGAACCCTTTATTGCGATGCTCGACGCCGATTTCCGGCCTCCGCCAGAGTGGCTCAAGCGCACCGTCCCGCTCTTTCTGAGCGATCCGCGCGCCGGTTTCGTGCAGTCGCGCTGCGAGTTCCAGAACTACCGCGCCAATTGGCTGACGCGCGCGCAAGGGTTGGTGCAGGACGGCCATTATCTCGTCGAACAGCGCAGCCGCGCGCTCGCCGGCTGGCTCTTCCAGTTCAACGGCACCGGGGGGATCTGGCGCCGCGCGACGGTGGAGGACGCCGGCGGCTGGTCCGATTACTCGCTCACTGAAGATCTTGATCTCACCGTGCGCGCCGAATTGCGGGACTGGCATGGACTATTCGTGTCCGAGCCGCCGATTCCTGGACAGGTTCCTGAAGAAATTCGCGACTATCGGCGTCAGCAGCGCCGTTGGTCGAACGGCTTTGTTCAGGTGGCGCAGAAAACCATTCAGCCGATCTGGAACTCCCACTGGCCGCTGGTCAAACGTCTGACCGCTATTTCGCTTATCGCGCATCAGATTTTCTTTCCGGCCGCCGCCATTGGCATCGTCGCCGGCCTGATTGGCGTCATCCTGCACGGCTCCCTGGACGCCTACGCGGGGGTGGTCAGGCTCGTCGCAGTCATGACCGCGCTGGTCGTCATCGGCTTCACCATGCCGCCCTATTTCGCCCTCAAGCGCGGCTCGCTTGTCGATTACATCAAGACGATGGCGTCGGTGCCGCCGTTGATGATCTATCTCGCCTTCGCCAATGGCGCGAAAATTCTGCAGACGCTTCGCGGCCGAAAATCGACCTTTAAGCGCACGCCCAAACTCGACAGGGAAAACGAGACGGCGGAAGCGGAAACGGAATAATTTTTTTAACGGAGAGTCACCGGCGCCTCATAGGCTCCCGCGTCGGTCACGACGGTCAGCTTCGCGGTAAGCGGGGACGGAATCGCGTCGACCGGATATAGCTTGAGATCGAAAACGCCGTCGTGCGGGACGCTTTCAAGGAAAAGCGGTTCAGAAACCTCTGCGAAAACCGCGCCCGCCTTGCCCTGACCGCGCCAGGTTAGCCGCCAGCTATTCGCCGCCGACTTTTCAATCGAAAGAGCCTGTTGCGCCTCACTGGGATCAAGGCGTCGCGGCGCATGGCTTTCCGCATCTGCGATGGCGGCGGCGAATTCAGCGGCTTGAGACGTCTCCCCCGAGCGCGGGAGAACGAGCGATAGCTTGGCCCGCGCCGGCAGGCAGATTTTTCCACAAGCCGAGTAATGCAACGAAAGGCTCAAGGTAACGGGCTCTGTCGGATCGCGCGGGACGACTTTGAGCGGAAAGATCACACGAGTGTCATAACCCGCGACGACAACGCCCTGCTCATCAATGCGTTTTGGCGCAGGATAGACGACATCGACCGCCGCGACATTGATCGAGCCCGAAAAATCGAACGCCGGCGGCGCACCGGCTTCCCCCGGCGATCGCCAATAGGTGATGGTTCCTGGATCGAGATCGATTTCCACGCCGGCGAGATAGCGCCCGTCGGCCGTTGTCCCGCCCGATAGAAGACGCGCCGAGGAGGCCGTCGCCCGCGCCGGAGACGATGCGAATGCCTCAGTTGCGGCTGTCGGCCCGCCGGACGGCGATGCATTGACCGCGCCTGCGCCCAGCTCCATCGCCAGCGCGAGAGCAGTGGCCAAACAGGCCGATCTTGCGCCAGAGGCGCCGCGCCAGGACATGGAATCGATCACGTCTCACCTTGCATGGGTTTATAATATTATCTCGCCGTCCTGCGCTTGTGGCATGGGATCATCGGGCGTAGCATTAATTTATGCATGGCTCGAAGCACACACAAGCCGCTGGCGATCTGTCGCGTGACAGAAGCTTTCTGGATGGCCAACTGCTTGTCGCCATGCCAGGCATGAGCGACGAACGTTTCGCCAGATCGGTGATCTATCTCTGCGCCCACTCGGAAGAAGGGGCGATGGGCATCATCGTTAATCAACCGTCCCGGGTCAAAAATTTTCCCGAACTGCTGGTGCAGCTTAACGTTATCTCTTCCGAGGACCTCATTCGTCTGCCGCGCCGCGCAGAGAATATTCAGGTTCTCACCGGCGGACCTGTGCAGACGGATCGCGGATTTGTCCTGCACTCGCCGGACTTTCACCTCGACAACTCGACTATGCCCATCGACGACAGAGTGTCATTGACCGCGACCATCGACATTCTTCGCGCCATCGCCGCCGGCAGCGGACCCGATCGAGCCTTGCTGGCGCTGGGATACGCAGGCTGGGACGCCGGTCAACTCGAAGATGAAATGCAGCACAACGGCTGGCTGCATTGTCCTGCCGATCCAGCGCTGTTGTTCGACTCACGGCTCGACACAAAATACGACCGAGCCCTACGCTCGATTGGCGTCGATCCTGCCCGGCTCTCCGCCGGCGTGGGGCACGGATAACCGGCCGCCCGTGTCAGGGCGCCGGATTGCTGTGCGCCTGGTGGATTTCGTCGATCCGGCGTTCGATCTCGGGCGTAATCACAAAATCACAGCTATCAATATTCGTCTTGAGTTGCGCCATCGTCGTCGCGCCAATGATGTTCGATGTGACAAAGGGGCGCGAGGCGACAAACGCCAGTGCAAGTTGCGCCGGATCGGCGCCAAGCTCCCGCGCCAGCGCCAGATAGGCGTCGATCGCCGCTTCGACGCCCGGCTTCTCGTAACGCTGGCCCCGCTCGAACAGGGTCGTGCGCGCGCCCGGCGGCCGTGCGCCGCCCTGATATTTGCCGGTCAGATAGCCTTGCGCCAGGGGCGAATAGGCCAGCAGGCCGACCTGATCGCGCTCGGCGAATTCGGCAAGACCGATTTCAAACGTGCGGTTTAGGAAATGATAGGCGTTCTGGATCGAAACTATGCGCGGTCCCAATCCCAGTTCGGCGGCGCGCAGAAAACGCGCAACGCCCCAGCAGGTCTCATTTGACAAGCCGATGTGCCGGACCTTTCCGGCGCGGACGAGGGAGTCAAGCGCCGCCAGGGTCTCCTCAATGGGCGTTTCCTCGCGTCGACTGGGGCGCCGGTAGATCGTTCCGCCGGCGCCGAACAACGGCAGCGAGCGATCTGGCCAATGAATTTGGTAGAGATCGATATAATCGGTTTGCAGACGTTTCAGCGATTGTTCCACCGCCCAGGCGATGTTTTTGGCGTCAAGCGCCGTCGGCGCGCTGTCAGGACGCAGCCAATGCATGTCGCTGCGCCCGGCGACCTTCGTGGCGATGACCACCTTGTCGCGATTGCGACGCCGAGCGATCCATGAACCGATGATCCTTTCGGTGGAGCCCTGCGTTTCGGGACGGGGCGGGATCGAATAAACCTCAGCCGTGTCGATGAAATTGACGCCGCGCGCCAGCGCATAATCGAGCTGCGCATGACCCTCCGCCTCAGTGTTTTGCTGGCCCCATGTCATGGAGCCCAGACAAATCGCCGAGACTTTTAAATCCGTGCGGCCGAGCGAACGATACTCCACCTCGGTTCAACGTGCTTTTTTGTCGACGGCGAGAAGATCGAGAATGCCCACGTTCTCGAACGCCTCGGCAACACGGTTCAGCCATGAATAGACCTTGCCCTTGAGAACGAAGGAGTGATGCGCCGGCTGCCCATCCGCAGTTCTGTCGGCGACGAAAGTCGAGAATGGCGTCGACGCGACCTCCACCTTCTCATAGGCCTGCGCGTCGAGCTGCGGGACGGTGATTTCGCCGGCGGCGCGAACGTTTTCGAAATATTTACTGTGGGTGTGCGGATCCCACTCGAAAAAGGTCGAGTCGTTCACATGATTTTTGACAATGAAATAATCGGCGTCGCGCACGTAGGGCGCGACCACATCGATTTCATCCAGCGACGAGAGAGATGGCCCCAGCACATGCAGAAGGACGAAGCCGAATTCGCCGGCTTTTACGGCGTCGAAAAAGCCGATTTCCTCAAGAGTGCCCAGCACGGGCGTTAGACCGCCGGCCCGCACGTCGATCAAGCTCACGCGCTGTGGCGAAGACATCAGCGTATCGAAGATTTTCATTTGATCCGACGTTGAGGTGAGATCGACTATCGTCGTTTCGTCGGGATGAAAGTGATAGAGGGTGCCTCGCGGCGCCTCTGTATCGAAAGCGCGGGCGCGGATGCGGTTTTGACCGAGAAAATCCAGAATAAAACGGGCCACTGTGGATTTGCCGACTCCGCCCTTGTCGGCGCCGACGAGGATAACTGTCGGCTTGACGGCCGGGGGCGGCGCAGGTTGGCGAACCGGGTGTTTCGCCGTCGCTGCAGCCGCCCGAGGGGTAGTTGGTTTGCGCGCCGGTTTGATCTTTTTGGAAGCAGGCGACGCCTTGCGAGGTTTTACCGGTTTTCTGGCCATGCGAACTCCTGTCCGGTTCGGGGAGCGCTGTTGTTGGCGGCCGGCCCCACGACACCAGGGTTGTTAATCCCGGCGGGAGGGGCGCAACCTTCTGCGGCGCAAGACCTGGCCGCATCGTGATTCCCCAACAACGCCTGATGTCATATCTTTATCGGAGCCTGCATGACGCTGGCTACAGGAATTCGCGTCCGGCAGGGCAATCGCCTAAAAGCACATATTTATATTGTAATATATTTTAATCATCGTCATTTTTAGGTGAATTGACTTCTCCAGTCATTGGGCTAAAGAACCTGCGAGAGACGGAAAGCCGCGCCAACCGCGCGCCTTGTGGCCGGAGGCCGGGGCGTCCCGGCGCTTTTTCCAAGCGAGCCCGAACCATGACGACAGCCCTGGATTCTGAGGCGAACGGCGATACGACGCCGTCCTTGCCCGAGCCCGATGCGCCTTCCCTGCGGGTTGAGGATCGCGATGGCGTCGCGCACACCCTCGAAGCCGTCGAAGGCTGGCGGTTGATGGAGATCATCCGCGATCATGGCCTTGGTATGGAGAACACCTGCGGCGGCGCCCTGGCCTGCGCCGAGTGCCATGTCATTCTCGACGCCGCCGCAGCCAAACGCGTGCCCCCACCGCGCGATGACGAACTGGAAAAGCTCGACGAATTGCCAATGCTCTACGAAAACTCCCGCCTCGCCTGCCAGATTATCTGGTCGGACGAAATGAGCGGTCTTTCGCTCAAGCTTGCGCAGGAGACGTAATGTCCACGCTCAAACATCCTCAAATCCTGCTCGCCTCCGATCTTCGGGATGGCGAAGTGATGTTTCTCGGCGCGTCCGGATGGGAGCGCGACTATCGCCGCGCGCGTATCGCCTTTGACGCCGTCGCGGCAACAGAACTCGAAAAAATCGGACTGGCCGATTACGCCGCCAATCGCGTCGTCGATGTGTATCTGACCGATGTCGAGATCGAAAAAGATGGCGCGCCGGCGCCGCTTCATTACCGCGAAAAAATGCGGATCAAGGGACCGAGCGTAAGACAGGACCTTGGCAAACAAGCGACAGGAGCGTGACGCATGAACGCCCATGATCCATCGGCGGCAGCGCGGCCCAACGCGCCGACGACCACCTATCGCTACGATGAATTCGACGCCCAATTCGTGCGCGAACGCGTCGCCGAATTTCGGGAACAGGTGCGCCGGCGGCTTGAGGGATCTCTGACGGAGGACGAGTTTCGTCCTTTCCGACTGATGAACGGCCTGTATCTCCAGTTACACGCCTACATGCTGCGCGTGGCTATTCCCTACGGCACGCTGACTGCGCGACAGATGCGTCGTCTTGCCGATATCGCCGATCGCTGGGACCGGGGCTACGGCCATTTCACCACGCGACAGAACCTGCAGTACAACTGGCCAAAGCTCGTCGACACGCCGGATATTCTCGAAGCGCTGGCGGACGTCGAAATGCACGCCATCCAGACGTCGGGCAATTGTATCCGTAATGTCACCGCCGATCACTTCGCCGGCGTCGCCGCCGACGAGATTGAGGACCCGCGCGCCACCGCAGAATTCCTGCGTCAGTGGTCAAGCCTGCATCCCGAGTTTTCGTTTCTGCCGCGCAAATTTAAGATCGCCGTGACAGGCGCGACGCATGATCGCGCCGCAATCATGGCGCATGACATCGGCCTGCGGATCCTGATGAGCGACGCCGGCGACATCGGCTATCAGGTCGTGGTAGGCGGCGGTCTTGGTCGCTCGCCCTTCATCGGCAAGGTGATCCGCGACTTCGTCCCGCGCAATGATCTACTCGCTTATCTCGAAGCGATTATGCGGGTTTATAACCGCTACGGCCGTCGCGACAATAAATACAAGGCGCGCATCAAAATTCTCGTGCACGAAAAGGGTATCGAGGCGATCCGCGACGCGGTCGAAAAAGAATTCGCGACCATGGATCGCAGCGTCTTCGCCCATGATCCGCAGGAGTTCGCGCGAATCGCCGCCTATTTCACGCCGCCGCCCTACGAAACGCTGCCGACGGAGTCCACGGCGCTTCGAACGGCTCGAAACGAAACGCCAGCCTTTGACAATTTTGTCGCCGTCAATGTTAGTCCGCATCGGGCGCCGGGATATGCGATCGTTACCGTATCGCTCAAGCCGACTGGCGGCATCCCCGGCGACGCCACCTCGGCGCAAATGCGCACGCTTGCTGACGCCAGCGAGCGCTTCGGTTTTGGCGAGTTACGCGTAAGCCACGAACAGAACATCATCCTGCCGCACGTGAAGCAGGACGATCTTCTTGCCTTGTGGCGGATGCTTGACGCCGCAGGGCTCGCCACCGCCAACGCGGGCCTGATCTCGGACATTATTTCCTGCCCTGGCCTCGATTATTGCTCGCTGGCTACGGCGCGCTCGATCCCGATTGCGCAGGAAATCTCAAAACGTTTCGCCGATATGTCGCGTCAGCGACGCATCGGCAAACTCGGAATCAAAATCTCTGGTTGCATCAACGCCTGCGGTCATCACCACATCGGCGCTATCGGCATTCTCGGTCTCGAAAAGAAAGGCCAGGAATCCTATCAGATCACGCTGGGCGGCGATCCGACATTCACCGCGGCGATTGGCGAGATTGTCGGTCCCGGCGTCACCGCCGAGCAGGTTCCGGACGTGATCGAGCATATTGTCGATTTTTATCTCGCCGAGCGCGTGGAGAACGAGACTTTCATCGACACATGGCGACGTATTGGTCATGCCCGCTTCAGGGATGTCTTGCGTCGGGAGGGCGAAGATGGCGCTTATATCTGACGGCCGCTTCGTCGAGGACGGCTGGCGCCGCCTTGCCGACGAGGAGGCTCTGCCGAAAACCGGAAAGGTGATCGTCTCCCTGGCCCGACTCGAGCATGCGCTGGAAAAACTGGCGCCTGACATGACGCTCGGCGTGCTGGCCCCCAACACAACCGAGCTTAACGCTCTGACGATGGCGCTGCCGAGGCTCGGTCTGATCTCCGTCCTCTTTCCGGCCTTCGCCGACGGACGCGGTTTTTCGCTGGCGCGACTGTTGCGACGCGCGGGGTTCACTGGCGAGTTGCGCGCCAGCGGACGCTTGCTTGCGGATCAATATGTCCATGCGCTGGGCTGTGGTTTCGACACCATCGAAATTCCAGACGATCTCGCCGCGCGGCAAGACGAGACTCAATGGCTTAGGTCGCGCGACGCCTATTCGCGCACCTATCAGCGCGGCTATATCGCCCGAGGTTCGATCCTCGACGCCCGTCGGAAGGCGGCGCAATGACCGCCTCCCTCGTCGATATTCTGGCGCCGCGGCTTGCGCCGCTCGATCTCGACCATCGCCTGCGACTGGTGCGCGAAGTGATCCCCGGCCGCATCGTCTTCACGACAAGTTTCGGCGTCGAGGACCAATTCATCACCCATTCGATCTTCACGCAGGGTCTCGACATCGACGTCGTGACCATCGACACCGGCCGCTTATTTCCGGAAACCTACGCGCTCTGGGAGCGCACCGAAGCGCGTTATTCGCATCACATTCGCGCCGCCTATCCGCAGGCGGCGGCTACTGAAGCCCTGATCGCCGAACAGGGGATCAACGGTTTTTACAAATCTGTCGAGGCCCGCAAAGCCTGCTGTCATGTGCGCAAAGTCGAGCCGTTGGGACGCCTCCTCGATGGCGTCTCCGGCTGGGTGACTGGTTTGCGCGCCGATCAGTCCGACGCGCGCGCCAATGTCGAGATCGTCGCTTTCGATGCCGCGCATCGGACGCTCAAGATCAATCCTGTGATCGATTACACGCGCGACGCTATCGTCGCGGCGACAGAGGAATTTTCCGTGCCGGTCAACGAATTGCACGCAAAGGGGTTTCTCTCCATTGGTTGCGCGCCCTGCACGCGCGCGATCGCGCCGGGCGAAAGCGAACGCGCTGGCCGATGGTGGTGGGAGCAGGACGACAAGAAAGAATGCGGGCTGCATGTCGCGGCAGACGGCACGCTGCAACGCGGTCCAGCGCCGCAGGAGACGTTGCGATGAGCGCCCTTCCGACACGCGCGCTCGGTCATCTCGATCGACTGGAGGCCGAGAGCATTCACATCATGCGCGAAGCGGTGGCCGAGACCGAGCGTCCTGTGATGCTCTACTCGATCGGCAAGGACTCCGCGGCGATGCTGCATGTCGCAATGAAGGCCTTTTATCCTTCCAAGCCGCCGTTTCCATTACTTCACGTCAACACCAGATGGAAGTTTCGCGAAATGATCGAGTTTCGCGACAAATTGGTGAGAGATCTTGGACTGGAGCTTTTCGAATACATCAATCCCGAAGGCGTGGAGAAAAATATCAACCCTTTCGATCATGGTTCGAAGCTTCACACGCACATCATGAAGACCGAGGCGCTGAAACAGGCGCTCGACAAATGGAAATTCGACGCCGCCTTCGGCGGGGCGCGACGCGACGAAGAGAAATCTCGCGCCAAGGAACGCGTACTTTCCTTCCGTACAGCGCAACATCGCTGGGACCCGAAAAACCAGCGCCCGGAATTTTGGCGGCTCTATAACACCCGCAAGGCGCAGGGTGAGTCGTTGCGCGTCTTCCCGATGTCGAACTGGACCGAGGCGGACGTGTGGGATTACATCGCCCGAGAAAATATCCCCGTAGTGCCGCTTTATTTCGCCAGGGAACGGCCGGTCGTCGAGCGCGATGGCACACTGATCATGGTCGACGACGATCGTATGAAATTGCGTCCCGGCGAAAAGATCGAACATAAAATGGTCAGGTTCCGTACTCTTGGCTGCTATCCGCTGACTGGCGGCTTCGAAAGCGCAGCGACCACGCTCGACGACATCATCGCCGAAATGCGCGAGAGTCGTTCGTCCGAACGACAGGGACGATTAATTGATCATGACGGCTCCAGTTCAATGGAGCAAAAGAAGCAGGAAGGGTATTTCTGACATGTCCGGCGCCGTCGCCACATCATCGCCGACCCGCGCGCCTTTGCGTCACAGCGGCGCAGATAAACCCTTGTTGCGATTCATTACTTGCGGCTCCGTCGACGACGGTAAGTCGACCCTGATCGGTCGATTGCTTTACGACGCCGATCTCGCGCCTGACGACATGCTGGCGACGCTCGAAGTCGACTCCCGCAAACACGGCACGCAAGGTGAGGACCTCGATTTTGCCTTGCTCGTCGACGGCCTCGCCGCAGAGCGCGAACAGGGCATCACCATCGATGTCGCCTATCGCTATTTCGCGACCGACAAGCGCAAGTTTATCGTCGCCGATACGCCCGGACACGAACAATATACGCGCAATATGGCGGTGGGCGCCTCGACCGCCGAGGTTGCCATCCTGCTGGTCGACGCGCGCAAGGGCATCTTACCGCAAACGCGGCGTCATAGCGTCATCACGTCGATGTTCGGGGTGCGACACGTTGTGGTCGCCGTCAATAAAATGGATCTTGTCGATTACAGCGAGGATGTTTTCCGCGGGATCGAGCAGGATTTTCGCGACTTCGCCAAACACCTGCGTTTCTCCTCGATTTACGTCGCGCCGCTTGTCGCCAAGGACGGCGATAATCTCGTGCACGGCAGCACGAAAATGCCTTGGCACAAGGGCCCGCCGCTGCTCGCCTATCTGGAGAGCGTCGCCGTAGAGGACACGACGCGTATTGCGCCATTCCGTTACCCGGTGCAATGGGTCAATCGGCCCAATCTGGATTTTCGCGGTTTCTCGGGCTTCATCAGCGGCGGCAATATCCGTCCCGGCGATATCGTGCGTATTCTGCCGGCGGGTCGCGACACGCGCGTCGCCCGCATCGTCACCTGGGACGGCGATCTGGAAAGCGGCGTTTCCGGTCAGTCGGTGACCCTGACGCTCGCCGAGGAAATCGACGTTTCGCGCGGCGACATGCTGTGTTCGCCGGTGTCTCCGGCGAAGGTCGGCGACCGTTTAACGGCGCAAATCCTGTGGCTGGTGCGCGAACAGCTTGTCGTCGGCAAAAGCTATCTGCTCAAGATCGGCACGAAAGTCACGCCGGCGGCGATCTCCTCGGTCGATGCGCGGATTGAGATCGAAACCGGCCTCGCAGCGCCGCTCGAACCCGGCGCAACGTTACAGTTCAACGAAATCGGCGAGGCGAGTCTGTCGCTGGAAACAATGATCGCCTGCGACCCCTTCGTCGAAAACCGAGAAACCGGCGGCTTTATTCTTATCGACCGGTTGACCAATGAAACGGCTGCGGTCGGCATGGTGAAAACCGTCGCCTCCTCCCTCGCACGTCCGACGCCAACGCTGACCGATCTCAGCTATGCGTCGATGGAGGGCGTTGCGGCGCCTGCCGCCGTGCGTGGGCCGACAACACGACAATTCGGCAAATCCCTTGCTTTCGCCGCCGTCGCCGGTTTCGTTAGCTTCGGCGTTGTCGCCGCCTTCGTTCAGGACGTCGGGCTGTCGGTCCGGATCGCCCTGGCCGAAGCGGTCGCGCTTGGCGCCTTTTATTACGCCTTCGAAAAATTCTGGCGCGCGCCGCAACCGTTGGGCTCTTCCGGCGATAAACCGCCGCCGTTTGAGGGCGAGGGTCTCTGATCTCTCGCTTCTGCGTTTAGTGCGCCTCATCCCAATTGACTGCGGCCCGGGCGTCGACGTGCAGCGGCACGCTCATCTCAACGATAGGCTGCGGCGCCTGTTCCATGATGCGGCGTGCTACGGCGATGGTCGCCTCAGCCTCGGCCGCCGGCGCCTCGAACACCAGTTCATCATGAACTTGCAACAGCATTTGCGTCGAGAGACCGGCGTCAACCAGCGCGGCGTCCATCCGCGCCATGGCGCGGCGAATAATATCGGCGGCGGCGCCCTGAATCGGCGCATTGATTGCGGCGCGCTCAAAGAAAGCGCGATCTGACGGATTGGCGGATCCGATCCGCGGAAAGTGACAAACCCGGCCGAAAATGGTTGTCACGGCCTGTTGTTCGCGCACCTTTTTCTTCATCGATTCCATGTAGTCCCGAATACCGGGAAACCGTTCGAAATAACGTTTGATGTAATCGCCTGCCTCCTGACGGGAAATGCCAAGCTGATTGGCGAGTCCGAAAGCGGAAATGCCGTAAATGATGCCAAAATTAATTGCCTTGGCGCGACGCCGCACATCGGCGGGCATTTCCTTAACAGGAACCCCGAACATCTCGCTCGCCGTCATCGCATGAATATCAATTCCGTCGGCGAAGGCTTTCCTGAGCTGCGAAATATCGGCGATATGCGCCAGCAGACGCAGTTCAATCTGCGAATAATCGGCCGAAATCAACAAGTATCCCGGCGCGGCGATGAAAGCCTTGCGGATTTTGCGTCCGGCCTCGTTACGCACCGGAATATTCTGCAAATTCGGCTCGGAGGAGGAGAGCCGGCCCGTTGTTGTCGCCGCCAGAGAATAGGAGGTATGCACGCGCCCGGTTTCTGGATTGATGAAGCCTGGCAAAGCGTCGGCGTAGGTGCTTTTGAGCTTCGCCAACTGGCGCCAATCGAGAATGCGCCGTGCAAAATCATTGCCTTCGATGGCGAGATCTTCCAAAACGCTGGCGGACGTCGACCAGGCGCCTGTGGCTGTTTTTTTTGCGCCAGGAAGACCCATCTTGCCGAAGAGAATATCGCCGAGCTGTTTGGGCGAGGCGAGATTAAAGCTCTCGCCCGCCATCTCGAAAATCTCCGACTCCAGACGGGCCATGTCCTGGGCGAACTCGCCGGAAAGACGCGAGAGGATGGCGCGATCGATCATTACGCCGCGACGCTCCATGGCCGCCAGAGTCGCGACCATCGGCCGTTCCAGCGTTTCATACACATGGACGCGACGCTCGGCCGACAGGCGCGGCTTCAAGATGCGCCAAAGACGAAGGGTCACATCCGAGTCCTCGCCGGAATATTCGGTTGCAGGTTTAAGCGGCACGCGCGCAAAGCCAATGAAACTGCGTCCAGAACCCGCAACCTGCGAAAACGGAATAGTCGCATGCCCCAGATGTTTCTGCGCCAGCTCATCAAGGCCATGATTATTCAGGCCGGCATCAAGCGCGTAGGAGATCAGCATGGTGTCCTCAACCGGCGCGACAGTAACTCCGTAACGCGCAAGGACCAGCAGATCGTATTTCATATTATGCGCAATCTTGAGAACTGCGTCGTCCTCGAACACAGGCTTCAGGCGCGCCAGCGCCTGTTCGAGCGGAAGTTGTCCGGCAACGAGCGCGGCGCCGCCAAAAAGATCGCCTGTTCCCGCTTCGCGATGTTGCAAGGGGATGTAACAGGCCCGCCCCGGCGCAACCGCCATTGAGACCCCGACCAGTTCACATTGCATGGCGTCGAGCGATGTCGTCTCGGTGTCGATGGCGATGACGCCGGCGGCGCGCGCCTGTGCGATCCAGTCGTCGAGTTGCGCCAGCGTCAGAATAGTTTCATAGGCGGAACGATCGATAGTCTTGGTCTGGGCCTCCGCCTGTCGCGAGACGACGAGGGACAACGGCGTCATCGTCTGCGTAGCGTCTTTTATTGGCGCAGGCTTGGCTTCATCGCGAGCCGTCTCAGGGGACGACTCTCGCATTTCGCCGTCGCGGGCGCGCCAGCCGGCGGCGCCGACGAAGGCCGGATCGGGCGCGATCTCCTGCGCCTCGACGCCATAAAGTTCAGCGACGCGACGGGTGATCGTTGTGAATTCCATCGCTTGCAGGAAAGCGACCAGCTTCTTTGCGTCGGGTTCAAGCAACCCGAGATCGTCGAGCGGCGTTTCGACAGGAACGTCGCGGACCAGTTCGACAAGTTTTTTCGACAAGCGGATCAACTTGACCGCATCAGGATCGCTCAAAGCTTCGCGTCGTTTGGGCTGTTTGATCTGCGGCGCCTGCGCCAGCAAGGCGTCTAGATCGCCATAATCGTTGATCAGTTGCGCGGCTGTCTTGACGCCAATGCCTTTCGCGCCGGGCACATTATCGGTGGAATCGCCTGCAAGCGACTGCACATCGACAACCTTGTCAGGCGTCACGCCGAAATAATCGACAACCTCAGGCTCGCTGATCAGGCGCTCTTCGCGCGCGCCCTTTGCGCCAGCGACGCCGGAAGCCGGATCATACATCTTTACGCCCGGTCCGATGAGCTGCATCAAATCCTTGTCGGCGGAGATGATCAGCACATCCGCGCCTTTCTTGCGCGCCTGCGTGGCGTAGGTGGCGATGAGATCGTCCGCCTCGTAGACATCCTGCTCAATGGGCGTCAGACCGAAGGCGCGCACGGCGGCGCGCATGAGCGGAAACTGCGGGATCAAATCTTCCGGCGGCTCGGCGCGATGCGCTTTATACTCGGGATAGATTTCCTTGCGGAAGGAGTTCTCGCTCTTGTCGAAAATAATCGCGAGATGCGTCGGCTTCACGCCGGCCGCGCCCTCGCGCACGAATTGCAGCAGCTTGGCGCAAAAGAGCCGCACCGCGCCGGTCGGCAGACGGTCGGAGCGGTAGTTGTATTTCGCATCCTGCCGGATCGACTGAAAATAGGCGCGAAAGACAAAGGACGAACCATCGACGAGGAACACATGGCTGCCGGGACCGATGGGTTTATGCGCAGAAGTCATAACCGCATCATAACCTGTCGTCGCGCTCCTGTCCTCTCGCCCGCACGCGATGGGGCGCACGACCTACCCCAATCGCGCCAACGCCGCATTGAGCTTGTCGATCCGCGCTTTTGTCTCGTCGAGGCGTTCGCGATGCTCCTCGATCACCTCCTCGTCCGCCTTGGCCAGAAATCCCGGATTGGCGAGCTTGGCGTCGAGTTTCTTCGCCTCGCCGTCGCATTTGGCGATTTCCTTTGCGAGACGCGCCTTTTCAGCGCCAAGATCGATAATGCCCGCAAGCGGCATAGCGGCGACGCCGCCGCGGACAAGTAACTGCGCCGAAGCGGCAGGCGCGGCGTCCACGAAATCGATACGCGACACGCGCGCCAGTTTGCGCAGCGTTTCATCCCAGCGCCGGGCGCGAGTCTGTAACGCCGAATCCGCGCCGACAAGCAGCAATTCGGTTTCGCTGGTCAACGCCATTTCGGCGCGCAGCGAACGAATTTCTGAAACAAGATCGACCACCCAGCCGATTTCATTTTCGGCGGCGGCGTCCTCAAGCCCATCGAGCGACGGCCAATTGGCGAGCGCAAGCAGCGTCTCGCGCTTTGGCCCTTCCGCGCCCTTGATCGCCCATAGCTCCTCGGTGATGAAGGGAATGAAGGGATGCAGCAGGGCATAGATTTGATCGAGCACGAAAGCCGCCGTGGCGCGGGTTTCGTCTTTCTCCGCGCCATCGGCGCCCTGTAACAACGGCTTCGCCAGCTCCAGATACCAGTCGCAGAAGACGCTCCAGACAAAACGATAGGCGGCGTTGGCGGCGTCGTTGAACCGATAGGCGTCAATCGCTGCGCTCACGTCCGTTACGGCGCGGGCCGCCTCACCGACGATCCAGCGATTGAGCGTCACTTTATTGGCTTGCGGCGCATAGCCTGCGATACGCACGCAGCCGTTCATCTCGGCGAAGCGCGAGGCGTTCCAGAGCTTCGTCGCGAAATTGCGATAGCCTTCGACACGTTGCGTCGAGAGTTTGATGTCGCGGCCCTGCGCGGCCATAGCGGCGAGGGTGAAGCGCAGCGCGTCGGCGCCATAGTCGTCGATCAGATGCAGCGGATCGATGACATTGCCCTTCGACTTCGACATTTTCGCGCCCTTCTCGTCCCGGACGAGGGCGTGGATATAGACGTCGCGGAAGGGAATTTCTTTTTTGAAATGCAGGCCCATCATCATCATGCGGGCGACCCAAAAGAAGATGATGTCAAAGCCGGTCACAAGCGCATTGGTCGGATAGAAGCGCTTTAGTTCCGGCGTCTCGTCCGGCCAGCCCAACGTCGAGAAGGGCCACAGGGCAGAGGAGAACCACGTGTCGAGCACGTCTTCATCGCGCCAGATTGGCTCCCAACGTCCTTTTCCTGCGATCTCGTCATCGATCACTTGTTGAAAAATGGCGTCTAAATCGGAGCGTGGCGGTTCTACAATTCGTACGGGTCTGCCGTAATGCTTTTCAGCTTGAGCAATTGCATCGCGTTCATTCTCCGCGACGAATATTTCTGGGTCGTCTAGTGCTGCCCATTGAGTGGACCCAACTTCTTTTCGGCCATACCACGCCGGAATCCGATGGCCCCACCAAAGCTGACGCGACACGCACCAGGGCTGGATGTTTTCGAGCCAGTCGAAATAGGTCTTTTCCCAATTCTTCGGCACGAAAGTGGTTTGGCCATCGCGCACGGCTTTCAGCGCCGGCTGCGCCAGCGTTTTTGCGTCGACGTACCATTGATCAGTTAGCCAAGGCTCCACTACAGCCTGCGAACGATCGCCATGCGGAACCTGATGCGTGTGGGGTTCAATCTTTGCCAGAAACCCGCGCGACTCCATCCGCGCCACGATGGCGACGCGCGCGGCGAAACGGTCCATCTCGTGCTGCGCAAGCGTCTCGTCGAGATCGGAAGAACGGTCGAGATTTTCAGCGAAGTCCGCACCGCGAAGGAAAAGGCGGCCTTCAGCGTCGAGTACGTTGATCCTGGGCAAATCGTGCCGCTTGCCGACTTCAAAATCATTGAAGTCATGCGCCGGCGTAATTTTTACCGCGCCCGTGCCCTTTTCGGGATCAGCATATTCGTCTGCCACGATGGGTATACGACGACCAACAAGCGGCAGGATCACATACTTGCCAATTAGATGTCTAAGCTTCTCGTTTTCGGGATGCACGGCAACGCCGGTATCGCCGAGCATTGTCTCGGGGCGCGTCGTCGCGACTGTTATGATCCCGTCATGCCCCTCGATCGGATAATCGAAATAATAAAGATGTCCGTTCGGGTTCCTAGCTAGGATCTTGCCAAGGCCCGCCGCGTCAAAAGGCGTTTCTCCGCCGCGTTCCCATTTAAACGAACCACGACATTCAATCTGATGCACTTCAAGGTCGGAGATCGCCGTGTGCAGCGCCGGGTCCCAGTTCACAAGGCGCTTGTCCTTGTAGAGCAGGCCGTCGCGATAGAGCTGCACGAAAACCTTCGCCACGGCGCGCGACAGGCCCTCGTCAAGCGTGAAACGCTCGCGCGACCAGTCGCAGGAGGCGCCGAGACGTTTCAACTGTTCGACGATCTTGCCGCCCGACTCCGTTTTCCACGCCCAGACGCGTTCTAGAAATTTCTCGCGGCCCATCTCGCGGCGGCCAGGCTCCTGACGCTCCGCCAACTGGCGCTCGACAACCATCTGGGTCGCGATGCCGGCGTGATCCGTGCCTGGCTGCCACAGCACATCCTCGCCCTTCATGCGATGATAGCGCACGAGAATATCCTGCAGCGTGTTGTTGAGCGCATGGCCCATATGCAGGCTGCCGGTGACGTTGGGCGGCGGAATGACAACAGAATAGGGTTTCGCGCCGGCGCGTTCGGGCCGGCCCGCGCGAAAGGCCTGCGCCTCTTCCCACACTTTTCGAATGCGGCTTTCGATTGCGGCGGGTTCGAAGGTTTTTTCCATCGTCATGGGCGCGAGTCACAAGCGGCGAGACAACCCTCTCCCTTTGCGGGAGAGGGTGGCCGCAAAGCGGCCGGGTGAGGGGTTAGCATGTCAGGCGGTAGAGGCGCGAGCCTCAATTCCCGCGATGTGAGGAAAGGGGAGATGACCCCTCGCCCCGGACATTCGGCCCGACTCTCCCGCATGGGGAGAAGGTTTTCCCGCTGGTGGAGAGGTATTTTAAGCCAGCGCCTTGAGGGCGTTTCTGCCGGCGTAGATCGCCGCATCTCCCAGCTCCTCCTCAATACGAATGAGCTGGTTGTATTTCGCGGTGCGGTCGGATCGGGCGAGCGAACCCGTTTTGATCTGACCGCAGTTCAGCGCCACGGCAAGATCGGCGATGGTCGAATCCTCCGTCTCGCCCGAGCGATGCGACATGACGCTGGTGTAACCGGCGCGATGGGCCATATCGACGGCGTCGATCGTCTCGGTCAGCGAGCCGATCTGATTAACTTTCACAAGGATCGAATTCGCCGTATTGGTTTTGATCCCCTGCGACAACCGCGTGACATTCGTGACGAACAGATCGTCGCCGACAAGCTGCACCTTTTTGCCGATGGCGTCAGTTAGCTTCTTCCAGCCTTCCCAGTCGTCCTCGGCCATGCCGTCTTCGATGGAGACGATCGGATAGGCGCCGGCGAGTTTGGCGAGATAGGCGACCTGCTCGTCGATGGAGCGCGTGACGCCTTCGCCCTCATAAACATATTTACCGTCCCTGAAAAACTCGGTCGAAGCGCAATCGGCGCCGAGCATCACGTCGACGCCCGGCTTGAAGCCCGCCGTCTCGATGGCCTTCATGATAAAATCGAGCGCGGCCTCGGCGGAGGGGAGATTGGGCGCGAAGCCGCCTTCGTCGCCGACAGACGTCGAGTGGCCGGCTTTCTTCAAGGCGCTTTTCAGCGTGTGGAAAATTTCCGCGCCCCAGCGAATGGCGTCGCGAACCGAGTCGGCGCCAGTCGGCAGGATCATGAATTCCTGAAAATCGATCGGATTGTCGGCGTGGACGCCGCCATTGACGATATTCATCATCGGCGTCGGCAAAACGCGCGCCTGCACGCCGCCGACATAACGGTAAAGCGGCAGCGCCGCCGCTTCCGCCGCCGCCTTGGCGGTGGCGAGCGAAACGCCAAGAATGGCGTTGGCGCCGAGCCGCGCCTTATTCGGCGTGCCGTCGAGTTCGATCATCGCTTTGTCGATGCCCACCTGGTCTTCGGCCTCAAGGCCAAGCAAGGCGCCGGCGATTTCGTCGTTCACATTATCGACCGCCTGCAGTACGCCCTTGCCAAGATAACGACCGGGATCGCCGTCCCGCTTCTCCACCGCCTCATGCGCGCCCGTCGAGGCCCCGGACGGCGCCGCCGCACGCCCAGACGAGCCATCCTCCAGCGTGACTTCGACCTCGACGGTCGGATTGCCGCGCGAGTCGAGAATTTCGCGGGCGTGAATGTCGATAATCTCGGTCATGGATGGCCTCTGTTATTGATGCAGCGCGGGAGACGGGCGAGTTTTAGCCCCATTGGTGCGCCGGGGAAAGTCTCGAAGCCCTGTTCAGGGCGGTTTATCTGGCGACGCGTCGAAGGTTGACGGTCCCCGGTCGAGTCATAGTTTTGAAAATGGCCCCTATAACGCTCCAAACCTCTTCCCGTTGTTTTCTTTCCAAAACTCCGATGAGCGTCTTGAAACGCCAGCATCCGTCGGGGGACCAGCAATCAGGAGATACGCATGTTTGCTGACAAATCGACACGCTCGTCCCTTCTGTCCGCCATGACCGCCGCCGCCATGCTCCTCCTTGCGTCGCCGCCGGCGCCGGGTCAAACGCCTGAACATGTCGCGGAGGCCAAAGCAGCGCTGGACAAGGCCCCTATCCGCGCCGGGACCTGCGCGCCGGCGACGGAAGCGCTCCAGGGCTGGCCGGCCGATGTGCTGCAACGCTGCGAATACAAACAAGGCGATCTGACCGGCGTCGCCTATGTCCTCGACGTGAAACCGGAAGCCATGGCCCGGTGGATCGAGACAAGCTGCAAGAGCCTTATGGTCGGCATCGACAGCTGCTTCGAGCGCATGACCAAATGTCTCGGCGTGAAATCCGGCGCAAGCTTTATCGTTGGCGGTAATGGCGTCAACGAACGTCAGGGCGCCGTTCAGAACGTTTTTTACCGAAACGGCGTCGCCTTCAGCGCCAAACCCGGCGCGGTTTCAATCGAGGAACAAGAGCAACTCTCCCGCACGCCGGAAGCGGCCGTGACAACCATGCTCGGCGGCGGCGGCGTCAGCTTCTGGCACACCCTCCCTTATCAATTCGCTGTCAAGGCGCAGGAGCTGGGGGTGCCGGCGGAGATGAATGCGCCAGATCGGCGGTTGCGCTGGCTGGAGGTCATCCGCACGGAAATGCTCGCCTCCCTGGACAAGCCGGAAAACCGTTTCCTCGCCGGCTGGATGGCCGCCCATCCGATCACCCTGCGCACCGGCGAATGCGCCGACGACCGTGATCCCTGACGCCATCGACGGCTTGACGCCGTCGCCGCAACGGCCTTGTTAGGCCCATGACCAAAATTCATGAAGGCGCTGCGCTGCTCGGCAAACAGACGGCTCTGCCCGTCTCGCCCGACGACGCCGAACTCGATCTTGTGCCAAATCCGCACAATGGCGAAATCTATCTCGTGCGCTTCACCGCGCCGGAGTTCACCTCGCTGTGTCCGGTGACGGGGCAACCCGATTTCGCGCACATCGTTCTCGATTATGTTCCTGCCGACTGGCTTATCGAGTCGAAAGCTCTGAAACTTTATCTCGGCAGCTTTCGCAATCACGGCGCCTTTCACGAAGATTGCACCGTCCGCATCGGCCGCGATCTTGTTGCGGCGATGAAGCCGCGCTGGTTGCGGATCGGCGGCTACTGGTATCCGCGCGGCGGCATCCCCATCGATGTGTTCTGGCAGACGGGAAACCCGCCGGAGGGGCTCTGGCTGCCCGACCAGGGCGTACCGGGATATCGCGGGCGCGGCTAGAACCGCCTGTCGCCTAGTGCGACAGCGCCCACACCACGCTAACGCGCGCACTGATCCGTTGAACGCCGGGACGCATCGGCGGGGAGACGCTATCGGCCATCGGCGCCGCCGCTTTCATCGCATAGGGGCGCAGAAAGGGCGAAGTCTCATCCGCCGGACGGATCTCCAGAACGCGCGATAACCGCAGCCCCGCCGCTTCAGCGTAGACACGGGCGCGTCGCTCGGCGTCCTTGACGGCTCTGGCGCGCAATTCATCCATTTTGGCGTCAGGTTGCGAGTAATCATAGTCGACGCCCTGAAAACTGTTGACGCCCTTATCCATCAGCCGACCGGCGATCTCGCCGGCGCGCTGAAGATCGCGCACCCGCACACTAAGATCATTGCGCGCGACATAGTATTTTTTGATCGCTGTCGTTTTGCCCTTCGGGTCGCGCTCTTCCGTAGAAACGGGGGTCAGCGTCACGCCCTGCGTGCGCACATCGGCGTCGACGACCCCGAGCGTCTTCAATTCATCGAGAATCGTCGCGGCGACCCGGGCGTTTTCTTTCGCCGCATCCGCCGCAGCCGGCCGCTCGGTGACAACGCCGAAATGCAGCGTCGCCTGATCGGGCGCGACCTCCTCCTCGGCCTCGCCCACCACCGCGACGCTCGGCACCGAATCTTTCAATGGTTCGGCGGCCGCCGGCGCCACGAAACCATCGCCAAAACCACCTCCCAGACCCAGCATCAGAGAGAGTGCGAAAAGCGGACGAATCATGCCATATCCTTGACTCTCAAAGCCGTAATCGGACGGCCGCCGTTTGCGCCTGCGTGGCCGGCGGCGCTTCAACTGACTAACCTTATAGCCAATCCGACGGCCTGCGTCCCGCCTCGCAAACGAAACAGCCTATGGCCCGTCTCCATCATCATCCGTTCTGTCCGCAGTCGCGTTTCGTGCGCTTTGTTCTCGGTTAATACGGCGTTCCGGTCGCTCTTGTCGGAGAGCGCGTGTCCGAACGCCGTCCGGAGTTTCGGGCGCTCCACCCTGCCGGTCGCACGCCTGTGCTCATCGACGACGATGGAACGGTCGTTCCCGGCGCGTCGGTGATTATCGAATATATCGACGATGTCGCCGGCCCGGCGCTCGGGGTTCGGCGTCTCATGCCCACCGATCCGCACAAACGCGTCGAGGTGCGCCGGCTCGTGGAGTGGTTCAATGTGAAACTGGACGCGGAAGCAACAAGCTGGCTTGTGCAGGAAAAATCTTCAAACGTCACCTGTCACAGGCTGGCGCGCCGGACATGCACGCGGTGCGCCCGGCGCGGACTAATCTGTGTCATCACTTGCGCTATATCGACGCCCTGGCCGACCGGCGCCGCTGGCTTGCTGGCGATCGGCTGATCAATGCCGACTTTGCCGCCGCCGCGCAACTTTCCTGCGCCGATTATCTGGACGATGCGCCCTGGAGCGAGCACGAGGCTGCGAAGGAGTGGCGTCTGCGTCTGAAATCCCGGCCGGCGTTTCGACCGCTGCTCGCCGACCGTGATCACGGCATGTCGCCGCCGCCTGAGTATGCGGAAGTGGATTTTTAATCGCCTAAGACGGACACAAACAACTTTCTTGAATTTTTGTGCAACGTAAGCTCTGGGATCGGCGTTAACCAAGGTGTGAAATAAAATAAATTGATCACTGGTTTACTGGTAGCACATGAAAACATTGACAGCTCAGTCTTGGAAAAAATTGGCGACTGACCTACAAAGCTGACTTGTAAATTTTCTTTTGAATAATCCCTCATGAGGAAGAAACCTTGAAAATACTTGTATGCGGCGGCAGTTTCGTCGGGCGAGCCACACCGGAGTCAGGCGGCGACATAACTCCGAAGGAGATGGCGCGGGCCACATACGAACGTAAATTCGTTTCGGACTATCTCGACAAAATGCACGCCGCAACGCCAATCACACAACTTATTGGCGGCAAGGAGGGCGGCGCAGAACGTATTGGCCTGCACTGGGCGCGGGTTAACCAGATTCCGATATCTGAATGGAACAGGCGGAAATTTCCGAAATTGTCGCTACTTGCCCCGATGAAGCTGCTGGGTAAAAAAACCCGATCGTCGCATCACACCCTCGAGTCGAGGGAAGCCAGAAACGCGCGCATGCTTGCGGGCAGCCAAGCGGATCTGGTTTTGGCGTTCTCGGGAGGCCCAACAACCAAAATACTGGTCGATGATGCGCGCAACAAAGGCTTGCGGGTTGTTGAAATCGAGATCCCTGAATTTTCGCAGGAGACGCTTTGACGCCGGGTATGAGCGCTTGCTCGGGGAAAAATCTGCGTCTTTGCTCAGAAACGGGCGCATGACGCAGACCCGTGCGTCATGCAGCTCGTTGGATCATGAACGACAATCGGTCGCAGTATTACTCGCAAAAATATCCGCCGCCGGGAAATGGATTACCATTCAAATCGAGCGCGCTGGGGTGATAACCGATGGCGTGTTTATTATCGCCATTCGATTCCCCGGGAACTCTGGTGCGGCAAACGGCGTCGCCTTTCTTTTGCAGGGAGGCCGGCACAGGACCGAATGCGCCGGGGTCGCTCCACGCCAGCTTGCCCGAAGACTGATCCCTGACGAGTTGCGGCGGCACGGAGCCTGGGGCGCTGCCCGGAGTCGAGGCGCAAGCAGAGAGCAGCGCCGTCGCCAGCAGGGAGAAGGTCAAACGCTTGATAGACATTGATTTCTCTCCAAAATTAATCATGCAAAGTTTTCGGCCGCGCAATCCGTATTCGATCGAAGAGGCCTAAGTTACCGAAACTCTTTGCGCTTTGTTGCGTTAAAATCAGAAATTGAATTCTTAAATCTCAGGTTGTGCCTTGTCAAACGCCCCGCATGCCTGGACCCGATGGATTACATAAGCTTAACAATGGTCTGCGCGCGTCGCAGACGCTGCCTCGCGAGATCAGGAGCAGAGTGAGTGAGCGGGCAAAAATCCGCATAAAACTTTTATGGCCTTCGATTTCACCGTCTCTGGAGGGAGCCCCCATCGGGCGTTCTCCAGCTGACATCGAGCCGCCGGCCTCTCGGGTTGGTCACGAAAACAACGGAAGGCGAACGCTCGTTTCTTGAACGGACAGAGTAAAATCGAATAATCTGATGGCGGTCGACCAGGTCCGGTTCAGCAACCCGGATGGGTGACACGCTCTAAACCTTTCGCAACAGGCGACTGTCCCGAAACAGCGCCTGCAACAACTGGAGAAAAACCAAGAGGAACGTGATGTGCTACTCTCTCGCCGCCAGTATCGGCGCCGGATGCGGCCTTGGCGTTGTCGGAACGCTTCTTGTGAGACGCGCCGGGACGTATACCCAAAATGATCGTTTACGCCTTCTTTCCCCTCGTTTTTTCCATTCATCAACTGATCGAGGGCGTAAACTGGTATGCGCTGGCCCGGCCCTTCGCCGGCGACGACATCTTCCTTTATCTTTATTCCATTATCGCATTCGGCTTCTGGCCGATCTGCATTCCCCTCGCCGCCGCCGTCGCCGAGGAGCGCAACGTTTGGCGTCGGCTCTGGTGGGCCATGGTCCTCTGCGGCATGGGGCTATCGATCTATCTTTGGACGAAACTGGCCTCTGCAGACGGTTTCGAGATTAGCGTCGTGAACCATTCGTTGGCCG
Organism: Methylocystis sp.; assembly: GCA_044233645.1. Classification (GTDB taxonomy): domain Bacteria; phylum Pseudomonadota; class Alphaproteobacteria; order Rhizobiales; family Beijerinckiaceae; genus Methylocystis. Next base: position 31,848 of record JBIIJP010000014.1, on the reverse strand, counting down.
ACAAACCGCTCTTCGACGATCCCCCGCAAATCGTCTTCGCCATTCATGTTGCCTTGACCATCCTGCCGTCTGTTCTCTTTCCGAACAGGGGCGTCAACGCATTTGGCTGGCTTGTGTTTGGTTCGATTATGCTCTCGGTCATTAAATCAAGACCGGCGTGGTATTCGGTCTGGCGCATGGCGGCGGCCGTGTTCAGCCTTGCAATCGCCTTCTCGATCAGGAAGCCGGCCCCGCAAGCATGAGAGGATGAAGAATCTCGATAAGTCGCCACGCGCATATTTCGATTGCGGCGTGAGTCCGGAGATGAACGACGCCTGCATCGACAAGAGGTAAAACATCAAGAATTTTTTGGCGGGTGGTGGGGGAAGTAGGACTCGAACCTACGAAGGCTTAGCCAGCGGATTTACAGTCCGCCCCCTTTGCCGCTCGGGACATTCCCCCATCCGTCGCACAGACCGGCCTGACGCCGGCGCACGCCGCGGCTCCGGATCGAGGCCGACGGTAGCGGCATATGCGGTGGTCGCGACGCGGCTGTCAATATCAAAAAACCCCGGCGCGGACGAACGCCGGCGCCGACCCTTTTTCCTATTTTATGACATCGGCCGGGCTCAGGGGGCGCCAAAATCCCTGACGATAAAGACCCCGCACGACCCAATCTTGCGGCTTGCGGGCCGAACGGGCGAAATAGACGAAAACGCTCTCATCGGCGTCGCGATACTCCTGGATTCTGCAATCCTGCGGCGGGGTTTCACATTTGGCGTCCTCGATCGAGACCGGCGGGCGCCCCATCTTCCGCGCGACGCTCTTTTCGTCGTCTCCCGCGAGCAGCTTTTGCGCCTGAAGTTCAAGCGGGCCGATCGTCGTATCCAGCGTGTTCGACTGGCCCAGAACAAGTTGCGATGGCGCGATCACGGACAAGATCGCGCCGAACGCCAGACCCGGCGAAACTCTCATATCTGCTCTCCTTCACGCGCCGAGAGGCGTGTGGTTTTCCCGATCGTCACAGTTGCGGCCCATCTCCGCTGGCTAGCGCGGCCGCCGCCGATGTCGCGCATTCGCCGAGGATGGCCCGATGTACAGCCGGTCCGGCGGCGGCAGGGCCTCGGCGCGCTCGGGGGCTGGATAACCGTTAAATTGGTCGAGATTCTCGATGTCGCCGTCGGGGAGATCGGGCGGATCGGCGAAAGCCCCATCCGACAGATCGCCGAAATCCAGTTGTTGATCGAGCGGTTGTTGCGCCCCCGCCGGTTCCGCCAGCCAGCAGAGACCAGCAAGAGCGATGGTCATGAAGCCACAATGACGAAAAACGTCCATCTCCAGACTCCGGCTGTTCATGCGCCCCAGCGTTTCATCCGCGCGCATCAGGAACAAGACTTTAATTCCGCGCTCGGCCTTCGGCGCCCGTCGTCCGCCGCGCTTGACCCAGATAAACGACAAGCGTCGCGCAGACCAGCGGTCCCACAGCCAACGCCGCCAGTGCGGGGCCGTAGCTGCCGCTCGACTCCTTTATCCAGCCGACAAGGTAGGGTCCGAAAAAGCCGGCCAGATTGCCGATGGAGTTGATGAGGGCGATGGCGAGGGCGGCGCGGGCGCCTTCAAACGCGCCGGTCACAATCGCCCAGAACGGCGGAAGGGTCGCAAAAACGCCAATGGCGGCGATGGTAATGGCGATGATCGCCAGCGTGGACGAGGTTGCGGCGGCGGCGGCGAAAAGTCCCAAAGCGGCAAGACACGCCGCCTGCGCCGTATGCCAAACCTGCTCGCCGCGAAGATCGGAGCGCCGGCTCCACAACAGCATCGCGACCGCGCCCAGCAGAAACGGCGCCGCCGTAACCAGACTGGCGGCGAACGTCCCAAGGCCAAAGCCTTCGATAATTTGCGGCAACCACATGCTCAGGCCGTACAGCGCGAGAACTACGCCGAAATAGGCGACGCCAAGAGCCAGCGCGCGTCGGTCGCACAAGGCGGCGATCAACGCCGGAAACATTGCGGCATGGGTCTCATGCGGATCAGCGCTTTCGCGCGCGTCTCCCTGTCCGCCCGCCACCTGCTCCGCCAGCCAGTCGCGCGCGGCCGGGGTTAGCCAATTGGCCGTTGCAGGTCGATCGGTCAGATAAAACCAGGCGACGACGCCCAGAACAATCGCGGGAATCGCCTCGAGGATAAAGAGCCAACGCCAGCCGCGCATGCCGCCGAGACCGTCGGCGAGCGACAATACCGCGCCCGACGCCGGGGCGCCAATCACCGTTGCGATCGGCACGGCGAAGAGAAAGGCGGCAAGGATGCGCCCGCGCTGCGCCGGCGGAAACCAGTAGGTGAGGTAGAGGATAATGCCCGGCATGAAGCCGGCTTCGGCGGCCCCTAGCAAAAATCGCAGGGCGTAAAAGCTGATTTCGTCGCGCACGAAAGCCATCGCCGCGGACGCCAGACCCCAGCTCACCATGATGCGAGCGATCCAGATGCGGGCGCCGATGCGATGCAGAATGTAATTGCTGGGCGCCTCCAGTAGCGCATAGCCGATGAAGAATACGCCGGCTCCCCAGCCATAGACCGAGGGCGAAAAATTCAGATCGCGATTCATGCTGGCGGCGGCGAAACTTAAATTTACGCGATCGAGGTAGGCGGCGAGATAGCATAGAACGAGGAAGGGAATGAGCCGACGCGTCACTCGCGCCAGCGTCTCTTCTTCGTCAATCTCCGTAATGCGCCGAGGCCTGTCGGAACTCATGCGCGCACAAACACCATTAATTGATGCCAGATTTGCGGCGCCGTGACCGAGACGGAGCGCAACCCGGCATTTGACGCCATAGCCGCAATCTCCGTCCAAGGCTCCGGGAAATCATTGTGAACGATGTGTTCGCAAATCGCGTCATGTTCTGCGCCATCGAGCCCGGTCATTGTCGCTCGCAGCCAGCGGGTATAGGCGATATGATAAACGTCGAGCGGCTGATTTTCCTCTCGCACGACATCGACCAGCAACATCACCCCATCCGGGGCGAGTCTCTGCGCCGCAGCGTCAAAAAACGTCGCCTTTTGCGCATGCGACAAATGATGTAGCGCGTAGCTGGAATAAATCGCATCCACGGGCGCCGTCAGGGCGACAAGTTCGTTGCTCATATCGGCATGATGCAAGATGACCGGGCAATCAAGTGCGGATAGATTATGTCTGGCCACGTCCAGCGCCGCCTGCGAGAGATCGGCGCCAAGATAATGTTTTACGGGCAAGTCCTGCAGAATGGGCGCCAATGTAGCCGCATCGCCGCACCCCAGGTCGAGGAAAGAAAACGCTCGTCCGCGAAAATGATTGTCGAGCGCTGTGCGTAAGGCGGCGCCCAGTTCTCGATGGAACATATAATTTCCGCCGACAACCCGCGCGTATGTATCCCAGACGTGAAAAAAGCGTATGGCGGAGGGTTCGTTCATGAATCAAATTCCAATCCGTCGCACGAGTTGCATGCGGGCGATGCGGCTCCGTTGTCATTTCCGCAAAACAATAAACAGTCGCGGATATCGCAGCAAGACGCGTCCGTCCGACTGCAGGGGGTAGGCGTCGGCCAGCGCATCGCGATAGCGCCACAGAAACGCCCGACGCTCGCTCTCGTCAAGCGCGTCAAGAAAAGGCTGGAGCGCCGAGCCCTCGAACCAGCGCACGATATCGTTGACGCTCTTTAAGGGATGGACGTAGGTTGTATGCCAGATATCGAGTTGAGCGCAGCGGCTTTGCAATAATTCGTAATAGGACTCCACCGGTCCGACCAGCATGCGGGTTTTGGCGATCGGCACAAGCCTGTCGGCCCATGGCCCGTCGGCAGCGACCATTCGCATCAGGGCGTGCGAAATTTCGTGAATATTGTCGGGCATCTGCGCCGCCAGCACACCGTCCCCGGCAAGGCAATCGACAAGCTGAACAAGTCGCTCACGGTGATCGGCGACAAATTGCAATGAAGCGTTCGCGAAGATAAGCCCGGCAGGCGCGGGCGGGCGCCAATTTTCGATATCGCCTTCAATAAAACGCGCGCATGGCAGTCTCATCCGCGCCGAAGCCAGCATATTGGCTGAAATGTCGACGCCCACCACATCTGCGTTTGGAAACGCCGCACACAATAATTCGGTGCTATTGCCGGGACCGCATCCCAGATCGAAGACGCCGCCCGCTGGGGTTTTAGCGATATGCGCCAGCAAATCCCGCGCGGCGCGGGTGCGCTCGCGTTCGAATTCGAGATAGACCCTTGAGCTCCATTCCGCCACGCGTCAAAAGACTCCAGCTTCGTGATCCTAAGAGGCACATTGGATGACTTGCGCCGAATGCACAAACGATTTTCCCAACGACAATTTTCATTCCTCGGGGCGTTTAAAAAAAGGATAAAACGATGCATTGCTGCTGCCTTTTGCGCATTAATTTTTCAGGCGGTCTGCACGCGCATCGGTTTGTGCTAGAGTAGGCAGAGGAATCTCGCGCCGCCGGGGGAAGGCCTTGAAGCTTATCGGCAAATTTCTGATTTGGGTCATGGCCTACGCGATCGGCGCGGCGCTGATCTTCTTTCTCGCCCGTCGACCCGCCCCGCCGATCAATACGCCGGCGCCTGTCTCGGAGGCGCCAGTAGATCCTTCGCTCGCAAACGCACCAGCGCCGCCCGACGAGCCAGCCCCGCCGGGCGAGGAGGCGACCGCGTCCCCCACGCCAGCCGCCGATACGACGGCGCAAACCTCTCCCCCGCCGCGACGCGTCAAGTCGATCCGAATTCCCACGCGATGACGCCGGCAAGCGTCATCCGCAAAACGTCACGCGCGATCTTGACAAGCATGGGCTGTGCGCGACCATAGACGCAGTGTGCGCGTCTTTGCTGATTCTCTCCTTCCGGGACGGCCATGCATCAGCCCAAAAAATGGTGGATCGGATTGCCGATCCTCGTTGGCCTCGTTTATGGCGCAGTCAACGATCTGACACCCCGTATCGAATCCGATCTTGACGCGCGCGCGCGGGCCCAGATCGCGCAACATCCCGGGGTTTTCGCCAAACCGCTCGTCGAGGCTCACGGTCGTGACGTGACCATCGGCGGGCTGGCGCTCGCCGATAAACATCGGGTCTTTGCGCTTCTGCGCGCCGATCCCGGCCTGCGTAGCTTGAACGACGCGACCACGACAATCGCGCTCGCCCAACCCTTCGCGCTGAACCTGGCTCGACGCGGCGGCGAGGCGACCTTGTCCGGCAATGTCCCGCTCACGGAGGAGAAGGAAAAACTTGTCGCGCGCCTCGCCGCCGCCGGCCTGACCGTTGCGGACAAAACGACCTACGCGACCGGAGCCCCCGCAGCTTTTGACTCCCTCGCCGATTATGCCGCCAGTCAACTGACACGTCTCGATCCTGCGCAAGCGACTCTCTCCGACGCGACGCTGACGATCAGTGGCGCGGCGCGCGACGATGAGGCCTATGAAGCAGCCCTCGCTGCATTGAAAACGCCTCCTGCCGGCGCGCGATCCTTCAAAAGCGACATTCTGCCGCCGCATGTCGCGTCTTACGTCTTCTCGGCCGCCATAAGTCCGGGCGCGCGCTCGTTGAGCGGACATCTGCCCAACGCTGACATGCGACGCGCCGTCCTTGCCCGCGTCGCCGGGCTCGGACCAGGAGTGGTGCTGAGCGACGCGCTGCGCCTTGGTTCGGGCGCGCCGGATGGGGATTACGCCGGCGCCGTCGATGCTGCGCTCGCCGCGCTGGGACAACTGGCGCATGGCAAGGTGACGATTGAGGGCGCGGCGCTCGCCATCGTCGGCGAGGGACGCGCCAATATCGACGCCGATGCCGTGACGCGACAGGCGCGCGACAACCTCCCAACAGGCTACAAGCTTGTGAAAGTCGATGTCGCGTCGGGTCCTGCCGCGCCCTATCGCCTCAATGTGTCGCGCAAGGGCGAGGCCGTGGCGCTTGCAGGTCATGCGCCCGACGAGGCGTCACGTCAGCGCTTGATCGATTTCGCCCAACGCAGCTTCCCCGGCGCCGCCGTGACCGCGCAGTTGAGCGTCGCTAAAGGCGCGCCAGCGCATTACATCGAAGCCGTCGATGCTGGGCTCGATCAACTGGCGCGGCTCGACGCCGGCGAATTAGTGCTCAACGACGCAGCCGTGACGCTTTCCGGCGTCGCGCGCAATCTGCAAACGCAAAGCGACATTGTCGCGAGGCTTCCCGGCGTTCTGCCGCCTGGATTTCGCGGCGAGGCCCGCATCAACGCAAATGAGCCCGCCGCGGCGCTGACTGCGGAAGTCTGTCGGACGGCCCTGTCCTCTTTCTCGCAATCGACTTTCCGGTTTACGGCCGACGACTCCGCGCTTGCGCCTGAGTCGACGCCAATACTGGAAAAACTCGCGGAAACGACGTTGCGCTGTCCAGGCGTGACGGTGGAGGTTGGCGGGCATCTCGACGCCAGCGGCATCGAGGAACTCACCCGCGCGCGCAGCAAACGGCAGGCGCAGGCGATTGTTGATCGTCTTGTGCGCGCGGGCGCCGACCCGGCGCGCGTTTCGGCGGTGGGTTATGGTTCGGAGCGCCCTGTCGCGCCCAACGACAACGACGAGCATCGGGCGCGCAATCGTCGCATCGAATTCGCCGTGAAATAAATCAGCCGGAGGCGCCAGAATCATGAACTATCTGCTCACGCTGGGCTGGCCATGGTTCGCCAGCGCTGTCGCGCTCGGCGCGCTCATTGGTTTTTTCGCCTACCGACTCGACAAGGACGCACGCTTTACCGGAGGCTGGATTGTTGTCGCCGGAGTCGCGCTGCTGGTTAGCGGGGCCGTCGCTTCCGGCCTCGGCCTTGTTCAGGGACGCGCTGCGCTCACGCTCGACATTGCGCTGCTCGCGGGTCTTTCAAGCGCTGCGGGGCTTGCCATTGGCGGCGTCATGAAACCGGCGGCGAAAGCGCTTTTTGACTCCGACACAAAACCGATCCTCCATCGCGCCGTCGCGCCAGTGATCGCAGCTTCCGACGAGTCCTCCCGCGAGACGCCCGGCGCGCCCGCCGAACTCCACGCCGTTCTGGCGCAGATGCGACGCGTCGAGGCGACGCTGCCGCCGCCGAAATCCGGTCGCGGCCGTCGTCTGCCGGCCCGTCCGGGCGCGCCGCCGCTCTTGTTGCCCGCGCCGCGCGACGGCGTCGCCGACGATCTTGCGCGCATCAAGGGCCTTGGTCCCAAAAGCCGTGAAAAATTGCATGCAATCGGCGTTTTCCATTACGATCAGATTGCGATCTGGAGTCTCGACAACGCACGCTGGATCAGCGCCGCGCTGGAGGCGCCAGGTCGCGTCGAACGGGGCAAATGGGTTCAACAGGCCCAGGCCCTGGTCAGCGAAACGCGCCGGGCGAACGTCGCCTGAGACGGCGACGGGCAAGACTTGGAGCATTCGATGCGCGCGCGATCCCTAGCCGCAGCTTTTTTGCTCGTCGTGTTCGTTGCGCCCTTGCGGGCGCAGGATATGTTGCAAGGCGTCGATCTCTCGCAGCCGGCCTATTCGCAAGCCGAATTCACGCGCGCCGATGTGGAGAAGGCTATCGCCTTGCGCGCAGCCGGCGCGACGCCCGATTTCTCCGGCAAAAGCCTGAACGGCCTCGATCTCTCGCATCTCGATCTCACGAACGCCAATTTTCGCGCCGCGCGTCTCAACCGCGCCATACTTCAGGGCGCGAACCTCGACGGCGCCATTCTCGATCAGGCATGGCTAATCGAAGCCGATCTTGGCGGCGCGTCGCTTAGGGGCGCGCACGCCTTCGCCGCACAAATGCAGCGCATGAAAGCCGATGGCGCTGATTTCTCGCAAGCGCGGCTTGCCGGCGATCTCACCGGCGCCTCGCTCAGAGGCGCGATTTTCGATGGCGCCGATCTCGCCGCCGATATGAAGAACCAGTCGATGGGATTGATGCGCGCCGTGTTGCGTTCGACGCAGCTTCAGGGCGCGCGCTTTCATCGCGCCAATCTGATGAGCGCCGATCTGCGTTTTGCTCATGCCGCCGGCGCCGATTTCGACGGGGCCAATCTCGCCAACGCCGACGCCGCTGGCGCCGACTTCACCGGCGTGAACTGGCGCGACGCCAAAACAAACGGTCTCGATCTCGACTCGGCGCGTATCGACGCCGATGCGGTTGATCATTTGTCGCTGGCGCAACACCTCGATCGTGTGCAGCGCCAGTGAGCAAGAATGAATGGACCGGGTTCAGTGAGCAATGAATCGATGCGTATCGGGGTCGATCTTGGCGGCACAAAGATCGAAGCCATCGCGCTCGATGAAAAAGGCGACATTCTTGCGCGCCGGCGCGTCTCCACGCCCGCTGGAGATTACGAGGCCATCCTGCGCGCCATTGGCGTTCTGGTGCATGAACTCGAATACGAAACCAATCGCCGCGGCAGCGTCGGCGTCGGCGGTCCGGGCGAACTGTCGGCGCATAGTGGGCTGATCCGGGGCTCCAACACCGCCGTCGTCAACGGCAAGGCGCTCGACGCCGATCTCTCGGCGCTGCTGGGGCGGCCGGTGCGTTTCGAAAACGACGCAAATTGCTTTGCTTTATCGGAAGCGGTCGATGGGGCCGGCGTCGGCGCGCGCGTGGTCTTTGGCGTTATTCTCGGCACCGGCGTCGGCGGGGGCGTCGTGATCGACGGCCAGATCGTCGCCGGACGCAATCACATCGCCGGCGAATGGGGACACACGCCGCTGCCGTGGATGACGCGCGGGGAATTTCCCGGCCGGCGCTGTTTCTGCGGTCACGACGGCTGCATCGAAACCTTTCTTTGCGGACCGGCGCTGATGCGCGATTACGCCGAACGCAGCGGTGGTCAGGCCAGCGGTCGCGAAATCGCCCTGCGCGCGAGGCAGGGAGAGGCGGCGGCGCAGGCGGCGCTCGACGCCTATCAGAATCGATTGGCGCGCGCGCTGGCGATGATCGTGAATATTCTCGATCCCGATACGATCGTGCTTGGCGGCGGCGTCTCGAATATCGCCCAACTCTATAATGGACTTGAGGCGAAAGTCGCGACGCACGCCTTCACCGATGCGCTCGACACCAAAATCCGGCGCAATGCTCACGGCGACTCGAGCGGCGTGCGCGGCGCCGCCTGGTTGTGGCGTGCGTGAGGGGCGCGCAAGACCCGCGACGCTTTCCCAGACCGGCGCGGCTGGTGTATGGCTGGAGGCGTCCGCGCCCCTGCCGGCGCGACCAGGAGACAGCGAAGGATCATGGGCGCTTCGGGCGAGGGCAACACCGCCTTCAAAAAACTCGCCTTCATCTCCTCCGGCGCGCCGGAGGCGGAGGAGGCGCGCCGACGACTGGTTGAAAAATATGGCGATGCGCCGCCGGAAGAAGCGGACTGCATCGTCGCGCTCGGCGGCGACGGGCTGATGCTGCGCACGCTGCACCGCTATATGGGCTCCGGCAAACCCATCTACGGCATGAATCGCGGCTCGGTCGGCTTCCTGATGAACCAGTATCGCGAGAGCGGTCTGCGCAAGCGCATCGCCGACTCGAAAGCCTCGATCATTCACCCGCTGTTGATGCAGGCCGTGAATGTGCGCGGCGACGAATTCACCGCCCACGCCATCAACGAAGTGTCGCTTTTGCGTCAGACCTCGCAGATCGCCAAGCTGCGCATTCTGGTCAATGGTTATGAGCGCATGGCGGAGCTTGTCACCGACGGCGTGCTGGTGTCGACGCCGGCCGGCTCCACAGCCTATAATCTTTCCGCCAACGGCCCGATCCTGCCGCTGGATACGCGCCTCATGGCGTTAACGCCGATCTCGGCCTTTCGCCCGCGACGCTGGCGCGGCGCGCTCCTGCCAGACGACGCCAAAGTGCGGATCGAGGTGCTTGAAGCGCCAAAACGGCCTGTCTCCGTCGTCGCCGATCACGATGAGTTTCGCGATCTCGCCCATGTCGACATCGCGACGGATCACGCCGCCTGCCTCGTCCTGCTGCATGACCCCGGACATTCATTGGAAGAACGGATCCTGCGCGAACAGTTTCTGTATTAGTCAAAAAAAGCCGCGCTCCGGAGAACGCGGCTTTGATGTATTGGCGAGCGGAACTGGCCTAGCGGATCACATAGGGCAGCAGACCCAGGAAACGGGCGCGTTTGATCGCCTGCGCCAGTTCGCGCTGTTTCTTGGCGGAGACCGCCGTGATGCGCGAGGGCACGATCTTGCCGCGCTCGGAGATGTAGCGCGACAGCAAACGCGTGTCCTTGTAATCAATCTTCGGCGCATTCGGGCCGGTGAACGGGCAGGACTTGCGACGACGGAAGAAGGGACGACGAGCGGCTCCTGTTGTCATTCGATCTCTCCCTCGATACGGCCTTCCTCACGACGCGGGCGACGCTCCGGACGATCGCCGCGCGGACCGCCCGCGCCCCGACGTTCGCCGCTGCGCTCATCGTCGTCGCGCTTGCGCAACTGCGCCGACGGGCCTTCCTCCAACTCCTCGACGCGCAGCGTCAGGATGCGGAGGACGTCCTCGTTAATGCTCTGCTGGCGCTCAAGCTCAGCGATCGCCGCCGGCGGCGCGTCGATGTTGAGCAGAGTGAAATGCGCCTTGCGGTTTTTCTTGATCCGGTAGGCGAGCGATTTCACGCCCCAGTATTCGGTCTTGCCGACCGTGCCGCCGAGCGACGTGATGATGTTTTTGAATTGCCCTGTCAGCGTCTCTACCTGCTGGGGAGAGATATCCTGACGGGCGAGATAGACATGCTCGTACAGAGGCATGATTCTGGCCTTTCGGTTGCCGCGGAGCCGCTCCGGCGCGGAGCCCTTCGAGCCCTCGGAAAGGCTCGACAAGCAATATCGAAGGCGGAGACACGGGAAGACGGGGGACTCCCTCGCCGAAGACCGGCGCTTCCGTTCAGCCCCCGGCCGGGAACGTCGCGATGGCGGGGGTTATACCGGGCTTTGCGCCGGATGCAAGCGCAGCGCGTTACCGCCTTTTTTACGCCCGGTCCGGCATATAGACCCGAGAAAAGTATCGCCCTGCGTCGGGAGCAACGGCCCGTGGCGTAAGCCGCGATCGTCCAGATATGCCGGCGCGAGGCGCAGGAGAGGAAAAATGACCGCCAAAATCAGGATTTTCGCATTTGTTGCGTCGCTGTCGACCCTGCTCGCGGCTTGTGACAAATGCACAGGGACGCTGCAGGAGTTTCAGGTTCCGCTGCGACCGAACGCCTGCAAAGCCGCCCCCGCACAATAAATACTCTTAAACAACAGATACCCCCCTGCGCCAGTTATCCGCGACCGCCGGAGTTTGACGTGCCCGATGCATCCCCTTTCTCCCGGATGAAACGCCGGGGCGACCGGATCGCCGTCGTCACCGCCTACGACGCGCCGACCGCGACGCTGGAAGTCGAGGCTGGCGCGGACATTATTCTGGTCGGCGACAGCGTCGGCGTTAATGTCCTCGGCTATGCGCATGAATGCGACGTGACTCTCGACGACATCGCCCACCATCTTGCCGCCGTGCGCCGCGGCGCCCCGGATATCTACATCATCGCCGATCTGCCCTACGCCACCTACGACACCTCGGCGCAAGCGCTCGAAAGCGCGCAGCGGCTGCGCAATGCGGGCGCCGACTGCGTCAAATTCGAAGGCGGACGACCGGAGATCGCTGCAGCGCTCACGCGAGCCGGTTTCGACCTTTGCGGGCATCTGGGGCTTGAGTCCCAGCACCAGGCGGTGAAGCGCCGGCAGGGCCGTGACGCCGCCGCTGCGGCGAAAATCTACGACGACGCCCGCGCGCTGGACGCCGCCGGGGCGAAATTCCTCGTTCTTGAACTCACGCCTCAGGAATTGGCCGGGCGGATAACCCGCGATATCGCCGCAGTCACCATCGGCATCGGCTCCGGCGCAGAGACCGACGGTCAGGTGCTGGTCGTCAACGATCTTGCTGGTCTGACCCGTCGTGACTTCAAACACAATCGTCGTTACGGGGCGGTCGGCGCAGCTATGCGCGACGCCATCGCCGCCTATGTGCAGGATGTGCGCGCCGGCTCCTTTCCAGGACCCGAGCACGCTTTCCAGATGCCGCCGGAAGAACAGGCGGCTTTCGAGAGGATGCGCCCTTGAGTTCGCTTGAGTCGCCGGTCGGCCTGTTGCTCGTCAATCTCGGCACGCCCGATGCGCCCGATCCGCCCGCCGTTCGCCGATATCTCGCCCAGTTTCTCGCCGATCCGCGCGTCGTCGATCTGCCCCGCTTGTTGTGGCTGCCGGTACTGCATGGCGTCATCCTCAACACGCGGCCGAAACGCTCGGCCAAGGCCTATGAGGCGGTCTGGAACCACGATCTTGGCGAAGGGCCGCTTAAAACCGTCACCCGCCGGCAGGCCGAGCAGCTTGCCGCGCGCGCCGAAGCCCTTAGCGGACGCGCGCCGGTCATCGTCGATTACGCCCTGCGCTACGGCGCGCCCTCGATCGCGAGCCGCATCGAAGCGCTGATGGCGCAAGGCTGCGCGCGCATCGTTTTGCTGCCCCTCTATCCGCAATACGCCGCCTCGACCACTGCGTCGGTGGCCGACGACGCCTTCCATGCGCTGGAAAAAATGCGCCGGCAACCGGCGCTTCGCATCGGCGCGCCCTATTACGACGATCCCGCCTATATCGACGCGCTGGCGGCGAATATCCGACGCGAATTGTCCGCCCTGACCTTCACGCCGGACGTCATCGTCTGCTCTTTCCACGGCCTGCCCCAGGCGCAAGTTGACCGGGGCGACCCCTATCGCGACCAGTGCGAGACTACCTGGCGGCTGTTGCGCGCGGCGCTCGATTTGCCGGAGGAAAAATTGCGCCTGTCCTTTCAGTCGCGCTTCGGACCGGCGAAATGGATCATGCCCTACACCAGCGACATGGTCGGCGAACTGGCGACAAACGGCGTTAAAAACATCGCCATCGTCGCGCCGGGGTTTTCCGCCGACTGTCTTGAGACCATTGAGGAGCTTGGGGTCGAGATACGCGACCTGTTCGTCGAGAAAGGCGGCGTCAATTTCGCCCGCCTGCCCTGCCTGAACGACAGTCCCGAAGGCATGAGCCTGCTGGAGACGCTGGCCCGACGCGAACTCGCCGGCTGGGCGTGATCCGCACTGGCGAAGCGGCGAGAAATCGCTAGTATCGCGTCGCAATCCGACACAAACCCCGAAAGCCAATGACGGATTTTTACCGCATCAAACGCCTGCCGCCCTATGTTTTCGAGCAGGTCAACCGTCTGAAGGCCAAAGCCCGCGCCGGCGGCGCCGACATCATTGACCTCGGCATGGGCAATCCCGATCTGCCGGCCCCCAAACATGTCATCGACAAGCTGGTCGAAACCGCTGGAAGACCGCGCACCGACCGCTATTCGGCGAGCAAGGGCATCGCCGGCCTGCGCCGCGCACAGGCGAATTATTATCAACGACGTTTTGGCGTGGCGTTGAACCCCGAGACGCAAATCGTCGCGACGCTCGGCTCCAAGGAGGGCTTCGCTAATATGGCGCAGGCGATCACTGCGCCCGGCGACGTCGTCCTCGTTCCCAATCCCTCGTATCCAATCCACGCCTTCGGTTTTCTGCTCGCCGGCGGCGTGATCCGCTCCGTGCCTTCGGCGCCGACGCCGCAATATTTCTCGGCGCTGGAGCGGGCGATGATCCACTCGATCCCCAAGCCCATCGCCGTCGTCGTCTGCTATCCGTCCAATCCGACAGCGGAAGTGGCTTCACTGGATTTTTACAAGGACCTCGTCGCCTTCGCGAAGAAGCACGATATCTTCGTGCTTTCCGATCTCGCCTACGCCGAGGTGTTTTTCGACGACGATCCGCCGCCGTCGGTCTTGCAGGTGCCCGGCGCGATCGACGTGACGGTGGAATTCACCTCCATGTCCAAGACCTTCTCCATGGCCGGGTGGCGCATGGGTTTCGCCGTCGGCAACGAACGACTGTGCGCAGCGCTGGCGCGGGTGAAAAGCTATCTGGATTACGGCGCCTTCACGCCGATCCAGGTCGCCGCGACGACGGCGCTGAACGGTCCCGACGATTGCGTGCGGGAAATGCGCGCAATCTACCGCAGGCGCCGCGACGTAATGGTCGAGAGCTTCGCCCAGGCCGGCTGGCCGATCCCGGCGCCGCGCGCCTCAATGTTCGCCTGGGCGCCGTTGCCGGAGCGCTTTCGTGCGATGACCAGTCTCGAATTCTCGAAACTCCTGATCGAGCGGGCCGACCTCGCCGTCGCGCCGGGCGAGGGCTTCGGCGAGCACGGCGAAGGCTATCTGCGGCTGGCGCTGGTCGAAAACGAGCAGCGCATCCGTCAGGCGGCGCGCAATCTGCGGCGTTTCTTCGACACGGCCGACGAGCGGCTGCACAATGTCGCGCCGCTGGCGGCGCGGGGGTAACAGGCCGGACTATCCCTGCCCGCTGATGCGCTCGATCTGGGCGCCGCAGGCGCGCAGCTTGTTTTCGAGCCGTTCGAAGCCCCGGTCGAGGTGATAGACGCGGTTGATCGTCGTCTCCCCGCGCGCGACCAGCGCCGCGATCACCAGCGACACGGAAGCGCGCAAATCTGTCGCCATGACCGGCGCGCCCTCGAGATGGTCGGCGCCAGTGACGATGGCCGTATCGCCTTCGAGTTTGATATGCGCGCCAAGGCGCGCCAGCTCTTGCACATGCATGAAGCGGTTTTCGAAAATCGTTTCGGTGATGCGCGACACGCCCTGCGCGCGCGTCATCAACGCCATGAATTGCGCCTGGAGATCGGTCGGAAACGCCGGGAAGGGCGCAGTTTCGACATCGACAGGGACGATTCCGGCGCCGTTGCGCTTCACCCGCAGCCCCTCGGGCGTCGAGACGATTTTGGTTCCGCTTTGCTCGAGTGCGTCGAGGGCGGTCTGTAAATCCGCAGCGCGGGCGCCGGCGAGCAGCACGTCGCCGCCGGTCATCGCAACCGCCATCGCATAGGTGCCGGTCTCGATACGATCCGGCAAAACGGCGTGATGCGCGCCATGCAACGATCCGACGCCCTCGACAAAAATCGTCGACTGACCGGCGCCGGAAATTTTCGCGCCCATTTTGTTGAGGCAATTGACGAGATCGACGATCTCGGGTTCGCGCGCCGCGTTTTTGATCGTCGTTGTCCCGCGCGCCAGAACGGCGGCCATCAGCGCCGTATGCGTGCCGCCGACCGTCACTTTGGGAAAGTCGATCTCGCCGCCGATCAGACCTTTTTTGGCGGAGGCGACGACGTAGCCGTTTTCGATCTCGATGCGCGCGCCCAATCTCTCCATCGCCATGAGCAACAAATCGACAGGCCGCGTGCCGATGGCGCAGCCGCCCGGCAGGGACACGCGCGCCTCGCCAGCGCGGGCGACGAGCGGGGCCAGCACCCAGAAGCTTGCGCGCATCCTCGACACGAGATCGTATGGGGCGGTGGTGTCGACGATGTCGCGCGCGGTGAAATGAACGGTGCGGCCGGCGTTTTCGGACTGACCGGACCGCTTGCCGGAAATCGCAAAATCGACGCCATGATTGCCAAGAATGCGTTCAAGCTGCGTGACGTCCGCGAGGAGCGGCATGTTGGACAGGGTAAGCGTGTCCCGCGTCAGGAGCGATGCGATCATCAACGGCAGCGCCGCGTTCTTGGCGCCGGAAATCGGAATGACCCCTTCAAGGGGGCCGCCGCCGGTGATTTTGATCCTGTCCATCAAGCCTCGCTGTCGTCGGTGGTCCCTGCATCCCGCAGGGCGCGGGCGCGAGCCTTGCGCCGCGCGAGATTTGCGCGCAGCGCCGCCGCCAGCGCCTCGGATTTCTTTTTAGCCGGGGAAGCGGGGTTAACGCGCGCGCCATTTGCGCCAGTCGACGGTTTCCCGCCGGATTCAGTCGGATTTTGGGCGCCGGTCCCGCCCGGTTCCTCATCCGCAATCATAGCCACGGCGCCGATGCCGTCATGACGGACCTAAACCGCCCGCACGACCAGCGACGCATTGATGCCGCCGAAGGCGAAGGAGTTCGACAGCGCCACCCGGATCGGCATTTTCCGCGCTGCGTTGGGAATTGGATCGACCGGGCATTTAGGGTCGAGTTCGAGAAAATTGATGGTCGGCGGCGCGATCTGCTCGCGCAGGGCGTTGATCGTCACGACCAGCTCCAGACCGCCGCTCGCCCCAAGCGCATGGCCATGCACCGGCTTGGTCGAGGACACCGGCGGCGGCTTGGGGCCAAAGACCATGCCCATCGCCTCCGACTCAGTGATGTCGTTGGCGTAGGTGGCGGTGCCGTGGGCGTTGAGATAATCGACGTCTCCCGGCGCGATGCCGGCGCTCTCCAGCGCCAGCTTCATGCTGCGCGACGCGCCTTTCGCATCGGCCCGCAAGGGATCGAAAGCGTCGCTGGTGGTGCCGTAACCGGCGAGTTCGGCGAGCGGCGTCGCGCCGCGCGCCTGCGCCGCCTCCAGCGTCTCGAGGATGAAAATCGCCGCCCCCTCGCCCAGGGTCATGCCATTGCGCTTGATCGAAAACGGTCGGCATAAATCCGGTGTCAGCACCCGCAGCATCTCCCAGGCGCGGATCGAGCCATTGGTGACGCAAGCTTCGGCGCCGCCGGCGATGGCCCGATCAGCCCGGCCGGCCAGCAGCATCTCGAAGGCCTCGCCGATGGCCTGCGCTGCTGATGAGCAGGCCGAGGCCAGCGCGAAAGTCGGGCCGCGGGCGCCATACCGCATGCCAAGCGTTGTCGGCGCGGCGCTGGGGATAAGGCGCGGCACGGCGAGCGGATCGCCGCGCGTCGCCTTCAGTTCGTATTCCAGATAGGCGTTATCGTCGATGGTTTTGGCCCCGCCGATGCCAGTGCCGATAATCACTGCCGTGCGGTCGCCGCCCACAGCCTCGGGCGTGAAGCCGGCCTGGGCGACCGCCTCGTCGGCGGCGACGATGGAAAACTGGGTGAAAGGATCGCAGTAGGGCAGTAGTTCGGGGGCAATATGGGCGGCCGGATCGAAATCCGGCGTCTGGGCGGCGATTTTTATGCGACCGTTGTAGGGACGCTCGCTGCGCAACGGCCGGATGCAAGAGACGCCATCGCGGGCCGCCGCCCACAGCTTGGGGGCGCCGACGCCGGCGGCGGAGACGGCCCCCATCCCGGTGATCACGATCCTGCGCCTCTCGCCGCTAACAGTAGACATTAACTATCGCCTCGAAATGGACTCGTCCGGGTTCCGTTAGCACACTGCGCCACAGAGACAAAAACCCGTGACCCGATCCATAAATCCCGTGATCGTTGGCGATACGTGTCGACGCGCCGGAAATTTCGTCGGTTCGACGTTCTTGCCTCGCTGACGCCCCTCCCCTATAAGCCTGCGCGAGCGCCTTGTTTCCGACACCCCTGGAGGCGAGCGGCGCTCTTTTCTTTTACAAAGGACACCGATCATGGCCGAGACCAAAAAGCTCGCGGCCACGGTGCGCAGCGGGACCGGCAAGGGGGCCGCCCGCAGCGTTCGCCGTGAGGGCCGCATACCAGGAGTCGTCTATGGCGGCGGCGAGGCGCCGACGCCGATCTCACTGGACAAAAAGCAGGTGACCCAGCTGATTTTCGCCGGTCACTTCCTCACGACGATTTTTGAACTCGACATCGATGGCAAGAAAGAACGGGCCATCCCGCGCGACTATCAGCTGGACGTCGTCAAGGACTTTCCCCTGCATGTCGATTTTCTGCGGCTCAAACCCGGTTCTCGCCTGCGCGTCAACGTGCCGGTTCACTTTATCAATCAGGATGCCTCGCCAGGACTGAAGCGCGGCGGTACGCTCAACATCGTCTACCACGCTGTCGAGATGTGGGTGCCGGCCGACAACATCCCGGAGGCGATCACCGCCGATCTGACCGGCCTCGAGTTCAACGACTCGCTGCAAATCTCGGCGATTCCGCTGCCGGACGGCTGCAAACCGACCAATCCGGACAAAAACTTCACCGTTGCGAGCCTCAACCCGCCGGCCGGCGGCGCCGAGGAGCCGGCCGCCGCGGCGCCCGCCAAGGACGAAAAGAAGAAATAAGCGCATCGCCGCGTGTCGTGATAATGGCCGGGTTCTCCCGGCCATTTTCTTTTGCAGGGGTTCTTCATGTTGCTCTTCGTCGGGCTCGGCAATCCCGGTCGCGCCTATGCCCGCAATCGTCATAACATTGGCTTCATGGCCATCGACGCCATCGCCCGGCGACACGGCTTTCAGGCGCCCCGCGCCCGCTTTCAGGGGCTGGTCAGCGAAGGCGCCATCGCCGGACGACGCGTGATGTTGCTTCAGCCCCAGACTTACATGAACGAAAGCGGTCGGGCGGTCGGCGAGGCGGCGCGTTTCCACAAGATCGGCGTCGAGGACATTGTCGTGCTGCACGACGAACTCGATCTCGCGCCAGCCAAATGCCGGATCAAAACCGGCGGCGGCGTCGCCGGCCACAATGGCTTACGCTCGATCACCGCCCATGTCGGCAATGATTACAAACGCCTGCGATTGGGCATTGGACATCCAGGCGACAAGGCGCTGGTGCATTCCTACGTCCTGAGCGATTTCGCCAAAAGCGAGGAACCATGGGTCGAGACGCTGTGCGAAGCGATCGCCGATAATGCGGATTTTCTGGTCGAGGGCGACGACGCCGGCTTGCAAAATCGGCTGCATCTCGCGCTGGATGCAAAAGGCTTCGGTTCTGTCAAACGTATCGGCGAGGCGTGAGGCCCCTTTCGCAAATGCGTGCGACGGCTTATATTCGCTTTGCCGGCGCAAGCCGGCTATGGCGATAAACGAACATCGTAATAAACCATTCGGACCCGGGGGCGGTACCCGGCGCCTCCACCCCAACCCACGCACGACGGACGACTCGTGGGTTGCGGCGGGGGCGAAACAGGATCGACGAGGGTGTAAAGGGTGATTTTTTGCTCGGCATGATACCGCCGTTATCGGGTCAAACCTTATAGTTGCCAACGACAACTATGCTCCGGTGGCCGTCGCCGCGTAATGCGGCGCCCATACCGGGATCAAAGCCCTAGGGGTTAGCACTTCTAGGCGGGGCCCGGAGGCGCCTGGCAACAGAAGCCTCCACTTCATTATCTCGCGCAACCGGCGTTGGGGCCTTCGCGCGGTCGACAAGACAGGCGCAACGCCGATGGCGGCAGATATCATTCGCTACGATCTCCTCGTGCAGGACGCGATGCGTGGCGTCATGCGCAAAGTCTTGAGCGATGTCGCAGAGAATGGTTACCTGCCGGGCGAACACCATTTTACCATTAGCTTTCTGACTCAGGCGCCGGGGGTCGAGATCTCGCGACGACTGGCCGAGCAATGGCCGCATGAACTGACGATCATACTCCAGCATCAATATTCGAATCTCGAAGTCGACGCAGAAGGATTTGGCGTGACGCTGTCTTTCCGCTCGATGCCAGAGCATCTTTACATTCCTTTCTCCGCCGTCACCGGCTTTTTCGATCCTTCTGTTGAATTCGGCTTGCGTTTCGAAACGGCGGACGAAGCGCCGGACGCAGCAACGACGAACGAGGCTCCGCCGGCAGATCAAGCTCCTGCCGGATCCGACGGGAACATCAAGCGCGTCTCGGAAGCGTCGTCTAAACTGGCGTCCGAAACCGGGTCCCCCGGCTCTTCGCAGACCGATGCGTCGTCAACCGAAGCCAAGGTGATTTCGATCGACGCCTTTCGCAAAAAGACCTGATGAGCGGGGAGATCGGGAATGGGCGAAATCGTTAATCTGCGTCGCGCCCGAAAATCCCGTGACCGCCGCCAGGCCGAAAAGACCGCGCAGGAAAATCGCGCCGCTTTCGGACGCGCCAAAGCCGAACGCATTCTGACAACCGCGCTTCGGGAAAAAGACGCGGAGAAACTCGACGCCCACAAGCGGCCTCCGATAACGGACGACGAGAGGTGATCAATGCCTCGTCCGCAGAGACGACGTCGACAGCAACGACCAGGGTCGTTAAACGCTCCATCGTCATCGCAGGCCATCGCACCAGCATCTCGCTTGAGGACGCCTTCTGGCGCGCATTGAAAGAAATCGCCGCAGAAACCGGTCTGTCCGTCGCAAGGCTCGTCACAAAGATCGACGCCGGGCGCGGCGAGGCGAATTTATCCTCGGCGATACGCGTCTTCGTACTGGATCAAAAGTCTTGCGCGAGAGACGAGCAATGAGGATGGCCGGATGCCTTGGGGCGCCCAAAGTCGCTAAACACCTTCTGTGACTCTCCCGCGCCCGGCCGCGGCTCGCGTGCTTCCAGCCCGGCTCTCCTGTATGTTGGTCGGGAATCATCAGGAGTTATTGTGTCCGAATTCGATGAAGACGCTCCGCCGGCAGACGGCCTCGCCGCGCGCGCCGCAGCGCTGGCGCGCCGCCCACGCTATGTCGACGGCCTTAATCCGGAGCAGCGCGCGGCTGTTGAGACTCTCGATGGTCCCGTACTGGTTCTGGCTGGAGCCGGCACAGGCAAGACGCGCGCGCTGACAACCCGGATCGCTCATATTCTGGCGCTGGGCAAGGCCCGCGCCTGGGAGATTCTCGCGGTCACTTTCACCAACAAGGCCGCGCGAGAAATGCGCGAACGCATCGAGGCGCTGGTCGGCGAAGGCGCGCAGGCTATGCAATGGCTCGGCACCTTTCACGCCATCAGCGCAAAAATTTTGCGCCGTCACGCCGAACTGGTCGGGCTGAAACCGAACTTCACCATCCTCGATACCGATGATCAGATACGCCTGATCAAGCAACTGCTGCAGGCTGAGAATATTGACGACAAGCGCTGGCCGGCGCGCGCTTTCGCTATGCGTCTCGATAGTTGGAAAAATCGTGGATTATCGCCCAAACAGGTTCCCGCCGGCGAAGCGGAAAGCTTCGCCAATGGCAAGGGCGCAGCGCTTTACGCGCTCTATCAGGAGCGGCTCAAAGTACTCAACGCCGTCGATTTCGGCGATCTGCTTCTGGAAACGCTCCGCCTGTTTCGCGAATATCCTGATGTGCTCGCCGACTATCATGCGCGTTTCAAATATATTCTGGTCGATGAATATCAGGACACCAATGTCGCGCAATATCTCTGGCTGAGATTAATCACTCAGGGGCGTGAACCGGGGAAACAAAATCTTTGTTGCGTCGGCGACGACGATCAGAGCGTCTATGGCTGGCGCGGCGCCGAAGTAGAGAATATTTTGCGTTTCGAGCAGGATTTTCCGGGCGCAACGATCATACGGCTCGAACGTAACTATCGCTCGACAGGCCATATTCTTGCCGCCGCCGCGCATCTCATCTCTCACAATGAAGATCGTCTCGGCAAGACTCTGTTCACAGATGGCGACGACGGCGAAAAACCGACGCTAACCGGCGTGTGGGACAGTCAGGAAGAAGCGCGCGTCATCGGCGAGGATATCGAGCAATTGCAGCGACGCGGTCACTCGCTTGAGGAGATCGCCATTCTTGTGCGCGCGTCGTTCCAGATGCGAGAATTCGAAGAGCGCTTCGTCGAGATCGGTCTGCCGTATCGGATCATCGGCGGTCCGCGATTTTACGAACGCATGGAGATACGCGACGCAATCGCTTATCTACGATGCGTCGCACAGCCTGCAGACGATCTGGCGTTCGAGCGCATCGTCAATACGCCCAAGCGCGGCCTTGGCGATGCGACGCTGAATGTTTTGCATGATTACGCGCGCAAGGCGGGCGTGCCGCTGACACAAGCGGCGCGTGCGCTGATCGAGACCGAGGAGATGAAGCCGAGGCCACGCGCGGCCCTGAAAGGGCTAATCGGCGACCTCGATCGCTGGCGCGGACTCATCGAAACGAAACCGCAAAGCGAACTTGCCGAAATCGTGCTGGAGGAGTCCGGCTACACGGAGATGTGGCGTCAGGACAAAACGCCGGAGGCGGCCGGACGGCTGGAAAACCTCAAAGAATTGGTGCGCGCGATGGAGGAATTCCCCGATCTCGCGTCCTTTCTCGAACATGTGTCTCTGGTGATGGAGGCAGAGGAGGCGAACGGCGCCGAACGCGTCTCCATCATGACCCTGCATGGCGCCAAGGGACTGGAGTTCGAAACCGTTTATCTGCCCGGCTGGGAGGAAGGGTTGTTTCCGCATCAGCGCGCGCTTGACGAACAGGGACGCGCCGGCCTCGAAGAGGAGCGACGCCTCGCTTATGTCGGCGTCACGCGCGCCAAACGCCGGGCCAAAATTTTCTTCGCCAGCAATCGTCGGATTCGCGGCCTGTGGCAGCCAACGACTCCCTCGCGCTTTATCGACAATCTACCATCGGCGCATATCGATGTGGTCGAAGCGCCCGGCGGCTCACAATACGGCTCCTATGGCGTGTCGCGCTTCGCCGCCTTCGACGCCTATGACTCGGATTATGCTTCTCCGGGCTGGAGTCGCGCGCGCGCCCATACGGCGGCCGGGATGACGCCGGCCAAACCGCCACGCGCCAGACAATCGACCACGATTGAGGGCGAAATCCTGGCGCGCGCCTCGACGACGTCGCGCTATCGCGCCGGAACGCGGGTCTTTCACCAGAAGTTCGGCCCAGGCACGATCGCCGCCGTGGATGGCGGCAAACTCACGGTCGATTTCGACAAGGCGGGACGTAAAATGGTGCTTGAAAGCTTTGTGCAAACCGGATGAAAATCCATGGCTCTACCCATGGAATTGTCTTCACTCAAATACCGGCCGCCGTCCTAATTTGTTGTTTCCCACAAAGCGCGGGTTCGGAAAACTTCGATGCCAGCGGCCTCGGCTTCGTTGAAAATGTCGGGTTTCTCAATGCGGATCAAGCAGGCGTCGACTTGATTGTCGGAAAAGCATGTGGCAGCAATGCCATCTGCGATCGTTTCGAGCCTGGCGATGTGTTCCCTCTGTTCGAGCGATTTCAGATAAGCCCGCAATCCATCATAATCGATGAAGCGCTGACCCGAGGCTGGGCCGCCCGCCAATGCGCCAAACATTTTCACCGTGACAAGTAATCGTGTCGGACGTTCGGGATGTTGCTCCCACTTGTGCATGCCGCACTTCGTCTCGATCTCGGCTCTATGAATGAAGGAGCAGATGTGATCTTTTGCTGACCAGTCATCAATCGACATTAATTTTGTTTCCATACAATGAGACAATCTCGCTTGCGATAGCTTGCCATCGGAATGATTTATTGGCAACAACAGATAAGCAGATCCAGGTCTGCACGGGATGTCGACCAGGATTGAGCGTCAGGATTTAATCAAGGAAAAAGAATGCAAGGATGAAACATGAAAGTATCCCAAACTTTTAGATTTGAAGCTGCGCATTATCTGCCACACGTCCCTGAGACGCACAAATGTCGAAGGATGCATGGCCATTCCTATCGCGCCGAGGTCATTCTCTCGGGTCCAGTGGACACGCGCACGGGTTTTATTGTCGATTTTTTCGAAATCGAGGACAAAGCGAGCAAAATCATTTCATCCCTCGATCATGTATGTCTGAATGAAATCGATGGATTATCCAATCCGACTGTTGAAATCATCGCCAAATGGATTTTTGATCGCGTAGAAAAGCAAATCCCGATTCTGTACGCCGTCCGCGTATACGAGACGTGCGACTCCTGGGCGGAATTTAGCCGGGATGACGTATGAGCGTTGCAGACAATCAACGCGGTCCTGATCCAGACTGAGACGATACAAGACGCGAGAGTCCTGACAAGACAGCGCCTGCGCTTCATGCTTCACGTGTCGCGGCCACGTCCATCGCCAATGATCTTCTCGACAATGGCGATACCCACATAATGTTCGGTCTCTCGCGGCGACGAAGCGACAACGGCGGCGAAACGCGTAAAAATCTCGTCGACGCGCGCCGCCGGCTCCTTTGAGGGATCGAGTTGCGTCTGGAGCACGGGCGCGAACACCGCTCTCATGAAATTTTTCCAGTTTTCTCCCAACTCTCCGGCATTTGTAGTTTTCAGATACTCAGGCCAATACGGATCGGGAGACGCCATAACTTCAGCATGCAAGAGCCGAAGCCCGGAAAAAACGCCTTCCCGACCGAAAGGCTGGCGGATCGCATCCACGTCTCTTGGCCCGAGCGGCAGATTGATCCGCAGTTTCTCCGCGTCGGATAAAGAACCCTCGCGCCACATATCAAGAACGACTTGCCATAAGGCGCCAGCGATCCACTCCCAGCCAAGTATGGTGTCGCTCTTCGAGCCGAAAAGACACAACATGCGACCGCCGGGCGCCAGTTCGATCGCGCGCAATCGCAAAAATTCTCGCCAGTCCTTGTCCAGTCGTTGCGCGACGGCTGCGCGCACCCATTCATTGGGACTATAGGCGCCGTATAAAAAATCAGGATCCTCGACCGGATTTTCGCTCATCCATTGCAGCGTCCAGGAATTCCATGCGATATTGACGCTGTCGGCTGGAAGTATCTGCTCGAAATAGGAGCGGCCGATCGCCGATGAAAAAATCTCCGCACTGCGCTTTTGGTAGCTATCCTCGCTCTCGATCAGCGTACGAAAAAGCGTCGAAAAATCGTTACCGGGCAAATCCGTGTGTATAATGGAAATTGGCGTCTCGGCTCCGGTTCGCTGGCGCACGCAATCGATCGCCGCGCCGATGGGCGCCATCGAGTTTCGCCCCTCAGACGAACCGTAGTCAACGATCGTCACATCGCGATCAGCGAGCGCAACGTCCTGAAGAGACTCTCGCCATAACGGCAACACTTTTCGGATCGCGGCGTCCTGCAGGGTTGAGTGAAGATTGTAAAACCCCCCGCCTGTCATGCCGGGCAAGGATGCGCCGGGAATTCTCGACATGCCGATTGCTCCTTGTTCCGCGCTGACGTCCTCGGTGTTTGGGTCGCCCCGCTACGCCAGGACCTGCGCAAAAAAAAACGGACGCCATGCGGCATCCGTTTTTCTCCTCCCCGACTTGGGCAATGCCTGGTTTGGTCCAGAGTCTGCAACCCGCGTGGGCTGTAATTCCCTACACGACTTTGGCCTGCGACAAAAGGTCCATTCGAAAATTATTTCGGGCGATAGGTTAACAAAATATCCAAAACTTTTCAGTAGTTTGGCCTTCGGTTGTCGCCGCCGGGCCACAGAGCGCAGAATTCCGCCGGCGGACCCTTGAGGGCCTTGATCATCTTGCGATGCAGGATCAATCTACTGTTTGCCCTCCTTGGGCGTTTCCTCCCCGACTGGAGCCGCAGGTTCGACCAGCGGTTCTTTTTTTACTCTTTTTTGCACGTTAGACGCCTGTCCATAGTAAACTGATTTAAAACAATTTAACGTAGACCGGGAGAAATTTTCTCCGCTTTGCCGTCCCCTTGAGGGTAAATCTCCCAAATTCCCGCTCAATTAGAATAGTAAAACTATAGACATTAAAGTTACGCCAGCTTTAATGCGTGCCTTGACCTAACCCGATGAAAACCTGGTCAAAGAGCCAGGCCATGCGCGCCGTGAAAGAAAACCTTATTCCTGCGATGACCTGGCTGGGCTGCCTTGCGCTCGCCTTCGCAATCCTGTCCGAAACGCGCAGTTACAGCCGCAGCGAGCCCGGCGTCCTGATGAGCGGCGTGCAGGCGTTCGAAAAGTCATTGATGGCGGCGCAGGCTGCCTATGACCCCGGCGCAGGCTTGCGCCACGTCTCTCGCAGGTGAGCGGACGGCAGAACCCCAAACATTTCCCTGTAGTATTTAGAGAAACGTCCAAGGTGTTCGAATTCGTAGGCGTGCGCAATTGATGAAATATTCTGATATCGATCCTTAACTTTCAATGCATCGAAAGCCTGTTGCAAGCGAATGCATCGCTTGAGTTCGGTGAATCCGACGCCAAAATTTTCGAGAATAGCCATTTGCACTTGTCGTCGGGAACATCCGAAATTGCCGGCGATCTCATCTAACGACGGGGATGACGCATCCGAAGACTCCGGATCGATCCACAAAAGTTTTTCAATCTTGGCGGCAAGTTCGTACCTGTTCGCTTCGCCTCTGGTGGTCGTCTCGATTGCGCCATCGGCGATATCGTCGATCACGCAGGCGGCCAGCGAGAGCAGATCTTCGCCAATCCAGACGGACATCTTCTCCCCGCTGTCCGGCCCATCGTCTTGTTCGGCAAATTTGATGCTTGATCGAATAGCGCGTTCGAGTTTTTCACCCATCGGCGTCGGTTGACGAACATGCGCCAATCGCGCGCCGGGCGATGTGCGTCCTGCCTCCATCAAAAACGAATGCGCGGCATCCGTTATTATCGATCGAGTGGCATTTTCAGCGAAATAAATCACGACTCCGCTGGCTGGCGCCCGGCTGACGGCGTCCCACGTGGAGCCATTATAGGAGATCGCCATCTGCCGCGCATCAAGCGTCTTTCCGCTCAGCCGCGAAACCTGCGGGCTACGGTAAAAACCGATTGCGAGCCGTCCGGACGCAATGACGCCGCCAGTCTTGATGTGACCTTCGAGAAAGTCCGTTTCGACCAGCGACACATCCTCGGAGAGACGCAGTTCCTTGCGCACGAAGCGAAGTCGGTTAAACAGCCGGTAAAACCTGCCGGTCCAGCCTTGCGGTCGCCAGGGTTGCGGCGAATTTTCATCTGTTCGCACAAATTGGGGATAGGAGTTCTGCATCTAACTCGCGTTGGCTGACGACGGCGCGACGCCTGCATCGCTGTCACAAGGCGACAGTCTCCGTCAATACGTGGCGGCGGGCGACAAGATCCCGACATGAAATTTTCGCGCCTGCGGCCGCCGCCCGGGGGATACCGCCTGAAGGCTCCCGCATCGAACAGAGCCGCCGTTGCGCATCTGCGACGAGCGACCGATATATCGGCATCGAGAACCCGCGCCCGGCGACGCGTCAACGCCGGGCCAATGTCATATGGGAGCATATGATTTGTTGACGAAAGCCTCAGGTTCGACGCCATCTTTCCGCCGACAGCCATGGAGCCTGCTTCTGGCGCTGGCTCTCGTCCTTTGCGCCACGCCGCTGTGCGCGCAGGAGCCGTTGCCCTCGTGGAACGACGGCGCCGCCAGACAGGCGATCCTGGATTTCGTGCGAAAGGTGACGACCGAGGGCGGTCCAGACTATGTAAAACCCGAGGCGCGCATCGCCGTCTTCGATAATGACGGCACGCTGTGGACCGAATGGCCCGTTTATACGCAAATGCAATTCGCCCTCGAACGGGTGAAGGCGCTCGCGCCCAAACATGCGGAGTGGCGCAGGAAACAGCCTTTCAGGGCGGCGCTAACCGGCGACGCGAAAACGCTTGCCGCCGGCGGAGCCAAAGACTTCATGGAAATCGTGGCCGCGACCCACGCCGGCCAGACGCAGGAGGAGTTTAGGGCCGAGGTCGAGGACTGGCTGGCGACAGCGCAACACCGCGTCTTCAAAACCCGCTACGAAGCGCTTGTCTACCGGCCGATGCTGGAGCTGCTCGACTATCTGCGCGCCAATAAATTCAAAACCTACATCGTGACCGGCGGCGGCGTCGAATTCGTTCGCGCCTTCGCCGAGCGCGCCTATGGCGTGCCGCCCGAACAGGTTGTCGGCTCGACCATCGAAACCCGTTTCGAGCGCGCTGACGGCAAGCCAGTGCTGCGACGCAAGCCAAAAATCGCCTTCGTCGACGATAAGGACGGCAAGCCGGTCGCTATTGATGCGCATATCGGCCGGCGTCCTATCGCCGCCTTCGGCAATTCCGACGGCGATTACGAAATGTTGGAGTGGACGACCGCAGGACCGGGGCCGCGTCTCGGAATGATCGTGCGCCACGACGACGCCGCGCGCGAGGCGAGTTACGACCGCGCCACGCCCGTCGGCCGTCTCGACAAAGCGCTGGACGCGGCGGACGCGCGCCATTGGACGGTGATCAGCATGAGGAAGGACTGGAAAACGATTTTTGCGCCACCGCCGGCGGGGCGGTGAGACCTAGCGCCTGCGAATGCGCGATACAGGATTTTGATCCGGCTTGCGCGCGTTTTCAGATGGTGACAAGCTTGAAATAATTTGCTCGGGCCGACGCCATTCGCCCGATGACGTTACCCCTTCACCGCCAGTCCGAGATCGCAAACACCGCGCCCTTGTCGCCGAATTGCTCCTGACTCGTGACATACAACACGCCGGCGCGAAGCGTCGCCGCGCGCGCCCTAAACGGCCCGGTCGAGAGATTGATCACGGCCTCAGGCGCAAGATCCTTTGGCGAGAAAACCCACAGCCGGCCCTTATCGCCCACGGCGACGACGCGCTTGTCATCGACAGCGAGCGCGGCGATCATTTGATCGACGATCCGCCGCTGGCGTTCGGCGCCGGTTTTGGGATCGAACGACGCGATGACGCCCTTGCTCCAGTCACTGTTGATGCGCCCGCCGGCGATCAGCCAATCCGACCCCGTCGCAATCGTCCAGAGCGAGAGATCACGCGGATCGAAGGTGCGCGCGGCGAGCGTCCGGGCGTCGACGATATCGAGCGCGGGCGGACGCGCATGCGCGACATAGATGTTGCCGTCGTCCGCCGCCAGCGCCTCGCCCCATTGACCGAGAACGCCGCCTGTTTTCATCGCGCCGCTTTTGGGATCGACGCGCACGAGCTGCGCGCTGTCGGATGAGCAGGCAGGTTGCGTGAGGACCCATAAAGCGCCGGCGCCCGCCGCCAGCGCATTAGGGCAACCCGGCAGACCCGTTATCGCCTTGCCGCGCCCGCGCGCCGGCTCTCGCCAGAGGGCGCGATCCGTCTGGACCAGCGTCGACACATAGCCTTCCGCGCCCGCAATCATGCCGACCGGCAGGCGGCCGACTGTAACGCGGCGGCGCAGCGCGCCGGTCTGCGGATCGAGCAGGACAATTGCGCGCGCGCCGCTTTCCGCCACCCAAATTCCCTGCGGCGTCGCGACGATCCCTTCCGCCCATTTGCCGACCGGAAAAACTTTCGGGGTGACGGTTATGACGGCTATCGGCGGCGCGCCCGCCCCAGCCGGCGACGCCTCTCCCGCCGATGCCGGCGCGGCGCCGGTCGCCAGCAACGCGAGCGCAACACGCAGCATGGCGAACAAATGACGGCTCATCCCGACTCCCCTCCACACAAGCGGCGCGCGCGACGATTACCTCTTGCGCTCCAGCTCCAGAATATCGAAGCGCGACTCGAACGCCGGCAGGGGAAATTCAAGCCGCAGCCGGTTAGGCCCCGGCCGCACGACGCGCGCGACCTGATCTCGGGCAGGCGCGGCGCCATACGTGACCGCTGGATCGCCCGTGACGCTCAACACGCCCAGATAATACATTTCCTTGTCGCCATTGTCGTAAAAGCGGCCGGAAGTGCGCTGCGAACCGCCGCGCTTGTCGAGAAACCACCCGGCGCCGTCGTCGGTGATGCGGCAATCGAACCAGCCATAGACGACGAGCGGCGCACCCTTGCCAAGCTTGAGGGTGCGGCAGCGCCAGTCCCCAACGGCGTTGAATCCCTCGCGCACCGAGAGGAGATCGCCGGCGAGGGTCTGATCGAGGATAGCGAGATCCTCCGTCGTTCCGCCGGCGCGCGCCTCGGCCAGCGCCTGTTCGCGAACGGCGTTAAGTTGCGTGAGTTTGTTGTTATCCGCCGGGGTGATGAGGGTGTGAAAAACGCCATCGGCGCGCGCCGTCGCTGCGAGAGGCGGTAAAGTCCAAAGCGTGAGCGCGACAAAGCCTGTCGCAAGGGCGGTTTCTAGCAGCGACATGCGACGTCCTCACGAAGCTGGCGGCGGGGTATGACGCGCGCCGAAGCGCGGTGGATCGCGACGCGCGCCGCTCTATGCGCTTTTTGAGGCTCCCCGGCAATCCCGCGCGACCAGCGCGCAATTGACGCCGCGCCGCAAAACAGCGACTCTTGCCGGGGCGGGACAGAGGGACGCGGCGTATCATGAAAAAAATTGCAGCGATTGTCGTCTTCTGCACGCTGGCGTCTGGCGCCGTCGCCGCGCCGTTCGAAAAAACTCTCAACCTGCAGGGCCTCACCTTTCATGTCACGAGCGCCAATGCGAGTTCGCTGGGCACGCTGAAAATCATCACCGATGGACTGACGCAACCGGCCGCGCCCATCGAAAAACAGATCGAGGCCACGGTCCTCGACGCCGAGATCGCTGATCTCGACGCCAACGGCTTTCCCGAGATTTACGTCTATACGCAATCAGCGGGCAGCGGCTCCTATGGCGAGGCAATCGGCTACGCCTCGAACAAAAACAAATCCGTCACCGAGATTTTTCTGCCGCCCATGAATAAACGCGACGCACGAGGCTACAGGGGCCACGATGAATTTTCGATTGTCGAGCAATATCTCGTGCGGCGCTTTCCAATCTATCGCACGCAGGACTCAAACGTCAGGCCGACCGGCGGGCTGCGACAGATCCAGTATCGTCTCAGGCCTGGCGAAGCCGGCTGGATCTTGCGCCGAACGAAGGCGCTGGATTTTCCGCCGGGGTGAGGGATCAAAATCAGGAGCAAACGGCGCAATCGCTTCAAGAGTAGCGTTGGACGTGCGCACGATCCTCGAATAATCAACCTTGCGCTGGTAGGCTCACGGTCGCGCGTCGTGCGTCAACAAACGCCAAACAGCCATCCTTGTCGCGATCGCTCAGGCTTTTCGGGCCGAGAGAATAATACTCTTGGGATTCTCCAGCGTCGCTTTCCAATACTCCGCACCGGATTTTTGAACGCCTTCATCCGTGACGGTGAATGGCGTCCAGCAAATATCATGGAACCCTGCTTGCGCAAGCGTCGAGTCATATGTTCGTCGATCCCATTGCGTAAACTCGATTGAAAAAGGAACATCGCCTGTAAATGTCATTCGTGATCTGAGAGAGGATGGTGAGCGCCCGATCTCCTCAAGGAAATAGCCATATTGAAGCGTGTCGCGACGACCGTTCACGAATTCGGGATTGGGAACCACCGACACGAGTCGTCCGTCGCTCTTCAGATTCGAGGCGACCATATCGATCATTGCCTTCAATATCTCGACAGTCTCGGCATAGTTAAACAGGAAAACTGCCGTCGCGATATCGAACGAGCCCAGAGAACCAACGCTGCTGGCGTCGCCAATCGCATAGTCGACGCCCAGGGGAGACTGCCGTTCCTGCTCGCGGGCGAGGGCAATCATTTGCGGTGAGAGATCAATACCCAGAACCGAGGCGGCTCCAAGCTTTTTCAATAGCCGCGTGTAATATCCCTCGCCGCAGGCAAAATCGATAATCTTGCTGTTTTTAACATCGCCGACCGCTTTGACAAAAGATGGCGCCTCAAGCCAGGCGGTGACCGGCGCTTCACGGGCGTCTCGAAAGGACAGGCTGATCCCCTGGTATTGATCCTTCATCATAAATGCCCTTTTTTGGCGACATTGAGCCGTGAAAAAATCCGGCGTTCAAGTCTTCTTATGCTGCGCCAAGCCTTCCTTGCACCTATGCTAAAAGGCGATGAAACGCCCTCCTTTTTATCATGTCATGAGTTACTTCAGAAGCCCCACTGATATCCCAGTAAAGCCGCAGCATATGTTCTTGTGCTCCATGCTTGTTGCGAAGCATAGGCATTCAAGGATATGCGCTGGTTAGGCGCGGGACTGTAGAAGAGGCCGGCCATCCCGGCCGGACGCACGCCATTCCATGCGCCGCC
This sequence comes from Methylocystis sp., assembly GCA_044233645.1. Classification (GTDB taxonomy): domain Bacteria; phylum Pseudomonadota; class Alphaproteobacteria; order Rhizobiales; family Beijerinckiaceae; genus Methylocystis. The sequence goes on along the minus strand of JBIIJP010000014.1, from coordinate 257 downwards.
ATGCGCAATGCCGAAGGCCTCCATGCCCGGAGCATAGCTGTATCCGCCGTAGGAATTGGCGTTTCTGCTAAAATCCGCCTGAGCGCCCATAGCAACTTGAACGCCAAGCTTGTCGGTCAGAAAGCCCTGCGCCCTGGCGCCAAATAGACCCGTAATCAGGCGCTCGTAATAGGCGTTGTAGGACAGCGGATACATGGTCGTGACCGGATTACCCTGCTCGGTGTAAGCGTTTCGCGTCACGTCGGTATATTGAATGC
>JBIIJP010000033.1:0-7585 GCA_044233645.1 Methylocystis sp. | reverse complement strand
TCGCGCCGCCAGACTCAGCCAGGACCTTCGTAATCGCAGCCGTCAAAGACGTCTTCCCGTGGTCAACGTGACCAATCGTGCCAATGTTGCAATGCGGCTTCGTGCGTGAAAACTTTTCCTTGGCCATGGTCCCGTTCCAGTAGGGCGGGTCCCTCGCCCGCGCGCGGCGGCGGTTTACGGGGAAAGAAGCGACAGAGCAAGAGGCGCTGCAAGGAGAAAAGCCAGTTGCTCGCCTTGTCCCCCGGCCGCAGAGCCATATTTCAGGTCTAGTGTCGGTAATGCCCGTCTGTCCAGATCGGTAGATTTCGTTTACTTATCGATATTTATACGCCGACTGGTTCGGGGGAACTTCAAGACGTGACCGATAAAAGCGTTTTTACCGCAGAGAATATCGCCATATCGGTGCTCGGCGGACTTGCCGCAGCTGTCATATTTATCGTCGTTGCGCGCGGCGGATGGGGTGGACTGGTTCTGGCGCATCTCGCCCCCCTGCCGATCATGATTATCAGCCTGGGCTATGGCGTCAGGCATGGCGCCTCGGCCGCCCTCCTCGCTACGGCGGTCCTCTCGGTTTACCCGCATCCTGTTGTCGGCATGACCTACTCCCTTATGGTGGCGGGACCCGCTTGGCTTGCGAGTTACGCCGCGAGCGGCGCGCCGCGCGGAAAACGCGACCTGATTACGACAAATTTTGCCGGATGGGCCGGCTTGGCCCCCGCAGCCTTCATCGCCCTGGTCGTTTCGTTATGGCTGATTGTCGCCTCACTGAGCTTCGGTTCGCTGGATGAGGCGCTCAACCCAATCCGTGCCCGCGCCTTTATTATTCTTGACGGAATGATCAAAAATAACAATAACTTATCAGGCAAATTCGATCCTGCTGCACTTTCCGGTTCTGTCGCGATGGCGATACCGGCTTTTATCGCCAGTTACACGACAACGATCCACGTCTTAAATCTATGGATTGCCGGACGACTGACGCAGGCCTCTGGCCTGCTAACGCGCTCATTGCCCGATATTTCCGAAAGTTTTCGGTTGCCGAAGGCTGTGGGGGGCGTATTTCTGTCCGGACTGGCGCTTAGTCTCTTTAGCGGACCCTCGGCGGCTATTGGCTATGTGATGACCGCAACAATGGGACTTATTCTTTCAATTCAGGGACTTGCTGTGGCGCATGCGCGCCTGCGCACGCGGCCGAACGGCGTGGTCCTCCTCGCAATTGTTTATTTCCTTGTTGGTCTGCTTGGATGGCCCTTGATATTGTTTATTTTCATCGGCCTTGCCGATCTAATCTTCGATTTCCGTTATCGTAAATCTTCAGCTGCCGCTGGCCAAGGCAACGACGCGGCGCCAAAACCGGATTGACAAACGACCGGTTTTTCTCAAAAAAGCCCGCATCTCCGGAGAAAGACAAAATCATGGAAATTATACTGCTCGAACGCGTGCCCAAACTGGGCCAGATTGGCGACACGGTTCGTGTTCGCGACGGTTACGCGCGAAATTTCCTTCTAGCCCGCGGCAAGGCTCTGCGCGCCACAGAAGGCAACAAAAAGCATTTCGAGACCCAGCGCGCCCAAATCGAGGCTCGGAACCTCGAAGCCAAGAAAGAGGCCGCCGGCGTCGCCGAGAAACTTGATGGCCAGACCTTCGTCATCATTCGTCAGGCGGGTGAAAGCGGCCACCTTTATGGCTCGGTAGCGACCCGTGACATTGCCGAGGCTGCGACGGCTGGCGGTTTCTCTCTGAACCGCAATCAGGTGGTCCTTACACACCCGATCAAGTCGCTAGGCCTGCATACCGTGCCGGTGCACCTGCATCCAGAAGTCGATGTCAAGGTTATCGTGAATATCGCTCGTTCGGAAGAAGAGGCCGAGCGTCAGGCGCGCGGCGAAAGCGTCACGCTCAAGGAAGAGACTTCAATGGATGATCTCGGCCTCGAAGTCGGCGCAGCGCTGGCGGAAGCGGGCGACGTCGAACTCTGATCGTCAGCAGTTCAGGTTTCACGAGAGCCCGGGACAAAACGCCCGGGCTTTTTTTATATTTCTCGTCCCGAATGTGATTCGGGATCGGACGCAAGGGGTTTCTCCGAAATCTTTCGTTGCAATGTGGAAAAGACTCGCAACTTGCGCCTGTCTTTTGAGAATCGGGAAGTCCTGCTGGCGCTCGCTTCGGCATCGTGCAATTGTAACCCAGAGTTTCGGCGACATGTCGCGTCGCGTTGGACAGAACCGGCGCTCACGAACAACCCCAGAGAACCATGCCTCCTATCGAACAGTTGGCGGAACGCCGGCCGTATCCGGTTGCGCCAGCCGAGACATCGGCCGGGTATCGGACACCGCCGCATAACATCGAAGCCGAACAGGCGTTGCTTGGCGCCATCCTGGTTAACAACGACGCTTTCGACCGCGTCTCAGACTTTCTACGTCCCGAGCATTTCTCGGAGGAACTGCACCGTCGGATTTATGAGGTTGCTTCGCAACTTATCCGCGCCGGCAAGCTGGCGACGATGGTGACGCTCAAGACGTTCCTCGCCGACATCGAGTTGCCTGCAGGCGTAACGATCCAGGCCTATCTCGCCCGTCTCGCCGCCGAAGCGACAACCATCATCAACGCCGAGGATTATGGTCGCATCATCCACGACCTCGCACAACGCCGCGATCTGATTAGCATCGGCGAAGAGATCGTAAATGCAGCCTATGACTCTCCGGTCGACGCCTCTCCGCGCGCCCAGATCGAAGAGGCCGAACGACGTCTCTATTCGATTGCAGAGACCGGCCGCTATGACGGTGGTTTCCAGAGATTTTCCGACGCCCTCGTCGTCGCCATCGACATGGCGAATAGCGCCTATATGCGCGATGGTCATCTCTCCGGAATCGCAACGGGCCTCGTCGATCTCGACGAGAAAATGGGCGGCCTGCAAAAATCCGACCTGATTATTGTCGCCGGTCGCCCCGGCATGGGCAAAACGGCCCTCGCAACCAACATCGCTTTCAATATCGCCCGCGCCTATCAATACGAGACCGAACCGGACGGTTCGCACAAGACGATCAACGGCGGCATTGTCGGTTTCTTCTCGCTCGAAATGTCAGCCGAACAATTGGCGACGCGCGTCATCGCCGAACAATCCGGGGTGCCAAGCTATAAAATCCGGCGCGGTGACATCAACGAGGACGATTTTCGCCGGATCACCGAAGCAGCTCGCGAAATGCAGAGCATACCCTTCTACATTGATCAGAGCGGCGGCATTTCCATCGCCCAGTTAACTGCCCGCGCCCGTCGGCTCAAGCGCCAGAAGGGCCTCGATCTGCTGGTGGTCGACTACCTGCAATTGCTCGCCGGCTCCAAAACGCGCGGCGACAATCGTGTCCAGGAATTAACCGAAATCACCACCGGTCTGAAAGCTCTGGCGAAAGAACTTAATGCGCCGATCATCGCTTTGTCGCAACTCTCGCGACAAGTGGAAAACCGCGACGACAAGCGTCCGCAACTATCGGATTTGCGCGAATCCGGTTCTATCGAACAGGACGCAGACGTCGTGCTCTTCGTTTATCGTGAGGAATATTACCTTCGCAATCGGGAGCCGCGCGAAGGCACTGAGGAACATATCCAGTGGATGGCTGCGATGGAAAACGCTCATGGCCGCGCCGAGGCCATCATTGGCAAGCAGCGTCATGGCCCGACCGGAACGGTGCAACTCGCCTTCGAGGCGGAAGTGACGCGCTTCTCAAATCTGGCGGAGGAAGACAAATTGCCCGCGCGTATCTAGGGGTCAGAACAAAAAGGCCGGGGAGATACCCGGCCTTTCGTTGGATGACGACCCAGCTATCCTAGTCGTTCACCGGGTTCCAGACGCCCATTTTTTTATCGAATTTATAGCCCGTCGCCTTTTTAAGAATATCCTTGGTCGTATTCATGGTCAGCCAGGACTTGTCGTTTTTGGCGGTGATGGTGATGGCGGACACCGGCACAGCGACATGCTTGGCGCCGATGCCGAGGAAACCGCCAACATCCATCATCACGGCGCTGATCGAACCGTCGGCGTTGAACAACATATCGGAAATCTTGCCGAGCTTCTTCTCATTCATGTCATAAACTGGCTGTTTGTACCATGCCGAGACAATCGAGCCGTAGGATGGCAATTTCTCCAGCGGAATGACAAGAACGTCGATTGTCTCCTGTTGCTGCGGTTTCGCCGGCGCGGTCGACGCGGGAGATTCGGCGCGGGCGAGCGGCGCAATGGAGAGCGCGATCGAAAAGCTAAGCGCAGCAATAACGGCCTTCAACATATCAAATCTCCTTGAGAATCGGATCGCACGCGAGTGCGCGACCGTCACCTAGGCAACACAGCCCAGTAATCGAGGTCAAGCAGAACAGCCGGATCGGGCTTACCGTCTGGACCATTGAGGGGGAATTCGGCGCAAGGCTTGTCTTTAGCTGCGACCAGACGCAGGCGCAGGGCGCCTATGTCGGCGCGGCCGGGGATCTCGGCCTTATCCAGCACCTCGCTCCAGGCGAAGATCGTGCCGCCTGAAAACAGCGGATTGACATGGCGTCCGCCATTAACTGCGGAAATGTGGAACACGTTTTCCAATCCATTGAAAGACAGAGCGCGGGCCATGGAAATCACATGGCCGCCATAAATGATGCGCTTTCCGAACCGGCCCTGCGCCTCGTAAAACTGGTTGAAGTGAACCTTGGAATTATTCTGGTACAGGCGGGTGGCGAGCATGTGCTCAGCCTCCTCCACCGTCATACCGTCAATGTGATCGATCTTTTCACCCGTGTCGTAATCCTCCCAGAAGAACGGAGAACCTGCCAACGCCCTGTCATAGGCGGCGACCTTGATCGCCGGCACGGCCCTGCCGAGTTCAGACGGCGAGACTGCTTTCGGCAAATCTGGAACGACGTCGGGACCAACAACGGCGTTCTTGTCGCGCTTTTTCACCATCACCCACCGCGCATAGGAGAGAACAGTCTCGCTGCGCTGGTTCTTGCCGGTGGTGCGCACATAGACAACGCCGGTCTCCTTATTGGAATTTTCCTTTAGCCCGATCACTTCGGAGATCGCGTCAAGGGTATCGCCGGGGTAGACGGGCGCCAGGAATTTGAAATCAGCGTAGCCGAGATTGGCCAGCGCATTGAGGGACACATCCGGCACGGTTTTGCCCAGCACCAGATGAAAGACCAGCATATCGTCGATTGGCGCGTCCATATAGCCGATGGCCTGCGCGAACGCCTTGGACGACTGCACAGCAAAACGAGGCAAATAGAGGGCTGTGTAAAGCGCCACCTCCCCGACTGTCACAGTGCGCGGCGCCGCGTGCCGGATCACCTGCCCGAGTTTGAAGTCCTCGAAAAAGTTCCCAACGTTGATCTTCGATTTGCTCATGTCTCAGCCATCCAATTGCGCCAGCGATTGCAGCGCGTTGATGTAATCGGCGGGCGCGCCCGCGATGAAAATCTGTTTGATCCGGGCAGTTTCGCCGGATCGGATCGAAATCGCCCCTCTCGGGGCGCGCAGCCAGCCTGCCACCAGCTCGATCAGCGCGGCGTTGGCCCTGCCGTTTTCCGGCGCGGCGCGCACCCGCGCCTTGAGAACGCGCCGGCCATCGGAAAGAGTCTCGACGCCTTCGATTGCGTCCCGACCGCTTTTTGGCGAGAGTCGTAGCCAGATGGCGACGCAGCCGATCTCCAGCCGCCAGCAGGCGTCAGGGTCAACCGAAGGCAAAACCGGCCCCGCCGGCAATCAGATCCCGCAGAAATTGCAGCAAGAGCAAGAGGATAACCGGCGAAATATCAACGCCGCCAAAATCAGGCAACACCGAACGGATCGGGCTCAAGACCGGTTCGACAAGATTGTTCAGGGTCCGCCAGAGAGAATAGGCGGCGCTGGAACGCATATTGATGACGTCGAAAGCGATTAGCCACGACATGATCGCCATACCAATCACAAGATACCAGTAAAGATCGATGATGGTGACAAGAAGCTTGATAACGGCGAAGCTCATGGGCGGGTTCCGATGTATTTTGGGCTTGGTCTGGGGTCTGTCTAGCCACCCCGCCGGTCGCCGGCAAGCCTTTCCAACTTGCTCAAGGAACTCCGCATCCTACCGAGCCCAGACAATTGACAGTGTCAATCGGTGCGTGTACCCACCCGCTCGGAGCGGGGCTGTAGCTCAGATGGGAGAGCGCTGCAATCGCACTGCAGAGGTCGGGGGTTCGAATCCCCCCAGCTCCACCAATGGAAACAATTACTTGCATTGGCTCCATGCTCAAATCCAATGCCCCTAGCCTCCTGACAAATCAGTTCAGAGTATCAGGGCGTCATAACTCAACGCACCGTGACGGCTGGATATTCACATTCATATCTGCTGCAGTTGTTTCGTCAGGTTCGGATAACGAACATTTGAGTTCTGACAAGCCTCAGCCAAGTCTACCTCAAAGCGTTAGGATGAGTGTGGTCATCTAACCCCGTTTCGGGGCTCCGGGAGGCGTCAAAGCAGCTCAAGAATTTGATCATTACTCTTGCCTGGACAGTCACAATTTTTTCTGACTTGTTTCAATGCAATTGACACCGTGATTTTCATTCGTTCGTCTCGCCAAATTACGCCAACTTCATCACTTCATCACAGCGGGAAAAACTCAAGGCGCAGGTTGCGGCATCAAAAAATCCAGATTGCTATGTATAAGGTTGCTAAGCCAGATCCATGTGACAGAACACGGCTGTTGGTCGCCAAAGCAAAAACTTAATCTATGCTAGATTTTATGCTGTCTAAGTTGATAAGCGCAACCAATGCAGAAATGATTGTGTTTATTTCTCTCAATAAATTTATGGACTTATAAATGGTCTCTCGTTTACTCACCGAGCTGTCGCCCACGCTGCAAGCATATTCTGTGTAGCTCTGGAGACATCTCAATGCTTAATGAAGGCGGCTTTTTCCAGCTCCAAAGATATCGATCTGATCTCCAAACAACCTGTTACGCAATCGATTTACGGGGCGCCGAGGGGACAAAAAGATGCAGAGACTCAATAACAATATCACGGACTCATGCAGGCAAATTTTCTGATGAAACCAACCGCTTTACTTTCTGGGAAGGAAGGCGATTAGCCCCGTCATCTCTATGCCGTCAGTTTTACGCTGCTTGACAGCAGGCATGATTTTTTCAAATTATTTAATCACATGTTTTTTCTGCTTTGACAGACCAAAGTAATTGCTCGCCTATTGCGTGGATAAAATTTTAATAATTTAGCAGCGGTCAGAACTATTACGGATCATGACTTGACGATAAAATTATGGGCAGATTTATAATGCAAGGCCTCATCGCTTGCTCGTATTTGTGCCAAAAAACCCATTAAAAAGCCCGATCCTTTCGGATCGGGCTTTGCTTCGGAACCTGTCCGACGCTCACATGGACGGACAACATGCGACGGCGGTTAAGTTCCTGGATGCGATTAGTATCTCGCGGCGACCGGCGCAGCGCCCCAGTTGAAGTGGTAGTTCACGCCGGCGCGCACCGTATTCCAACGGGTGTGATTGTTCACGTTGTTGATGCTGGCGCCCCAGTTGCCGCCCCAGTAGTTGCTGTTCCC
>JBIIJP010000025.1:0-27414 GCA_044233645.1 Methylocystis sp. | reverse complement strand
AACAAACCGGATCGACGTGCTTATTGTGGATCCATTCATATCCTCGCATCGCGTATCTGAAAACGACAACGGCGCTATTGACGCAGTGGCGAAGACATGGGCGCGAATTGCTGACGTGACGGGGTGCGCAATCGAACTGGTTCACCACGTCCGTAAAACCGGCGGCGCGGAAATCACGGCCGAAGACGGGCGTGGCGCGAGTGCGCTTATATCGGCCGCCCGTTCCGTCCGGGTGCTTAATGTCATGACGGAAGACGAAGCCGCCCGCGCTGGCGTCGACAACCGCCGGGCGTTCTTTCGCGTCGACAACGGAAAGGCCAATCTCGCACCACCGCTGGACAAGTCCGAATGGTTCAAGCTCGAGTCTGTCGCGCTTGGCAACGGCGGCGGCGGAACCGATGACAAGATAGGGGTCGTCACGCCATGGATTTGGCCCAACGCGATGGATGGCCTGTCGATTGCCGATCTTCGCGCGGTTCAGGACAAGATCGCAGGCGCCGAATGGGCGGAGAATAGCCAAGCGACGAACTGGGCGGGATATGCCGTCGCCGATGTGCTGGGCGTCGACGCCAGCGACAAGGCCGGCCGGGCGCGCATCAAGTCCCTGTTGGCGACGTGGATCAAGAACGGGGTGCTGCGGGTGGAGCGCATCCGCAGCGCGCGGGATGGCCGGGACAAGCCGATGATCGTCGTCGGGGCGCTGGCATGATTAAGACCCTTTCCGCACCTTCCGCACCTCAAGTGCGGACAACTGCGGGAACTGCGGAAAATCCGCATCCGCCGCACCTCCCTTATAGGGGTGCGGGGGTGCGGCGGAAACCGCTGCGGAGATTTACGAGGTGCGGAAAATGACGCCGGACGCGCATCGCCGCCTTGCCGAGATAGCGGCCGAACAGTCGCGCCTTGCCGAAGAAGCCGCCGCCCTGATCGCCGCCCTGTCCGGCGCGCCTGAGCGCGCGACGGATTGCGTCGCCGGGGCGGATCACCGGCAAGTCGAAGCTATCGACCGTGAAAATCTTTTGACAATTCCGCAGGCCGCCGCCGAATGGAAATGCAGCGCAAGAACCATGCGAAAGCGCGCCGATCAATATGGCGCCATCGTGAAAGTCGGGGGGTCAATTTACGTTGACCGCATCGCCTATGGCCGGGGCGTAAATTTCCAAAATCTTCAAAAATTTTCCATATCGCGTCCGGCGCGGATCGCCGACAATTCGACGAAATGAAACCGGGTATGACGATGGCGATATTCGCAAAAACTGAAACTGAAAAACTGCAAGCCGAAGTCGATCGACTCGAAAAAAAGCGAACGACGCTCGCAGGCCGTCTTGTCGCGGCGCAGAGCGCAGAGGCATCGGCGCGAGACGCCCAGCGTCGTTATTTGGTCGAAAGCGACGACACGGACGTGAGCAAGGGCGCCAAACATGCCGCAGACGTGGCGAGCGCATCGGCTGACGTGGCCGCCCTTGTCGACGCGCTATCGACGGTCGACGCATTGATCGCAGAGGGCCAGACCGCCATCGTCGCCGCGCGAGAGAGCGCGGCAAGGACGAAGCGAGCGGCGGAAATTCAGGAGCGGATTCGCAAGATCGAGCCGATGGCCGCAACGGCCGAGAAACAATTCGAGGCGCTTCTCGCGACGCTGGAGAAGATCACCGCAGAAGCCGATGACCCGGCGCTTGATGTGCGCCAGTATGTCGAATTGCAGGGCCATGTCGACCGCTTGGCAGTGACCTCGATCATTGGCGCATCGCTTGCGCAGGCGCTTTTCCGAGACGCGCCGGACTTGATGACCGTCGAAAAAACCGGGGCAGGATTGTTCGCCCGCGCATACCTTCCGATGATGATCGCGCGATATGAGGGCTTGTCCCGCGACTTGCCGATCGATCATGGAGACGAAAATTCCTTCACGCCGAAACCTTTGTCCGGCACCCTGACGGAAAACATAATCGCGCCGCTGCGCATGGCCGCCAAGGAAATCCTCGCCGGATCGCGGCCGCTGGCGACCGCCAAGCCGATGATCGCCGAACCGGAGACCGATGACACGACGGATTTTGAGTATCGCCGGCTTGTTCTGACCAAACCAATCCGCTGGCGTGACCACCGCGGCGAGACGATCACGACGCCGGATAGTGACGCGACCATCCCTGAGCCTGTCGCCGCCGCTGCAAAAGCCGCAGGCGTCGCCTTCGAGCACGAAAGCAAGGAAGGCGAGCACCATCTCGACCGAAGGATCGAGCGCGGCTTTCATAACGACGCAACGATCATGAACAAAGAGATCGTCGACCTCAAAATCTCATGGCCGGCGACGACGAAGGCCACCGCATGATCGAGCCCTGCACCTGTAGCCTCTGCTCGACCCCGGCCGCGCCATCGGCGACCATGGCCGCGCCGCCGGAATGGTCGAACTTGTTATCGATCACCGATCAAGAAATATACGCCCAGCGTCGCACCGAGTTTTACAGATCCATGTCTCGACACGAGGCCGGCCACGCTATTTGCGCGCTGGCGCACGGCCGGGGCGTTTTATGGATAACCATCGGCGATGGCCGGCCGGCTTGCGGTTATGGCCCTGAGCAACCCGGCGAGACGACGATTGACGCTGTTTCCATGACAACGTGCGCGGGCGTCGTCGCCGGGGGGCAGGAATGGCCTACATGGTCCGAATTGCATCGCGCCATGTGTCGCGCCCGTGCCGGGATCAATGGCCATTGCGATACCTGCCAGAACGCCCGCCTTTATGCCGCGACCGTCGCGGACCATGACGACACCGAGATTGTCGAAAAATGGTTTTCGACATTCGAGGCCGTGGCCGATCTTTTCCGCACCCCTGAGTGGAGTGGCGCACTAAACGCGCTGGCGAGCGAACTTGAAAGTCGGACCTTACTGACCGGAGACGACATAACCCGGATCACCTCGACTTTCGACCTTGCCGGACCTCTCGAAACCATCAAACCAATCTGGACAAAGCGCCATGAAGATTGAACTCACGCCATCGTCGACGCGCGCCTCATTCCGCGCCGCGTCATTCAATCCAGACGATCACACCATCGAATTAACGTGGTCGACCGGCGCGCCCGTCCGACGCCAGACGGCGGATGGCCGGCGGTATGTCGAACTATTGACGATGACCGCAGAGGCTTGTGACCTCACCCGCCTTAATGCCGGCGCGCCTTTTCTGGACTCGCATCGCGACAACGACCTTGCACATGTTCTGGGGTCTATCGTTCCGAATAGCGCCCGGATCATCGGCGGACGCGGGATCGCCCGCGTTCTGCTATCCCGCGCCGCCGGAGACGCGGACACAATCCAGAAAATCAAAGACGGGATAATCACAAACGTATCTGTCGGATACGCCGTCGACGAACTCGAAATCGTCCAACAGGAAGACGCGGACCCGATCTATAAAATCACGAAATGGACGCCGTTTGAAATCTCCGGCGTCGCCATCGGGGCAGACGCAGGATCACAGATCGCCCAGACCGGGAAGCGCAAGGCGAGCGGCGGATCGTCTCCGGCAACTGCCAGAGCAATACCGGCAGATAGCGTCGACGCCTGCCGCGCGCGCATGACGGTTAAACACCTATCCCGAAACATCCCTTTTCATGTGGGGACACAGCATTGAGACCTGTCTCGATTCTCCGGTCGAGCGCAGTAGCCCCTTTCCGTGGCGGAGACTCGGGGCGTGAAGGCGGCGCGACAAAAGTCGCCCGCCGTCATTCACAGAAACGTGGCGCCCATGCGTGAAATGATAGGAGGCGCTACCCCAACTACCACGAAGCGAAAACGCGCATAGGCGAGGCCCTTGGGGTCCTTTTGAGAGTTTCCACAAGCCTCGGGGCACGGCAGCCCCGTATTCCACTCTATCCAATTTTTTTCTTAGGGGGTTCCGCTTCCGTTGATCGCAAAAGATGACGACATCGAAGTGAACGGCGCGACGCTGGCGAGCGTTTTTGCGTGCGACGAACGCACGATCCGCTCCTATGCCTCGCGTGACATCGCCGTGAAGGCCGGACGCGGGCGTTATTGGCTGAAGGCGTCGACTCGTAATCTGATCTTGCATCTTCGAGATACCGCATCCGGGCGGGGCGGCGCGGCCGCTGTCGAAACATTGACCGCAGAGCGGGCGCGGCTGGCGCATGAACAAGCGAACGCCGCAGCAATAAAAAACGCCGTGTCTCGCGGCGAGTTAGTTGAGGCAAGCGCCGTCACCGAACGCTGGTCACACATATGCGCGACCATTCGATCACGAATGTTGGCGGTCCCGACGATGGCCGCCGCCGACATTCCTGCAATGACAAGGATCGAACTCGATATCATCGACCGCCATATCCGCGATGGATTAACCGAACTCGCAGACGAACTCGCAAACGAAAGCGACAAAGATGACTGATCTTCCCGACTACCCCGGAACGCCCAGCCTCGACACGCTGGCGGAAACGACCTTCGGCATGATGCAGTTGACCATGCAGACCGCACGCCAGAACGCGGCGACGGTCAAGATTATGCAGGCATTGATTCAAGACCTCGCGGCGCGCGACGGCGATCTTGTCGACCGATTGCGCCGGGTTTTCGAGATAAGCAACATTCCGCCGGACATTGTGCCGGACGTGAAATTGATCTTGTCCGGGGTCACGTCGCCCGACGACCCGCGCGCAATTCACGAAAGTGACCTGACGGCGCCGAAGCATTGAAGCGCCCGCTTTCCTTCACTGTAGAGCGTCGGGAACTCGCGCCGCGTCATCGCCAGACGCGGGCCAGGGCGGTTTCCGTTGAGCGTAAGAGCATCCCGCAGACAGGGTGCCTCGCGCGCGAGATAGCCCGCGTGCTGCGCATGTCGCCTCTGAAATTTCCTCGATCATGGATTGAACGATGACGACGCCGTGGAGCGCAGAAACGAAAGCCCAGAAACCGAAGAAGCCGAAAGAAAAAAAGCCGGCGAAAGAGGCAAACCCGTCGACCGATCCCAGACGTGTATGGGGCAAAAAGTCGCGCCAGTCGCCGCGTCACAGCAACACCGTCCGCCGCGTGTTGCTGATCGCCAGCATGGCGTGGGAAGGCCGAAGCGCCGGAGAGATTGCAGACAATCTTGGCGTGAGCGTTCAATACGTTTACCAGTTATGCAGCGACTACCGAGTCCGCTTAATTCCGAAAACAAGATCGCAATATGCGTTTCGAGTTGTAATAGAATTGGAGTCTCTCACGAGGCTTGAAGCCATCGCAGCGCAGCGTGGCGACGACGTGATAGATCTTGTGACGCGCTCAATCGACGCCCTGAGCAATGAGCCCGTCTTGCTCGCGAATCTGATCGAGGAAGCCGAAGAACCGCCGCCACGGCGCCGAAGCATCAAGAAAGCCGAGTCCGTTGTCGACAATGACCCGGAAGCCGAAGATTGAGCGAGGGCGTCGCCTTTCTACATCCTCTTGCGGTATGTTTCTTTTATAAAATTTATTTTTTCTGATAATATTCATCAATTGGATATTCACTGAACTTATATTCTATCTTTTCTAAGCGATACAGTTGCGCACCAAGTAGCTTAACATTTTCTGTGTCAAATATTGCAATATTGTAACCTTTTTCAGTCAGCGAGCTCTTGTAAGCCAATCCATCATAACCATTAGTCTTAATTAAATCAGCAATTATTTGCGTAGGAAGGTATTCGGACTCCTTTTCATCTGTTGCTACTGGCTTGGAAAATGACTGATCAATATCAGTCCATACTATCTTGTTAATTTCATCTTCAGTTAGAGGTTTATCTATATCTTGAATACTTCTATCAAGAAGGTAATTAAATCTCCTTTCTGAATGGTTTACAGTGAAATCAACGATTTTAATTTCCTTAGATACCTCAAACATTGCGACAGTCACTAGCCCATGAATCCATGGGCGCACTTCAGCCATAGCTGTTTCTTTGTCTGTAGCTGCATAGAAACAAACTTCACCCTTTTTGTTGGCTCTGTTCGCTTGTGAATATTCTGGAAGCGGAGTCATACGCTCAAGCGGATGTGCGAGGAATTTTTCGATAATTGTTCCTTGCTCTTCTGTTTCTCCCACTTCAAAACCACGCTGCGACCTCCATATTTTAAAGCCTTTGGGAACAACCCTCTCACGTGACTTTGCTCCACTCAAAACTGCATTCAAAAATCTTTTGACGTTTGCATCTTCGCCTGAATTACAGAGTTTTCTAAACTTCAAAAAATCTGAATCAGATGTAAACTCAACTGTTTTAGTTGTGTCTGGAATGTTTTTTTCGATAGACATTTTAATTCCATAATTGAATTAAAACTAAGTTTAATTAATCCAACATCACTTTTCATCACTATTATTTGTGCTTCCTCACTCACTTCAAAGAAATATTTTTCCGTATCATGATTTAGATGCGGAAGGAAATCACCCAGCGTCGGGCGCCGGCGAGAAGACTGCGCCAAGCGACTCTATCGTCACCCGGATCGCGTCGACAAGGCTGGCGTTGACCGGCCGACCTTCCTCGAAGTCTCGGATCGTCGAAAGGCTCAAATCCGCCATATCGGCGACAGTCTCTTGCGTGAAGCCCTGCCGCTCCCGTTCTGTCTTGAATTGCGCCGGAGTCATCTCGAATTGCCTTCCTTGGGCCGAACGCCGGCATGGGCAAGAATTTCAGCCTTCGTCCTCTTGCGCCTGATTTTGTAAAACTGCCCGGCTGTCTGCGCTTCGCAAAATTCCCGCGCCTGTGCTCCAGTCTGAAACCACCCCGACATACTGTCTGCAAGCCCGTTGTCGATTAGGGCGCGAACAACCCAGCTCCACCCGTTTCTTTCTGCAAAAATCCGGGCGATGGCGAAGCCTGATTCTTCGTCATAGAGCGACCAATCATCCGCGAGCACGACAAGACGCCCATGGCGTTTAACCGTTGTCCTTTGCCATTTTCGACACGCCTGCATGGCGTTCAATTAACCGCCCGAGCCTGTTTTTTCGCCCTGGCCCTTCCGAAGCCGGACGCCTGGCCCTTCGCCGTTGCTTTCGACGAAGATCACCCCGGCCGCCTCAAGAGCGGCGCGGATCGCGGCGAGCGCTTCCTCGCTTCCGCCATATCTTCCGGTCTCGAAATTAGAAATCGTGTTTCTGTGAACGCCTGACGCGGCGGAAAGGTCTGCCAGAGACCAATTTAGCGCCGCTCTGGCCATTCTCACTTGTGCAGGCTTCACAAGTCCGATTCCTTGTGCTAATTTCACAAGTGCAAATATCACAGATCGCTCTTTTGAGCAACGCGGAAACCGCCGTTTCTGCGAACGGGAGAGGTGCGTCCAATGCCTGAAAAAATTGCCGCCACCCTGATCTTCGCGGGGCCGTTTTTGGCCCTGTGTCTGATCTTCGCCGTTTACGAAACCGCGCGCATCACCGCCGCCATCCGTGGGGGCCGGCCATGAGCATAAAGGAAACACCCGAGGCCGCCGCCCTTCTCGACGCCTATTCCGAATGGCTGGCCAATGAGCGGACGGCGCTTCACCGGGAGCGCTTTGGCGACGCATGGCGCGAGACGATGGCGCATGTGCCTGTGACGCCGGCGCATGAATTTCATTTTCAATGGCGCGGCGGTTGCGTGACGAACCCGGTCCCGCCATCGCATCGCGCCGCGTCCGTACTCGAGCATGTCGGGGCGAACTGGCGCGACACCGAAGCCCAGCCGGAAGCCGGAGACGGCGAACCGATGGCGCCGGATGAAATCACGTTGACGCCATTCGGCGCCGCCGTCATGGCGCGCATGAAAGAACGCGCCGGAGACGCCCAGCCGCAGGACGAAGACGAAGCGCCTTTGCCGGAACTCTCCGAGGAGGAATTGGACGCCATCTTCGGCGACGACGCGACCGCCTATGATTTTTCAGTCGAGGCGTCGATCACCAGTCATCAAGCCGCGTGGCGCGACGTGGCGAAGATTAAAGACATGATCGCCGAACTTTCGCCGGGGCCGGCGCAAGCGGACATGGGCCGACTGATCGACCGTCTCGATAGCTGGTTCGAGAATGGCGTCGACCGTCTCGCGGCAATGCAGACGGCGCGCCGCGCGGAGTCGCCATAATGAACCGGCGCGAATTTATAGAAATCGACCCCGGCTTATTGCCGCGCCTCGAAGCATTGATCGAGCACTTGATCGAACTCTGCGACGAATTGTCTGGAGACGCTAACCGCGAAGACGACGCACCGGCCGAAGACGACGACACCGGCATAGCAGACGGCGACGCTCTCGACCTCGAACATGAGGAAGCGGAAATCGCCGGACGCTTTGCGCAGAACCGCGCGCACAAACAGGCGCGGCCGGACCTCTATGCGCGCGGATCGTTCCAGAGGGGCGTCACCCGCTTCTAATCACGCTGGCGCGGCTTGACGGTCGCGCCGGCATTGTCCCGCCGGACGGTTATCTGACGGCAGCGGCGGGGCGTTTCTGGCCTACTGCGGGGCGTTTCCACAGGCCAAGGGCAGCTCGCAAGGTGAAAGCCCGGAGACCGGCACAACGGCATGTGTCGCAAGTCGTCACCGATCTATGAGGCGCCGCTTGCACTCATAGAGCCCGACGCGACGACCGGCGCCGCCGATCATAACGCGAGGGCATGGAGACCACCTTGGCTTAACCGCCGGGGCTGGTCGCTCTATGCCCTTGCTCCAACCTCACCACCAATCATGACCATGGATCTATTCAACCATCATCATCGTGAGTCCGGTACACAATCCCGGAATTTTTCAAAAACGCGCGTGCGCGACGCGGGCACATGCGCGCGACATGCAAGCGGCGATAGCATGGCCGATCTAGTGCGGATGGTTGAAACGATGGCGGCGCGCCGATGTTCCGTCAATCAAATCCTAGAAGCCGTGCGTGAGTTTTACGAGCGCAGCGCTACCATCCCAGCGCCATCAATCTGGATAAGCGCCAGCGCGCCGGAATGGCGCGAGTGGAGCGCATATTGGCGCGCGACGAAGGGCCGGACGCCGCCGCAGGATAAACGCGGGGGCTGGCGCTTTCCATCACGATTTCCGCCAGCGTGCATCACAAGGCCAGCCGCCAGAATGTCTCTGCCTTTGGAGGGCAATCCGCCATAACCCTAGCGCAAGAGAGCGGGCGCGACGCCCGCTTTCTGTACGCTAACCATAAGCTGCATTAATTTGTTTTGCTTGGGCCATTTCAATTATTAAGTCTCTGGGAACTCAAAAAGGATTTTTAGAGTATGAAAAAAAGTTTTTATCTTTTTCAATGGTTCCCGGCAAACGATTTGTTTCGGTTTGCTTCATCATTTCTTTGGCCCTGTCATTTACTTCGGCCTTTTCTTCAGTAGCCTTTTCGCCATCGCTTTTCTGTTTAACAACTGACATTTGGTCACGTAATCTATTCGAAGGCTTAGGAGGAACCTGCGCCCATACGGCGCTGGCCGCAAGGACAGAGCCTGCGACAATGGCGGCGGTAACAACTGGTGATTTCATCTGTTTTCTCCCCGATCACTCCCAAATCCGGAGCGGTAACGGATCACGCTGGCCAATACGGCATGAATAGTGAATGAACCCAGTCGATCTGGCAACGCCGGCAAAGTTGGTAAGCCCGGCGAAATAGAGAGCCGGGCGCACTGAAGGCGAGACGATGACGAAGCATCAGCACAAAGGCGCAGGCGGTTACGACCGCCGCGCCGTCATGAAAGACGCGCACAAGCGCTATCTCTCCCGCCAGCAACCGGGCGAAATTGCCTTGACATGGGCGCAATGTCTGCGCACGGCATGGCAGGCGACGCGCATCCGGCAAGAGCGGGACATTCACGCGACCATGCGCCGGATCGCCGGCATGATCGACGACCATCTATCGCGCCGGATCACGCTTGCGCCGGAAATCGTGGCAGGCATGAAATCACAAATGATTGCGCAGCGCGGCGCGATTCTGTAAAAGAAAAACAACGGCGGATCGCGACCGCCAATGAACGCCCGGACCACGGATGAACTGGCCGGGCGTTTTTTATTTCACCTCACCTTGCAATTCATGATCGAGGCATCGATCCATGCCGGCGAAGTCCTGTATCTTGCCGGGAGCGCGACGGAAAATCCCGCCGCGACATTCAACATGTCGAAATATCATTATAAATTTCGCCATTTTTGAAATCATGAGCCTCTAATCCAAAGAGGCGGGGCCATGCTCGAACTATTTATAAAATCCAACGTAGACGAAACGCCAAGACAGAATGAAATCGCTTTCCGTGTCCTGATATGGACGCTGGAGCGGATCGAGCGGCCGGACGTTCGCAGTCTCCTGATCGAGGCCGCCACCTTGCTCGCCAGCGACGAATG
Source organism: Methylocystis sp. (assembly GCA_044233645.1). Taxonomy (GTDB): domain Bacteria; phylum Pseudomonadota; class Alphaproteobacteria; order Rhizobiales; family Beijerinckiaceae; genus Methylocystis. Next base: position 17,117 of record JBIIJP010000025.1, on the reverse strand, counting down.
ACCATCGGGACATGCGCCGGAAGCGCCCGGCCGATGGCGTGGCGTCCTGATCGCCGGGAACTCACAACCATGCCGGGAGTATGTCGTGGCCTCGACCTAACCCGGGCGAGTGTCGACCTGCCGAGCATTCAAATTAGCGGACAACGTGACGGCGGGCTTCGTTCGGGAACGGACGGGCCGGCTTTTGACAGGTATTATTTTTCATGGTGAAATTTTTACACGAAAAAATTTAGCCCGATTAAGAGCCTGAGCTCTTGTCAACCGGTGGGTAGCTTTCGGGAAGGGAGAAAACGCATGAGAGGGATACGACCAACACTCACATTACCGATTGCGGCGCTCGCAACATGTTTGTTAGCCAGCGGCGCCGCCATCTCTCAATCCCCGTTCGACGATCTTGAGCTCGAAAAAGTGGATTTGTGTCCAGAGGCGGGAGGGCCTTGCGGCACCGTGCGCCTGAAGGGCGTGGACATAATCTTCGATTTCAAAGACCATGGCGGCAATAATATTGGTTACAGCTGGCAATGCGATGGCTTGAAATATCCTGAGCAGCCATGGCCTGCTAATTGCTCCGTCACGCTCGGAGGCCCGGAGATCGATAAACGCTTTGGTCAACACGCGGGGTTGGAATTCGATGGACCAAAAACCATCTCGATACGCACCCCTGATGGACATCGGGTGTTAATGTCGAAGGCAAAACGAGTCACCACCGCCTCGATCCTCCCGGGTAGAGGTTGTGTCGATGGCGGAAAGTGCGTGGTGACTTTCCTAGGCTATGGAGAAAGAATATTCGACTTCAAAAACAAATCAGGCGATACATTTGGCTACGTTTATAAATGCGAGGTAGGAGTAGATTTTCCTGCCAAGCCATGGCCTGCGGGTTGCAGCATTCACCCCGAACCGATCGAGCAGCGGGAGGACAGGTCCGCTCGCGATAAAATAGAAGAATGTTCGCCAGTGTGTGTCGTTAAAGAACATTGACAGCCCAATAACCGGCCGGGCAGGTCTTCGGGCCGGCCCGGCATATACCTCGACCCCAGCCGATCATCAGCCGGGAGACCGCCGAAGCGATGGTGCCTCGACATCGACCGGGAAATCGGGAGACCTCGACCCCGGACGGGAGAATGTCGTCGCGGATCGTCTCGACCTCGACCCTCGACATGATCGACCCCAGCCGGGCGCCGGGACCAAGCCCAGCCGGGAGACCTCGACCACCTCGACCATAGGGCCGGGAGACCTCGACCCGCGCCACAGGATCGCCAAGCCGGACGGCTGAGGGCAGGATCGAGGCTAGAGACGGGAGCGGGAGCGGGGCGCGAATCCGGGGCAGGGCAGGGCATAGACTGCCAGAGAAAGGGGGCGTATATTCGCCATTGTTCGCATTTATTCGCCAAAAATTCAGGAATTTTGGGGGACTACATGGGGGACTATGTTAGACATCCAAAATGCAGAATTGAATAAATACAAACACTTATTGTCGATTTATAGCGGGCTGCTGTCCCGACCACGTCAACAAGGACTAACTCCGGGTTGTTCAAGCCGTGTATCGCCAGTGACGACGGGTAGGCGGCGGCAGACAATTCGCTCCAGGGTAATGCGCATGTGGGGGCTCAGGGCGGCGGCATATAGTCTCCCGCTCCTCTCAGGGCTGGCCGTGGGAGCATTGCGCATCGCCGATTGGGCGTTCTTGGCGTCAGTCCCCCGTGACGCCGCGCCCTCGTTTTGGCGCATGATTGACTGGCTCCTTTTTCCTTTCGCAATGGCCGGCCTGCCGCTTTTGGCGCCAACGGTATGGGTCTGGTCGCGGGTTTCCTCCTTGTTGTCAGGTCTGATCGGAGGGGAGGCGACACACAGCGGCGCGGCTTTCGTAATTGCGCCCTGCCTGCTGTTCACGCTCTATCTCCTCGTTCGCGGACGGTCGATCGTCGCCGATGACCTCTTGCGCGCCAGCGGCGCCGGTTCGCTCATCCTTATCCTCATCGGTTTACTATCTACTTTTTCGCTCAAGGGCTCCAGCGACGCCCAGGCGTCGGTCAGCATGGTGATGGGTCAGAATGGCGGTCTGATAGCAGCCGTGCTGGTCGCTGAATGGGTCCTGCGACAAGTCAGGGTGCGTCCCGCAGACTAATCTTTCGTCATAACTGCTTAAGACTTGACTCGCTTGTTTTAGAGCAGAAAACCTTTTATTGACTCGCTCGAAACGGCGTTGGCGCGCCAGCCGGAGACGTCGGCGCCCGAGGCCCGATCGGCTCCTCAATCTTTTTTGACAGAGGCTCCATGACTGCACGCATCTACCGTCCCGCGCCGAGCGCCACACAGTCCGGTCCCGGTTCGGTGAAGCCGTGGAAGCTGGATTATGATCCAGAGACGCCCCGCATTATCGATCCATTGATGGGCTGGACCAGTTCAGGCGACATGAAGCAACAGATACGCTTGCGTTTCGAGACAAAAGAAGAGGCGATCGCCTATGCCGAGCGCAATGGCGTTCCCTATCGCGTCGAGGAGCCGGGACCCAATCTGGCGCCGCGCCGCAAGGCCTCCTACGCCGACAATTTCAAAACGACGCGAATCGGTCTTTGGACGCACTGAGCCGCCATTTTGCTCTCACTGTCGCGCATCGTATCCGCGCCGCCTGTTTGGCCCCGTAGCTCAGCTGGATAGAGCAACTGCCTTCTAAGCCGTAGGTCGCAGGTTCGAATCCTGCCGGGGTCGCCATTTTGCTCTTCGGGAGTCTGACTGCGCCTGCGGTAAATTGCGAGGGATCGGGCTAGGCTGGCCGGCCACGCGGTTTACGCTTGGCGCGATAGGCGGCGAAATCGATCACTGCCGCTGGCCGAGCGTGTCCGTCCACCTCGATCACCGACCACCGCTCACCCGGCGGAATGGCGATGGCCGCGAGCTTCTCTGCAGCGCTTTTGGTGTCGTAGGAGCCAAGTACAATGTCGCCATCCGGCGTGTGGACGATAAGTTCGTAGGCCATCCCGGCACCATAGCCGAGGGAGAGGCGGGGCGCCATGCCGCGCCTGATCCCTTCTTAAGACGTCATGGAGAGTCTGTCGGCGGAAGTCGATGCCCCTGGAGTCGGCTGACTCGCTCCTGCCTCTTACTCTACGACGCCGGACCCTGGGTTGAAGATTGCAGGGACCTTATCCGCGCCCAGATTGATTTTTACCGACCCCACAACTCTGGCCTCACACCAGTCCGAATATGGGTTGCCCCATAGAGCTGCGGAGTAATTCCCTGCCGGATTTGCAACGTTGACGAAGCATCCCCTCTGACTGAGGGTCGTATCCCAGTATCGAACGTCGAACACGGCGCCATTCCAATCGTACGAGGCGCCTATGTTCCATGTGTCGTAGGTCGAGAGTTTAAAGCCCTGGACGCCCTTAATTCCGGGTTGAATGTATGTCGGACCATAGGTGGCGTCGCCCATGCCGAGAAAATAATGACCGTAGGCGCCAGAGAGCGACGCTTTTCCGCCGGGCATCAACAGGCGCGCCGTGCCGCCGGAATAAAGCGCCTGCGCGTTATACCCCGCCCAATTCGGCGTGTAGTAATTTTCCGAGCCAACTGTCAGATAATCGTTTATCGCCCATAGGGACTTCCCGTAAAATTCGAGAAAGCTCTGATTCAGCGGCGTTGTCGGAAAAGCGCCCGGCGTCCAGACAGTCATCACCGGGTTTATACCGCCCAGAAACCATTGGTTCCTGTTTCCGGGACGACCGTAATAAAACAATCCAAAGTCAAGCGTGACAGGCCCTAATTGCGGTCGAACGCCGCCGTAAACATCGAGCTGCACGACAGGAAATGTTGGTAGTGTGACGTTCAGCGCCTCGCCGCCGGCATAAAACCAGCCTTTTTCGATTTCGCCTCTGACGACCGCTCCGGGTCGGTGGTTAGTCAGGGAAATGCCCCGCCACATGGTTTCAGAGTTTAACTCTGTGGCAAAAGAATACTTCAAGTCGCCAGAGAATGCATCGAGATCAGGCTTGGTCAGAGTTATCGCGCCATCTGAGAAAAGAGTTTCTCTTTTCTTCTCAGAGCCAATCTTATCCTGGGCGAATCCCGAGGAAGGCCCCAGGCACAGGACTGCCGCAACTGTTATGATATGTATTCCACGCATCGATCATTTCCCGTCTAGAAATATCCCTCGGCGGTGAAAGATCGAATATAAATCTATGAAGGACAATTCGATCTGAGCAAAAATCCTGAATAATGATCATAAATTGTTTACATTTGTGAAACGTGTTGCTTTTTGGTGACAGCCGATCGGCTATCGGACCAGTCTGCAGAGGTTTCCTGTGCCCGGAAGGGCTGAATATCTCCGTTAAAGTTTGTCCTCGTTAGCGTCGAGGCGTGACTGATTGGTAGAATTTATGATTGCTCATATGGAAGCACACAATTCAGACTCGAGCTGAATGAAGGTTTTTCAAAAGTCCCTCGCGGCGGCCTTGTCACGTGAAAGTTGTCTTCCGTTGGAGTCAATCGACTTGTAGCAATTACTTCGAGTGATTATTACTTGAAGCGGAGAGTATTTACACTCGCCATGCAGATTTTGTGTTTAATGACAATTTTTATGCGCCGCTGTAGAAAAAATCAAAGTGCAATTCATGAGAAATCAAAAATCGCTCCTGACGTATTTGCTTTCATCTTTTAGATTGGTGCCCCTGGCCGGAGTCGAAACTTTAATTTAACCATATGAAATCAAACGCTTAACGTAGAAATCGGATACAATATTATCCAACATTGATACCAACACTTGAAATCTGTGGACCGGTTCGATTCCGAAAGTGTCACGGAAGGCCGTATCCATTTTTTACAATGAATGATGGAGTTTTCCTATCAATCCAAAAATATTTTTTTTGGAAATAGCAGTCGAATAATTACAAATAAATCAGAGATATACATTGCTAAAAATGTTGGAAGCGTCCAACATATCAATAACTTAGCTGGGGCCGCCTCTTTACAAAATTTCGCGGGTGAATCATCATCATGTATCGCCCAAGTTCATGAGGTGCCCTAATGGTTAGAAAGATTGAAACGATAACCGTCGCCGATCGGTTGGCGCACGGCGATTTTGAGGTCGACGAGGTCGTCGCACTGAAATCGTCATGTCGGACTACCGTTCGCGGCGACATTTCGTCCGGGAGATTGCCCGTGAAGAAGCGGGGCCGAAAAATCGTCATCCCCGGACCGATCGTCGCAAAATACGAGCCCGGCATCGGGGTCGTTAATTCATAAATAAAAAATCCTGCAAGCAATTCCTGCCACGGAGATCACGGCGATGAAAAATGAAATTAATGAAAAAGGAAAAAATCATGAATCAGGAGAAAACAAAAACCCCGCCGGGTAGGACCGGCGGGGCTGAAGATCACAAACGTGAATACACTCACGCTAATTCATCTACTCCAAGCAACTGCGATATTCAAGACATTATTGAAGGCGATAAAGAATATACGAAGCGTGTTTTTCTATGGATTGATCAAGTAGCGGCCGACTCCTCTTTACCTTTGGGATCGGCGCGGCTCGCCGTTATTCTTCTACGATATTTCAATCGCGATAGGGGCTACGCGTGGCCATCTGTCGCGCGTCTAGCCGATGACTTGTCGACGGCCGAAAACACCATCCGCGCCGCGCTGAAGGCGCTCAAGGATCACGGGCACCTTTCTATCGAAACAGGAGGCGGACGCGCCGCGACGAACCGTTACAGCATGGTCATGAAGTCGAAAGATGGCGGGGAAAAACCCTGCAAAATTCTGAAGGGTAATGACAAAAAACCCTCCGAAGAATTGCAGGGTATTGAGAATAAACACCTCGAAAATTTGGAGGGTTTGGGAGATGAAGCCCTTCAAAATTGCGACGAAAACCCTTCAACTTTTGAGGATAAACCCTTCAGAAAGTTGAAGGGGAACCATTATAAGAACCAAGATAAGAACAATCTTATTTTACCTGTACCGTCAGACGGCGTACGGAAGGGCACCCAGCTTGCAATGATCGAGACAGGTCGCCCGGCTCGAACCCGGTCTCGAATTCCTAACGATCGAGAAAAGCATTTCGGAGAGTTTTGGGCCGTTTATCCAAGCCAAGCTAATGAACACGGCTCGAGAGGCGAATATTTTCGGCAGCTCGATAAGGGCGAAGATCCTGCCCGCATCCTCGCGGGCGCCATCGACTATGCGAAATACATTCGCGATGAAAATAAATCTCAATATGTCTTGGAAGGGATAAACTGGTTGCGTCACAAGCGCTGGAATGATGATTGGCGGGGGAAAATAACAAACAAGCACGGTAATCATATTGAGGGAGGGGGCACTCATTTAGAAACAATGTTTCATCATATTTATGGTGGGGTTTCTCAATGAGCAACGTCACGAACATTCAATCTCGCAATATCCAAAATCCTATTTCCTGTGCATCAAAGACGATTAACGAGGCGAATCATTTTATTAAAAAATACAGAAATGATTACGATAATCTGGCACTTCCTCAAGATTATCGAGATAAAATAGTTTCAGCCGTCGACATTATCGAAATTCAAACCGCGCGAGAGATTTTCTCAAGGTGTTACTCGGATAGAGCGAATATCAAGCAAGCAAAATTTTTATTCACGATGATGATTGATTGGATACCGTCAGCGAAAAATCTAAAACGTGATCAATTAATTTCTTATGTTGAAGGAATAATAATAATCATTGATGACGGTATCTGCAGTGAAACGATCCCATTTTCTACGGATGTTATTGCCGCTGCGATTATAGAACTTTTGAGAGAAAGCGAATTTCAGCCCGCACCTTCAAAAGTTTTTGCCGCTTTGCAGAAAGCTCGCCATTCATTCCGTTATGCCATGCAAATTGCCGACACTCTGATCGAAGCCCGGCGTGAACTCGATAACCGCCCCCCGCCGCCGACGCCGGAGGAAATCGAAAAAGCCAAAATCGAACGCATCCAACTCAGGGAGGAACTACTCGCAAAACGTCGCGAGTTCGCGGAAAATGATCGCCGCCGCCGCCAAGACGAACATGAGGCCGCCGAACGGGCCCGCCGGGAGCGGGAAGCCGCGCTAGAGTCTGAATGTGCCCAGCTCCATGCCGACGCCGACCGACGCCGCAGTGTCATGAACGACGGGGGAGCTTGTCCAGATCGAGAGCCGGAAAAAACCTGCCGCGAGTGCCTTCTAAGGTGGGAGTGCGGCCAGAGGAGGGAGCGGGTCGAGCCGGACCACGAAATACAGCAACAAATCGCCGACGCTGAGCGGCGCGTAAAGGTGATCAAAGAAACCCGCGCCTGCCCGGACAAAGAACCCGCGACATGCAAGGCCTGCCTCCTCGGGTCAGATTGCTTCACAGGAAGTAAGGACGATCCCTTCGCCCGCCCACCGCGCCGGCCCTCCCGCCGCCCGTAAGCCGCGCAGGAAGCGTCACCGTGAACGCGATACGACCCCCCAAAACCGCGCCCAAACCGTCCAGACTAGACACGTTTCAGGGCCGGGAAGGCGGAGGGGGTAGGGGAGGGAGAAACGCCACGCCGCTCTTTCATTTTCGCAACATCGAAAATTCGCGCCCCGCCCGCCGCCAAGCCCGTCGCCGGCCACGAAAAAACCCGCCGGGAGGCGATCCGGCGGGTTATGTCTGGGCCAAGGCGATCAGAAACCGGCGCGGCGGATCATTTGGCTGGGCGGATCATGCTGGCCACGGCGGCGGCGCTGTAGGGCTTCCCGTTCTGGAGGTATCCTGCCCCCGCCAACTCATCGGCAATCGCCCTAAGCGTCCGTTTCTGTCCCGCCACGGGGTATCGGGCCAGCTTCTTCGCCAGCGCGACCATTTCAGGCGCGGTCTCGGCATAGGATTTGCGGCCGCTGCACTTCCCGGTTTCGGCTTTCTTCCGGGCGCGGGCGCCGGCGAGTTTCGAGACAAGCGCCGCCTTCTCGAATTGTGCGACGGCGCCAAGGATTTGGCGGACCATGGTTGCTGTCGGGGTGTCGCCAGTAAAACTGTCGGGGCTGTCCGCAGCTATCAGCGCCACGCCCTTGCTGCGCAGGAGACTGTAACCCGTCTCTTGAACGATCAAATCGCGCGAGAAGCGGTTGGCGGTTTCGACGATGATCGTCCGCACTCCATTCGACAGAATGCGGTTCATCATGGCGGAAAAACCCGGCCGGGTGTCTACAGCGTCCGCCCCGCTCACGGCGTCGTCGGAATAGGTGTCGACGATCACATAGCCGGCGGATTCGGCGTAAGCCTCTATGGCGGCAAGCTGGCGGCGCTGGGAGTCTTTGCCCTCCCCGAGATTGGTCGCGGAAGACGTGCGCAGATAGGCCACAGCCTTCGTCAATTCCTTTTGTGACATGGGAAAATCCCTCATATCCGTATTTAATTCTTGAGATAAAAATACAAACTTGACGGGATAATGCAAGAGTCAGCCCAAAATTTATTGGTTTCGATATTGTCGACACTGCATATTTACGCTTGCAATTTGTAGATTATCGAAGATTCTACGGATCAAATTTGTGAAACAGAAAATTGCGGCCGATTTTGATGAAAAAAACCCGCCGGAAAAGCTCGACAAAGATTTTTCAGTTAGTCCCGCGTGACGACCTTTCCCGTCGCCTGATCGACGCCATCCGCGCGGAAATCGCCGACTGGGGGCCCGATGCCGCCCAAAGGTGCGCCGCTGGCGGCGACGCCGACCTGTGGCGACTTTTGGACGCCTGCGGCCCGGTTCTGAACTTCCCGATATTCCGTCACGTCACAGTCGATGAACTTGTGCGCCGGGAGGGCCGCTCATGACTCGCGGCGTCCCGAAAGCGGGTTTCCGCCGGTGCGCGGTTTGCCGCCATCCCGAGCGAGCCCGGATCGAAATGCTTAGCGCCGGCGGGCTGTCACTCGACCGGCTCGCCGAAAAGTTTCAGGTCAATCGATATGCCGTTCACCGGCACATGGCCCGCCACGTCGACCCTGAGACGCTCGCCAGCTATCTGATCGGCCCGGCCGCGCTCGCCGACCTAGCCCTTGTTGCGGCACAAGAACAAGGAAGCGTGCTCGATCATTTGAAAGTGCTGAGGTCGACGCTTTTCAATTTTCTCGACAAGGCCGCCCGCGCCGGTGACACGGCGGCGGTCACGTCCCTGTCGACGGCGATCTTGCGCGTTTTGCGCCAGCTCGGGACCGCATCCGGCGAGATCACGCAAGCCGCAAGCGCGATCATCACCGTCAACAATTCAACGACGATCCTCACGTCTCCGCCGTTCATCGAATTGCAGCACGGGCTGATCGAGGTCTGCCGCGCGCATCCTGAGGCACGCGACGCCATCGTGGCCCTGTGTGCCCGCCTCGATAAGAAATACTCACCAGCGCCGCCCGCTGGCCCGCCTGCAGCGCTTCCTTCGATGATCGACGTCACCCCGCACAATGGGGGTGCGCATGTCTAGACCCTTCGCCCGTCTCGCGGCCGCGCTCTCCGATGACTGGAGCTTGAAGGCCCGGCCCGAACAACTCCCGCCGGCTGGCGATTGGTCGATATGGGCGTATCTCGCCGGGCGCGGGGCAGGGAAAACGCGCGCTGGCGCGGAATGGGTGCAATCTCTGACGGTCACGCATGGGCGCATTGCCCTCATCGCGCCGACGGCGGCGGACGCCCGGGATACCATGGTCGAAGGAGAGTCCGGCATTCTGGCGATCGCCCCGAACTGGAATCGCCCCGATTACGAACCGAGTAAACGCCGCCTGACGTGGCCGAACGGCGCGCAAGCGACGCTTTTCAGCTCCGAAGAACCTGACCGGCTTCGCGGCCCGCAGCACTCAGCTCTCTGGGCCGATGAGTTGGCGGCGTGGAAATCTGATCGCCAGACATGGGATATGGCGATGATGGGCTTGCGTCTGGGCGCGCATCCGCGTTGCTTTGTGTCGACTACGCCGCGCCCGACAAAGCTCTTGAAAGAGCTGATCGCCCGGAATGGGCAGGACGTGGCGATCACGCGAGGATCTACATACGACAACCGGGCAAATCTTGCGCCGTCATTCTTCTCGCAAATCGTTCGGCAATACGAGGGGACGCGGCTTGGCCGGCAAGAACTGCTCGCCGAATTGCTCGAGGACGTGCCCGGGGCGCTTTGGTCTCGCGAGAATCTTGACGCGGCGCGCATGTCAGAGAATGCCCTGGCCCGGGTAAATTTCCGCCGCGTTGTGGTCGCCGTCGATCCTTCCGGGGCGCGCAACTCCGGTGACGCTGGTGCGGACAAGATCGGCATTGTTGTCGCTGGGCTCGGCGACGACGGGCGCGGCTATGTGCTCGAGGATTGCACTTGCAAGGACTCCCCCGCCGGCTGGGGCAGGAAGGCCGTTGCGGCTTATCATCGATGGAAGGCCGATCGTATCGTCGCGGAAAGGAATTTCGGAGGGGCGATGGTCCAGCATGTCATCAAAACAGCGGATCCATTATGCGCCTTTCGGGAGGTTGTCGCTTCGCGTGGCAAAATCGCGCGGGCTGAGCCCGTAGCGGCTTTGTTTGAACAAGGGCGGGTATCGATGGCGCCGAACCTGTCAGAGCTCGAGGATGAGCTTTGTGCGATGACGCCCGATGGCTATGTCGGCGGCGGGTCGCCTGATCGTGCCGACGCAATGGTTTGGGCGCTTTCAGAATTGATGCTTGTAGGGCAGGGAGCACGAATGATCGTTACTCCCCTCAGGCTTTAGATGCACAATGCAAAAAACTTCGAAACATGATAAACTTTTACGAGATACGGAAAGGATGTAAATATGACGGTCAATAATTTACTCCCTCGCATTCCGGCCGGCGCGCCTTCGCGTTTTACCGATGATGTTCGAACGCTGTTCGGTATTGTCGAAGGCTTTGCGGTGAAGGTGCGCGAGGTTCGCGTCGATACGACTCTTTCGGAAACAGGCCGCACGCAAAAAATCGGCAAAATCCTTGCTGGCGGCGTGCTTGAACATCTCGGATCGATCGAGACTAAAACCAAGAAAGAGCTGCAATCCCTCGCCGCAGAGCGTGATCGCATGGCGAGCTCAATCCGTGACGCCTCGAACTTTTCCCTAGGCTTGAAACAGGAAGCGCGCGACTGGTTCCGCGCCAAAAACGAACCAGACAAGATTGCCCTGTTAATCGATACCGATGAGCCGTTGCTGATCGAGGCCGTTCTCAATGTTCCGGCATGGCTGTTGAATGTCCGCCAAGAGTTTCATGACGAATTGCTGGCGCGCATAATGCAGGAAAAATTCGGGGCGAGATTGGATGAAATAGCCATCCTCGAGGAAGCTTGCGGGGTGGTCATGGCGGCCACTGAGGTTGTTCTGATGCAACTGCGCAGCGAAACCGGAGTTAACCAAGACCCAAGAACGCTTGCCGCGTAAGAGTGAGCAGGCAGGCGGGCGCCGTGCCCTGCGGGGATCATCCCTCGGCGTCCGCCATATTATTGGTCCTGATAAACAGGTGATCCATGACCGGCAAACCATTTTCATCACCTGAAAGCCGGGCCGCGCTTGACGTGGTAACTCATTTTGTAAAATTAGTTTTGGGGGCCGATCATCTTGCAAAAGTAATCTATGAAATTGACGAAATCTCCCCCATTCATCGCGCGCAAAAAATACAAAGAGAATGCGGCAATCTTGAAATTAAGTTGAAGGAAATGGGAGAGTCCCCTCAGATCATTAGAGGATCCAAAATAGCTCTATCAATGTTGCTGTATAGCACGATGGATGAAGGGCCAAGAGAATGCAAAACTCATTAAGCGACTTTGCGGCGATGTTGCTTGCGGCTAACTCCAGATTTAAAGAAGCCGAAGAAGAAGCAATTGTGAAGGGCTGCAAACACATCACAAAAAAAGCAAAGGCGCTTATTGGTAAGGAAAACCCATTTTGGCCCGGTCTTGCCGCGTCCACTTTAGCTGACAAAGAGCGGCAAGGATACAGAGTGCCAGCGCCCTTATTACGTGAGGGAGATTTGCGAGACTCAATTGAGTGGACTGCGCCAATACACGAAGGCGATCAAGTCGTCGGCTATGTCGGCTCAGCGTCCAAAATCGCACTTTATCAGGAGCTCGGAACATCAAAAATACCACCGCGCCCTTTTATTGGACTTGCCGCGCAAGGGCAAGAAAGGGTTGTTCAAGAGATGATGGCAGCTCATGTCTTTTCCAGAGGTTTTCATGAGTGGAAACATGTTTTCCATCTCATTCATAAAGCCTATGACAAGGCCGCTGAAATATTTGAAGATGATGATGATAACAGTGAATAATTACGTAACAGAAGATGCCATTGTGCCGGATCGGCCTTTAATCTATCTTAACCCTGCCAAGAGGCTTTCGAGAGAAGTTAAAGCCATGAATAAGTTAATTACCGTAGTTGGATGTTTTTTTCTGGTATCGCCCGCCATTGCGGGAGATTGCAAAATTCAGAACATTGAAGGCCGCAGCGTCCAAACGTGTGATAATGGCTATGTTGAAACAACTGGACGCAACGGAACCCGATCTTACGGAATTCGTAACGGTGGGGTCGACCGCTATCCGGGAAATTCGATTCCTTCATGGGCGATTGAACGTCGAAACCGATAGGATCTAAAAAATATCACTCGAAAATATTCGACGTTTGAAATTGCGTTAAATCATCTAAAACACGGCTTTATAAAAAATTAGTTGGACGCCTCCAACGCGAAAGCATGACGCATCCAGCCTCTTTTTTGTTGACGAAAAATCCGAACGTGAAATTATTCGCGTGCTCATAAAAGACCGGGCGACGATTGTGCCTCTACACAATCGACGCCCTGACCACAGGCGCAACTGGAGTCACACGCCATGGCTGATGATCATTCTATCACAAAGGAAATCGATTGGCGCATTCTCGCTGCCGATCTTCACACAGCGATTGCAGCGCGCGACACCGCAGCGGACGCTTGTGAGGCGAGTAATTATTCCGACGAAGACGAAACCGCTTTCGAGGAGGCGCATAGCCGTCTCTGGCGTCTCATTGGCGATATATCCGCTTTGCCGGCGGCAAGCATCGAGGGGCTTCGGGTGAAAGCCCTCGCTCTCAACGTGGCGATGGCCGGCGATCTTGAAATCGTCACCGGCGCCAGTGCGGATCGTCGACTCCTCGCATCGATCCTTACTGACCTTGCCCCGCCGCCAGCTCATTGACGATCGGGGGCGCTATGACCGCGCCGCCATCATGCAGATCGCTCACAAGCGTTTTCGTGACGGGCGATGGCTTAGGCTCGATTGGAGCTTTGGCCAATGCCTGCGCACGGCATGGGCGGCGGCGCGGGTGCTGCGCCAGCGTGACGTCACAGACTAGACCAAGCCCCGCAAGCTTGTCATAGCGGCCCGTTTCCACGATTGCGGTTAGTAACCGCTCGGGTCGACCCATTGGGTCGATAGTGTCACGGGAGACTTGTGCGGGCCGTCGGCGCCAGTGCGGCGGAAGTCCTGCCCCAGCGCTTTCTTGGCAAGCGAGCCTCAGGCGCCTTTGTAATGCGCCGGCAGACCGCCCTGGCCCGGTAAACATGTTAGACCGGCGGGGCTGTGTTAGATTTTTCCTCTCGTAGCGACGGTGTCATGACGGTCCTGCCCGACGCCACGGCGGCCCACGGCCACTTAAGCGACGCCCCACTGCCGGATGTATTTGCTCGCGGCTCGAGTCTCCGCAGAGGCAACAGAGCCCCCAAGCCATCGCCCTGCCCCCTGCCGAGGGGTGATTCTGTTTGACGCGGGCAGACGGCGCTCCTCGGTCGATCACGCCAGCACTTAGTAGCGAGAAATAGTTATTCAATTTAGTCTTTTGAGAATAAGATGATTTTTTAATTTCAATTAAAGGCCGAGGAGTGGGCATAATGAAAAAAGTAGAGAATATGCCTTTGACAAACGTGAAAATTGGATTGAAGAGGGGGAGACAAATCGCTCAAATGGAAAATATTAAAAGATTAAAATTCATAGCTGAAGGACTACCGAGAATACTAGCAAGTAGCAAAGGGTATTGGGAAGCAAAGGTCAAACTTGAAAAATTCCCGCGAGAGGCTGATGTTTTAGAGGGCTTGGCGAAGGAAGAAGCTGCTAAAGTTTTAATACTAATGGATATTGTTCGCTGTCCGGCGAATTTATTGGGAGAAATGACAGGAAAGTTGATGAGATGGTTTTATGACCATCGTTCAAGATTAATATATGCGAATGCAGCGCATTGGTGCGCTCCAAGCCTTATTCAATTAAGGGAATATATTGAGCCAGAACTCAAATCACATTACCTTGAAGGAGATTATAACGAATATATCCTTCCAAATAGAATTGATTATAATAGAGAAAATAAACTATATGTAGATATAGAGCAGCATTATGACGGGACTCTTAATTGGTCAGCCCCATTTTCCTTCAAAATGGATTTTGGATGGAGTTTCCCGCCGGCATCACTCAACCAAGCAGAAGCGATGGACACTCTCGGTTTATTCACAGAGCGAGGTATCATGGCCGTTTCTGAAATCTGGGGCCAAGTTAATTTCAAAGACTCTGAAACGCGTCAAGACGCGGATGCTCTAACGGAGGAATTAATTAAACGTATTGAGTCGGAGAGATTGTTCAAAAATAATATTGAAAAATCTCATTATGACAGCCTATATGAATGGCAAATTCCAATGTATAATTTAGATTTAACAAAAGATGATTGCTTAAACAAGCTACAAAATTATCAAATGATAAATAAATAAAAGTTTAATCAGAACCAAAAGGGGAAATTTTGGCAATAGGATAAGCAATTACTTATAAATATTCAATATAAATCGGAGCGTCGTATAATGACACTGCCACCTAAAAACATTCGAACGGGCCTTATACGTATATATTTACTTATAGCAATTCCGTGGATTTTATGGTTTTCTTACCAAACCTACACTTCATATATTCTCTATTGCAATTGGAGGGATTGGGGAACAACTCATTTGCATAAGTTAGAGGATATCCGCAACAATCAAAATGAAAAAAAAGTTGATGAGTTGCTAGAAAAATACCTGGGAGACTCGACAGAGGATTTATTCTACGAAGCTATCAATCTACGTGATAGATACAAACACAAAATTAACGATAGCTTGATGGCATTACCTCTTATACCATGTGGGCTACCAATATTAGCTTTTGCGTATTTTTGGGTTGTAGATGGATTTAAGAGAAAATCTTGAACAGAGGAAGATAATGCGGACAATTCGGGGGGGGGGATCTCATGGGTTTTAGAATTACACGTATCCGTCCGATCAAATCAAATTCCGAAACTATCAAACCGCGCCGGCGCTCAATTTCAATTCGGTTGCCATCCGCTTATGCAAACGCATCAGGTCATCGCATAGACCGCCAACAAGCGCCTCGAAACCTTCCGCCCAGAATCCATCAGCAAGGGGCGGAGACGAGTCCGCCGCCTGCGGACAGTCTCGACCTCAGTCGGTTTACCTAGATTAGCGCCCTGCTCGGCATGAGATCAGGAGCGCTACCCGGCCTTGTCCTCGACCCAGAAGGTTCGAAGGCACCTCATGAGCCCCGGAGGGCCGTTGCAGTCGATTCTTTCACCGTGTAGCCTATGGGCCTCGCGATCATGTCTGATCCTAAAACGCCCTGAGCCCGGATGTACGGCCAGGGCGTTTTTTGTTGCCCGACGCTCTACGACGGGGATTCATGGCGCGGCCGGCAATAGTTCATAAGCTCCTCACACTTGTCTGCCCACCATTGCATCATCTTGACCCGCTCTTCCCAAAAATCGGCCCGTGCATAAGCTCGGCGCACGCTGTTGGCCTCGATATGAGCGAGTTGGCGCTCGATCGCGTCGACGCTCCAAAGGACGCTTTCTCCCAAAATCGAGCAGGCCGAGGAGCGAAACCCGTGAGCCGAGACCTGATCTTTGTCATAGCCCAGACGCCGCAAGGCGGCATTAAAGGTGTTGTCAGAAACCGGCCTATCGTAGGCGCGCTGGCCGGGGAAGAGGAGCTCGCCGCGCCTGCGGGAGACCCGCCGCAGTTCCTCAAGGAGGGCGATGGTCTGTCGCGCCAGCGGGACTCGATGAGGCCGTTTCATTTTCATGCGCCCGGCGGGGATCGACCACACGGCCTTTTCGAGGTCGAATTCTGCCCACGTGGCGTTTCTGAGTTCGCCAGAGCGCACGAAGGTAAGCGCCAGCATTTGAAGGGCAATCCGGGTCTCATGCTGGCCCTGATAATCCCAGATTGACCGCAGCAAGAGGCCAAAGCCCTTTTCGTCGACGATCGCCGCCCGATGCGTGACCTTTGGCGTCACCAAGGCCCCCTTGAGCGCACCGGTGGGGTCGTTTTCCGCCCGATCTGTCGCGATGGCGTAGCGGAAGACCTCACCAATGACGGCGCGAAGCCGGCGCGCCGTCTCATGTTGCCCGCGCGCCTCTATTGTCAAAAGGACCGCCAGCACCTCCCGCGCGCTAATTTCGGTGATTGGCCGGGCGCCGAGAAGGGGGTCCGCAAGGCTTTTCATCCACCTGAGCTTGGCAATAGTCTTGGCGGCCTTGCCCTCCCGCTCCTTCTTCCCGATCAATTCATCGGCGATCACCGCGAAGGTGTTGCCGGACGAAACGAGCGCGTGAGCTTTCGCCTGACGACGGGACAGGGCAGGGTCTGCACCGCCATCAAGAAGCTTTTTCGCATTGTCCCGTGCCTCGCGGGCGTCCTTCAGGCCAATCTCGGGGTAAGACCCGATGGCGTGAACCTTTTGCTTGCCCTCAAACCGATAGGCCAGCCGCCAGTAGCGCTTGTCGTTTGGGGTGATCCAGAGCTGTAGTCCGCCCCCGTCCGATAGCTTGATGACTTTGGGGCCCGGCTTAGTGTTCCGGCACTTGGCGTCAGAGAGCGGCATTGTTGGTATCGCCCCGGTTGGCATCGATTTGGTCCAACTATCATACCAACATATTTGTTGGATACCGGCGACAAACGGCGACCCCCGGCGACGGGTTCGTCGAGTTAAGATACTGAATTTTTGACTAAAGTGATGCTCAGTGACTGTCTGTGATATGGTCACTGGTGCCCCTGGCCGGAGTCGAACCAGCACGCCTTGCGGCACTCGATTTTGAGTCGAGCGCGTCTACCAATTCCGCCACAGGGGCGCTCGGGAGCCG
>JBIIJP010000013.1:0-88366 GCA_044233645.1 Methylocystis sp. | reverse complement strand
ATTTTGCATGCTGAGCTCCGCAAACATCTTCTTCAATCGGCGGTTCTCATCGTCCATCGCCTTCATTTGGGAAATCATCGAGGCGTCGAGGCCTCCATACTTCGCTCGCCATTTGTAAAACGAGGCGCTGCTCATGCCGTGTTCCCGGCAAAGCTCTGAAACCGGAATGCCGCTTTCAGCCCGCTTTAAAATCCCAAGTATCTGGTGTTCGTTGAAACGACCAATCTTCATATCAAATCTCCTCGTCTACATTGCCGAGAAAATTCTACTTTTATACCCCGTTAATTTCCGGGGGGATTACCTTTCCATTTAGGCATTGATCATAATATGTTATTCATAGCATCTTCGTCCTTGAGGGTGCATTCTGACAAAAATGAGAGAAACCCAATGGATAGCGTATGTTTAGGAAAGCACGTCTTTCAAAAAGTTATAATTGCCGTCTTAAAACCTTCAGGGATGGATAATAATTTTTTTTGTAGTCATCTTCGTTCTAATTTCTCAATCTGAGATTTAGTTAATCTCCCAGTGAACATTGATTTTATAGTGCCTTTTATGGCGAAGGCCAAAACGACGTGTATAATCGTAAAAATAGCCAAGACAACCATGCCATAAAAATGAATGTGGCGAGCTTGATCATATCCTCCAAGGTAGTCAGTTAAGCCATGAAATTGCACGGGCTTCCATATTGCTACACCGGAAAAAAACAAAAGGATAACATCCCATATGACAATTACATAAAGAAGTCTTTGAATAAGATTGTATTCTCCAGTGCCATGAAGCAATAGATATTTCATTTCTAATTTAATATTCCTATAAGCAGACATTGCTCCAATATTGAGCATCTTTCGAATGAAATGTCCCGAGAAAATTCCATAAAGCAAGTATGCAATACCATTAACTACCAGAAGCCACATTATGGCAAAGTGCCATGACAATGCTCCAGCAAGCCAACCTCCAAGAGTTAATTCCGGAGGAAATCTAAATTCATACAACGGAGAAGCATTATAAATACGCATACCGCTCATCAGCATGGCTATTGTTGCATATGCATTAATCCAATGGGTAATCCGAACAAAAAGCGGATGTATGATCCTTCTGTGATAGATTGAACTCGATTTATGTTGAACTTTTTGAAGCAATTTTTCTATCCTGTATCAACGAGGGTCAACACTCAGGTATAATTTCGTAGCGCAGGTTAAAGCCTGACTGCGGGATGAGCGCCCATGCATCAGGATTGAAGCATGTTAAAACCTGAAGTGTGATTTGAAACCTTATTTCTTTCGCGGGACAAGATGGAGGAATTTCGCCATTTTTCTCTCTGTCAAGAAGGCCAGGCTGAATAACTGAACAAGATTTTCCGCCTCTATCAAGTCCAGACCTATGGTTGCAGGGACGAGTTCTTTACGAGTTCTGAACAATTGATCCCACACCGACAAAACTATACCATAGTTGCTGTCATGCTCTTCACGCAATGTAGAATGATGAGCTCGGTGAAGATAGGGTGTGATGATCAGATAAGATACCCACTTCTCTCCGGGAAATGTAAAATTACCATGGTGGAAAAGGACGAAAAACATACGTACCAGCTCACACACAACGACGATGCTCGCAGGCACGCCAAACATTACGACACAAATACATTTAATCAGGACCTCAATCGCTTGATCCAGCACGTGAAAGCGGAGTCCTGTCGTCACGTGATAACTTTTATCACTGTGATGAATTTTGTGGAATCGCCAAATCCACTCATACTTATGTCCCATGTAATGCCAGACATAAACTGCAAAATCAAAAAGGATAAAGCTAAGTATCCATTTTACTGGTCCGTCAGGCATGCTGCCCAACAGGCCATAATGCGAATAGTTCGAGGCAACAAGAACAAGACTGGAGAGCGAAAGCACGCTCATAATTAAATTATTGACCAGAAAGGCTCCCGTATTTGTTTTAAAAGAAGCTTTTAACGCCTCCTTGGGAATCGGCATGTAAGGATATTTTTTTTCGAGAATAAGAAGAATGATAAACAATATTACAGCACCTGCAAACAAGTAGCCCTCTATTCCATACGATTGCGACATTTAACCCTCCATCGGGAAAATCGAAACTGCCTGCTCACCAAACTTGCTGCACCGCAACAAAGAATAACAAGCCTCTTTCCTTTTTCAAATGTCGCTCGACTAAAACAAATCAAGGTGTTTATTGGTTAAGCAGTCTAATGCTGTCTAAATGAAGCTGACATGACCCAGGTCTTTGTTTTCATTAATGAAAACGCAAAACCTACGGGAGATTGAGACTATGTTCGGCTTAAAAAGTTCTGGACCCAAAAAAGGCCGCGTCGAAAGCATGGTCAGCTAGTCAATTACTAGTGTTTATCACATCATTGCCCACTACTTCTTTGAGGGTTATCAAAAATAGCGTCAGCAAGTCGTTGAGTTGGAACAGTTGTCCCCTCCGTAAATTCAGCTAGGCGCCAAGTGCAGGCAAGCTACCAGAGATCGAAGGATCGTTAGTGAAACTCTATTCGATGTGACCAAGTTTGTCTCAAACAATGAATTAGAGATTTGCGGCATGTCAGAACCTTTTCGTTCGTCTTATGAATCTTCGAACAAAGGTAACGAGACACAGATTGCCTTTACATTTGAACTCAGAGAAATTGGTCTTGTCATGAGACCTTTACTAAAACTAATTAAAACAGCTCTCCACGATGGAGCAGCGCAAACCGTAGAAAACGTTCAAATACTGCTTGATTCCCATCAGGCTTAATCTTACCTGAACTGAACAAACATCTCGAAGACTAATCATGTTTATCGTGCTAAAAGATAACGGTGTCATTCCCCGTGTATTGACGCAAATTCTTGATAGGTTTGTGAATGGAGTTACTCTGATAGATCCTGACATTGATGATTAACCTATAGTTTATGCTAACAAAGCTTTCAAAGACATTTGTGGTTATCCTCAAAAGGAGATCGTTGGTCGTAGCAATCGCTGTCTCCAGGGAAGTGATCAATCTCAGCCAGTGTTAGATAAACAATGAGCAGCGATCAAAAAGGGAGAGCCTGTAGAGATCACTCTAAGAAACTATATAAAATGGGGAGTTATTCTTCAATCGTCTGAATATAAAACTTTTATTCGATGACAAAGGAGAAGTGGTTTATTTTTACGGAGTTTAATACGACATAACGGATCAGGGCAGTTTTCAGAAAGAGTTTAATGATCTATCATCGAAAAGAATTATTCAGACGGCCCAAACTTCACACATGAATAGTTCCTAATGCTCGATCTCTAAAGCATGTTCTTTAATTATTACTTGTTGGCATTGATACGAGCAAAAAGGACCGGAAGACCAATTACAAGAATGCCATCACCGGCTTATGCAATAATGTCACTAATTTTGGGTTCCAGTTGTTGGGGGTATCCAATTGCTGCTAATAAAGATAATCCACCCCATAAGCTGATCAATTACTCCCAGACATATCGCTATCATTTTCGCCAATATCGCGTTCGAGCTCCACTATTTTGTGTTCGTCCCTTCAAATTTTTTGAAAACAGAGGCCGCAGCTTATCAGGATGGTCGCGCGAAATGTCAGGAGACCCTGGATAGGTCGCATTCCCGCACCTAGGCATACACCGCTTTAGTCGGGCCTTGTTACGATCAATCAGGAGACAAGGTTTCGATCTGCTAAAAGGTAAAACAGTTCTTTCAGGCGCGAGAGATTTCAAGCTTTAGGAGGACCGTAGTACCCAGGTTTGCCATTTTTATCCTGACGCAAAAATGTAGCCGCCTCGATGATATGCTGGGGCAATTCTGAACTACCGGCGTCTATTAGCTCAAAAAGTGCTTCACGCATCCTGGGATCCCAATAGGTTCGAAGATGGTTACGAACGCCCTCCGTGCGTCGTTCTGGTGGATAGGGGGCGAAGAAATCTCCGATCTGTTTAGCCATGGCAACAATCCGATCCTCTGCCATGATCGATGATTGCGCAATTTCAGTATTTTGGTTCATAGTCATTCTGCCGGCTCCAGATGCCTGGCCCGCACATCCCGGGCATTATCCGAGCTTGACTCTTCGGGGCGATTGGTTGGGGTCACATCCACCGCTGTTACTTTATATTCTGGACAATTCGTCGCCCAATCTGAGAGATCCGACGTCACGACGTTAGCTTTCGACTTAGCGTGATGGAAGGTCGTGTAGACGACGCCGGGATTGACGCGCGAGGAGATTTTGGCGCGCAGTTCAGTTTGTCCGAAGCGACTGGAGAGTTTTATCCACTGGCCATCCTTGAGCCCGCGGGCTTCGGCGTCTTGCTGATTGATTTCCAGTACGTCCTCAGGGTGCCAGAGAGAGTTTGGCGTTCGTCTAGTTTGTGTGCCTACATTGTATTGTGAAAGTATACGTCCTGTCGTCAGCATTAACGGATATCTATCGGATATCCGCTCGGCCGTCGGAACATATTCCGTTAACATAAATGTGCCGAGGCCATTGGCTCTCGGAAATTTTTCTCGATGCAAAACTTCCGTGCCTTCAGGCGCATTTTCATCGCAAGGCCACTGCACAGAACCAACCCGGTCTATGAGATCAAAACTCATGCCACGATAGGCTGGCGAAAGGCGGGCAATCTCATCCAGCACCTCGCCCGGATGATCATAGGATATATCGTATCCCATAGCATTCATGAGTTTAACGGTGATTTCCCAATCTTCATAACCAGCTATCGGTTCAACGACCCTGCGCACGCGAGATACGCGCCTCTCGGCGTTGGTAAAAGTGCCGTCTTTCTCTAGTGAGGACGATCCAGGTAAGAATACATGCGCGTATTTAGAGGTCTCGTTCAGGAAGAGGTCATGAAGCACGACGCATTCCATCGCTTTCATGGCAGCAATCACATGGTGCTGGTTTGGGTCGCTCTGAACGGGATCTTCTCCCATGATGTACATGCCCTTGAACGATCCCGCCACGGCGGAGTCGAGCATATTGGGGAGACGCAGGCCAGGTTCTGGATCAAGGGGCACGCCCCATTCGGCTTCGAAGCTCTTGCGAGTAGTCTCGTCGGTGACAAACCGATAGCCGCTGAAAACATGTGGCCAGCTTCCCAGGCAGCTGCCTCCTTGCACATTTCCCTGGCCTCTGAGCGGGTTTACTCCAACGCCTTCTCTGCCTAACATACCACAGGCAAGCCCTAGGTTGCCGAGACACATCACGCCCGTTGAACCCTGAGAATGTTCGGTAACGCCAAGACCGTAATAAATGGAGCTGTTCGGACCACTCGCATACAGTCGCGCGGCACGTCTGATATCTTCAGGATCGACGCCGGCGAGAGGTCCGATCGTCTCCGGCGAATACTTCTCCGAGGAAACAAATTTTTTCCAATTTTCAAACTCGTGGACTTCACAGCGCGCCTTAACAAAGCTCTCATTGTAGAGCTTCTCTGTTACAATCACATGCGCAAGGCTATCAAGGATCGCGACATTTGTGCCTGGTCGGATCGGCAGATGAACATCTGCTTTGCAATGTGCTGACTCAACGGTTTCGGTGCGCCGCGGATCAATAACAATGAGTTTTGCACCCTGACGAATACGCCTCTTCATTAATGATCCGAATACCGGATGCCCCTCGGTTGGGTTGGCGCCAACAACCATGATGACATCCGATTGAAGAATGGAGTCAAAGTGTTGACTTGCTGCGCCCCAGCCGATCGTGTTGGTCAACCCGAACTGCGTCGGTGAATGGCAAATACGAGCACAATTATCAATGTTATTATTGCCAAGAACTGCTCGCGCAAATTTCTGAACAAGAAAAATCTCTTCGTTCGTACAACGTGAGCTAGAAACTGCACCGATAGATTTTACGCCGTATTTTCCCTGAATGCGCTTGAATTCACGGGATATATGCGCAAATGCCTCGTCCCAGCCGACCGGCGTCCATGGATCGTCAATTGACGCTCTGACCATCGGCGCACGCACCCTGTCAGGCGAATTGTAGTAATCGTATGCGAAGCGTCCCTTCACGCAGCTGTGGCCATGATTTGCCTTGCCTTCTTTCCAGGGCGTCATTCGTACGATTTTGCCCTTAAGGGTTTCAGCCTTGAAGCCGCAACCAACGCCGCAGTAGGCGCAGGTTGTGACAACTGATTTCTCAGGCTTCAATGGATTCGGCATGGGCGTATTCTCCCTCAAAGAGGCTTTTTTCAACAAGTGCATGACTGGGACAGGCCTGAACGCAGGCCCCGCAACTCACGCATTCGGACTCGAAAAAGTTCTGGTCTTGACTCGCGACTACTTTCGATCCGAACCCTCTTCCCGATATAGTAATCGCGAAGGTTCCCTGTATATCGCTGCAGGCGCGCACGCATCTGCTGCATACGATGCATTTCGTCGGGTCGAACAGAAAATAGGGATTAGAAGAGTCTATAGGCGAATTAAAATGATTACTGCTGCCGTCATATGGGTGGGTAGTTACGCGTTCCGCCTGGATAGTTTGATGGAATTCGCTCCACCCCCCTTCAATCTCGCTCTGCGGAAAGTCCGACAAGTATAATTCCAGCACTCCCTTACGGATTTTTTTGAGGGTGTCTGTCTGAGTTTTAACCTTCATGCCCTCTGCAACAGGGGTTGTGCAGCTTGCGGGATATCCGCCGCGTCCCTCTATTTCGACCAAACAAACACGACAGCTACCAAATGGCTCCAGCGTATCCGTGGCGCATAGTTTTGGTATGGGTCGCCCAGCTGTCGTTGCGGCCAGCATGATTGAACTGCCGTGGGGCACGCTCACAGTCTCGCCATCAATTTCAAGAGTAACGAGCAGGCCGTCACGCGGAGGCGTGCCGTAATCTATGTCGTCCCTAAGGTTTCGTAGCTCCGTCCACATGCTGACGTTCCGCTCCAAACTGATAAGCCGCCAACACCATGTCGGCACAGGTGAATAGATGTAATGTCAGGTATATATATTGATAGCGGTATTAGCCAAGGGCTCAAAACCGGAACGTCTTTTCTGAAAAATAGATCTTATCTTTATATTTTTTGAAGGATTGTAGTGCGGCGCACAATTTGCCCCCAAGACTCAGTAGTTCATGGAGGACACATTACTTTTACAGGCCAGAAAGCAGTCTCATGGTTTCATGTAACGATTATTCATCAGTTCTGACGAGCAGGTTTATCGGAGGGTGATCGCCATGGTTAACACCCCATGCTGGCGCCTCAACATACAGGTAGTAGGCGCCGGGTTTCAGGCCACTCACATGCGCCATGAAAACGCCATCTATGATTTCCTCCGCCAAAAATTCATATCGCGATCTTGCGCCAGTGGTAGAAAAGCAAATGACCTTGGCGGTCGCGGCGGTTACTGATTTTTTATTCCCGATTAACCTGAAGCGAAAATGAGCTGTTTCTTTTCCTAACAAAACATCTGGCGCTTCAAGATAGTTTATTTGCGTGACAGCAGATGGTGATCTCAACTGTTCTACAACATGCAACGGGAAACATTGATATGTTGACCCAACCATGATCGCCGCGTCGTAATCCGCCCCAGCAGGAAGTCGAACGCGGGCTGAATACCATCCCGGCGCGCGCTCTTTAAGACCATGATTAATCACACCCACCGATCGAACTTCTTTACCGGGATTAAGAAAACTACCCGAAGGCGCTAGCATGCCTTCCATATAGTAATAGATCATTTTCTCGGCTGGATTAGCGACAATGACCGCCGCATCGTCAATTGCCCGAGCGATGGAGAAGCCTGGACCAAGCTGCGGAGCTTCGGCTGGAGGCAAAGCTCCAGCGGCGAAAGAACTGGTCTGCTGCGTCGATGGCTTGCCTATTTCTCTAAGCGAAATCATATTGATCCGCTCACTGTCGAGCGAAACGACATAGGCAAAGGCCTCACTAAACAATAATTGATAGGGCCGCGCCCCGACCGGAATATTTTGAACAATTTTGTTCGTCGCTATTTCAATTACATGTACAAGATTTTGCTTTGTATTGATGACGAGCGCCCAGCGACCATCCGGCGCAATCGCGATCGGACCGAGCCCCGGTTGCGCCATGATATGTGCAAGAATACGAGGCGAACGTCCATCAATGACAGTCAGCTTACCCTCGACGCCATCTGCGACATACAGCGCTTGCGCCAATTTTGAATAAGTCAGCGCAATCGGCGTCTTGCCAGTAGGGATGCGTGTAACGAGCTTGAGGGTTGCGACGTCAAACACGCCAACATCGCCTTTCTCCCGATTGCTGACAAATAGTAGATCGCCGCTCTGCGATTGGGCCATTTCGTGGTGTCCGCGCGCTGTCGAGAAATGCGCCACTATCTTGCGGCTTTTTTCCTCAATGACCGTCAGACCACCTGCGTCATCAGTATCGGCGTCATTCGCAACGAAAATATACCGCGCATCGGCCGATAGCATGATACGCATCGGTCTTTCCCCGGCCTCGATCTCTTCGAGAAGCCTGAAAGACTCGGCGTCTATGATTGCGATTTTTCCGGCAGAAGGAATGCTAACATAAATACGGCTGTCGTCTGATGACTTCGCCCAGTCTCCCGGCGATCCTGAAAGTGCGATCGTGGCAAGTAAATTACTCCGGCCAGTTATCCCGACAAGAGGATCGATAACTGAAA
This sequence comes from Methylocystis sp., assembly GCA_044233645.1. GTDB lineage: Bacteria > Pseudomonadota > Alphaproteobacteria > Rhizobiales > Beijerinckiaceae > Methylocystis. The sequence goes on along the minus strand of JBIIJP010000013.1, from coordinate 79,754 downwards.
TGCTTGGGTCCCGATTAAAAGAAAGTATGTAATAACTCGTTAGATCAACGATTGGTCGCGCGCCTGTCGAGCTCTTGAGATAGCTATCAATCTTTTGTTTACATCCGCCAGCTTGTGCTCCAAACACCGAACCGCTGTTGTCGATCCAGGCGCCGGGACGTTTTCCGGATAGCGGCTGTTGGGTCGCCCTGTCTTTAATTGTGAATGCAATTTCAAATTCCTCGAAAGGTCCGCCGGCCCCCTCGGGCAACGCCTTGGACAAAGGCGTCGCACTGAAGTCGATTTGTATGCTCTTTTGCACCGGGCTTTGCACAGAAGAGTCTTCGGAATCAGCACGCGCTGTAGATACAGTCCCTGGCCATACCCATGCGATCGTCAGCGCTGCGCAGGCTAGCTTACGATACCGGGAGATAAGACAGGCGTTCACTAAAGTTAGTTATCCCCTCGTCGACTTTCTAAGTGGGTGTCAGATGGCGGTTGAACCCTCACGACGCCCCACAAGCCAGCAAGATTGCCTAAACTGGCCTGATCTCGATATAGATAATCACCCGGAACTCTAAATTTACCGCCAGCATTTTTAAGCAAGATATCGAAATGCGCAGCTGGCATTATGGAATCTTGTCCGCCCATATACATCGATAGTGAATTCTCCCCTATTGCTCGGGAACCAACTTTAAAGCGATTAATGGTTGGGAAAAAACCTGTTTCCGGGCAAACATTTTTCATCCCTATGTACTCATCGCCCGGGCAGTAGTAGGGGGCTCTTTGCCATACATGACCGTGCAGATTGAAGACTGATCCGCGCGCATTTCCTACTGGATGCAAAATATGCATCCGCATTTCTTCTCCCGCCATGGCAGTAAGCACCGGCACTGCAGGCTCCCCGCTGACTCGAACCGAGCGTATTGCTGGGTCACTCTGATCCTTTATCGTCTCCCGGCCGAATTGTTCTCGCAAAATATCTTCCTTGGTTTTATAGGCGAGGCTCTCACTGTAAGCCTCATGCGCATTTGGCACATCCCGGAAGGATATGGGCGTGGCTCCAGCAGGCGTCTTTGGCCCCGTAAAGGGCAGAAGCGGTAAAAGCCCATAGCGGAACCATAAAGGCTCTGATCCGTAATTAATCGCCATCGCACCGGAGTCTTGCGCGTCCTCCGCTACGATGTCTTCTGCTGTAATTCCCTCGACGGGTTTACCATCGCCGTAGACCTGCGTCAGACCGTCTTGAAAGACCGTAACGAGATCCCTGAAACGATGCCCGTCAGGTTTCACAACGGTTGTCGAGAGGCGAGTTGCTCTATCGCCGCCGGAGCCCTGATGATCAGCCACCGTATCAAGGCAATTTTCTCCCGCTCCCGGCTTACATGACATACCTGTCCATTTCGCCCCCTCAGGTTCGATGACCAGGGCGCCGACAAGCGCTTTTTGTCCCTGTTTGATTTTGTCAGCTGGCATGAGATTGGCCGCGCCGAATTCGACTGGGGTATAAACCGGAAGGTAGGTTCCAGTAGTTTTATCGAATGGCTTCAGACTAATATCTCCGGCATACCAACGATAAGAGACGGCGCCCTTCTCCGAATTTGGCAGGGCGAGGGTAAGACTATCATCATTGACCCCAACTGCCGTTCCATCATCGGCGGCAATATCGTAGGCGACGAGCGCCGGATGCAACCCAATGATGCTGGAGGTACGCACGCGATTAGAATTAAGAACGGTTCCATCGGGTTGATCGGGAAAACGCGGGATGACTGGCGCAAGTTTGCGATATGTTAATATGTCAGGTGCGCCTTTTTCACCGATGAGATTTCGCAACGTCACCTCAATACAGTCGCCAGCAGCGGCGCGCATCACGAGCGGTTCGACAGGCGCTCTGTATTCTTTATCGTCCTTAAGTCTAAGATAAGTCCCAGGGCATAGTTTTGTGTCCGGCTCGACCTTTCCATTTTTCATACAAGCGTCGGGAGCTCCCGGTTTTGTCGTAAGATCGCTCGTATATACATACATGATGGCTGTTGGATCGTGCAGGACCCCGTCCGGGTGTCCTTCGTAGCTCCGCTCCAGTAGACCATCCCCGGGGTCGGCGGGGATGCGTGCGTCACGAATGGCGACTTTTCGAGGATTATAGACAAGAGTACCGTTGAGAACGCCATTTCCTTGATGGTTTAGTTTACCGTATAGGACAGAGGCGCCTGACGCGATTTTCGCGTCAACCTTATTGTCCAGCACATCGTTCGCCAGAACCGCGCTGATATCGAACTTACGCAGATTTTCTGTTACTCCCATGCCGTTCACAGGACAGACGCCGACAGGCCTAAATATAGTTGCTGTCTTATCGGCGTTGGGCAGGATCTGTAGATCTTTACGTCCCTTTTCAGAGTATGAGCGCATCAGGCCCCAGGAGCCATTCCAGTAACCCTCCGTACTTGCATCAATTGTGTAAAGATAATCACGAAGCTTGCGAAGAATTACATCTTGGGTCGTGATGGCGTTGCTATTGCCTGTCTCTTCCACCGGGAATCCTAGCACCCATGCAAAATAGTTCAGGATGCCTCTTAAAACTTCGGCCACAAATCTCAGTATTCTTGCAAAGAAGCCTTCCTTGATCTGATTTGCTTTCTTCAGATTTTCTAATCTGACGAGGGCTTTATTCTTATCCGCATTACTGAACGGCGTCAGTGGAGATGCGAACGTGAATTGCTCTGAAATCCCGGCCTGCTGGCTGTTGCGCCAGCCAGAACTTGAGTCGAAGCCATAGCCGGAGCCGCCCTGCAACCATTTCACGCCATGGATAGAGGCGTTGTGGGTCTCTTCATGACCGCCAGCCTGGATCTTAACTCTGACACGGTCAGCGTCATAGGCCCGCAGAAGCGGCGTGAAGGGATCGCCATCTTCAGCGAGCGGCGCAGCAAAAGTCGCAGATGCGCTCCAGGGTTTCTGGCATAAACTTTGTTGAAAAATATCCTGCTGTTTTTCAGGAATGGCTGGCCCGCCAAATTTGACCTGCAAAGGCCTCGGAAAACATGTCGGCTCGCGCCCAATGACATTCTCAATGCCGCCGATACGGTCCCCCTCGCGAGGCTGGGCGTCAAGAACCCCGTGTTTCCCGCTGGAGTCTACTCTACCGAACGTCGCCCGCGAAACCTTGTAGGCGCGCGAAACTTTATCTTCGAGTCGGAAAGTTTTAAGTGCATAAGCCAGATCGCCAGCCTGCTCAGACGCCTGTCCACCGGTGGCCGTATCCTGGATTCTCAGGCCGACTGGTTCATTGCGATAGTTAACGACAAAGGTTCCCGGATCGTCAGCGGTAATCGCTTCTGCACATGGTCTTCTGAAATTAGCGCCGAAAATTTTGCAGGCAGCGGCGTATTCGACGAGATTGATCGGGTTCGTTCGCGCCACGTCATCTTTAAGGGGCGGATTGATAGCGAATTTATAACTCGTTTCATCTGGTAAATAGGGACCGAGGATAGGATCTTTAATCTTTTCAGGAAGAAGATCGACTTCATCTTTGTTAGCAATGGCGCCATTCGGATCAGCGCCGACATATTTACCCGGCAGATAAGCGTGCTGGAAATCGCTGTATTCGAGATAGAATTCTCGATAGCTGTCGTCTTCACCGTCGCCATCAAGATCGCGGCTGGCGGACTTGACTTTCAAAGTTGGATCGTTGTCTGTCACCAGATAACGCTGATCGGCCCCCGTGCGAACGACCGCCTGCCAGCTTGTCGGACCGCCATCTGCGCGCACGCCCATCTTCTCGCCGGTCTCATTATGGTTCCATTCGGAACCCGCTGGCTCGACAAGCACTGTGGCGTAAAGACCGATCTGTTGATGAGTTGAAGGACCATAATGATCATGCGTGAAAATAATGCCGAGACCGCGATGTACGCCCTCTGTATTGACCACTGGATCGAAGAACCAGCGCTGAATGGTTGTTCGCGCACCGAGCCAGTTCTGGGTTCGAACTTTTGCCCCCTCCACAAGTTTGAAGGGGTAGGTTTCATCAAAATATGGATGTTTGGCTAGCTCAAGCTTTTTACCAATCGATGATTTATTCTCCTTTCTTAGATTTTCGGATGTGTAGACGGGCCGGTTTTCGACATCTTCAATCACCGGCCTGTTAGCGGTATCATTGTATTTATTGATTGCATATAATCGCTCATGGACTGCGCCCGGAGACAATGTGCCATCCTCGTAGTTCCAGCCATTGCTGGAGCCGTCGGCGGTCGTGAGATCCCATTTGGGCAAGTGGATGTGCTGACCGATAATATCTGTGGATGTGCGAACCTGATAATCGTCCAGCTCGAATATTTCCGGCACGAGGTTCGTGTGGAGGAATTCCGTGCAGTCGAATGTATTATTACGTATCACCAGCGGCTCGGGCGCTTTCGCTTTGGAGATGATTGAGCGCACATCTTCCCAAAGCGCAATGATGCGTTCCTGCGGGTAATGCCAGCCAGCCTTATTGAACACCGCGTCGAACTGAATATCGGCCCCTTTGTAGACGCGAGGATTATCTGAGCTGAAGGGAGACAGGCCCTTAGTTTCAATCCCCCCGTGACCATCGAAGAAGTTACCGATTACATCTTTGTTGAGAACGCGTCCTGTATCGTCGACGCAGGGGTTATGAAAAGGCGCACCAGGCAAGGGTTGACCGCCACCATTTGTGATGAAGTTAATTTTTTTGTCCGGGTCATTTATGATGTTGCCCTTCATATCGACGGCATAAGAGGGATGTTGCCGGACAGCGTGAAAGGCCATGGCGACCTTTTCAATGTCTGTGCCATCCTCAGGGAACCAGATAGGCTTGGCGAGGACGAGTTTCTTACTAAGATCATATCGCGTCAGATTGTCTATGCTCGGCGCACTATTATCGGCTATAACCGATTTTGCAGCCGCAATACCATCCAATGCATGACGCGGAAGACCGCCGTCCCAGCCGCCCGCACTGGCGTCTTTACCTGGCGCTGCCGGCAACATATCGAGAGGCGGCGTCGGCGGTCGTTGACCAACCGAGTGTTCGATCCCCGCGATCCAGAACGGAAAACCAGGATTTTTGAGGAACATTTCTCTATCGTTGACTTTAACTGGCGGATTGAGAACTGCGCCCAGCGGCGTCTTTGCCGCGTTTGCGGCCTTCTCTTCATCAGATAAAGCGCTCGCATCTATGAGATCGTTGCGGTCAATCGCAGCGACGCTACCTAAGCCAGCAATTTGCTTGTCTTTAGCCGCAAGCTGAGGCGATACCGGGGATTTTGATCCAGATTTTGCGACCACGTAAACCTTACCCGGCATGGGTGCAATGGCTTTTCCCGGCAGGGGAATGACTGCGGGTATCGGCGTGCCGGCAGTGATTTCGCCATCGGGCAATGCGCGCAACCGTCGCGTCGAGTCCCCGGGATCGAGCACTGGCAAACCACTCTGCAAAGCAAACGGTATTAGGTGATAGCTTCCAACGGCCCCGCTAACCTCAAGCGGCGTGCCTGACTCCATGACATCATGAATGCGCCATAGCTCCCACATACCCTGGGCGAAGTGTGGATAGAGGTGACAATGGAAAATTGCGTCCCCGGCGCTTTTGTTGCGATTACCGGATCCGCCGAAATTGATTTCATAGGTATAGCTTGAGCCAGGTCCGATCGCCTGTGCATCGATATAGTTCGAATTATCGTCATTTGGACTATACAACCACTGGTGATTGTGAAGATGAAAAATATGATGCTCTTTACCCGTATGAAGGTTCCGGAATTTGACATGATCGTTGATATAGCTGTGATGTACATTTGACGGATCGTCTGGATAGAGCGCGCGGGTGGCCTTGGGCCCAATCATCCGTAAGGACTTTGCTTTGTCCCCGACAATCGTATTAATGTTTCCTGGCGTGTGCGGGGGGCCACAATCTGCAAGATGGGTGGTGTCAGAGAGAGGCTTGGATGCATCTCCTTTGACAGAAATCGGGCGACACTGATCGAGTCCGAAATTGGCGGGCACATCAACAATCATCGCCGGATCGCCGACCGCGTGCGAGGTGAGAAAAAACTCCTCAGCCGCACAACTCAGGCAATCGTGCATCGGCCCGACGCCAAGACGATTGGCGATCATCTCCGAGCCAACGCCCCCGGATCCGTAATTGACCATAAAAACATCGCCGACGGCTTTAAGCGTTTGCGCAAGAGGATTTACGATTTCGGCCCCATTCTCATCTTCTACCTTATGGCTATAAAAATGCGGGAATGCATTTACCTTTGACATTTGGTCATGGAAGATAACTGTAAATTCGCGAAAGGACTCCAGGCGATCTGGCAGCGATGGATTTGTCCTGCCGACTTTCTCAAGCGGATACGGACACTCCTTATACTTTTCGTCATAGACTTTACGCTCGGCCTCGAGGGCTGGAGGCGTTTCATCCTTCTTCGGACATTTGCTGGTCCAGCCGCCATCTGCATCCGGACCTGCGATAATGGCGTTAATATCGCTGTGGACGATTTCATCGCCGCTGAGCATGTTCAGGATCGGCAGATCCGCCTTGCCCTCTGAGAGCCAGGGCTCTTTGGAGGGATATCTCGCTTCATAATCGATTACGGGCTGGTCATGTCCGGTCGTTTTCGCCGACCCTTGCCCGCCAATATGGTCAGCATCTGCAGACGAAGCAAGACGAAGCTCCTCCTCTGTCAACTGGCTGCGATAGAATCGCGCATTTAACGGTTCGACGTTCACCGAAGCAAACAGACCGTTAGAGCTGTTTCCGGCCGTGGCGTCGCCGCCAAATGTCGCTCCATGACTCGTGGCGAGGAAGGCGCCCTCATGTTCCGCATAAAGGCGATAGGTGATCGTTCCGCCGGGCGCGATCAGTCCGGAAGGGTTACGACCGACCATTGTCGCGTCGTCGACGATTGTCTGAAGCAGTTGCATCCCCTGCACATGAAACCCAACCATGCGGTCCGCGACCTGATCGTCGACCTCGCTGTCGAATCGCGGAGAGGGGAAAGCGCCAGCAATCTCTTTTGGCGGAGGCGCGGGTACGGAAGCCGGCGGAGCTCCCAGTGTAGTCGGGGGAATGACGATCGGTTCGCGTGGATTCGACCGGGTTGTCAGAAGATTGGTAAGCCTGATTTCAAGACAATCCTGCTCGGCGACGCGTAGCACCAATGGACGTGGCCGTTTGTCGGGGCGCAAAAAGACGTGGCCACGACGCATGACGCCGCCCATCGTCAAGGGACGAGCCGGTTCGCTATCATCGACGATATCGCGCTTGAGGGCGAAGATCATGCCGTTGATGTTCTGGGCCCCGAGGCGATTGAACATTAAAGGCTGATCAATGGCGACGATGTCCGCGTGGAGCATCCGGCGGCATGTTGGACCCTCCGCAGCAGCTGCATTGGAACTCGCCAGGATCAATCCAGGGAAGATAATGCGAAAAATTGAGGGAAAAAAAACTGAAAGACTTTTATAGGGACGATCAGTCAGACAATCATAGATGACACTCAAGAATTGGTGTATCACTCCGGCCCCCATCTGGAAAAGCTAGGGATTCTCCCTCTGCGTCTCGAAGGAAATATACATTGCTTGTCCAGTTAAATATAAGACATGTAAAGTATACCACACCAGTTCGAATTTTGCGTCAAGTGGATATGAGTGGCAAGGCGCCGGGAGCAAGGACCTCCTGACAGCCTGGATATTTCAAATTTTTCTGGCGTTTTGTCTTGAGCTGCGGAACTTCCCTGAAATGCGTCAGAGCGATCGTTAAGTCACCTTATCTGCCAATACGGCCGGCCTGATCAACAGCCTCATGCCAATCGCTCTTTCGGATAAAGCGCCGGGTCGCAACGTCGATCCCGAAAATATAGGCGCCCGGTGCGCCAATCCTGCGCCCGAAGCCATAACTCACGGGGTGCAAAACGCCAGTCTCAAGGTTATTTAGTCGCGTCAGCGCAGATACAAAACGAGTAATAGTTAGTTCTCGTCCTGCGTCCTTTAATCCAGCGATCAAGACTTGAGCTAAGCCATAGGCCATGCGTTGCAAAGCGAGGTTTCCAGCCGCCAAACCCATCGAGTGAAGCAAGGCCTTGAATTCTCCCTGGCCCATCTGATCCACCAGATTAAATGGATAGGTCATAACCAATCTCTGGGAGATTATCTCAGATAAATTGAAAGCTCTATCGTCGATCACGGGGGTCGGAAGGAGCACCACTGGCGACCACGCCTGCGCCTGGATCTCAGCGAGCAAGGTATAGAATTTATCTCGATCTCCCAGGTAAAGTATCACAGATACAGCCTGAGACCTTAATTGAGCGACAGTTTTCCCAGGATCATAATCACTTGAACTATAGGTCTCAATAATAGGTGATGACCAGTCATAGACGCGAGAGGAGTGAACGATGTATTGAGAGAGTTCTTGCGATACCATTTCTTTGGAGCCGATGACCCCAATTTGCGCATGTGCCCCTTCAGGCAGCGAGGCCAAATAGGAAAAAAGGATCTCGATATTTTCCTGAATTCCCCCAAACAGATAAAATTCATGATTTTGCGATGTATGATCATTACGAAGAAGGGGCGGAGCAGCTGCGATTAGCGGGATCATTCCCTCGTTTGGCTTTGTGATTTGGCTCGAAGCATCTGGGAAAGGATCGAGCAAAGCAAAATAGTCTGGTCTGACATATCCGAACCGACCCTCTGATTTCTGTTGCGAAGTAATGACATCGACATCAATCCGACGGCCATAAATCCCTCCCTCTATATTCAGAGAGTCGAAAACTCTGCGAAGAAAGGAAAGGATGCTTTCGCTGACAGCCTGCAGCTCTGGTTTGTCTGACTGTACGAGCCCTATACGTATAGCCTGGTTCGTTACGCCAGGAGATTGGTCTGCCTCAATGATTTTTAAATATTCGACAAGCGCGTGAATCTGCTCACTGTTAAAGCTATATCGCGGCATAACCTGATTTAGCATGGCGCCATAAGGCGCAACGCCCTGAGTGACAGCCTTGGCGAAGGTCTGCTCAGTAAAAGCGTCGTAACTTTGTCCATTTTTATTAAAATTGCGGATTGGATTGCTCAAGCTTTTCCAGTTGATGTCCGGAGCCATGATCGTTCCTTCGGACCTTCCATGACCATCTTCGCCGTGACAATTTGCACAGGGGGCAACAGTGGCGGAGACAATTGTTGACCCGGCGCCAATGCGGGCGCTAGACGGCGCCTCGCCATCAACCACCCCTTTGAAAAAAATTTGTCGACCATGCTCTTGCTGAGGAGTCAATTCATCCGCATGGCAGCAAATAACGTAAAAACCTAATTTCAGGACAATCATTAGTCGTAGAAAACGCACTTTTGATCGGCATCGAACTGGCATCGTTATCGATCGTTTGGCTTGATCAAACGCCCGGACCGAAGCGAAGCAAGACGCTCTACTTCAGCAAGGAGAGTCTCCGGTTCAGGCAGAGTGTTGTAGGCTCTCCACCGTGATGCCCGAGCGTCTCCGACTATTATGAGTGAGTCATGGTCACGGAAATTATCATTGCTGGCGCCAAGCCCTCTCGTCACGGCTGCGATACTATTTTGACCGCCCGTGATCCATAGCCACTGATCTCCGGCGTTATATTGTCCTGCATAACGCTTCAACCGGGACGGCGTATCGTAAAGCGGATCGAGAGTAATTGAGATGAGTCGAGTTGTTTCAGTTAAATTTTTATCATGAATTATTTCCTGTAAACGCTCAAAAAGCGCCGATGAAATAGGACAGATCGTCTTACAACTTGTATAGATAAAATTTATGACAACGATACGATCTCCGATTACTTCGCTTGCAAAGTTGAGAGCGCGTTCGTCCTGATCGAGCGTTTGCACATCGGCGAGTTGAACTGGAGATCCGGTTCGAGAATCAGGAGAGTCGCCGGATGCACCAGGGGCGCCAAAAAATGCTGTCAGCGTCAAAAACAGGGACAGAACGAAACAATACCTCCTCCTGTCTTTGACTTTGATCATCGCCAACGCAGCCTCCCCGCGAGATATTGCCAATTCTCCCCACCGGCTCCCCATTAGGAGGACAGAGTCAAGGCGGCGTCAACATTCATGCAAAGCATCCTGAATTTCTATCAGAAAGCAAACAGGCGTCTAATTTTATGTAGACAAATTTTCCCGCCGCCTAAATGTATTGCTCATGCCATTTAATCCCCCCAATAATGAAAATTGGGAGTGAAATATACGACCCGGCGCCGCATTCACCTACTCTGTGATATCGTCGCGCCATCATACTTTAATTAAGCCGTAAGCTTATCCTTAAATTTCTTGGAGAAGTGAAATGTCCAGGCCAACATATGAAATAGGGCTCGTCCTCTCCGGCGCGATATCGGCGGGTGCATATTCTGCAGGGGTCATTGATTTCATTATTGAAGCGCTTGACGCCTATGAAGCGGCAAAGACGCGACCAGACTGGGATGGCCCGACCCATGACGTCCGCATCCCCATCATGGGCGGCGCATCTGCCGGCGGCATGACGGCGGCGATCGCTGCCCTGCATTCATTTCACAAACCCGAACACGTATGGCCGGGTAAACCCTTGCCGGCCCCTCGAGCCAATCGTCTCTATTCGAGCTGGGTAAATGACATCGATATTCTACGGCTCCTCGAAACCACCGATCTGGATGGAGACAAATCGCTGAACGGCGTCAAATCGCTCCTGTGCTGCGATGTCATTGATGAGATCGTCGCCAACGCCTTCGATCTCTCCGGCCCCTTACGTCAGCCTAACTGGGTGGGCCGAGGCGCCGATCGCTCATTGCGGGTTTTTTTAACATTGACGAATTTGCGCGGCGTTCCTTACTCATTCCAACTCTTCGGAGCCAATGATCCGCGCCGCTATGGCATGCTCAACCATGGCGACTACCTGGATTTTTCAGTTGGAGTCGATCCGACTGTCGCTCCCGGCGCATACGCCGTTGATATTCGTAACACCTCGGAGGGAGATTGGGATCTTTATCGCACAGGGTCTAAAGCGACCGGCGCCTTTCCTGTTGGCCTAGCTGCTCGCTATATAACTCGAAAGGCGTCGGATTACTGGCATAGCCTTCGCGTCGGGGTCGAGAACGACAGCGCTTTTACTCCTGTTTTTCCCGACGACTGGGTCAAATCCGTCGATCCCTATCCATTCATATCAGCAGATGGGGGCGCGATCGATAACGAGCCGCTGGAGCTTGTGCGACGTTATCTGGCTGGCGCAAGCGGTAGCAATGAACGTAGTGCGGAAAAGGCGAAACGCTCCGTAATCATGATTTCGCCATTCCCTAATTTGCAGAAAACAACGTATGAGTCGCGTGGAGAGAGAGTCATCGACGTCGTGCCGCGACTGTTTTCTACGCTGATCGACCAGGCGCGTTTCAAACCAGATGAATTGCTTCTCGCGGAAGACGAGCATGTTTATTCGCGCTACATGATCGCGCCCGAGCGCGATACCAACAACAATCCGGAGTCAAAAATCTATCCTATTGCAAGCGGCGTGCTCGGTGGATTCGGCGGCTTCTTGCATGTATCCTTCCGCCATCACGATTATCTATTGGGTCGGCGCAATGCGCAGGCTTTTCTGCGCGCCAATTTCGCGTTACCAATCAACAATCCTTTATTCTCGGAGTTTTCGGAGCAGCGCCGAGATAAATGGCTTGTGCGCGACATCGCTAGCGGGAATTTGCGCACTCATCAGACCGCAGAGGGCGTCCGGCCCGGATTACCGATTATCCCACTGACGCCAGAGCTTCTCAAGGAGATCTCCATAGGCCCGGCCGATCTGCCTAAACCCCAGGTTTTCGACAATCCGGCTATCTCTTTGCAGCTCAGGTCGGCTATCGACAAGCGCTCCACGCGGGTTGTCGACGTTCTTGTCGAAAATGATTTACGTGAAATGATTTCAGGGCGTTTTGGGTATCTTAAACGGATGGGTGCGAAATACTTCGGCGCCGACGTTCTCACAACCAAATTCAGCAAAGCCGTTTTGGGCCCTGGCGGCGCTATCGATAGCGTACGCGCTGCTTTTTACCCTACGAAATTTTGATCCATACGCGCTCAAGTGAAGCTGGAACGGAAACTTGACGTTCACAGGAGACGACGAATGATAAAATGTCCCTGAATGAACAAGCTCAATCTCGATTGAGTTTCAGGATCTTCCGCGTTGAGACCTGCAGAGTATCGGAAAGGATAGCCGCCACTGGTCGGATCAAAAAGCACATGACCGGGTCAGTCGAGACCAGAAGCTTATTCAATTACCCAAGCTCATCCATTAGCGCAGAAAAACAATGATTGCACAGATGGTCAGGACGAGCAGGCTATCGAACTCCGGAGTCAGATTCAGGTCAACAGGGGCCTAAATGCGGCTTCGCCTGTTGGAGCCAGAGAAGTAAATGAAAACAGGGCGTTTTGTGACAGTCCTGGCCAGGCTTCAGAGCAGTTATCTTTTCGGGAGTGCGGTCATTTCTTCCCGCCGCAGGTAAAAAGCCGATCACGCGTGAAACTGCATCAATGCGCAGCGCCACAACATTTTTTATATTTCTTGCCGGAGCCGCAGGGGCAGGGATCGTTACGCCCTGGCTGGGCTCCCTTCACGATCGGCGCGCTTTTGCGATTAGCCTCTTCGACGAAATACCATCGCTCCTCGGCATCATCGAAACGGAAAAGCGAACGCTCACGATGCGCCAGTCTCTCGCCCTCATTGACGAAATGGGCGATGAATTCGACATAGCCGCTTTTGTCCCCGACCTGGCCCTCCTCCGTCGAAAGAATATCGAGCCCAAGCCATTGCGAGTTTCGCGCCCAATGCGCAATGGCCTTGCGATCAAAATCGTGACGGGCCTCCGGAGCCAGCGTGCGTTCAAGGTAATCTATATTCTCGACAGCGAATGCGCTGTAGCGCGAGCGCATCAGAGACTCCGCCGTAGGGGGAGGCGCATTATCTTCGATATAGGGCGCGCAACAATCTCTGTAGGCGCGCTTGTTATCGGAGGTTTGGCGGCAGGGGCAAATCTGATCGCTCATCCTTGCGCAAGCTCAGGCGGCGGTTGAGACGGCGGGCAGTCGCTTGACCGCCTCCAGTGCGAAGGGATCCAGTCCCTCGCCGCCATGGGCGACATGATCGATGATCATGGCGCGCATCCGTGGCTCCCAAAACTTCATCAGATGTTCAACCATGCCGGCGACAGGATCGCCGCCTTTCTGGGCCGAAAAGAAACTTGCGATCTGATTGGCCATTTTGACAAGCTTGTCGACGGAATTATGCGACATGAGCGGCAACCTGTTCGAGAAGACGTTCGGGATGGGTAAAAACTTCAAAGTCACGGCCGCGCATCACGGCAATGAGCGTCATGCCGCAAATTTCGGCGTTGCGAACCGCCAACGCTGTTGGCGCCGACACTGCGGCGATGACCGGCGCGCCGATCCGCGCTGCTTTTTGCACAAGCTCGACGGAAACGCGACTCGTCATCAGCACAACGCCCTGCGACGCGGTGACGCCCTGCCGCAAAAGAGCGCCTGCGAGCTTGTCGAGGGCGTTATGGCGGCCAACATCCTCGCGTACGATCATGGCGCCAGTGGCCGGATGCCAGAAACCTGCGGCATGGACCGCACGCGTCTCCTGATTATATTTTTGCCCGCTGGGCAGTCGCTCCATCGCCTCGATCAGCGCTTCAGCACGGATGGCGAGTCGGTTGTCGATCTGCGGCAAATGCCTTGTGGCGGCTTCCAGGCTTTCGACGCCGCAAAGGCCGCAACCGGTCGGCCCCGCCATTGATCGACGACGCGAAGCGTAGGCTTCTTGCCTGCCGCCGGACAGCCAGGCTCGAAGTTCGATCCCTGCCTCTGACGCGATGATCTCGATCTCGCCGGACTCCTCGATCCGGTCGATGAGACCCTCGGTCAGGGCGAAGCCCAACGCGAAATCCTCAAGATCGGCGGGAGTGGCCATCATCACCGCATGGGTCGAACCGCCGTAGGTAAAGGCGACCGGCGTCTCTTCGGGAATGACGCGTGAAGAACGCGCCGTCACATCGTGACGGCGCGCTAAACATTGGACCCTGACTGTTGGCGATGGCGTAGCGGTCATTCCGCCGCGTCAATTGCGGTGGCGATGCGACGCGCGGCCTCCGACAGTTCGCGATACTTCTCCTGCCACTCGGTCGGACCGTTGCTGACCGAAATCTGCACAGCCGTCACTTTGTATTCGGGGCAGTTTGTGGCCCAGTCGGAGTTGTCGGTGGTGACGACGTTCGCCTGAGTCATCGGGTGGTGGAAGGTCGTATACACAACGCCGGGCGCGACGCGATCCGTAACGAGCGCCTTGAGCGTGGTCTCGCCGGCGCGACTTTGCACCTTGACCCAATCGCCGTCGCGAACGCCGCGTTCCTCCGCGTCATGCGGATGGATTTCCAGCACGTCTTCCTCATGCCACCGGCTATTCTCCGTGCGGCGGGTCTGCGCGCCGACATTATACTGCGACAGGATGCGGCCAGTGGTGAGCAGAAGCGGGAATCGCGGCCCGACCTTCTCGTCGGTGGCGACATATTCGGTGATGACGAATTTGCCCTTGCCGCGCGCAAAACCGTCGATGTGCATAATCGGCATGCCATCGGGAGCTTCGTCGTTGCAGGGCCACTGCACCGAACCGTCGCGATCCAGCTTCTCATAGGAAACGCCAGCGAAGGAGGGGGTCAAACGCGCGATCTCGTCCATGATCTCGGAGGGATTGGCGTAGGACCAGTTCATCCCGAGCTTATTGGCGAGCAACTGGGTGATCTCCCAGTCGCCATACCCGTTCTTTGGACTCATCACCTTGCGAATACGTTGGATGCGACGCTCGGCGTTGGTGAAGGTGCCATCCTTCTCAAGGAAGGAGCAGCCAGGCAGGAACACATGCGCATAATGCGCGGTCTCAACCAGGAAGAGATCCTGTACGATCACCAGCTCCATGTTGGCGAGGGCAGCCGAAACATGATGCGTGTCGGGATCGGACTGGAGAATGTCCTCCCCCTGCACGTAAAGGCCCTTGAACAGGCCTTCGATGGCCGAGTCGAACATGTTCGGGATGCGTAGCCCCGGCTCGCTGTCGATCGTGACGCCCCAGTCCTTTTCGAAGACCTCACGCGCCTTGGCGCCGGAGATGTGCTGGTAACCCGGCAATTCATGCGGGAACGAGCCCATATCGCAGGAGCCCTGGACGTTATTTTGTCCGCGCAGCGGATTCACGCCGACGCCGCGACGGCCGAGATTACCGGTCGCCATGGCGAGGTTGGCGATACCCATGACCGCTGTCGATCCCTGCGCATGTTCGGTGACGCCGAGACCATAGTAGATCGCGGCGTTGCCGCCAGTGGCGTAGAGACGCGCGGCGGCGCGTACATCGGCTGCAGGCACGCCAAGCACCGATTCGAGCGCCTCAGGGCTGTTACGGTCGAGAGAGACAAAATCCGCCCAATCGCTGAACTCGTCGATATCGCAGCGCTCGCGCACGAAGCATTCGTTGACGAGACCTTCCTTGACGATGACATGCGCCAAGGCAGTGACCATCGCGACGTTCGTGCCAGGTTTCAGAGGCAGGTGATAATCCGCTTCGACATGCGGCGAGCGCACGAGATCGATGCGACGCGGATCGACGACGATCAACTTCGCGCCCTCGCGCAGGCGCTTCTTCATCCGCGAACCAAACACCGGATGCGCGTCGGTGGGATTCGCGCCAATCACGAGGATGACGTCGGACTCATCGACCGAGTCGAAATCCTGCGTGCCGGCGGAGGTGCCAAACGCCTGATTCAGGCCGTAGCCGGTGGGCGAATGGCAGACTCGGGCGCAGGTGTCGACGTTATTGTTACCGAAGCCGGCGCGAACCAGTTTCTGGATAAGATAGGTTTCTTCGTTCGAGCACCGCGATGAAGTAATCGCACCAACGGAATTCTTGCCGTATTTCGTCTGGATCGCCTTCAGTCGGTCGGCGGTGAAGGTGAGAGCTTCGTCCCACGAGACTTCGCGCCACGGCTCATCAATGGATTCGCGCACCATCGGATTGAGGATGCGGTCGCCGTGATGGGCGTAGCCGTAGGCGAAACGGCCCTTGATGCAGCTATGGCCATGATTAGCCTTGCCGTCTTTCCAGGGCACCATGCGCACGACTTCCTCGCCGCGCATCTCAGCCTTGAAGGTGCAGCCGACGCCGCAATAGGCGCAGGTGGTGATCTCGGAATGCTCGGGCTGGCCGATCGCAATCACCGATTTCTCGGTCAGCGTAGCGGTCGGGCACGCCTGCACACAGGCGCCGCAGGAGACGCATTCCGATTCGAAGAAGGCCTCGTCCATGCCCGGCGACACGCGGCTGTCGAAACCGCGGCCGGAGATCGTCAACGCGAAAGTGCCCTGTACTTCCTCGCAGGCGCGCACGCAGCGGTTGCAGACAATGCATTTCGAGGGATCGTAGGTGAAGTAGGGATTCGACTCGTCCTTCGGCTTCCAGTCGAAATTGATCTCGCCGCTGTTGCGGGCGAAGACATGGTTGGCGCCGTCGTAGCCGTAGCGCACGTCGCGCAGACCGACCGCGCCGGCCATGTCCTGCAACTCGCAATCGCCATTGGCGGCGCAAGTCAGACAATCGAGCGGATGATCAGAAATATAAAGCTCCATGACGCCACGACGTATAGCGGCGAGACGCGGAGTCTGGGTCTTCACCGAGATGCCGGGCGCAACCGGCGTCGTGCAGGACGCCGGCGTGCCATTACGGCCCTCGACCTCAATCACGCAGAGGCGGCAGGAGCCAAAGGCCTTGATGCTGTCCGTCGCACAGAGCTTCGGAATCTCGGTTCCGGCCTCCATCGCGGCGCGCATGATTGACGTCCCTTCGGGAACCGTCACGGTTTTGCCGTCGATGGTCAGCGTGACCATCTTCTCGGATTTGGACTCGGGCGTGCCGAAATCGGTTTCTTTAATCAGCGTCATGACGGATACCTCACTCGGCGGCTTCAAGGGCCGGCTTGCGGAAGTCCTCGGGGAAGTGACGAAGCGCGCTTTCAACCGGATAGGGAGCAAAGCCGCCGAGCGCGCAGAGCGAGCCAAACTTCATCGTGTGGCAGAGGTCTTTTAACAGTTCGATATTTGCCCCGACATTCTCGCCACGACGGATTTTGTCGATCGTCTCAACGCCGCGCGTCGAACCGATGCGGCAAGGCGTGCACTTGCCGCAGCTCTCGATAGCACAGAACTCCATGCCAAAGCGGGCCATCCAGGCCATGTCTACGGTATCGTCGAACAATACTAAACCGCCATGGCCGATCAGACTGTCCTTGGCCGCGAAAGCTTCGTAATCGAAGGGCAAGTCGAACAGCGACGGCGGTAGATAGGCGCCCAGCGGACCGCCAACTTGAACGGCGCGCACCGGCCGCCCGGAGCGCGTGCCGCCAGCGATGTCGTTGACGATGGCTCCCAGCGGGATGCCAAAGTCGGTTTCAAACAGGCCGCCGTATTTCACATTACCGGCGATTTGCAGCGGCATGGTGCCGCGCGAACGGCCGACGCCGAGATCGGCGTAATGTTGTGCGCCCTTCTCAAGGATCATCGGGATTGTGCCCATCGACAAGACATTGTTGACGACGGTCGGTTTGCCGAAGAGTCCTTCATGCGCCGGCAATGGCGGCTTGGCGCGCACGATGCCGCGCTTGCCTTCAAGGCTTTCGAGCAGCGATGTCTCTTCGCCACAGACATAGGCCCCTGCGCCAATTCGCAGCTCGATATCGAATTTGAAACCGGAGCCGCGAACATTGTCGCCAAGCCAGCCAGCCTGACGCGCCGCCTCAATCGCGCCCTCAAAGACTTTCGCCGCCTGCGGATACTCCGAGCGCAAGTAGACGTAGCCCTTGGAGCCATTGATGGCGTAGCCGCAGATGATCATGCCCTCGATCAGCGACAGGGGATCGCCTTCCATTAGCATGCGGTCGGCGAAGGTGCCGGAGTCGCCTTCGTCGGCGTTGACGACGACATAGCGTCGGTCGGCCGGCGCGTCGGCAACGGTTTTCCACTTGATGCCCGTCGGGAATCCGGCGCCGCCACGCCCGCGCAGGCCGGACTTGGTGACTTCTTCAATTGTCGCCGCAGGACCAAGCTGCAGGGCGCGGGCAAGTCCTGCGCCGCCGCCATGCGCTTCGTACTCAGCAATCGACAGGGGGTCGATGACGCCGACGCGGGCGAAAGTAATGCGATTTTGTCGGCGCATCCAGGGATGATCGTCGACCTTGCCGATCGACAGCGGATGGGCGCCGCCGTTCAGAAAACCGGCGTCAAATAATGTCGCGACGTCCCCGGTCTTGACCGGCCCATAGCCAACGCGGCCCGACGGCGTCTCAACCTCGACGAGCGGCTCCAGCCACAACATGCCGCGCGAACCGTTGCGGACGATCTGAACGGTTTGGCCACGCGACTCGGCCTCTTTTTCAATTGCGGCGACAAGGCGGTCGGCGCCCATGGCGACAGCCGCCATATCGAGTGGAACGTAGATCTTCGTCATCAGCTTCTGGCCTCCGCGACGATCCCGTCGAGCGTCTCCATGTCGATGCAGCCAACGGGTTCATTGTCAATGAGAGCGGATGGGCTGTGGGCGCAAAGGCCAAGACAATAGACCGCCTCAACGGTCAGCGCGCCATCGGGAGTTGTTTCCCCCCAGTTCAATTTCAGTTTGGCGAGAAAATCGTTCGCCAGTTTTTCCGCGCCCATCGACTGACAGGATTCGGCGCGGCATATTTTCAACGTATGCCGTCCATGCGGTTCGCGATGAAAATCATGATAGAAAGTCACTACGCCATGCATCTCGGCGCGGGTGACATTCAACGCATCGGCCATTTCTTTGACAGCCGATTCCGGCACATGGCCGAATTCTTCCATCATTTTGTGTAAAATGGGCAGTGCCGGGCCCTCAAGACCCATGTGGGCCTTGATGATTTCCCGCGCCCGCTCGTCGTTGTACGGAGCAGCGCCAGCCATTTGTTCCCTTCCCGGGCGTTCAGCCTCCGGCCCGCCCTTCTCGCCTTTTTGTGGTAATTAAAATAAGAGTGCCGGAAATTCGCCGCACGATCAATAGTCCGCTTCCGTTGCGCGATAGGGCTTGGCTATCAATCCGAGAAAGCCCCGCCCTCGGCAAGGGTCTTCGCTTCCGCCACCAGCGCGGCGACCGAGGGCGTGACGGGCTCCCGCTGCGGCCAGACCAATCCAATTTCATAGACCGCGTCCGGACCGACGATCGGAATGGCCCGCAGCGGCGGTGCGACGCCCAGTGTTTTCGCAAGCTTTTCAGGCAGTACTGTCGCCCAGCGGCCAGACTTCACATGGTCAAAAAGCAGAATGGTTGAGTTAGATTCGAGGATCGGCGCCGGCTCCGCCCCGGCGTTGCGGATCAACTGCTGGATAATTCGGCGGTTCTGCATGTCCGGCGTGAACAGGCAGAGATCGATCTTGCCAACATCCGACCAGCTTACCCGCTCACGGTCTCCCAGCGGCTGATTGGCGCAGGTCAGGAGGCGATAACGCTCAGCACATAAGAACATAGTCCTAACTCGGCCGAGAGGCTCATTATTGAGGTAGGTGACGCCCGCATCAATCTCGAGGTTTTCAAGCATGGTCTGCACTTCCGTCGAGGAAGCGGATAAAACCGTGAAGCCGACATTAGGATGTTTGACGCGATAGGCTTCGGTTAGCCTGGTGACGATCCCGAGCGCCGTCGGAATAACGGCGATTCGGAGCTTTCCCGACAACCCTTCTCTGAGCGAGCGCACTTCCTGACGCATGGCGCGGGTATCGCCGACAATGCGTTTGGCCCATTCCAGCACTCGCTCGCCCTCCGGCGTCAAGCCATGGAAGCGCGACGAGCGATTAACGAGGAGAACGCCAAGGGTGTCCTCAAGCTGTTTGATGCCCGCCGACAAGGTCGGTTGGGTGACGCCACAGAGCTCCGCAGCTCGCGAAAAACTTTTCTCGCTGGCGACGGTGATCAAAAATTCCAGCTTGTCGATCAAAAAGGCTGCTCCCTTCCAGAAGCTTTTCCACATGCACAGCCGATTACCTGATCATAGGTAACACAGTCGCAAAATTCGCGCCTGCGAATTTGCGTCCCAAGCGTAAATTGCGGGGGGTTGAACCAGACCCAGTTTGTCTGGCCTCACGAGGGAGCAGGCGCGGGTCCGGATTGGCGGGACCTTTGCGACGACCTACTGCGGCCACATTTTCACGGAATTATTCAGCTTTAGTCTGTCGCCATGATTTGGCGGCGATCCGTCGGACGGACGCGATCAGGAGGATTGGGATGATTGTCGGCGTCAAACGTCTTCATGCCCTGGCGCTTGTGACAGCGCTAGTATGTGCGACCGGCGCGCGCGCGACGCCGTCACTCGTTGTTGACGTTTCATCGGGCCAGGTGCTGTCGCAGGAAGAGGCGACAGCCTCCTGGTATCCCGCCTCGCTGACCAAGCTGATGACCGCTTACGTCGCGCTGGACGCCGTGCGCTCGGGACGCATGACCATGGACACCCCGCTGGTGGTCTCGCCGCGCGCAACGAGAATGGCCCCCTCCAAGATGGGCTTTCGCGCCGGATCCGAAGTGACGCTGGGCAATGCGCTGGTCATGTTGATGGTGAAATCCGCCAATGACATCGCCGTGACCATCGCAGAGGGCGTTGGCGGCTCGGTCGAGGGTTTCGCCGAAGAGATGAACCGCGCCTCCGCCTCGCTGGGCATGACCCAGTCGCATTGGGTGAACCCCAACGGACTGCCGGACAAGCGTCAGGTAACGTCGGCGCGCGATCTCGCGATTCTCGGCCGCGCCTTACTGACCCATTTTCCGGAATACGCCTATCTCTACAACATCGGCGCGATGCAGCTCGGCAGCCGCATAACGCCAACGCATAACGGTCTTTTGGGCCGTTATCCCGGCGCTGACGGGATGAAAACCGGTTTCACCTGCCCGGCGGGCTTCAACCTTGTGGCTTCGGCTTCGCGCGGCGGACAAAGGCTCATCGCCGTCGTACTGGGCGCACCCTCGGCAAGCGCCAGAACAGCCAAAGCGGCGGCCCTGCTTGACCGCGGATTTCAGAACGGACAGTCGCAAGTGGCTCTCGCCGGCATGGAGGCTGGCGGCCCCGACGCTGCGCCCGACATGCGCGAGAAGGTGTGCCACAACCGCGGCGCCGCAACGGCCGAATTCATGACGGAAGTCGATAGCCTGCAAGCCTCGGCCGGCGGCGTCTCTCCCGCTCTCGGATTGTTCGGCGCTTTCTCCGGCGATCCATCGATGAGTCCGAGGGACGTCGCCCACCTGCCCCGGCCGCATTTTCAACCCGTTCAGGTCTATGTCGGCCGCACGCCGGGCGCACCGGGCAGCGACGGCGAAAGCGCCCTTGGCGAGAGCGCCACTGTGGCGGCCTACACAGACGCCGAGACGGCCGGCGGCGGCGCCTCCCGTCGAAAAATGAGCAACGTTAGCGCGCGCAAGCGCGTCGCCAACGCCGGCAAGCTTCAATCTGCTTCCGCAGCAACTGCTAAAACTACCGCCAGCAAATCCGGCGGCAAATCCAAAACCCCGGCGCCGCCGACGCCCGGCGCGGCGCAATGACAGACGGCGCACCGGCGGCGGCGCGCCGTCCGCCGCCGCCTATCCCGCTGACCATTTTCACCGGCTTTCTGGGCGCGGGTAAAACCACCCTGCTTAATCGCCTGCTTGTTGCGCCGGAGCTTGCCGATACGCTTGTTTTGATCAATGAATTCGGCGATGTGGGCCTCGATCATCTCTTCATCGAGAAAATCGACGGCGACATGGTGCTGATGAGTTCGGGCTGCGTCTGCTGCACAATTCGCGGCGATCTTGTGAATACGCTCGAAGATCTGCTGCGCAAACTCGATAACGGCCGCATCAAACCGTTCCGGCGCGTGGTTCTGGAAACGACCGGCCTCGCCGATCCGGCGCCGATCCTGCACGCGATCATGTATCACCCCTATTTATTGATGCGCTTTCGTCTCGATGGCGTCGTCACTGTCATCGACGCTGTCAATGGCGACGCCACTCTCGATTCGCATGAGGAGGCGGTGAAGCAGGCGGCGGTCGCCGACCGGGTCGTCGTCACAAAAACCGATTTACCGGAAGGCGCCGCGCGCGTTTCGGCGCTGACTGCGCGACTCGCCGCGCTCAATCCCGGCGCGCGCATTCTGATGGCGGCGAAGAGCGAGGCCACGCCCGCCGCCCTTCTGGATTGCGGATTGTTCGATCCCGAGACGAAAGCCCCGCGCGTGAAGGAGTGGCTCAACGCCGAGTCGGTGGCTGCCGCGCACGATCACGCACATCATCATCGCCACGACGATCACGACCATCATCACACGCATGATCGCAATCGTCACGACGCGCATATCCGCGCCTTTTGCCTGACGGGCGACAAAGCCTTCGCGCCCTCCAGCTTCGAGGCCTTCATCGAATTGCTGCGCGGCACGCACGGGCCGCGACTGTTGCGCGTCAAGGGTATCGTCGCGCTGGCCGACGACGAGAGTCGTCCTGTGGCGATTCACGGCGTTCAGCATGTGTTTCACCCGCCGCAACGGCTCGACGCCTGGCCCGACGACGACCATCGCACGCGCATCGTGTTCATCCTGAAAGACCTTGATGAAAGCTTCATCGAAGCGCTCTACGCCTCGCTCGTCGACTGGCCGGGCGTCGGACAGGCGGACGCGGCGGCGTTGACGCAAAATCCGCTGGCGCCGAAGGCCGGCGGTCTTCTGGGATGAGCGCCGCCGGCGCCGCGCTGCGCCGCCTGCACGATCTGGCGAAAAACGCTGGCCATCGTCTGCTCGATACGATTTATCCGCCCGGCTGTTTGATCTGCCGTCGCGCCATCGCGGAACAGGGCGGCCTGTGCCCGGCGTGCTGGCGCGAGATCGCCTTCATCGAACGACCGTTTTGCGAACGCCTCGGCGTTCCCTTCGACCGCGATCTCGGCCAGTCAGGGCTGATATCGCTGGAGGCCGCCGCCAACCCGCCGGTTTTCGCCCGCGCCCGCGCCGTAGCGCGTTTCGACAGCGACGGCGCGCGGGCGCTGGCCTACCGGCTGAAATACCGCGACCGGCTCGAACTGGCCGAACCGATTGGCCGCTGGATGACGCGCGCCGGCGCCGAACTTCTCGCCGAGGCCGATCTGATCGCGCCCGTGCCGCTGCATCGCCGCCGGCTGATCGCCCGCCAGTTCAATCAATCGGCGGCGCTGGCGAAGGTGATCGCGCGGGAAAGCGGCGTGCCGCAGGATCTCTTCGCCCTGCAACGGGTCAAGGCGACGACGCCGCAGGTCGGCCTCTCGCGCGTCCAGCGCGCCGCCAATCTCGCCGGCGCCTTCAAGGTTTCGCCGGAGCGGGCGGCGACGGTGCGCGACCGCCGCATCGTGCTCGTCGACGACGTCCTCACCACCGGCGCGACCGCCAACGCCGCCGCCCGCGCCCTGCTGCGGGCCGGCGCGGCGCAGGTCGATCTGCTGGTCTTCGCGCGGGCGGTGACAAGCGCCTGATCAGCGGATTATATGCGCCGTCGAGACAATGGAACGGCCATGGCCCTGATCGAGATCTACACCACCGCAACCTGCCCCTACTGCCATCGGGCGAAAGCTTTGCTGGCGCGCAAGGGCGCGGCCTTCACGGAAATCCCGGTCGACGGCGATCCGGTCGCGCGCGCAGCGATGACCGAGCGCGCCGGCGGCGCCCGCACCGTGCCGCAAATCTTCATCGACGGCCGCCACATCGGCGGCAGCGACGATCTCTACGCCCTCGACGCCAAAGGCGGCCTCGATCCGCTGCTCGCCGCCGGAGCCGCCTCATGATTCATTATCGTCTGATTTGCGACGCGGGCCATGATTTCGAAAGCTGGTTTCGCGACAGCGATTGTTTCGACGCGCAGGCGGCGCAGGGGCTTGTTCATTGTCCCTTCTGCCAGTCGACGAAAATTTCGCGCGGCGTCATGGCGCCGCATGTCGCGCGCGGCCACGATCCTGAGGCCGCAAAGCTGCGCGAGGCGCTCGACGCCCTGCGCGAAAAAATCGTCGAGAACACCGAGGACGTTGGCGACAACTTTCCCGACGAGGCGCGACGCATCGAGGATGGCGCGGCGCAACGACGCGCCATCCGCGGCCGCGCCAGTTTCGAGGAAGCGCGCGCCCTGCTCGAAGACGGCATCGAGATTTTTCCGCTCCCCGGCGCCGCGAGAGAGGGGCATTGAGGCAAGAAGGCATTGCCGAAGAAGGAGCCGCCATTGCCGGCGCCGCTGCGGGACGAAGGCGCGGCGCGGCCATCGTCCATAAACGACACGCCGAAAGCATCCCGGCCCCGGGCGTCGGACGCGCTTCCCCATGGCTTGTCATAGCCGTTCGGCGCGGGACCGCGATCGATAACGGGAAAGCCGACCGGATTGCCCCGGCTCCGTATCTCGAAATCGTCATTGAACGGAAATAACGTAACGGAAGCGGATGTGGAGATTTCATTCGGGCCGGCGGCCAATCTGACGTTGTTGAGCGACTTAAGTAGTATTTCGCCCTTGCCGGTGGTTTCTCCTGTGATTGAGGCCGTGGCTTTAATCCCTGACGCCGAGATCGAAACGCCGGTAAAAACATTGACCTCATTCGGAACAGAGACGCCTTCGACAAGCTTTATCTTGCCGTTCATTCCCGGAATCGAGATCTTAGGAGTTTGAACACCGAGATCGGCCGAGACGTCCTTCAACACGGGGAAGTCGGTCCCCATATCGTATTTAGCCCAATTGTTTAGAAAATTGTCCGAGGAAAAATTTATTCGCGCAACATAGGGGCCAAGCGAAAACTGCAAGCGGCTGGTGAATTCGCCGGGCTGAGAGACGGACGGACGCTCCGAGAAAGTAAAGCCGTATTCGCCGTTACGCGTCCGCAAGGTTGCGCCGAAACGAGCGTTCGCTGTCGTATTCCACGTTATCCATTCCATTGTATGTTCCTGTCTGTCCGGATGCTCATCTACAGGATAGAAGATTTTTACAGGTGACTGAGGGCATAGTAGGTAAGAGGTAAGGCAACGAGAGCGTTTGAAACGATCATGAAGATAATCGTCCCTGGCTGGAATATTTCGGAGATTTCCGGATTATCCTTGCGATATGTCACTTCAATCTCCTCGCCTAAATGACCGGGGTCACCTACCGGACCAACGCGATAGGTTTTCCCGTCGACCACATATTCATAGGTCACGACGCCAGACTGGCTCTCCCATATGCGCTCTCCGACTTCGACAATCATGCCCTTGACGAATCCCCAATGGCGGCGTTGCCAGAAGGTTCGGATGTAGCAAAAGATGGCAAACAAGAGCGCCGCATCGATTATGAGCGCGGCGAGCGCCGCCACGAGATAGCCGCGATAGGTTTCATCCATCGTAACCCTCTTCGAAACACGGGTGCGTCGAAAGCCGATCCTGATACAGACTATCGCGCGACGCGCGCAACGGCTCGCGTCGCGCGCTCCGAAAATCGAAAACCGTATCAGCCCATACCCCCGGCGACACGGGCTTGCCAGCCGCGCGCGACGAGACGTCGACCGTAATAGCGGCATTCACGCGCGCATGGCGCGGCATCGGGATCAGAGAGATAAGGTCGGACATTCGGTCGATAGCAGGCGGGCGGGAATGCTCGACGGAAGGTTTCCCAAGAACTTCGTGCCATCGTGAATAAAAAATCGCATGCAGTTTACAATCGCCTGGCGCCATGTCAATGCGCTCCTGGCGCCGATCCGCGTCCTGACAACGCCAGCCTTGCCGACGACAATTATGCCTATGGTGCGATAATGCTGTCAGATCGTAGCTGGATTAACATCGAAGCCGCAATCGCGCCCGCGCAACGCCAAAGTCTTCAAAAAAACTTGCATCTTCAGGCGTTGAACCCTTACATCCGCAAGGATAGTTTTTATTGAGAAATGCTCACTCCTTCGGCGGCTCCTGTCGCGCGCAAACGATGGCCTCCAGCGCAGTGCGGGCGCGCGGCGTATCCGACAGACGTTTGGCGAGGGCGCGCACGACGACGAAGCCGCGCCGCATCGGCGCGACGACCCGCACCTCCAGCGGTTTGGCGCCTTCCGCGTCAGCGTTGTTGACGCTCTCGATCTGGCGCTCGTCGCCAACCAGCAGATCGATTTTTCCCTTGATCGCCGAACGATCGGTGAGCGCATGAAAAATACGGCCGCTGCGCGCATGCAGCGAGAGCGCGAGATAATCTTCGCCGTTTACCGGGCCAGTAATGCGCAGCAAGCCTTTCGAGAGATCGTAAACGCAGACGCCGACGACGACGCTGGCGTCCTCATAGGGCAAAACAGCCGCGCCGGGCGCGGGCGCCGGCAACACGAAGAGACGTTCATCGGCTTTCGCCGCCGTCGCATAGGCCGAGAGGCGCGCAAAGGCGTCGCGCGGCGCGAGCGTCGGCATCAGCAAAATCGATACGACATGCACGATGGCCGCGATCAGCAGCGTTGCAATTACCCAGGGTAGATAAAGAAAATAGCGGTCGGGGAGCGTCATGCGCAGCCCCGTCGCAGGATTTTGGGAAAGGCCTCAACATCGGCGCGCGCCGCCGCATCGAGCCCGACGTCGTAGAGGCGCAGCACGACGGCGAAGCGCCGCGATGCGCCGGGCGACAGCCAGTTGCCCGGTTGCGTTTGTCTGGAGACGGCGATTTCGAAGGCGCCGCCCTCGCGGCGCAGAACGTCGACGGATGTGTAACCGCGACGCCCCCCGGGCCAGTCGATGGCGCCGCCGTCCGGCGCGGCGAGATCAATCGTCCAGAACCGCGTCGGCGGCGTTGGATCGGTGATCGTATAATCGCAGGCGCCGTCCAGCGTCGCGCCGTCCGAGTCAACGCGCGCGACAAACGCCAGCCCCTGCTCTTTCGCCAGTGGCGCCTCGCCGGAGCGCGCGATCACCGCCCGCGCATAGGGATCGACGTCGGGACCGCCAATTTCCGGCCACGCCACCCAGGGGCCAACCTCAAGCGGATTGAAACCATAGCCGGAACGCAGCGAGATCAGCGTCGCGGCGAAGCCGAGCGATGCGCCGACGAGGACGACAACTGCGGCGCGCAGATAATGGGCGTATGGCTCCAGCGTCGGCATGGTTTGTCCGTTATGGTTTGACCATCATGGCGCCGCGCCTGCCGCGACGGCGGCGGGAGGGGGCGCGGAACCCTGTTTCTGCGCTGGCGCGGACGGCGCCGGCTTTGCCTCCAGGGCGCGCAGTTTCAACTGAATGGCTTCGATTGCCTGCAAAGCGGCTTTGGACAACATGCCGGGGCGTTGCGATTGTCCGGGAGAGGCGCTGGCGTTTGCCGATGGCGCGGCGGAGGCGGTTGCAGCCGGACGCAAGCCGACGATCGGCGTCGGCGGCACGCCCTGCAAGGCATAGGCGATGACGTCGTGCCAGGTGCCGGCCGGCAAGGCGCCGCCGGTCATGTTGTTCATGGGCTCGTTGTCGTCGTTGCCGTACCAGACGCAACCGCCCATCGCGCCCGTATAGCCGCAGAACCATGCATCCTTGTAGCCGTTGGTCGTACCGGTTTTGCCGATCACGTCGACGCCCGGCAATTGCGCGCGTTTGGCGGTGCCCTCGTCGACGACCCGCTTCATCATCGTCGCAAGTTCAACAACCTTGTCCTGCGGCAGGACTTGCGTCAGTTTCGGACCGTCACGGTCATGAGTGTAAATCGTTTGGCCCTGACTGTTGCGAATCTCGATCGTCGCGTGCGGATCGGCGCGCTTGCCGCCATTGGCGAAGGCCGCATAGGCTGCGGCGTGCTCCATCAGAAACACGCCGCTTTGGCCAACCGGCAGCGAGGGCGTGTCCTCAAGCGGCGTTGTGATGCCCAGCTTGCGGCAAGTCTCGATGATTTTTGCGCGGCCTGCGCGCGAGTCGCCATTGCCAATAGCGATGGAGAGCTTGATCGCGATGGTGTTCAGCGATTTCGCCAGCGCCAGAGACAAGGGCAGCGAACCGGCGTAGCCGCCGCTATAATTTCGCACGCAATAATCGCCGATGCAGACCGGGGAGTCGGTGACGATTGTCGTCGGTTTGTATTTACCGGTCATCAGCGCCGTCAGATACACATAGGGCTTGAACGACGATCCAGGCTGTCGGATCGCATCGGTTGCGCGATTGAACTGGCTTGCGCCGTAATCGCGACCGCCGACGATGGCGCGCACCGCGCCATCGGTCTCCATCGCCACCATGGCGCTTTGCTTGACGCGATAGCTGCGTCCCTGTTCGCGCAGATTTTTTTCGATGACCTCTTCGGCCTGTTTCTGCACGTTCGGATCGAGCGCGGTACGAACGATCAGCACGCGATTATCGCCGAGCTTGCCGCTTGAGGCGAGCTTGCGGATTTCGGTGTAGGCGTAATCGAGATACCAATCGCCGCTGTTCTCGGGCGGCCGCTGGATGGGCGTCGCCGGACTGCGCAAGGCCGGCGTGATCTGGCTCTCGGTCATGAAACCGGCGGCGACGAGATTGCGCAGCACATCATTGGCGCGGGCGCGCGCGGCAGGCAAATTCTTGTGCGGCGCATATTTGGTCGGCGCTTTAAACAGGCCGGCGAGCATCGCCGCCTCGGCCAGCGACACATCGCGGATCGATTTGCCGAAATAAAACTCCGCCGCCGCCTGAATGCCGAAGGCGCCGCCGCCCATATAGGCGCGGTCGAGATAAAGTTGCAGGATTTCCCGCTTGGTCAGATGATGTTCGAGCCAGAGCGCGAGAAACGCCTCGTTGATTTTTCGGGTATAGGTGCGTTCGTTGGACAAAAACAGATTTTTGGCGAGTTGTTGTGTGAGCGAGGAGCCGCCCTGCACAACGCCGGTCGAGCGCGCGTTCACGGTCAGCGCGCGCAGCGTGCCGACGACATCGATGCCGAAATGTTCGTAGAAACGTCGATCCTCGGTGGCGAGGACCGCCTTGACGACGTAATCGGGATATTGGTCGACCGGCACAGCGTCGTCATGGCGGATGCCGCGCCGTCCGACTTCATTGCCATAGCGATCCAGAAAAGTGATCGCGAGATCGGCCTGTTTCAGCCAATCTTCGTTTTGCGTCATCCGAAAGGCCGAGCCCGCGAGAGCGAGCATGAAGACCAGACCGACGAAACCGAGGGTGAGCGTCTCGCAGGCGAGTTCGACGCAAAGCCTCGCGACGCCGGAGACATGGAAGCGCTCCATGAAGAGCGCGAAATCCTCATAAATCTCCCCAGCGCGGCGCGCCGCGTCATAGACGCTGGAGTCGAAGCGCGCGTCCACCGCCAGCAGAATGCGGCGCAGTCGTTTCTGGAGTGGCTGGTCGCTCAACGGTGCCGACGCCTTTTCGTTGCTTGCGCGGACTGGCCGCACCCTTCGCCTCGCCACGTGCGGTGGATTTTAATCCCTCCGTCGCCATTTGTGAGCCCCTTTTTTACAGCAGCTTGACGACGGGCGTCTCAATGATCGATGGCGAAGGCTAGCGGTTAGCACGGTCGCTGACGCGGCGGGAGCCATGACAGAAAAAAAAGCTACGGAAAAAGAGGTTTCATCCCCGTTCTGGGAAAAACCGCTCGACGCGCTGACCCGCGCGGAGTGGGAAAAATTGTGCGACGGCTGCGGTCGATGCTGCCTGATCAAACTGGAGGACGAAGACACCGGGGCGATTTACCCGACCAGCGTCAGCTGCCAGATGCTTGACCGGGACAGCTGCCGCTGCAGCGATTACCGCAATCGCCGCGCCCATGTGCCGGATTGCATCCGATTAACCCTGAAGAAGCTGCAAAACATAAGCTGGCTGCCGCCTACCTGCGCCTATGTGTTGCGCGCCGCCGGCAAGCCGCTGCCGTCCTGGCATCCGCTGTTGACTGGCGATCCCGACAGCGTGCATCGCGCCGGCGTCTCCGTGCGCGGACGCGTCGAAGCCAGCGAAACGGAGATTGCGGTCGAGGACCTCCCCGATTTTATCCGTCAGTGGCCGAGGCGCTGGCCGCGAAAAGCTTTAAAATGAATAATTTCCATGGTTAAGATTTTATTCCTTGACAACGCAACGCTCATAGTGTAGACATACGAAATGCTCCATGATTACGCTTTCTAGAGGATCCCTTTCCTTCCTGACCGCGCAATACGGGGTAAGTTTTCGAATTCGCGGAGAAGCAATGCCCACCGCGACAGAGGCCGGCGTGAGGAGACGCCGGTCCGCTCCAGAAGGCCCGCGCCCATGACCCAAGCAGTGAACCAGGTAATAAACCAGGTAAAAACCAGAAACGCTTCCCCCTCATCGGAGAAGGTCGCGCAAGCGCGTCTGCTCTACGACTCCGGCGTCGCGCCGGTCTCGGAAATCCGTGCGCTTCTAGGCATGAGCGCCCATCGTTTCCACGCCTTCCGCGTCGAAAACGGCTGGCCGCTACGGCCGAGGATCGGTCGACCGGTCGTCGATCCCGGAACGGCGGCGCCGCCGCCCGCCGCGCCCGCCAACGCGCCCAGAAACGAAACCAACGTGCGGCCCATACGGCCGGAGCGGCTGCGCGACGTGCAGATGATGATCATGCGGCTGGAGGACGCCGTCTCACGCGAATTCGTTCGCGCCGAAACGGCGCTCGCTCGCCAAACGCCGAAAAACGCCGAAACCAGCGCCCGAACGCTCTCGAGCCTCGTCAAAACGCTGGTCGAACTCAAGAAAATGCCGCCGCCCGCTGCGCCGGCGCCGGTAGACGAGGAAGATGAAGAGGATGACGATCCGATCCCCCGCGACGTCGACGAGCTGCGCGCCGAACTTGCGCGACGGCTTGAGCGCCTGGAACGGGAAAAATCGTCTCAATGAGCTGCTCGACGGCTTCACCGCGCGCGAACTGGCGCGACTGCTCGACGACTGGACGTTCACCGCCCGCGCCGATCAGTGGCCGCCGCCGCCTGGCGACGGCGCGCCCTGGCGGGTGTGGTTGATGCTGGGCGGTCGCGGCGCGGGCAAAACCCGCGCCGGGGCCGAATGGGTGAAGGGGCTGGCCCTCGGTAAGTCCGACTTCGCCCCGCGCCCGCTGTCTCGCATCGCGCTGATCGGAGAAACTGTCGCCGATGTCCGCGAGGTGATGGTGGAAGGCGTATCGGGCCTGCGCGCCATTCATAAAAAATCCGAACGTCCCCGCTGGGAAGCCACGCGTCGCCGGCTGGTCTGGGACAATGGCGCGGTTGCGCAGGCTTTCTCCGCGGAAGATCCGGAGAGTCTGCGCGGTCCGCAATTTCACGCCGCCTGGTGCGACGAGCTGGCGAAATGGCGCTACGCCAGGGAGACGTGGGACATGCTGCAATTCGGACTGCGGCTCGGCGACTGGCCGCGCCAGATGGTGACGACGACGCCGCGACCGACGCCGCTGGTCAAACAATTGATCGCCGCGCCGGCGACCGTGCTGACGCGGGCGCTCACCCGCGACAACGCCGCCAATCTCGCGCCCGGTTTTCTCGAAACCATTGTCGCGCATTACGCCGGCACACGGCTCGGACGACAGGAGCTGGACGGCGAACTGATCGACGAACGCCGCGACGCCCTCTGGACGCGCGATATGCTTGAAACGGCGCGGGTGACGCAGGCGCCGGCGTTGGCGCGCATCGTCGTCGCCGTCGACCCGCCGGCGAGCGCATCGAAACGCGCCGATCATTGCGGCGTCGTCGCCGCCGGGATCGACGCAGATGGCGCCGTGCATGTGCTCGCCGACGCCTCGCTCGGCCCGGCGCGGCCAGCGCAATGGGCGCGCGCCGCGATTGCGCTTTACCACAAGCTCAAAGCCGACGCGCTGGTCGCCGAAGTCAATCAGGGCGGCGAGATGGTGCGCGCCGTGATGCATGAAGCCGATCCCGCCGCGCCAGTGACCATGGTGCGCGCGACGCGCGGCAAATATTTGCGCGCTGCGCCGGTGGCGCAGCTCTACGAACAGCAACGCGTTAAACATGTCGGCGCTTTTCCGGCGCTGGAAGATGAAATGTGCGACTTCGGTCCCGACGGGCTCTCCTCCGGACGCAGCCCCGACCGGCTCGACGCGCTGGTCTGGGCGGTGACGGCGCTGGCGTTAACGCCGCGCGCCGGGCCGCCGCGCGTGCGCCGTATGTAGCCGACAGCAGGAACATTTTTTCGCGCGCGCTGCGCGTCTCGACACGCCCCTCTCTTTTTTGACAGGTCTCTCATGCCCTCAGTGATGACGCGGCTGCGGCGCGCGTTTGCGCCCGCGCGCGAGCAGAAAACCTCGCGCGCCGGACAATTGCTCGCAATACAGGCTTTCGGCCAGCCGCACTGGACCTCGCGCAACGAAAGCGCCCTCGCCCGCGAAGGCTACGAGCGCAACGCCATTTGCCATCGCTGCGTGCGCATGATCGCCGAGGCCGTCGCCGCGATCCCCTGGCTGATTTACGAAGGCGATGCGGAGGCGGCGGATCATCCGCTGCACGATTTGCTGGCGCGGCCCAATCCTTTCGACAGCGGCGTCGGCTTTATCGAAACGATCTGCGCCAATCTGATGCTTTACGGCAACGCCTATGTCGAGGCGGCGACCCTCGACGGCGTCTTGCGCGAATTCTACGCCCTGCGCCCCGATCGCATGAGCGTTGTTCCCGGCCGCAACGGCTGGCCTTCCGCCTATGTCTATCGCGCCGGCGCCGACGAAACGCGTTACGCGCTGCGCGGCGACGGTCTCGAACCGGTGTTGCACATTCGTCTGTTTAACCCTTTCGACGATTATTACGGCCTCGCGCCGCTCGCCGCTGCGCAAATGGCGCTCGATACGCATAACGCCGCAAGTTACTGGAACAAGGCGTTGCTCGATAATTCGGCGCGGCCCTCGGGCGCGCTGGTCTATGCGCGGCCCGATGGCGCGCATCTCACCGACGAGCAGTTCACGCGGCTCAAGGAGGAGCTGGAGGAGAATTTCTCCGGTGCGTTTAACGCCGGGCGTCCGTTGCTACTTGAAGGCGGGCTCGACTGGAAGGCGCTGTCGCTCTCGCCCAAAGATATGGATTTTTCGCAAACCCGCGATTCCGCCGCGCGCGAAATCGCGCTCACCTTTGGCGTGCCGCCGCTGCTGCTCGGCCTGCCGGGCGATAACACCTACGCTAATTTTCAGGAGGCCAATCGCGCCTTCTGGCGCCAGACCGTGATCCCGCTGGTCGGGCGTCTGCATAAAAGTTTCGCGGCCTGGTTAACGCCGGCTTACGGCGCGTTGCGTTTTGAGGCCAATCTCGACCGCATCGATGCGCTCGCCGAAGAACGCGCGCTGGAATGGCGGCGCATCGGCGCGGCGGATTTTCTGACGCTCGACGAACGCCGCGAGGCGGCGGGCTATGGCCCGGCGCCGCGAGACGGCGCAGCGCAAGGATTTGTTGCGCAACAAAACGTCGCGAAAGACTTGGGCGGGCAAGACAACGCGGCGCTGGAGCTGCGCTACAGCCCCGATCAACCCCGCGCGCCGGCGGGATCTACCAACGGCGGGCAATGGGTGCCGGCGGGCGGCGGCGGGAGTGGCGGCGGGAAGATCGGCGGCGGGGGGCGCGACACTACGCAGCGCACAAGCCTCGCAATGAACATCGATCCGAATATCGCGAATGATCCGGGTGGGTTGCTGCATGATGTTCAATACCGCCCGGGCCGCACAGGCCGGATTTTTCCGGGACCAGGCGGGCCGACCTATGAGCAACTCGACAGGCTGGACGCTACGCGAGAGGAAGCCGTGACATTGATGACGCGGGTGCGCGCACGCGATCCCGCCTGGCGCCCCGGCGCCGTTTTGACCAATCCGGCGGATGTCGAGAGCGACATCGCCCGCTACGAGAGCTGGCGAAATGACGCTCGGGCAAGGCTCGACGAATTATCGCCGGGCGGCATCGGCGACAATAACCCGCCCGAGCCTTTCCGGATTTTTCCCAATCTCTTGGGACGCCGCGCCAAAATCTCCGAACGCGACAACGACGAAACACGCCGCAGCCTCTATCGTGAAAACCAAAGCGCCGATATTTTTTTTGCTGCGGGTCATAGCGTCGAGCAGAGCCCGAAAGTCGCAGGACAGAAGAACCCGGACTTTAGGATCGATGGGACATTATTCGACAATTATGCCCCCAGATCAGTCAGCCTGCGAAATATCAGGGGTCTCATCCAACAAAAAATCAATGAAAATCAGGCAAAGAGCATTATTTTGAACTTGCGCGACACGCCAGTCACAGTTCAAGACATCGATAACTATCTGTTATTTTATCCGATCGATGGATTGGACAAGTTATGGATCGTCGACAGATGGGGGGAAATCCATTATTTGCGAGACGAAAAAAGATAGAAGAAACGTCATCCGCATGTAAGGCGCCTCGAAACCTGCAAAGGAATTTTACACATGGCGATGTGGATTTGTTGTAACTCAAGTCTGTCACTAGAAAAAACAGGCGAACTGATTGGAGAGCTTGACAGGCGTTATCCAGATATCATGCGCGATTTCTGGGTATCGAAACCCAAAACCTGCGATCATTACGTTCGGGAGGACGCCTTGGCCAATGGACTCGATGCGCAATGCAGTTTCGTGGTGGAATGGAACAATAAAGATGGCCCGGATTTGTTAAAAGTCATCCCGAAGCTTCTCTACGAAGTTTTCGGAACGAAAGTCATTCTCGCCTTTGACATGGATGGCGAGGTGATAAAGCCCGAAGACGCCGATCTTATCGCGGCCAAAGGTTTTTCCCCTAACCGGGCGCCATACAAGTAACCGGCCTCCCAATTCCGGGAGGCCGGCGCCGACGAAACGCGTTACGCGCTGCGCGGCGACGGCCTCGAACCGGTTTTGCACATTCGTCTGTTCAACCCTTTCGACGATTATTACGGCCTCGCGCCGCTCGCCGCTGCGCAAATGGCGCTCGATACGCATAACGCCGCAAGTTACTGGAACAAGGCGTTGCTCGATAATTCGGCGCGTCCCTCCGGCGCGCTGGTCTATGCGCGGCCCGATGGCGCGCATCTCACCGACGAGCAGTTCACGCGGCTCAAGGAGGAGCTGGAGGAGAATTTCTCCGGCGCGCTGAACGCCGGGCGTCCGTTGCTACTTGAAGGCGGGCTCGACTGGAAGGCGCTGTCGCTCTCGCCCAAAGATATGGATTTTTCGCAAACCCGCGATTCCGCCGCGCGCGAAATCGCGCTCGCCTTTGGCGTGCCGCCGCTGCTGCTCGGCCTGCCGGGCGATAACACCTACGCTAATTTTCAGGAGGCCAATCGCGCCTTCTGGCGCCAGACCGTGATCCCGCTGGTCGGGCGTCTGCATAAAAGTTTCGCGGCCTGGTTAACGCCGGCTTACGGCGCGTTGCGTTTTGAGGCCAATCTCGATCGCATCGACGCGCTCGCGGAAGAACGCGCGCTGGAATGGCGGCGCATCGGCGCGGCGGATTTTCTGACGCTCGACGAACGCCGCGAGGCGGCCGGCTATGGGCCGGCGCCGCGAGACGTCGCAGCGCAAGGGATAACTGCGAAAGACTTTGGCGGGAGAGACGCCGCCGCGCTGGAGCTGCGCTACAGCCCCGATCAACCCCGCGCGCCGGCGGGTTCAAGCGATGGCGGACGATGGGTGCCGGCGGGCGGCGGCGGAGGCGGGTTTGGCGGCGGCGGGGGCGATACGACGCAAGGCATACTGATCGCAGGGAATGACGATCCGAAGGTTGCGAATAATGCGGACAATGGCTCGATCCAGAGCGCTTATGTTGGAAAGCCCGTCGATATTCTGGATCACCAGGGCGGCGATCATCGCGGACATGTGATGGATCATGTCGCGAAAAGCCATGATCAACTTAAACGCATAACAGTCGAGAGTGGTAGAACCGTAGGCATTGTAGGATTTTGGAAAGACAGGGTCGGCTCTTTCACTTCGCTTGAAGCCGCCAACAAACTTGTCAACATGACGCTTGCAAATAATCGTGAAAGGGTTGAGGCTGTCGCCGGAGGAAAAATAAACGGGATCGTGATTCATGGCAACTAAACGTTCAACACCGGCTATGAATCATTCGCGCCAAAATTCAACTCCTCAGTGGAGATGCGCGATACATATGGCGTTACGGTTGTGATCGTTCACAGTCCGAAATCGCCGGTCGGCTTCTTTATCAAGACCGCATACCCTGATAACCCCTGACAGGAACAAAATATGGCAATTGATAATATACCAGATGAATTCATGAAATTTACTGAGTTCTTCCATCAGGATTTCGATAAATTCTTTCCGGATGGCGAGGGTTTTATTGAGGATGCGCTCGCCAATACGCCACCAAACGATCGCATCGTTATAAAAAACTATCTCGAAGAGCTTTTGAGCAATAAATACGACGAACAGGAACGACGCCTCATCTGGCGAAGCACCCGGGCGCATATTTCGCCGTTTCGCGGCAATGAAGGGAGTTGTACCGAATTTTTTAAATATCTTCTGCCGCTTTTTGTCGAAGACAAGTAAGGCTTCGGCAGGTCGGGATATCATTTTATAAAATAATCAACGTCTATGCGCCCGCGATCCTTCATGGCGCCCCGGCGCCGTTCTGACCGATCCGGAAAATATCGAAAGCGACATCGCCCGCTACGAGAGCTGGCGCAACGACGCGCGGACGAGACTGGAAGAGTTATCACGACCGGGAATTGGCCATAACAATCCGCCAAACCCCTCCGGCATCTTTCCCAATCTCTCGGGACGCCGCGCCAAAATCTCCGAACGCGACGACGCGGCAACACGTCGTGGTCTTTATCGAGAGAATGAAACTGCCGATGTGTTATATGCTGCAGGCCATAGCGACGAGCAAAAGCCGATCATCGAGGGACGAAAGAACCCGGATTTTCTGATCGACGGCGAAGTCTTCGATAATTATGCGCCGATTACGACGAGTGTAAGAAACATCCGAACAAATATCCTCGATAAATTACTCCAAAATCAGTCAAAAAGCTTCGTATTGAATCTGCGCGATACGTCAGTCTCAAAAAAAGAAATCGAGCAAATACTCATTGAATATCCAATCGAAGGATTGAACAGACTCTGGGTTGTAGACAAATATGGCGAGCTCCATTATCTGATAGGCGGCAAGCGAAACCCGTAAAGCAATGAAAACAATTTACTCAGACTAACTGTAATTTTAGGGAGATCTGCCATGGCCATGTGGATCAGCTGTCATACTAGTCTATCAGAAGAAAAAACTAGAGAAATAATCAAGGAACTTCAAACTAGATTCCCTGAGATTATGCAATATTTCTGGGTCTCAGAACCGGGTCCATGCAATAGTGAAATCCGCGAAGATGATGTCAAAAATGGCCTCGATGCCCGATATAGCTTCATCGTCGAACGTATTACCGATGAAAGCCCCTACTGCCTTCGGATCATGCCCAGGCTTCTTTATGAGGTGTTCGGACCCGATACGATTCTCCTCCATGGACTCGATTACGAATTGATCCGTCCGGAAGACGCCGACAATATCGCCATCAACGGCTTTTCTCCCGATCGTTAAACGCCCTCCCAATTCCGGGAGGGACTGCGTCTGCGACGACGCATAACGTCGCGAGTTACTGGAACAAGGCGCTGCTCGATAATTACGCGCGACCCTCCGGCGCGCTGGTCTAGCTATAAAATACTTCGCTTTACCTTCTCGCTTCGAACTCTGTGCGCCCGATGGCCGCCGGGAGCGCCTCATGTCCGACATTCTGAACGCCATTCTGGAGCGCGGCGATCTCGCGCATTTGGCCCTGTTTCTGTGGGCCTGCGTCGCCTCGATGCAGGCCCATATTGCTCTGCGCGAAATGAGTGAGGCTACGCGGCGCCTCGACGCTTTTGTGCGCGAACTCGCGCGTTTCAATCGCCGCTGTGGGAACGATAAATGAAACATAGATGGTCCTTACCCTTTCTACGCAGCATGCGGCGCACGTCGCAGCGACGACGCGATGACGCTGCAGATATTTTTCGCGTCTTTGTGCATCGTCTTGAACGCATGCGCGACTTGAGCCGAACATCGACGCCAGTGCGCTCGACTGCCTCTGAGAAAATCTGATGCATTTTGATCAAAGTTATGGGCGGGCGCTTGAAATCAAGCGCGCCGCCATACCACCGCCGATAACGGACGACGCAGGGATGATCGAAGGTTACGCCAGCCTCTTCGACATGCGCGACACGGGCGGAGATATAGTTGTTGCTGGAGCCTTTGCGCGCTCGCTGCGCCGACGCGGCGCACACGGCGTGAAAATGCTTTGGCAACATCGTGCCCATGAACCCATCGGGGTATGGACGTCGATTGCCGAAGATGCGCATGGCCTGAGAGTGAGTGGTCGCCTCGATCTCACTGTGGCCCGCGCGCGAGAAGCTTTATCGCTCTTGCGCAGCGGCGCTGTTGATGGGCTTTCCATTGGTTTTCGCGCTCTGAAGACACAACACGAGAAAAGCCTTAGAGGTCGGCGGCTTCTGGAGCTGGATCTATGGGAGATCTCGATTGTGACCTTCCCTATGCTGACGCAGGCGCGAGTTACCGGGGTAAAGCGCTACGCCAGGCACACGACTGAAGCGACACAAAATGACTTAAAACTTAAACTTACTGTGGCG
This sequence comes from Methylocystis sp., assembly GCA_044233645.1. Lineage (GTDB taxonomy): Bacteria > Pseudomonadota > Alphaproteobacteria > Rhizobiales > Beijerinckiaceae > Methylocystis. The sequence goes on along the minus strand of JBIIJP010000013.1, from coordinate 41,158 downwards.
ACAGCGCAGATTACTGCGCATAATTTTGTTACGCAACTGACCAGTTATGACGCCATCAGGTCACATGAACGGATATTTTCTCACTCTCACTGAAGGTTCAAAGAATGACATCACTTGAAATTAAAACTATTGGCGATACGATGATCGCCGATCTGAACCAGGCATTTAGCGCATTTCGCGAAGCGAATGATGAACGTCTGGCCCAACTCGAAACGCGTCTGGGGCTTGATGCTTTAACAGAGGAAAAGCTCTCCCGTATTGATCAGGCGCTCGACGAAACCAAAAGCCGGCTTGATCGTCTATCTCTCGATATGGCGCGACCACGATTGGGCGGCGATGATGGATCTATACATGGGCGCGAACATAAATCAGCGTTTCATCATTACATGCAATCGGGCGAATCAGCGGGACTGAAAGTGCTGGAAAGCAAAGCAATGTCGCGCGCCTCGGGACCGGATGGCGGCTACCTTGTACCTGTTCCGGCCGTGCAGGAAATTCTGCGACGACTAGCAAAGCTTTCGCCAATCCGCGCCATCGCCAGCGTAAGGGCGATTTCAACTCAATCGTTACGACGGGCCTATTCGGCAACAGGACCCGCTGCCGGTTGGGTTGCTGAGGCCGATCCGCGCCCACAGACAAACAACCAGCAGATCTCCGACATGACCTTCCCAGCGATGGAACTCTATGCAATGCCAGCTGCGACGCAATCACTGCTCGACGACGCAGCTGTCGACATCGAGCAATGGATCGCCGATGAGGTGCAGGTCGCCTTTGCCGAGCAGGAGGGCGCAGCCTTCGTATCCGGCGATGGCGTTAACAAGCCGAAAGGCTTTCTTGCCTACTCGACGGTAGCTGACGCTAGTTGGTCTTGGGGCAACATTGGTTACATCGCGACCGGAGTCGCTGGCGGCTTTGCGACGACCAATCCCTCCGACGCGTTATTAAACCTCGTGTACGCACTGCGCGCCGGTTATCGGCAGAATGGCAAATTCGTCATGGGCCGTAAGGCTCAATCACTAGTACGTCAATTCAAGACAACAACCGGGCAATATCTCTGGGCCCCGCCCACCAGCGCTGATGCTGCCGCTACACTGATGAATTTTCCGATTGTCGAAGCCGAAGATATGCCAGATCCGGGGGCGAATAGCCTCGCCATTGCCTTCGGCGATTTCGAACGTGGTTATATTGTCGTAGATCGTATCGGCATACGTGTGTTGCGTGATCCCTATTCTGCGAAACCTTATGTGTTATTTTACACAACCAAACGTGTCGGCGGTGGGGTACAAAATTTCGAGGCGATCAAACTGTTGAAATTTTCTGTCTCCTGATTGCTCCGGGCACAGTGATTAAAAAAACGCGGCGTTGATACGTCGCGTTTTTATTTTTTGAAGGGAAAATCATGCGTCCGATTTTGATTGCGGGACCGGCTAATGAACCAGTGTCGCTCACCGACGCCAAAGCCTGGCTACGCGAAGACAATAGCGATGAGGACCTATTGATCCAGACCTTGCTGGTTTCAGCGCGGTTGACGCTGGAGGCATGGACGAGACGTTTGTTCATTACACAGGGATGGCGGCTTATGTGCGACGACTGGCCGACGTCCAAGAATAGTCCACTTACGATCGATATTGCTTTTGCGCCCCTGCAGTCAGTGACTGCAATCAAGATTTATGACAGCAACAATATCGCCAGTCCTGTTACTAGCTCGACCTACTATGTCAGTAGCGGCGAGCATGGAGGTCGCATTCGGTTCCAAACATCGCCACCCAATCCTGGTCGAACGATTGATGGAATCGAGATAGATTTAATAGTTGGATACGGATCTTCTCCGACCTTCATCCCCGAGCCGCTGCGTCGAGCCATCCTTTTGCTTGTAGCGCATTGGCGTGAGCATCGCGGTGACGACAATGCTCTCACTGCTCTACCTCCACCGGTTTTAGCGCTCTGCGCGCCTTATCGACGCGAGCGGCTTGTATGAGTGGGTTACCGATAGGAGCCTTGCGGCATCGTCTACGAGTGGAGACGCCAATCGACGTCGAAGACGACTTTGGCGGCTTTGTGCGAACTTATCGCGTCATGACCTATTTGTGGGCGCGTGTCAGCGCCATCAATGCGACTGAGCAATTTATCGAACAAAGATTCGAACAAGCGACCAACTTCCAGGTCGATCTGCGTTGGCGTTCAGATATTATCGCGGGGATGCGTTTCATATTTGGCAAGCGAATACTACTCATCCGCGGCGTACGGGAGGCCGACGGCGCCAAACGCTTCCTGACATGCGCCTGCGAGGAGATTACATGACGACATCGCCAGTTCTCGCCCTACGCCAGGCTATACGCGCCGTTTTGTCTGGCGATGTGGCCCTCATGGAGGCGCTTGGCGGCCGACCGATTTTCGATGAAGCGCCCCGCCACTCCCCAACACCCTATATCATCTTTGCTGAAACACAACTGAGAGACTGGTCCTGCGATCTTTCTCCCGGCGCCGAACAATTTCTAACTCTTTCGGTGATCACAACCCAGAATGGGACAGGGCAGGCGTTAATATTAGCGCAAAAGCTTCACGATCGATTGGCTGCTACCCCTCCGGACATGAGGGGGCATCGATTGATAGATTTATCCTGCCTGGCGACGGAAATGAAACGCGATCTTGCAGGACGCATCGCCAAAGTGAACCTGCGTTATCGCGCAATCAGCGAATATCTTTAATTCTCCTGGAGAAAATAAATGAGCGCGCAAAAAGGCCGCGATCTGCTGCTTAAAATCGGCGACGGAGCTGGAAATTTCACTACTGTCGCTGGCCTGCGAACCCGCCGGCTGGCGCTCAATGCCGACACAATTGATGTCACAGATGCGGAGTCGAGTGGCCGCTGGCGCGAATTATTGGGCGGAGCCGGCGTGCGCCGGGCCAGCATCTCAGGCGCCGGAATATTCAAGGACCAGGTTTCGGACGCCATGTTACGCCAAGTCTTTTTCGACGGCGCGTTGCGGGATTTCCAGATGATTATTCCGGGGCTTGGCGTGTTAACTGGTCCCTTTCAGATCTCAAATCTCGATTATCGAGGTGAATATGCAGGAGAAGTGACATTCGATATCTCGCTCGACTCCGCTGGCGCATTGATCCTCATCGCTGATTAGGAGTCTTGATGAGTAATCCCTATCGTGGCGAAATCGAGGCCGTACTCGATGGTCGTATCTATAAACTTTGCCTGACGCTAGGAGCGCTCGCGGAGCTCGAAGAGCAATTCGGCGCCAAAGATCTTGTCGCTATGACTGAAAGACTGAGCGCAAATCGCATCTCAGCACGCGATATCCTTACTCTCATTGGCTGCGGTTTGCGTGGCGGCGGAACCGATATCGGGGATGAGGAAGTTGCAAAGATGAAAGTTTCGGACGGGCTTGCCAGCTATGTGCGCATCGCGGTTCTCCTCCTCGCCGCGACCTTCGGTGATGAACCGGAGATGCGAGATACGACAAACCCTCCGACGCCGCAGGACGCCTGACTGGTCTGCGAAAGGAAACGGCGCGCGAGCCCTCCCCGCGCCCGCCATTTCCTTTTTCGCGCGCCATGGCCTTCGGGCTCGGCGTCCTGCGGCTTGCGCCCAGGGATTTCTGGTTGATGACGCCGCGAGAACTGATACGTGCAGCCGAAGGCGTTTACGGACGCCCTGATATCGCACCTTCACGCGTCATTCTTGACGATCTCATCGCACGTTATCCAGACAAGGAAACAACAGGATGACTTCTATCGATACACCTCTACCTGATCAACCTCTGGCTCATAGCGGGGTTACCAATGCCGAGCTTCAATCCATGCAGAAGTTGCTTGACCAAATAGACCTATCAGCCACTCGTATGGCGACTTCGCTCTCCAAAGGTTTTGGCGCGGCGATCAACAGCGGCAAAAGTTTCAACGAAACGCTTTCGATCATTGGTCAGAGCCTTGCTCGCATCGCTATTCAGGATGGCGTAAAGCTGGCGACGCAAACTCTGACTCATCAACTGGCGGGACTATTTGCCGAGACTCCTGGCTCTGCAACATTGAATACAGCGCAAATCAATCGTAACGCTGATGGCGGCATCATCGCCAGCCCTACCTATTTTTCCAGTGGCGGCGCCATCGGCTTGATGGGCGAACGCGGAGCCGAAGCGATCATGCCGCTGGCGCGTGGCGCGGATGGTCGACTGGGGGTCATTGCTCAAAGGCATGCAGCGTCTCCTGTCGCCGTCACGGTCAATATCTCCGCCACCGATTTCGACAGTTTTCGACGCTCAGAAGCTCAGTTGACCGGAGCTCTGGCTCGCGCTGTCGCGCGTGGACAGCGCTTTCTTTAAACGACCGGACATTACATGACTGACTTTCATGAGGTCCGCTTTCCTCTCGATGTCTCCTTGCATGGTCGTGGCGGTCCAGAACGACGAACAGAGATTTTAACACTCGGTTCTAATCGCGAAAGTCGGAATGCGCGGTGGGACCAGTCTCGACGAAGATATGAGGCCGGGTACGGCGTCAAAAATCTTACGCAACTTGCAAAGGTTCTGGATTTCTTCGAAGAGCGCAGGGGCAGGCTTTATGGCTTTCGCTGGCGCGATCGCATCGATCACGCATCCTGCCTGCCGGGAAATATCCCGACGCCATTCGATCAGAATATAGGTTCTGGTGACGGTGTGCGAAGGTCGTTTCCTTTGATAAAAACTTACGGCGGCTCCTTTGCGCCCTACGTGCGTCGAATCACGAAACCTGTAGCGGAGAGCGTGCGGATCGCGGTCGACGGAGACGAGCACACAACGCAAATCGCCCTCGACCCAATCACCGGAGTCGTCACTTTTTCCGCCAATTCGACGCCCCCGCCGGGCGCTACAATTTCCGCTGGTTTTCTTTTCGACACGGCCGTGCGTTTCGATGTCGACTATTTAGAAATTGATCTGGAGGCTTTCGAGGCCGGCGCCATTCCAAAAATTCCAATCATCGAACTCTTGCTGTGAGATCAACATGCTCGTCATTTCACCAACCCTGCGCTCTAAACTCGATCAGACGTCGAGGACATTCTGTCATTGTTGGCGACTGGCGCGATGCGATGGTTTAATATCAGGTTTCACCGATCATGATAAAGATTTGAATTTTGGCGACGTCACCTATCGCGCACACGCCGGCCTTTCGACTTCGGAGGTCGAGAACGCCGCCAGTCTGGCGCCTGCCGTGCGTGAGGCCGTTGGCGCCTTGACTGTCGACAGCCTCAACGAAATGGACTTGCTTAAAGGACTTTACGATGGCGCGAGCGTCGAAACCTGGCTAGTTGACTGGTCCGCGCCCGATGACCGGCTACTTCTTGATATAGCCACGATTGGCGAGGTGCGTCGAGACGAGTTCGCCTTTACAGCGGAGTTGCGCTCCGCAGCGCATTTTTTCGATCAACCGGTTGGTCGTGCGTTTCAGCACAATTGTTCAGCTGATATTGGCGACACGCGTTGCAAGATAAATCTTGATACTCCTATGTTTTCTCGCCGCGCAACAATCGTCTTGGGGCAAATTGATGTATTGACGATGATGCCGGATAGCGATGTGGAAGAAGGTTTTTTTACAGGTGGCGCGATCCGCTTCGAAACAGGAGTAAATGCCGGAGCGCAGTTCGCTATTCGCACGCATCGTCAGGACTTGGGAAATATCGTCATCGAGCTATGGTCGTCGACTAGGGCTCTGGCTTCAGCGGGCGACAAGGCGATGTTAACAGCGGGCTGTGACAAGAGCCCGGAGACCTGTCAGATGAAGTTCAACAACATTGTTAATTTTCGTGGCTTTCCTCATATGCCGGGCAATGATCGCATAATCGCCACTCCGGGCGCACAGGGCATCGCGACGGATGGCGGGAGTCTCTTCCGATGACTCTTTCTCGTGGGCGAATTATTGCAGCGGCTCGGCGCTGGATCGGCACGCCCTTTCACCATCAGGCTTCATTATTTCAGATCGGCTGCGATTGTCTTGGTCTGGTGCGCGGCGTTTGGAGAGACGTTATCGGGCAAGAACCTGAACAGGCCCCGCCCTACAGCGTCGATTGGCCTGCCACAGCGGGGAGGGATCAGTTAAAAGACGCTCTGTCGCGTCATTTTTATTCTATCGATGTCCAGAATTATCGTGCCGGGGATGTGTTGTTGTTTCGTTTTCGCGCATATGGACCCGCGACGCATGTCGGCGTTGCGACCTCACTCACGCATCTGGTTCACGCGCAAAGCGGAGCCAGGGTGACAGAAACAGCAATTGGTACGCATTGGCGCAGGCGTCTCGTCGGAGCTTTTGTCTTTCCCGGCGTTCACGACTAACTTATTTTAGAGATAAATATTCATGGCGACACTGGTTTTACAAACCATCGGCTCTGTTGTCGGCGGGGCTGTCGCAGGACCTGCCGGCGCTGTTGTCGGCAGGCTTGCGGGAATGCTTGGCGGCGGCGCCATCGATCAGGCCATGCAGCCTCATGCGCCGCCGCGCTATGCCATCGGCCCACGTCTGAAAGCGATGGACGGGATCGCTTCTACCGAGGGAGCCGGTCTGCCGCGTGTTTACGGACGAGCGCGTCTGGGCGGACAAATGATCTGGGCGACGCGATTTCTGGAACGCGCCAACACCAGCTGGCGACACCAATCCGGAAGCGGCAAAAACAATGGAACAACAACCGTAGACATCAATTACTCCTACTCGGCGAATTTTGCGATTGCGATTTGCGAGGGGCCAATCGCCTTCATTCGACGTATTTGGGCGGATGGCGTCGAACTCGATATGACGCGACTACCCATCCGTATTTACAAGGGCGACGAGAGCCAGACGCCTGATCCGTTGATTATCGCCAAAGAAGGGGCCACGGCAACGTCAGCTTACCGTGGAGTCGCTTATGTCGTCTTCGACGATCTACCGCTTGCCCCCTATGGCAATCGTATCCCGCAACTAACTTTCGAGGTGGTAAAACCGATTTCTGGATTGGGCGAGAAGATCCAGGGCGTCGATCTCATCCCCGGCGCGACGGAAGCAGGGTATTTGCCGGGCTTGAAACTCAATTTCTATTGGCCGGGAGTCTCCGAAGCGGAAAATCGTCATCAATTAACGGCTGCGACCGACTGGATTGCCTCTATCGACGCTTTACAGGCGTTATGCCCCAATCTCAAAAGCGTCGCGCTTGTTGTTGCATGGTTTGGCGACGATCTACGGGCCGCCCAGTGCATGATTACGCCGGGCGTTGACTCACGTTTCAAGACAATTGGTCAATTCAATTACATTTATGGTCCATTCTGGCCGCCGGACTGGTCAGTGGCGGGACAAAGCCGCGCCGGCGCGCGATTGGTCTCGATGATCGACGGTCGCGCCGCCTATGGGGGCACGCCGAGCGACGCTTCCGTGCAGGCCGCAATTATCGATCTTAAGGCGCGCGGTCTGTCGGTAGTGTTCTATCCCTTCGTGATGATGGATATTCCGCCGGGCAATACGCGTCAAAACCCCTACACTGGCGAGATCGGACAACCGGTTTTCCCGTGGCGTGGGCGCATCACATGCGATCCGGCGCCAGGGCGGCCCGGCTCGCCCGACGGAACGCCGGAAGCTGCAACGCAAGTCCATACATTCTTTACACGCTATCGTAATTTCATCCTGCACTACGCTCAACTTTGTAACTCTTGCGGCGGGGTCGATGCGTTTCTCGTCGGATCTGAGATGATCGGTCTTACGCGGGTGCGAAGTGCGCCCGGCGTCTATCCTATGACATCAGAACTTGTGGAACTGGCGCAGCAGGTAAAAAGCCTGCTCGGCGCTGGAACAAAAATTTCCTACTCCGCCGATTGGACTGAATATGGCGCACATAGTCCAAGTGGTGCAGAATTGCGTTTTCCTCTCGACGCCCTATGGGCGTCGCCAGCAGTCGATTTTATCGGTATTGACGCCTACTGGCCGCTTTCAGACTGGCGTGATGGCGATACCCACGCCGATGCGCAGATCGCCTCTACCGTTCACGACATCGATTATCTAAAAGCGCACTTCACCTCCGGAGAAGCCTATGATTGGTATTACACGGATGCGAATGCACGCGCAGCGCAAATCCGCACGCCGATTACCGATATTTTGGGCAAACCATGGGTCTATCGGCATAAGGATATATTATCCTGGTGGTCAAATGCGCATTTCGAACGCAACCACGGTGAAGAGTTATCGCAACCTACGCCCTGGATCGCGAAATCAAAACCTATCTGGATCATCGAAACCGGCTGTCCCGCCGTCGATCGCGGAAGCAATGCGCCGAATATCTTCCCCGACACGCTATCCGTGGAAGGCGGCAGCCCATGGTTCTCACGCGGATTTCGTGATGATCTCATCCAAACACGATTTCTCGAAGCGACCCTGACGCACTTCGATCCAGCTCAAGTCGACGCAGACGCCATCAATCCTTTATCGCCGATTTATGGGGGTCGCATGGTCGATCCCTCGCGCATTCATATCTGGTGCTGGGACGCACGACCCTACCCGGCATTTCCGACGCTCGGTTCCGTATGGAGCGACGGCGATAACTGGTCGTCCGGTCACTGGTTGAATGGACGCCTCGAAGGCGCGCCGATCGACCGTCTTGTTATGGCGCTCGCATCCGCCGTTGAGACGCCGGGACTTTTGCTCGAACATCCAAAAATCGATGGCTTCGTTGACGGTTATGTACTCGACCGCCCAATATCGCCGCGCGAGGCCATTGATCCGCTGGCGGCTCTTTTTGGTTTCGATGCTGTATTGGGCGGCGGTCGACTGACTTTCGTTGGACGACAGGGTTTACCCGCGCATATCATTACGCTGGACGATCTCGTCATCGGCAAAGATCCTTCGCTCGTAACGCTTACCCGTGCGCAAGAGTGTGATCTTCCGCATGAAATTGCGCTGTCCTTCGCAGATTCGGAAAATAACTTTCAGATTGCGCGCGTATCTTCGCGACGCATTGAGGGCGGTTCGGCGCGACTGAGCGAGGCGCAGGCGGCTATAATGACACATCGAGCCAATGCGCAAATGCTCGCTGACATCTGGCTTCATGATTTATGGGCGGGTCGAGAAACAGCGGAATTCACGCTACGGCCGGGATTGATCAACCTCGAACCCGGCGACGTCGTTCAGCTTAATGTCGGCGGAGACGGACGATTGTTTCAGATACGTCGCATAACCGATGGCGCGGCGCGGCGCGTCAGCGCCCGGGCGATCGACCGTCGCATTTATGATATTGCCCCCCCACTTCTGACGCCGCCGGTATTAACGGCTCCGAAGACTCGCGGACCTGCCCATATCGTGACGCTCGATCTCGCACTTGCGCGCGATACGCCTGCGCTATCCTATATCGCCGCTTTCGCCGAACCCTGGTTCGGTCCTCTAGCGGTATATAAAGTCGCACATGATCAGTGGTCAGAACCAGTGATGACGCTCACGAAACGCGCCATGATCGGCCAGACACTGGATGTTTTGACTGCCGGACCTGTTGGTCGTTTCGATAATGGTTCCAGCTTGACGATCAAATTCCCGACCGGGCAGCTCGTGTCGGTGAGCGATGAGGCCGCACTCGCCGGACGTTCACTCATGGCGATCCGCGGCGACGATGGCGCATGGGAGATTTTTGCCTATGTGCGCGCACAACTTGTCGGCGAGTCGACCTATCGTCTCTCTCGTCTCATACGCGGTATGGGCGGTGCGTCGCACCTCGCAGGGCGGGAGACGCAAGCTGGAGCAATCGTTGTGCTACTGGACGATGCCGTGAAGCCGTTGGTGACGAATATTGCCGGGATTGGCGCTCCTCAGGAATATGCTATCGGACCCGCCGATCTCTTCCTCGACGATCCGCTCTATGTGAGGCTGAACACCACCGCGAGCAACGCTTCGTTGCGTCCCTATGCGCCGACACACCCAAGCGCACGGCGATCGTCGCAGGGCGTTGAGATATCTTTCATCCGATGCGCGCGCATTCATGGCGACGCCTGGGAAATCGCCGAGACGCCGCTCGATGAAACAATCTCGGCTTTCGAGGCTGAGATCACGACTCCGCAAGGCTCCCGCCTTCTGACTTCGGAGACGACTTATTTTCTTTACCCGGCTATGCAGGAAATCATCGATTTCGGCGCCCAACAAGATCAGCTGAACGTATCAATCTACCAACTCAGTGAAATCGCCGGAAGAGGCTTTCCACTCAGCCTGACGCTGACAGTCGAACAGGATTAAACTCGCATGTCCACTACACACCTCGGTCTGCCATTGATCGGCGCGGCACAGGCTCAAAAACATGTGCCGCATAACGAAGCGTTATTTCTGCTTGACGCAATCAATCAACTGAGCGTGAGCGCACGCAACGTTACATCGCCGCCGGCGTCTCCCGCCGAGGGGGATCGCTTGTTGATCGGCGCCAATGCGAGCGGCGCTTTCGCCGGAAAGACGGGAACTATTGCAACATATCTTGCCGGCGCGTGGAGTTTTCTGACTCCGAAAGCAGGTTGGCGCTGTTATGTGGTCGCTGAGACTACACTACTCATTTACTCTGGGTCGGACTGGGTCGACGGCGTATCGCTGATACACGAATTGCAAAACTTGACGCGCCTCGGGGTTGGGGCCATTGCTGACGAGTCGACGCCGCTGGCCATTAAATTAAACACTGCCTTTTTTACGGCGAAAAGGACCTCGGAAAACGGAACGGGAGATTTGCGCTTCACGCTCGACAAGGAGAGCGCAGCAAAGACGGTTTCGCAACTTTATCAATCAAATTATAGCGGCCGCGCAGAAACTGGCCTGACTGGCGACGACAATTTCCACATAAAAGTGTCCGCCGATGGTGGAAACTGGAAAGAGGCGCTGGTCATCGACGCCGCCAGCGGCGCTGTCGCCTTCCCCAGCGGCGGACCAACGAAATTACGCGTCTTCTCCGCCTCGGGCCTCTACACGCCGACGCCGGGCGCCCGATTGGTCAAAGTGCTGCTGTTTGGCGGCGGCGGGGGAGGAGGCTCTGGCTCTCGCTCCATGACAGGGGTGGCGGCGTCCGGTGGCGCGGGCGGCGGCGGGGGCGGACGGGGGCATGGCGTGTTTTCGGTCGCGCAATTGGCGACGCCGGTAAGCGTAACGATCGGCGCGGGCGGATCAGGGGGCCCGGCGCAAAATCTTAACAGCACCGCTGGCTCTGGGGGCGCAGCGGGCGGCGTCAGCCGTTTTGGCGATCTTCTTGCGGCCTATGGCGGCGGCGGCGGCGGCGGAGGGCAGATTGGTGCGGCCTCTGGGGGCGGAGCAGGCGGCGCTCAATATTTTGCCGGAGGAAGCGGCGTCGGAGCTACGGCAGGCGGGACCCAGCTCGGATTAAATAGTGGCGGCGCGGGCGTAGCGGCAGCTGCAGCGTTGACGGGACGTTGCGGATCTGGCGGCGGCGGCGCGCCGGCCACCGGCGGCGTTGGCGGCATTGGCGGCGCGGCGCTCGATGGCGCCTCGGGCGGCGGAGCGGGGGCTGGATTGACCATCGCCAACGGCGGCGCCAACGGCGGCGCGGGGGGAATTATCTATCTGCCTAGCGGCGAAAACAGCGCGGGGGGCGGCTCGAACGGCGGATCCGGACAAACCGGCTACGCTCGCTCGGGAACCGAGGGCGCGCTGGAACAGGCAGGCGGCGGCGGCGGCGGCGGAGGCTCTGGCGCTCTTAACGCCGGCGGCGGCGGCGCGGGTGGTTTTCCGGGCGGCGGCGGCGGCGGCGGCGGGGCGCTGCGCAACGGGGGGAACGGCGGCGCGGGCGGCCCCGGCGGCGGCGGACTGGCGATAATTATTGAGATTTTTTAAGGACGACCGAACCGATATGCGTCGATTGCGCGGGCGCCGGAAGACAGTCACAATAATCTTTGGTCCCCTTATTCAGGACGCATTCAGGCCACGGCCGCTCAATAGGCGTGACATGACCGCAAAACGCACGACCTCGCACAGACGCAACGGCGCGATTGCCCTCATCGCGGCGCTTGGCGTCTCCATCGCCATCGCTGAGGACAATACGACTGGAGCACAATGTTTCTCCACCGCACAGACGCGCGAAAAAATTACGGCCGAGAAACTGGGCGATCCTTTCGTATCCATGCGCGCCGCCGAAGCGCGCGTTAAAGGAGAGGCGCTGAATGCGCGTCTCTGCCAAAAAGGCGATAATTTTATTTACGAGATCAGCCTTGTGCGACAGGATGGTCGAGTCGTCAAAGTGCTGTATGACGCTGCGACAGGCCAGCCGCTCTCATCCCGTAAAAGTGACTGAAGTCCGATCCATTATGGAGAACGATCCGTGCGCATATTGGTCGTCGAGGATGATAAGGATTTAAATCGTCAGATCGTCGCGGCGCTCGAATTTGCCGGCTATGCTGTAGACCATGCTTATGATGGCGAAGAGGGGTATTATCTTGGCGAAACTGAACCCTACGACACCATCGTTCTGGATATCGGCCTCCCCAAAAAAGACGGCATCACCATTCTCGAAGCATGGCGCGACGCTGGACGAGCGATGCCGGTGCTGATTTTAACGGCGCGGGATCGTTGGAGCGAAAAGGTGCAAGGTTTCGATGCCGGAGCCGACGATTATGTCGCCAAGCCGTTTCACATGGAGGAGTTACTGGCGCGCATTCGAGCATTACTCCGACGCGCGACGGGCCACGCCACTAATGAACTCGTCTGCGGCGCCGTGCGTCTGGACACCAAATCTGGACGCGTCGTCGTGGATGGCGCGCCAGTCAAGCTTACCTCTCACGAGTATCGCCTGCTCGCCTATCTGATGCATCATGGCGGCCGTATCGTGTCGCGAACGGAAATCATCGAACATCTCTACGATCAGGATTTTGATCGTGACTCAAATACGATTGAAGTTTTTGTCGGTCGCTTACGGAAAAAGCTTGGCGTCGACCTGATACAGACCGTTCGTGGACTGGGGTACATGGCCGCGCCATCGCCAGAGTCGACCGACGGAAAACGCTAGGCGATGCGCCTGCCGCAACTCACCGATAATTCGATCGCGACGCGGCTCTTCCTTACCGCCGCGGCATCGAGCCTCGTCGTCCTTCTAATCGCAAGTCTCTTTTTCACCACCTATTATCGACGGGAAACGGAGGAAGTCTTCGAGCGACGACTTGAAGTTTATCTTCGCGCTATTGTCGCCGACGTTGCGCAAACTGGAGAGGAGGGCCACTCTGAACCGGGACGACTTGGCGAACCGCAATTTGAGTTACCTGGCTCAGGTTGGTATTGGCAGATCAGCCGCATGGACGGTGCGGCGCCAGAGATCAGAGCGTCGCGCTCGCTCTTCGCCAATCGATTGCCGAAACTGGCGGATCGAGGCGTTGCAGCGGAGGTTGGCGGTTTTCGACGTGGTTTTGTCGATGGCCCAGACTCTCGACGTTTACGCATCATCGAACGCGTAATCGATGCGGGAGATTTCGGCGTCTATCTCGTTCAGGTGGCGGCCAGCGTCGAGGAGATTGAGCAACAGATTGAGCGCTTCCATTTCGCTCTGATGATCGCATTTACGATGCTAGCCATCGCCCTCGCCATCGTGGCGATGTTTCAGGTGCGTTTCGGTCTCAGACCCCTGCGTCGATTGCAATCGGAACTGGCCGCCATACGACGGGGAGAAGCCGAACAGATCAGCAGCGCTTATCCAAGTGAAATTGCGCCACTGGCGGATGAGCTCAATTTATTGATCGGAGCAAATCATGATATTCTTGAACGCGCACGCACTCAAGTCGGCAATCTTGCCCATGCGTTGAAAACGCCGCTGAGCGTTATCTTTAATGAGGCTTATTCCTCGCCCTCGCCGCTGGCCGAAAAGGTGAGCGATCAAGCGACGATCATGCGCGAGCAGATCGGATTCTATCTGGACCGCGCTCGCGCAGCGGCCCGGGGCGGCGCCATCGGCGCCGCGACGCAGGTTGCGCCCTGTCTCGACAGCTTGCTGCGCGCTTTCCGTAAAATATACGCTGAAAGAGGGATCGTCTTCTCTGGCGAGGCGCAGCCCGATATTCGTTTTCTTGGCGAGCGGCAGGATCTTGAGGAGATGATCGGCAATCTCCTCGATAACGCAGGCAAATGGGCAATAAAAGAAGTCGTAGCTAAAATCGACGCGGAAACGCCGGCCAGTCCCGAGTCACGTCCATTTCTGAGCATAACTATTGATGATGATGGCCCCGGTCTGACGACGGAACAGATCCGCGAGGCGACAAAACGCGGACGCCGCCTCGACGAAACCAAACCGGGATCGGGATTGGGATTGTCGATTGTCGCTGATCTTGCCGCCGCCTATGGCGGTGCGCTTGAACTTGAAAAAAATGCTCTGGGCGGCTTGCGCGCAAGGCTGCGCGTTCCGGGCTTTTGACAGCACGGCGACTATTCGGCATGAAAAAACAAAATTGGAGATCGAAAGATATGCAAGCAGGTCAGTTGTCGCTTTATGGATTGGCGCTCGGCGCCGCGACGCTCCTTGCCGGCTGTCAAAACGTCGGCGCGCCGCCGCCGGTCGGCGCTGTAAATACTCCGGCTCTCGTCGCGCCGCCGCCGCCAGCGTCGGGGGTCATCGGGGCCGCTATCAGTCAAACGCTGAACGCAATGGATCAGGGAGCAGCGATCGCTGCGCAACAGGAAGCGATCGAGTCCGGTAATCGAAAAAGCTGGCGCGGCGGTCTGGGCGCCTATGGATTTGTTACGCCAGGAGCGGAGTCGGGCGGCTGCCGCGAATACACCCATCGAATTTTCATCAATGGCCGACCACAGGAAGCCAAGGGCCGCGCATGTCAGGAAAACGGGATATGGCGCGTTGTTAGCTGATCCGACGCGCGTTCACTCTTCCTCGAGATCAAAATCCAGAATAGCTATCTGAAGTGTGAAGCTTTGCAACTTTGGATCATCTGCGGAAATCACGCCGAGAAACTCACCATCCATATTCAACTCAACGGAGTCGATCTTGCGGGCGCGCGCTGCAATCGTCAGACGATCGTTCTCGAACAATTTTCTTAGGTAGGATTGCAATACTTCACGACCCACAGGAATTTTCATTTCGAAGGCGAAGGAGCGGTCTCCATCTTCATCGTCGACGGAGATAGATGCAATTTTTCGCTCGCCCAGATGCACGTCGGCGTCATCGGGCTTTTTGGGATTTGGAACGACGCGAATGTCGTCTGAACCCAGCGAGCGACGCAGGAAGGCCTGCAATTTCTTCAATTCAATCTTGTCCAAAATCGCCTCCTTCACGCGTCTTGTCCCTGTGCCACGATCACGGCGGAGGGGCAAGCGTCACACAGCCGCCGGCTCGCGGGGCGCAGACAAAAAAGCGCCCGGCTATAAGCCGGGCGTCTCATGGTTGAGGGAGAGAAGCGGCGATTTACTCACCGGCTTCCTTGAGTTTCTTGTTACAGTCGCTCCAGTATTTCGGCCATGTTAATTTGGCGTTTTCCTTGAGGAGGGATTTCTTGTTCGCCTTCCACTCGGCGGCGCATTTTTTTTGACGCGTCTGCCTGGCCTGTCTGGTGTCCTGAGCCGGGGCCTTGGCTTCGGTCCCCGGTTTCAGCGGGTTGGACGCCGGCGTTTCAGCGGCGGGAGCGGAAACTGGGGCGGTTTCGGCCGGTTTTGGCTCGGCGACGGCGGGTTTTGTCGAGGCTGGGGCGACCTCGGCCGGCTTCGCCTCCACAGGCTTGGCGGCCTCCGCAGGCTTGGGAGTCTCGGCAGGCTTGGCGGCCTCCGCAGGTTTTGACGCCTCCGCGGGTTTGGAATCGGCTGTTGGAGCGGCTTCCTTCAACCTGGCGCGGCAAGATTTCAGGAAGTCCTGCCAACCTTGCCCGCCCAGTTCATTCGCCGCCTTGGCCGCTTGATACTGGGTTCCGCATTCCTTCAGCACATTCGCCTGTGCGAGGGCATGCCCGGACGCCAGCATCCCGGTTCCAGCGAGGACAAAACCTGTGGCGGCGCGCATTACGGCTTGACGGATCACCATTCATAACCCCCTTGAAAAAGCCGCTTCCAAAGCGGCGACTACATCCGCGATCGAGCGATATGGCGGGCTCAGGAAACATGCATATGGCGGGCCAATCGTCAACGGAAGCTTGTCAATAATTCGCACCCGGTTGTGAACGCCAACTGAACGCGCGATAAAACTTTCTCTGAACCTTCCGATGGCTGGGAATCAATCGCGAGTGCAAGAAAAATGACCAGCAAGCGTCCACACCCGGCAAGCTGGGGCGAAGGGGTGCTGGCTCACCCGGACGGACGCGCGCGTTGTCCGTGGGCGGGTCGCGACCCGCTTTACCTCGCCTACCATGACACCGAATGGGGCAGGCCGGAGCGCGATAGCCGCGCCCTGTTCGAAAAACTGGTCCTCGATGGATTTCAGGCTGGCCTGTCCTGGATCACGATCCTACGCAAGCGCGACGCTTTCCGCGAGGCCTTCGACGGCTTCGATCCACATCGCATGGCGCGTTTCGACGACAAGCGGGTCGAACAGCTCATGCGCAATAAGGGTATTGTTCGCAATAGGGCAAAAATAGAGGGGGCTATTTTATCGGCGAGGGCCTGCATCGAGATCGAAGGCGCCACAGGATTTTCGACCTACCTTTGGCGTTTTGTTGACAATGACCCTATCGTGAACGCATTCCGGCGCATGTCGGAAACGCCGACGCAGACGCCTCTTTCCGTAAAGATAGCAAATGATCTCAAGACGCGAGGCTTCCATTTCTGTGGTCCGACCATCGTTTACGCCTTCATGCAAGCGGTCGGAATGGTCGACGATCATCTTGTCGACTGCTACTGCCGCACCCGCCGCAAGGGCTAGTGATCATGGCCGTTAAACACGCGACGACACGTTCAACGAAAACAGTCAGGCCGCCGCGGGTCTGGCAACGGATGCTCTCCGGTCGTCGCCTGGATTTGCTCGATCCCTCGCCGATGGACATCGAAATCGTTGACATCGCTCACGGACTTGCACGCGTCGCCCGCTGGAATGGCCAGACTGTCGGACCGCATATTTTTTCCGTGGCGCAACACAGCCTGCTGGTCGAAAAAATCGCGGCCACGCTCGACCCTGCGATTGATCGGGCGGGGCGGCTCTTTATGCTACTGCACGACGCCCCGGAGTATGTCATCGGCGATATGATCTCACCTTTCAAGGCGACGATCGGCGAAGCCTACAAGACGGTGGAAAACCGGATTCTTGGCGCCATTTTGTTACGCTATGCGCTACCGGCGGCGCCAGCGCCAGATATATCACGCCTCGCCAAACGCGCTGACCGGATGGCCGCATTTTTCGAAGCCGTCGCCATCGCGGGCTTTACACGTTCAGAGGCGGAGCGCATCTTTGGTCGTCCATCGATTTCGGCGGATCTCTTCGAACAGGAGCTCGCGCCGACTAGCATCGAAGCGAGTCAGGCGAGATTTCTCGATCGTTTTCATGTAATTGATCAAGGCCTCTGGCAGGATCGATCCGGACCGGAAGTAGCGTCATGAACAACGGCCGCATTCATGTGTGTTCGATGACCCGCGTCGTTGACACGGTGCGCGAGAGCGGCGCCCGTTCACTGATCACTATTCTAACAGCAGGCGCCTCACTTGTCCGGCCGCGCGAAATCTTGCCCGAGCGTCATCTACAGATGACTCTCTCCGATATCGTCGAACCGCAAGAGGGGCATACTTTGCCGGCTGCTGCGCATGTCGATAGATTGCTCGCTTTTCTTGACAGCTGGGAGCGTGATGCGCCGCTGGTGATCCACTGCTACGCTGGCGTTAGCCGGTCGCCAGCCGCCGCTTATGTCGCCGCCTGCGCTCTCTCGCCGCATCGCTGCGAGATGGAGCTGGCGCAGGCGCTGCGGCGCGCGTCGCCCACGGCGACGCCTAACCGGAAACTAATTGCTCTGGCGGACAGCCGACTTGGGAGGGAGGGACGCATGACGGCGGCGATTTCGTCTATTGGACGCGGAGCCGAATGCTACGAGGGAGCGCCTTTCGCGCTCGATGTCGTCTGACCCGCCCCGAAATCCAGGAAAAGGGTAGACTGCGTTCGCCGCCGGTCGAAATCGGCTTGACGGCGGCAATCGTCGCCGTGCGAGACGACGAGCCTCTGATCCTCACGGCGCGTTCTCCCGATGGGGATACGGTCGCGGCGCTGCCATCGGGTCCTTTCGATCCGATCCGACACCGGACGTTCGAGATTGGCCTGAGAGAGTGGGTCTCGGAGCAAACGGGCGTTCCGCTAGGCTATGTCGAGCAACTCTACACTTTCGGAGATCGAGGCCGGCACGCCCGGGCCGGAGACCGCGATCCTCATGTTGTCTCGGTGGGCTATCTCGCCCTGACCCGAATCAGCGACGACTCATCGTCTCAGTCTGAGGATGGCTGGCGTAACTGGCACGATTTTTTTCCATGGGAGGATTGGCGCAACGGTCGCCCCGAGATCATCAATGAGATTATCGAGCCTGGTCTTGACAACTGGCTTGCAGAAGCGCCGGAGGCTGCGTCATCTGCAGGCCTGACACGGCGACAGCGGGTCAGCCTGCTGTTTGGAACGGTCGAGCGCAGCTTCAACGAAGAAAACGCCCTCGAACGCTACGAGCTGCTTTATGAAGCAGGACTTTTGGCCGAGGCCTTGCGGGATGGGCGCGAAGCGGCGCATCGTCGAGGACGTCTCGACGCGCTGGGTCAGCCGATGCGCCATGATCACCGCCGCATTCTGGCGACGGCAATGAGTCGATTGCGCGCGAAACTCAAATATCGTCCGGTCATTTTCGAACTCATGCCGCCAGTATTCACACTGACGGAATTACAAAGGACTGCCGAGGCGATCTCGGGCCGACACCTCCACAAACAAAATTTCCGCCGTTTACTGGAAAGCGCGGATATTCTGGAGCCTACTGGCGAAGTTTCGCACATGACCGGCGGTCGTCCGGCGGCGCTATTCAACTTTCGCCGCAATGTTTTGCAAGAAAGGCCGACGTTCGGACTGCGCGTCGGGATAAAGGGCTGATTTTTCGCCTTTAATCATATTTTCACCCTGTCGTGGTGAAGGTTTTACCGCCGCAAGCCAGTGAGCGTAGAGGTATGTATTGGGCTATCTGACTCCGCCGCCTGCGCCGGCTCCCGTAATCGTCTACAAGGACGTCGGCGGGCTGGTTACGGATTACGAGGCGCAAACCGAACAGTACCGCCGGGAAAATCGCGAGGTTCGCCTGCACGAGTGCCGGTCGGCCTGCACTCTCGCTCTGAGCCTGCCCAATGTCTGCGTCTACCCCGATGCAAAAATCAAATTCCATCAGGCCTATAATGAAATTACCCGCGAGGCCGACCTCGGCGTGTCAGCGAAGCTCTTCGCCGCATACCCTGCCCCCATTCAGGCGCGGCTGGGCTATCTGACCCGCGAATACCGGGTTCTCAACGGCACGGAGCTGATCGGCCTGGGGATGCGCAACTGCAATGCGCCGGGCGCAACCATGATCGCCAGCGGCAGGTCAAAAACGCCGGCTGCGACGGAAATCGCCAGCTCCCGGTCCGGGTTCAATCCCAATCCGTGGGGAGATATCGCGCGCAAGGTGCAGGCAGCCGTTTCGACCGCTTTTTCAGGTGCGCCGCAAACCCCGCCGGCGCCCATTCGCATAGCCGTCTCCGACCGGCGGGAGATCGAACCAACGCCAGCGCTGCCGCCCTATGCGCCGCCGCCTTTGCCCCCCCGGCGGCCGCCTTCGCTCGCCTTCACAACACAGGACGTCGGAATACCCGCACATCAGCGGCTGATCGAGGGCGCTCAACCGATCCTTGCAGATACGCAATTCTCGCGGCGCACAATGGCGCAATGACCCGACTCATGCCCCTCGCGGCCTCATCTGGGCAGGACACCGGGCAAGTTTTCGCCACGATGACGCGATAGCATCCTATTCTATCGAAAGCGATGCTGCACATTCGCCGCAGTCAAATCGTCGCCCGCTTCACCGTCGAAGCTGAGAGAACGACCACGGCGCTCATGCGCGATCTAGGGGAACACTGCTTGCAGATCTCGTGTTCACGCGCCAGATTCTTTTCGCGTCTTGCGCGCGCTTTGGCGGCGCTTACGACGTTTGTGATCACCTTGTCGCCAAGCCTCACTGAAACCGCCGTCGCCAATGGCGATACGCGGACCATTTATCTGCATCACGCGCATACGGGCGAGGATATCGCAGCGACATATCTGGTCAATGGCCAATACGACAGCAATGTCCTGAAACAGCTAAACTGGTTTCTACGCGACTGGCGTCGTGACGAGCCCACGAATATGGACCCGCGTCTCTTCGACGTCGTTTGGGAGGCCTATCGCGGCGCCGGCGCAGGCAATCAGGTGATCAATGTCGTGTCGGCCTATCGTTCGCCGGAGACCAACGCCATGCTGCGCTCGCGATCACGCGCAGTAGCAAAATATTCTCAGCACATGCTCGGCAAGGCGATGGACACGACCATGCCCGGCATGCCGATGTCGCAAATCCGCGAAATCGGCATGAGAATGCAACGCGGCGGCGTCGGCTATTACCCGACAGCGAATACGCCCTTCGTCCATTTGGATGTCGGCAATGTGCGGTCCTGGCCCCGCATGAGCTATGATCAGCTCATGCGCCTGTTTCCCGATGGCAAAACGGTACATCTGCCGACGAATGGTCAACCACTGCCGGGATACGAACTGGCGCGCGCCGAGATCGAGGCGCGCGGCGACGGAGCTTTTGTCACGGCGCCGCGCAATCCATTCGGAGGGTTCTTCGCTATGCTTTTTGGCGGCGGCGGCGAGGAAGACGACAGCGAAGTTGCGGCGCCCGCGCCCAGCAGTCGCAAGCAATGGGGGCTGGCGGCGCGTAAACGACGCGGCGCGGCCAACGATGCCGATAGCGGAGAAGAAGGCGGCGGCGAAACCCCCAACACCCGTGCGCAAGCCGAAATCGCCCGCGCACAAGCCGATCTGCCCAGAGGCGAGACAACACTCTCGGCGCCTGGCGAGCCGCCTGCGGCTGATGCCGCCGCGCCAGAACAGAACAGCGAAGCGGCGCCCGAAGACAGCCATGCGCGCAAATACGTACGCGCCCCCCTGCCGCCACGCGGCCGCCCTGCGGCGCTGGCGTCTATCGAAAATACCGAGGAGCCCCAATCCCCTGCTGATAGCGGCGAGGAGACGTCGTCTAATCCTATGGTCAAGACGCCAAGTCCGCCCCGGCGTCCCTCAATGCTTGTTGCAACCATCAGCGAAGCGCCCCCGCGCGGCGGGCGTGGGACTTCCTCAAAAATACCCGATACAAAGGATAATGGCGCCAAAACTCAAACCGACCTCGCCCCCCCGCCGCTCGACGCCTCTGGTTTCGCCCGATCAAACGCAGCGAGCGTCAGGGGCAAGTCGGTTGCTGCAACAACGACAGCCGCGAAGGCCAAGTTGACAACTGAGACGGCAACGAAAAATTCCTCAGCGACAAAATCAACCCAGATGTCGAAGACCAGCAAAAAAGACGCCTCGTCGACATCTTCATCACGTAACGTCAAGCGTAAAAATTGATCCAAACAATTATTGGCGAAGAGTCCGACAACCGGGCGGGCGTGACAGCATGAACAACAAAACAGTTAGCGACAAAACTATCCGTGCTATCGAAAAACTTGGCCTTGCTGGAACCAGGCGACATATTTTTCTCTGCGCCCGAACCAATAAACAGACTTGCTGCGCGCCGGAACAGGCCGCAGCGAGTTGGGAGCATCTCAAAAAGCGACTGCTGCAATTGGGGCTCAGTGAGCATGGCGGCATCCAACGCAGCAAGACGGATTGCTTGCGGATTTGCGACGATGGTCCAATCGCCGTAGTTTATCCGGACGGTGTCTGGTATCGAAAATGTACGCCAGAAAATCTCGACAGGATTATCGCGCAACACCTCGTCGAAGGTCGGATCGTTGAAGACATACGCATCTCCGGACCGATCACGTCAATCTAATCGATTTGCTCCTCCTCCATAGCTCTGCGCGACAAAACCTTGACTCGCGCCATGAATGCCCATGCGCACAACAACGCGACCGGCAGGGCGAGCGCCGACGCCGTCTCGGCGGAGATATCCCCTGGCAACAGCCCCAACTCTTTCATTCCCTTGGCGAGATAAGAGAAAATACCGGTCAGATAATAGGCGAGGCCAGCGAGCGAAATCCCCTGCACCATGCGGTTAAGGCGCATTTGTAATCGATTACGGCGATTCATGTCGTCCAGCAGCGCACTATTCTGCCGCTCCATCTCAAGCGTCACCCCGGTGCGCATCATATTGGTGGCGCGTTCGACATCGTTCGATAATCTTAATTGCCGCGCCTCGATGGCATTACAGGTGTCAATCGCCGGATCGAATCGCGCACTGAGAAAATTAGAGACAGAGGAATAGGCGCCTTCTTTCGTTTCATTTAGCAGTTCGAGACGGTTTTTGACCAACGTATGATAGGCGCGACTGGCGCCGAAACGAAAAGCTGTACGATTCGAGAGGGCTTCGCTTGTCGCCAACAAGGCAGAGAGGCGTTGCAGGATTTCATGACTGTCGTTTGGCTCATGCGCATTGCGCAAAGCCTGGGTGATATCAGAAAGCTCCTGCTCCATGGCGCGTAGTTCCGGAGAGAGCTCCCGCGCCAGCGGCAGTCCCAGCAACGCCATTGTGCGATAGGTCTCGATCTCCATGATACGCTGGGCCAGACGGCCAGCCTCAAGCGGTCGCGCATCAATCAGACGCAACACAAAACGTGTATAACCGTCTCGATCCGGGGCGAAATCCGTGATCACATTTGCAGCGTTTTTATCAGCCCGAATGACACACAGGCTTTGCGAATTGAACATATCCGCCAACGCTTCGAGCTGTTGCGAACGGTCGACGACGGCAATATGCATTGCAACGATCAGACGACCGGGAGGTTGGAAAACAATTTCGCCCGCAGCGACGGGATCGGGACGGTCGAAGGGCTCGACGGCGCTCTCGCCCGTTGACCAGGTGTAGGTGGTGAATTCGGTGTGCTGTTCCCAGCGCAAGCGCCATGCGCCAAAGGTGAAATAATGAAATTTGGCGCCAACTGGAGGCGGCTCCACTCCACGCGATCGCGCAAGACTTTCCAGTGCGGCGCGATCGGCGACTGCTTCCGTGTGATGGGTCGCAAAAGCATAATGATATATGCGTCGAGGAGCCTCCAGCGGCAAGAAGGGTCGCGCATGCAATTCGGAGAGGATCGCCGCGCGCGACTCATGCTCGGGAAATGGAGCCCTTGTTGCGGCAGAATTATCTGAAACCGTCATCGCTATGGTTTCTTGTCAGGTAATGACGCTCGGCGCATCGCGTCCGGTGAATTTTTCTATCCCCGCCAGCTCACGCGACAGGCCAACCAGATCAGCTAAAGCTGTTTGGGTCTCAGTAAATTGGCGCGCGGGGTCCGGCTCATAACGCTCGATGTAGACACGCAGAGTCGCCCCAGCGGTGCCGGTTCCCGACAACCTGTAAACGAGGCGATCGCCATCTCCAAGCAGGATACGCACGCCCTGTCCGGTGGACTCGGAGCCATCAACAGGATCGTGATAGGCGAAATCGTCGGCATTGCGTATCTCCATCGCGCCAAATTTTTTACTCTTGAGCCTTGGCAGGCTTTCACGCAGCATGGCGATCAATGAGTTGGCGCCGTCGCTATCGATCTCTTCGTAATCGTGCCGCGTATAATAATTGCGGCCATATTCCGCCCAGTGATGGCGTACGATAGAGTCAATACTCTCCTTGCGCACAGCGAGGATATTCAACCATAATAAAATCGCCCAAAGCCCGTCTTTCTCGCGCACATGATTGGAGCCAGCGCCAGCGCTCTCCTCGCCGCAGATCGTCGCGAGGCCGGCGTCGAGCAGATTGCCAAAAAATTTCCAGCCTGTCGGCGTCTCATAGAGCGGGACCCCCAGCTTGCCGGCGACCCGATCGGCGGCGGCGCTCGTCGGCATAGATCGCGCAATGCCGGCAAGGCCGTTTTTATACCCCGGCGCCAGATGCGCATTAGCGGCAAGAATGGCAAGACTATCGGAAGGCGTGACGAAACGACCCCGACCAATTACAAGATTGCGATCGCCATCGCCGTCGGAAGCGGCGCAGAGATCGGGCGCAGCGTCAGACATCGCCAAATCGTAAAGTTTCCTTACGTGAACGAGATTGGGATCTGGATGATGTCCGCCGAAGTCCGGCAGGGGAACGCCATTGATGACCGTCCCTTTCGGCGCCCCCAAAATATTCTCCAATATGACGTGCCCATAGGGACCGGTGACCGCAGACATGGCGTCGAAACGCATGGTCAGTCCATTCAGCATTGTTGTGCGGATCAAATCGAAATCGAACAGCGATTGCATCAGCTTGCTATAATTATCGACGCTGTCGACGATCTCGACCGTCATATCGCCGAGACGAATTTCAGCAATATGATCAATATCGACATCCGGAGCGTCGAGAATACGAAATGTTTCTATCGTGCGGGTGCGCGCGTAAATCGCCTCCGTGATTTTCTCGGGCGCAGGACCGCCATTCGCAATGTTGTATTTAATGCCAAAATCCCCGTCTGGCCCGCCGGGGTTATGGCTGGCCGAGAGAACCACGCCGCCGAAGGCCCTGCGCGAGCGAATAAGCGCCGAGATGGCGGGGGTCGAGAGAATCCCGCCATGCCCAACTAGCGCTCGGCCAAATCCGTTGGCGGCGGCGATTTTCAAAATCGTCTGGATCGCTGGACGATTGAAGAAACGTCCATCGCCGCCAATCACCAATGTTTGTCCAGCATAACCCGTCAAACTATCGAAAATCGATTGAACGAAATTTTCGACGTAGCGAGGCTGCTGAAAGACGGTTGTCTTCTTGCGCAACCCCGAGGTTCCGGGTTGCTGACCGGCATAAGGCGACGTGGCAATGGTTCGGATCATAAAGAGACTCTGGATATTGGCGCATACGAATAGGCGCAAGCGGCTAATCGGTTACGAAAAGATGCGCGAAGGAAAAAGCTACAGATCAGATTACTCTGCCGAATGCGTTCATCGCCTCCGCGACTTCGCGCAGACGTTCGCAGAAAAGCTCCCGAACCTGCGCAGCCGTATCGGGATGCCGCGCCAACAATTCAAGGAATTGCGACCTGTTGATTTTTAGCACCGTCGTCGGTTCAGCGGCGATTGCTGTGACCGGTCGCTTTGTCTCGGCAATCAAAGCTGTTTCGCCGATCAGTGTCCAGGGTACCGCGACAAAAACGGGTGCGGCGTCGTCATGCGCGTAAAGCTCAACGGCGCCCGCAGTCAGGATGAAGCCGCCATCCGAGATATCGTCGCGTCGAAAAAGCACATCGCCGGTTCTCAACACGCGTGTCTCAGAGCGGAAGGCGAGCGCATTCATGGCGCCGGGTTCGAAAACCGCGAAGAGCGGAATTCGGGATAGGTTAGCGAGGTCGTCGGCGAGCGGCATCTCAGTTCCGGAAAGTGACGCATCACTCTAGCGGGTTCTGGGCGCTACCGCCTGAATTTTCCGCTGGAGTCCCGAAGCTATCCACAAGTCGATAGCCCTCGGGAGTCGTCAATAGCAGCCGGCGCGTGTCTGCGGCGGCGAGTTTGCGCCGAAGCCGGCCGATATGCGTTTCCAGCGTGCGGGTGGAGACGCCGGGGGCAAAGCCCCAGATCTCTGACAAAAGTCGAGCCCGCGAGACTGCCCCCCCTTTGGCGGCGGCAAGACGGGCAAAGATCGCGGTCTCTTTTTCGGTGAGCCGCAAACCTGTCGGGATCGGCGAGGAAAAGGGTAGCTGCGGCTGGCTCAAAGCTCTTTGAACGCAATCGAAAAGCTGGAAGAGACGGAAAGGTCGCGGCAAATACGCCATGGCGGGGAGCGGAGGCGATGCGTCGCCGTCGCCAATGAGAATAATCGGGCGTCCTGACTCGCGCAGCCAACCCAATGTCTCTGCGTCTGCGCCGGCGCAGAGCACGATGTCGAGAACAAGCAGGTCTATTTCAAGCTTATCAAGTCCCGGCAGGCTATCCAGCGACGCCGCCAGGTGACAGTCCCAACCCTGACGTGAGAATAGATCCTCGCTCAACGCAGCCAACAGGGTCGGCCCGGCGATAATCGCGATGCGCGCATTTCTTGAGACAGCGTTCACTGTGCCGTTGTCACTCTTTACCAATCGGATGTGAAAGGCTTAGCAGTTTGACTCATGCGCACAAACCTTCAGAGACAAGGCCTCAAACTGTTTCGCGTCTCCCGCCGGATCGGCGGACGGCCGCATGAAGCGCGCTTGCACGCCGGCGCCCTGGTGTTGTGCTGCGCCATTGGCCGCAGCGGGATCACTGCCGCCAAACGCGAGGGCGATGGCGCGACGCCAGCCGGCAGCCATGCGCTGTTATATTATTACATGAGAAAACCCATGCCGGTTAAGGCGCGATGGAGACTGTCGCGTCGCGATGATCTCTGGTGCGATGACCCGCAGTGCTTTCGCTACAATCGTCCTCTTCGCGCGCCGACGCGCCTCAGCCATGAAGAGATGTGGCGAGAGGATGAACTTTACGATGTCGTGGGCGTCATGGATTACAATATCCGCCCGGCGCGTCGCGGACGCGGCAGCGCAATCTTCTTTCACCTCGCCACGGAAGAGCTGGGACCGACCGCCGGTTGTATCGCCCTGAGGCCGGCCGATATGCGCCGGCTGCTTCCGCGACTGGCCCGGCGCGCAACGATTGTCGTGACGTGAACAAAACCCTCAGCCTAGCTGTGGATATTCCCGCGCGCCCATGATCGCCGAGCCGACGCGCACATAGGTGGCGCCAAGCTGGATGGCGAGCTCGTAATCCGAACTCATGCCCATGGATAATTGCCTGAGGCCGTTGCGCGCCGCGATGTCAGCGAGCAAGGCGAAATGCGGTGACGCCTGCTCGTCGACCGGCGGCACGCACATCAGCCCCTCGATATCGAGAGAATAGCGATCGCGACACAAGGCCAAAAACGCGTCGGCGTCCTGTGGCAAGACGCCCGCCTTCTGTGGCTCGGCGCCTGTATTGACCTGCACGAAGAGGCGCGGATATTTCCCGCACCGCGCGATCTCTTCCGCCAGCGCTCCGGCGATTTTCTCGCGATCGACGCTCTGGATCACGTCGAATGTCTCGACCGCTTCCCGCGTCTTGTTGGATTGCAACGGCCCGATCAGATGAAGTTCGATATCGGGATAGCGGGCGCGGAGCGCCGGCCATTTGCCCATCGCCTCTTGCACACGATTTTCGCCGTAAACGCGATGGCCGGCGTCAAGTAACGGCAGGACATCCTCGCCGGGAAAGGTCTTGGTGACGCAAACCAGCGTGACGGCGGCGGGATCGCGGCCGCAATCGATAGCGGCGCGGGCGATGGCCGATTGGGTCGCGTTGTAGCGGTCGAGGATGGACATGCATTTGGTTACCGCGACATGCACAGTTCCGCAACGCTCGGTCTGGCAAGACTTTGACATCCCCCGGTGCGACCGGCATTTAGGAGATAACATTGCTCCCGCACTGGACCCCGCCCCCATTATGAGACCCGACCGCTATAATTTCGCCGAGGCTGAGCCGCATTGGCAGAAGATCTGGGAAGAAAAACAGATCTTTAAGGCTGGCGTCCGGGCGAATGCGCCCAAGTATTACGTGCTGGAGATGTTCCCCTACCCTTCCGGACGTCTCCATATGGGCCATGTCCGCAATTACTCGATGGGCGACGTTATCGCCCGTTTCATGCGGGCGCGGGGCTATGATGTGCTGCACCCCATGGGATGGGACGCCTTCGGCCTGCCGGCCGAAAACGCCGCCGCCCAGACCGGCGCACATCCCGCGACATGGACCTACGCCAACATCGCCGCCATGCGCGCACAGCTCAAGACTTTGGGATTGTCGCTCGACTGGTCGCGAGAGATCGCGACCTGCGATCCTGACTATTACAAACACCAACAACAACTGTTTCTCGATTTTCTCAAGGCCGGCATCGTCGACCGCAAGAAATCGAAAGTAAACTGGGACCCGGTCGATCACACGGTGCTCGCCAACGAGCAGGTCATCGACGGGCGCGGCTGGCGCTCCGGCGCGCTCGTCGAGCAGCGCGAACTGACGCAATGGTTTTTGCGCATTACCAACTATTCCGAGGAATTGCTGACCGCACTCGATTCGCTGGAGCGCTGGCCGGAGAAAGTCCGTCTGATGCAGCGCAACTGGATTGGTCGCTCGGAAGGCATGCTGGTGCGTTTCGCGCTGGCGGAGCCACTCGGCGAGAGGCGCGAGATCGAGGTGTTCACCACTCGCGCCGACACGCTGTTTGGCGCGAAATTCGTGGCGCTTGCCGCCGATCATCCGCTTGCGAGGGCTGCGGCGGCGAAAAACCCCGCGCTCGCGGCTTTCTGCGAGGAATGCCGGCGCGGTGGAACCTCGGCTGAAGCCATTGAAACGGCGGAGAAGCAGGGCTTCGACACCGGCTTGAGGGTTATTCATCCCTTCGACCCCGAGTGGACCCTGCCAGTCTATGTCGCGAACTTCATCCTGATGGATTATGGCACGGGCGCGATTTTTGGCTGCCCGGCGCATGACCAGCGCGACCTCGATTTCGCCAATAAATACGGGCTTGGCGCGACGGTCGTCGTCTGCCCCGAGGGCGTCGATCCGGCGAGCCTCACGATCGCCGACATCGCCTTCGACGGTGACGGTCGGCTGGTGAATTCGCGATTCCTTGATGGTCTAACGGTGGAGCAGGCGAAAAACGACGTCGCCATCCGGCTTGAAACCACAGCTCTATTCAACGCGCCGCAGGGCGCGCGCAAGGTGAATTTCAAATTGCGCGACTGGGGCGTGTCGCGCCAGCGCTATTGGGGCTGCCCGATTCCGATCATTCACTGCGAGACCTGCGGCGCCGTGCCCGTGCCGGAGGCCGAACTGCCGGTTAAACTGCCAGAGGATGTGAGTTTCGACCAACCCGGCAATCCGCTCGATCGCCATCCGACATGGAAACATGTCCCCTGCCCGTCTTGCGGCGCGCCGGCGCGGCGCGAAACCGACACGATGGACACTTTCGTCGACTCCTCATGGTATTACGCGCGCTTCACGGACCCCCATAACGGCGCGCAGCCGGCGGATGAATCAAGCCTCCGGCGCTGGCTGCCGGTGGATCAATATATCGGCGGCATCGAACACGCGATCCTGCATCTGCTCTATTCGCGCTTCTTCGCCCGCGCCATGCGCGACTCCGGCCATGCGACGGCGGCCGAGCCCTTCGCCGGCCTGTTTACGCAGGGCATGGTGGTGCATGAGACCTACAAGGGACCAGATGGCGCGTGGGTGGCGCCGGCGGCGGTGCGCATCGAAGCGGGCGAGCGCGGACGACGCGCCGTTCTGATCGACGGCGGCGCGCCGGTCGAAATCGGCCCGATCGAGAAAATGTCGAAGTCGAAAAAGAACACCGTCGATCCCGACGAGATCGTCGCCAGCTACGGCGCAGACACCGCCCGCCTTTTCGTGCTCTCTGACAGTCCGCCCGACCGCGACGTGATCTGGTCGGACGAGGGCGCACAGGGGGCCTGGCGCTTCGTGCAGCGTCTGTGGCGGATTACCGGGGAACTCGGCCGCGTCGCCGCCCCGGCCGGAACCCTGACGCCGGCTGCTATTAGCCCGCAGGCGCTGGCGCTGCGTCAGGCGACGCATCGCACCATCGCTCAGGTCAGCGAAAACATCGAGCGCCTGCGCTTCAACAGCGCCATCGCCCGCATCCGCGAATTCGTCAATGAACTGACCGCAGCGCTCGACGCCGTGACCGAGGCGGGCGTAAGTCCCGATACCGCCTATGCTTTCCGCGAGGCGGCGGATGCGCTGGCGCGGCTGGTGGCTCCCATGACGCCGCATGTCGCCGAGGCGTGCTGGGCCGATCTCGGCCATTGCGGGCTTGTCGCCGAGGCGGACTGGCCGGTCGCCGACCCAACGCTGGTGGCGCAGGACATGATCAGTCTGCCGGTGCAGGTCAACGGCAAGAAGCGCGCCGAAATTCTTGTGCCGCACGACGCCGACGAGGAAACGATTCGCAAAGAGTCTTTGGGGCAAGATGCAGTTGTGCGGGCCATGGAAGGCAAACCGCTGAAGAAATTCATTCTCGTTCCCAAGAGGATCGTCAATGTCGTTGTTTAGAGTCGTCCGGCGCGCTTTTGCCGCTGTCTTCGCCATCGCTGTGGCCGCGCCGCTCGCCGGCTGTATCCAGCCGCTTTACGGCCCCAGCATCGATGGCGTGTCTACCGCGACAGAGCTTCAGGCGGTCGAGGTTGATGAAATCCCCGAGCGTATTGGCCATTATGTCCGCAACGAGCTGATCTATGGCTTCAATGGCACCGGCGCACAGGTGACGCCGCGCTACCGACTGAAGGTAAAGCTGACCGAAAGGGTGCAAACGCCGATCTACAACACGACGACCTCCTTCTCGACCTCGGCTACAGTGGTGGTTGACGCGAATTATTCCTTGATGACGCTGCCGGACAATGTCGAGATCGCTAAAGGCGTCGCCCAGGCGCTCGCAAGCTACGATCGTTTCACGGCGCGTTTCACCAATATTCGCGCCGCGCGCGACGCAGAAATTCGTAACGCCAAAGTCATCGCCGACTCGATTCGCACCCGCATTGCGATCGATCTGGCCAATCGTCATTAAGACTCTCTCGGATGAGCGCGGTAAAAAGCAGCGACGCCGAGAAATATGTCGCGGCGCCGCCGGATAATATTTTCCTGTTTCTGGTTTTTGGTCCCGATGCCGGCATGGTGCGCGAACGCGCCCTGACGCTTGTCAGCAAGCGCATCGACGATCGGCATGATCCTTTTCAATTCGTCGAGATGAGCGGCGACGATGTTGCGGCCGATCCGCTTACACTGCTTGATGAAGCCAATACGCGGCCACTGTTTGGCGGTCGACGCGCGCTGCTGGTCGAAACGGGAGCGAAGTCGGTCATAACCTCCGTCACCACACTGATCTCGGCGCCGCCGGAAGAATGTACGATCATTCTCACCGCCGGCGCGTTGCGCAAAGACTCGCCCCTGCGCAAGCTTGTGGAAGGCGCGAGACGCGGCGCCGCTATCGAATGCGAGGCGGACACCGATCAGGATCTCAACGCCCTGATCGATCGCAGTCTGCGCGAGGCGGATCTGGTCGCCAGCCCGGAAGCGCGAGAATTACTGGCAGGCGCGCTGGGCGAAGACCGTCTGATGAGCCGCGCCGAACTCGCGAAACTTGCCCTTTACATGCATGGCCGCGAACATGTGGATGCGGAGGATGTCGAGGCGATTGTCGCCCACGCCGCGCGTGTCGCCTCGGATCGTGTCGTCGCCGCCGCATTCGCCGGCGAAGCCGCCACGACAATGGACTCCTATTTCGCGCAGGGCGGGGATGCAACCTCGCTGCTTGCCGGCGCGTTGCGCTATGTCATCGCGCTGCATCGTGCGCGTCTCGCCATGGAGCGCGAGGGCGGACGCATTGATCCGGGAATGACGGCCATGATGCGCGCAGGTTTCGGTTTTGTGATGCATCGCGCGCTGATCGAGGCGCAACTGCGCGCCTGGACATCGACACGCGCCGGCGGATTGATCGAGCCTCTGCGCGACGCCCAGACCCGCGCGCGCGCGCACGCCGACAGCGCACGTATGGAGGCCGAGCGCGCGCTCTGGCGCGTCGCGAAAGCCGCGCGGAAACAACAATGACGCTTCGCGCGCCGGTCGCCGCACAAACCCCTAATACGTCTCGCTCAAATATTTCGTGATGATTTCGGCGTCGGCAGGATCGATCGGCGCCTTGTACGCCTTGATCATTTTGTTGACCTCCGCCGCCCAGAACGCCTGCCCTTTCCTCGGCGGCTGCGTCGCGATGTAATCGGCCGAATGACAGGAAAGACAGTTATTGCGCGCAACTTCCGCGCCCGGCGCTTCGATGAATTGCGTCGTTTCCTCAGGCAGCACGATGCTGCGCGGTTTCGCCAGCGCGACGACGCCCGTCGTCGTCAACGCTATAACCAGAGGGATTGGTAAGCTTGATCGCATGAGGCACCGCCTAACTCGCCTGAACGCGCAGGCGCTCGACGACATTTCGTCCATAGCCAGAAGGATTCCACAAGGGATCCAGCGGTTGTGTCTGCCCCTGCGCATTGGTCGCGCGCGCCATCAGAACATGCGCGCCTGTCGACAAAGGCGTCGATAGGCGCCATTCGCGGAAAGAATATTTGCCGAGATCATCGCCCAGTTGCGCCGCGCGCCAGCTGGAGCCTTCATCCGTAGACACCTCAACCTTATCGACGCCGGCGCCGCCATCAAATGCGATGCCGCGCAGGGCGAATGTCTTCGACGCAGCGACGCGTTGGCCATCGACAACATTTGTGATGAAGGAGCGAATGGTAAGCCGGCTTATGGGCGTGGTGGCGTCGGCCAGCTTGCCGACCGGCGTACAGGCGCAGGCGTTTTCGGGAATACGGTAGGCGACATTCATCCAGTAACTGTCCAGCGGCTTCTCGAGCACCGTGATGTCGCTCAAATGCTTGACCCAATAAGTCCCGTAATAGCCAGGCACGATAAGACGTAGCGGAAAACCATTGAGCATTGGCAAATCCGAGCCATTCATCGCATAGGCGAGCATGACCTCGCCATCGCGCGCATGATCAACCTCAAGGCTTTTCATGAAGTCCGGCGTCTCGGGCAAAACCGGACGATCCAGACCGTTAAAACCGACGCTGAGGGCGTGGGCCTTCACCCCGGCTTTGTCGAGCACAGACTTTAATGACACGCCGCGCCAGCGCGCATTGCCCATGGCGCCATGGGCGAGTTGTCCCCCACCAACGCGCGGCTCGACATAGCCCCGGCTATTGCCTGAACATTGATTGACAGCGACGATCTCGACCGGTTCGAAATCCTTTTTCAACTGATCGAGCGTGAGGGATAATGGATTTGCAACGGCGCCGCCGACAGAAAGACGGTAGCTTTGCGGATCAATCTGCAGCGGAATATCCGCGAGGTGGTAGCGGACAAAAAACGCGTCATTGGGCGTGAGAACGCCCTGATCAAAAATCTCGAAGGGCGTTTCGAGCTGCGGCGGCCGAGCCGTGAGACGGATTAGCGGACGCTTGCCCGGATAGGCGACCAGCGGCCGGGCGCCATTGGCGAAAGGCAGCATAACGTTCTTTATCGGCTCCGCGGCGGAGAAGCCTGCCGCACTGCCGGCGCCAAGCCAAACGCTGGCTTTGATAAAATCACGACGCCCGATCATTAGCGGTCTCTCCAGCCCGACTGAAATCGTAATCGTGAAAGGGACGATCGACAAGCCGGGATCTGACCGGGTTGAGATTGAGGCTTGTGTCATCGTCAGTTTCGGATTTGGGACCTGGGATTTTGAATACAGAAAATAATCACCGGGCCCTGGTTAAATATCGAATCGACTGTCTTTATGCGCCATTCACCGAAAAGATATTGATGCATCTGACATAGCGACTTGAGCAGGTTTTTATCTATCACAAGGACTTTCGTCGTATATCTTAGTGAATTTTTTAGAAGATAACTTCCTCGTCGCCCATCTGACGAGAAAACAGGCGCTTTATTAATTTAGTTGTATTTGGCCTTAATCGCATGGTCATTTTAATTGACGTACGTGACATGCCATTAATAAATATAGGTTAATATTCCTATTATGGGACAAAATTTTTTGTTGTTTTCTACCCTTCCCCCTAAACATCACGCCTTCGTTGGGCTAACGATTTAGCACCCCAACAGCATGAAAGGCGACTTCAAGTGTAACTTGCCAATCTGAAAAACCAAGCCACTGAGCAAGAATATTCAGAAGGCCCTAAAATACGAGATCAA
Source organism: Methylocystis sp. (assembly GCA_044233645.1). Classification (GTDB taxonomy): domain Bacteria; phylum Pseudomonadota; class Alphaproteobacteria; order Rhizobiales; family Beijerinckiaceae; genus Methylocystis. Next base: position 7,302 of record JBIIJP010000013.1, on the reverse strand, counting down.
AGCAAATGGTTCCAACCTGATATTTGCACGTCAAGCAGTGAGTTCACTTTCTCCCTGCTCCAGCGCAACAGCGCTTTCCCTCATCCTCAACCATTCCAAAGCCTCACGAACAGCTTCTGGTCGAGCAACATCTCCCTTCAACATAACGAGGAGCGTGAGAAAGACAATTTGCATCTCCAGAGAAAAAGATGCGTGAGCAATATACCACAAATCAAGGGCGCGTTTTTCCTCCGGCGTAACAAGTTTTCCGCCATTAACCTGCGCCCAACCAGATATCCCGGGTCGCACGGCAAGACGCTGAGACACTTCCTCCGGCTGATCGACGAAGAGCAAAGGCCTTGGCCCAATGAAAGACATATCGCCGTTAAGAATATTCCAAAGCTGCGGTAATTCGTCGAGCCTCAATTTTCGGAGTATCAGCCCAATATGGGATGTCCGTAATTCGTCCGGCACCGGCACGCCCTCAGGACTAACAGAGTCTTTCATGGTGCGGAATTTGTATACGCGGATCATTTTACCGTGGCGACCAGGACGCTCTTGCCAAAACAAAAGCGGCTTACCTACATCACTCCAGACGAGCGCGGCCGTTAAAGCAAACAGAGGCGAGATCAGGACAAGCAGAGCGAGGGCGCCCAACACATCGATAGCGCGTTTAACGCCCCAATAGGCGCCACGCAAATTAATGACATCTACATCGAAATCGTCTTCGAGACCGATCGGACCGGCAACTTCACTAAACAAGAGATGAATGTCTGAAACTATCAGACCATGCCTGTTGGCGACATCGAATATTTTATCTAAGGATCTAGACGGAAGCTCGAATTCGTTCGCAGCGATGACGACCCGACTGATTTCTATGCCGCGGATTTTATACTGACCGATCACATCCTCAATATTATCAAATATCGAGACGATGTTCACGCCACGGATGCGAAGCCCAACCATGCTTGGGTCATGAGTAAGCGCCGCAATGATTTTAAGAGCCCCGCCGGCAATGCTCTCGACTGCGCGCGCATAGACATAGGAAATCTGGTTGCAGCCAACGAGGAGCACGTAGGTCGGCCTGCGCCGATTTGGAATGTAGGAGTCAGCGTATCGCTTTAAGAGAAAGCGAACCCCAACATAAGACAGAACCTGAACAATTATATGAATGAAAAGGAGTGATCGCGGAACGCTGTCGAGACGATCATAGAAAAATCCGCCAATCGCAGCAACGGCTACACCCATGGCGATACCAACAATCGCCTCAATCGCTTCGGGAGCGGAGAAGAACCTCCAGGCAACTCGCGAAGCGCCGCTCAAGCGCAGGAAAATAAGTGTCGAAAGGGCGGCGCAGATAGCATAAAAATAGAAACCATCCGGAATTCCATGAAGTCCTACAAAGAAATTACGCGCAAGCCATGCCAGAAATGGCGCGCCGATTGCAAGAGCAACATCAAAAATCCCCAGCGCAAATGCGATATTGACTGGAAACAGCATATTCAAATTGAAGAATGAGTAAAGGTTTTACTGCACATGATAATAAACACTATATATGGCATTTATGTATTTGCAATATTATTTTAGCATGTGTCTTTCGGGACGGCCGGCAGCAAATCACCCCTAGCGCTCATGCCGACGTCATCGGTCTGTACATTTTTAGACTGCGCATTTCAGGGAAGATTTATGGAACGTGAGGGGTCTGAATTGGTTCAGGAAGCAAACCGTCATTTAGATTAGGATCATCGATAGAACCACTTGCCGATATCCTTGCTCCATTTTTTGAAAGGATAAATAAGTTGCATTAAATAATTTTCCTCTATTTCGATGTCTTCAATCCCATATCTCTTGGGCAATCGACTTTCCGGAAAATAAAAGGTGCCAAAAGCAAGATCCCAGATCGAAAATATAGCCCCATAATTCGACCGGCCGCCCTCGCTCGTATGGGTATGATGCCACCGATGAAAAACGGGTGTGGCAATGATGTATTTAAAGGGACCGAGCGTGATATTCAAATTAGCATGCACAAAATAGGCCATGAAGGCTTCCAGGGGCGCCAAATAGAGAATATTTGCTGGCGCAACGCCCAGAAAGATGACGACCGACGTCACTAGCCATGGCCCTAACGCCAGATTCAGGGGATGAAAGCGGTAGGCAGTCGTCCAATCCACATCATGTGGCCCATGATGGACAGCATGGAGAGGCCATAACATTGCGTTATGAAACATCCTGTGGCTCCAATAAAAAAGAAAATCGGAGATAACAAGAAAAGCTATGCATTGTGATAATGGCGCAAGGCCTCCCAATGGACCCCAACCATTCGCCAGATACATATAAATTTGCTCAGGCGGGAAGAAAATGAGAAGAGGCCCAAAAATCATTAGCACCGGAATAAAACGCAAGCATATTTTAAAGATTGGGTTTAACATTAGATAAAATAAGTCAGACTTAACCGAATGATTTGTCCACCAGGGGCTCTGTTCGTTGCATATTAAATTCTCCCATCTGGCTAGGAGTGTAAACACGATCATGGCGAGAAAAAAATGAACAAGCACGAAGGAATAAAGACGAAACGCTTCCATGGGCGTCACGGATAGAAAGGAAGTAAACATCAAATCTCCAGCAAGAGTTTTTTAACCGCAACCAGATTTGCAATATACTTGTCAAAGGAAATATGTTCAGCCATATCATTATGGTTGATAATAGTTCTATGGAGCTTCTAAATGAAATTTGTATTGATGTTTGTATATATATCATTTGTCTTATCTCCCTCATATTGCGCTGAAAAGCCAAAGAGCTGCGCAGCTCAAGTATACGAGCGGCACTTATCGGGGGGAGAGGCAAACGAATTTTTTTCCAAATGCACGGAAGACATAAAAATAAATTGCGAGATAAGCAATAAAAAGTTATTTGGTCTGCAAAAAATTAGAGCTTTATCAAAGTGTATCAAGGAAGGCATGGGAAATTAATGTTAATCTTTCAGAATCTTAATTATATTTAACTTGGTGAATGGAAGTAAAGACAACTAATTTTTCACCATGAATTCATTCAAGCCACCGAGAAATCCGAGCCATTCTCTCTTTTTCTTCTATTCTATCCGGGTTTTTTAAAATTATTTGCATTATTCGCGGCAAATGAATGAAAGCTATGTATAATAATCTTTTTCCATAATAAAACAAGAAAAATGGTGATCCAACGGGTATTCCGTATTGAGTAGCAATCTCGATTTTTGACGGGAACATTCTTGAAAATAATATTCCAATTTTAGAGGACCATGAGGCGTCAATAAGACTGATGATATTTGGTGAAAGTTTATCATTATGAAATTGGTCCATGAAAAGCGCCCGAATAAAACTTTCTCGTATCTCAGGAGAGGGAAAATTAATTGGCGCCAACATAGTAAGAACATACTCGGGAGGAGATACGCCAAGGTTTTCGCGCACTAGATCAAGTGTCAACCAAACCCCGCGTGACCATTTAAACTCTCTCGCTTGATCCACAAATGCTTTCCAAGCAATTGGCCGTGGTGGACTGTCAATTAAACAAGCGATATCAAGTAAAGCTCTCGGTCCAACATATACGAATTTGTGATGGATCGCTGTATGGAAACACAAATAGAGCAAGTGGTCTTCTAAACTGAGCGTCTTACATGCCACTCCCCCGATGACAATACTTTCAGAACGATCCCAAATACGTTTTTCGTCAATCGGCTTTTCTTTAAAAGGACGCGTGAGAGACCAATGAAGATCAATAATATTATTAGATTTACCACTGGACAAGGCATATTCATTACTTGCAGGTGCAAGATCCATTAAATTATTAATATCAGACGGAACTACATAATTCAACTTTTTAGCTATAGCTGTAAACGCTGGCATATCCTCAGGCCGAACAAGAAGGTCAATATCACCTGAGAGACGCGCTTTTGGATCTCTGTAAACATACTCAACTAGCCACAGACCCTTTAATAAAATTACTTGTATTTTTTCTTTTTCACAGGCAAGCAAAATCTTCTGAAGTTGACTGATTTGAGCGAAATTATAATACAATTGATTTTTGAGAATTTGCGACAACCGAACCACCAATTTATCTGGGACAATTTCTAGTAAGTAAGGTCTCCTAGCAAGGAAACTGTTCATTTGGTAACCGAGTCTGTAGCGTATTGCAGCTTCGATCAATTCTTCCCAATCTGTATAATCATAATCGCCAATCAAATTTTGATCCGATTTCGTAAAATCAGCACATAGTAACCCTAACAGAGTATTTTGGGTATTATTTAACATAAGGTTACTATTCTGTGATTGCAGCTCATGATGAAGGAAATTTTCCAGTCGGACACTGTGATCGAGTGCGGTCTCCTGTAGGGCGTTTTAATGCTTCATTACAAGAAGCCGCCGGCCGGTGTGGTGATTTATGGATCATTTTCTAATCTGTACCACGAGCATAAAAGCTCCCGGGGCTAGTGATCTGATTCAGATGTTACTATCCAGTGCGGGCATATATTTCGAGTGTCCGCCGAAAAATCTTACATTTGACACGAGTATATCGTCTGCGGATTTTGTCTATCAAAGCGGCTTCGGACAGACACTGTGATTGTCGATGAAGCTCTGGATGTCAGCAATCAGCGCACGAACAGACCGATGAGCGCTACATTTCAGCTGCTTTTCAGTCAGCAATACGAAATAGCGTTCGACCTGGTTGAGCCATGACGATGAAGTGAGTATGAAATGCATATGCCATCGGGGCCGTTTGGCGAACCAATCACGGATCAGCCTCGTTCTATAGGATGAGGCGTTGTCCATAATGATACGGATATCGAGGCCGGATCAAACATTTTGTTCAACCTCTTCAAGAAACTTCCGAAATTCCATTGCTCGGTGGCGTGGCATGCACCGACCAAAGACGCCCCCGGCATTGATGGACATTTCGTGGTCGCTGCAGCAATAAATCCCGCAAATAACGTCGTCGTTCCGTGCCGTTCATAATCATGACTATGACCCTCAGCTTTACCCGGACACATTGCTAGTAGCGGCTCGGTGCGGTCAAGCGCCTGTATCCGGCTCTTTTCGTCGACACAGATCACGAGCGTCTTGTTGGGCGGGTCGAGATAATTGTTATCAATGTCCCGTAACTTCTCGATAAACTGTGGATCTGTCGAAAGTTTGAATGTTTCGACGCGATGCGGCTGGAGAGAAAAGGCGCGACAGACGCCTTAAACCAACGAGGCCGAAATCCCGGCAGCCACCGCCATATCCCGCTTGCTTTAGTGATTAGACTGAGGTCGGATGCGAATGGTGGAATAATCCAATTGTTTAAGCAGCTACCTACACAGCATAGTATCGCTGACGGAAGGCTGCTGGCGACAGATGACCAGCTCGCGCCTGCCTTGTGTCCGGTTGCAGAAGATCCTGATGTATTCCGTTTTCTCGCGCTTTACCTGTTCGCGGGTTGAGAAACGGCGATGATGAACCAATTTTGTCTTCAGGGATCCCCGGCAGCTTTCCATTGGCGCATTGTCCAAGCAGGTTCCTTCACGGCTCATTGAGACCGGCATACCGAACTGCCGCAGGAGCTTTTGGTAAGCGCAAGCGCAGTATTGACTGCCTCGATCTGAGTGGAGGATCGAGCAGTGGCTCAAGTCACAGCTTCGCGACCGTCTGGGCCACGCCATCGACTATCGTCGGCACGCCCAGCACTCGAACGCCCCCTGTCTTCTTCGGAATCGGAACGGCTCTGACCGGCGGTGGGATATAGCTGCCGGAGCACATTCTATTCGAAAGCTTGTACAGCTTATCGTCTATGCGTTCCTCGAACATTTCGGTCGTCTCAAGATCGACCCCAAGGGCTCCGCCATTAGCTTTCACACGTTGATACGCCTCCCAGACAAGAGCCTTGGGAATGTCGAATGACTTTGGCTTCACGCGTGGCTCCTCCCGCTTGCACGGTTGGCCTCACCCTGGCCCTGGATGACGCCGGCCCCTCGCTCCGTCGCTATTACAGCGGCTTCATTGCTACTACAAGCGGCTCCGTCCCTTGACAGCGCATCGCGACTATCGGTCTCTCCCTGCGGGCTTGTGCCTTTCGCTTTCCACCGCCGTCGAAGGTTCCCGCACTTCGACGTAAGAGCCCGAAACAGGCTGGCGCTGCCTCTATGCCGGACACCGTCAGGACCGTAATTCAAGTATCGTCCAGACTGATTGCGGAGCAACATCACTCTCCGCTTTCGATGTCGTCTGAGCAATTTCGACACTTGAACGGCAGTTCACTTGTGTTCGCCTTCCTGTTCCACACCTGACGCCTCGTGGCGCCTTTTCCGTGACGTTCACGACCCGGGCTTTTGACCCGCGCCCCTCACGGTGGTTTGCCACCTGCTCCTGCAAGCCGATGGCGAGGGGCCTAACCGCATCTCCTACGCCGCTTGCTGCGGCACACTGATATCCGTCGCCCAGACATGGTTCGGCGCCGCCTCGGCAAACCTGCGATTCAGCAGGTTCGACGCCACTGGCAGACTATGCCTTGAGTCTGTGGTTGCTTTGAATTTCCTCTTTTGCCGGCAGCGCAGTTCCGGCTTTTTGCGGATGCGCTTGATCCAGGAAATCCCGATTTGGACGCCGTTATCGGCAAGATCGGCTTGCAGGCGTTGGAAGCCTTAGGTCTGGCGCGTTCGCTTATGTGCGGCCTTGATCTCGACTTCCAGGCGGGCGTTCGCCAGTAGACGCTTTGATAGCGGATGTTTCTGCCACGCATGCAGCCGCTCTCCGATACGTCCTGCACCCGGCGCATACCCGCAATCGGCTATGCCTGTCGCAATTGGTCAATCCGACCGTATCTCACCGCGACTCCTTTGCGAAATACGTCGCAAACTTTTTTAGCAGGTCGCGCTCCGACTTCACGTCAGCCAGTTGCTTGCGTGTTCGCGTCAGCTCATGCTCATAATCCGTTGGAAGGCGCTGCCCCTTACCGACGGCCGCAAGGTGCCCCTTACGAGAGGAGCACAACCAGTTGTCCAGACTGCTTTTCGGTATCGACAGCTGCTTTGCTGCTTGCGCCACCGACATGCCGGTTGTTTGCACCTGCTTGACCGCCTCCGAGCGAAACTCGGGATTGTAAATCCCTTTCGGTCGTCGTTCCATCGCAGTCCTTCAAATCGTAAAATTATACGATCCGTTAGACTCCATTTTTTCCAGCCAAACTCATGAACAGTCACAGCGTTCTCCGTGGCGCCCTCCAAGGCTCCGAGCGGATGCTTGTCGCCGGTCGAATCGACGCCGACCGCCGCGACGAGGGTCATGTCCTTGTCCATGCGAATGCCGTCGATCTGGA
>JBIIJP010000012.1:0-98506 GCA_044233645.1 Methylocystis sp. | reverse complement strand
GGGCGAGCAGGGTTTTGCCCGTTCCGGGCGGGCCAACAAGCAAAACGCCGCGCGGAATACGACCGCCCAGACGCTGGAACTTCTGCGGATCGCGCAGGAATTCGACGATCTCCTGAAGATCTTCCTTGGCTTCGTCGACGCCGGCGACATCGTCAAAGGTGACGCGTCCTTGCGTCTCGGTCAGGAGTTTGGCCTTGGATTTGCCAAAGCCCATCGCGCGACCGCCCGCACCGCCTTGCATCTGACGGGCCATGTAGATCCAGACGCCTATGAAAAGCAGGAGTGGCAGGCCGTTGACCAGCAGGGTGGACATCCAGCTGGGGCCGTCGCCGCCCGGTTTGGCGCTGATTTGAACTTTTTTGGACTCGAGCTTTGAAATTAAAGTCGGATCGTTGGGCGCGAAGGTCTGAAACGGACGATTATCGTTGAAATGTCCCAGAATTTCATTGCCGGCGATGGTAACGTCGTGGACGCGGCCCTCGTCGATTTGCACCAAAAGCTCGCTGAACGAGATTTCCCGGGCTGGCGTTCGTGTTTGCTGATGCTGGAACATAGCTAGCAAAAGGCCAGCGACAGCAACGAACACCATCCAAGGCAAATATTTTTTCCAATTCGCCTTCATTTTCACCTCCCGAAGACGAAGCCGCCGAAAATCGGGACATCGCCTGTCATTAGATCGCCTTGTCAGGGGACGCACGGCCCCCACCTTGCTGAAACTGTGCGAGCCTCTAATGTAGGTCAGGACGGCGGAATAGCCAATCAGGGACCAATATTCGCCAAAGTCGGGGGTTCATGCAGAAGATTGTTATCGCCGGACTGGACGGCTGTCTGGGTTCGGCGTTTCTGGGCCTGACGGATATTCTGACGCTTGCCCGTCGAGCCATTGCAGCCGCCCAGGCGCCAGTTGCCGCCGCTTCCGGTGCGGACGATTTCAGCTTCATTACCGCTAGCCCAACCGGGGGAGCCGTAACCGCCTCAGATGGCGTGCGTTTCGAAATGGAAACCTCATTCGAGGAAATCGCCTCTTGCGACGCGATTATCGTGCCGAGTTTCGCTCCCGACACTAACGGCAAAGCTCCGGACATGTCGATTTTCGCTACGACGGCGGCCTGGCTACGCCGGCATCATGCGCGCGGGGCTTTGATCGGCGGTTGCGGCTCAGGCGTTTTTCTGTTGGGCGAAGCAGGGTTACTGGAGGGGCGCCGATGCACGACAAGCTGGTGGCATCATGAGGATCTGCGACAACGCTATCCCCGCGCAGATGTCGCGCGCGGCGCACGCTTGATCGAGGATCGCCGGGTCATCACTGGCGCAGGTCCTCTGTCATGGATCGATGTAGTTTTGCATATGATCCGCTCCCTTTGCGGCGTCGAGGCGGGTCGCATTGCCGCTGATTTTACGCTGGGTGAAACGGCGCCGCCGAAATCAGGACCGCGGGCGCCGACCTTTGGCGCAATTACAGCCGCCACCGGAGTGGATGCCTTTCTGGCCGAGGCGGAACGCGTCGTGCGCCAGTCGGACGCCAATTTCAACGCCCAAAATCTTGCCAGCGCACTCTCGACATCCGAGAGAACGCTGCATCGTAAATTAAAACAGGCGTGCGGCGAATCGCCAAAAACCTTCATCGACCGTATTCGCGTCGAGACAGCGCGTATGTTGCTGGAAACCAGCGCCAAACCGGTCAAGGAACTCGCAGCGGCGGCCGGTTTTCTGGACGAGGCGAGTTTTCGGCGGGCCTTTAGACGTTTCGCTGGAATGGCGCCCAGCGCCTATCGGGTGTGGGCGCGAGCGAAAAGCCAGGACAAGGCGCAGATGTTCTCCCTGCGAAAGGAGAGTGAGATCATCCCGGAAATACTTACGAAAATTCTCGACACCTGCGTTAACGGGGTGACCCTCACCGATCCCGATCTTGATGATGCGCCAATCGTTTACGTCAACAAACGGTTTCAGGAAATCACTGGCTACGCCAGCGACGAAATCCTGGGGCGCAACTGTCGTTTTCTTCAGGGAAAGGATCGCGATCAGGAAGGTCTACGCCGATTGCGCGATGCGCTGAAAACACGGCAGCCTGTCGAGGTCACGCTGCGCAATTATCGTAAAAATGGCGATTTGTTTCAGAACAAACTCAACATTACGCCGCTTTTCGACGCTGAAGGACGGCTAATTTATTTTCTCGGCGTACAGTTCGATGTGACGGAGCAATTGCGCGCTGAAAATGAAATCGGCGACCTGCGGGCCCGCCTTCACTCCATTGGTTGAGCCTGTCACAGTCGAAGCGGGAAACAATCGTCGCTGCGACGCGCTGGTTACGATAAGAACGCATTATTCATTGGAAATTCACGTTTCCACGGCCCCGAGAAAATTGCCGGTGTTGCGTTGAGCGCGTGCAGCGCAAAATGGTTTTTTCTTGAAACTTTTGGAAATCGCCCGAAGTTTAATCTCAGTTTATAGGTTTGAAGGTGATCAAACCAACCGAGTGTTGCGACTTAATTAAAAACTCCGGGGAGAGAGACTATGAACGCGATTACCGCCATCCTGTCGATTTTCGCCGCGTCCGCTGCGATAACCCTTGCGATAACGGCTCTGGTGAACGCCTGAAGCGAAGCTGACTTCTTACTGAACATTTCCATCTAACCAAGCGCGCGTCGTCAGGCGCGCGTTTTTGTTTCATCCATGAAGCCGGGTCGGAGAGCCCCATTGCCACCCTCAGTCGCCCGACCAACCGATCCGGCTGCTGATATCTTTGCGTTCTAACGGAACCACTGCCTCGCCAACTCTCGAGCTCATCGGGCTTCAATCGTAGCTCAGGAAATTATTCCGCAAGCTGAATCTAGTCGCGGGCAGACAGGTCAATTCATATCTATCTGATATTTCTAAATAATTAACCAAATGTAAATCTTTGGTTTTTTTGGGAACGAATTAGGCGTCACATACGTTATCTGGCCAAAGGGAGAAGAGTTATGGCCTATTACGCAGATGTCGCTTCCGATAAAATCAGCATTCGCCGCCAGTTTAAAATGTCGGTGGGCTTGGTTGCGGCCATGATGATCGCGGCATTCGTTCTCGGCTTCTCACTTCCGATTGATCGGGAGTATCAGGCGCCGGCGGTTAGCGACCATCTAGACGGATCCTTCGGACGCCTGGTTAATCTCAACCAGTAATCAAAGTCTTTCGCCTCCCATCCAATTATAGAAAAAACCCGCGCCAGCAGCGCGGGTTTTTTATCGTGTCAGTATCCGACAGACTAAAATCGTCTTAGATTTTGTCCCCCTCTTCGCCGGGAGTCACGCACCGCCACTTGGTGACGGTGAGATTGGGGTGCTCTCCCGACCATTGCGCGATATACGGCATGGCCTGCATCATACAGTTGCGGGTCGATCCAGAGGCGCTTTCGAACATCAATTTTCTTTCGTCACATGCCGCCGGTTGCGCCAGGGTGCAGACGGTGAGGATCAATTCGACGAAGTTCATCGCGACCTCCTTGCCTGACGCCGCCCGGTATGGACGACGTTCGTCTCATGCAAAGAGCGTAGGCGTTATCAAGCCGGGGTCAATATCTCGCCCTTGCCATAGACCGCCATGTCGCCGCCATAGCGCCGCAGTCTCATCGAAAGAAGGTCCGCCGCGCGTGTACTGTCCGACTTAAGGCTACGGGCAAAAAAGCCGGCGAAGGTCAGGATATGCGCCCCGCAGTCAATATAGGTCGGGCCGAGGTCGCAAGGCTTGGCCAGCACTATCGAGCCGCGACGATTGAGATATCCAACCCGATTTTTGACGTCGCCCAGTGCAACAATGCTCCCCGCGATCACGCGTGAACCCAGATCCTCACCAGCGTCGCCCTCGATCACGATCATCCCGCGCCGCAACCGGTCGCCGGCCCGATCGCCGACGTTGCCGCGCACAATCACGCGTCCCCCGGACATGCCGCCGAGTTCGCCGGCCAGTGGAGCGGCGAGAAAATCGCCAACATCGCCGCCGATTTCGACAAGCGCGCCGACATTGCCTGAGGCCGCAAAGGCGCCGGCCGAACCTGTGACTGTGATCCGACCGCCTTTCGCCAGCCGGCCAAGCTGGGCGCCAACATCGCCGTCGACATGAACCGAATGGTCCGGCAGCAGCTTGGCGCCAACCAGATCGAAACGCTCGGAGCCCCCTTCGTAGCGCACCACGCCGGGATCGCCCACGGACACGCTGAAAAGATCGCCGACCCGGATCGTGGCCCTGGTAGTGCCGATCTCGATTTTCTCGACCTCGGCGGCGGAGCGCCCGGCGATTCGGTCCGGGGTAAGCTTCGACAGGTCGATGCGCTGCGGGGGTTCGTGGCGAAGCGTGAAAACGAAGGGCTTCACGGCAGCAAATCCTTCAGGTGATAGTGGAACGGACCCAACTTGCCGCCGTAGTTGCCGGCGCCGATGCGTTTGGCGCCGTTCTCGGGCCCAAGATCGATGATTGCTTTCAGACCCGCACGCATGGCGGCGGAGACGGCGGCGTCAGTGAGACCGTCGATGACGATTTCCAGCACGCAGCCGATATCCGCGTCGAGCGCGCTGTTGGTGACGCCGCGCAACGTCGGGCAGTATGCGTCGTTGGTCGAGGCGCCCATGCCCTTGTATTGCGAGCCGACTTTCGACCCTGAGCGGACGATGCCGCCAGGGAAGGGCGCGATTGCGTCTGGAACGGCGCGCACGGCGGCGACGCCGGCTTCGGTGGCGCGCATGGTCATGTCCCAATCGCCGCCCATGACCAGTAAATTGCCGCCGCCGACAGATTTCTTGGTCAGTCCAACCTTCGCTTCGCAGAAAAATTCGCCGTCCATTACCGGAACACGCCAGAATCTGCGACTGTCGACGACTTTCGACATCTGCCATTTGTCGCCGAACTGGCGAACGGCGTCGCCAACCTTGATTTCGAACTCGCCGGGCACGGTCGAATAAACCGCCGAACCGGGGCAGGTGAGGACGCATTGGCCAAGCCGGTTGACGAGCTGTTTCTCGGCGTCTTTCGACGACATGGCGAAGAGCAGCACGCGTACGCCTGGTCGTCCGTCTGGCGTTTCGTCCGGCGGGACCTCGCAATCGATCCCGGCCTCACAGCCGCAACCGATCACGGAAGTGGCGAAACCGGTCATGGTCTCAGCCGCCTGCCGGGCCCATTTGGCGTTCGGCCCGGTGATTAAAATGCCCGTTCCGCTCATCGGGAAGGCTTCGGCGAAACTCTCGTCGATCCGAACGCCGTTGCGAACTAGTTCCGACATGCGACCTCCGCAAAGGCGTCGTGATGGGGCAGCGCCGCATCCGGCAAATCGAAGATGCTACGCGGCAGGCCATAAAGCTCGTCGTAATAGGCGTCGAGCCGTGTGGTGATGTTGTTGTCGAAACGCGGACGAATGTTCAGTGTTTTGCCGCGCTTGAAATGCGTGACGGCGCCGTCCCGCACAACCATGTCGCCGTCCTTGAAGACGAAGGCGGCGCGACGGAACATGCCGGCGATGTCCTTACCGGGCTTATAAACCGCGATGTCGGCGATCGCGCCCGGACCAAGCTGGCCGCGGTCGGCGAAACCGAACAATTTCGCCGCGCCCGAACGGCTCATCTGAGCGATTTCATACAGCGTATACTCGCGCGCAATCGATGGCAGAATCGTTTGTTCAAGCGCTTCGGCCGGCAGCCGGGACATGACTTTTGCACGCAAATCCGCGCTCATCAGCAGAGCGAAGAGATCGGGGTAAGTGGTGAAGGGGCCGCCATTGGGATGATCGGTGGTGAAATAGACCTGCTCGGGATTGTTGACGAGCAGGAAAAGCTCAAGACCCGCCGCCCATTGAATGGCGTTATAGTAATTCGAGATCTTGTAGGCGTAGGGAACAACGCCGCCGCCATTGGCGTCGCCGTCGAAGATCGCGCCTTTCCTGGGGATCGCGCCCGGCAGGCTGTTAAATTGCTTCAGCACGTCGGAGGAGATCGTCACTGTGTCGGAGAACATCACCTGACCGACGTCGACGCTGACGTTGGGATGGGCGTTGATCTTTTCCGCAAAGCGCGCGCCAGCCGAGGAAAAGGCGTTTTTGCCTTCCTTGCCATAGGCGTAAAATTGCACATGCGCGAGGTGCAGCGGCAGTCCCTGCGCAGCGTCGATGGTGTCAAGCGCGGTGTCGATGTTGCCGGCGATGCCGAGGTTGTTCATGTGCAGGTGCAGCGGATGGTGAATCCCGACCGCCAGGGTCGATTTCTGCAATGCCTGAAAAATTCGCCGCGAAGTGAGACCGTAGAAAGGCACCTCGTCGTCGAGACCGAAAACCCGCAAATTCTCCTTGAAGGCCTCACAGCCCCCTGGGTTAATACATTTGAGCCCGAGCGACCGGGTGGCCCCGACCGTGAGGGCGACATAATCATTGATGGCGCTTTCGGTCTCGCCCTTGCGGAGCATGCGCAACAGAAAGTCGTCGTTGCCGAGAACGGTGAGGGCGCCCTTGTCGATGATCGGAACGTCATTGAGTTCGAGATGCGTTTGCAGCGAGGCATGCGGCGCCATCGCCGGTTCTACGACGGTAGTGAAACCCATCTGGGCGTAAAGACGACCGGTTTCGTAGGTCGACCATTTCGCCGTCGACAGCGGCGTGCCGGTCAGCCTCGCGCGAATGGCCCGGTGCAACTCCGGCAGCAGCAGCCGCGCCGTATTCACATTTCCGCCGGCGATGTGGGAGTGAATATCAATCGCGCCCGCCATCACGACGTGACCGGAGACGTCGATTTCCTCATCCGCCTTGCCGCCAGCCGGGGGCGCAACGATGCGACCGTCCCTGAACCAAACATCTCCGATGGCGTCCCGGCCGGTCGCCGGATCGACGACATGTCCGCCGCGTAAAACCGTTAGCACGAAACTTCTCCCCGAAGTTCTGTCGCGATCGCGTCAATGATTTGCGCTACGCTCGGCGCGTCCGTTGGCGCATGGGCCTTGCGCAGAGCGAGCGATCCGATCTCCTGCGCGAATTCTACCGCGTCATGGGTCACGCCCGGATGACCGACCTCGATGTAGAGCCCGCGCGTAGGCTCCTTGCCTGCCGGCGCCAGCGTGATCAGCGGCACGTCGCTGTTCGTCCAGGGAGGCGATTCGCCGCCATAGGCGGAAATCCAGAGCGCCGCGTCGGCCTCGCCGCTCTCGACCAGACGTTTCGCCTCGAAGCGCCATGGATCATGTTCGGGATAGCCACGGCCAAAACCGGTTCGCGGCGGGAAACCAGTCATCCAGCCGGCCGTTTGGGTAACGCCGGCGGCCCCGGCGCGGGCGCCAATCGGAACGCCTGTGCAACGCGTCGCAACATTCAAGTCAGCGACCATGGCCTGCAACATTTCGATCGCCAGCGGGTCGACGCCACTCGAAGCCGACCAGACAACGACGCCGAAATGGGCGTTTCTGAGCACGCCTGCGAGTTCATCGATCGCGGAACGACGCGGGTCGTCGCCGGCGACAGGCCGTCCGCCGACGCGGGCGCGCAGCATGGCGAGGAGGACGGGGACTTCCTCGCATGAGGCTGGAATGACCGTCGCCGGGATGTGCGCCGCTTCGCTGGCTTCGGGGCCGATCCAGAAAATGCGGCGGGGATGACCAGCCTGCGCGCCATGGCGCGGCGGCTGGCCGGGCGAAAGACGCTCCAGCATGCCTGGCCAGATCGTGCTCAGTCCGGGTCCGACAAACAACAGGGCGTCGGCGCGCACCCGCGCTTCGTTCGGCGTCGTCGTAAACATGCTGAAGGAACGCATAACGTCGAGATCAGCAAGGATTTCACGCGAAGCGAGATGGTCGAAAGCGCCGCGCAACTGTTCGGCGAGGAGGATTGCCGCGCGCGCGCCGGCAATGTCTGCTCCCATTCCGGCGACGACCGGGAATGTTGCGCCGCCTAAAATCCTCGCCGCCTCGCGGCAGGCGTCCGCGAGCGAAATCGCTGTGCCATTTAACGTCGCCTTGGTCATGCTGAAGTCGCGCCCCTTGCGCTGCGTCGCAGAAACACTCTTTCTAAAACTCTATCTTCCTGTTTTGAGGCGTTTCCGGATAGCCCTGCACACAGGAAAGCCGAACTTGCCTAGCAGTCGAGACGGCGCGTGTCGAGGCGCCGTCCTGTCGCGTCGATTCGGGCTTGTCCAAGCCTCAGCGACCCAGAGAAGTCTCTCGCACGCACGGGTCCTCGGGGAGGGGGCGTTTCTCTGGAGAGAGGTCGCTGAAGCAGATTGGCTTGACGCCTGATCTGCTGGCCATGAGGGGCCTGAGCCGACAGTTTGCGTCGCTCGGGCGATCATGTTAATGAAACATGCAGCTTAAACCTGCCGCGACTAAGCAGTCGAAAACGAGCAGGACGCAGCTATAAATATTTAAACGGAGGAAAAACAATGGCTTGGACCGCCCCTGTGATCGTCGAGGTTTGCGTCGGCATGGAAGTCACCGCCTACTCGTCCGCCGAGATCTAATCGTTCTGGCTTCGGCTTTGCCGAAGCAGTGATGATCTATCAAATCGAGTCGCCAGTCTCCGCGCTCAACGGCGCCGGGACTTGCGGCTTATTTTTTTTATTCCCCCAGCGTTTCTCAGCCCATCGCATTTATTTCCGCGCGCAAGGAGCCGCCGATGACAGCCGTCCGCGCCGTCCCGATCCGTCTGACGTCATGCGCATTAAGCGCCGGGCTCCTGATCATGCCCGCGCAGGCGGGGACCAGGACGGAGACTGAGGATGCGTCCAGACTGCACGCCGACGCAGCTAAGCTGTTCTTGCCAATCGCGACGCCTATCGCGCCGCAAGACAGTGTCAGCGCCTCGCGAATCGAACTTGGTCGTCGTCTATTCTTCGAGAATCGCGTGTCGATGGACGGGAATATCAACTGCGCCTTTTGCCATTTGCCCGAAAAGCATGGGAGCGACGGATTGCCGAAGGCCATTGGGGTGTTCGGAGAAGAAAATCCACGCAATGCGCCGTCGGTGTTTAATGCTGCGCTGAATTTCAAACAACATTGGCGCGGCGAACGCGAGTCGCTTGAAGAGCAGGCGGAGAAATCGTTGCTTGGTCCGGCGAGTTTCGGCAATCCCGATTTCGCGACGGCGATTGGCAAGCTCAAAGCCATTCCTGCATATGGCGAGGCGTTCAAAGACGCTTTTCCCGATGAGGCGGAGCCTATCAATTCGAAAAACTGGGGCCGCGCCATCGCTGCCTATGAGCGCACATTGCTGACGCCATCGACATTCGACGCCTTCCTTTCGGGCGATGCGAGGGCGCTTGCCGACCGCGAGCGGGCTGGCTTGCGCAAATTCATCGACCTGGGTTGCGCGGGGTGCCACAACGGCGCGGGAGTCGGGGGCGGCTCTTTCCAAAAATTTGGTCTTCAGGCCGATTACTGGAAGGAAACCGGCGTCGCCGTTCCCGACAGAGGACGCGTCGACGTGACAAAGAACGACGCCGATCTTTATGTTTTCAAGGCGCCGGCATTACGCAACGTCGCAAAGACCGCGCCCTACTTCCACGATGGTTCTGTCGACGATCTAACAAAAGCGGTGCGCGTCATGGCGAGGACGCAACTGGGCAAAACTCTCTCCGACACCGACGCCGTCGAGATTGTCGCTTTCCTGGGTTCGCTAACGGGCAGGCCGCCTGCGAATTATGCGGCGCCCGATCCCTATCCTGATGCGCGGGAGCAGCAATAGTGTCGTCGAACAAATAATTCTCGTTTAACAAGAGGCGATAATGGCGGGTCGGTTATCGCTCCGCGCGCGGTTGTCTTTGTTGTTGGTGCTGGTGTTGGCGGCGGGGCTCGCCGCCGGACTCGGCGCGCTTGTCATGCACGCCGGCGCGAGGATCGGCGCCGAATCCGATGCCGCAATTCGACTTGCGCGCGAACTGGTTGAAACAAAGGCGCCGCAACTCGCGAGCGCTGCCAATCCGCTGATGGAGTTGGAGAATCTTTTCGCCGACGTGCGGCGGCTCCGGCATGTGCGGATCGCGCAGGCTGGCGCGCCCCCGGAGTCCCCGCGTGATCGTGTGGCGCCGGAATGGTTTTCCGCGCTGGTTACGCCAGCCCCGGCGGAAAGCCAAATCGCCACGCCCATCGCCCTGATTGTCGTATCGTCCAATCCTCTGGATGAGATCGACGAGGTCTGGCAGGAGCTCGTCTGGTTATCGACGGGCGCGCTGGCGCTGGCGCTGGTCGCGCTGGCGCTAGGATCTTTTGGTCTGTCTCGCGCTTTGCGTCCGGTTGCGGCGGTGGCCGAAAGTCTGTCCAGATTGGAGGGCGGCGATTATGCCGTCCGTCTGACGGCGGAAGGTCCGCCTGAATTTGTCGACATCGCCGATCGGATCAATGCGCTGGCCCAGACGTTGCAACGTCTCGACGCAGATAATCGCGCCATGATGCAGCGCATGATTGGCGTGCAGGAGCAGGAGCGCCGCGATATCGCCCGCGATCTGCATGATGAAATCGGACCTTTCCTTTTTACGGCGCGAGCCCGCATCGGCGCCCTCGCGCGCAAGACAAGGACTTCGAACATCGATCCGGAGCAACTCGCCGCCGATTGCGCCCACATCGATACGCAAATCGCCGCCCTTCAGGAAATTAATCGCCGCATTCTGGGTCGGTTGCGGCCGCCAGCCCTTGAAGAAATGGGTTTACCGGACGCCCTCGCCGCCCTGGCGCGCGGCTGGCGCGAGTCGCATCCGCAAATTTCCCTGCATGTTTCAATCGGGCCCGCTACGGAGGGACTGGACGACGGCGTCGCGCTTGCGGCCTACCGCATCGTGCAGGAGGGGCTAACCAACGCCTATCGTCACGCCGGCGCGAGCTGGATCAAGGTGACGATCGAAAATGTCGCCAGCGCTCTGCGCGTCCAGGTGCAGGACGATGGGGCTGGAAAGGGCGTAAATCCGGATGAGGGCGTGCGGCCCGGCGTTGGTCTGGGACTGCGCGGGATGGAAGAGCGTCTTGCCGCGCTGGGCGGCGTCCTGCGGATCGAACAGCCCGTCGAAGGCGGGATCAGGCTTGTGGCAACAATTCCGGCACGCCAGTTCACCGCGACGGGATCGACTTGATCCGGTTCCCCAAAGCGGCCATTTAGGGCTGCATGAAACGTCCCGCCGCCGCGCTGTGCTTTGCCTTGTTTACGCTCCCCGCCCATGCGGCGGAGATTCTCGCCATAAAGGTCGGCGTGGTGCGTCAGGAACATGCGCGCGAGACTCTCTCCATTCTCGACATTCCCGCGCCCGATGACGCGTTAGCTGGCGCTTTGCTCGGCGCAATAGACAATAACACAACAGGCAAATTCACAGGGCAGTCCTTCGACGTCGTCGACGAGAAAATCGCCAACCTCAACGAGGCGCCGGTCGCTCTGCAGAGATTGAGGGCGGCAGGCGTCGCGGCGATCATCGTCGATCTGCCTGCGGACGCATTGCTGGCGGCGAGCGACAATCTGAAAGACTCCGCGCTGCTCTTTAATATTTCCGCACGCGACGAGCGACTGCGCGAAGAGGCGTGCCGCGCCAATGTCATCCATATTGCGCCTAGTCGCGCGATGCTGGCTGATGGGCTTGCGCAATATCTTGTTTGGAAGAAATGGACGCGGTGGTTCATGGTCAAAGGCTCGCATCCGGAGGATGAACTCCTCGCGCAAGCCTATCGTCGGGCCGCAAAGAAATTCGGCGCCAAAATTCTTGAAGAGCGAGTCTATGAAGATTTGGGCGCAGGTCGACGAAGCGACTCGGGACATACGCAAACACAACGGCAAATGCCGGCCTTTACGCAGAATGCGCCGGCGTATGACGTGTTGCTTGCGGTGGATGAGAATGATGTCTTCGGCGGTTATCTGCCCTATCGCACCTGGGAGCCGCGTCCTGTCCTGGGCTCGGCAGGATTATTCCCGACGAACTGGGATCAGGGTCACGAACAATGGGGCGCGCAACAATTACAAAACAGATTTCGGCAAAACTATCGTCGGGGCATGAATGCGCGCGATAACGCCGCCTGGCTCGCCATGCGCGCGATTGGCGAGGCGGCGACGCGCACGCAATCGGGCGCGCCAGAGAAATTGCGCGAGTTTATCCTAAGTCCGGCATTCTCTATCGCGGCATTTAAGGGCGTTCGTCTAACGCTCCGCTCCTGGAATCAGCAATTACGCCAACCGATCCTTTTGTCTGATGGACGCATGACCGTCTCCGTTTCACCGCAGGAAGGTTTTCTGCATCAGGTCTCGGAGCTGGATACGCTGGGTCTGGATCAGCCGGAAACAAAATGCGAGTTGAAATGAAAAAAATAGCTCTTGCGCTTGCGCTGCTCTCCTGTGCCGGAGCGACGCCCGCTATCGCCTACCGCGCCTATGTCAGCAACGAGAAGGGTAATTCGATCACGGTCATCGATACGGACAAGCTGGAGGCGATCGAGACGGTGAAGGTCGGTCGTCGTCCACGTGGCGTTGAATTGACGAAGGATGGATCGGAGTTGTTCATCTGTGCTGGCGATGACGACGCCATTCAGGTGCTCGACGCCAAAACTCTCGCCATCACCGGCAAACTGCCCTCGGGACCGGACCCGGAACTGCTGACGTTGAGCCCCGATGGAACCACAATTTACGTTTCGAACGAGAACGACAATCTCGTCACGCTGATCGATGTGAAACGTCGTGAGCAGATTGGAGATATTCCCGTTGGCGTCGAGCCCGAGGGCATGGCGATCAGCCCGGATGGCGGGATGCTCGTCAACACATCCGAAACGACCAACATGGCGCATTTGATCGATACGAAAACCAAAGAGATCGTCGCTAATATTCTTGTCGACAGCCGCCCGCGTTACGCAGTATTCAAGAAAGACGGCTCCGAACTTTGGGTGTCGTCCGAGGTCGGCGGCACGATTTCTGTCATCGATCCCAAAAAACGAGAACTCAAGCAGAAAATCACTTTTGAAATTCCCGGCATGTCGAAGGAGGCGATCCAGCCGATCGGCATTTCGATCACGAAGGACGGCAAACGCGCCTTTGTCGCGCTGGGACCGGCGAACCGTGTCGCCGTGATCGACGCAGAAACGAAGAAAATCGAGAAGTATCTCCTTGTCGGCCAGCGTGTCTGGCATTTGGCTTTCACACCGGACGAAAAATATCTGCTCACCGCCAATGGCGTCTCTAACGATGTCTCGGTGATCGATGTCGCTGCCCTCAAAGTGATCAAGTCGATTCCCGTGGGCGCCTTTCCGTGGGGAGTTGTGGTGGCGCCGCAATGAGCGCGCCGGCGACGCCTGCGCTCATCATAAAAGGGCTCAGCCATGCCTATGGCGCGCGCAAGGCGCTCGACAATGTGAGTTTTACCGTCGCACCCGGCAGTTTCACTGTGTTGCTCGGACTCAATGGCGCCGGCAAGAGCACCCTGTTTTCGCTGGTGACGCGACTGTATGCGGCGCGTGAGGGCGAGATCGATATCTTCGGCGCCAATGTGATGCGTCAGCCAGGCGACGCCTTGCGGCAACTTGGGGTCGTGTTTCAGGCGCGCACACTCGATCTCGAACTAAGCCTTATGCAAAATCTCATTTATCACGCCGCTTTGCATGGCCTTGGTCCGTTTGAGGCTCGCGCGCGCGGCGCAATCGCACTCGCGCGCGCTGGTCTCGCCGACCGGGCCAATGACAAGGCGCGGGCGCTTTCCGGCGGGCAAATGCGGCGTGTCGAAATCGCGCGCGCTTTATTGCATGCGCCGAAGCTCTTGTTGCTCGACGAACCGACCGTGGGGCTCGACATCAAGGCGCGCGCCGAACTGCTTGTGCATGTGCGTCAGCTTGTCCGTGATCAAAAGCTTGGCGTGTTATGGACCACGCATTTGATCGACGAGGTCGCCAACGACGATCAGGTCGTGATCCTGCATCGCGGCAAGGTGCTGGCGACAGGCCGCGCCGCCGATATCGTCACGCAATACGGCGCATCCAGCATTGGCGACGCCTTTACGCGCATCACCGGCGCCGATGAAGAGAAGCTTTCAGCATGAGCAACGATGTGTCGCCGCTGACGGAGTTCACCCTGCGCCAGTACGCCATTTGCCTGTGGGGGGTTGTCTGGCGCGAGGGGTTGCGCTTTCTGCATCAACGCGAGCGTTTCATATCGGCGCTGGTGCGTCCGCTCGTGTGGCTCTTTATTTTCGCCGCCGGGTTTCGTCAGGTGCTCGGGATCTCGATCATTCCGCCCTATGAAACTTATGTGCTCTACGAGGTCTACATCGCCCCCGGTCTCATGGCGATGATCCAGCTCTTCAACGGCATGCAGTCTTCTCTATCGATGGTTTACGATCGCGAGATGGGGAACATGCGTACCTTGCTGGTGTCGCCGTTTCCGCGTTGGTTCCTGTTGAGCGCCAAGCTCTTCGCCGGCGTCGCCGTCTCGATGCTTCAGGTCTACGCTTTCCTTCTGATCGCCTGGTTCTGGGAGATCGAACCGCCGACGCATTGGGGTTATCTCACCGTGCTGCCAGCCCTGGCCCTGAGCGGACTCATGCTGGGGGCGCTCGGGATGTTGCTGTCCTCGGTCATAAAACAGCTCGAAAACTTTGCGGGCGTGATGAACTTCGTGATCTTCCCGATGTTCTTCGCCTCATCGGCGCTTTACCCGCTATGGCGTGTGCAGGAGTCGAGCCCGTGGCTTTACCGTCTCTGTGCGATCAATCCCTTTACCCACGCCGTGGAGCTGATCCGCTTCGCCTTTTATCAAAAGATCGAATGGACATCGCTTGCGGCGGTCGCAGCCTATACCAGCGTTTTTCTGCTCGGGGCGATCATCGCCTACGATCCAGCGCGCGGCATGATTATGCGCAGAGGCGGATGACGCCAGTTTTACTACTGTTCCGTGGCGGCGGGCGATGTAGCGGGCGTGAACTTATCCGCCGGGGGCGGCGCGTTGATTGTGGTCGCGGCCGGTTGCAATTGTGGCGCGTCTGACGCCGGAGCCGACTGCGCCGGCGTCGCAACGCTTGCCGGGGCTGGCCCTGAAGACGCTGGCGTGACAACGACCGAGGCCGGTTGCGTCATCGCGCCCGGCGCCGACAGTTTTTCCTCTGGCTGTTTGATGCCGGAAGCGAGCTGGGCGCCCAGTGAAATGACACGCGCTTCCGTCAGGCGCAAGGCGCAATAGCCGAAGTCGGACTCTTTGGCGTAGGAGCGACAGACTTCCTCGCGCCAGGAAGAGAAACCTGCCTGTTCGTGTACGATGAAAGCCCGCAGCGCCTTGTCGCCTTTGTTGTGGTCGTAAAGCGCCCGAAAATTGCTGCGTACGGTCCTTTCGACCTTGGCCCGTGCGCCGAGCATATCGCCTGCCGTCTTGGGATCGAAATCGGTTTCGCCCATGCCCCAGAGGCCTTCGGGGTCGATGCGGCAATCGGCCGATTTGATCTCACAAATTTTGCCGTCGTTGGTAGCGAGAACGGCGCCGTCCAAAACGTCGAACGAGAAGGCGCAATCCGGAAAATCCACCTGATAGCGCCTTAATCCGGCGCCGCTTTCCTTTGAGGTGAGTTTCAATGGAGCGCCGGGCGCTTCATATCGACATTGTTCGCCGGAACGTGACAGACGGTCGCCAACGAAAACAAGCTTGTTGACCTGAAAATCGGTCCCGGCGCGCGTAATCAGGATTTCGCTTCCGGCGCCGTCGCGTTTGAGAGACTTATCCAGAATTGTTTCTTCGGTCGGCGCTTTCGGCATGATGGCCTTGACGCGCGCCTCGCCCATGCCGCCGCCCCCGCGGCTTTTCGGTTTGGCGACTTGCGTTACCGTGCCCGCGGGCGTCGGCGCTACGGCGCCGGGCAGCGCCATCTGAGCCTTGGCGCGATGCGTGTGGGCCAAGGCAAGGGCGAGGAGGATGACTGCCCCGCTAGTAATTTGGAAATATTGCCGGGCCATTCGAATCTCCAGCGCCTCGTCGTGATGGTAGGTCCGCGCCGCTCAGCGCGGGGCGAGAACCATCACCATTTGCCGGCCTTCCATCGATGGCTCCAGTTCGACCTTCGCCACTCCAGCCGTTTCCGCCTTGACGCGGGTCAAAAGTCGAAAGCCGATGTCCTGATGGGCAATTTCGCGCCCGCGGAAACGCAGCGTAACCTTGACTTTGTCGCCTTCCTCGAAAAAGCGAAACACCGATTTCATCTTCACGCCGTAGTCGTGTTCGTCGATGCCAGGTCGAAGCTTGATTTCCTTGACCTCGACGACTTTCTGCTTCTTTCGGGCTTCCGCCGCCTTTTTTTGCTCGGCGAAACGAAAACGACCGTAATCGAGAATTTTGCAGACCGGCGGCGTGGAGTTTGGCGCGATCTCGACAAGATCGAGACCAGCGGCGTCGGCAATGGCGAGCGCCTCCAGCAGTTGTACTGCGCCGTGGTTCTTGCCTTCGGCGTCAATCAGTTGCACTTCACGCGCGCGAATGTCCCGGTTAATACGCGGCCCTTCTTTCTGCGGCGCCGCAGTGCTCTTCATCGGTCGGCGAATGGAACGTCTCCTCGAATTGTTCGGCGGCCCCAGCCGTCCGGGCGCGAGATTAAATCAATACCTGTCCCTGGCTTCCCTGGAGCCCAACAAGGATTGGACAGGAGATTCACGCTCCGGCCGGCTAAGTCAACTGCGACGCCTGCCCAAATCGGGATTTTCCCGCCGGAGCCGGGCGATGGACCCGCCGGAAAGCGATGGATTGGCCCGGTTCGGCGGTTCTGGCCCTCCAGCGTCGGCCGACGTGCGGTCGTCAGAACTGGCCGGCCAGCGTCGGACATGACGGGCAAGGGGCGTCGCCCGCCATCGCCGGACAAGCTTCGCCCGTTTCGCCCCCGGAGGTTAGTTTAGCGATGCGGGCGAGTTGCCGTTCGGCATGTATCCCGCCACAAGCCGGGCATGCCGGCATTTCGTCCACGCGACTGAGCGTCTCGAAATTGTGATCGCATTTTACGCAACGATAGGCGAAAAGCGGCATGGTGTGAGTCCCGTGAACAACGACAATCCTTAAGCCAACAGCTCCGATCCGGAGTTTACGCGCCGTCTTGCGCGTCGAAAAGGGGGGAAAACGAACGATTTCCAATGGCCATTCGAACCGCTTCCTTTGCTTGGTCGCGCAATCAGACAGGAAGATGGCGCATGTCCGTCGACCTCCGCGTCGTGAAATCAGGGGAGGTGGATTTCCACCGTCGATACACCCAACATAAGGATGAGAGCATTCTCGAAAATAACTATCCGGAACATTGAATGCATGACCTACCACGCGCCAATCGACGATATCCTTTTTCAGTTGCGCCTCTCCGCCGGCGCGGACGCCTTCGCTCCTGATGGCCTCCTTGCTGAACTCGGCGACGGCGTTCTGGAGCGCACGCTGGCGGAAGCAGCCAAATTTGCAGAGTCGACCCTCGCGCCGCTCAACCGGATCGGCGACCGCGTCGGGGTCCGTTTCGCCGACGGCGAGGTCGTCACGCCGCCCGGTTGGCGCGAGGCCTATGCGAACTGGCGGGATAGCGGCTGGAATGCGCTCGCCGCTCATCCCGACGACGGCGGTCTCGGACTTCCGGCCCTGCTCAACGCCGCCTGCACAGAAATCTGGAATGGCGCCAATATGGCCTTCGCACTCTGTCCTCTGCTTTCGCAGGGCGCCATCGACGCGCTTGGCGCCCACGCGACTGCGGAGATTAAACGAGTCTATCTGCGCCGGATCGTCAGTGGCGAATGGACGGCGACGATGAATCTCACGGAGCCGCAAGCCGGCACCGATCTCTCATTGCTCCGCGCGCGCGCCGAACCTGCTAGCGATGGCGCCTGGCGTATTTTCGGACAGAAGATTTACATCACTTACGGCGAACACGACCTGGCGTCGAATATCGTGCATCTCGTCCTGGCCCGTTTGCCCGATGCGCCGCCGGGCGTCAAAGGGATTTCACTTTTTCTGGTTCCAAAATTCCTCCCCGACGACACGGGCGCCTTCACGCGTCGCAACGATGTGAAGTGTGCGGGGATCGAGCGCAAACTCGGCATCCATGGTTCGCCCACCTGCATCATGTCCTATGGAGAAGCCGGCGGCGCGACAGCTTTTTTAATCGGAGAGGCGAACCGGGGTCTCGCCTGCATGTTCACGATGATGAACAATGCGCGTCTCGCCGTGGGTCTTCAAGGCGTGGCGCTGGCCGGCGCCGCGACGCGTCATGCTCTCGCCCATGCGCGCGAACGCGTTCAGGGGCGCGCGCCGGGCGTTGCGCGCACCGGTCCGATCATCGACCACCCTGACGTCATGCGCATGTTGCTCACCATGGCGAGTTTGACGGCGGCGGCGCGCGCCATTTGCTACGAAACCGCCGTCTCTTGTGATCGCGCTAGGGTCAGAGGAGCCCGCCAGACGGAATTGATGGACAATGCGCGAGCCAGTTTGCTGACCCCTGTGGCGAAGGCTTTTTCATCCGATATCGCCAACGAGGCGGCCTCGCTGGGCGTACAGGTTTTTGGCGGCATGGGTTATGTCGAGGACAGTGGTGCGGCGCAGTTCATGCGCGATGCGCGAATTTGCGCGATTTACGAAGGAACCAACGGGGCGCAGGCGATCGACCTCGTCGCGCGCAAGCTCCCTATGCAGGACGGCGCCGTGTTCCGACGCGAGATCGATGATATGCGCGCGCTGGCGCAAACAAGCAAGCATCATAACATCGGCGCGGCGGTTGAGTCCTGCGCGACTGCGGGCGAGTTTCTTATCCAGACCCTTTCCACCGACCCCGCCAATGCCCTGGCCGGAGCCACGCCCTTCCTGCGACTTTTCGCGCTGGCGCTCGGCGCCGCTCTTCTGGAAAAGGGGGCGCGTGAGGCGGCGGCCATCGACCATGTTCACGTCGATCGTTACGCTGCGCAGGCGGGATTTTTCGCCGAAAACATCGCGGTCGAGGCGACCGGGCTCAAGCAGCAAATCCTCTTCGGCGGCGCAAGCGTGACGCAGGGACGCCGCGCCTTGGCGTAATCGCCACGCCTGCCGCATCAGACGACGGGTATGGATCGCAACTGAGCAATAAGAGGGCGATCTGAATAAGAGCGCACAGTTCGACCAGACTCAAATGAACCTGTTATTGAGTCATTTCGATTACAGATAGTTATGACTTCTAAATCAATCAACGAGTCCGGGCCCAGCTTTTTTGATGTTGTAGGTTCACCACATGTGTGTTGCAAAATTATCACTTTAAGCGAGGAAATCATCTAACGACGGAAATTACGCAGCAATCTAATTTTTTTGTTTCGATTGATTTGTTGAGGTCAAGCTGAAGCTAAATCTTTCCAGCTGAGGTTCGTCATGAAAAAGATTCTCCTTCCCGTCATATCATGCGCTGTTATCGCCACATCAGCGATGGCTGCTGATCTGCCATCGCGTAAAGAAGCCATTCTTGCACCAGTGGCTCCAACCATCTGGACTGGTTTTTATGCGGGCCTCAATGCAGGCTATAACTTTGGAACAAATTCCAATATCGGTTCACAGAACTGGGCAGGTAATTGGGTAAACTCAGCAGTCGCTCGAAGAGTTACATCGATTGCAACCGCCGGGCCTTTCGCGATGGACGGTTGGGGATCCAACACCCAATCATGCTTTATTGGCGGCGCACAATTTGGTTATAATTATCAGTGGGGCGATAAATTCCTGATCGGCGTTGAGACAGATATTCAGGGAACAAGCGCGACAGGGACAACCAGAGTCTCTGGCGCAGCCGCCTTGATGTCCGCGCGCCAAAGCGGGTTCACAGGCGCAAGCACTGCTTCGGGTGCGAGTGTCGTTAACGCCGGCGTAAGTTATCTCGGTACCGTTCGCGGTCGTCTGGGCTATCTGTTTAATCCGACGCTGCTTCTCTACGGCACTGGCGGCTTCGCCTATGGCGGCGCGTGGGCCAATGTTAATCAATCCTCGTCAGAAATCCTCCCTCTTACAGCAACAGGCAATGACTTACAAACAACCTGGGTCGGCTCTGGAACTCAGAATCAACTCTTGACCGGTTGGACAGCAGGCGGCGGCGCTGAGTGGATGTTTTTGCCGAACTGGAGCTTGAAGGGTGAGGCGCTCTATTGGGATCTGGGTCGTATGAGCGTTCAAACTACTTCTTATGCATCTGCGCCTTTTACTGGAGCTATACAGGGACTTAGCAACAATATAGGTTGGGGTCGCACAAGCGTGAATTATTCGGGAATACAGGCTAAGGTTGGTGTGAATTATCATTTTACCCTAGGTTCTGTTCCAGTTGTGGCGAAGTTCTAACAGCCATTGTGCGTTCAAACAGAAGCCGGTCAGAAATGACCGGCTTTTTTTGGACTTACAAATTTTTTAAAAAAAGGCAAAGCGGCAGCAGGTCATTAAACAATCCATAATTTCGTCAATGGTCAAGGCATGGTATGTTTTCTGGAGTCTGGTAAATCTGTTTGTAGTTGATAAGATATTTGCATTTCGTGATGAAGAGATAGAAGCCTTTTCATGAGATATCCTGGAGTCGGCGCCGATGACGCCTCTCCCGCTTCCAGAAATTGTCGATCCAGATCATCTGGCGCCTGACATAACGAACGACCTGGCCTAGTGAATGCAATGATGGTGTAGCTCTGAGACCCACCTTCGCACCATAAGCTCAGAGAGCCATGCCGCGCAGAAGATTCCATCTGGTCCGGCGTCTTATCCTCATCGATCAAAACCAAGGGCTTTCTACGGCATTCGGAATAACAGCGAAATGTAATTTACCGCATCGCTTGATGCAGTCCGAATACACGAAACCGTTGCAGCCTGAGGCGCCTTCGCGTTTTGACTTGATAGAACTCATGCAGCCAGCTTCCCTCGACTTCTATCTCTCTCTTTCGCCAGAGGTCGTCCCAGGTGAGCCTTAAAGCGGTCTGCTCATATAATTTATTAAGATAAAATGTGACAGTCTGCAGATCAACGACAACCGGCGGAACTGCGCGCCGGACAATTGCTCTAACGGTAAATTGTCGAAAAAGGTCGTCTTCAACAACGGTCAGGAAGACGAACTTTTTTCTTTCGTTCAACTACTACAAATAGTTTTTCTCGGCTAAATCGAGCCAGAACTGAATGAAAAAACCCGGCCATCGCTGGCCGGGCTTTGTAAATTCTGGTTCCCGCGTCGATATGCGGGGTTCGGCGAAACTCAGTATTTCGCGACGATCGGCGCAGCGCCCCAGTTGAAGTGGTAATTCAGGCCGGCGCGCACCGTGTTCCAGCGCGTGTGGTTGTTCACGTTGTTGATATTCGTGCCCCAGTTGCCGCCCCAGTAGTTGCTATTGCCGCCGGACATATCCGAATAGAGATATTCGACCTTGGTCGACCAGTTCGGCAGGAACATCCACTCGACGCCGCCGCCGGCGGTCCAGCCTGTCTGGGTGTTCGAACCATTGTTCACCCAGCCCAGCACGCCGCCGACCCGGCTGACGTTGCCATATACGAAACCGCCGGTGCCGTAGAGCAACACGGTGGGCATGGCGAGAATGCCGACGCGGCCACGCACAGTGCCGAACCAGTTCAGGCTGGTCGAAGCGTTCGGACCCCAGCCGTTGCCGAAGTAGTAGTTGCTTTGCGGCGTTGGGTTGCCCATCGAGGTGCCCTGGAAGTCGGCTTCCGCGCCGATCAGGAAGCCCGAGCCGAAGCCGCCAAGGCCAGCGCCGCCGATCTGGTAGTTATATCCAACCTGGCCGCCGCCGATAACGCCGCCCGAGATGTTGTTGGTCACGCCGCCGTTCTGTCCGAGCAGGTTCCAGGCGTTGCCGTTTCCATTGCCGGCGTCCCAGCCGCCGCCAACGTTCAAACCGCCGTAGAAGCCCGTCCACATGGGCGGCGGCGGCGGAATGTAGGCCGGCTCTTTGCGCGTGGGCAGATCAGCGGCGATTGCGGAGCCGGTCAGCGCGGCCAGAGATACAGCCGAAAGAAGAATCTTTTTCATGGATGTCCAGTCCTTGTGTCACGAGTTGATCGTTTGGAGCGACTCGTCGCCCGTGATTTAAGTAAGCCGTTTTCCTCAGCGGATAGCAATCGTCTGACGCGCTTCCGCCGACGTTTTCCCGTAAGTGTGCCATATTGGACACAGGCTGAAGACGGGACCACAGACGTTGAGGTCAGGATGTAGCGTGAAGCCGTCAAAGCATTTTTTGTTGACGTCTTCATTCAGTGCAGTTCTCCCTATGCAGCTTTGAAAAATGCCGTTTCCAGAGCGGAAAGATCAATCAGCGGACCTCGCTCCACGCTCTGCGGGGGCTGACGCGGCGCGAGAATCATATCGGTTCGGGCGGTCTGATCGATGCGACGGATTTCGTCGCGCGCATCCTCAAGGGCTGCTTCGAGTTCGAAGCGACGCAGCAACGCCACCAGACGATCCATTTCGCCGTCGTTGAGATTGTTGCAGACCGTCAGGACGTTTTCGATCATTGCAAGAGATAGCCGGGGTCCGTTTTGTGCGCGCGTGTGCGTTTGACCATGACGACGTTCGGCGTCCAGCGCGGCGCGAAACGCCGGCAGATATTTCGATGGCAGCGCCGCGCGCGCGAACAATGCGGCGAAGCCTGCGCTCTCGGGATGACGCAACAGCGTCGCGATTTTTTGCGCTCGCAGACCGGACAGCTCGATCAGCGCCGCTTCGAAAAGGGCGCGTTGACCCGAGAGCAATGCGCGCAAGATCAGACTGGCTGTCAGTTGCTGGGATTGACGCAGATGGGTCACGAGTTCGCCCAGCCCGACCTGCGCGTCTGCGGCAGCGTCGCTGGCAAGCATAACATTGGCGCGGTCCCGCGCTTCGCGCAACGCCACAGCCGCGCGCTTTTCGTTTAGCCACCCGCGTTCCACGACGAGAGATTGCAGGCAATGCGCAGTCGCAGCGATCAGGTCGTTGCGCACGATCGCCGGCAAGCGTCGCCGGGCGAGCAGCGCTTCTCTCAGCTCCGGTGTGTCCCCGAGACGCGACACCAATCTGCGCAGCGAGAATTCGGGAATATCAGCGCCCGGATTCGCCGCCAGCGCGATCGCCGCTGTCGCGGCGCCGATCTCGGCCAGCGCCGCGCAGACGCCGGCAGAAAGCTCTGGACGCTGCGCAATCGTCTCTTGTGCTAATGCGTCGCCCGTCGCGGCGATGTCGATCAGTTCGGCGTCGGTCAGCAGGGGGGAGCGGGCCAGCACCGGCGCCGCGATGTCGGACTGGTCGCAGGCGAGGGCGGCGACGAGCGCGCGGGGCGCGTGGCTCTCGGCGGCGAAATATTCGGCGAGGCGACGGCGCACAGGCGGTGCTGGATCGTCAAGGAGCGCCATCATCGCTCGCTCGGCGTCGCGACGGGCGTCATCGGTCAGACCGCCGGACCGCCACGCGCGGGCCAGAGCCTCCGCCGCATCCGCGCGTTTCAACGCTGAGGCCGTTTGCGCCCAAGGCAGGAATTGCCGCAATATCATCCTGTTTTGTCCAGGGAGGATTGGTTAACGCGCGTAAACTATAATGCCTTTGGTAAACACAATCTTAATCTTGACCATTCAGCCAAGCCCCGGGCAAGAATGCAGACCCTTTTCATCCATGAGGTTTCGAGTTGTGAGGCGTTCGACGCCGCAGAGGCTTGCCGGGCCACAACGATCTTGTTGCCGGCTGTCGCCGCTCTCGGAGAATTCAGGCGCCGCGCGCGTGGATTAGGAGCCGAGATTTTCGTCGCTGTTTCCGCCGCCGACAGCGCCACGCTGGATGCGGAGCTTGATGCGCTGGGATCGGATTTACCGGACGGCGTCGCTCTCGCCGATTGTCGGGGTCGCATCGACCTCCAGCATCTGTCGATCAAACTTGCCGTGCGTGAGGCGCTGGCGAATCGCCCGGAGGGCTCCGTCCGCGTCCTCGCCATGGCGGGGCAGTCGGCGGCGGGCGTGCTCGCGCTTC
Organism: Methylocystis sp.; assembly: GCA_044233645.1. GTDB lineage: Bacteria > Pseudomonadota > Alphaproteobacteria > Rhizobiales > Beijerinckiaceae > Methylocystis. The sequence goes on along the minus strand of JBIIJP010000012.1, from coordinate 74,621 downwards.
CGGCTTTTGCCGGCGGCCTCGGCCGTCTCGCTGGTCTGGCCTGGGACCCCGGCGTTCTGGGGCAGGCGATTGGGATCGACCTCGCGGCTCCGACATTGAAAATAGCGGCGTCCCAGGTGGTTTTCGCCGCCGCCGCCGCGCGCGTGCCGGCTTTTTTCGCCCTATCGCCGCAGTTGGATGCGGCAACGCTGACCCGGCGCTGCGCCCAGGTTCATCGCGCCGGGTATGCCGGAGTGATCCTCAAGACGCCGGCTCAATTCGCCATCTTGCGGCGGGACCTCGGCATGATCGACAAAAGGCCATGATCCGGGTCATAGATCGAACGACATGATCGCTTCGACCCGTCAAATCGCAACCGCTGTCGCGTTGGCCCTGATCGCGCCGGGGCATGGCGCAGCCGCGCCGCCGGCGGCGCAGCACAATCCAGGCGCTCACAAGTCCGGCGAACCGCAATCCGAAGACGCGCCGACATTCCAGGTGCGGCTGAGCGCGATCCTTGCAGCGCAAGAGACGCAGCCGGTGAAGTCCGGACTGGTCTGGCGCGTCTTCGAGGAATTCGCCCAGACAGACGGCTCGCATCGTCTTGTCGCGCAGTCGGAAGAGGCGGCTCCGACGCTGCGGCTGCCGGACGGCGCCTATGTTGTTCATGCGGGATATGGTCTCGCCAGCGCAACGCGCCGCATCGTCGTCGAGGATCGCGCGCTGACCGAACGCGTTGTGCTCAACGCCGGCGGGCTGAAACTCGTCGATGTGCTCGGCGAAACGAAAATCCCCTCACAGCGTCTGTCCATTTCGATCTACGTGCCCGAACGCGGCAATTCGGAAGCCAAGCTCATTCTGGCTAACGCCCCGGCCAGTGAAATCATCAGCCTGCCGGAGGGAACCTACCATATCGTCTCGACCCTGCTCGACACCTCGCAGGGCGCACAGGGCGGCAACAATGCAACCAACTCCGTCGTCACCGCCGATCTCAAGGTGCCGGCAGGCAAGCTGATCGAGGCGACCCTGCGCCATCGCGCGGCGACCATCACCCTCAAGCTCGTCAAAACGCCGGGCGGCGAGGCGCTGGCCAATACCAACTTTTCCGTTTTGACGCCGGGCGGCGACGTCATCCGCGAACTGATTGGCGCCTTTCCCTCGCTGGTGCTGGCCGAAGGGGAATATGTCGCCATCGCGCGTCACGACGGCAAAACCTTTCAAAACGTCTTTAAAGTGACATCGACGCGCGACGCCGACGTGGAAATCGAGATGAAGGGTCTGGAGCCGGCGCCGGAGCCGACACAGGAGCAGATTCCGGAGATGCCAGCGGAGCCGCCCGGCGAACCTGCGCCGAGCAAATAAATTTTGGCTGAGCACGTAGTAAAACGCCGCCCGTTTCCGGGCGGCGTTTTCATCTGGATTAAGCTCTGCGGCTCAGAGCAGCGTGAAGGGCAGGATGATGTCCATGTTGAACATGCCCTGCGACGAGCTCATGCCGTTCTTGCTGAAGAAGGGGGAGGTGCCGTTCACCGCCTGATCCCAGCGCAGTTCCGGACGGATCATCATGCCCGTCAGGTAGGGGATGTTGTCGGGAAGCTTCGGCGTGATGGTCGTGCCGACCGTCAGCGCCAGATAGCTCACGCCGGTGTAGGCCTGGCCGAACTGCGTCGCCGAACCAAACGGGCTGTATCCGGGCAGCGTCGAGTAGGTGCGGTTGATACAGGACGGGCACCAGAAACCCTTCTGGATGTTGGCCGCATCGAAATAGCCGGGGAAGGCGCTCACGAAGAAGCCGTTGGAGTCGCGGAAGTATTCCAGGCGGGCTTTCAGCAACCAGACATCGTCGTATTTATACGAGACATTCTGCGCGATGCCGTAAGCGGTTGCGCCCATGGGCTGAGCGCCGACGATGCCGAAGGGCAGGGGCGTGCCGCCAGCGGCAGAGATCATGCCATTGACCGCCGTCCAGTTTCTCTGCGGAACGCCAAACGAGCTCGGGTTCCAGCCAGACTCCATCATGAAGCTCATGTCGGTGATGAGCGTCAGTCTGTCGGTGGCCTTATAGGTGGTGGTCAGGTTGTTCCACGAGCGCAGGGCCTGGTTCACGTTACAGGCGCATTGTCCGGGAACGCCCCAGGCGCTCATATTCGATGTGAAAGGCATGCCATTGACATCCGGACCAACCGGATAGGGCCATGGCGCGCCGACGCCGCCGGCTGCGGCGCCATTGGCGAAAAAGCCGGTTGGCCAGCCCACGCCGAATTTATCCGTTTGTTTTGGATTTTCCGGACCGGTCGTCGTGATCGCCATGATCACGAGATTGCCGTCGAGAAGGTTAAAACCAAAGCCGCCATGGAACGCCGGCGAGGCGTTGTTGTCGCCCAGCGGACCAATCGTCTGGTTGTTGCCTGAGATAATGCCTGTGTAGATATCAAGCCAGCTCTTGGAGTGGTTGGTCACCATAACGCCGGTGTCGACGAAGGGGCCGAAGTTGAAGATGTAGGAATGGCTGTAGAACAGGTTGTCCTTGGCGGTGATCAGCTCGGCGCCGTTGTATGTGACGAATTGACCAACTTTCAGATCAATGCCGCCTTCCGAGATCGCCGTATTGATCGGCAGATGGGCAAGAACATGCGCCTCGATCGGACCGATCTGCGTGCGTGACGGGATCACATAATCCAGTTCGCCCATGTAGTGGTTGTAACGCATGTCTTCGCCGACCATGCCCTGCAGCTTGAAGCCGTAATCGACGCTCTGTGACTTCGGGTCCAGCGGACGTTGCACGGTCAGCACGCCGGAGTTGAAGATCGGGGTATTGGCGCGGTCCGTGTAAAGATGGCCCCAGTTCAGGCCGTTGAAGGGCTGGTTCGGATTCACCGCGATGCCGCCTTCGATAAAACCATCGACGGTAAGCGTGTCGGTCCATTTGGCGGGCGGCGCCGGCGGGGCCGCTTCAGCCTTTTTCTCACCCTTTTTCTTTTTTCCCGGCTTGGCGGGCTGCGCGGCGGTAGTTCCCGTCTGGCCTTGCTCGATCGCCTTTTCCTCGGCGGAGCGCTGCTCGAAAGTCGGGTCCGTAACTTCGAACTTCTCGTCGAAGATCTGCGCGTGAACGGAGCCAGTGAGACAGGTGAAGAGGCAGGCCGCCGCCACCGTCGTTAGATATATCTTTTTCGTCGGGTTCATCGGAGCAACTCCTGGGGAGGTAGGAATTCGATTAAGCGATCACATGCGAGACCCTCCGATCATTCAAGATCATCAAATAGGCAAATGCCGTAATGTGCAGCAAATCCGCAGTATTGGAAGGAAGTTTCGAAGCGCTGTTGTAAATGCGCAACATAAATTTCCAGCTTGAAACTTGTTTTGTTGCACGTGTGCAACAAAACAATTCGTCAAATCGCATTTAGATATGACCCGGAGATGTCGTCGATCTCAGAACGAATCACTCGCTCCTTTCACACAAAAATTAAATTTCGTGAGAAAATTAATGGATATTTAACTTTATCTTGATCGACGCATGATCACTGCAACGAAATGGTTTCAGGGAACACTTATACTGCTTTGATGCGAAGGCATGGTTTTGAGCAAGCCTGCGTCAAGTCGAATCAAAACCGGAGATCTTAAATTCAGGTCATCGCGATTCGATATCGAAAGTCGTCGATGTGCGACTCTTCTTAACCACACAATCCTATGAGGCTCATGACAGTAATTTGCGCGACGAATAAACAACATGAGCAATTAATGGGCGATTTGTTCTCTAAGAAATCATTCGTTCGTTGTATTTTTCTCACACCTCCGGACATTTATTTTCGTTGCTGATTTTACATGTTGAATTCACCGCGCGAGAGGATCAACTTTTGTTTGCGTCAAAGACACAGCCATCTCGCTAAAATCCCTGATACGCAAGAGGACATCATCATGAACAAAAAACTCACACTCGTCGCTTTGGCGACGTTATCCTTTGCGGGGACCTCGGTCGCCGCCGATCTTCCTTCGCGCAAGGAGCCGGTCGTTGCGCCGCCGCCGCTGACCTGGACCGGTCTCTATGGCGGCGCTAACATCGGCGGCGCATGGTCCGGCAGCAACTCTGGTTCTCTGCAGGTTTATGGCGGCGCGCCCGCTCTCAGCGCCGTGCCGCTGGGGAGCAATGTCTTCAACAACTATGGCGGTCTGATCGGCGGCGGTCAGGTTGGTTACAACTATCAGATGTCGAGCTTCCTGATCGGCGCTGAAGCCGATATTCAGGGGCTTGCGGCCAGCAACGGCGGAGTGAATTACCTCGGCGCTTCCTCCGGCGGCGGCGTCGACTACACGACCATCGGCAAGGCTGTCAGCAATCTGCAATACATTGGTACGGTTCGCGGTCGCGTCGGCTATCTGGTGATGCCGACACTGCTGGCCTATGGCACGGCCGGTTTCGCTTATGGCGGCGTCTCTTCGAGCGTGTGGATGGCGACCAGCGGTTCCGATGGCACGGGCGGCGGCGGCAGCCTTTCCTACGCCAACACGCAAACTGGCTGGACGGCCGGCGGCGGCCTCGAATGGATGTTCGCGCCGAGCTGGTCAGTTAAGGCGGAATATCTCTACTATAGTCTCTCCAATGGTTATGCGAGCACAACCGTCGTCGACGCTGGCAATGCATGGTCCTACGGCGTTGGCGCGTCGCGCAGCTACAATGGAAATATTGTCCGCGCGGGCGTGAACTATCATATCAATTGGAGTCCTGCTCCGGTTGTTGCTAAATACTGATCAGTCGCGCTGTTCGAAGACTTTCGATCTTTGCGAAAATCTGGAAGCCCGGCCCACTCGGCCGGGCTTTTCCTTGCCTTCGCCTCTGGCGCGAATGACGCCCCAACGGGATGGCGCATTCCGGCTGGCGCTTGCCCTTTCGGCAGAATCACTCATTCTGATTGTCTGACGTCAAACTGGCGCAATAATCTATTTGCGTCTCGGCGTGCGCGCCGATCACGATGACGCGAAAAATAACGGGAGGCGATCATGTCGGATCAACAAGCTGCTGTCGGACCCGATTTCTCGCTAGGCGTCGCCGCCGTCGATCTTGCCGATGGGGCTGTCTTGTCAGGCCATGTCGCAGGCAAGGCGGCGATCATGATACGCCGGGGCGCAGACGTTTTTGTCGTGGGCGCCTACTGCAGCCATTATCACGCGCCGCTCGCCGATGGTCTGGTCGTCGGGGATGAGATTCGCTGTCCATGGCATCACGCCTGTTTCAGTCTCAAAACCGGCGCCGCGACGCGCGCCCCGGCGTTCGACGCCTTGCGCGCCTGGCGCGTCGAACGGGTCGGGGAGGTCTACTATACCCGAGAGCGCCTCAACCCGCAGCCGCCGACCGCCACGGCTCTAACCGACGCCCCCAAGCGCATCGTGATTGTAGGCGGCGGCGCTGCAGGTTTTGCCGCCGCCTGGACCCTGCGCGCCGAGGAGGGCTGGGACGGTTTGCTGGAGATCGTTAGCGCCGATCCGGCGGCCCCCTATGATCGGCCCAATCTCTCCAAGGATTATCTTGCCGGCTCCGCACAGCCCGACTGGCTGCCTTTGCGCGCATCCGACTGGTATCGCGAACATGGCGTTCAGCTTCGTCTCGGCCGCCGCGCGCAATCGCTGGATCCCGGCGCCGGTCGTTTGTCGCTGGACGACGGCGCCGTGATCGCTTTCGATCGGTTGCTGATCGCTACCGGCGCCGATCCGGTGCGGCTGCCGACACCCGGCGCCGACCTGCCGCATGTCCATTACCTGCGCTCACTGGCCGATAGCGATCGACTGATCGCCGCCTGCGCCGGGATCAAAAGCGTGGCGGTGATCGGCGCAAGCTTCATTGGTCTTGAGGTCGCCGGCGCCTTGCGGTCGCGGGGGCTGGAAGTGCGCGTCGTTGCGCCGGAGGCCATACCGATGGCGCGCATCCTCGGCCCAGAACTGGGCGCGCACATCCGAAAGCTGCACGAGACCCACGGCGTGATTTTTCATCTTGAGGACATCGCCACGCAGATATCCCCCGGACAACTGACGCTGCGAAGCGGCGGAGTCGTCAATGCGGATCTCGTCGTGATCGGCGTCGGGGTGCGCCCCAATCTCGCGCTCGCCGAACAGGCCGGCCTTGACGTCGATAAGGGCGTGCTGGTCGATGAGTTTTTGGCGACAAGCGCGCCGAACATTTATGCCGCCGGCGACATCGCCACTTGGCCGGACAGGGCGTCAGGGAAACGTCTGCGGGTGGAGCACTGGGTCGTGGCGGAGCGCCAGGGACGGACAGCAGCGCGCAACATGCTGGGGTTTAGAGAAAAATTCGACGCGACGCCCTTCTTCTGGAGCCAGCATTACGACCAGACGATTTCCTATGTCGGTCATGCGGCGAACTGGGATCGCACGGAGATATCCGGCGCGCCGGAGAACGGCGACTGCAGGATCATCTACTACGAAGGAGACATCAAACGCGCGGTGGCCACCCTTGGGCGGGATCGCGACAGTTTGCGCGCCGAGGTCGACTTCGAAAAGGCGATCGTCGCGCGTTCCTGAACAAAGCGGACTGGCGTCGCCAGAGGCGCGTGTTTAGTCGAGGCGCCCGATGGCGTGGCCCAGCATGGTGTAAACCTTGCCCGTATCGCTCGTGAGCAGGGCAAGCGTACGTGCGCCGTCAAGATCGCCGCGACTCGTTTCGACCAGAAGCTCCTCGAAGTTTCGGATGTATTGGTCGATCGTCGCGTGGAACTCTGGATCGATCCGGTAACGGCGGCCGATCTCCACGAATGTCTGTCGGCCTTGGGCTGTATAGAGCCGTCGACCGAAAAGTCCGCCCTTCTCGCCGCTCTGATAGCGACGCCACACATCCTCCACAGCTTGGTCGTCGACCATGGTGGCGATGTCGAGCGATAGATTTGCAAGGCCGTCGCTGGACACCGGGGTTTCCTGGAGCGCGGGTCGGGCAGGTTGAGCGGGTTCGTCCTGCTCGATTCGATCCATCAAACTGCTTAGCCAACCGCCCTCGGGCGATGCGACCGGTCGGGCGCCGGCGGGCGCCGGCGGTTTAGCTGCGAGCGGTTGATGGGGAACGGGCGGCGCGACCGGACGTTCGCGCAGCGGGCTCGGGCGCGCCGGCGGCCGCTCATAGGCGCGCGGCGCGGCGACGGGGGCTGGAGCGGCGATGTCGTAATCCCGATTTGCGCGCGTGACGACACTGGTCAGTTCGTTAAGCGCTTTGACTTGATCGCCGACGATTCGTCGCAGGGCGGCCGCCTGGGCCGTCGTCTCGCGAGGCAGTTCCTCGGCGCCCTTGCGCACGTCGGCGCGGGTCGCCTCAATCTCCGTGCGGATCTGCCCGGAGAGATCACGAATTTCTCCGGCGGCCGAATTGAAATTGCTTCGCGCATCGGCGAACAAACGTGACATTTCCGCATTCGCCTCGGCCAGCGCCGCGCGCATTGACTCGGCGACGTGAAGACTTTCGTCCTTGGCTGCGGCGCGCGCCTCGGCAAAACGGTTTTCAATAAGATTGGCGGTCCGGCCCGTTGCATCGTCCAGAGCGGCGCCGACATCCTGCGAGCGCCGTTCGATCGTCTGGAGAGCTTTCTCCATTTTCGCGGCCAGACCGTCCATAGACGCCTCGAAGGCGGCGCGGTTCTCGTCGAGCGCAGCGAGATGCTGCGCGAGCGCCGCACGGCGTTCGTCGAAAGCAGAGTCGAGCGAGCGTTGGCTCTGTGCGAGTTTTTGCGCGCTGTCGACCAGAAGCCCATGTCTTTGTTCGAGAGAGTCAACGAAGGTTTCAGCGCCCTGCAGCGTGTCTTTGGAAACGGAGCCGAGCTGGGTCACCTGTGATGAAATCTGAGCAACGATGTCGCGAAATTCGACGAGACGTTTTCCGATCTCCGCTTCAAGTCCGGAAAGATTTCCGCCGGTCTTGTCGATAATGTTGACAAGGGTGGCGTTGGTTTCGTCAAGTCTCTCGACGACGGCCGGCAACTCGGCGCGGATCCGGTCGCTCATTTCGATCAAGGCCGCAATCGAAGCGTTCGCGCCCTGGTCAATCGCGCTGGCAAGCGATGTCTGTGACTCATCGAGGGCGCGCACAAGCTCGTCGCGTCTATCGGCGAGATGGCGCGCGATCGCAGAACCGCGACTCTCGATTGCGTTGGCGACAAGTTCGCCGACATTGGCGAGTTCGAGCGTCACTGCGCCGCCTTTTTCACCCAGGGTGGTTTCGACGCTGTCAAGACGCTCGTCCAGAGCCGATTGCATTTGACCCAGCCGGCTCTCAAGCGCTTCGCTGATCTCGCCAACGCGGGTCGCCAGCACAGCGCCGAGATCGCCCGTTCGGGCGTGAAGGGTTGTGTCGAGGTCGCGCCGCGCATCGGACAAAATCCGGTTGATCTCGTCGAGCCGAGTCCCCACGGCCTCGACGATCATGCGGCTGCGTTCGCCGAGTTCGGTCGAAGCCAGTCCCAAACGCTCCACGACGTTTTTTTCCAGCCGTTCGATCCTGCCGTCCAGAGAGTGCGCAATCAAATCGGCGTTTTTACCGAAGACATCGTCGATCCTTCGGGCGCCCGTTTCCAGCGTCTGGGAGAGTTCGCCCCCCCGCGCGGAGATGTTCTCTTCCAATTGTTTGAGCCTGTCGTCGAGCGCGGCCGTCATCGTGCGGCCGCCTTCTCCCATCACCCGGGCGATTTCCAACGCATGAGTGGCGAGCGATGTCTCCAGCCGTCTTCCGCCAGCGCCAAGACCGGCGTCCAGCTGCTGGGCCAGCGCTTCGACGCGCTCCGCCGCCTCTCTCGCGCGCAAGACGCCGATGTTCTCGAAGGACCCAATCGAATTACCCAGCGAGGCGGCGAGTTCTTGTGTCTGTTCGCCAATTTTTTCGACGACCGCGCCGCCCTTTTCCGTAAACGCGCGATTCAGTTCCTCAAGCCGCGAGTCGAACGCCTCGACAAGCTTTGCGCCGCGCACGTCGATCGCCTGATCAATCACGCCGAGACGATGATCGATTTCCTGCGAGAAATGACGGGAATTATCGCCTATTCTTGAGGCAAGGTGATCCGTCTGCGCTTCGAGTCTGTCGACAAGCGCGCCGCCATGGGCGGCAAGGGTTTCGTCGATAGCCTGAAGCCGATTGTTAACCGTCTCGACAAACCTGTTGGCGCGTTCGCCCAACCGCGCATCGGCTTCGGCCGTCTGTTCGGAAAGTTGCCGCACCAGCGTCTCGCCCTTGTCTCCAATGATCTTTTCGACAGCGTCGAGTCGTTGGGCGACGTCCTCGGTAAGACGCGTAGCGTGCTGGCCAACTCTCTCGGCGAGGTCGCCGCCGTCGCGGGTAAGGTTTTGTTCGAATTGACCCAGTTGATCGGCAAGGGCCGTCATCACCTCATTGCCTTGAGAAACGATGGAATTTTCCAGCGACCTGAAACGATCGCCGAGTTGTTCGGTCATTCGCTCGCCCTGCGTGGCGATGGCTAGAACCGCATCGCCGGCGGTCGTCGTCAGACGATGATGCAAAGCTTCGGCGTTATCGAACAGGGCCGCCACCATGGCGCCTGTTGTCTGGTCGAGGTTTTGGCGGAGCGTTTCGCCCGTCGCTGTCAATGCCGCGGCACGAGCGCCAAGCAGATCGTCGACGCGATGGGTTTGTTCGGCGATGACGTTCTGGACGCCATCGGCGCGTCGCTGCACGGTCTCCTCGAAAGCGTCGAGACGCGCGGCGAATTCTGCGCTGGCGGATTCTGAGTGCGTTGCGAGTTTTTGACCGATTTCAGCAGCGCGTTCGATGATGCGGTCCTCGAAATCGGCAACGCCCCTGGAAAGGGCCGCGCCAAGGTCCTCGCTTCTCGCTAGGAGGCTGGCTGTCACGGTTTCAGATTGCTGGCCGAGAGTTTCCGCCAGGGCGAGTACGCTCTCGCCCAGTCTGGAGCCGATCTGTTCACTGCGCTCGAGGGCTTCCGAACTATGACGCGTAACAGCCTCCTCGAAAGCGTCCAGGCGTTCCGTGAGCGTCGCATAGGCCCTATTTCCGGCGTCGGAGATGCGAAGGGTGGAGTCTTCGCTGTGCCGCACAACACTTTCAAACGCCGCAATGCTTTCGCCAATCGTGGTGGCGACGACGTCGCCGCCTTGGGCGATGCGAGTGAGCGCTTCTTCGCTGTGGCGGAGCAGCTTGTCTTCGAATGTGGCGACGCCTTCGTTGAGTTTGGCGACGACTTGTTCGCCCTGAGCGCGCACGCGCGACTCAAGCTCCTCGCTGTGACGCGCTACGCTACTGTCGAGCGCGGCGATTTGGAGGGAGGTCTCCCGCGTAATCCGCTCGCCATGCTCGGCGATGCGCGAAACAGTTTCGGCGCTGGCGGTTGAGAGCGTGGCGTCGAGCGCGCTGAATTGTTCGGCGAGAATGTCGCTGGCGCGCCTGGCGTTTTCGGCGATGCGAGCGGCCGTCTCCTCGCCCTGACGCGTGAAGGTTTCCTCGAAATCGCCGAGACCGTCGGTGAATGCGGCGCTTATCCGATCGCCATGTTCGGCAATCCGCGTCGCCGCTTCGGAACTGCTTCGCAGCACGATGTCCTCAAAGGCCGCCAGACGCTCGACCAGCGACTTTTCGAGCGACGCGCCATGCAAGCCGACGCGATCGGCGATTTCTCCGCCGCGGCTGATCGCGACGTCTTCGAACCGCTGCAGCCGATCGGCGAGGGTTTCCGTCACGCGGTCGCCGTGCGCGCCAATAGCTGAAACCGCCTCGTTGGCGACGGCGAAAAAGCGCTCCTGGAGGGAGTCGACCTGTTCGGCGAGCGCGCTCGCGCTTTGCGCAAGGGTTTGAGCCAGCGCGTCCTGCATCGATCGGGCGCGCTGGTCGATTTCATCCTTTGCCTTGTCTTGCGCATTGTCCATCAGCGCGCCCAGACGCGTCTCAGCCCCTTGGAAAGCGGATTGGGCGGTCGCGATCTGCTCCGCGACGCGAGTCACGAGCCGCTCGGAGGTTTCGGCGAGAGATCTGTCGAGCGCTCCGCCATGATTAGCGATGGTCTCGTGGATGGAGGCGCCGGTTTCGGACAGGCGTCCAACCAATTTGTCGCCCTGTTCGCTGATCGACTGATTGAATGTCAGTCCCAGCGTTTCGAGCTTTTCGACAATCCCCGCCCCGCGGGCGACGAAGTCTTCGCCCAGGGCGTCCCCCTTGGCCTGCAACCGACGTCCGGCGTCCTCGACGCCGTCGTTAAGTCCGCGCGTCATGGCGTCGCTGGCGGAAACAATTTTCTGGGCGACGTCGTCTCCGGCGCGAGTGAGCACGGTCACGACTTTGTCGCCATGTGAGGAAAGGGTCGTTTCGAAGCCGTCTCCGGCTTTTTCCAGCGCGATTTTGATTTCTTCGCTTTTGACGCCGAGGGAGGCCGTAACGCGGGCGCCAGCGGCGCTCACCGCCTCGGCGAGATGCGCGGAGGTCGCTGCAAGCTCCTGCGAGAGCGCGTCGCGCGCTCCGAACAAAGAGGTTCGCGCATTATCGGCGTTAACCAGGATCGCTTCCCGCTCGCGAGTGAGTTCGTCGATGAGCTGGCGGATGCGACGCTCGTTTTCAGTGTAAGAGCGTTCGAGGTTAGTCACTTCGGTGCGAACGATCACCTCGAGTTCGCCAGCGCGGGCAAGGGCCCGTTCGATGCCGTCTCCCATGGAGGCGGCCTCGCGGCGGATCGCCTGGGATAGAGACACCACTTGTTCGGTGGCGATGCTCTCGGGCTCGATCAGGCGAATCGCGACTTCCGTCATCGAGTTCGCGACGTGACGCATGTCGTGGGCGCGCCGCGCCATCAGGCCAGTAATAAAGAGAAACGCCACCGGACCGACCAGCGCGGCGAGGGCGAGAAGACTGCCCGGCGAGAGGAGCGAGCCGCTTTCACCGAGAATTTCTGCCTTGTGAAAATAGACATAGAGAGTCCAGGCGAGCGTCCACAGCGCCATCGACGTGAAGGTCGCCGCCATGATTGTACGATCCTGCGGGAGCTGCAGGGCCTGACGTAATTCGCCGATGGTGCGCCGATCGTCATTGGCGGGCCTGTCGGCGGGCGAAACGGGCGTTGGCGGCTGGAGCGCCGGCGCGCGCGCGCTTGTCGGGTCGGCGTTCGTCCCGGCGTCATCAAGCTTGATCGCTGCGGAGGTGTCGTCCTTGGTGTCGGATGGGGGCTCCTTGACGCCTTCCGTCGACTCTGGCGGAGCGCTCAGATCGAGCGCCTCCTCAATCGCCGACAATGCGGCGGTCGCCGCGTCCTGGATTTTTCCCGACTTCGACATCACAATTACTCCGCGCGGCCGGGCGGGCCGCCGCTTGCACAAAAAACTCCGACGCTACAGTTCGTCGTTATCCCGAGGGCGCGTAAAATCTCGCGCCAGCCCAGTCGAACCCACGCCATAGATTAACCAAATCTTACTCTCTCAGCCATGTAATTGAAATATGCGGCTCTCCTCATTTGCAAACGTCGTTAACGGAGCTTTGGTTCTTTTATGAAAGGCTCGGAGGCATAAGGAGCGATCTCTCGCGCAGCTTGGCGCAAGGCTCGCCGAATAGACAAGAAAAACATAAGCTTGTGTGGCTATCATGGAACAAGTCTGGCGTAAGCGCGCGTGGGTGATGGCGCGGGTCGCTCAATCTGGCGCGCGTCACCGGCTGGGGGCTTTCTGGGGCGGCGAGCCCCATGCCGGCTGCGCGCAGGGCGAACCGGCTGAACGCGAACTAGACCTTGAGCACCTCTCGCGCCAGACCTTCGGCGATCCGGAGCTGGAAGACGAGCTTTTGCGTTTGTTCGACGACCAGGCGGCGCAAATTCTGGCAAGGTTGGCGGCCCCCTTAATGGAGGGGGATCCGGCGCGACGCGCCGATGTCGCGCATGCGCTCAAGGGATCGGCGCTGGCCATCGGCGCCGCCGCTACCGCGAGGGCGGCTGGCGATTATGAAATGGCCCTGCGAACCGACCCGGAGGCGGCCGAAGGCCCGCGCGCGGTTCTGGCGCGAACAATCCAGGCCGCCCGGCGGGCGGTCGCCGCCCGGCGCCGCGCGCTGCGGGAGTAAGTTGACGACCGTTCAAAACGGCCCAATCGGGAAATATCTCAGATATAACTCGCCATAGACCCCACGACGAGCGAGGCGGGCAAGCGCATAATCCAGCGCGCGCCGCAAGGGCGCATTGCCTTTTTTGACCGCGACGCCGAGGCCATCGCCGAAATAACGCGGGTCGGTGAAGGCTCCGCCCCTGAAATCGCAGCAGCCTTCGGCCTCCGATCCATTGAGCCAGTAGGACAGCGTCGTCGCATCGCCGAAATGCGCCTGCACACGGCCGGCCTTAAGGGCAGTGCGGGCCAGGGCGGGCGTTTCGAAGACAACGCGCGTTACCCTTGGGTAGTAGGCGGCCAGATACGCCTCGTGCCGGGAGCCGGCGACCACTGACACCGAGCGGTCGCCCAGTGTTTCCGGCGCAATATCCTTCAGCAGGGAGTCCTTGCGCAGAACAAAGCGTCCGGGCGTCAGGAAGTAAGGCGTCGTGAAATCGGCCTGCTTCCGGGTTTCGTCGTTGATCGCCAGGGCTGCGATGACGGCGTCGCCGCCATTATCGTTGAGCGATGGGATCAGCAAATCCCAACCGCGTCGCTGGATCGTGCATGTCGCGCCCAGTTCGGCGCAAATGGCGCGCGCCAGTTCTACGTCGAAACCGGCGAGTTGCCCGTCCGGCGTTTGATAATTGAAGGGAGGGTAATCGTCTTCGGTCAAAAAGCGGATCTGCTGGACGTTGGCGAGGTCCGGCTTCTCCGGCATCCGGTTCGGGTCCCAGAAGGAGGGGGTCATCTGATTGGCGGGCGCCGCGGCGCCGGACGCGCCGGCGGCGAAGGCTGGCGTCAGCGCCAGAACCGTCAAGCTCATGACAGCCGCCAGCATGCGCGCTTGCGGGCGTCGCCAATTGCCAGCTCCATCAAAGTGAATGATAGTCAACACAATCTCGGTTCCATCGAAACGGTGTTTAGGGCATGAGCAGGCCCTCGGTCGACAATTTTTCGCCGACGTCGCCGGCCACGATCCCTCTTCCCGTGGAGATCGCCTTCCTTTTGCGTCACGGCGTCCCTGCGTCCCGACTCCTCCAGGCCGCCAGTCTGGCGCGGCGGCAGGGCGTCACGGCCGATCGGGCGTTGCTGGCGGAGGGCGTCGTTACCGATACTTTCTTTTACCGCGCGCTGGCTGCGCATCTTGGCGTCAGGTTTCTGGAAGGGCTAATCGATGTCGCCCCCGAGGGCATGACGACCATAATCGATGGTTACGCAAGATTGCGTCAGCCATGCGATGGCGCGGGATGGGTCTTTGCGCCCAATGGCGCGGCCATTCTGCGATTGATGAGCGTGACGCGGGCCGACAGCAGCCTCCCGCCCCCCTACCTCATGACCACCCCCGGGCTTCTGACGGCGGCGGTGCGCCGCGCCGTATCGGCGCAGGCGGCGCAACAGGCGGCTTTCAGCGCCGAGCGGATCGATGGCGACCTTTCTGCGCGGGCGTCGTTAAGCGCGCGATGGCCCCTCGTCTGCGCCACTTTTGCCCTTTTAGCCTTGCTCGCCGGGCTTTACGCGCCGCAGATCGAGCTTGCGCGCGGCAGCGCCCTTCTGCTCGGATTGGCCTTTTTGTCGTCGATCGGCCTGCGGCTGTTGGCCTGCCTTGCAAGCATTGCGCCTCCGCCCCGCGTTGAGAGCGTCGATAATGCTGATTTGCCAATCTATACGATCGTTATCGCGCTCTATCGCGAGGCGCGGATCGTGCGGCAATTGACTCGGGCCATCGACAGACTCGATTATCCCCGCGCCAAGCTTGATGTGAAATTCGTCGTCGAAATCGACGACGAAGCAACGCCTGCCGCTCTGCGCGCCCACGCGCCACGCGCGCCAAACGAAATCGTCATCGCGCCGAAAGGCGCGCCGCGAACCAAGCCGCGCGCGCTCAACGTCGCCATGCCGCTGGCGCGCGGCTCGCTGGTGGCTGTCTTCGACGCCGAAGACGTGCCGCAGCCGGATCAATTGCGCCGCTCGGCCGCATTATTCGCATCTCTGCCGCCGGACATTGCCTGTTTGCAGGCCAGTCTCGTTATCGACAATGCGCCGGAAAACTGGATGACGGCGCTCTTCGCCATGGATTATGCGGCGCTGTTCGATGTCTATAACCGTGGTCTCGCCGCGCTCGGCCTGCCGTTGTTTCTGGGCGGCACGTCCAATCACTTTCGCGGTATTATGTAGCTGATGCAAGTCGCGGGATATGGCGGGATTAGCCGGGATTGCGCGATATTGGGGTATGACTGAAATCATCCGCCCCGCCCGAACCGAAACCTACGAGCACACCATTTCCGGCTTGCTGGCCAAGCGCGCCGACCTGTTCAATGAGGCCGAAAGCCTCCGGGACAGGATGGCCGCCATCCGTAACGACATATCGGCCCTAGACCGGGTTCTTGGCACTCTCGGCTATACCGGCGACCTAGACGCCCAAATGCCCCGCCAGAAGCGCCAAGTCCTCTTTGGCAGGGGAGAGCTTACCAGAGCCATCCTAGAGGTTCTTAGAGGCGCCACAGGGCCGATGACAAGCCGGGAGATCGCAAGGGAAATTCTGGCAGTTAACGAGCAAGACCCGCGCGAGAGGAGGTTGCTGACTGAGCATACGCGGCGGGTGAGCAAAGCGCTCAGGGTTTTGAAAAAAAACGGGGCGGCGACTGAAAACAAAAACGAAAAAGAAAATTACTTATGGAAATCAAAAAACTTAATTTAAAGTTGATTTAATTGCAATTAAACTATTTTAAAAATATTAAATTCGTAAAATGCAACTATGCTTTTACCAGTTAATCTCAGCTAAACTTTTGCTGTTTTTTTGCAGCTTTTATTTTTTTTCCTGTTCTTAATGAAGTTTCCCTTTCCCAAGCGCTAATAAGTGCTTCAAATTCTATAAAGGCCAGTTTGTTTTGCAATCTGTCTCTATATCCATTTACTAGCGGGCTTAAAGATTTCCAGTCTGCTATAGCCGCCCCTCTAATTGCTCTAAAAAGAAATTCCTCGTCGATAATTTCTAGTTTTACTCCTAAAGCTAGATTTTCATATTCATTCAATATAGCCAATAAAGCCCTTCTTGTTTTATTATGCTTTTCCGCTTTTTTGTCTGTTTCCGGGTCTGTGTTTCGAGCTTTAAAAATCTCTTGCAATGTTTTTGCGTCTTTGGTTGTTTTATTTGAATCTTTATCGATTTGATTATATGTAAAAAAATCAGTGCAGTATTTAGATATTTCTTGAGGATTGATTTTGGTTTCTAATTTAACTTCTGCAAATAAGCCGCGAGCATCTATAACATCTGCATCCCAATTTGATTTATTCAAATTATTAAAAGTTTCTCTAAGTCGCGACAATGAACGATTCGAATTAATACTGCTTATTGCAATGTAAGCCGCAACTGATGCTGCTGTAATGGTAGCCGCAGGAGCGTGGTGGAAAATGTAGCTAACTATTGAAATTAAATTGAACGCTACTGAAGCTAGAGGGCGCCCTATCCAGTCTGCTAGGTTTTTTAGTAGTTCTGGGGGCAAATCCTCCTTGCACTCTTGTGCACGAGCAACCGTTGCCCCCAGAAAGAAAAATGCCAGCGTCGCGGTTTTATTTAATTTTGCGCGATTAGCCGAACAGAATAAGTTCCCGAGCCATTTGTCTTCTCCTCTTTTTTGATGTTTTTCGGTTGGGCAAGGATAGCGGCGGCAAGACTTGACAGCAAGGAAAAATGCTTTTCCGAGATTTGCCTCTTGTTTAAGCTTTTCTTGCCTGTTTTCCATGATTTAGGAAACCTTGCCAATAATTCAATCTGAACAAAGATAAAAGATTGTTAAGCTTTTAAAATAGAACGTTGTTTTTATAGTTAAAATTAAATTTATCGCTGCCAATACCCCCGCCACTGGCTCGACATGGGCCGGGCCAACGCAGCCGCCGCAACCATAAGATATTGCTCGCCATTCGACACACGGCGATGATCCTCGCGCCAAGCCATTTCCCGGCTATAGGCGCTCAGATACGGGCCGGACAGGTGATGGTGATGGCCCATTTCCGCCCGGCGGATGCGGGAGAAAAAGCTTTCCGCTTGGTTCGTGCAAGCGCCTTCCGCCGAATAGGCATACTGATGGTTGATGCGCTTGGTCAGGAAGATGGCGTGAAGCTTATCCCAATGGGCTGCTTCGTCGGCGTGGACGACGGCATTCGGCGCGACCCGTTCGGCAATCGTTTCAAAGGCTTCGCCCTCTGATTTGAAGACGAAGGGGAGCGTCCGGCCCTTGCGCTCACGCATGACAACGACGACCCGGCGCTTGCCGTTCTGGTTCTTCGCCAGACGGCGATCAATGCGGTTTTCCTTGTAATTCGCCGGGCGAAGATGGCCGCCGACATAGCAGCCGTCGACCTCTACTTCGCCGGAAATATTAAGGTTTTCGACCTTAGCCGCCAGCGACTCACGGATTTTGTGAGCAAGGACGAAGGCGGTTTTGTATTGGACGCCAAGGTCGCGGGACAGGGCCAGCGCGCTCTTGCCTTTGACCTCGTTTACAAAAATCGCGATGGCCAGAAGATAGTCACGAACCGGAAGCTTGCGGTCGGCAAAGATCGTCCCGGAAGTGACTGAAAACTGGTGATTGCAGCCTTTGCACATGAAAGCCGGGCGGCATTTCAGGGCATACACGCCCATGCACTCGCAGCGCGGGCAAACCGGCTGGCCTTCCGTAGCCGCCCACCGGATGAGCCGGAAGGCGTCGCGCGCTTCTTCGTCGCTCATGCGCGCGACCTTGGCCAGCGACAGCGACCGGGCGGCAGATGAAAGAAGGAAGTGCTGAGCCATTTGCGCCAGTCCAACGATTATCGTTAGACATGACGATAATCGTCATCATTTTAGATGTCAATAACGATTTTCGTTCGTATTGACGTTTTTCGTTCTTAGTGCTAACCCTATCACATGACGCCAGCACAATGCCGCGCCGCTCGCGGATTTCTTGATATTTCGCAAGAAGACTTGGCGACAGCCGCGAAGGTCGGGCTTTCGACAATTCGGAATTTTGAGAAGGGCCGCAGCGTTCCGATTGGAAATAATCTAGCGGCAATTCAATCTGTTCTCGAGGGGCGCGGGGTTCGGTTTTCCGATGACGATGGCGCATTTGGCGTTCTCTTGCTGAAAGGCGCTGTAGCGCAAGCCTGATCGCGCTATATTGAAAGGTGGAGGCGGGGGGAGTCGAACCCCAGAGGGCACCCCTGCAAGTGAGTCCCTGGCGCCGGCCTAACCGCCCCCAAATGGCTCAGACGTTAGTGACGTCTGAGCCAACTTGTCTTGAGCGGCGTGATTTACTAGTTTTTGATTTATCCGCAGGTAGATACAATGTTAGTTGAACTGGTTTTTTCCCATAGTGTTCTGCGACCTTATTGCGTAATTCGCCGATAGACCTGCATTCTTTGGACATTCCGACGACTTCATAACATCTAGACACTAGTTTTCTAGCGCCGTAATTTTCGGTAAGCTGTTGAAACCACTTAACGCCATCCGGTGGTTTGTTATTTTTAAGGTATTTAGAAACATCTGGATCAAGAGTGTCGTATACTAATTCAGTGACAAGCTTTCCCCACCATTTCGGGCGCGAATGTAGCGGACCTTGCCAGTTTGTCAGCCGGCCAAACTCTTCCCATAGCTCATCTGGGAATGTCTTTTCCCACGCTCGCAATTCATCAGAAATAAAAGCCCGAAGCTTAATTTGCAGAGCGTCCTCTGCGCGCTCATATTGGTAGCCTGTTGCCTCATCAATTAACGCAATTAATCCAACCTTTGCACATGACGCTAGAATGATGCTGCATTTAATGGCTATTTCTCGCTGACGGTCGGTATTAAGCGCGCCTTTCTGCAAAGCCGTGACATAACCTTGGCAAACTGAAAGAAAGCTTTCAGCGGTAATTCCACGCCCGCGAAATTGGGTTCCCGGAATATCAAACTCGTAACTTTCTCCTAGGACTATATCTTTGTTTATAAAGTCTTTTAGGGCTGAAACACCTATATATTCTCCTAGGTTGCCACCCTCTTTGTCCGTGATTGCTTTTACAACTTTATTCAGAGAAATCACGCGAGCGTCATTGCTCAAGACGTAAACATCAAGATCTGACCCGCCTAATTCAATAGAGCCGGCATGTTTTGCAAAAATCGGAGATGGGCGCGCATCCTGAGCAAAATTACCGGGTGCCCAACGCTTTTTAGCTGCTGCGATGGCAATCTCTTTGCGGCGAGCGGAGGGAAGGGACTGAGCGCGGGCTTTCCCGCCTTTGCTTTGTTTGTTTTCTGACATTTGAGCCTCTCGAATCGCAGAGACCGCAAGTAAGCATAAATCAAAAAAATAAACAATATTTAGCAAGCATATGCTTGCTAAATATGCTAATAATATCGAGTGCGTCGATGATTTTTAGGCAAAAAAAGGCGCGGGTCTCCCCGCGCCCTTTCTCAGTCGTCGCTCGCGAGCAAGGCGATGGCCTCGATTAGCAGCTTTCTCACGTCCTGATTTTCGACCCTTGCCATCGTCCATAGCAGGACGCGGAAGGTCGCTTCGTCATGACTGGGGCATTGGTCCGGGATCGTCTTGATCAGTATTTCTAGCATGGCCGTCTCCTATAAATGACGGCTTAGAAGGCCAGAAACCGCAACATGAGTAATGATGTTTTTTCGCCATGTCCCTCATAGATAAGCTAACGAAAGGCTAAGCCTCAGTAACCAGAAAGGTTACAGTACTGAATGGCTGACTTAGCCTTAACCATGATATTTTTTGCCGCATTGCCACATTGCGGCGCTTATCTTATATGTCTTATTCTAAGATCAGGAGGATATATCCCATGGCAAATGTCGTAGCGCCGAATGGGCTGGAGACCCATCTCCGCGCGATCGTGTTTAAGGAGGGCAATTTTTATATTGCTCAGTGCCTTGAATACGATATCTGCGCTCAGGCTGGGGACATCGACGCCGTTCTAGATCGGCTTGACCTTGTGATTGAGACTGAATTTGAGCTTTGCTGTGAGAAAGGCGCTCAGCCCAAAGATTGCATCGCTCCGGCACCAAATTACTATCATGAGCTCTGGGAGAAGCGGTCCCTCAATATTGAGCGCGTCGCCATGCCGACGCCAAACGGAGTGTCATTAGAGGTCGCGTTCGCAAAGGCGGCCTAAAATATGGCGTTCCCTTTTGGCGGGCATCCTAAGCTGTCAGGCTTCATAGAGTTTGCTCAGGCTCAGGGTTGTAAAATTAAGGTGTACGCGCGCACGTCTCGAACAGGGCGCGTACATCAGATTTTGCATATGGAAAATCCGAACGGCGGATGGGTTGTCGTGAGTGATCCGGATTTTGATGAGCATCTAGCGCCGTCGACAGTAACTTATTATCAAAGACGCCTTGGGATACGCACTCCTTTTGCCGCCATGCCAGAACAGTCGTCGGAATAATCCGTTAGTTTTTACAGCCAGTGATTTTTGCTGTGGATGATTTTTGGATTGTCTCGCAAGCTACTGAAAAATAGCGTTCTTGCATCAGCTACATAATACCGCACTTTCGAATCGAGCCCCTGAGAGAAATAGGTTTCTGGGACGCCTACAATGTGACCGAGGACGCCGATCTCGGCTTGCGTCTGGTTCGCGCCGGCTATGGCGTGCGCACTTTCGACTCCGACACTTATGAGGAAGCGCCTGGCGATTTTGTTTCCCTGGCGCGCCAGCGCACGCGATGGCTAAAGGGATGGATGCAGACGGCGTTGACGCATTGTCGGCATCCGCTACGGCTTTTCGCGGAACTCGGCTGGCGCCGCGCCGGCGCGGTGCTCGCCATGTTCGTGGGCGGCGTGCTTGGCCCACTTCTGGGACCGTTTTTCGCCGGTCGTTTTATTTTTGATGCAATCTACGGCGATTTGTTGAGACCGCAAAACAGCATGGAGACAATACTCACTGAGCTGTGGTGCGGCGTCGCCGCGTTGGGCGCGGTATCGCTGCTGTGGCCGTTATGGCTGGGAATTCGACGCAGAAGGCTCGGGCGGCACTGGCGAAAAATTTTCATGCTGCCGCTATGGCTCGCCATGCTGACCTTCGCCGCCTGGCGAGCGTTGTCGGAGTTATGGCTGCGGCCGTTTCATTGGGAAAAGACCGAACATGGTCTCGCCCGCCGTGAAACGCCCGCGCCGTTCAGGCGAAAAGCCACTGTTTGATCAGAAAGCCGGCCGACAACGCCTTGGCGTAATACTCATGCAGGGCGGCGGCAGTAAGACCTGCGCGCGGCAGCTCGGATTTCTTCAGGCGTCGGAAGAAGGGGATCATCACCTCTTCGAAATTCGCGACCGTATAGTGTCCGCCATGACGATCGGCGACGCGCTCGGCGACATTGACGAACAACTGGGTCAGCGCCTTGAACAAAACCGGATTGGCGAGCTGCGCATCGAGATCGTGCAGGCCAAGACCGCGCCGGCAGGCGATCAGATAGGCGTTGAGAACGGCGTAGACATCGGCGGCCGGCGCTCCCTCGAAAGCTTTGCGGATCGACCGCAACGCCGCATTGAAGGTAACCCGGGAAATCATACCCTTGCGCTTTTCCGCCGGGCTGAGCAGCCCATTCAGCGCGCTGTCCTCGCACTGGAAAAACAGATCGAACACGTCATGCAGGAGCGCGTCTGTTTTCGATTCGACCTCGGAGAGACGGCGTATGTCGAGCAGCAATTCGCCCGGCACCGGCTTCTGTTTGGTGTTTATGTCCATGAACAGCCGGCATTCCTGCGCCCGCGTGAGCCGGTTATAAATCACCACCGGCGCGCTCACCATTTTTTTCGCCAGCCGGAAGCCGAAAACGCGATGTTGGCCGTCGATGATCAGAAAGGCGCGCGGATCGGCCCGGAAGGTGAGTTGGCCGCTGTCGCGATCGAAACGCAAATGCGCGCGCGTTTGCGCCGAAAGCACAATGGCGCCGGGCACCGTGCCAAAGCCGGAGTCGATATATTTGGCGATGGCGCGAGCGCGGCGCTCGTCGAGGAGACGCTGAAAGCCGTCGATGGGGTTTTCATTACGGGGCTCAACGACACAGGCGTGCGCGAGCACGTTGCTCGGCAGAACAGTGGAGAAGAAGCGGTGACGGCCCTGTTCGACAAGCAGGGCGCGACCAGTATGTGTCTCGCCGTCGGCGGCGGGGCCGAGGTCGATGGGACTGACGGCGCTCTCGCTGTTGAGCGAAATGGAGCCGTCCGTGACAGGGGCGGTGTCGCGGTCCATGGGCGAAGATTCCTCGAAGCGCGAAGTATGACAGCCTTCGCGAAAGCCGACTCGACGAATCAAAACGAACGCGTTCAAGTGTAAACTAGGCACGAAAATCAAGCGTCACAAGAGTCTTTTTGCGGCAAATTTACTTATCGCTTCGCGCCTGCGGCCTCGCGATAGAACCCGCTCCGGCTCTGTCGTCTTTTCGCCGCATCGGCCGTGCAGACATTCAATTCACTACATGAGAAGGGAGACATCATGATCCTGCGCATCTCAATCATCCTCTCGGCGCTGGCGCTCGGCGTCACAGGCGTTTGTGCAAAAGGGGCCGCCGCAACTGCAAAAGGCGCGTCAGCGAAAGTCGAAACCTCGAAAGTTGCGCCCTTCACCCATTCGGGGGGTCGGCACACCGACAGTCACCGGCATTTACAACGCTGGGACCATCCCCATACCGGCCTCGCCCGACACTCCGGCTCCAATCACAGTCAGGGTTATGTGCGCAATTCCGGCCCGCGTTTTCACGGACCGCACAGGGATTGGTGATTGTTGATCACTCTTGCGCTTGTGTCGTCAGTCGGCGGTAAAGTTCACGCGTCAGAAACGCGAGAGCGATGCAGCTATGCGGCGTCGTGATGGCGAAATGATAGGCTAGCGCCGCCGATAGCGCCTCCTCCTTGCTCACGCCGAGAAAGGCGACGAGATAGGACATGATCCCCGCCTCGACGACGCCCAGGCCGGCTGGGCTGGTCGGAACAGCGATCGCCAGCGCGACAATTAACAACAAGGTCATGGCGCCGAAGACGCCGGGACCAGCGCCATGCAAAAACGCGTCGAACGCGAAAATGACCAAAAATATATTCGTCACCCATATCGCCGCCGTGAACATCGCCGCACGTTTGATGGGATGATCAAGGGCCAGCAGGTCGGCGCGCGCGCTCTCCGTGTCGAGACCGAGAGATTTCAACATCGGCCAGTCGCCGACGCGGGCGATGATTTTGTCCGCATTCGCACGGATCGCGTAGAGGCTGGCGACGCTTAGGGCGCCGATCAAACCAAGCGGCCATAGCATGCCCAGATCGATGACGCCCGTTCCGGCGCCAAACGCAACGACGAGCGCCAGAAGAATGATCGCCGCGAGATCGTAAAGTTTTTCGATGACGACCGACACCCCAAGCGCGCCTAGCGGATAATCGAAGATGGTATGGCCAATATATATCTTGGCGCCCTCTCCGAGTCTGAAAGGCAGCAGGCTATTCAGGGTGAAACCGACAGTGGTGACGATCAGGCCGGGGTAGAACTTGCCGCCCAATATTGTCGCCAGCCGTGAGGAGTAAAACGTCAGATCGAGAAGATTGATCGCCATCGACATAAAAATCGCCGTGGGCGGAATGTTCCGCAGCGCGCGCATCAGTTCCCTGAAATCGATGTTTTCCCTCAACCACCAGGCGAGATAGGCGAAGAAGCAGAGATTGAGGACGATCAACGCCTCGTTTTTGCGTTTCGCCACGGAATTTAGTCTTTTTTTCATGATCCGGCGATGCAGGAGGGATTATTCGCCAAGGTGGCGCAACGCCGCCGCGGCCGCGAATGGACATAAAGCGAGGGCGACCAGCGTAATCGCGCACAGGATCGCGAAAGGCGAGAGGAAGGGCACTGTGCCGCCCGCCGCCGCCTCCGCCGCCGAGACGCCGAAAATCAGCACAGGTATCGTTAGCGGCAAAACCAATAAAGCCATCAGCAGGCCGCCGCGTCGCACCGTCACGGTGGCGGCGGCGCCGATCGCGCCAATCAGGGTCAGCGCCGGCGTGCCGACCAGCAAGGTGACGACAACGCCGAGGATCGCCATGCGCTCCTGTTGAAGCATCAGGCCGAGAAATGGCGCGGCGAGGATAAGCGGTAGGCCGGTCGCCATCCAGTGCGCCGCGCATTTGACCAGCACAGCCGCTTCGAGCGGCGTCTCGCCTAAATGAAGCAAATCGAGCGAGCCGTCCTCGGCGTCCGCCTGGAAGAGGCGATCGAAGGCGAGCAGGCTCGCCAGCAGGGCGGCGATCCACAACACGGCCGGGCCGATCCGGGCCAGAAGATTCGGGTCGGGGCCGACCGCGAAGGGCACAATCACCACAAGGGTCAGAAAAAAAATGACCCCCATCGCGCCGGAACCGCCGATGCGTCGGGCGATTTGCCACTCGCGCACAAACAGGGCGAGGATCTGCGATGTCATGCCTGCGTCCCAAGGGCCAGTTCGACGCCGCCCTCCAGCCCGAGCGGCTCATGGGTTGCGGCGACAATCAGGCCGCCTCGGGCGCAATGGGCGCGCATGACCCCCGCGAATTTCTCGCGCGAACCTCGGTCGAGCGCCGTCAACGGCTCGTCGAGCAGCCAGAGCGGGCGCCAGGCGACAAGCAGCCTGGCCAGCGCGGCGCGTCGTTTTTGGCCGGCGGAGAGCGCGCCAAAGGGGGCGTGGAGCGCATGCGTGAGACCAACGGCTGTCAGCGCTTCCTTCACACACAGATTGCGCGCATCCTGTCCGCCGCCGAGATAGGAAGCCCAGAAACTCAGGTTTTCGGCGACGCTCAGCGCCGCCTTCATGCCATCGGCGTGGGCGAGATAATGCGACTGGCGCGGCAGGTCGGCGTCTGGCGCGCCGCCTTCCAGCGTCATGCTTCCCGCCACAGTCGGCAGAAGGCCGGCCAGGGCGCGCAGCAGGGTCGATTTGCCGACTCCGTTCCGACCGGTGACCACCAGCGCTTCGCCGCTGGTCAAACGAAAATCGACGTTCTCAAAAACCCGCCGCCCGCCGCGCGCCACCGCAACGCCGACGACTCTCAGCTCCAGAAACGCCTCACGGCCAGTCTGCGGTCGGGGCTTGGTCGGGAGGTCGGGGAGGGCGCCGGTCTGAGTCATCGGGAAATCAATAGAGAAAGCGCTCGCCCTGCGCCAGAGCCGCAAGACTGGCGCGGGGGCGGCGGGGGTGATAAGCAACGCGTTCAATCCTTGGGCGCCGCAGTGATTTGCGCCCTCATTGTCGCGGCGCGCCATGCGCCCCGCCTGGACAAGGACTGGGATCCACGTGAGCAAACATAAAAGCCTTTCGGATTTCGCGGCGCGGCGATTTCGTCTTGCCGGAAGTGCGCTTCTGGAACTGAACGATCCTTTTTTCGCCCAGCTCGACAAGCTGCGCGCCGAGCGCGCCGCCATGGGCAAGAATTTCGTCAGTTTCGCCAACTATGACTATCTTGGCCTCGCCGGACACCCGCAGATCAAAGCCGAGGCCAAACGCGAGATCGACGACTTGGGCATCGGCGCGCTGGCGTCGCGTCTGGTCGGCGGCGAGCGATCCACCCACAAGCAGTTCGAGGCGGAAATCGCCAAATTTATTGGCATGGAAAGCGCCTTGACGCTGGTGTCGGGCTATCTCGCCAACGTCACCACCATCGCCTGGCTGATGAACGGCAAACGCGACGCGATCTTTATCGACGAACTGGCCCATAACAGCATCGTATCCGGCACCGACGGCGCGGTGGCGGAGGTGATCAAGTTTCGTCATAACGATCTTGATCATCTCGAACATCTGCTTCAGCGCAAACGCGAGGACTATCGCAATGTTCTGATCGTCGTCGAAGGCGTCTACAGCATGGACGGCGACACCGCCGATCTGCCGCGTCTTCTCGACATCCGCGATCGTCACGGCGTCTGGCTGCTGGTCGACGAAGCTCATTCCCTCGGCGTTTTGGGCAAGACGGGGCGCGGCCTTGCCGAGCATCAGGGGGTCGACGCCTCCCGCATTGATCTTGTGGTTGGAACGCTATCGAAATCTCTCACCACCTGCGGCGGCTATGTCTGCGCCAAAAAAGGCGTCATCGACTGGTTCCGCTTCACTCTGCCGGGCTTCGTCTACAGCGTCGGTTTGTCGCCGGTGATCCTGACGGCGGCGCGTACGGCCCTGCGACTGATGCAGGAGGAGACCTGGCGGATCGACAAGCTTGCCGCCAACGCCGAACTGTTCCGTCAGGTGGCGCATGAGAATGGCTTCTCGACGGGCCCCGCGATTGGACGCGGCGTCGTGCCAATCCTTTTCGACAGCGATATCGAGACAATGTGGGCGGCCCAGCACTTGCTGGAGGAGGGCTATTATGTGCCGCCGGTGGTGCGCATCGGCGTGCCGAAGGACGGCCCGCGGTTGCGCTTCTTCTTCTCGGCCAATCACAGCGAGGCGGAAATCAGGGGGGTGATCGCCTGTCTCAAGCGGATTCCGCCCGTGAGCGAGGAGGCGCAGAGGATCGTCGCCGAGGCTATGGCCGGTCTGACCAGCCGCCGACCACACCCGGCCGTGGAGAGCGCAGCCGCGTCATCATGACGCTTTCGTTCGCGTCGCCCGATCTTTAGGACTGACACGATGGCGCAGATCGAGATTGTGCCGGTCGAGGGCCTTTTACGCTTTACGACCTTCTGCAAGCTGCCCCGGCTGCTCTACCGGGGCATGAGCGGCTTTGTGGCGCCGATTGACGCCGAACGCTGGACCCTCTTCTCCCATCGCCTCAACCCGCATTACAAACTGGTGGAGGAGCAGAAATTTCTCGCCCGCCGCGATGGAGAATGGGTCGGCCGTATCGCCGCACATCTCTACAAGGACATGGTTCCGGTGGGCGCCAGCCCGGCGCAGTTTGGCGCGCTCGACGCCATTGATGACATCGAGGTTGTTCGCGCCCTTGTCTCGGCGGCGGAAGAGTGGCTTCGGGCGCGCGGCGCCGAGCGGATGAATGGTCCCTTCTCGCCCTCGATCAACTCTGAATGCGGCCTGCTGGTCGAGGGACATGAGGCGACGCCGATGTTCCTGATGCCCTGGCATCCTGCCTATCTCGGACGTCATCTCGACGCGCTGGGCTATGAAAAGGCGCGCGATCTGATCTCCTATCGCTGGGACGACAGCGACCGCAAACCCGAGGAGAAACCAAGGTTTTCTCTGCGCAAGGAATGGGCCGAGCGGCTGAAGGTGCGCACACTCGACATGTCGCGCCTCAAGACGCATGAGACGCCGATCATGGCCGATCTCTTCAACGACGCCTGGAGCGGCAACTGGGGCTATGTGCCTTTCACGCAGGAGGAGTTCGACTCCACCGCCGACGGTCTGAAATTCATCATGCCGGCCGATTACGGCCTCGTCATCGAACTGGACGGAAAACCGCAGTCCTTCGTTGTCGCCTTGCCGAATTTCTGCGAAATCATCGCCGATCTCGACGGCCGGCTGTTCCCCTTTGGCTGGGTCCGCCTGTTGTCGCGGATGCGCTCCCACAGCTTCATATCCACGCGCATCGCTTTGCTCGGCACCCGAAAGGCCCTGCAAAACAGCGCCACCGGCGGGTTGATTCTGATGACGATCGTCGAGGAAGCCCGCCGTCGCGCCGCAACCTCCTCGGGCTCGCACCTCGAAGCCGGCTGGGTGCTGGAGGATAATAAGTCGATGCGTCGGCCGATTGAAATGTTCGGCGGCAAGGTCGATAAAATTCACAGGATCTACGAAAAACGTCTGATGACGCCAGATAACTTTAGTATGCGTGAGGGCGACAGCGTCGACGGGATCGCGGCATCACAGGATTTAGGCTCATGAGCGGCATTTCGGTCACATCCACCGGCGCGGATCGTTCGCACGTCGAACGGCGGCGACTGATACTCGAAAAATATCCGCAGGTCAGGGAATTGTTCGGCACGGACCCGGTGACGTTCAAGATCACCGCCGGCATTTTTGTCGGCCAGTTTATGATCGCCGCTTTCATGGGTTATCTTGGTCTTTCCTACTGGTGGCTGTCGCTGCTATTGGCGATTTGCGTCGGGGCCTTCGCCAATCACGCCAATTTCGTCATCATTCACGACGCCATTCATAATTGCGTGTTCGAGAGCCCGCTGGCCAATAAATGGACCGCCATCCTCGCCGATCTGCCCAACGGATTCCCGACGGCGATGGGCTTTCGCTGCTATCACATCAAGCATCACTCACACCTGTCGGCCTATGACTATGACGCCGATATACCCAGCGCGTGGGAGGTCGAGTGGGTTGGCAACAGCGCGTGGCGCAAGGCCGCCTGGCTCTTCGCCTTCCCGGCGGTTCAGCTTGCGCGCCTCAATCGCCTGAAAGGCACGGTGCCGATCTGGGGCAAATGGACCTATATCAACGTCGCCGTTATCGTCGCCTTCGATCTCTTTATCGCGCTGGTTTTTGGTCCCAACGCATTGCTCTACCTCTTTTTCTCCTTCTGGTTTTCGGTCGGCGGCCTGCATCCATTGAGCGCGCGCTGGCTGCAGGAGCATTTCGCCTTCGCGCCCGATCAGGGCACGTTCGATTATTATGGTCCGCTCAACACGCTTGCGCTCAATATCGGCTATCACAACGAGCATCACGACTTTCACGAGATTCCGTGGACGCGATTGCCGCAGCTCACCGAAATGGCGCCCGAGTTCTACAACACCCTGCGCTGCCATAAATCCTGGTTCGCGCTGTTGGTGACGTTTATTTTCGATCCCGACTATTCGCTGGGCACGCGTTCGGAGAATGTCGTGCAGGCGGCCCACCGCGACTCGCCCGTCGCGGCGGCGGCGGAGTAATCCTATGACCGATAATTCCAATATACGAACGCAAGAGCCGCTCGACGCCTCGCCGCGTCTGTTCGAGAATAATCTGCTCGACAAAATGTCGCGCGTGCATCACCTGACTCCGGTGATCGTCTATACGCCGATCTTTCTGGGGCTTGTGTTCTACTCGCTGACCCTCAGCAGCGCCGGAGTCGTGCTGTTTGGATTGTTGCTGGGCTATCTGGGCTGGACGCTGACCGAATATTTCGGCCATCGCTTTCTATTTCATACAGTCTTCCCGCTGCCTTTCGGGCTGGGGCCGCGTTTCCAGTTTCTGATCCACGGCGTGCATCATGTCTATCCCAGCGATCCGCTGCGTCTGGTTATGCCGCCGCTGCTCTCGGCGCCGATCATGCTGATCGCGCTCGCCGTCATTCGTCTGTTGTTCAACGATGTCTTTTGCTGGCCGGTGCTGGCAGGTTTCATCGCCGGCTATGTGATCTACGATTGCGTGCATTACTGGACGCATCATGGCCAGCCGACGTCCGACTTCGGCAAGCTGGTGAAGCGCCTGCACATGTTGCACCATTTCCGTGACGCGGAAAAAGGTTTCGGCGTCCACGCCATCTGGTGGGACTACGTGTTCGGCACGGCGTATAAAAAGGACGACACGCCCGGCGCGCGCGCGGTTTAGGGTCCTTCGTCGCTCTACGCCTGTCCGGTCCGGCGAAACCATTCGTCTTCGCTGATGACCTCGATCCCAAGTTCGCTTGCCTTCGCCAGTTTCGAGCCAGCGCCGGGACCGGCGACAACAAGATCGGTTTTCTTGGATACCGACCCGGCGACTTTCGCGCCGAAACGTTCGGCCTGCGCCTTGGCTTCGTCGCGGGTGAGGCGCTCCAGCGCGCCAGTGAAGACGACGGTTTTGCCGGCGACGGGGGAAGCAGAGGCGATTGCCGGCATCGGCTCCAGCGATACCTGCGCCAGCAGCGCATCGAGTTCGCGCGCATTATGCGGCTCAGCAAAGAAGTCGTGCAGCGCTTCGGCGACCGTCGGTCCGACGCCATCGATTGTATCGATCCGGGCGCGGGCATCCGTTTCCGCCGCCGCGTCGCGCGCTGTCTCGCGTAAGGCGTCAAAATCCACGAAATGACGCGCCAGTCGGCGTGCATTCGTCTCGCCAATGTGACGAATGCCGAGCGCGAAA
Organism: Methylocystis sp.; assembly: GCA_044233645.1. GTDB lineage: Bacteria > Pseudomonadota > Alphaproteobacteria > Rhizobiales > Beijerinckiaceae > Methylocystis. The sequence goes on along the minus strand of JBIIJP010000012.1, from coordinate 44,590 downwards.
AGGAAGCGATTGATTGGAATCCGTCGTCGCGCCTCGATGGCGGCGAAAAGATTGCGAACCGAGGTTTCGCCAAATCCCTCGCGATTTTTTATTTTCGTCAGACTGACGCGGTCGCGTTCCTCCAGCGTGAAAATATCCGAAGGTGTGCGGATCAAACCCTGTTCGTAGAAATATTCGATCTGCCTGTCGCCCAGCCCCTCAATGTCGAAGGCGTTGCGCGAGCAGAAATGCTTGAGCCGCTCCACCGCCTGCGCTGGACAGATCAGCGAGCCGGTGCAGCGGCGCACGACATCGGCCTCGCCGGTTTTCTCGTCGATCTCGCGTAACGCCGCCGAGCCGCAGACCGGACAGGCCTGGGGAAAGACATAGGGCTTTGCGGCTTTGGGACGTTTATCGGCGATGACCTCGACAATTTGCGGGATCACGTCGCCGGCGCGCTGCACGACGACGGTATCGCCGATGCGAATATCCTTGCGGGCGATTTCGTCTTCATTATGCAACGTCGCATTGGAGACGACGACGCCGCCGACCGTCACCGGCTCCAGCCGCGCCACCGGCGTCAGCGCGCCGGTGCGGCCGACCTGGATTTCGATGTCGCGCAACACAGTCGTGGCGCGCTCGGCCGGAAATTTATGCGCCACGGCCCAGCGAGGCGCGCGCGAGACAAAGCCCAGACGTTCCTGGAGCGCGATGTCGTCGACCTTGTAGACAACGCCGTCGATGTCGTAGCCCAGCGTTGCGCGTTGCGCTTCGATCCGACGATAATGCATCAGCATGTCTTCGTCGCTTTGACACAGAAGCGTCAGCGGATTAACCGGCAAGCCGTAGTCCGCGAAGGCGTCGAGCACGCCCGTCTGCGTCTTTGCCGGCAAGTCGCTGACCTCCCCCCATGCGTAGGCGAAGAAACGCAACGGCCGTTCAGACGTGATGGCGGCGTCGAGCTGACGCAGCGAACCAGCCGCCGCGTTGCGCGGATTTGCGAACGCCGGCTTTCCTGTCGCCGCCTGTCGCTCGTTAAGCCCGCGGAAATCGGCGTGTGTCATATACACCTCGCCGCGAGCCTCCAGCACTTGCGGCGGGTCGCTGGCAAGGCGTTGGGGAACGTCGCGTAGCGTACGAATATTGGCGGTGACGTCTTCCCCCTCATAGCCGTCGCCGCGCGTTGCAGCCTGCACAAGCAAACCTCGCTCGTAACGCAATGAGCAGGAAAGTCCATCGATTTTGGGTTCGGCGGTGAAGCGGATCGGCGTTGTCTCTGACATGCCAAGAAACCGCCGCACACGCGCGACGAAATCGAGAACATCCGCATCGGCAAACACATTTCCGAGCGACAGCATCGGCACGGCGTGTCTGATCTTTGCGAATTTTTCGGAGGGCGCTGAGCCAACATCAAATGATAATAGATGTGCTTGTGATGGTTTTCCAACAAGCACATCAACGACTCGACGAAGAAGTTTTAAAATATCGAATTCTATGTCTTCAGCCAGCGGAGAGGCATTATCATATGCCTGATCTAATTCTCCTTTAAGTTCGTTAAGAGAAGATCGAGCTTTTCTTGAAATATTTGAATTAACCTCGTGCCCCACAGCTTCTGCAAGAGGCATTTCTGAGAGAATTAAAGAACGAGTTTCGGGACGGGATAAAACGTCTATGTTATGCCTTAGTATTAGATTAACTTTTTCCAGTGTTGGCGTATCCACATGTCGAAGAGCGGACTCAATGCTATCTCTACTAAATTCATTGAAAAAATTAGACAGGATCATTGCAATCGAAGTGCAAAAATCTTTCCGCTTCCCTGACGCTTGCATTGATGGCCTCTTGGACTGTTGCGTCCGACTTTTGCCGCGTCTTATAAGGATTTAAAATTTACGCCGCTTCGGGCGCGGCCCCAACAAGGCGGCGGGCCTCTGGCGAACTGATTGGCCGCCCAAACGCCGTACCTTCGGCGAAACCGCAGCCGAGTTGAAAGAGTTCGATCGCGTCGGACTCGGTTTCGGCGCCTTCGGCGACGACATCCATGCCAAGCTCCTTGGCGAGGCTGATCACGGAACGCAGAATGACCGGCCGCGCGGCGCTGTCGTTTTGTTTGACGAGCGTGCGGTTGATCTTGACGGTGTCGAAAGGAAAACGCTGCAGAAAAGCCAGAGAGGAATAGCCGACGCCGAATTCGTCGAGCACCAGACCGGCTCCCAGCTCTTTAAGCCGCGACAGAATTTGCGCCGCGAATTCGGGGTTCTCCATGACGAGGCTCTCGGTCATCGCCAGCTTGAGGCTGCCGGGAACCACGGTGTTTCGCATCATCACGCTTTTCACGTCACGCAAAAGATCGTGACGCAAAATTTGTCGGGACGACACGCCGACAGTAGCGAAAATCGGCGGATCGACAGCGAGCGCGCGTTGCCAGGCGGAGAGTTCGCGCGCGGTGCGCTCCAGCGCCATCAAACCGAGATCGACGACAAGGCCGGTCTCTTCGGCCAGGGGCATGAATTGCGCGGGCTCAAGCCGGCCAAGACGCGGATGGTCCCAGCGGAGCATCGCCTCGAAGCCGGCGATGGTGCGATCCTCCAGTCGAACGACTGGCTCGAAGAACACTTTCATCTCGCTGCGCTCCAGTGCGCGGCGCAGATCAGACTCCATGGTCGAACGGTCGGCGCGTTGGGCGCGCATCGCCGGGCGGAAGACCTCGATGCGATTGCCGCCCCCGCGCTTGGCGTGCCGCACGGCGATCTCGGCGTCGTCGAGCATTTCTTCCGCGCCGGGATGAACCTGCTGGTCGTAGAACGCCACGCCGATGGAGGCGAAGAGCGCAATGTCGCGATCGGAGAAGCGCACCGGCGTCGAGAGCGCGCGCCGTACCGAGTCGGCGATGGCGATGACGTGATCCGGATGGGTTTCCGAAACCAGAATGATCGCGAATACGTCGCCGCGCAGGCGGGCCAGCGTGTCCTGCGGCTGCAGGATACGCGTCAACCGGTGCGCGACGGTAAGGAGGATGCTGTCGCCCATGGCGACGCCGATTTGTTCGTTGATCTGCTTGAACCGGTCGATGTCGATGACAAGGACGCTCGGCCGCAAATTTTGATCCATTCGCGCAAACACGAGCGCCGACTCCAGTCGGTCGAAAAATAATTCGCGGTTGGGAAGTCCGGTGAGATTGTCGCGCACGGAGTCGTGCAGCAACCGCTCCTGGGCGTTGCGATCGTCGGTGACGTCCGTCAGCGTGCCAACGACTCGCACCACTTCGCCATCGGGGCCGACGACTGGACGGGCGCGCAGACGGTAACAAAGATAATGACCATCGGCGCTGCGCAGGCGAAATTCCTGGTTAATGCGGCCGCGTCTTTGCTCAAGCAGCGTGTCGAGACAGGCGCGATAGCGATCCTGCTCCATCGGATGCAGCAGATCCAGCCAGGAGGAGGCGGCGCCTTCGAGGCCGCCCCGATCGAGGCCCAGCGCGACCTCGACCTCGGGACTGACATAAATATGATCCGACGGCACGTCCCAGTCGAAGACAATCTCATTGGCTCCGGTCATGGCCAGCGCCTTGCGCTCGACGTCGCCAATGGCGCCGTGAGAGAAACCGCCTGTGGCGAAAGCGTTTTGCATGACGGTGAAGCCGATCAACATCACGATCAGCACAAGACCGCCCACCAGCGCCGGCGACACCAGATCATTGCTGATATAGCCCGTCACCGCCAATCCGGCTGTCGCCACCCACAGCACCAGCAGGAACCATGTCGGGATCAGCATGATGGCGCGGTCGAAGCCGTGCGAGGCGAGATAGAGGACCAGCAGCAGACCGACGACAGAGATGACCGCCAAAGACAGGCGCGCGACCCCGGCTGCGACCGGCGCGTCGAACATCGACAGGCCCACGAGGTCAACGAGAATGAACAGCCACAGCGCCGCAATGTGCCAGGCGCGCATATGCCATCGGTTGAGATTGAGATAGGCGAACAGGAAGACGACCAGCGTCGCCGACAACACGGTTTCGGAGCCGGCGCGCCAGACCCGGTCGGCGTTGACGTCGACGCCAAAGATCTTGTCCCAGAAACCGAAGTCCACGCAGACATAGGCCAGCACCGCCCATGCCAGCGCCGCCGCGGCCGGGAAAATGATCGCGCCCTTGACTACGAAGACGATGGTCAGAAACAGCGCGAGGAGGCCGGCGATGCCAATAACGATGCCGCGATAGAGCGTCAGGCTCGTCACCTTGTCCTTGTAGGCGTCGGGCTCCCAAAGATAGAGCTGGGGCAGATTGGGGGCGCGCAATTCAGCGACGTAGGTGACGGTCGTGCCCGGATCGAGGGTGAGCCGGAAAACGTCGGCGTCGGCGCTTTCTTCGGCTTCGGGCGGAAATCCCTGGCTGGCGGTGATCGCCGAAATGCGCGTCGCACCCAGATCGGGCCAGATCACGCCAGAGCCCTGGAGCCGAAAATGCGGGGCGACCAGCAGGCGCTCGATCTGCTCGTCGGTGTCGTTGGTGAGCGCGAATACGATCCAGTTGGGTCGGCTGCCGGCCTCGCGGGCGCCGACTTCGATGCGGCGGACAATCCCGTCGGCGCCGGGGGCTGTGGAGACCTGAATCCGGTCTCCCTCAGAGGAATGTTGTTCGACAGCGTGCGTCAGGTCGATCGCCCGGGCGCCCTGCGGCACCCGCACCGAGTCCATCGCCGAGGCGCTGGCCGCCGAAACGAGAAGCAAAATCAAAGCGATCAGTAAATTCTGGAAACGCACGTTCACTTCTCGATAAAGATCCGCGCCAAAGTTGATCCAATAAGTGGCGAATTAACGGCGCAAGGCCGATTTTTGGACGCCTGGTCTCCTGCTTGATCGCAGCTTCGCGTCCTTTTTTTGACCGGCAAAGATCGAGAACGCCGTGCGTAACTCCTTCCTCACTAAAGCTTTCGACCTCAATCCGCAAGCTAACGGGTCCGGCCTCAAGGCGACGGTCCGAAGCTTGCTTAGAGCTTTTCGGAGGCTTGCGCGGGCTCTGGCGGGTCAATATAGCCTAGTTCTGCTCGCGAGTTCGGGCGCGCCATCCTTCCTGCGGCAGTGACGGCGACCCGGCCGAACGGGCCAGGCTCCTTCTGATTTTCCGGGTCTAGGTCTTGATTGCGTATTCTCCGGCGTCCAATTCCTGCGATCGCCGGTTTTCAGGCGACCGGCTATGGGGCTAGAATTGAGCAGCGGCGCGGCGGCGGCTCCGGGAGAACGCAGGCGAGCAGCCTATTTTCGCGACGGTTCCGCCACCGGCAGCGGCATGGGAACGGGACAGGGAATATGCGGAGCGCACTTGGCGGACCTCGCCTGCTGCTACGCCGGCTGCGCGAAATCAGCGCGGAGTCGGTCAGCGCACAGGCGCGTCTCGACAAGATCGTCGTTCAGATTGCGGCCAATATGGTCGCAGAGGTCTGTTCGGTCTACGTGCTGCGCGGCGATCAACGCCTCGAACTCTACGCCACCGAGGGCCTCAACCGCGAAGCGGTTCATAAAACGACGATGCACACCGGCGAGGGCCTCGTTGGCCTGATCGCCAAGAGCGCCGAACCGCTCGCCCTCTCGGAGGCGCAGGAGCATCCGGCCTTCTCCTACAAGCCGGAAACAGGCGAAGAGGCCTACCACTCTTTCCTGGGCGTGCCGATCCTGCGCGGCGGCGCCACGCTTGGCGTGCTAGTCGTTCAGAACAGGGTCCGGCGCGTCTACTCCGAGGAAGAGATCGAGGCGCTTCAGACGACGGCGATGCTGCTCGCCGAACTGATCGCCTCAGGCGAACTGCAAGCCATTGAAGATCCTGGCGATCTCGCACTCTATCGTCCAGCCTCGCTGAAGGGTTCGGCGGTCGTCGAGGGCGTCGGGCTGGGCTATGTGCTGCTGCACGAGCCGCGCGTGATCGTCAAACAGCTCGTCGCCGAGGACATCTCCGGCGAGTTGAAACGTCTCGAACAGGCGATCGACGCCATGCAGACGGCGATCGACGAACTGGTGGCCCATGGCGACCGTATGGGCGCCGGCGAGCATCGCGAGGTGCTGGAGACCGTGCGCATGGTCGCCAATGACCGCGGTTGGGTACGGCGTCTGCGCGAAGCGGTGATGTCGGGACTCACTGCGGAAGCCGCCGTCGAGCGCGTGCAGAACGACGCCCGCGCGCGGATGCAGCGCCAGACCGATCCCTATCTGCGCGACCGACTCCACGATCTCGACGACATCGCCAATCGTTTGCTGCATCAACTCACGGGCCAGAGCTACGTCGCCGACCGCGACAGCGTGCCGGAGAACGCCATTATCGTCGCCCGCACCATGGGACCGGCGGCTTTGCTCGATTATGACCCAAAGCGTCTGCGCGGCGTTGTGCTCGAAGAAGGCGGCGCCACCAGCCATGTCGCGATTGTCGCGCGCGCGCTTGGGGTGCCCATGGTTGGGCTGGTGACGGGCGTCATCGATGTGGTCGAAACCGGCGATCCGATCATCATCGATGGCGCAACCGGCGACGTGCATGTGCGGCCGGCGACCGACGTGCAAAGCGCCTATGCCGAAAAGGCGCGGTTGCGCGCCCGCCGACAGGAACAATACGCGCGCCTGCGCGACGTGCCGACCGTCACGAAGGACGGCGTGCCGGTCAGCCTGCACATGAACGCTGGACTGACGATTGACATGCCGCATCTCGACGAAACCGGCGCCGCTTCGATCGGCCTGTTTCGCACCGAGCTGCAATTCATGCTGGCGCCGCGCTTTCCGCGCATGGACGAGCAGCATCGTTTCTACAAGACCGTGCTCGACTCCGCCGGCGATCGCACTGTCACCTTCCGCTCCCTGGACATCGGTTCGGATAAAATTCTTCCCTACATGGCGAAGATCGAGGAGGAAAATCCCGCACTTGGCTGGCGCGCCATTCGCATCGGCCTTGATCGTCCCGGTCTGCTGCGTATGCAATTGCGGGCCATGCTCAAGGCAGGCGGCGACCGCGATCTTCGGATCATGTTTCCGATGATCGCCAATGTCGCGGAATATAATGCAGCGCGCGCCATCGCGCTGCGCGAGCTGGAACATATCCGCCGCCATAACTATCCGCCGCCGCGCTCGTTGAAGCTCGGCGCGATGGTTGAAGTGCCGTCGCTCTTGTGGGAGATCGATCTCATTGCGGCGCGCGCCGATTTTCTCTCGGTCGGCTCCAACGATCTGGTTCAGTACATGTACGCCGCCGATCGCGACAATACACGCGTCTCGAAACGTTACGACAATCTCTCGTCGCCGGTGTTACGGGCGCTGGAGCGCATCGCCGACGCCGGCAAGCGCGCCAATACGCCGGTCACGCTATGCGGCGAGATGGGCGGCCGGCCGCTGGAGGCCCTTGCGCTCCTGGCGCTGGGCTATCGCTCATTGTCGATGTCGCCCTCCGCCATCGGTCCGGTGAAATCGATGATCCTCAGCCTCGATCTCGACGAGGCGCAGGTTTTTCTCGCCAGCCTGCTCGCAACCGACGATGGAGCCCCGTCGTTGCGAGACAAGCTGCGCGACTACGCGCTCTCTCGCGACATCGCGCTTTAGCGTTCCCCACGCACGCGCAGTCTTTTTTCCAACCTCCGGCCACACATGTTCGCACAAGACAAGCTCGATCTCATTTTACGTCGCTACGACGAGCTCGGCGAAAAACTCTCCGCCGGCGCTGACGGGCAAAGCTTCGTCGCCCTGTCGCGGGAACGCGCAGCGCTCGACGACGTCGTCGCCGCGATCCTTGCATGGCGCGCGGCGCAACGTGAAGTCGATGATCTTGCCGCGCTGGCCGGCGATCCCGATGTCGACGCCGATATGCGCGCCCTCGCCGAAGCCGAAGCTGCGCCGGCGCAGGAGAAACGCGCGATAGCCGAACAGGCGTTGCGGCTGGCGCTGTTGCCGAAAGACGAGGCCGACGAAAAAGGCGTCATTCTTGAAGTGCGCGCCGGCACAGGCGGCGACGAGGCGGCGCTCTTCGCCGGCGATCTTTTTCGCGCCTACCAAAAATACGCCGCGCTGCAAGGCTGGCGGATCGAACTTGTGTCGGAAAGCCAAGGCGCGCTGGGCGGGTTCAAGGAAATTGTCGCCGAGATCATCGGGCGCGGCGTCTACGGCAAACTGAAATTTGAGTCTGGCGTGCATCGCGTGCAGCGCGTGCCGGCGACCGAAACGCAGGGACGAATCCACACATCCGCCGCTACGGTCGCCGTGTTGCCGCAGGCCGAGGACGTCGACATCGATATCGATGACAAGGATTTGCAGATCGAGACCATGCGCGCCGGCGGCGCCGGCGGTCAGCACGTCAACAAAACAGAGTCGGCGATCCGCATCACGCACATCCCGACCGGCATCGTCGTCATGATGCAGGAGGAGCGCTCTCAGCATCGTAATCGCGCCAAGGCGATGGGCGTGCTACGCTCGCGTCTCTATGACGCCGAGCGTCAGCGACTCGATCGCGAACGTTCCGACGACCGCAAGCAACAGGTCGGTTCGGGCGATCGTTCGGAGCGTATTCGCACCTATAATTTTCCGCAGGGCCGCGTCACCGACCATCGCATCAATCTGACGCTTTACAAGCTCGATCGCGTCATGGAAGGCGAGATGGACGAGCTCATCGATGCGCTGATCACCGATCACCAGCAGAAACTGCTGGCGCAGGGCGAGGGGTGAACAGAAGCCCTCCAAGCAGTGACCGCCAGCCGATTGAATGGCCGAAACGCCGTGTTTTGGTCAAAAATTTGAGGCAACCGACTACTGAGGACACGGCTCCTGCGTCGTCAAACAATGCGCACAGCTCTTGTTTTCCGGCAGATCTTTGTTCAGCAGCGCGTCAAGCCATTCGGCGAAGGGCTCCCCACCCGTTTGCTCTGAATAGAAGAGGGGCGAGCGCAAAATTGTGTGTGATTTGCCGAACGCCAAATATGAGCGAAAGTTGGATATCCTCTGACGGCGCGCGAGTTCGCTTGTCATCTTTATTGTCCAGGCCTCGCAGCTTCGATCCCCGCCCATTTGCGCAAAAAAAGCCCGTTGTGTCGCGTCATGAAACGCGGTGAATTGTGCAAAGCGATCAAGTGGAAAATGCCCGGCGAGCCGCGCGACAACCTCCGGATCAGGCGTACGTCGAGCGTCTCGCCCAAAGACCGAGGCCGGCAGTTGATAATTCCAGTTGACGTCACGAGTCTTTTCAAATCCTGGCGTCGATACGCCCTGACCGGAGTCGCCCAGGAAGACCGATCGTGCGCGCGGATACAATTTGCGTAACGCAGCATAATGCGTGGCGGCGCCGTATGCGCCGGCGCTGGAACCGCTCACAAGCAGACGGGCAGGTTCCGGCACATTCGTGCGCATCCAGCTCAGGATTGCCTGCATATTATCCCACCCGCGATGCTCGATCGTGAAAGTCTTGCCAGTATCGGGGTAGTGATAATGCGCAGTATTTGAGCCTGAATGCACATCGCCGGTGCAATATGGCACGAAGAGGATACTCCAATCGCGAACCGGATTGCGCGGATTGGAGCGATCAAATATTCCGCTCATGCGCGCAGGGCCATCGCCAGGCAAGAGTTCGGCCTTGTAGACGCTTTCGGCATTTTCGGCGTCCTTGCCCGTGAACGTCGCCCGGTCGCCCTCCAGCCGCGGTTTGGAGCAGGTCTGGTCATTCCAGCACGCGCCGCCGCCATTGAAAAAGATCACCAGACCGTCGGACGCGCCCTTATGAAACCAGTATGAATATTTTGGGTTGGAGCCAGGCGCTTGCGAACAGGTGGGGGTATAGAGGCGGTTATTGACGCGCACAGGCGTGGCTTCAATCTGCATCCATTCACCCCCCGCTTGCCCGGATGTCGCAGTCTCGCGTGCGTTCTGTTGCGCCATAGCGAGGGAAGGGAGCAGCAAAGCTGCGAGGATCAGTCTGTTTTTCATCCTTGCTCATATCTTTGCATGTCGATTGTCCCTTACTGAAGCAGTAATTCTGCTATGTCGTTATAATGGCTTAAAATTTGATATCGTCATTTCCGTGATTCAGAGGCGATCTCGCCCGCCACTCCGATTTGATTTCTTCCCCGCGGCGATCATTCGCCGAAGAAGTTTTTTCTGAAACCTCTCGTTATTCTGGGTCAAGTCGTTCTCGTGTTTCATCCATGCTTATGCCGACAGTTGGGAGTTCTGCGGCCGATACGCCAAATCGATGCTGATACGTTCAGCGGAAGCTACTGCGCCGGAGCCTGACTGGATGTGCAGGCGACATATCCCCCTTGTAATCCATCATTATTGTATGGCGCTTCCGTCAACGCGCCCTGCCACGAGGTTGCGCCTCCGGACGCAACAATTTGAGCCGTAGGGTTCTGGGAAGTGATGACTGGATTTGTGGCGCTGTATCCAGGACTGTAGGTGAGCGGATTTGGCGCTGTCGATAAATTTAACGCGCTGGTGTTCGCCAGTGGCGCTGTGCACCAGAGAGGAGTGTCCGCTTTACTTGAGTTGCCCCCATAGCCAACCGAGACTGGATTGTTTTCGTCGCAGCCTTTTGACGCAGGATTGCACGATCCGGTTTGCCCTGGCTGGAGAGTTGCCTTGTAACATGTATTGCAATCACCGAACCAGACCGATACTTGCACGCCGGTATAGTTGGTGATTGTAAAGGCCATGGCGTTCTGGGCTACGCTTATCGCCACCGCCGTGTAAATCAGAAGCCTTTTCTTCACAGATTCAATCCTTCCCCCGATATCGCAAATTCACAAATTATTGATGTATGAGTCTCATAACGCTTCGGCAAGGCACAGTTATAAGCCAAGACTCATCCCTTGCGCCCATGGGACATTCACATAGTTCTTCAGTCTTGTGGATCCGGCCAGTCATTTGGCTGACACAGTTTACAAATCAATTTTCTTCGCATTAATTCTTGTGCATATAACGATTTGAAACTGCCGGTAGCGCATGTGTTACAAATCGCCGGATTGTGCCGAAGCTAGACATTTCACAGTTTGCGCGCCAATTGCGTATTGCTGGGACGAAAGCATGACTCTAATCGGCGTTTTGGCGACAACCTTCGTTTACTTACGAAAATCGCGCGGCGAGTCAATTCCATAATCATGCTCTGGCGGGCATCAATGACGGAAATGTCTCACTCCGGTGAAGACCATCGCGAGGCCCTGCGCGTCGGCGGCGGCGATGACCTCGGCGTCCTTGACCGAGCCGCCCGGCTGGATCACTGCCGTCGCCCCGGCGGCGGCGGCGGCGAGCAAGCCATCGGCGAAGGGGAAAAAGGCGTCCGAGGCGACCACCGCGCCCGTCGCGAGGCTCTCCGTCAGTCCGACCGTTTTCGCCGCCTCTAGCGCCTTGTGGGCGGCGGTGCGCGAACTGTCGACGCGGGACATCTGACCAGCGCCGACGCCGACCGTTGCGCCGTCCTTCGCATAAACGATGGCGTTGGACTTGACATGCTTGACCACGCGCCAGGCGAATTTCAGATCGGCGAGTTCGCGCACATCGGGCGTACGCCGCGTCACGACCGTCAGATCGAGGTCGTCGATCACGGCGTTGTCGCGCGATTGCGCGAGAAAGCCGCCGGCGACGCTGCGGAAGGCGACGCCCGGCGCGCGCGGATCGGGCAGACCGCCGGCGACCAACAATCGCAGATTCTTTTTGTCGGCGATCATCTCGATGGCTTCCGGTTCAGCGTCCGGGGCGATGATCACTTCGGTGAAAATCTTGACGATCTCGCGCGCCGTCGCCGCATCGAGTCTTCGGTTGAGTGCGACGATCCCGCCAAAGGCTGAGACCGGATCGCAGCGCAGCGCTTTCCTATAAGCCTCGACGAGCGTCGATCCCTCAGCGACTCCACAGGGATTTGCATGTTTGACAATAACGACCGCCGCCGTGCGCGTCGGATCGAATTCGGCGACGCATTCGTAGGCTGCGTCGGTGTCGTTGATGTTGTTGTAGGAGAGCTGCTTGCCTTGTGTTTGCCGAGCGCTGGCGACGCCGGGTCGATCCTCGCCGGTGCGATAAAAACCGGCTGTCTGATGAGGGTTTTCGCCATAGCGCATGTCGCTGGCGAGACGGCCGCCGAAGGCGCGTAGTGCTGGCGTCGCGACTTCGATCTGCGTGGCAAGCCAGTTGGAGATCGCCGCATCGTAAGTCGCCGTTCGCGCGAAGGCTTTTTGCGCCAGCCGTCGCCGCGTTGCGAGCCGCGTCGCGCCATTCAGCTCAATCATCTCCGCCGTCAGAGCAGCATAATCCTCTGGATCGACGACCACTGCGACATCGTCGTGATTTTTTGACGCTGCGCGGATCATCGCCGGGCCGCCGATATCGATGTTCTCGACGCAGTCGGCGTAAGGCGCGCCTTTCGCAAGCGTCGCTTCAAAAGGATAGAGATTAACGACGAGTAGATCGATTGCGCGGATGTCGTGCGCCAGCATCGCCGCTTCATGCTCGGGATTCTCGCGGATCGCCAGCAGGCCGCCATGCACTTTCGGGTGTAGCGTCTTCAGGCGTCCGTCCATCATCTCGGGAAACTGGGTGAGATCGGAGATATCGCGCACGGGCAGGCCAGCGTCTGCGAGCGTCTTGCGCGTGCCGCCGGTCGAGACGAGTTCGACGCCATGGGCGAGCAGTCCGCGGGCGAAATCGATCAGGCCGGTCTTGTCTGAAACGGAGAGAAGCGCGCGTGCGATTTTTTGCTGGTCGACCGGCATGACTGGATCCATGTTGGCGTGACGGAAACCGTGGCGGCTATCACAGTTTCATCTATGGCGGAACCGCGCCGGAAGCGGCCGCTGGCGCGAAAGACCAGCGGACGTCCACGCCGGCCTCCGCCGCGCCGCCGAGCACGATCTGACTCGTGGGTCGGGCGCCTGCGGGGTGAGCGTAAAAGACGCTGTCCTCTATTCGTAAATTGGCGCCGGTCGCCGAAAACAGCAGCCTTTCGCCATTGCCCAGCGTCAGTTCGACGCCATCGGCGTGCGGCGTCGCGCGAATCTGCGGATGAAGATGAAAGCGCAGCGCAAAATCGACCGGCTGAGAGGCGCTGCGATCGTTGGCGGCCAGCAACCGGTCGCGCCCCGAGAATATCCTGCCGTCAGGCGAAAGGGTGAGATCACGGGCGTGCACAAGGCCAAACTCGGCGGCGTAGCCATCGTGCGAGAGAATGAGCGTAGTTTCGTTGTTATGCGCCCGGCGCTCGACTGTGATCGTGTCCGGTCCCGTAATCGGTCGGCTCTCGCCGCCGCGCGGCGGCTCGACAAAGCGCGCCGATGAGATCCCGCCAATGATCAGCGTTGAATGCGCGGTCGTGGCGCGCGCCGCCTCCCGCGCCTCAGGATTGTGAGGGCCGGGAGCGCCGCAATTGACAACGATCCGTTCCGCCCCGCGCGAATATTCGAAAGACAAGCAGCCGGCGTGGGCGGCGCCAGCGAAACCGACCGGCGGCGATCCGCCAGCGTCAACCAGCGCGAGCGCCGGGAAGGCTTCAAGGCGTTGATACCCGGTCGAGGCGGCTTGCAAAGGGGCCGGTCCGCGCGTCTCCTCATGCGCGAGCGCATTGGCGAGGCGGTCGCGAGCTGTCGCGCCGGCGCCGTTGAACAGCGCCAGCGATCCGTCGCCATGTTGCATCATCCGCAGCATCGGCAGCGCGCTGGCGATGACCCGCTTCGTCGTTTCCGGGGTCTTCAGGCCGCGGGCGGCGAAAACCTGGCGCAACGCCAGCAGATCGAGCAACAAATCCAGCGGCGTCTGGGGGTTGCGGCCAATATGGCCTCCGTCGGGAAGGATTTGCCGTTTCAGCTCGCGGCTCAGCAGCCGCATCGCCTCCGGCGCGATGGCGCCGCCGGTATCGGCGCAGACGGCGAATTCGGCGAGAGCGACAGCGCAGAGCAACCGTTCGGCGCCTCGGGACTTGTCGTCTCCGAGAGACAGCCAAAGCTGGCGCGCATAATGCGCCAGCGCCTGCATGAAACGCTCGTAAAAGTCTGGATCGGCCTCGTCGAGCAATAAAGGCGATTGCGCAAGGAACGACAACAGACGTCGTGCGACGACGGCGGCTTCAAGCGCAGGATCGTCGCGGATCGGTTGCGAGGAAAGAAAGGCGTCGACCAGTTTCCGGGCTGTCGGACGGTCTTGCTCGCCGAGATGACGCAGCCAGGAGAAGCCGGTGAGCGCCCGGCGCCAGCCGACCGATGGAGCGAAGCGCGCGAAAGGCGCCTCGCCGGCGGCGACATGGATGGTCTTGCCCTCGAATGAGAAATATCCGTCGCGAATTTCGTCTGCGACGGTCGAATCGGCGGTTCGGATGTCGGGCGGCGCGATCCAGAGTCGCGACGGCGGTTTGATCGAGAGCGACTTGATCAGGCGATAGGGCGTTGTCGCCTGCCGCGCAAAAAGTCGGGCCGCCCGGGCGCCGAAACCGCCCAGGCGTGCGCGCATCTCGTTGCGCCGGTCCTCGCCCTTCAGTGGCCCTACTCCAGTTTACAAGGCTCCAAGACCGTCGGCGCGCCAGCGATCCAGCCGAATTCCGGTCTAGCGGCTCGTCGCCCCCCCGGCAAGGTTGGGCAGCATGGACTGGCCGGATGGACTTTGCCTCATCCTCCGGATCGGTTATGTCGCGCCAGACCCAAAGTGGAGAACGCCCCATGCCCCTTTACACGCTCGACGGCGTCGCGCCGCGTCTGCCGGTTCAGGGCCGTTATTTCGTGGCGCCCGGCGCGCATGTGATCGGACGGGTCGAACTCAGGGAAGACGCCAATGTCTGGTTCAATTGCGTGCTGCGCGGGGATAACGAGTGGATAACCATCGGCGAACGCACGAACATTCAGGATAACAGCGTTTTGCATACGGATATGGGCTTTCCCCTGACCATCGGCGCCGATTGCACCATTGGGCATAACGTCATCCTGCATGGGTGCGCGATCGGCCACACCACTCTGATCGGCATGGGGGCGACAATTCTGAATGGCGCGAAGATCGGCAATCATTGCCTCGTTGGCGCCAATGCGCTGGTTACCGAGGGCAAGGAATTTCCCGATTATTCGCTGATCGTCGGCGCGCCGGCGAAAGTCGCGCGCACGCTCGACGAGGCCTCGCGGAAAAAGTTCCTCGAGTCCGCGCATCATTATGTGGAGAACGGCCGGCGCTATCTGGCTGGGCTGAAGCCCCCGGCGGGATGATCGGAATTCGACAAGACTGCGTCCGCGTCCTGCGACTGGCCAGTCCTCGTAACGCCGGCGAGTAAAACGTCGAGCGCGTCGGAGTCGTCAAACGCCAGCGTTACGGGAAGACAATCGATATCAAGTCCGCGCGCTGCGTCTTTCTCTGTCGTGATCAGTCGCGCATGCTGCGTCAGCGCCAGCATTTTCAGCTCGTTAATCTCTCGCTGCGTATAGACATGGTGATCGGCATAGGCGCGCGTCGCCGCCACTTCGGCG
Source organism: Methylocystis sp. (assembly GCA_044233645.1). GTDB lineage: Bacteria > Pseudomonadota > Alphaproteobacteria > Rhizobiales > Beijerinckiaceae > Methylocystis. Next base: position 29,174 of record JBIIJP010000012.1, on the reverse strand, counting down.
CCGAGCATGCGCAAACTATCAAAAAATTTTTCCGCTCGGGCGATTCCGGCAAAGGCGACAACCCGCACGCCGTCAAGGGTTCTGGCGATGGCGGGATCGGGCGCAAGGCGCGCCCGCAAGACCGTTCCAGAAAATGCGCGGAGGACATTTGCGGCAGCCGGGCCGTCGCCGATAGTCACCAACGCATCCGCCATCGCCAGTTGCGCCCCCAGCGGCGCGCGCAACGGACCGGCCGGCAGACAATAACCGTTGCCAGCGCCATAGTCGGCGTCAATGGCCAGGAAAGTCAGATCCGGCGCCAGGGCGCGGCTGTGAAAGCCGTCGTCCAGCACAAGAACCGAGGCGCCGATGTCGGCGGCCAGACGCGAGCCGGCCATGCGATCGGCGCAGACAATGGTGGGCGCGGCCCGAGCCAGCAGCAACGCCTCGTCGCCAACGTCGGACGCAGCGTGATGCGCGGGATCGACCAGCAGCGGCGCGTCGTCACAAAGGATGCGACCATAACCGCGCGTCAGCAGGGCCGGACGCGCGCCCATCGCCGTGAGCCGCGAAGCCAGTGCTAGCGCCAGCGGAGTTTTCCCGTCGCCGCCAGCGGTGAGGCCGCCGATGACAATTGTCGGCAAAGCGGCGCGCGACGGGGATTGGCGCAGTCGCCGCGCGGCGACTGCGCCGTAAAGTGCGCCGAGGGGCGCCAGCAGACGAGATGCTACTCCCTCATCGCGCCAGAATCTCGGCGCGCGTCTCACAGCGTGTCTGGCGCGCAGCGACGCGTAAGCCAGGGTTCGAGCGCCGCGATAGTCGCACGGGCGGCGCCGCCCAGCTTTTCGACGCTTGCTGCTGCGGCGCGTCCCATTCGACGTAATGTCGACGGTTCGGTCAAGAGGATGTATGCAGCCCGCGCCAGCGCGGCGGCGTCCTCGATTTGCGCGGCGCCCTTGACGGCGTCCAGCGTCGCGTAAACGCTGGCGAAATTACCGACATGGGGGCCATGCAGAATGGCGCAGCCGCATTTTGCCGGTTCGATGGGGTTTTGTCCTCCGCCCGGCGCAACAAGCGATTTGCCAAGAAAGACGACGCTGGCGCTGCGGAAGATGACGCCGAGCTCGCCGACCGTGTCGAAAAGATAAACTTGCGTGTCCTGCGCCGGTTCTGAGCCCAATGATCGTCTTTTGACAGAAAGCCCACGCGCGCCGGTGCGTTCGGCGATGGGACCGCCGCGCTCGGGATGACGCGGCGCGATAATTGTTAAAAGCGTCGGCAAGCGTTGCGCAAGCAGCGCATGGGCGTCAAGGATTGCGGCTTCTTCCTCAGGATGCGTGGAGACGGCCGCCCAGACCGGTCGCGGGCCGATGGCGGCGGCGAAGGCGGCCAGATCGGCAGAGTCGACCGGCGGCGATGGCGCATCGAATTTGAGATTGCCCGCCACGCGCACGTCCGGCGCGCCAAGCGCCTGAAAGCGCGTCGCGTTTTCTGCGTCCTGCGCCAGACACAGATCGATCGCGCCAAAAATCCGGCGCGCCGTTCCCGGCCACCGGCCCCAGCGCGCGGCGGAAGCCTCCGAGAGGCGGGCGTTGGCCAGCGCCAGCGGCGTCCGTCGCGCGCGCAAGCCAGCGATCATGTTCGGCCAGAGTTCCGACTCGGCGAAGATCGCAACCTCGGGTCGCCAGTAATCGAGAAAAGACGAAACGAAGGGCGGGGCGTCGAGCGGGGCGAACTGATGAAGCGCGCCCGCAGGCAAACGCGACCCGAGCGTTTGCGCCGAGGTCACGGTGCCGGTGGTCACGAGCGTCTCGACGCCCTGTTGCACGAGGCGGTCGACGAGCGGCAGCAAGGACAATCCTTCGCCGAGGCTGGCGCCATGCAGCCAGACGAGTCGCCCCTCGGGCCGCGGGAGCGAGGGGCGGCCCAAGCGCTCGTAGAGACGTGCGCTGTCCTCCTTGCCGCGCGCGGCGCGCCACGCCAGCGCCCGACGGGCGAGGGGCGTCGCGAGCAGGGTGGCGTAGCGATAAAGTTCAAGTAACGGCATGTCTTTCGACGGCGGCGTGGCTGCAATGTTTCAGCTCCCGCAACGCGCTGCGGAAGCTGGCGCCTAATATCGATGTCAAAGCCGGCGAATTTGCGAGGGCTGCTAAAGCGCCTCGTGATCGGGATCGAGGAGGCGGTGCAGATGAACGACGAAATAGCGCATGTGCGCGTTGTCGACTGTGGCGTGCGCCTTGGCTTTCCAGGCCGCGAGGGCGCTGTCGTTGTCGGGATAGATGCCGACGATGTCGAGTTTGGAAGGATCGCGGAAGGCGACGCCGTCAAGGGAATCGAGTTCTCCCCCAAAGACGAGATGCAAAAGCTGTTTTTCTTTCTTCGCAGTAGTCATGAATCAAACGGCTCCCTCGATAAAGCGCGCGCCAGCGCGACGGTGTCGTCGATCAGCGAATTCGCCGCTGCAATCAGCGCGCCACGCGCCAGCGACGGGCGATTGTAGATCACCGGCGCACGCCCGGCCTCGGTTAGCGTCGCCCCGGCTTCGGCGAGAATAATATCGGCGGCGGCAATGTCCCAGTCGCGGGAGTTCGGCGTCGTGAAAACCAGATCATGCCGACCGGCGGCGATGTCGACTAGCCGCAGCGCCAGGGACGGGACGCGCGGCGCGATGACGAATTTCTGCGGAGCCGTCTCGATCTGATCGTGCAAGGCGCGCGGCGCGATGACGGTCGCGCCTTCGAGCGAGGCGCGCTGCGCGACAGCCAGCGGCGCGCCGTTCAGGAAGGCGCCGACGCCGGCCGCGCCGCTGAAAGTTTCCTGCAAGGCTGGGGCGTGGACAACGCCCATCACCGGACGGCCCGCCTCGACCAGCGCGATTGAGATCGCCCAGCGCGCATCGCCACGGGCGAAGGCCGAGGTGCCATCGATCGGATCGACGATAAAAAGACTGCTTTGCGTCAACCGCGCGCCCGTATCGTCGGTTTCTTCCGATAGCCAGCCGGCCTGGGGCGCGAGCCGCTGCATTTCTGCGTGCAGAAATCGATCGACGTCCAAATCGGCCTGTGTCACCGGCGACCCGCCGTTTTTGTAGGTGACGGCGGCGGATGTCCTCTCGCCCGGCCGAAAATGGGCCAGCGCAATATCCCCGGCCCGCCGCGCCGCCGACTCAAGGCGCGGCAGCAGGTCAGCCGTTCGATCGCTATCGGTTATGTGCATTGCAAAAAGACTAGGCGAGGCAAGCGCCTGCCGCAAGGCGAGGGCGAGGTAGAAATAAATCAAATTTGATGGATTTCATTTCCGCCGCTTTCACGCTGATCAGCGAATTATGTTCTGAAAGCAATGATTTACGTCTGATTCACCAGACTTGTTAGCATCTTTTCGGCCACGACCGGGCAAGATCGGCGCATCGAAAACGTCCACATTTGGAGAGGACGCATGATGCAAGCGGCCGGGAAAACTCAGGAACTGCGGGTCGGCGAGCGGTTGTTGACCCAACGCGACCGTCGCGCCGACGGCGGCGCGCGTCAGGTGCGCTTGAAGCGCGGCGATATTCTGATCGCCCGCCGGTTTGGCGGCGTGAGCATGATGATCGCGGCGCCGGTCAAGGCCTATCGCGGCGTCGGTCTCGTCGCTTTCGACGATTTACAGAGCGACATCCTCTATCATCTGGCGTTGATCCATCGTGACGCCGATCTTGATATCGTTCTCGGCGAGTTCCGCGACGGCGCTGAAGCTCAAGCCGTATGGGCGGAATGGGCGGCGTGGTTCGGTCTGTCGCAATTGGCGCTGCAGGGTGCGGATTGGGTGAGGATCGAGGCGCCGGCCGGCGTTCGTTCGGGCGCGACGCGTCGTCATCCGTCCATGATAGGCCGCCGCCGGCCCGCCTTTCTCGCCCGTCGCACGACCGGCGACATGCATCGCCTCGCTGATATTTTCACCAACGAGCGAGAGATCGCAGGGTATGAGTAAGGGCCGCAGGTCATAATTTTGTCGCCTTCCGCCAAATATCGGCGCAAATCCCCCGCAACTTGCCAAATGACAGGGTTTTTTCGGGAGGATTTCCCGAAAAAGGGCGGAAAAAACGGAACTGTCACCCTGCTGCAACATGCTGATTAAATTGATTTTCATTGATTGACGCGGGAATTCCCGCGCCGGCATTGTCCTTGGCTGTTGCATCGCCGCGTCGACGGTGTGCGCTCCGGTTATTCGATGGCTGCATACGATACCCAGCGACGGCCTGGTTGAGGGACAAAAAATGCGCAAGGCACGTGTTTCATCAATTTCACTAATTGCTATGAGCGTCGCCGCGCCGGCAGTCGCGCAACAATCCCTGCCGACCATCGAAATCGGCGCGACTCCCTTGCGCTCGACCTCCCGGCCTGCCGCCGCGCGTCCAACAACGACGCCGGCTGCGTCATCGGCGGCCCTGTCGCGTCCGGCTCCGGCAAGGCCGGGTCGGGCGACCGGCGGCGGCCCCCGCAGTGTCGCCGCCAGCGCCGCGCCCGCCGCCAGCGCCGCCCCGGTCCCGGCTTCCACGCCCTATGTGTCGCCGCTCGTCACTTACCAGGTGCCGGCGGCGGTGCATGTCGTCGACAGCAAGGAAATCGCTAATGTGCGCAAGTTCAATCTTGGCGAAGCGCTCCAGCGCACTGCGCCCGGCGTCATCATCAACGATGTAGGCGGCAATCCCGCGTTTCCGGAATTGAATTATCGCGGTTTCAATGCGTCGCCCTTCGCCGGCGTGCCGCAAGGCCTCGCTGTGTTTCAGGGCGGCATTCGCGTCAACGAAATGTGGGGCGACACGGTCAACTGGGATTTGATCCCCAGCATCGCCATCGACCGCGTCGCGATTGAAACCGGCAACCCGCTGTATGGCCTTAACGCCATCGGCGGCGCAGTCGTGCTCGACATGAAAAACGGTTTCACGTGGCAGGGCGCCGAACTCGACGTGCGCGGTGGTTCGTTCATGCGACGTCTGGGCACGTTCCAGTTCGGTAAACAGGTCGGCGACTTTGCCGTTTACGCCGCTGGCGAAGCCATGGGCGACAAGGGCTATCGCTATTTCTCGGGCTCTGGCGTCAAACGCTTCTATGGCGACATCGGCTACAAAGCCGAGCAGGGCGAAGTGCACGCCAATGTGACGCTGGGCAGCAATCGCTTTGGCGCTTCAGGCCCGGCGCCGGTCGAAATGGTCGCCGCCGATAAAAGCGCGACCTACACGACGCCGCAGACTTACAAGAATCAGGTCGCCATGTTCGATCTGAACGCCCAGTTTCAGGTTGCGCCCAACACCAAACTACTCGGCGACGTGCATTACCGCGGCTACAATCAGGCGCGCGTCGACGGCAATACGACGGAATTCGAGTGCGAGCCGGGCGAGGCGTTTTGCGAAACCGACGCCGGCGGCATGACCAACGTCCCGAATTTCTTCACAGCCAACGGCAATGATTTCACCAAGGGGCCGCCGCTGGGAGCGATTGATCGCACATGGACCAAGATCAACGAAGTCGGTTTTACGACCCAGATCAACAATACCGATCGCATCTTCGGGTTCGACAATAAATTTACGATGGGCCTGAACCTCGAGCATGGTTACACCGACTTTAAGGCGCAACAGGAACTGGGTTTCATCAATCCCGATCTATGGGTGACGGGATTTAATTACTATACCTCCGACCCCTCGGCGGGCATCACGCCCGTGCATGTCAATGTGTCGAACTATTATCTCGGCGCCTATGCGCTCGACACTCTTGAACTGACCGATAAACTGACGGCGACGGGCGGTCTGCGCTACAATCGCGCTCAGATTACGTCTTTTGATAACGGTCCAGGCGGCGCGTTAAACGCGAAAAATACATTCAACCATGTCAATCCAATGGGCGGGTTGAGTTATAAAATCACTCCAGAGATTGCCGCCTATTCGAGCTATTCGGTGGCCAATCGCGCGCCGACGCCGCTCGAACTGGGATGTTCCGATCCCAATCGTCCCTGCGTGATCGACGCCTTTCTCGTCGCCGATCCGCCCCTCCAGCAGGTGACGTCGAACACCATCGACACCGGCTTGCGCGGCGGGTTCAAACCGTCGGAGAAATTTTCAGGATTTTTGGGGGCGCTGCCCGGCGCGGTGCAATGGACAGCGGGTCTCTTCCGCACCAATGTTTTCAACGATATCTTCAGCATACCCAGCAACATCAACGGTCGCGGGTATTTCACCAACGCCGGCAACACCGTGCGTCAGGGCGTCGAACTCTCGGCGCGTTATAACGACGATCGCACGGCCGCGTATATCAACTACACGATCACCGACGCCTATTTTAACTCGCAGAATTTTCTAGGCGCGCCGGGCAATCCGATCATGCAGGCCATTGGCGCCAATTCTGTACTCGTCAATCCAGGAGCTCAGCTTCCGTCAATCGCCAATCACCGTTTCAAGACCGGCGTCGATTACGCTGTAACGAAGAAATGGAAAGTTGGCGGCGATTTCGTCTACGCTACCGGTCCCTATCTTGCGAGCGACTGGGCCAATCAATTTGGCACGCTCTCGCCGTATGGCCTGCTGAATCTGCGCACCTCCTATAATTTTCTGCCAAATGTGCAGATGTATGCGCTGATCGAGAATGTCACCAATACCCGGTCACGCAACTTTGGCAGCCTGTTTGAGACCAATGAAATTCCCTTCATGAACTACACAAGCCCGAAAATGGTTTCGATCGGACCGCCAACGGCATTTTTCGCCGGCATGAAATGGGACTATGGCAACGATCCAACGGCCACGAGCTGGATCGCTTCGGCGAATGCGCTCTACGAAAGAGAGCGTCAAGATGAAACAGCGCCGCAAACGCCCAAAAATTGGGGAGGCTTTTATGCCGGTCTCAATGTGGGTTATGGCTGGGGCGCCACGACAGGGGCGAACACGACCTCCTTCGCCGCGCAGGACGCTTGGGCGAATACGGTCAACGCCAGTCTGATGTCCGCCGACGAGGCCGAAGAATTTCCCTGGTCGATGTCCAATATCGGCGGCATGGCGATGGCCAACACAGGCCTCGCCAATGTCGGCCGCAACGGCTTCATCGGCGGCGGACAGATCGGCTTCAATTATCAGGACGAGTCCGATGTCGTGCTCGGCGCCGAAGCCGATATTCAGGGTACGACGTTCTCTGGCGCTGGCGCTTACGCCAGCGGGGCGATCGACGGCGCAAATTACTTCGATGACGACGGCGCCGAATACATAGCCAACAGCCGCACCGCCGTCGGCGGGGGCAGTGTTTCGGCGGGGATAAACTGGCTCGGCACCTTCCGTGGTCGCGTGGGTTACGCCGTGACGCCGACAATGCTGGCTTACGGCACGGGCGGCCTGGCCTACGGCAATGTCCATGCGTCGAGCTATCACTGGACTAGCGCGCAGACGCAGGACTTGGCGCAAGAAGGGTCTAATCCGGCGGCTACGGAGGCGTCCGCGCAACCCGGCGTCCCAAGCTTGGTGAATCGTTATTCTGGTTTCAAAGCCGGCTGGGCCGCCGGCGGCGGATTGGAGTGGATGTTCCACGACAACTGGAGCCTGAAAGCGGAAGGCATGTATTACAACCTCGGCACAATGGAGCTTGCCTCGATGCCGGTAGTCGTGAATTGCGGCGGGATCGCTTGTGGCGGCGTGGCCAATGGCGCGGCTCTATGGGCGAGCAATCCTGTCACCAAAATCCAGTTCGACGGGATCATCGCGCGCGCAGGCGTTAACTATCATTTCAACTGGGGCAGGGGAGACGCCGTAATCGCGAAATATTGAGTCGATATGTAAAAAACAGCCCGGTCGCAACGGCCGGGCTGTTTTTCAAGGTTCAATTGCTGACGATGAGGCAATCCTCACCGGGTCAGGCGCAACAGCGTTTTGCCCTTGCTGCTCTTCAATTCTTTGGCGTCGACTGTCCCGTCATTGTCGGCGTCGACGTCCTTGAACAAGGATTCGACATAAGACATCAGTTCGTCTTTCGTCAGGGTTTTGTCGGTGTCGGGGTCCGCCGCCTTCAGGTCTCGTGCGGATAGCCTGCCGCGAAGCTCTTTCGCGTCGAGTGTGCCGTCAGTATCCTTTTCGAGGCTGTTAAAGAGATTATCGACCGTCGCCTTGATCTCGTTCAGGTCCAGCGTGCCATCATTATCCCCGTCCATTTTTTGGATTGGCGACGGGGAGGACTTCGGCGCGGCGTATGCCGACTGATGCGCAAATATCGCGGACATCGCGAGAGTGGAGGCAAGGACCAGTCGTTTCATTCATATCTCCGGGTTGAAGGGTCTATAGTTGAGCTAGGCCAGCGCTCGAAAATTTGAATGCGGCCGTATGACGCTCCGCAGACCCCGGAATCCGGATCGGCTTTCTCCCTCAAGACGAAACGAAATGAGCGCGAGCCTGCCAGGGTCGGCGTGACTGAACAACCTGTATTTCTCTTGAAAACGATCCGGCTGAATGCCCGGATCGAGCATGGTCGTCAGGAAGATGAGGGCAGCCGTAGGGCTTTTGGTTATCCCGACTCCGAATACGCTGGGTGCTGGCCTCCGCCCTTGATCCGGCGAGGGAAATTTGGCATAGACCTCGTCAACGTGACGCCGGGCGTTTTCCCGGCTAATTTTTATTGCCGGGGATAAACCGATGAAGGTTCGCAACTCACTGAAATCTCTGCGTTCGCGCCATCGCGCCAACCAGATCGTGCGCCGCAAGGGCCGCGTTTACGTGATCAATAAGGTCCAGAAGCGCTACAAGGCGCGTCAGGGCTAAGCCCACGTCGAATGAAAAAAAACGCCGCGCGCCGAGAGGCGCAGCGGCTTTTTTTGTTTTTGGCCCAATGTCTCTTCGGCGACGCCTCACGCCCCCATCAAGGCCAGCACATGGGCGTCGACACACCGACTCAGCGCCGCCGTGTCGTAGCCGCCCTCCAGCAATGAGACGAGACGGCCGCCGCAATATTTATCAGCGATCTCCATAAGTCTTTTGGTCACATCGCCGAAATCGATCTCTTTTAACCGCAGGCCGCCGAGGGGATCGTTCTCATGAGCGTCGAAACCGGCTGAGACCAGAATCAGGTCCGGTCGGAAACTCCGCAATCGCGGCAAAATCCGGTCGATGATCGCCTCTCGAAAGGCGTCGCCGCCGGAGCCGGCGAAGAGCGGCGCGTTGACGATGGTGCCATGCTCGCCTGTTTCGTTTGGACCGCCCGTGCCGGGGTAGAACGGCGCCTGATGCGTGGAGCAAAACAGCACGCTGTCGTCCGACCAGAAAATATCCTGGGTGCCATTGCCGTGATGCACGTCGAAATCGACGATTGCGACACGTTCGACGCCATGCGCCGCCTGCGCCTGACGGGCGGCGACAGCGATATTGTTAACGAAGCAGAAACCCATGGGCGTGCGCGGCCCAGCGTGGTGTCCCGGCGGCCGGGCGGCGACGAAAGCGTTGTTGGAGGCGCCGCGCATCACGTCGTCGACGGCGGCGATCGCCGCGCCCGCCGCGCGCCATATGGCCTCCAGCGTTTGCGGATTCATTACCGTATCCGAGCCGATCGGCATGTAACCCTCTGCAGGAGCCGCCGTCTCCAGCGCGTCGAGGTAATAGTGCGGATGCACGCGCAGGAGAGACTCAATCGGCGCCGGCGGGGCGTTAGCGATACGATCAAGCAACTGGAATCGTTCGTTCTCAAGACCGCGCTCGATTGCGCGCAAGCGCTCCGGGCATTCGGGATGCGTGGGTCCCATCTCATGTGCGAGACAACCCGAATGGGTAAAAATCGCCGTTCTCACGATTCCTTTGCGCTCCGAAGGCCGTTTATTGCTGGTTTCCGCTGGCGGAATGAGTCTGCGGAAAGCAAATCATTCGGCGGATTCATGAGTATATAAAATCATAATGTGGCGCCGATGCAACATGGGCGTGGCGCCCGCGCAACACCAAGGAAATATTGGTTTGAGACGACTCCAGCCCCGCGAAAGGCATGCTATGCGTGAGCCAAGAGTTTCGCGATACAGGAGAAAATCCTATGAAATTTAAACTTGCGATTGCGGCTGCGCTTTCGGCCACAGCCCTTGCGGGTTGTTACGGCACACGTTTGCCCGACCCGAAGTTGTCGGGACGCGACGCAGAATTCATGGCTCTGGCGCCGAAGGCCCAGATCCCTGCGGAATACGACCGTTATATGGTCGATTACAAAACCAGCGAACCGGTCGGCACCATCGTTGTCGATTCGCGCAGCCATTTCCTCTATTACGTCCTGCCTGGCGGCAAAGCCGTGCGCTATGGCGTGTCGACAGGACAGGACTCGATGGGCTGGACTGGCCGCGCCTATGTCGGCGCCATGCAGGAATGGCCGCGCTGGACGCCTCCCAAGGACATGCTGGAGCGCTGGCCGCATTTGCAGCCGACGGCCGACGCCGGCGGTCTGCCCGGCGGTCCGGACAATCCGCTCGGCTCCCGCGCCTTGTATCTCTATCAGGACGGCCACGACACGCTGTATCGCATCCACGGCACCAACGAGCCGGAGAAGATCGGTCAAGGCGTGTCCTCTGGCTGCATTCGAATGCGCGATATCGACGCGATAGATCTTTACAACCGCGTCAAGGTCGGCACGAAGGTCGTGGTGATCTAAGGTTCGCAAGTCTTTTCCCTCTCCTCGCCCGACGAGGAGAGGGAAGCGTTTGGGTTTTCGGAAAACAATTAAGCGTTCTGTCTCATGTCCAGCGTCTTATCTTCAACATTTGTTTCCGATTTTCGTCGATAACATTCGAGCCATCAGTCTGGGAGTTCGATTTAATGCGCAAGACTATTGTTCCCGGCGTCGTCGCTATCGCTTTAGCCGTCACGCTTGCGAGCGCAGCCGTACTGTTCAAAACTACGCCCGCCATTTCCGAGGATTATTGCTTTGGTTATGCGGTCTGCGATCAGGCCTCGTCGCGCTGATCGTTTTTCCCTACGACGCGCGCCGACCAGGCGCGCAGCCGGGATAGCCGCCGTCCAACCCCTAGACGAGCCGCCTGCTGTATCCGTCTTCTGAGCGGCGAGAGACGCTCTCTCAGAGTTGCGGAGAGTTCGGCGACGCGCAGACGAAGCGGCGCGATCAATTCGTGCGACCAGGCGCTGACGGCGAGCATCAGCGAATAGAAACGGCAGAACCACTGCATTTGCAGCAGCTTGTCCCGACAGACATCGAACAGAACAGCTGTCACGCCGAGCGCGAGGGTCTTCGCCGTCAAAATTGCGATAACGCCGCTGAGCAAATATCCCTTGGCGAGCAGGCCAAACGCAATCAGTTTGAAGGGAAATATCAGGGCGCCTGGAACGCTAAAGAGGACGAGGGTCATCGGCGGCGAGAGCTTGCCAACGATCTCGCGCAACCAGGGATCGAAACGCTCGATCCCGATCAACCGCCCCAGAGCGCGCAAGCCGTCGCGCACATGATCCCAAAGCCAGCTTTCGATCAAAAAGACGACCGCAAGCGTAAGCCAAAAAACACGGGCAATAATTTGTTTTAAACGCTCCATGCAGGGGCTCGCCATGAAATGGAGCGGCGGCTAACGCGCTCGGGATCGGATCGCCGTGATCATGGCGCCATTTTCCGCCGAAAGCGTCAAGCTGTCGCCGTCGACGCGCCAGACCGCGCCGCCGCCCAACGCCTGCATGAAACGCCGTTCGGCGCGCATGATCTCCTCTCCGCAGAACATTCGCGTTGTGGCCCCAGACGAGAACAGGACCCTGTCCCCCTCGATTCGGTATCCGGCATGATAGCGGTTGCAGGGCCCTTGTCCGAAGAGACGACCGTCCGGCTCAAAATGCAGGCTGACGCCGGCGCGACCGCCGGGTGGCGCGCCATCAATGGTTTGCACGCGCCATGCGCCCCTCAGCTCTCCAGAGCCCGCGCTGGACTCGGCGAAGCTGGCGACGGTCATAGCCATGGCCAGGAAAAGAATGGCGCAGAGCCGCATGGGCGTGCCTCCCGTTACGGCGAGGATGTGGGATGAGGGGATGCGAGAGTCTATCCCCGCTGGCTGCGATCAAATGTGGATCGATCTTTTGGCGACGCCAAGCGCAGCCTCGCGCACCGTTTCCGAAAGGGTCGGGTGAGCGTGGCAGATCCGGGCCAAATCTTCGGATGATCCTGAAAAATCCATCAGCACCGCCGCTTCGGCGATCAGTTCGCCGGCCCCGGCGCCAAGAATATGCACGCCAAGAACGCGATCGGTGGCGGAGTCGGCGATGATTTTCACAAATCCGTCGGTCTGGCGCATCGCTCTGGCGCGACCGTTGGCGGAGAAGGGAAATCTGCCGATGGCGACGGCGAGACCCTGCGCTTTCGCCTCTTCCTCGGTGAGACCGAGGCTGGCGACCTCCGGCTCTGTATACACAACGCCGGGAATGACGCCGTAATTCACATGTCCTGCCTGACCGGCGATAATTTCGGCGACGGCGATCCCCTCGTCCTCCGCCTTGTGGGCAAGCATGGGGCCGCGCACCACGTCGCCAATAGCGTAAATTCCAGGCGCAGAGGTGACGAAATGCTCATTAATCACGATTTTGCCGCGCTCCAGCGCGACGCCCGCCGCCTCAAGTCCCAACCCCTGTGTGAAGGGAATTCGCCCTGTGGCGATCAGCACGACGTCGGCGTCCAGCGTTTCGGGGGCCGAACCATCGACGGCTGAAAACGCTACGCTGGCGCCAGTCGTCGCCCGCGTCACGCCCGTGACTTTTTTCAAGAGACGAAATTCGAAGCCCTGCTTCTCCAGAACCTTCTGAAAACGCGCCGCGATTTCAAGATCGAAGCCGGGCAGGATACGATCAAGATATTCGATTACCGTCACCTTTGCGCCCAGTCGGCTCCAGACCGAGCCCATTTCGAGACCGATCACGCCGCCGCCGACGATGGCTAGATGTTGCGGAACCTTGTCCAGCGCCAGTGCGCCGGTGGAGGACACAACGATTTTCTCGTCGAGAAGGATCTCCGCGCCTGAGGCGTCGCGCAGAGGCGCAACGGCAGAGCCTGTTGCGATGACAATGGTTTTTGTCTCGATGCTTTGCGTCGCGCCATCTGCGCCAGTCACCTCGACCCTTCCTGCGCCAGCGACGCGGCCGGTCCCGTGGAAGGAGTCAATTTTGTTCTTTTTAAATAGATAGGCGACGCCGTTCACATTGGCGGCGACCGTATCGGCCTTGTGTTTCATCATCGCCGCCAGGTCGAGACGCGGCGCATCGACGACGACGCCGAGCGGCGCAAGGTCGTGCGCAGCCTCGGCGAATTTATGCGAGGCGTAGAGCAGCGCTTTCGAAGGGATGCAGCCGACGTTCAAACATGTGCCGCCGAAGGTGGCTTCTTTCTCGATGACGGCCGTTTTCAGGCCGAGTTGCGCGGCGCGTATGGCGCAGACATAGCCGCCTGGGCCTGCGCCGATCACGACAAGATCATAGCTCATGTTTTGCGCCTTGCAGGAAACGCGCCGATGTCACGTCGCCGCCCAGACAAAAACCAGAATGGCCGCTAATCCGATGGCGGTCTGTCCGAGTTCAAGCAGGCCCCACAGGCGGATCACGCCGCGCGCTTCATGCGACGCCTCGGCGCCGATCAGTGCGAGGATCCGGTCGTTGAGCGGCACAATGGCGAGGTAGGTGTAAGGCAGGCTGCCCAGTGCGATGAGCGCGCCGAACAGCCAGCGAACATCGTTAAGTTCCCGATAGGCTATAAAGCCAAACAGTCCGGCGGCGATGGAGAGACCCGCCAGCAGAATGAAGCCCCGATGATCGGAGGGCTCCCACTCTTTGATCAGAGCGTCGTCGCTGAGCTTCATGCGCGAGGGCTGTTCGACATAATTCAGATACAAGGACGCGCCGGCGAGAGCGCCGGCGGCGGCGAGCGCGAGAGAACCAAAGATCATCCATTTATTCCTTGCCGTGTTTTGAACCGACGGTTTACGCCGACTCGATGGCTTCCTCGTCGCAGACAACTCTGGCGCTGTCTTCAGCCTCCGCCGCGACATCGATTTTCAGTGAGCGGACAGCGGTCGTTTCCGCCGCCCGGTCGGTGAAATGATCGAAGAACATCTTCATGGTGCGGTCGATGCCGTGCGGATTGATTCGCCGCGTATCGTCCCGATAAAAGCGCGCTGCGTTCGGCGAGACGTTGACCAGATCGTAGGACGGTAGATAGGCGATATTGGGACGGGCGCGCACCACCTCGTCGGCGGCGGCGCGTAAAATCGACTTCACAGCCATGTTCGAGACGATAACGTGGCGATCCTCGTAGGTCGCGATAATGCCGACCGGCGAAACGCTCAGGATAATGCGCACGCGCGGGTTGACCTCGCGAATGCGGTCAACGGCTGCAAGAAAGTCGCGCACCACCTCACTAACGGTCATGTTGTAGAATTCATAGACGTTTTCGTCCCACTCTCCTCCTGCGACGCCCGGCGCAAGCTGAAGAATGGCGCCATCCGACTTGTGCCGCCAGGTTTCGGTGTGGCCAAAGGTGAAAATGAAAACGTCCATTGTCTCGAGCATATTGCGTGTGGCGGCGAGATGCTTCTCGCGGTCGGCGCGCATCTCCTCAATGGTCGCATAGCCGTCCGGCTCGATCCGCGGACGGAAGGGATCGACAATGCGTCCGTCCTCGGGACGCGTCCAGTAATCGAGTTGCGGTTTGAAGCGCCCGTAGGCGCGTTCGATCAATTGCAGGAATTGGGCGGTCGTGTAGAGATTTCCATAACGACAGGAATACATCGCATAATTACGACGCTCCGCCTCCGCCGCCGACATGTCGGCGGGCGGGCGTTCGGCAAGATAATATGTATAGCCGCTCGATTGCAGACGATGCGCGATCTCTTGCGCAAAGCAGCTGCCCGCCGTCGCGACCCGATCATGCCGCGCGATCTTGAAGGGCGTCGTCACGATTGGATCGATGGCATAGGGCGGCAGCGAGGCGACGGCCTTGCGCCAGAAGCGATGGTCGGGTAGGGAGCTATAGGGATTGTCGGCCATAAGCCCAAAGTCCTTATCGATGATGATCGAACGGTCGCGCCGCCGTCATCGCTCCGCTATCGGGTTGGCGCGTCGTGCCCGGAACATAGACGGGGCGTGGTCTCTTGTCACCCGTCGGAAGCGGCGTTTCGCGCCGTCGACCAAACGACCCCGGTGAATTTCCGAATGTTTTTTTCCCAGATCGACCGACAGATTGAGAAATCCTGGCGACAATATGTGATCGAGCCGCAGCTGGCCAAAATCACAGGACGTCGTCTGCGCAATACCGGCCCGCGCATCGCCGTGATCGGTAACTGCCAAAGCTTTGGCGTCGCCTATGCGATGAAGCTCATGGACCCTTCCGCGACCGTCGATCATTTTTCCGTTATCGGTCGCTCCCGCGCCAATATGTCGCTCTTTGTGAAAACGATGAAGACATATGACTACGTCTTCACGCATGATTTCACCGAGGGGCATATATCGGGCGGCGGTTCGGAGGAATTGCTCCGGCGATTGCCTGGCGCTGTGCTGTTTCCCGCCATCGGATTTGCCGCCTTTCATCCGGATATGGTTCTTATTCACGATTTATCGCGGCATCATGGCTTCGTCTTTGGTCCCATCGGTCCCTATCACTCGGCGTTGGGACTTTTCGCCTGGCGCAGGGGCCTGACGGTCGAGGAGGCGAATGCGCTCTTCAACGAGAATGTCTTTAGCTTCGTGGGTTATTTTGATGTCTGGAACGATGCGGCGCGCGAACTGGTCGATGGTCTGCAGTCGGCTTACGGATTTGATTTCTCAACGGACCTTCTGAACTGGTCGCGGCGTGGCGTCTTTATGTACAGTAACGTCCATCCAATGAATTTCGTTTTACACGACGTAGCGAAACAACTTTGGCGACGCGTGGGACTTCCCGTACGGGAAGAGAATTTGCAGCTGTATGGCATCGACGATCTGGGTCGGGCCGAGGTATTTCCTATTTATCCGCCTATCGCCAAAATGTTCGGCGTCAAGGGCAGCTATCTGTTCAAACTGGCCAACCATCATCTCAATTATTCGGTTGGCGACTTTCTGAGTCTGCCGCAGTTTCTGGAGGCCTGTTACAAAACATACGCCGCCAGCCCGGCAGATAAGTTGGCCTGTGCCCGTGTCGACGCCTGGCTCGCCGACCCGGGCGTCGGCGATCTGCTCGTGAAAATGGCAAAAGACAATCGTCTCGCCGGCCTGACGCCGACGCTCTGATCCCCCGGCTTACCGAGACGCCCCGCTTATTTCCAGCGCGTGTCAAAACGTGCGAGATTAAAGGGCGGCTTGTAGGGGTGCAACGGATTTTCGCCGGCAAAAGGCTTGACCACCGTTAGTATCCGATCCCTGTGCTTCAGCGGAGAGAATTCAGAGGGGTCCCTGTCGCCGATCGGACCGAAAGCGTGTTTGGGATCGATATTTAACGAGAAACCCGGGCGCGGGCTCATCCAGCTCTGCGACGTAACCTCCATATAGGCCGTCTTCAGCATATGGTTGAGGCCCCACTGGGTTGGAACGAAACAGGATTTCGACGAATCCGACATGTCCCAGTAATAGGTGTCGGGGCGCAATTCGAGTGTGGCGTCACCCTCGAAAATGGCGATTGAATTCTCGTGCATCAAATGGCGCACCTCGGCGAAACCCGCATAAGGATCCACCAGATGGTAGTAAACGCCGAGGCAAATCACGATGTCGAAAGTCTCGTTGAGTTTCGAGGCTTCATAAATCGAGACACTTTGATTAATCTCGACACTGGACTTGAGCAGTCGCTGGGCCAGCCTGAGTCCGGCGCCATTCGCCCAATTCTGTGAGACGTCGTCGGTGGCGAGCACGCGTTTGGCGCCGCGTCGCTCGGCGTAAAAACTCCAATAGCCGTCCCAGCAGCCAATCTCCAGCACACTTTTCCCGGCGAAATCGATCTTGTCCAGTTCGCGCTCGATAAATCGCCAGATGCGGCGATGATCTTCAGCCTGCGAAACGCTCGTCGCGCGCAAACCGTCGCCAAAATCGAATTCGTGATACCAGGTGATGGCGTCGATTTCTTTTTGCAGCGCTTCACGAGTGGCCGCGTCCTGCGTAGTCATGTAAATTTTCCCTGATAGGCCGCCCCCCGAAAGACGGGAAGGGACGCGACGGCGTCACCGGGCGGGCGACGATGGGGGATGCAACCCGGTGCATCGGTCGCTTGAACGATCAAATCGATTTAGCCTGTATTCCGCCGGGGGCGCAAGGCGGGGACAGGGCGCGACGCGGCGCATCTGTCTAAACGGGGGTGGACTCCATGTCCCGTGTGAAGGCATGAATACGGGGCGCGATGTGCTGACGGAAGCGGGATCCGTTGAACACGCCATAGTGGCCGACGTCCAGTTGCAAATGATGGCGCTTGCGGGACTGGGGAATATTGGCGCAGAGCGTTATCGCCGCCTCGGTCTGCCCGACGCCGGAAATGTCGTCCTTCTCGCCCTCTACAGTCAGCAGCGCCGTATGCCGGATCGACTTAAGATCGACCAGCGTGTCGCGATGACGCAGCAAGCCGAGCGGCACCTGATGTCGGATAAAGACTCTTTCGACTGTCTGGAGGTAGAATTCGGCGGTCATATCCATCACCGCGAGATATTCGTCATAAAAATCGCGGTGTTTTTCCGCGGAGTCTCCGTCTCCCTCGATCAAGTGATTGAACATGTCCAGATGCGCTGAAACATGGCGTTCGAAATTCATCGCCATAAAGCCGGACAGTTGCAGAAAACCCGGGTAGACCTGTCGGCCCATCGCGATATTGGGGAAGGGAACGGTGTGAATGCAGTGACGCCTGAACCACTCGATCCCGCGCTGCTCTGCGAGCTTGTTCACCTGCGTGGGGTTTACGCGCGTGTCGATCGGGCCGCCCATCAGGATCATCGATTCAGGCGCATGAGGGCTATTCGCGGCATTCAGCAGGGCGATGGCGCAGATCAACGGAACGGAAGCTTGACAGACTCCGAGGGTATGCAGCGGGACTTCGTCATTTTCCCTGGAGAGCTGCCGCATCATCTCGGTTAGATAATCGATGTAATCGTCGAGATCGAAGCCCCCATCTGTCAGAGGCACATCGCGCGCGTCTCGCCAGTCGGTGATGTAAACATCGTAGTGCGGAAGAAAGGCTTCGACAGTGCCGCGCAACAGCGTCGCGTAATGGCCTGACATCGGCGCGACAATCAGCAATTTAGATTGTGTCGGCGGCGCGCCGGGGAACATGCGTCTGAAGTGCAGCAATCCGCAGAAGGGTTTTTGCCAGATTGTCTCTTCGACGATCTCGACCGTTTCGCCATCGACCGTGGTCGTGTCGAGGCCGAACATCGGCTTGCCGTAACGACGGGTCATGCGCTCGAACAATTCCCCGGCTGCGGCGATGTTGCGTCCGATCAGAGTGTGATGCAGCGGATTGAGCGGATGTTTGACCGCATGAAGCATGGCGTCGGTAACGGCGCGGGCCGGCGCAAAAGCCATGTGCATGAATTCGTAAAACTGGTACGACAGTCGATCCATAACGACGTTTTCTCCGTCATGCGCCAGCGGGGGCACGCGATATGCTGCATTGCACAATCTATTGTCCAACCTAGCCGTAAACCGGCGAGAAATAAAGTTTTATCAAAAACCCGTTATCGCACCGAGGGCAAGCGACGCCCAAAGTCCGAGGGTCGCCCGCCGGTAGAGCGCAAGTGCGCGGTCAATGTCTGCGACCGTTGGCCCACGCCGACCGTCGCCCAATGTTGTCCCCGCAACTTCGACTGCGCCATAGGCGCGAGGACCGCCGAGTCTGAGCCCCAGCGCGCCCGCCATGGCCGCCTCGGGCCAACCGGCGTTTGGCGAGGCGTGGTTTGCGGCGTCTCGCCGAACGATCCGAAGGACGTCGGCTGCTGAGGCGCTTTGCAGGAACGGCGCTGCGACAGCGATAAGGCCGGATGCGAGTCTGGCAGGCAGGAGATTGAGGAGATCGTCGAGTCGCGCCGCCGCCCACCCAAAGGCAAGATAGCGAGGCGACTTATGGCCGATCATGCTATCGGCGGTGTTCACTGCCTTATACACAAGCGCACCGGGCAGACCGAAGAGGGCCAGAAATAAAGCCGGGGCGACAACCCCGTCCGAGAAGTTCTCCGCAAGGCTCTCGATGGCGGCGCGGGCGACCCCGGCTTCATCGAGGGTCGAAACGTCACGGCCGACGATTTTCGAGACGGCGCGGCGTCCCTCCATCAACGAAATCGTCAGGTCTCGCGCTACCTCAAGGACATGCTGATGAAGGCTTCGCTGGGCGAGGAGACTGGTGGAGAGTGCGATCAAAAGGATCGACCCGCCCGTCATCCGGCCGCATAATTTTTCCACAGCGGCGCCCGTCGTCGCTGCGGCAAGAACCACGATCCCGATGGCTAAAACGCCTTTGAGCCGTCGGCGGTTGAAACTGTCGCCTTCCGCGTTGAGACGGGCGTCGAGCGCCGATATCAGCGCCCCGACCCAAACAACCGGGTGGCCGATCCGGCGAAAGAGCGCATCCGGATAACCAACGCATGCCTCAACGATGAGCGTCAATGTCGCAAGGTCGAAAGACAATCGGGCTCACCGTCCGAGGGAGGATTTTAGGCAGAGAGCGATGTATTTACTGAATCGGACGCTTCGGGCGTCGATTTCCGACGCGGCATGTGCTGGATGAATGTAAATCCTCATCAATTGCATCGAATTTGCCCCCAAAATCGAAATGAAAGTCCTGCTCCGAATTTTTCAGCAGGTAAGAGAATTGCGCGTAAGGCGCGCAAGAGAGATCCCCGACAAACTCGCCAAAACCGTCCGACGCCAATCAAATTGGTTGGATCGGCAAGCGGCACTTCGTCAGGGAGTCCCTGGGCGTTCCCGCGCTTTTCATTACAATGATTCCGGTTTGTTGAGAGGCTCCTGGCGCCATACTTTGACGGCGACCTGCTGATGGCGAGGGTTGGCCGCAACATATTCATAGCTGAACCCATGAATTGAAGCGAATTCATGAAAAGCCTTGTATTTATGCTGCTCCCAGCCGGGATAGTTGAAGAATTCGTCGAAGACAATGATTGCGCCATCTTTAATTCTGTCTTGCAACAAATCCAGGATGGTCTTCGTTGACGAGGAAAGATCGCAATCGATATGAAGCAAGCCTATCTCGCCAGTATGATCGTTGAGAAATTGCGGGAGAGAGAGAGTTCATCCAGGCGAAACAAGTCATGCTTTTTTAAAATCTAAAAGCATCAGTTCGACGCGCTGAAGCTTGCAGTGTATGTCATCAAGACGTTTTTCTAATACGGATTTGATCCTGTTAACGCCGAAGAAGCGATTTCTTAAATTATCGAAAAACTCGTTCATTTTCTCAGGTCCCTTGACCGTTCGGCAATGATTTTTCGTCAGCCGAAGACAACGCCAGTCGAATCTGCGGCGATCGCCGATCTTCAGGATACAGGAGCCCTCGCGCCGTCAGCGGGTTATCCAGCGACGTATCTTCTCTTTCGCCTGTCTGTGACTGCCCTTGTTGATTACCGGCCGAAGAGGCTGGTGATCGAGGCGGCGGCGAGCGCGTTCTGATTGATGGTAAATCCGGCGACCGCAGTGCGTCCGTGGGCTGCGTCGCCAAGCTTGTCGATCTTCAGGGCATAAACGGTGAAGACGTAGCGATGCGGGTCGCCCGGCGGCGGGCAGGGGCCGCCGTAGGCTTTGTCGCCGAAATCGTTTTCAAGCTGATGGGCGCCTTCCGGCAGATGTTTTCCCGAAGGCTCGCCCGCGCCCTGCCTGAGGCTTCGCACTTCCGGCGGAATGTCGACGATGAGCCAGTGCCAGAAACCGGCGCCGCCTGTTGGGGCGTCTGGGTCGTGGACGAGAACGGCGAAGCTTTTCGTCCCGGCCGGCGGGTCGCTCCAACGCAGTTCCGGCGAAAGATTGGCCCCAGTGCAGCCAAAAGAATCATAGACATGTTTCATGTCGATCTTGCCGCCTTCGGCGATGTCCGGACTAGTCAGCTCAAATGCGCCTGCGCCACGCGCATCGGCGGCGGCAAGGGCGGCGAGGGCGAGAAAGGACGAGACACGGCGGTTCATGCAACGGGCTCCTGTCGTTGACGTTCTTTCTTTTTAACGGATCGTGAAACATGTGTCGCCTCCCGGAGTGTCGCGTCAGGCCGATTTCGCGGCTAAAGAGGCGTTATGTCAGAGGGACGCGATCACACAGCCTTGCGGCGGGGCTGGACCACCGGAGCCTGCGCCACGGCCGCCGCGCGCGCAGCTTTCGAGGCGCTGGTTTCCGGCGGTCCGCCGCCCGATCCAGTCGAAATCGCCTTGCCCTCCGGCCAGCGCGTCGCGTTCGCCCTTGCAGAGTGGACGCGCCAGCCGAACTG
Source organism: Methylocystis sp. (assembly GCA_044233645.1). Lineage (GTDB taxonomy): Bacteria > Pseudomonadota > Alphaproteobacteria > Rhizobiales > Beijerinckiaceae > Methylocystis. The sequence continues at coordinate 7,812 of JBIIJP010000012.1, read as the reverse complement.
CGTCCATGCAGGCGTGATCAAGGACGCCGGCGACGATCCCGACGTGACTCATGGCGCCCTGGTGCGCGCGACAGTTCGCCTTTCAGCGCCCGGTTCCGGCGTTACATTCTTCGCGGGGGAGGGCGTTGGCGTTGTGACGCGGCCGGGTCTACCGTTGCCGCCGGGCGAACCGGCGATCAATCCGATCCCGCGCGCAATGATGCGTCAGACGCTGGCGGAAGCTGCTGAGCGGCTTGGCGTGGCTCCTGACGCGCAAATCGAGATTTCGATCCCCGGCGGCGTTGAAATGGCCAAACACACCCTCAATGGCCGGCTGGGAATTGTCGGGGGTCTTTCCATTCTCGGCACCACGGGCATCGTCACTCCCTTCTCCTGTGCAGCATGGATCGACAGCATTCATCGCGGCGTCGATGTCGCCCGCGCCTGTGGTCTGACTCACATCGCCGCCGCCACAGGCTCGACTTCCGAGACAGCGATCCAGAAACTCTACGATCTGCCCGACGTAGCGATGATCGAAATGGGAGATTTCGTCGGCGGATTTCTCAAATATCTGCGCGCCCATCCGGTTGCGCGCGTCACTGTTGGCGGCGGTTTTGCCAAAATGACCAAACTGGCGCAGGGCCGGCTCGATTTGCATTCCGGCCGCTCCACGCTGGATCTTTTGCAACTCGCGCAAATGGCCCGCAGCGCCGGCGCGCCACCCGATCTCACGGACGGGATTGCTGGGGCTAATAGTGCGCTGGAGGCGCTCCAGTTGGCGCAGGCCATGGGCATCGACCTCGCAGCGCCGGTCGCGGCCCGCGCATGGGAGACGGCGGCCCATGTATTGAATTCCGCAAATTCTGCGTTCATCGAACTTGAAATTCTAGTTTTCGACCGTGCGGGCGTCTTGCTGGCGCGCGCGCCATTTCGGAGCGCCGACGCATGAGCGAGAACCCGCATCTGATTTTTGTTCTTGGCGGCGCGCGGTCGGGCAAAAGCGCCTATGGCGAAAAATTGATCGAAGCGCATCCCTCGCCCTGGATTTATATCGCGACGGCGGAAGCTTTCGACGACGAGATGCGCGACCGTATCGCGTTGCATCAGTCGCGGCGGAATGAGAGATGGTTTACGCTGGATGCGCCACGGGATCTTGTCGGCGCGATCCGAGCCGCGCCAGAGAATGCGCCGATATTGATCGACTGTTTGGGTGTCTGGCTGTCGAATCGCCTGCTCAACGACGCCGATCTTGCCGCTGATCGCGTCGCGCTCATTGCGGCGCTTCGAAAAAGGCGCGCGCCGACGGTTGTCGTCTCGCCGGAAGTCGGGTTTTCGATTGTGCCGGAAAATGCGCTGGCGCGGTCGTTTCGCGACGCGGCAGGGTTGCTGCATCAGGATGTGGCCCGGATTGCGCGCAAAGTCATATTGGTTGTCGCAGGTTATCCTGTGATGGTCAAAGAGTCTGAGGGAGCAGTATCGATCAGATGAAAACCATTCTCGTCACCGGCGCGACCGCAGGGTTCGGCAGCGCATTTGCGCGCCGTTTCATTCGCGACGGACATCGCGTCCTCGCCACAGGCCGTCGCGCCGAGCGACTTGAAACGCTTCGGGCTGAATTGGGCGAGCGTCTCCATACCGCTGAATTCGACATGCGCGATACGCAAGCCGTGGCCGATTTTGTCGCCGGCCTGCCCGAGGGCTGGCGGGAGATCGACGTCCTGGTGAACAACGCCGGTCTGGCGCTTGGCCTGTCGCCGGCGTGGGAGGCCTCGCTCGCTGAGTGGGACCAGATGATCGACACCAATATACGCGGTCTCGTTCATATTACGCGGGCGATTTTGCCGGGCATGGTCGCCCGCAACGATGGTTTGATCATTAATCTTGGGTCGATTGCAGGGGAATATCCCTACCCGGGCGGCAATGTGTATGGCGGCACCAAAGCCTTCGTCCGGCAGTTTTCGCTCAATTTGCGCGCCGACCTTGTCGGCCTGAACGTTCGGGTAACCGACGTCGAGCCGGGACTTGTCGGCGGGTCAGAGTTCAGCGCCGTCCGCTTCGGCGGCGACCTTGGGAAAGCTGCGGCGGTTTACGCGGGAACCGAGCCTCTGACCCCCGAGGACATCGCAGAAACCGCCGCCTGGCTCGTGTCCTTGCCGCCGCATGTGAATATCAACGCCATCGAGATGATGCCGACTTGTCAGGCCAGCGCCCCGCTGGCGGTTCGGCGAAAGTCTTGAATCAATGTAAATTTTTGAAAAAATAGCGTTCGCGCGTGATTCGGCTGTTCCGTGAAGTCACCGAAACTGTTGAGAAACTTGCCGGATCGTCATCCGCGTCACAGGATTGTCGCAATTTGGATTGCATTTGGCATGCCGTTAACGAACCATTAAACGGTCGTCGGTACTTTAACCGAAGTTAACGAGGGGGGATTCGATCATGCGAAGCGCCTATCGGAACCGGGACTACGCTAGTATCACGCTTAGAGAGAACATGATCGCTCTGATCATCGTCGCTGCGAGCTGGGTGTTGTTCGCTACATTAATTACCGGCGAATTTTTCTAGACCCCAGCAGGACTTGAGCGCGCCGCCTAACCTGTTAACGCCAGCGAGAGGATGAAAATCGATACTGAGGCGACCGCTGCGCCCAGCAGGGCGGCGAGAGTTTCCCGTGTCATTGTCGATAACATCTTCTCAAACTCCACCCGAGCCGCGCACAAATTCTTAGGTTATAATCACATTGAGAAGCTTGGATGCGATCTGCAAGATCGGTCACGGCAGTTTGGCGCAAGTTGGCGAGATTTCTCGCGAGTGTGGCTAATCTGTCACGCTTCTAGCCTCGCAACACAACGCTTTCACTCAAATGCGCGCATAAAAGAGCATCGCGCAGCCAACAATTTCGACAGAGACCGAGGAAAAGCGCTCGCGCAGCGCGGACGCCAGCGTCCTCGCGTCGTCATGACGATTCGAAAACACGCCATGACGATTGTAGTGCGCCATCAATAGCTTCGCCGCCCAGTTCCGATAGACGCCGCCCTGGAGCAATGTCGAACCGAAACAGACGGCCCCGGCGTTCATCAAGGGTTTGATGCGATCAAAGACGACTGCTTTCGACGCCATGTCGCCTGGCAGACAATGAAGAAGATAATTCAGGCTAATCGAATCGAAACCTGGCGCCTCCAGATCAATGGTCGCCAGGACATTGCGTTGATAGGTCTCAGGTCTATGGCGCGCGATCCGGCGTGCGGCATAGGCCAACGCCATCGCGTTCAGATCCATCAGCGCGATCCGCGGGCTTGGTGCGGGAAAGACGCAATGATCGAGGAAATAGCCGCTGCCGACGCCGATATCGAGATGATTGGCGCTAATATGGGCGTTAAAAAATTCAAGCAGTCGGGAGGTTGGACAGCGCCAAATCAGCGGGTTTGAGAGGGTCAGAACCCTCAGATCGTAATTTGGCAGGCTGCTGTTCGTATAAAACGCCTGACCTGCAGCGATCTCTTCCGCCGTTGGCGGCATGGCCAGCGCTCTCCATTGCAAGTCAGAATCTGAAATTCAGGCCCGCGCCGCCAGAGGGGGACAGGGTCGGCATGGCGGAGGGCGTCTCCGCGCCGGTGTTCATATTCTCTTCGGCGGATTTGTCGGTCTCGACTCCGCCCTGGACCGTGGGCACGGCTTTTTTTCCGCCGCGCTTCCCACGCTTGCCGGTCTTTGTTTTGGCGCCCGGCGCTGTGGCGGGTCCGGGACTGGAGCCGGTCGCCATGTCCTTCGCTACCGAGGGCGGCAGCGGCATATCCTCAGCGACGGCCATATGACAGCCAAAGCCGAGGGCGGCGCTGATAGCGCAGGACACAAGCATGGACATAAACTTCGCCATCGGCTTTCTCTCATACCACAGCCGCCGAACCCGATGTCGACGCCAGTCGCCAACCCGGGCTGTCAACCCCGCTCAGGCGGCGTCTAAAATTTTCGAAATTTCGTCCTTAAGGTGAAGGCGCTTCTTCTTCAGATCCTCAATCGTCGCATCATCGGCCGGTTCGACATTTGTTTCCATGCGATGAATGGTCCGGTTGAGCGTATGGTATTCCTCGGCGAGACGGGCGAAATGGGCGTTGCTGGTCTTCAGCGTGTGAATGACGGCCGCCTTTTGCGGGAATTCCTCGTGCAGCTCATGGGCAACGTGGCTCATTCGTTTCTCCGGACCTTTACGTTTTGATTTCAGATTTTTGCGCGCCGCATTATGGGGCCGGCGTCCGTCACTGCGACGACTGCGCCGGCTTGCGGCGGGCGAGTTATAGGCCCTTTGAGGTCAAAGCGGAAACCCCATGAAGCCGCAGTCAACGAAAAACTTTCAGATCGATAGATTCTTCGCTTGACGCGCCGGAGTGCCGCGATTAGGTTCCGCCCACTTTCGACAGGCCGTAAATTCATGCCGTCGGTGAGCGCCACGCTCCTGACCTTTCGAATTTAAACGCTGTCGCCTTGCCTGTGACCGCCAATCCTTGGCTTTCATACCGTCGCTTCGCGGCGACGGACAGGGAGGCACGATCCCGGTTTACGGGATCCTCTGCAATAGGAGCGCCTTGGCCTTCGGCTGACGGCGCTTCGACCGTTTGCGCGCTCGAATCTGCGCGCTGGCGGGTCAGCCACAAAAACCGCCACTCGCTCGTAAGCGAACCACCGGCGTAAGGACGAATTGATGCCGACGATCAGTCAGTTGATCCGCAAGCCGCGGCACCCGAAGACCTACCGCGAAAAGGCCCGCCATCTCGGCGCGTGTCCGCAGAAGCGCGGCGTCTGCACGCGCGTCTACACCACGACCCCGAAGAAGCCGAACTCGGCGCTCCGCAAGGTCGCAAAGGTGCGTCTCACCAACGGCTTCGAGGTCATCGGCTATATCCCGGGCGAGGGGCATAATCTTCAGGAGCACTCGGTGGTGATGATCCGCGGCGGCCGCGTCAAGGATTTGCCGGGCGTTCGCTATCACATACTGCGCGGCGTGCTGGACACGCAGGGCGTCAAGGATCGCAAACAACGCCGTTCGAAATACGGCGCCAAGCGTCCGAAGTAAGGAGACACGCCGATGTCGAGACGTCACCGGGCGGAAAAGCGCGAGGTTATCGAGGACGCCAAATATGGCGATCTGGTCCTCGCGAAATTCATGAACTCTATCATGTATGATGGTAAAAAGTCGGTCGCCGAGGCGATCGTCTACGGCGCGCTGGATCAGGTCGAGGCAAAAGCCAAGTCCGATCCTATTGGCGTGTTCCGTCAGGCGTTGGACAATGTCGCGCCGGCGATCGAAGTCCGTTCCCGTCGCGTCGGCGGCGCCACCTATCAGGTGCCGGTCGAAGTGCGCAATGAGCGTCGCCAGGCGCTGGCGATTCGCTGGATCATCTCCGCAGCGCGCTCGCGAAACGATAAGACCATGGTCGACCGTCTGTCGGCCGAATTGCTCGACGCCTCCAACAACCGCGGCGCTGCGGTGAAGAAGCGCGAAGACACCCATCGCATGGCGGAAGCCAACCGCGCCTTCTCCCATTATCGCTGGTAAGGCGTCGAACCGCTCACACTCAGGACTTACGTTATGGCCCGCTCGCATCCGATCGAGGATTACCGCAACTTCGGCATCATGGCGCATATCGACGCCGGTAAAACGACGACGACGGAGCGTATCCTTTACTACTCCGGCAAGAGCCACAAAATCGGCGAGGTGCATGAAGGCGCCGCGACGATGGACTGGATGGAGCAGGAGCAGGAGCGCGGCATTACAATTACGTCCGCCGCGACCACGACTTTCTGGAACGGCAAGCGTCTGAATATCATCGACACGCCCGGTCACGTCGACTTCACCATTGAGGTCGAGCGTTCGCTGCGTGTGCTCGATGGCGCCGTTTGCGTTCTCGACGGCAACCAGGGCGTAGAGCCGCAGACCGAGACGGTCTGGCGTCAGGCCGACAAATACAATGTTCCGCGCATTGTCTTCGTCAATAAAATGGACAAGACCGGCGCCGACTTCTTCAAATGCGTCTCGGATATCAAAACGCGTGTTGGCGGTCGTCCGGTCTGCGTTCAACTTCCGATCGGTTCGGAGAATAATTTCAAGGGAGTCATCGACCTGATCCGCATGAAGGCGGTGGTGTGGGATGACGAAGGCCTTGGCGCGAAATATCACGACGAAGAGATTCCGGGAGATCTGCTCGATCAGGCGAAGGAATATCGCACGGCGTTGATCGAGGCGGCCGTTGAACTCGACGACGACGCCATGTCCGATTATCTCGACGGTAAGGAGCCGAGCGAGGAAACGCTGAAGAAACTGATCCGCAAGGCGGTTCGCGGCATCGTGTTTCACCCGGTCTTCTGCGGCTCCGCTTTCAAGAATAAGGGCGTGCAGCCTCTGCTCGACGCGGTCGTCGATTTTCTGCCGTCGCCGATTGATCGCGAGGCGATCAAGGGAGTCGATATGGACTCGGGTGCCGAGATGGTCCGTAATCCGTCGGACTCCGAGCCCTTCTCCATGCTCGCCTTCAAGATCATGGACGATCCCTTCGTCGGCACCATCACCTTCTGCCGCGTTTATTCAGGCAAGATCGACTCCGGCACGACCGTTCTGAACTCTACAAAGGACAAAAAAGAGCGCGTCGGCCGTATGTTGCTGATGCACGCGAATAATCGCGAAGATATCAAGGAAGCCTATGCGGGCGACATCGTCGCGCTGGCCGGTCTTAAGGAAACCCGCACCGGCGATACGCTGTGCGATACGCTGAAGCCTGTCATCCTGGAGCGTATGGAATTCCCCGAGCCGGTCATTGAGATCGCGATCGAGCCGAAATCCAAGGCGGATCAGGAAAAACTTGGTCTCGCGCTGCAGAAGCTTGCGGCGGAAGATCCCTCTTTCCGTGTGTCGACCGATCTTGAAAGCGGCCAGACCATCCTCAAGGGGATGGGCGAACTGCACCTCGACATCAAGGTCGATATTCTCAAACGCAACTACAAGGTCGACGCCAATATCGGCGCGCCGCAGGTCGCCTACCGCGAACGCCTCACCAAAAAAGCCGAGGTCGACTACACGCACAAGAAGCAGACCGGCGGCACGGGCCAGTTCGCGCGCGTCAAGATTATTTTTGAGCCGAACGAAGCCGGCAAGGGCAATGAGTTCGAGAGCAAGATCGTCGGCGGCGCCGTGCCGAAGGAATACATCCCTGGCGTCGAAAAAGGCATCAACAGCGTTATGGGGTCCGGCATTCTGGCGGGCTTCCCGATCGTCGATGTGAAGGCGACCTTGATCGACGGCGCGTTCCACGACGTTGACTCGTCGGTGCTGGCGTTCGAAATCGCCTCACGCGCGGCGTTCCGCGAAGCACTTCAGAAGGGCGGATCGGTCCTGCTGGAGCCAATCATGAAGGTCGAAGTGGTGACGCCGGAAGAATATACCGGGTCCGTCATCGGCGATCTGAATTCGCGTCGCGGTCAGATCCAGGGTCAGGACATGCGCGGCAATGCTGTTGTCATCGACGCGATGGTGCCGCTGGCGAATATGTTTGGCTATGTCAATCAGTTGCGCTCCTTCACGCAGGGTCGCGCCAACTACACGATGCAGTTTGATCACTACGAACAGGTGCCTGAAGCAGAGTCGAAGAAGGTGCAGGCGAAATACGCCTGATCTCGTAAAGCAACAGGTAAACGAAACTCGTTAAAGGAGCACGGCGATGGCCAAGGAAAAGTTTTCACGCACGAAGCCGCATTGCAACATTGGCACGATTGGTCACGTTGACCACGGGAAGACGTCTTTGACGGCTGCGATTACGAAGGTCCTGGCTGAGTCTGGCGGCGCGA
>JBIIJP010000024.1:0-30622 GCA_044233645.1 Methylocystis sp. | reverse complement strand
CCGCTTCGACCTTGAACTCTCGACTGAACTTACGCCTCTGCATGACACGCCTCCGGTTGCATGAAACACCTTTTCTTTGTGTCCATCAAACCGGCAGCAGGCCAGTTCTGGAAAGCCTAAATGCAGTCTTGAGTCCCGATGGCTTGGCAGTAACCATTGTGGGCGATAAGCCTCAACTTATCGAAAAGGGCGCGGACGGAGTGAGCCTGAAGGCATTCGCCGAGAAGGTTGCACTGCTAGACTTCGATACGGTTCAACGAGACATCGAGCGGGCGCTCGGCAGCTTAAAGGATGATCCAGAAGACGCGGTCACTTCCGCCTGTTCCCTTATAGAGGCGGTATGCCGATCAATTTTGATCGAGCTTTCCATTCCGCTTCCCGCAAAGAAAGATATCGACGGGCTCGTTCGAGCCGTCCAGGAACCGCTAGGATTGTCGCCTGGTAGAAGCGACTTACTCCCCGAAATCGAGGCAGACGTGAGGCAAATTCTCGGCGGTCTAACCTCTGTAACAAAAGGCATTGGAGCACTGCGTACGCATGGTGGCGATGCGCATGGCCGCGAAAGAGGATACCGGCGAATTGACTCAAGAATTGCCCGACTTTCAATCAACTCTGCGGGTTGTTTAGCGATGTTTCTGATTGAGACATGGGAGCACAAGCATCATCGCGCGCTTAAATTTCAGCAGAAAGGCTGTAATTCCACTCTTTTCTATCATCGACTGTATGAACACCCTCATCTGCTCTGCAATTATAACGCTTCTATCGCCCAGCAGCTTTACGACTAACAACGCACATAAATGAGTCTCGACGAGGCGGACCGTCTAACGATTTGAAACAGTTTATGCTGCATCATCGGATCTCGTGCACCAAATTATCAGCAGGCAATGACTGCTGTTGTTGTAATGCTTTCAACAGCATCTCGAACATACCACGGCGTCCGCTACTCCCGCGTTTTGGCGAAGGCCGCCAGCGCCCGTTCGCGCGCTTTTGAATGATCGACGATGGGTTTGGGATAGGTTTTGCCGAGGGTAATCCCCGCCGCTTTCAAAACCTCGACGGGCGCCTCCCATGGCCGGTGGATGTAGCGCGCGTCGAGCTTTCCCAGCTCTGGCACATGTTGGCGGACATAATCGCCCTCGGGATCGAATTTCTCGCCCTGAATCACCGGATTGAAGATACGAAAGTAAGGCGCGGCGTCGGCGCCGCAGCCCGCCACCCATTGCCAGCCGCCGCTGTTGTTGGCGAGATCGGCGTCGACCAGCGTGTCCCAGAACCAGCGCTCGCCTTCCTGCCAGGCGATCAGCAGATGTTTGACCAGAAAACTCGCGCTCACCATGCGGGCGCGGTTGTGCTGATAGCCGGTTTTCCAGAGTTCGCGCATCGCCGCGTCGACGAGCGGATAGCCGGTATGGCCCTTTTGCCACGCCTGCAGGGCTTTGGGATCGTCGCGCCACGGTAATTCGGCGAAACGGTCGTCGAGCGCGCGCTCGGGCATGTGCGGATTGGCGACGAGCAAGTGATAGCAGAACTCGCGCCAGCCGATCTCGCGCAGGAAGGCGGCGGCACCGTCGCTGCGATGGGCCTCGACCACGGCCTGGCATTGCCGCGCCGAAATCTCGCCGAAATGCAGATGCGGCGAGAGGCGCGAGACGCCGTTCTTGGCCATGAAGTCGCGCGCGGTTTTGTAGTCCTTCATGTCGGCGCGCGCGAACTCCTTCAGCCGCGCCATCGCCGCCGCCTCGCCCGCCCGCCAGGCGGCGCGCAGCCCGCCCGCCCAATCGGGTTTGGTTGGCAGGAGTTTCCAGTCCTTGAGCGCATCGCTCTCCGGCGCCGGCGCCGCGACGAGTTTTTTGGGCGCGGGCAAGGGCGGCGCCGAAGGCTCGGCGGCGAGACAGGCGCGCCAAAACGGCGTGAAGACGCGAAACGGTTCGCCGGATTTGTTGCGGAACGTCGACGGCTCGAAGAGCAGCGATCCATTGAAGCTCTCAACCGTAAGGTCGCGCGCGCGCAACTGCGCCTTGATCTCCGCGTCGCGCCGCATCGCCCAGGGTTCGTAGAGACGATTCCAGTAGAGCGCGCCGGCGCCGGTTTCTGCGACCAGCGATTCAATGACGACTTGCGCGCCGCCGCGTCGCAGGATCAGGGAGACGCCGAGTTTGCCAAGATCGGCGGCAAGCGACTCCAGCGATTGATGCAGCCACCAGCGGCTGGCGGCGCCCCTGCGCCAGTCGCCGGGGGCGGCGTCGTCGAGGATGTAAAGCGCGATCAGCGGCGCGCCGGAACGCGCCGCCGCATCCAGCGCAGGATTGTCCGCCAGACGCAGGTCGTTTCTGAACCAGACAATCGCCGGCGCGCGCATCGCCCTGCCCTAATCGTGTCTGGCGTGTTTGACGCCGTAACCAAAATAAATTCCCAAACCGATGCCGGTCCAGATCACGAGGCGCAGCCAGGTGTCGAGCGGCAGCGCGATCATCAGGGCGAAACATGAAAAAATGCCGAGCGCCGGCGTCCATGGAAAGGCCGGCGCGCATCCCGGCGCGCGAAACGGGCGATGACGCTCAGGATCGCTGCGGCGCAGGTAGACAACCGCCGCGCAGACGAGGCAGAAGGCGGCGAGCGTGCCGATGCTCACCATCTCGCCCAGCAAATCGATCGGCAACAGGCCGGCGGCGATGGCGACGATCACGCCAATCATGATCTGGCTGATCGCCGGCGTGCGGTAAGTGTCGTGCAGACGCGCGAAGATTGGCGGCAGGAGCCCGTCATGGGCCATGGCGTAGAAAACGCGGGTCTGGCCAAACAGCAGCACGAGGATCGCCGTGGTGAGGCCGGCGAGCGCGCCGAATTTCACCACCCACGACACCCAGGTCGCGCCGGTGCGATCCATCGCCAGCGCGATGGGGTCCGGCACGTTCAACTCCTTGTAGCTAACGACGCCGGTCGCCACCGCCGCAACAGCGATATAGAGAATTGTGCAAACAACCAGCGAGCCCAGAATGCCGATGGGCACGTCGCGCTGCGGTCGGTGCGCTTCCTGCGCCGCTGTCGAGACCGAGTCGAAGCCGATATAGGCAAAAAACACGACGGATGCGCCGCGCACCACGCCGCTCCAGCCGAAGACGCCGAATTCGCCGGCGTTCTCCGGCACCAGCGGCGTCCAGTTGGCGGCGTTCACATAGGCCGCGCCGACAAAGATCACGAGCAAAACCACCGTAACTTTAATCGCCACGATGATGTTGTTGAACTTCGAGGACTCCGTCGTGCCGCGCACGAGCAGCCAGGTCAGCAATAAAATGACGGCCGCCGCCGGCGCGTTGAACAGGCCATGCGGCTCGCCGGCGGCGGGCGTTGCGAAATAGGCCGACGCCAGTTCGGGCGGCAGGGCGAGGCCCAGACCACTTAGCACCCGCGAGAAATAGCCCGCCCAGCCGACCGCAACCGTCGCGGCGCCTGCGGCGTATTCCAGCACCAAATTCCAGCCGATCGCCCAGGCGAAGAGTTCGCCCAGCGTCACATAGGCGTAGGTGTAGGTGCTGCCCGAGACCGGGATCATCGCCGCCAGCTCTGCGTAGCAGAGCGCAACAAATGTGCAGGCTAGACCGGAAAGGAGAAAAGAGATCGTCACGCCGGGGCCGGCGTATTTCGCCGCGGCCGTGCCTGTTAATACGAAAATGCCGGCGCCGATGATGCCGCCAATGCCCAACGCAAGCAGCGATCCCCAGCCGAGCGTCTTTTTCAGTCCGTCGCCTTCCTCCGTCTCGTGCCGCGCGAGGAGCGCTTCGAGGGATTTACGGGCGAAGCAGTTTTTTTTGACGACGTCGGACAAGCGTTTGTCCCTTCAGGCGTAACCGGCGAGGACCGTCGGGTCGCGCCAAAGCGCGTATCGACGGATCGGCTGCAAGCATACAGCAGAATGCGGCGCTTTCATCCTGCCCCGCGCGCGTAATCCAGCACAATCTGCGCGGCCCTTGCGCTTGGATTTGCGCCGGCCCCGATGATTTGGGCCCGCACCTGCGCAAAACCCGACGCCTGCCGATCACGGGCGACCGGCTCACACAAAAGAGTCGCCATCGCGTTTGCGAGCGCCGACGGCGTCGCCCGCTCCTGCAGAAATTCCGGAATGAAATTCTCGCCGGCGATCAGATTGGGCAGTACGATGGAGTCCACCGTGATCAGAAATCGCAGGAGCGACTCCAGCGGCGCGACCCGATAGGCGACGACCATGGGAGCGCCCGCCAGGGCCAGTTCGAGCGTCGCCGCGCCCGACGTGACCAGCGCCGCGCGGGCGGCGCGAAAGGCGGCGAATTTTTCAGAAGCGCCGATCAATCGCGGTTGCAGCGGCCATTCCCGCAGCGCCGCCGTCAAAGGCTCCGCCATGTTTGGCGCCACGGGAATAACGACCTCAAGATCGGGAAATTCCTTTGTCAGCAAGGCCAGCGCCTCGCCGTAGAGCGGAGCCATTCTAGCGATTTCGGCGCGGCGCGAGCCCGGCAGCACCAGCAAGGGGCCAGCCTCGCGCGACGCGGCGGGCGTCAGCGCATCAATCTGTTCGATCAGCGGATGGCCGACGTATATGCACGGCGGCCCATCGAGACGAGCGTAAGCCGCCGGCTCGAAAGGAAGAAGCGCCAGAACGCAATCGACATACTGACGCATCTTGCGCGCCCTGCCCGGCCGCCACGCCCAGACGGTCGGACTGACATAATTTATTGTTGGCAAATGCGGCAAGCGCCGCCGCACGCGCTGTGCGACGCGATGGGTGAAGTCCGGCGCGTCGATCAACACAAGACAATCCGGCGCGGCGTCGATTATGGCCTTTGTCGTCTGGCTGATCCTCGCCAGCAAATTCGGCAACCGCTCGATCACCGGCAACAGACCCATGACGGCGATGTCATCCAGCGGAAACAACGACGACAGTCCCTCCTCCGTCATCGCGGCGCCGCCGACGCCGACAAAGACAATATCTGTCTTGATCGCGCGCAGCGCCCGCATCAACGCTGCGCCGAGGACGTCGCCCGAGGTCTCGCCGGCAATCAGAAAAATCTTTGTCACGCGACCGATCCGCGCGAGCGCGGGGCGCAGAGCGGACGTTGCGACGGCGTTCTCAGGAAATTCAAAATAAGCGCGATATCGGCGTTATCGGTCTTGCTTAATGCAAGACGATTGATGCGTTCGCTCAACACCTGATCCTTGTCTGTATCGAAAAGTTGCCGATAGACGGCGCTCAGTCGGGCGATACGTTCAGGATCGAAACCTCGACGACGTAGACCGACGAGATTGAGGCCGAAGAGATGCGCGCGATTGCCGCTGGCGAGCGCAAAAGGAATGACATCGCCCTCGACGCCCGATAATCCGCCAACGAAAGCAAAGGCGCCAATGCGCACGAATTGATGAACCGCCGTGCCGCCTCCGATCATGACTCCATCATCGATTTCAACATGACCGCCCAGCAAAACCTGATTGGACAGGACGACGCCGTCGCCCAGACGACAATCGTGCGCGACATGCGCCCCGGCGAGGAACACGCAACGCTCGCCGATCCGCGTACCGGGACCGATGCCGGAATTGATCGTCACATGTTCACGCGCCTGGCAGCCGGCGCCGATCGTCAGGTCTCCTTCGGCGAGTTCGGCCTTGAGGTCCTGGGAAGGGCCGCCGATGACCGCGAAAGGAAATACTTCGGCTCCCTCGCCAATCATCGTGCGGCCGGTCACGACGACATGCGCGTGAAGTCGCGCGCCGACACCGATCTCGACATGTGGGCCGACGTGACAAAACGGCCCGACAAGGACACCCTCGCCAAGGCGCGCGCCCTCCTCGACAATCGCAGTGGGATGGATCGTCGCGGCCATCGCCTAGCTATCGCGCTGCCGGTACGCCTAGCTCGCGCCCATCATGGCGCTGATCTGCGCTTCGCAAACCAGCGCGCCGTCAACCAGCGCACGACCGGCATACCAGCCAATGTTACGTTTTTGCGCTGTTTTGGTCATGTGAAATTCAACGCGGTCTCCCGGCGTTACGGGCTTGCGGAATTTCGCATTGTCGATGGTCATGAAGTAAACGAGTTTTGGACGCTCCTGATCGCTCTGCTGGGTGCGAATGGCGATAACGCCGGCGGTCTGCGCCATGGCCTCGATCAACAGGACGCCCGGCATGACCGGACGTTCGGGAAAATGTCCCATGAATTGAGGCTCGTTTATAGTGACGTTTTTGATGCCAACGCAGGACTCGTCGCCGCGAATATTAATGATGCGGTCGACCAGCAAAAACGGATATCGATGCGGCAAATAACGCATGATTTGTAAGATATCTGCGGATTCGAGCGTCGTGTCGGCGTCAGTCATGGCTGTTTCCTCATGGATATTTACGGTTGATTTGGCATGTCAGGCGCCGCCGCCGGATTATTCCTTTTCGCCGTCTCGCGCCGACATTTTGTTGATCAGAGCTTCGCCGCGCAAATAGCGACGCAGCGGCCGCGCTGGCGCACCCCCGACGCGCGCGCCGGCGGGCACATCGCGTATGACGCCGGATTTGGCGGCGATAGCGGCGCCCGCGCCAATTGTTAGATGGCCGCCTATCGCTGATTGTCCGCCAATCGTGACATAGTCGCCGATCTCGCAAGAGCCCGCGACGCCGGTTTGCGCGACAATCGCACAGAAACGACCGATCACAACATTGTGACCGATCTGAACGAGGTTATCGATCTTGGTTCCCTCGCCGATGATCGTGTCGCGTATGGCTCCTCGATCGATCGTGACGTTTGCGCCGATCTCGACGTCGTCCTGAACGATGACGCGTCCAAGTTGTCGTGTTTTCAAATAACCATGCGCTGTCGGCGCATAACCGAATCCGTCCTGACCAATCCGCGCGCCGGGATGAATAATCACCCGGTTACCGATCAGCGCGCAGACAAGACTGACATGGGCGCCAATCGCGCATCCACGACCGACCCTGACGCCTGGACCGATCACAGCCTGCGCGCCGATAATCGTGCCGGCGCCGATTTCAGCGCCTGGTCCGATCAGGACGCCGGGATCGACAGTAACCCCGGCTTCGAGTCTGGCGTCCGGATGTACGATTGCGCCATGGGCGACGCCGATAGCCCCAAATAACGACGCCGGCGTTCCGGCCTCCGGAAACATCGTCGCCATCGCGAGCGTCATGGCGCGATAGGGATCCTCGACGATGAGCGGAACGACTTGGCCTGGCAGCAGCGCTGCGTGCGCCTTGCGCACAAAACAGGCCGACGCCCGACAGCCTGGAAGCGCTGGGGCATAGCGAAGAGAGTCAAAAAAACTCAGGTCGCCGGGTCTTGCGCTCTCCAGCGGCGCGACGCCGGTGATGCGAGACGAGTCTTGATTGGTCTTGTCAGCTAAGAAAGACGCCGAGGCGGCATCAGCGATCTCTTCTAGCGAAAAGGATCTTGATATTGGAAAAAATGACGGCGCGCCGATATTCGTCGCCATGGTGTTCACGCCTCTCGTCTTGATAACGAGATGGAGACCGCCGCCGGGACAAGCCCGGCGGCGTCAATCGTTAGAAGTTTGTGCCGCCAGAGAAGCGGAAATATTGGGTGATGTCGGTCTGGGCCTTCGCGAAGGGAATCGCGTAGTCGAAGCGCAACGGCCCCATCGGCGAGTTCCAAAGGATCGAGGCGCCGGCCGCCGCACGAATAATCATGTTATTGCTCTGCGGCAACACGCAGGTGCCCTGTCCGTAGCCTGCCTGCTGCGAGTAGGGCGCGATACAGGTCACGCCGGGGATGGTCGGCCAGTCGTTGTTTGAATAGTTGGTGCGGCCCTGGTAGTCCCACAGGCTGCCGGCGTCGACGAAGGCGGCGCCACGAAGACCCAAATCTTTCGGTAACCCCCAGATCGGGAATTGCACCTCTGCCGACGCGCCCCAGTAATTGGTGCCGCCCAACGCATTGCCGTAATTGGTGTTGCTGTTCCAGGCGAGCCAGTTGTTGTCTCTCGGCCCAATACCGCCCGGCGAGAAGCCGCGCACCAGAGTCGGTCCAAGGTTGAAGTTATCCTGAATGCGCGGCTGATAGCCGCCGAAGGGCGTCAGATTACCCGCTTGCGCATGACCGATGGCGACAACGTCATCGAGGTAGGGAATCTCGTGGAAGTAACGAATGTCGGTCGTCGACCGAATGTAACGCGACCAGCCGCCGAGACCCGCGAAATCCTGATTGACCATCGCATGCCAGCCATTGTGCGGATTGCGGAAGTTATCGACGTTGTCGAAAGTCAGCGAATAGCCGGCAAGCGATGTCAGGATGGAGCCGGTCGACTCCTTGATCGCCAGCGGCGCCTCGCCGTTCGATAGACAGCTAACCAGCAAAGTCGGGAATTCCGGAGATGGATAGAAGACCGAGAAGCCCGGCGTTGTGCCCCAAACCGGTTGGCTACAATCGCCGTAGGGCTTGCTGCTGCTGTTTGGGATCGAAATCGTTGTGTTGTAGATCGAGTAGTGCGGCGACAGCGTGATCTCGTCGGTAATCGGAATGCCGAACCGGAGCGTGCCGCCTTCCGTGGTCGACGAGTAAATCGAAAATTGATAGGCGCGCTGGTGCCTCAGGAAGAGATCAAAGCCGGCGGCGATGCGCTGATCGAGGAAATAGGGCTCCGTGAAGCTGAAATTCACGCCGCTCGCGACCTGACCTCCCTGCAGAGACAACCGCACGGCCTGACCGCGACCAAGGAAGTTGCTCTCCGAGACGGAGACTTCGCCGATTATGCCCTGGTTGGTCGAATAGCCGCCAGACACGCCGAAGTTGCCGGTCGGCTGATCTTCGACGTCGACGTATAGAATCACGCGATCCGGAGACGAGCCCGGTTCGTTGGTGATTTTCACTTTCTTGAAGAAGCCAAGTCCGTTCAGACGGCGTTCGGCGCGATCAACGAGCACACGATTGTAGGCGTCGCCCTCGCCGAGATCGAACTCGCGCCGGATGACGTAATCGCGCGTTCGGGAATTTCCACGAATGACAATGCGTTCGATGTAAACACGCGGGCCCTCGTCGAGCAGGAAACGGATCGCCACCGTTTGAGCGGCCTGATTACGTTCGCCGCGCGGACGCGCCTGCGTAAAGGCATATCCTTTTTTGGCGGCGGCGCGGGTCAGCGCCTCAACCGTTTTTTCGACGGCGTCGCCATTATAGACGTCGCCCGGCTCCAGACGCAGTTCGTCTTTCAAGGCATCCGAGGGAATGTCTGCGATATGCGACTCAATATCTACCGAGGAGACGTGATACTGCGGACCTTCCTCAATAACGATGGTGATAACGTAGCCGCCCTGCGAGCCGCTAAGCAGGCCGCCGCCTTCCAGCGTCGTCCCTTGAGGAGTGGCGTCGAATTTGGCGTCAGAACTGACGACGCGAAAATCGGCATAACCGTTTTTCAGATAGAAACGCCGGATAACTTCAAGATCTGCGGCGATACGATCCGGATCGTAAACGTCGGAGGACTTGAAGAATGACATGAAATTCATTTCCGTCGTCTCCATCATGCCCACCAGACGACGGGTGGAGTACACGTTATTGCCGACGAACTTGATTTCCTTGACGCCAGTCTTGGCGCCCTCCTCGACCGTGAAGACCACATCGATGCGCCCGTTGCCGACAGGCACGGTTCGATAGCTGACTTTGGCGGCGGCGCGACCTGAGCGACGATAGATTTCCATGATGCGGGCGGCGTCGGACTCGGCCATAGGCGCACTAAAGGCGGATCGCGACTTGGTGCGCAATTCAGGCAGCACCTGATCGGATTTGATTTTGCTATTGCCCTCGATCGCAACGCGATTGATTAAATTGCCTTCCGTGACGCGAATGAGAATACTTCCGCCCTGACGGCTGGCCGAGACCGATGAATAACGACCACTGGCGCGCAAGGCCTCAAGACCCTTGTCGATGTCGGCGTCGCTGGTTCCTGTGAAGTAGGATTTGATGGTTTCCGCGTCCGCGCGGTCGCCTGAAACGACAATTTGCGGGGCCGCAGCCGCAGGAGTGGCCAACGCTAGCGCGACGGCAATGGCCGCAGCCAACAGTATCGACGTTTTCCAGATGCCGCGGAACAAAGACATTAACATTTATCCTCGTCGCAATCGGGCCGCCCGAGCGGCGCGGCGCAGTCTTGCTATCGTTTTCTTCGTCGGAAGCGGCGAAAGAATCTCAGGCTTAAGCCAGAAAACTTCTAACGGCTCCACGTAATCCTGCATATCCGTAAAGAGTAATGATTTGATAATATGTCGAAGACGTGGCGCGAAAGTCACATTTCATGGTCAGCAAAGGGTTAACGGGGGCAGACGGCTTGTCGCGCCTGCAAACCGAACCTTGGAGCATGGGGCGGTATAATTCCTTGTGGCCTTTATAGTTTAGCTCAAGAAGCGCCGCCAGTAAGGCGCTGCAGCAAGCGTGAGAGGTCGTTATAGGTCGCAAAAATCATCAAAGCGCCGACCATCGCCATCCCGAGGCGAAAGGCAAAATCCTGGGTCTGCTCATTCAAGGCTCTCCCACGGATCGCCTCAATGCCAAAAAAGAGCAAATGACCGCCATCAAGCAGGGGAACTGGCATTAAATTCAAAAGGCCAATGGAGACCGACAGAAGCGCGATCCAGTTCAGGAATGGCGTCACGCCAACCTTGGCCGCCGCCTGCGCAACCTGGCCGGACATCTGGGCGATGCCGATCGGGCCCGAGAGTTGATCCGGATTTTCGCGCCCGGTGATCAGGCCGCCCATGTAGCCAAGAGTACGACTGCAAATCATCCAGACTTCCTCGACGGCGAGCCCAAACGACTGGACCAGTCCATATTTCTCGAATCGAGAGTCGTCCGGAGCGGTCGAGGCTTGCAAGCCCAGCATGCCGATCCGCATTTTGCCCGCCGGATTTTTGATTTCCTTCCACGCCGGCACGGCGTCGAGGTGTAGCTCCCGTCCCTCGCGACGGATAACGAAGTCGAGCTTTTTCTCGGCTGAAACCGAGACGATTTCCTGCATTTTGCCAAATGCGGCGACAGGCGCTCCATCGATACTAACGACTACGTCGCCGGTCTTGAAACCCGCAGCTTCGCCGGCGCCGCCCGGCAATACGACGCCGATTCGCGGTTCCAGAACTGTCCGGCCATTGACGTAGATCAGAGAAGTAAACAGGGCGAATGCGAGCAGAAAATTGGCGAAAGGGCCTGCGAAAACAATTGCCGCCCGCTCCCACAACGGCTGCGCCAGGAAGGTCACGGCGCGTTCTTCTTCCGGCATGTTCTCAAGCGCTTCCGGGTCCGGCGCGCTGGCCCCGTTCGCATCGCCGTGAAATTTGACATAGCCGCCAAGCGGGATCGCGGCGATACGCCATCGTGTGCCGTGACGGTCCACGCGCGACCAGAGCTCAGGGCCAAAGCCCATCGAAAAGGCGTCGACCTGTACGCCGCACCAGCGGCCGACGATAAAATGACCAAACTCGTGAACGAAAACGACAATCGTCAGAAGAATAACGAAAGCCGGTATCATGTAGGCGAAGGTTGTCAGCGAACCCATTCAAAAACCTTTCATCGCTGCGCCGGCTCCCGGGGATTAGCCAAAATCCGCTCTCAGAGCGTCAATGCATCGGCCGTCATGCAATTATCGAGCGATGCGCGCGAACGTTCGCGCACCATGCGGTCGATCTCCAGCGCATCGGCAATACTCGCGGGCTCCTTGGCGTAGCCGTCCCTTACAGCCGCCTCGCATGCACCCGCGACATGGTGAGCGATGCCGGAAAACGCAATACGATGATCAAGAAAAGCCTCGACGGCGATTTCATTGGCGGCGTTCAGAACTGTGGACAATGCGCCGCCATCCGCCAGAGCGTCAAACACAAGCCGCAGAGCCGGGAATCTGTCGAAATCTGGCGCTTCGAAGGTAAGCGAGGCGATTTGCGCGAAATCGAGCCGCCGGACAGGCGTCGTCAGTCGATCTGGATAAGCGAGGCAATGGGCGATCGGCACCCGCATGTCGGGGGGCGCAAGTCCCGCCGTCACAGAGCCGTCCGTGAAAGTCACCAGACCGTGTACGATTGACTGCGGATGCACCACCACTTCGAGTTTGTCGGGGGCAACGCCGAACAGATGGTGAGCCTCGATCAATTCGAGACCCTTATTCATCATGCCAGCAGAGTCGACGGTGATTTTCGGACCCATCGCCCAGTTTGGGTGATTAAGCGCCTCTTCGACGGTGGCGCGCGCAATCCGCTCCTTGGTCCAAGTGCGGAAAGGACCGCCGGAGGCTGTAACGATCATGCGCTCGATACGTGCGGGGTCCTCGCCGCCCAGCGCCTGAAAAATGGCGTTGTGTTCGCTGTCAACCGGCAAAAGTGCGACATTCTTCTCACGCGCGGCCCGCATAAACGGCGCGCCGGCGCAAACCAGACACTCCTTGTTGGCAAGCGCGATGTCGCGACCAGCAAGGATTGCAGCATGTGTCGGCTCGACCCCAGCGGCGCCGACGATCGCGGAAACGACGAGTTCGGCCTCGCGGGTTGCAGCCTCGATCACCGCCTCCCGGCCGGCCGCGACTTCAATATTGGAGCCGGACAAGGCGCTCTTGAGGGTCGCATAGGCTGTGTCGTCGCGCACTGCGGCGAATTTCGCTCTAGTTGTCCTAGCGATCTTCGCGAGGCCTTCAGCGTCCCGGCCTCCGGCGACGGCGACGACTGAAAATTTTTCCGGTTCGCGCTCAAGCAGGTCGACGGTTGAACGTCCGACAGAACCGGTGGCTCCTAAAAGAACGATTCGTCGCGGAGACGAGGCTGATTGATTAGCTTGGGGGTTTTTCGATGTCATGCCTGAACAGGTTACCAGAAGAAGACGCCCCCGGCTACCGAGGGGCCTGCCCGAACCAGTCCAAGACCGGCCGCGAAAATCACGGCGAAGGTGAATCCGTCGAGCCGGTCCATAACGCCGCCGTGTCCCGGAATCAGATTGCTCGAGTCTTTGACGCCGTAACGTCGCTTGACCGCGGACTCAAAGAGATCGCCAGCCTGCGAGACCGACGCCAGAGTCAGACAGGCAAGAAACGTCGGCGCCAGGGCTAAACCCGGCCCAACGCCGACCCGTGCGACAATCAAGCCCAGCGCCGCTCCGCTGACTACGCCGCTTATGGTTCCCGACCACGTTTTACCGGCGGAGACCGCTGGCCAAAGTTTGGGGCCGCCAATCAGACGGCCGCCGAAATAGGCAAAAATATCCGTTCCCCAGACGATCGCGAACAAAGTGGCGACCGCAAGCAGACCATAGGTCTGCGAGGCCCGCAGCAAGCAGACGGAAAACGCCAGCGCCCCCGCATAGATAACGCCGCCTCCCGCCCAGCCTCGCCTGTCCGCATCCGACGCCAGGGCGACGCTCGCAGCGCCGATGAAAAGCGCGGCGAAACCTGGAAGAGGCAGCGTGAGATGTCCAAGAGCGGCAGCGGCGGCGACCGTCGCGCCGCCGATTGCCCGGCGCAGGTCCAGCTTTGCGCCGCCCACGAGCTGTTGCCATTCCCAATGAACAGCGATTGCGGCGCCAAGCCAGAACAGTACGAACAGATCGCCGCCAATATAGAGTGAGCCCAGCGCGCCTGCGATCATGATGATCGCCGAACCAATCCGGGGACCGAGATCGGCGAAACGGCTTGTTATTTTCTTCGGAGGCGCGTCGATCACGAGGCAGTCTTGACGATGCGCGTCGAATCTACGCCGCCATAACGACGGTCGCGATGAGCGTATTCCTCCAAAGCTGCGATAAAATCCAGTTTGCTGAAGTCGGGCCACAAAACATCGAGAAAGACAAATTCCGCATAGGCGGCTTGCCAGAGCAGGAAATTCGAGATTCTTTTTTCGCCGGAAGTGCGGATCACCAAATCCGGATCTGGAAATTCAGCAGTATCCAGTGCGGCGGCAAACGCCCGAGCGTCAATGTCCTGAGGCGCGAGTAGGCCTCGGGCCACTTTGTCAGCCAATGTATGCGCGGCTGCGGCGATTTCCTGACGACCGCCGTAATTGAAGGCGACGATCAACGCCAGTCCGGTGTTTTTTTGCGTTACTTTCTCGGCTTCATCGAGCAGATCGACAATTTCGTTCGGCAATCCGATGCGTTCGCCGATTACTCTGATGCGAACATTGTTCGCGTTCAACTCCGCAAGGTCGTTGCGGATAAACAGATGCAGCAAGCCCATCAGGCTTTGAACTTCCTCGAAAGGTCGAGTCCAGTTCTCGGCAGAGAAAGAGTAAACGGTTAGATAGGCTATGTTCAATTCGATGGCTGTGCGCACGGCGCGACGCAAGGCTTCGACGCCGCGCCGATGTCCCTCGATGCGCGGAAGACCTCGCGCCTTCGCCCATCGTCCGTTGCCATCCATGATGATAGCGACATGACGAGGCGAGGCCCCCTTGTCCAGAGCAACAGCGGCAATCTCTTTAACAACGCTTCCCGGCATAAAGTTTTCCAGATGAATGGAACCCGACGGAGAAAGATCAAACCTGCATAATTTCCTTTTCCTTTGTCGCCAGAACGGTGTCTATTTCCTTGATCGTTTCATCCGTCGCCTTTTGCACATCGGTTTCGTGACGCTTCTCGTCATCTTCGGGAATAGCCTTGTCTTTCAGCAATTTTTTCAACACATCCAGTCCGTCGCGACGAACGTGACGAACGGCGATTCGCGCCTCTTCTGCATATTTGTGCGCGACTTTGACCAGTTCCTTGCGACGCTGTTCGTTCAGTTCCGGCATACGGATGCGCAGAATTTGACCTTCAACCGTCGGTTGCAGGCCCAGATTAGCCTCTCGTATCGCTTTGTCTACGGCGATGACCAATGCTTTGTCCCAAACCTGAACGGAAATCAGTCTTGGTTCCGGGACGCTGACCGTCGCCACCTGTGTCAGTGGAGAATGTTGTCCGTAAGCGTCGACGTGGACGGGATCGAGCAAACTGGCCGAAGCGCGCCCTGTACGGAGCCCGCCAAACTCGTGCTTGAGCGTAGCGACAGCGCCCTGCATCCGGCGCTTCAAATCGGCAAGATCGAATTTTTCTGACATTGGCTGTGTCACCTATTTTCTGACAACTACCGAAAACGAGAACGGATGCCTATCCGTTTTTTTGCCATTGGGACAAGCGATTTCAGGCCGAAACCACCGTCGCGCGTCCCTGCCCCGCCAGCGTCGCCGAAATGGCGCCGGTCTCCGCGATGGAGAAAACGATGATGGGGATGCGGTTTTCCCGCGCCAGCGCAAAAGCTGCGGTGTCCATCACGGCAAGATTTTTTGAGATAGCTTCGTCATGGGTCAAAGCGTCGTAGCGTTGCGCTGTGGGGTCCCTCTTGGGATCAGAGGTATAGACCCCGTCGACCTGGGTCGCCTTCAGGACAGCGTCCGCCGACAATTCCGCCGCGCGCAAAACGGCGCCGGTGTCGGTCGTGAAGAAGGGATTGCCCGTGCCCCCGGCCGCGATAACGACCCGGCCTTTTTGGAGATGATGCAGCGCTGCTCGTCGAGAAAAGGATTCGCAGACAGATGGCATCGGCACCGCCGAAAGGCATCGCGCCGGTCGTCCCTGCCCCTCAATCGCCTGCTCCAGCGCCAGGCCGTTCATCACTGTGGCCAGCATGCCAATCGAGTCGGCCCGGGCGCGCTCGATGCCGCTGTCCGCTCCCTTGATTCCGCGAAAAAAATTGCCGCCGCCAACCACGACGGCGATCTGATGGCCCGCCGCGCTGGCGGCGGCGAGATCGGCGGCGATTCGAGAGAGTGTCGCCGCGTCGAGACCGTAGGCAGAGTCCCCTTGCAAGGCCTCGCCGGAAAGTTTCACAACAACTCGGCTCCATTTCGATTTCGGGAGGACGACAATTGGGCTCACGTCGACACTCCTTCGAGAAACGGGGCGATCATTCCCCGGTCTTACATAACCGGGCGCCCCTCCTGCAAGTCGAGCCCATAACCGTTTGAGAGTTTGCAGTCTTCACCCCGCTTCAGGAGATCGACCGACGGGGCTCCGCGAGAGAAAGATATTCTTAACCGCGATCGCAAGCTTCGGGGGTCGGATCAATCCCGGTTTCGCGCCCGACCGTATGTCGACACCCCTGATTTTGACGGCCTTTCCAGCGCGCCCGGCCAGATCCTAAAAAATTGGTTTATTTTTATCTTTCAAATCAATCTTGTGCGTTAAGGCAAATTTTAAAAGGGCGATGATAAATTCTGGCTGTGATGAGTTCGAGTAAAAAGTGCGAGTAGCAGAATGCATGAAACAAACCGCCCACGCGTAAAATATGTGATCGGCCCGGATGGCAGCCCGCTCACCATTGCCGATTTGCCGCCAACCTCAACCAAGCGATGGGTTATCCGTCGGAAGGCTGAAGTTGTAGCGGCCGTGCGCGGCGGCCTCTTGTCGCTGGATGAGGCCTGTACGCGCTACACGCTGACGGTCGATGAGTTTTTGAGCTGGCAAGCCTCTATCGACCAACACGGTCTGGCTGGCCTGCGGACGACGCGCATCCAGCAGTATCGTATGTAAAATTAGGTTTATAAGTTTTGAAATGGCCGGCTTGTCCGGCCTCTTTGTCATTCTGACAGTTCGACGCCAACGCTGCGCAGCTTGTCGGCCAGTTTCTTGCGCTCAAACATCGCTACGACAACCAGAGCCGCCAGCAGAGGAATGATCAGATAGAACAGTCGCCAGACCAAAAGAGCAGCGAGAACTTCGACGCGCGGCACTTCCGGCATTAGATTGATGAACAAAAGTTCGAAAACCCCAAGGCCTCCCGGCGCATGCGAAACCAGCGCGGCGGAAAAAGAGAGCAGAAAAGCGCCAAGAACAACGATGTATCCGGGATTTCCCACTTCGGGCAGCGCAAAATAGATAATGCCTGCTGCGCCAATCAATTCTGCCGGGGCCGCAAATAATTGTCGATACATGATCTCGGGCCGGGGATAAACGATTTCATACGACCCCGCCCGGAAAGGACGAAAATGCAACAGAGACCCTAAAATATAGATCGCAACGAAACCGAGACACGTCAATCCAACGATACGCGCCGTTGCTGGATTGGTCAGGAGGTCCGGCAAAAAACCCGACAAACGCTGCATCATTGTCGGGTCCCATGTGAGCAGCAGACCGCCGAGCAGCACATTGCCGAAGGCGAATGTGTAGGAGCAGAGTAAAACAAGCCCCGCTACCTGAACAGCGCTCAAACCTTTGCTCGAATAAGCGCGATAGCGCACCATCGCTCCGGAGAATACGCTGGCTCCGATGTTATGAGACAGCGCATAGGTCGTGAACGAGCACATCGATATGAATATCCAGGAGATGTGCTTGACGCCGAGATGCAGCAAAGCGATCTGGTCGTACCATGCAAGCGCGGCATAGGCGAGCAAGGTCGAGCAAGCGGCGAAGAAATAATCCGAGGGTGGTATGGCTTTCAGCGCCGCCCACACTTCCGCGCCAACCGACTCCCCCTGAAACTCGTGATAGAGCAAATAAAATGACGCGACGACCGCGACGAGGCCAATAATCGGCCAGAAAATTTCCGCCAGTTTTCTCATGCCGCCTGCCGCATTAGATGAGTGTCAAGACGCGTCCCTGCGCCGACCCCTCGCATGTCGGGACGAAGGGGGCAAGCATAAAGCGGCCGGTGAGTTACAGCTTCGGCCCGGGAACGTGGGGGAGTGGCTAATGTCATTGATTTCACGCGCTAAAGGTTTGGTGCTGACGCCACGAAGGGAATGGGACGCGATTGAATTGGAAGAAGTCTCCATCGTCGATCTCTACCGTAACTATATCATTTATCTGGCGGCTATTCCGCCTTTTGCAAGTTTCGTGAGTTCGTGGCTGTTTGGCTTTTATTCTCGTGCGACGCTGACCTATGTTCACGCCACATTCGCGGAAGGCCTCTGGCGGGCGATTGTTCAATATGCGCTGAGCCTGCCGGCGATTTTCCTGATCGCTTTCGTATTGTCGATGACGGCCCCGCATTTTGAGGGCAAAACAGATGATCGCCGCGCCCTCATCCTCGCGGCCTATTCCTTCACGCCCGCATGGTTGGCCGCAATTTTCGGACTAGTGCCTGGATTGCGGTTTCTCGATTTTCTCGGCTTTTGGGGCATTTATATTTTCTACCTCGGCGCCACCCGAATGCTCCGCGTGCCGCGCGATAATGTTGATGTTTTCACGGTGCTGGGACTGGCTGTGACAATGGCGACCGTCGCGCTGCACGGGCGCATTGTTCATTTTATTGCGCCAGGTCTGATGGTTTAGTCTCCCATCTCGCCGCAGCTGCGTCGTCTTGCGCTTTCGCCTCGACCCATGCGTCACGAGCGCCGTCCGCGCGGTGGGTCTTTTTCCAAAATGGCGCGCGAGTTTTGAGATAATCCATCATGAACTCCGCCGCAGCAAAAGCCTCGGCGCGATGCCGCGCGGCGGCGAGCACAAGGACGATGCGCTCGCCAGGCAGAATTTTTCCGAAACGATGGATAACCGTGAGCCCTGCGAGGGGCCAGCGCGCCAGCGCCGCCTCGGCGACCCGCAAAATTTCCGCCTCGGCCATGCCGGGATAATGTTCGAGTTCGAGCGCGAGAAGCGCGCCATCCTCGTCTCGACACAGGCCAGTGAAGGCGACAATGGCTCCGATGTCGCGGCGTTCCCCGGTAAGATGCGCTTCCTCTGCGACGAGGTCAAAGTCCTCGGCCTGCACGCGCACGGTCGGCGCGATCACTCTAGCCTCCCGTCATGGGGGGAAAGAAAGCGATCTCGCGTGCAGCGGCAATAGGCGTTTGGGCGGTGACATGCGTTTTATCAAGCGCGGCGCGGACGCTTTTGCGATTGGCGAAGGCGGCGGCGTAGCCCTCTCCCCGAGCGGCGAGCCAGTCGACAAGCTCTCCGACGGTCTTGACGCTCGCCGGCGGCGCGATCTCCTCTTCCGCCAGTCCGATGCGTTCGCGCACCCAGGCGAAATAAACGGCTTTCATGCGGTTTCGTCTTCCGAGAAATGAACGATCGCCGCTTGCAGATAGTCAAAGCCGGTGTAGAGGGTCAGCACGGCGGCGATCCACAAGAGGCCCTCGCCGACCCGGATCGTATCGGGAAACACCGCCTCGCCGGCTGGACCGGCAATGAAAAATCCTAGCGCGAAAAGCTGCGCGACGGTCTTCCATTTTGCGATCGCCGATACGGGTAGCCGCACCTTCAGCTCGGCCAGATATTCGCGCAGGCCGGAAACCAGAATCTCGCGGCAAAGAATGATGATGCCGGCCCAGATCGTCCAGCCGGCGAGCGTGCGGTCGGAAACCAGAACCAGCAGGGTGGCGGCGACAAGCAGCTTGTCGGCGATGGGATCGAGCATCCGTCCGATGGGGGATTGTTGTTGCCAGGCGCGCGCCAGATAGCCGTCGAGAAAATCGGTGATGGCGGCGGCGGTGTAGACTCCCAGCGCCGCCCAGCGCGCCCAATGTTCATTCGACCAGAGCAACAGGCCGGCGACAACGGGAACCGCGAGGCATCTCCCGTAAGTCAGGAGGTTCGGCAGGCCCAGAGCCTGCGAACGACGCTTGGACGAGACGAGCGTGTCACTCATGTCGACTAGGCATAGTTATGGCTACCCCATTGTCAATAGAGCGCGGGGGCAGACTCGCTATTAAACGCGCTCGGGATGGCGTTTGCGCCGCAGCAATCAATCATTCCGGGTCGAGGGCGAAGCTGCCCGGTCCGGCGACGGCGAAAAAGAGAAAAACGAAACTGTAGAGCGCCGCGAGTTCGCCCTTGTTGACCATGGGCCAGAAGCTCTCCGCCGCGTGGAATCCGAAATAGGCCACAGCCATTTCGCCAGACAGCACAAAAGCGACCGGCCGGGTAAACAGGCCCACCAGCATCAATAGGCCCCCAACCAGCTCCAGCACGCCGCCGACGCCCAGAAGCGAGAACAGCTTCAGACCATCGAACATCGCGACATGCGGCGCGCCGAAGAGCTTTGCCGAGCCATGCTGCATGAACATCAGCGCCGTGGCGACGCGCAACAATGCGAGAACATGCGGCAGAAAACGCTCCGGGATGACGCGCAGGCTCATGCGGATAACTCCTACAGAATTTTGGCCATGTCGTCGAAAGCGAGACGCGGGCCGCGCGGATAGAGTTTCGACGGATCGCCATAGCCAATATTGATCAGGAAATTCGCCCTGACGCGCGTATCGGCGAAAAACGTCGCCTCGACTATCGATTTGTCGAAGCCGCTCATCGGGCCGGCGTCGAGCCCCAGCGCGCGCAGAGCAAGGAGAAAATAGGCCGCCTGCAAGGTTCCGTTGCGAAAAGCGGTCTCCGCGATCAGCGCGTCATTGCCCGCAAACCACGACCGGGCGTCGGCTGCCGGGTAAAGGCGCGGCAGATTCTCATAAAAATCGAGATCGTAGCCCAGGATCGCCGTCGCCGGCGCGGCGAGGGTTTTATCGAGATTGCCCGGCGACATCGCCGGCGCCAGTTGCGTTTTTGCCTGTGGCGAGCGCACGAAGACGATGCGGAGCGGCGAACAATTGGCGCTTGTTGGCCCCCAGCGCGCGATGTCGACGGCCTGCTGCAGAAGCGTATCGGGCACGTCGACGGGAAGCCAGCCATTATGCGTGCGCGCCTGCGTGAAGAGTTGCGCGATGGTTGCCTCAGGGAGTGGCGGAAGGATCGTCATTATCGGGCTTTCAGCGTCATGTTCTCGTTGCGACGCAGCAAAACCATGGCATAGCCGCCGCAGCCTCGCCAGCTGTGTCATTGTCGCGGCGGCTTTGCGGACGTCGAATTTTGCCCTATCCTGCAACTTGTATAACTGGCAAAAGATATGACCATGACCGCGCTGAAATCGCGTCCGACGCCCGCTCGCCCCACCCCTGCCGCCCCTCGCAAGACGCCGGCCAGGGCTTCGGCGAGCGCCACTTTACCGGCCGGGCTGGCGCCGGGGCCGCTGCTCGCCGGATTGATGAGCCCGCAGGGCGTCATCCTCGCAGGCAAGGTCGCCGAATCTTTCGGCATGTCGAAAGGCCAACTCGCCGAAACCATCGGCTTTCGCAGCGAAACGCTGTACAAGCTGGCGCGAGCGCAGGCGCCCAAAACCCAGCATCGGCTGAGGGAAATGCTGGAAATCCTCTCTCGCGTCGCCGAATGGGCGGGCGGCGCGGCGCAGGCCATGGCCTGGTATCGCGCCCAGCCGATTGCGGCCTTCGGCGGCCGCACGGCCGAGGCGCTGGTCAAGGACGGACAGGCCGGCGCGTTGCGCGACTATCTCGATCACCTCGCCACTGGCGGCTTTGCGTGACGGCAGGCCGGCGGTTTGTCGCGACCTGCTACAGGGCGCACAATCCGCGCTGGTCCTTTCTGCCGCTGTCTGGCGACGGCCCCGCCGTACGCGGCGCGCGCTTCAATCCCAAAGGCGTCCCGGCGCTCTATCTCGCGCTCGCCATCACCACGGCGATCAAGGAAATCAATCAGGGATTCGCGCATAAGCTCGACCCTTGCGTGCTCTGCGCCTACGACGTCGATTGCGACGACATCGTCGATTTGCGCAGCGACGAAGGTCGGGCCGTCGCCGGCGTGGCGCTGCCGGATATGGCCTGCGCATGGTTCGCCGATCTGGCGCAGGGTCGAACGCCGCCGTCGTGGCGCGTGGCGCGGCGCCTGATCGACGCCGGCTCTGCTGGCGCGCTGGTTCCGAGTTTTGCGCCCGGCGCCAACCCCGACGATCACAATCTCGTGCTGTGGAAATGGACGCCCGCCCGCCCGCACAAGGTGTCGGTCTACGATCCAAGCGGACGCCTGCCGAAGGATCAATTGTCGTGGCGGTAGCTGTATTTCTTGTATGATAAGCGCGAAGCGCCGCGAAAGATAAATGGTCGTGAAGCAAAACGCCGGCTGGCGTTATGGCTTCATTTTCTGCAAGATATCATGGCTGGGGCGGGAGGATTCGAACCTCCGTATGGCGGAATCAAAATCCGCTGCCTTACCGCTTGGCGACGCCCCAACGCGCGTCCTGCATAAAGCCGCAGGCTTCGCTTCGCAACCCGGCTTTACGCCCGGCGACCGGCCTAGACGGCGATGGCCCCGGCCTGCGCCGCCGCCTGCCGCAGCGCCGCGAGATTGCCGGCGTAGGCCCCTGCCCCGCCGCGAAACGCCGCCGAGCCGGCGACCAGCGCATTGGCCCCGGCGGCGACGATGTCCGGCGTCGTCTGGGGCGTGACGCCGCCATCGACCTGCAGCCAGATCGGCCGGCGGCCGACCATCTCGCGAATCGCCCGCAATTTGTCGAGCTGGGCGGGAATGAAGCTCTGGCCGCCGAAGCCGGGATTGACGGTCATGACCAGCACCAGATCGATGTCGTCGAGGACATAGCGCAGCGCGCTCTCCGGCGTCGCGGGATTAAGCGAGACGCCGGCCTTCTTGCCGAGCGCGCGGATCTTTTGCAGCGAGCGGTGCAGATGCGGCCCCGCCTCGGCGTGGACGGTGATGATGTCGGCGCCCGCCTCGGCGAAGGCGCCGATGTAGGGATCGACCGGCGCGATCATCAGATGCACGTCGAGCGGCAGGGCGGTGTGCGGGCGCAGCGCCGCGACCACCGCCGGCCCGAAGGTGAGGTTGGGCACAAAATGCCCGTCCATCACATCGAGATGAATCCAGTCGGCGCCGGCGTCGGTCATCGCTCGCACCTCCTCGCCGAGCCGCGCGAAATCGGCCGAGAGGATGGAAGGCGCGAGGACGACGTCGCCGCTCATGGATTATTCCGCCGCCTGCTTGGTCGCGAAGGTCGGATCAAGCGCGCCGCTGGCGTAGCGCTTCGCCATCTCCGACATCGGGATCGGCTTGATCTTCGACGCCTTGCCGGCAGTGTTGAACTCTTCGTAGCGCTGGCGGCAAACCTTCACCATCGCCTCCTGCGCCGGCTTCAGATATTTGCGCGGATCGAACTCGCCCTTGTTGCGGCCGAGCAGATCGCGGATCGCGGCGGTCATGGCGATGCGGCAGTCGGTGTCGATGTTGATCTTGCGCACGCCGAATTTGATGCCGCGCTGGATTTCCTCGACCGGCACGCCCCAGGTTTGCGGCATCTGGCCGCCGGCGGCGTTGAAGGCGTCCTGCAAATCCTGCGGCACCGACGACGATCCGTGCATCACCAGATGGGTGTTGGGCAGATTGCGGTGAATCTCCTCGATGACATGCATCGCGAGAATGTCGCCATCCGGCTTGCGCGAGAATTTATAGGCGCCATGCGAGGTGCCCATGGCGATGGCGAGCGCGTCGACTTTCGTCTTGGCGACGAAATCCACCGCCTGCGCCGGGTCGGTCAGCAATTGATCGTGGCTGAGCTTGCCCTCGGCGCCGTGGCCGTCCTCCTTCTCGCCCTCGCCAGTCTCCAGCGAGCCGAGCACGCCGAGTTCGCCCTCGACCGAGGCGCCGACCCAATGCGCCAGATCGACGACGCGCCGCGTCACATCGACATTATAGGCGTAATCGGCCGGGGTCTTGCCGTCGGCCTTGAGCGAACCGTCCATCATCACCGAGGAGAAGCCGAAGCGGATGGCGCTGGCGCAGGTCGCTTCGCTGTTGCCGTGATCCTGATGCATGACAATCGGAATATCGGGATACATGGCGATCAGCGCCTCGATCATCTTGGCGAGCATGATGTCGTTGGCGTAGGAGCGCGCCCCGCGCGAGGCCTGAATGATCACCGGCGCATCGACGGCGGACGCCGCCTCCAGCACCGCGAGCCCCTGTTCCATATTGTTGATGTTGAACGCCGGCACGCCGTAGTCGTGTTCGGCGGCGTGATCGAGCAATTGTCTGAGCGTAATCAGGGCCATAGGGCGGCCTCCCTGCTGTGGACGGCGGCGTTTCCGCCGGGAATCTTGCGCGACTATCTACACCGGTTAGGCCGATGGGGCCAGCGGGGCGGGTGGCGTGATAAGTATCGAGCATTTACTCATCACTCCCCTTCCAACTTATGCGACGTGTGCTGCAGCCTGGGACGATCTCAATTAAGCAAATAGATCGTGTGGCTCTCGTGCGGCGGAAGCTATCGCTGGCATTTCATCCCATGTTCGCCCGTCCAGTAGTCGGCCTGCTTTCTTCTTATTTACTCCGCCCCATTGCTTAAAATGGAAGGCGACTCCCTTCCTTGCACACTGATCACGTATAGAACGAACCCACTCTGCCCTCATAGCGCGCGCTCCGGGCCCACTCTCACCGCCTGCAATAGCCCAATCGATGCCATCCAGATTTACATTGTCGATAGGCCCCAGAAGCGGTTCCAGACTGAGAAACTTGATCGCTGCACCACATCGCCTCAGGCAGTCAATTCGAGAGGTGTAATCTTTAGACTCAACACTTACACCCATCCACACATTCGACGGCCAGCATAATTCTTGCGATATCGACTCAAGTCGTTCAGCGCGCTTCGTAAGCACTTGATAGGTATGCTGCGGAGTATTTTTCATGGTCATGAAAACTGCCTTTATGAAGTCAAAGGGGACATCCTCGTGGAATAAGTCCGACATAGAGTTAACAAAAATAATCTTGCCAGTGCGCCAACGCTTGGGAATTTCAAGCCCGTCCCAGTCGAGATTTATTTTACCATTCCATTTGGGGCGCCTTCCCGAGACGCGCGTGAGTCCAGAGTATTTGACTTGCCCAATTGCTTCTAATCGGCTCGCCATTCGCATAGCGTAGCAGTTGCTGCACCCTGGTGAAATAATGCTGCATCCCGCAACTGGGTTCCAAGTTGCCTCTGTCCACTCAATGGCGGAGTTATTTGCCATAACCACAACTCGGGAAGGTTATCGCCACGTGATCAGCGAAAGTATGAGGCCTGCGCTTCGGAGGATTGGTTTTGATGACTTCTTTGCGCTCAAGCTCCAGAAGAGCATCTTTATAGTTCCTCTTAACATAGGGAGTATCTATGCTGTGAACTGGATAAATCGATTCAAGCGTTGTCGTTTTCCCTGCATATTTATCGAGCAAATCCTGAATTAACGCCTCTTGTGGACGAGCGAGTGAAAAAAGCAGGGGCGTTGATGCATCTGCTGGGCAATAAGTGAACGAAGGAATCCCTTGATCCTGCGCGGAGCTCTCACGGGCCATGATGTCCTTCATGATCTCGTAGCCTCTGAAATGCTTTGAAACGAAAACAAGGCTGTGAGAAGTGCGTTTGCCGGACGCGTTCTTGAATTTGAACGGCAAGACGAAATCTCCTCCCATCTCCTTTATGGCTTGAGCCAGTTCTTCAAGAATCAAGACCTCTCGCTGGTCGGGCGATTTACCGGGAAGAATTTCCCTTAGCCTATTCGCCCTCTCTTTCCCGAAAAGCTCATCAATGTGATGGTCAACAATAGAGTTGCAGATGCCTGCATTAATGCGACTGTAGTTGAAGAAAAACACACAGTCGCAGCCCCAGTCCTTGATAACGCCATTCACAATCTTCAATGAAAGACCCTTGTAGCCGAATGGGTCCACGAAGGTGAATGATGGAATCAGTCGAGTGGATGCAAAAAATTCAGCCGCATCTTTGTCGACTTCTCCGCACATCACGCTGGGCTTGTTTTTGAGCTTCGCAATGCCCGGGAGAGCATCGATTTCTTTTTGTAAACTATTGGTGAAATCCTTATTGGCATCATTGAAGAGCGCGACCAACATCTCTGATAAATCCGCATCTGCAATAGCATTCTCTAACACCATTAGCGGTGTTGACGCAGATCCGTCCTTATACCTTCCAGGGCCAGCATATAGATCGATATATGCAAGCTTACCTCCATTGCGTTTAACAGCCGAGCCAATCACCTTTGCCCACGCATAGAAATACTTTTGCACGATCCGAGCTTTAACCTCAGACTGGTCCATGCGTTCTTCGAAAAATTTTGCCGCCAATTGAGCCTCCTTAATAAACTAGAACATAACGAGAACTTCAGGGCTTGGCAAGGCGGTTAATTACGAGGGGTAGCGTATCTGCGATGTTCAAGCACGACAGAGTCTAGCGAGATCGGAACGCGAATTTTATCGTTGTGGAGAGTAATCAGAGCGAATCAATCAAATCGTTGTCTCGCTCACCGTCCCGCTCACGGCTTGGCGCTTCCTTCAAAGCCCTCCGGAATCTCGTCTCCCGCCCGAGGCGCTTCCCCTCCCTTTCGGCTTATGATGCGGCCGAACTCGGCCCAATCGGTTCGTCCTTTCCTTTCCGCGAAATATTACGCGGTCCGCAGCGCCGAAACCGCTTAGGCGACTGCCGTGGCCACAAACTGGTCGAGACTCGTTCCGCCCTCGTCGGCCGGTTCGCTCACAACAACCCCTCCGCCGCCGCGACGACCGCCTCCGGCGTGATCCCGAAATGTTTGTAAAGCTCCGGTCCCGGTCCGCTGGCGCCGAAGCCGCTCATGCCGATGAAGGCGCCGAGGTCGCCGAGCCAGCGATCCCAGCCGAGCCGCACCGCCGCCTCGACGCCAACACGCGGCGCCGTTCCCAGCACCCCGGCGCGATAGTTCGGCGTCTGCGCCTCGAACAGCTCCCAGCACGGCATGGAGACGACGGCGGCCTTGATCCCTTTTGCGGCGAGCTGGTCGGCTGCGGTCAGCGCCAGCTCCACCTCGGAGCCGGTGGCGAGCAGCGTCACGTCGCGGCCGCCCGCCGGCTCGCGCAGCACATAGGCGCCGCGGGCCGAAAGATTTTCGGAGACCGGGCGCTCCAGCGTCGCCAGATTTTGCCGCGACAGGCTCAGCGCCGATGGGGTGTTGGGCGAGGCAAGCGCGATCTCCCAGCATTCGGCGGTCTCGATCGCGTCGGCGGGTCGGAACACATAGAGATTGGGCAGCGCGCGCAGCGTCGCGAGATGTTCGACCGGCTGATGCGTCGGCCCGTCTTCGCCCAGACCGATGGAGTCGTGTGTGAGCACATAGATGACGCGCAGGCCCATCAGCGCCGACAGGCGAATGGCGCCGCGCGCATAATCCGAGAACACCATAAAGGTGCCGCCATAGGGCGTGAAGCCGCCATGCAGCGCGAGGCCGTTCATCGCCGCCGCCATGCCGAATTCGCGCACGCCGTAATGGATGTAGCGGCCCGAGAAATCATCGGCGCGGACCGAGCCCATGCCTTTGGTGATGGTGAAATTGGAATGGGTGAGATCGGCCGAGCCGCCAATGGTCGCTTGCGTCGCGTCATTGATGACGCCGAGCGCCATCTCCGAGGATTTGCGGGTGGCGATCTTGGGCTTTTCCTCCGCCATCCGGGCGCGAAAAGCCGCAAGCGGGCCAGCGACCTCGGCGGCGACGTCGCCGTTCAGGAAGGCGCTGAAGGCCCCGCCGCGCGGCGAGGCGGCGCGTCGCTTTTCCCAATCGGCGGCGACGGCGGCGCCGCGCGCGCCGGCGGCGCGCCAGTCCTTCAGAATAGCGTCGGGCAACTCAAAAGGCGCATGGGGCCAGCCGAGCGTTTCCCTTGCGGCGGCGATCTCCTCGGCGCCGAGCGGCGCGCCATGCGCGGATTCCTTGCCCTGCTTGCCCGGCGCGCCATAACCGATCACGGTCTTGCAAGCGATCATCGTCGGGCGATCCGATGTTTGCGCCGAGAGCAGCGCCGTATGCACGGCTTCTGGATCGTGGCCGTCGACCCGCGCGACGCGCCAGCCCGCCGCCGCAAAGCGCGCGAGTTGATCGGTCGAGGTCGCGAGCGATGTCGGCCCATCAATGGAGATGGCGTTGTCGTCCCACAGAACGATCAGTTTCGAGAGCTTCAGATGGCCCGCGAGATCGATCGCCTCCTGGCTCAGCCCTTCCATTAAACAGCCATCGCCGGCGATGACATAGGTGCGATGATCGACAAGATCGTCGCCAAAGCGCGCGGCGGCCATTCGCTCGGCGATGGCCATGCCGACGGCGGTGGCGAGCCCCTGCCCCAGCGGTCCGGTCGTGGTCTCGATCCCCGGCGCATGGCCATATTCGGGATGGCCGGCGGTCGGCGCATGCAACTGGCGAAAGTTCTCCAGATCGGCGCGTGTCATATCGGGATAGCCGAGCAGGTAATGCAGCGCATAGAGCAGCATCGAACCATGGCCGGCGGACAATACGAAGCGGTCGCGATCCGGCCAGTCCGGTCGCGCCGCATCGAATTTCATCACCCGCTGAAATAGCACTGTCGCCACATCGGCCATGCCCATCGGCATGCCAGGATGACCGGATTTGGCTTTTTCGACCGCATCCATGGCCAGGGCGCGAATAGCGTTGGCGCAATCGCGCAGGCTGACGGTCGTGTGTGCGGTGTCGGACATTTCTTCTTCTTTCAGAGAACGGATTTTTTGCGTCTGACGAGCTCGAGAATGCGCGGCGTCAGGACGAGTTGCATGGCGAGATCAAGCCGGTTGCCGGGAATGACGATGGAATTGGCCCGCGACATCCAGCTACCGGAGATCATGTTGACGAGATAGGGAAAATCGACCCCGCGCGGTTCTCGGAAGCGGATAACGACAATCGACTCGTCGGGCGTCGGGATCGAACGCGCGACAAAGGGATTGGAGGTGTCGACCGTCGGCGCGCGCTGGAAATTAATGTCCGTCTCGGAGAATTGCGGACAGATGTAATGCACGTAATCGTGCATCCGGCGCAGGATGGTCTCGGTCACGGCCTCGGTGGTGTAGCCGCGTGAATTGCGGTCGCGATGGAGTTTCTGTGTCCACTCCAGATTGATCACCGGCACGACGCCGATCTTCAGATCGGCGTAGCGCGCGACATTCACGTCGTCGGTGACAACGGCGCCATGCAACCCCTCGTAGAAGAGCACATCGGTGTTGGGGGGCAGCTCCTCCCAGCGGGTGAAGGTCCCCGGCGCGACGCCGAGCCGCGCCGCTTCGTTTTCGTCATGCGCGTAGTGGCGGTAACGGCCGGAGCCCGTCTCGCCATATTCACGAAACAGGGTCTCAAGCTCCGGCAGCAGATTGGCGCCCGGTCCGAAATGGCTGAAATGGACATTGCCGGTCGCCTGCGCCTCGGCCATCTTCAGCTTCATCGCCTCCCGGTCGTAGCGATGGAAGCTATCGCCCTCGACATAGGCGACCTCGATGCGCTCGCGACGGAAAATCTGCTCGAAGGTCGCCTTGACCGAGCTGGTGCCCGCGCCCGACGAGCCGGTGATGGAAATGATGGGGTGCTTGACCGACATGGGCGCGTTACCCGAATGATTTCCTTATCGAAAGGGCCTGGGTCGAAAGGGTTGGTCCAACCGGTTTCGTCGCAACGCCGCGCGATCCGCCCAAAGGCTCCCCGCGTTCGGCTTGTCGCACGGCCGAAACCTAAAGAAAAGGCTTTCCGTGCAGGCCTGTGGCGACCGGCGCGCCGCCCCTGTCGGGGCCGGGCGGCGGCGGGCCGGGACGCGGCGAGAGGGCCATCTGTCGCGCGTCTTGACGAGGCGCGGGCGGGCGACCTATACCGCTGATCTCTCGCGGTCTCCACGGCCGCCGGGGCGGAGTAGCTCAGTCGGCTAGAGCAGAGGAATCATAATCCTTGTGTCGGGGGTTCGAATCCCTCCTCCGCTACCAAAGAACACAAATTTGATCGTATTTGAAAATATTTGCTTAAAATCGTCTCTCAATTTAACACATATATATTAGATGGAATTATACTTAAAAGGCTTTGTTCTGAGATGATTTTACTGAAATAATTCGGAAGTGAAATACGTGACAAAACTTTTTCAGTTAAATCAGATCAAGCGTTAAGCAAAAGCCAGAAACTTTAGAAACGGCATGGTTGGCATAACTGGATATTTCAATTTAGTCTGAAGGCAATAAATTTCTGTTCATATTAACCCTCGGAATCAGGGGTAGTTTGGGAACATGCCAACAAAATATGAAGATTACAAAGATGAAATAATTGCCCAAATTGCTTCGTGTCTAAAAACAAAAGCATGCCAACCAATACTTTTTATTGGCTCAGGATTTTCACGAAGACACTTCAATGGACCAAGCTGGGATGACCTTCTTTCCCACCTCGCAAGAAAGTGTCCACGAATTGAAAAGGATTACGCCTATTACAAGCAGACTTACGGCGGTGACATGCTTCGTATCGGAGAGGCATTTGCAGGATTCTACCAAGAATGGGCTTGGGGAGAGGGGAAGGTTTCTTTCCCCGAGGATATGTTTAATGAAGCGATCCCTCAGGAAGCGTA
Organism: Methylocystis sp.; assembly: GCA_044233645.1. Lineage (GTDB taxonomy): Bacteria > Pseudomonadota > Alphaproteobacteria > Rhizobiales > Beijerinckiaceae > Methylocystis. Next base: position 456 of record JBIIJP010000024.1, on the reverse strand, counting down.
CATAAAATTCAAGATAGCTGAATATCTTCGTTCGATTACTCCTAAGGAAGTGCCTACGAACCAAGATGCAAAGCTGAAAGCGGAAATCGAATCTATCAGATCAATAAAGCCGCACGCTCTCGTGACGACCAATTACGACCAGTTTCTTGAATTGGTTTTTCCTGAATACACCCCAATCGTCGGCCAACAAATAATCCAAGCTGGAAGCATATCTGTTGGAGAGATATTCAAAATCCATGGTTGCGTATCGGATCCTGTGAGCCTGATATTTACGGCAAAGGATTATGCAGAGTTCTTGAGAAGGAAGAAGTATCTCAGCGCTAAGCTCCGTAACCCTGCGGCGTGAGCCGCCTTTTGTTGCGTCGGAAGATCGTCGAAGCTTCGTGGCAAAGTCGTCTTTATGAGCGAGGCAAGCTGCGGGGCATGGGATACGATCCATGGGTCGGATGACGGTAA